>JAVBVD010000014.1:0-162870 GCA_031554635.1 Bacteroides sp.
ACTCGGATTACCTCTATTCTGTGTCATACTACGACCAGCGTGGACGGGTTATCCAAACCAAATCGAACAATCACATGGGTGGTGTTGAAAAGGTATACACTGCTTACGATTTTACCGGAAACCCTGTACAGAAGAAACATCAGCATACAACGTCCACAGGTGGAAACCAAACCGAGTTGTACAGTTATACATACGATAATATGGGCAGGTTGCTAAATACTACCCATCAATCGAATAGCCAGAACCCTGTAATCCTCGTAGATAATCAATATGACGAACTGGGTCGTTTGCAATCCAATAAACGGAACGGAGATAACAAGCTGCGTACCGACTACGCCTACAACCTGCGCTCGTGGACAAAGAGTATCACAGGAGAACTGTTCAACCAAAGGTTATATTACAACGACAAACGGACTGGTGAGACCAACACATCCAGTTACACCGGAAACATTTCTGCTATGGATTGGAGTGTGTTGGGCGAGAACAAGGTACGCGGGTATGACTTCACGTACGATGGTCTCTCCAGGCTCACGGCAGCTAACTATCTGGAAAACGGTGTTCGCAATTCTAATTATAATACTTCATATTCTTACGACAAACATGGGAACATATTAACCCTTAACCGTCGGGGGAATACGAATGCAACCGGTTTTGGGGATATAGACAAGCTGACCATGTCCTATCAGGGCAACCAATTGCTTAAGGTGGATGAATTAGCTGCTGCCCCGAATCTTTCCACATCGATTTCCATGGACTTTAGAAAAGGTAGCACCCAGGCTATCCAATATTTCTACGACAAAAATGGCAACCTTGTGAAAGATTTGAATAAAGGAATTAGCGATATACAATACAATTCGCTAAATTTGCCTGGTAGGCTGTCAATATCCGGTAGTCAGGGAGCTGCTACCAACACGTATCTTTATTCGGCTGACGGACGTAAGCTGAATGTGACGGCAAAGTGGGGGACCTCGAGTTCCAAGAATACGGATTACGTGGGTAATATAATCTATGAGAATGGTTCTCTGAAGCGAATATTGGTTAATGGAGGTTATATTGAAGGAGGCATCTATCACTTCTACCTTACGGATCATTTGGGCAATAACCGTGTAGTAGCCAAGGGGGATGGTACAATAGTGCAAAGTACCCATTATTATCCGTTCGGGATGAGTTTCGCAGATGGTATAACAACCTCCTCACAGCCTTACAAGTTTGGAAATAAGGAACTGGATACTGACCGGGGGCTGAATTGGTATGATTTCTCAGCTAGGTATAAAGCTGTAGACATACTGATATTCACTACGATAGATCCGTTGGCGGAGAAGTATTATTCGATTTCACCATATTCTTATTGTTTAAATAATCCGATGAAATTTATTGATCCAAATGGTGAGGATGTTGTTTATTATGATGATAAAGGAGTTGAAATAGCTAGACTAACGAGTGACGAGCGATTTGAGAGTTATGTTCAAGTAGCGGATGGTGCTGCTGGATCTGCCAATTGTGAGTTGACCCCAGTTATAGGATCTTTTACCCAAGTAACTCTCTCCATGTCTTATGTCGGAAACATGAGTGAAACGAATAAGAAGATGTCTGTTGGTACATTAAATATTAATGCCACTGATGCTAATGGAAATGTAACAACATTGGCTAGCTATTCTGCAGATAGTGGACCTTCAGGCGTTGGCTCTATTCCTAATGGAGATTATACGGCTTCTAATGTTGTAAATACTTCTGAAAAAGGGATGGTCAGAAATGGGGTTGGATTTAAGGTGTTTCTAACTGATAATACAGAGAATTGTAGAACAGAACTGAGAATACACCCTGATGGAACTGAAGCTATTGGAACTGCGGGTTGTGTAGGACTCACTGAAAGTGCTCAAAATTTGAAGGGATTCCGTTCAATGATGAAATCATTCTTCAAAGACGGAAGTAACGTAAATTTGAATGTATCCGTACAGGGTAATCCAAACTATTCAGATTGCGATCCGAATGGAAAGAAAAAATCAAAAAGAGGAGCAGCTGGTAATTGACAAATCTTTAAATATTAAACAAAATGAAGAAGATTATTATTTTTACAGCTTTATTAGTTTGTGTTAATTTGTTTGGGCAACAAAATAGTTACAAAGAGGCTTTTGTCCCAGATATATCTGTTAATAAGACTTTGTTTCTTTTTAATAGGGAAAGTATTATAAAAAGTATTGGAGATCAATCTGGTAAAATAATAAGAGATGAGAATCCATCTCGTGTTCAATTAAAAAACAAAGATTCGTCTCAGTATTTGATTATGTATCAATGCAATGGGTCTAGTTCGAATTCATTTAATGAGTTTGAGATCGGATATTTATATTTGAACAAAAAATCTTTTAATGCAACTAAGTTTGAATGTTTTTTTTCTCATGATAAGATAAGATTGGGAATTGAAAGAAAAACGTTAATAGAAATCAAAGGACCTGGATATAAGGAAAAATATGAAAATGGATATGATGTTATAGAATACAATATTGAAGGGAATAATTCCTTTCTTCAATATTATAATATGCCAATATACCTCTCTGATTATTATTTTAAGAAAGGGAAGTTGGTGAAATTTAGATTTGGTTTCCCAAATTGGTAGAGTTAATCAAAATAAATAATTTTATGCTGAATTTTGTTAAAGATAATCCAGTTGGAGAATTTCATGGAGAAGTGTATATATACGCTGATAGAGAAGGATTAACAGAACTCTTGGATTATATAAATTATCTGTTAATGCCAAATAGTGATGAATCAATTCATCTTACAGAAGGAAATGAATTGTCTAAGTTGGACTCAGAAATAATATCTGATGGCTATTCAAATGTTTTGCACGTTAAAATAACAAGATTTGATGATAAAGAATAGAAAGGAAGAATTTTAGGTTGAAGGCGTCATTGTTTTAGTTATATAGCGTCCATTAATCAGAAGTGATATTCTATTATAACCCGTTAGCAGAATTAAAATCATACATACTTTAATTTCGCTAACGGATTATGTAATGTTCTAGGTGCATGACAAGATTTGAATATATCGAACTTAAAACTGTGACATAGATTCATGAATGCACTTGCAATCTCTTCAAGTCTATACTTGTAAGAATCTTGCTGTTTTACCCGCTTTATGCATCCATCTCCATGGATCCCAGAAAGGTACCACTCAAGCTACCCAATATTTCTATAACAAAAATGGTCATAACCTAGTGAAAGATTTGAATAAAGGAATTAACGATATACAATACAATTCGCTAAATTTGCCTGGCAGGCTGTCAATATCGGGTAGTCAGGGATCTGCTACCAACACGTATCTTTATTCGGCTGACGGACGTAAGTTGAATATGACGGCGAAGTGGGGTACTTCGAGTTCCAAGAATACGGATTACGTGGGTAATATAATCTATGAGAACGGTTCTCTGAAGCGGATATTGGTTAATGGAGGTTATGTCGAAGGAGGCATCTATCACTTCTACCTTACGGATCATTTGGGCAATAACCGTGTAGTAGCCAAGGCGGATGGTACAATAGTGCAAAGTACGCATTATTATCCCTTCGGGATGAGTTTCGCAGATGGTATAACAACCTCCTCGCAGCCTTACAAGTTTGGAAATAAGGAATTAGATACTGATCAGGGATTGAACTGGTATGACTTCTCGGCCAGATTTAAGACTGTGGACATACTGGCGTTCACTACGATGGATCCGTTGGCGGAGAAGTATTATTCGATTTCACCTTATGCCTATTGTAAAAATAATCCTATTAATCGGGTGGATCCAACAGGATTAGAAGATTTGGAGGATGATTATTTTAATCAAAATGGGAAATATTTGGGAACTGATAATGCTCAATATTATGATACTGATGATCCTCGATATAGCGATAAGGTAAGGGTTATGCATGATTCACAATGGGAATATAATAGTAATGGAGATGGGACAATAGACCCCGAAATCGGAACTTCGATTGGAAAGTTGCATTCTGAGTCAACGATAAGCACTGAAGGTTCTTTGGAAATATACCAACATTACAATTCTACGGGTATACCTTTGGCTAACGCAACTCCTGGTACTTTTGATGCAAACAGCACGGGAATGATAACACAGAGTTTGGGTGGCATCAACCCTATTCGTATTGATGTGGATGTAGCAGGTTTTAAAAGAACAAAAATTTCGGATCATTCAAATGAAATCAGAAATACTTTTTCTCATGAGGAGAAACATGTTGGTGATATGAAGGTGATGGGATACAATTTGAAAGGTTCGCCTTCTGATAGAATGGGTGAAGCGAGAGCGATACAGGCTCAAATGTCGCATCCGAGTTATTCAAAAACAAGACCTGAATTTAAAGCAGGAATAGCTGGATATGCGGAAAAATTAAAATTGCAACCTTTCGTCCTTCCGAGTATTCAAAAGCCATTTAAATAACAAATGGGCTTAAGTCATGTTTATAATAAAAAAGAAATATGAGAATTTTATTTATTTCATTATTTATTTTGGTAGGAACTTCTATACGCTCACAAGTTCTGATTATTGATACTGCAACGGTTTCAAAAGTGATTTTTTATGATGATCCAGTGTACTATAGCATGGGGGATCTAAATGGACCTGCAGTTTCTTTAGATTTTAGTATAATTAATACAACAGACAGCGTCTTCTATTTATATCCATCAACCTCAACTTTCTTTCTGGAATTTTCTTTTAAAGGAAAAGGTTATGTAAGTAAAGAGCATCCTTTATATTTAGTGACATTCTTTGAGATTGAGAAGCTGGCTTTACAACCGGGAGAGAGTTATCATTTGGATTTCGGAACAAGCATTTTTTTAGGTACTAATATTTTATATAAAGAAACTAAGGATGTATATGACTATTCTATTGAGATGCTTCAGGTTTTACCAACCATACGACTTACTTATAGAGATAAATTATCAGAACTTTTATCAAAGGGAATAGAACATGTCAAGATTGTGCGGTATGAATATACTTCTAGTATGGGAAACCTCCCCAAGTTGAAGCAGAAGGCAGGAAAAGCGAGGAGTGATAAGCCGGGGACACAAGCGAAATAATTGATTGATATCACTTTGTGTATTGGGTTAACAGACTCTTCTAATGATCCCGATATTTTGTTAAGATTTTATCGGGATCTGTTTTTAATGCGAATCAGTAGTTGACTTCTGATTCCTTGTTTGAAAAATTAGCTCAATAAATGCGATGGCAATTTTCCCATCGTGTGTACTAGAAGTCCAGATGTTGATCTGATCTTCATCGCTCTTTGAATGTTTGTTTTTTCATTCAACCAGTTGAAGAATGATTCTATTGGTTGTCTGACCATAGAAACGGCAGTTGAATACAAGTCTCTGTATGCTTTGTCTCTTTGTGTTATAACTGGTTCCTCTCCTCTGATTGCTTTGACTGGTGTTAGCATATGTCTGTCTTAGATCTTGAAGTATCGCTGATAGGTTTCATAAAACATATATGCAGTAAGCAATTCCTCATCAGTGAAGATAGGACTGGTATTATTACTGAATCGTTGACAGTAGAACTTCAGTGAGACTAGTAAAAATGGGGAATGTTATTACGGTAGATGTAGAGGATTACAGACCGGTAGCCTTACCGCCTGCCTGAATAACCAGACGGTTTACTCAGCATATCTCTATTCGGTGTTATACTACGACCAGCGTGGACGGGTTATCCAAACCAAATCAAATAATCACATGGGTGGTATTGATAATGTCTACACAACTTACGAATTTACCGAAAATCCTGTGCAAATGAAACATCAACACACAGATTCCACAAGAATATACCAAACCGAACTGTATAATTACGGTTATGACAATATGGGCAGATTGTTAAAGACTACCCATCAATCGCATAGTCAAAATCCTGTAATCCTCGTAGATAATCAATATGACGAACTGGGACGTTTGCAATCCAATAAGCGGAACGGAGATAACAAGCTGCGTACCGACTACGCCTACAACCTGCGCTCGTGGACAAAGAGTATCACAGGAGAGCTGTTTAACCAAAAACTATATTACAATGACAAACGGGCTGGTGGGACAAACACATCCAGTTACGCAGGAAACATTTCTGCTATGGATTGGAGTGTGTTGGGCGAGAACAAGGTACGCGGGTATGACTTCACGTACGATGGTCTCTCCAGACTCACGGCAGCTAGCTATCTGGAAAACGGTGTCCGTAATTCTAACTATAATACCTCATATTCTTATGACAAGCATGGGAACATATTAACCCTTAACCGTCGGGGGAATACGAATGCAACTGGTTTTGGGGATATAGACAAGCTGACCATGTCCTATCAGGGCAACCAACTGCTTAAGGTGGGCGAATTAGCTGCCGCCCCGCATCTTTCCACATCGATTTCCATGGACTTTAGAAAAGGTAGCACCCAGGCTATCCAATATTTCTACGACAAAAATGGCAACCTAGTGAAAGATTTGAATAAAGGGATTGGCGATATACAATACAATTCGCTAAATTTGCCTGGTAGGTTGTCAATATCTGGTAGTCAGGGTTCAGGTACCAACACGTATATTTATTCGGCTGACGGACGTAAGCTGAATGTGACGGCGAAGTGGGGAACTTCGAGTTCCAAGAATACGGATTACGTGGGTAATATAATCTATGAGAATGGTTCTCTGAAGCGAATATTGGTTAATGGAGGTTATATCGAAGGAGGCATCTATCACTTCTACCTTACGGATCATTTGGGTAATAACCGTGTGGTAGCCAAGGGGGATGGTACAATAGTGCAAAGTACCCATTATTATCCGTTCGGGATGAGTTTTGCAGATGGCATAACAACTTCCTCACAACCTTACAAGTTTGGAAATAAGGAACTAGATACTGATCGGGGATTGAACTGGTATGATTTCTCGGCCAGATTTAAGACTGTGGACATATTGGCGTTCACTACGATGGATCCGTTGGCGGAGAAGTATTATTCGATTTCACCTTATGCCTATTGTGCGAATAATCCGATGAGATTTGTGGATCCGACGGGGATGTTTGTTGGTAATCCATTGATTCAGCCTTTCCAAAGAATACCTTATGGAGGAAATGCTTTGTCTAATGCTTATTCTTTTGTATATAATACAGGAGCGGCAATTTGTAATACCCCGATTGGCGTTGTAAACCAGCTGGTTAGCGAAGCGCAATATATAGGGGATAATGGAGTTGGTGCTTATTTGAGTAGTGGAGCCAATAATGCTGTGGATGGTGTAAAAAGTGGTATAGATTATATAGTAGAAGCTCCCATCTCACAAAAAATGTCTGATTTTGGGACAGTATTATCCAACCCGGAGACGTGGGAAAATGTAGCGGCAGGAGCAGCGTTAATGGCGATGCCGTTGAAAGGTACTGGGACAACAGGAGCGGCCACAACAACAGGATCAACTCCATCTATAGGATCAGTTTCGCCTAATGTGCAAAAAGCTTTAAATACTCTTAATGATATCAAAGCTAATGGTGCAACTGTACAGGTAAATAATTTGAAACCTCAATTTATGCAGGAGTTAAACTTAACAATAAAGGATGGGAAGCAAATCTTAAATGTACGTGTGGAAACACATGCAGTACAAAAGAAATTTGGTGGAAATGGAACAAGTCCACAAAGACATCTAAATGTTGAGTTGCAGCCACCGACAATTAAATTACCTAATCGTGGACATAAATTTTTAGACAATGAATAATTATGAACTTTTTTTTATTGATGTAATGAAAATCATGCCATCAACTGTAGATTTGTATTTTTACGCCCCTGGTTTGGAAGACCATATTATATTGAAAATGATAAAAAATACAAATGAAGAAACAACAAAGTGGATTCATCTTGATGAAAAAGGGAAAAATTTATTTCTTAGCAGACTTTCTGAAGAGATAATAATAGAGTTTTTTCAATGGTTGCAGATAAAAGTAAATGGTAATACACTTTTTGAAGGTTTTGATGGAATAGAATCAGGCATTTTTTCTAGAAACATAAACATTCCAAAATGGTTTGTAGAAAAATATAAAAATGAAGGAGTTTATTCGCTCTCAAACGAATGGTAACATTAGAAAATGGTTTCTATTGTCAAAAGGTAATTGGTACAAACCGTGACCCTCTTAATACTGTAAGACGAAAGTAATCAAGAAATAAAAGTGGGATACAAACGTAAAAGAAGGATTACCTCACAAGGATAAACATCCTATTTGGACAAGCCCAAGGTAGTTTTATCAATAGTAAAAGAGAAGATGAAAGATAATATTAATAAAAATACATGCCATCACAGAATTTATAATTCTGTGATGGCATGTATACTATTCTCTTGCTTTTCATGTAATAAGCAAGAAAATTATTAAGCCAATGAGTATTCACTCGCATTTTTAAGACCCTGTCTGGCTTTCCTGAGTATATTCGATTTTCTTATGATATAACCCAAATGATACGACATTATCAAAGGCACTTATTCCTGAGAAGATCATTGTAAAGAGTACTGAGCATTTAGAAATGAAATATCGGGATGAGGAAAGTCTTAATGAAAAGGTTCAGTGGTTGTAACATCACCACCTCCATCCAGGCCAAAGCGACATTGTATGGCGATACCCAGGCTGCCGCCATCGATGCGGGTACGTACGAGTACGGCTTCACCTACTCCGACACTCGAGATACCTCAGCCGGCTACACCAATCAGTTCGTCGGTAAACCTACTAATGACATATACTATAAATTCGTCCTGTCCAGTCCTTTGGACATCACCGTCAGCCACTGTGGTTCCACGCTGACCAATACATACCTGAGTATACTGAATTCCTCCGGTACGGTGATATATTCGAATGATAACTACACGGGTCCGGAGCAATGCTCCAGTACCGGCAATGCCTACATAAAGATCGACAATCTTTCGGCAGGAACCTATTATGTGGTTTCGGAAGGCAACAGCACGAATGGCGTGATACGTACCAACATTACAGGGCATCGTTCGTACGCCGCCCTTTCCACTACGAAAGGACAGCCCCATATCATTTCCTATACCCCTACGATTGCCAGCAGCGATGCACTCTCGTTGGGTGAAAATCAGGTGCGGCACGAGATCCAGTATTACGACCGTTTCGGCAACCCGACGGAAAACATCAAACCCGGCTTCTCGCCACTTGGAGGCGACCTGTATACGCTACAGGACTACGACGGGCTGAACCGTGAGTCCAACCAGTGGCTTCCTGTGTTGAAGGCAAGTATGGGCGGTATTTACGTTCATCCTCAACTGGTGCAGGACGCTGTCAAGCAATTCACTCCTTATGGTAATGACCCGTATCCGTATACCCGTCCGGTGTACGACGGTACTCCGAAAAATGAGATCGTGGCGAAGTATGGTCCGGGAGAGGACTGGCATCTGGGTAACCATCCGGTCAAGACCACAAGTATGATTAACCTGAGTCCCCAACAGGCGAACCTACCCATCACTTTCAATGTTAAATCCGTGTATCTTGTGGCTTACATCTATCGGATTACCAGTACTGGAATACAGAACGCAGGTGCATATTCCACAGGGGCGCTCCATGTGCTCTGTACCACAGACGAGGACAATAACCTGAGTTTTGAGTTTGAGGATAAAGCCGGACGTCTGATTCTTAGCAGGGAAATAGCCAGCGACCAGGTACATGATACCTATTATGTATATGATGATTACGGTAATCAGCGCTATGTACTCCCTCCGCAGGCTGCCGACCAACTAGTTGCCACTGGTACATATCCTGAGTCGCATACTGCGATCCAACAATATGCGTATGTGTATCAATTCGACTCATACAACCGGTGTATCCGTAAAAAGCTTCCCGGAGCTGAATCGGTATACCATATCTATGATGCTGCCGACCGGTTGATCTTCTCCCAAGATGGCAATCGGCGTGATCGCGGGGAGTGGTTGTTCAGTATCCCTGATGCTCTTGGACGCATTGTAATTACAGGTACTTGCAAGAATTCATTTAACTATGCAACCAATCCATTGGGTGTTTCTGTTATTAAAGCGATCTGGTCGAAGACTACAAGTGTAACAAAGGGATACACTGTTTCTGGAATAGAACTTACCGCTCCGACGGTATTGGTAGCCAATTATTATGACACATATGAGTTCCTGGGACTGAATGCTATTCCTGATACGATGTCCACTAGTAGCCCTACCCGCTACGAAGCGGTAGTCGATTACGGTGAACGTTATTACGGAGGATCTAGAGGGGTACAGACTGGTAGCCTTACCGCCTGTTTGGACAATCAGACAACTAACTCGGAATACCTTTATTCGGTACTGTATTACGACCAACGAGGACGAATGATTCAGAGTAAAGCAAATAATCATGTAGGAGGTACTGAGAAAATCTACACGACTTACGACTTCACCGGAAACCCTGTACAGAAGAAACATCTTCACACAACTTCTACAGGTGGAAACCAAACCGAGTTGTACAGTTATACGTACGATAATATGGGCAGATTGTTAAAGACTACTCATCAATCGAATAGTCAGACCCCTGTAATCCTCGTAGATAATCAGTACGATGAGCTTGGACGTTTGCAAGCCAACAAGCAAAACGGGGATAACAAGCTGCGCACCGATTATGCCTACAACCTACGTTCATGGACGAAGAGTATCACAGGAGAACTGTTCCATCAGACGCTTTACTATAATAATTTGCGAAACGGCGGAACAAATACTCCCAGTTTTAGTGGAAACATATCTGCGATGGATTGGGGGGTAGCAGGCGAGAATAAGGAACGCGGCTACGGCTTTATGTATGACGGCCTTTCTCGACTGACTGCGGCTGACTACTTGGAAAACGGTGTCCGTAATTCCAACTACAACACTTCTTATTCTTATGACAAGCAAGGGAATATGTTAAGTCTGAATCGCCGGGGTAATATCAATGCGACCGGCTTCGGTGATATAGATAAGCTGACCTTATCTTATCAGGGTAACCAATTGATCAAGGTGGTCGATACGGCAACCGACCCGACGCTTTCTGTATCCATCTCCATGGATTTTAGAAAAGGAACCACCCAGGCCACCCAATATTTCTATGATAAAAACGGCAACCTGGTGAAAGATTTGAATAAGGGGATCAGTGATATTCAATACAATTCGTTAAATTTGCCAGGTAAGCTAATAATTTCCGGTTCTATGGGAGCAGCTACCAATACCTATCTCTATTCCGCTGACGGGCACAAGTTAACTGTTTCAGTTCAGTGGGGAACTTCCAACTCAAAGAAGACGGAGTATGTCAGGAATAAGGTGTACGAGAACGGTTCCCTGAAAAGGACATTGGTGGATGGCGGTTATATCGAAGGAGGCATTTACTACTTCTATCTGAAAGATCATCTGGGTAATAACCGGGTAGTAGCCAAGGCAGATGGTACGGTGGTACAAACTCAGCATTATTATCCTTTCGGTATGAGCTTTGCCGATGGTCTGAATCCGAACAAGCAGCCTTACTTGTTTGGTGGTAAGGAGTTGGATATGGATCGGGGAGTTAATTGGTATGATTTCTCAGCCAGATTTAAGACTGTAGACTTACCACCGTTCACTACGATAGATCCAAGAGCGGAAAAATATTACTCAGTCTCGCCGTATGTGTATTGCAGCAATAATCCTATGTTGTACACGGATCCTGATGGGAAAGAAAAATTGCCATATCATTTTATCCCTACCACAAATGCATACCATGCGGTAATGTATCCGGATGATAAGGCAATACATATTTTTGCTCATGGAAACAATGCTGAAATGCGCCTAGAAGGATTTATGAATAGAAATATGGTTAGTGTTTATGATGGAGATGGATTAAATAGATTGCTATCTGTGGCTAGTGAGACCTGGAAAAATAGAAGTAAATATGATCAGCTTACTATTGTTTTACACAGCTGTAATGTAGCCGAGAAAGGAGATAATGGTACTTCCTTAGCTGAAAGAATATCTGCCAGTCCAGAATTTAAGAATCACATAATTATAGCTCCGAACAAGAAATTTATCTTGCAAGATGACAAGGGAAAACTTGTATATATTGGAGTATATGGCACAACAGGAAATAATCCGAAAATCGATAAAAAAGATATGGGGCTTTGGATAGTGTACAAAAACGGGAAAATTATAAGGACAATTCCTGGTGATAAAATGCCAACGACTCAAAACTATTTTGATGATGAAGAGGAGGAAGAAGATGATGATGAAGAAGATGATGAAGAGGAATATAAACCCTGGAGATGGGGATCAAATTAGTAGAATTAGTGATAACTCACATAATATTTCAAGTTTAATAACACATAAAATGGTATGAGAACATATTTATTAACATTTCTGGTAGCGCTTACTTTTTCATGTGCAAACAATGCAAAGAAAGTAGAGAATGAAAAATGTAGCGAAAATGTTTCTTTACTAAAAGACGCAAGTAAAGAAAAAAAAGATTCCAGTGTAATAAGATACTCATTCACTCCTGACATAAATAATGGCAATCCTGTGGATGAAGCTACACTAAGAAGATGGCAACAAAAAGTGATAGAGGAGGCTGATGCATATTATTATGATCAGTTAGCTTCTTATTATATCAACAATCCTCACTTACAAGATGAAATGATTAAATATTCAGAAATAATGGTGAGAAGAAAAAACCCCAATGATACTTATATATTAGAATTTTATAAATATGTAAAGCAAAGCAAAACTCCTAGGAAAGAAAAATTAATGATTAAAGTAATTAAGAGATTAAAAGATTTATCAGAAAGAGACGAAGTCTTTTTCTCACTTATGGCTAGAAGTAAGCTGTCTGAATTATATAGAGAGGGTATATACCTACCCAAAGACACTGTCATTGCAGAATATTTATATAAAGGCGGGGGAAATCTAGATTCCATTATTCAGGTCAGAAAAGGGAAATAGAGGAAAGATTGTCTGCTTATATAGACAAGATCCAGCAAAATATCATTTGAGTGGAAAGTTAAACCGTTCATTCATCTGTTTGTAGATATGAGGCATGGCCAATAAAATCTATCTATGTGATGTTTTAAATTTGATAAGATCAAAAAAGTCTAGTATGAAAATATATTTAGTCATATTTATAGTCACAGTTATTTCTTCTTGTGTAAGCAAAGCAAAGAAAGTAGAGAATGAAAAATGTAGCGAAAATGTTTCTTTACTAAAAGACGCAAGTAAAGAAAAAAAAGATTCCAGTGTAATAAGCTACTCATTCACACCAGACGTAAATAATGGCAATCCTGTGGATGAAGCTACACTAAGAAGATGGCAACAAAAAGTAATAAAGGAAGCTGATTCACATTATTATTATCAGTTGGCTTCTTATTATGCCGACAATCCTCATTTGCAAGATGAAATGATTAAATATTCGGAGGTGATGATAAAGAAAACGCAGCAGAATGGTACTTTTGTGTTGTTTTTTTACGACTATGTTGAGCAAAGTACATCTCCTAAGAAAGGGCAACTAATGGCGAGAGCAATTAAATACTTGAATGGTTTATCAAAAGAAGATGAAGATCTTTTGACACTTATGGCTAGGGGCAGGTTATCTCAGCTATATAGAGAGGGTATATATCTACCCAAAGATACTGTCATTGCAGAATATCTATATAAGGGTGGCGGTAACTTAGATTCTATTATTCAAGCTAGAAAAGGGAAGTAGAGGAAAGATGATCTGTTAGTATGGACAAAATTCAGTAAGGGATCATTCGAGTGGAAAGTTTAATATTTATTCGTCTGTTTGTAGCTATGTGGCAGGCCAATAGAGTCTGTCCATGTGACGTCCTTAGTTTACGCATTAAAAAGAATTAGTATGAAAATATGTTTAGTCTTATTTGTAGTCACAGTTCTTTTTTCTTGTGCAAGCAAAGTAAAGAAAGAAGAAAGCAATGTCGCTCCTCCGTTGTTGGAAGAAGTAAAGAAAGAAGAGGGTCAAAAGAAAGAGAAGGACGCTAACTTAATAGAAGCTCCTCCTGAAGTTATTTGGGGTATTCCTAAAGATGAAGCCGCTCTAAAAGAATGGCAACGAAAAGTGGTAGAGGAAGCTGATGAATTTTATTACGATAGATTAGCTTCTTATTATGCCAACAATCCTCATTTGCAAGATGAAATGATAAAATATTCGGAGATCATGATAAAGAAAACGCAGCGGAATGGTACTTTTATATTGTTTTTCTACGATTATGTTGAACAAAGTACATCCCTCAAAAAGGACCGACTAATGGCGAGAGCAATTAAATACTTGAATGATTTATCAAAACAAAATGAGGGGATTTTGACACTTATGGCTAGAAGCAGATTGTCTCAGCTATATAGAGAGGGTATATATTTACCCAAAGACACTGTCATCGCAGAATATTTATATAAAGGCGGAGGGAATTTAGATTCCATTATCCAAACCAGAAAAGGAGAATAGAGAAAAGATGATCTGTTGGTATGGACAAAATTCAGTAAGGGATCATTCTGAGTGAAGAGTTTGACGTTCATTCGTCTGCTTGTAGCTATGTGGCATGAGCAATATAATCTATCTATGTGATGTTCTAATTTTAATAACATTAAAAAGATTGGTATGAGAATCTATTTAGTCATATTTTTAATCGCAGTTCTTTCTTCTTGCAGTAATAAAGCGAAAGAAGTAGAGCGTAATGATAGTATTCCGGAAGAGGTAGAAGAAATGGATCTTAGTAACCTGAACATTTCATGTCCAGACATATATTGGGGTGACCCTCCCAATGAAGCCAATGTAAAAAGGTGGAAGAAAAGAATAAAAGAGGCACCTCATTCTGATTATTATTTCAAACTGGCAGGCTATTATTCCGACAATCCTCATTTGCAAGATGAGATGATTGAATATGTAGAAATAATGGTGAAGCATGCGTACCATAAAGATATGTACAAGGCAGATCTTTATGAATACGTGAAAGATTGCAAATTGCCTAAAAAACGCCAATTAATGGCTAAAGCAATCAGGTATTTGAAGAGCGTGCTGAAATCAGATGATCCTTTTTCGGTAATTGCAGCCAGGAAGAGTCTAGCTGAACTATATAGGGAGGGCATATACATACCCAAAGATACTGTCATTGCAGAATATTTGGAAAACAAGGGAATAAATTTGGATTCCATTATTCAAACCAGAAAAGGACAATAATAGTAAGCGTTCTGATTCTCTTATATCTGTCTGTGAAAGCGAAGGTTTTAAACCAACGCCCCGAAGGTTCTAAACCAAAGGGCGGTTGGTTTAAAAGGAAACGCAATATCCTTACTGACTAATGTGATTCAACTATACAGAAAAACGCAAACGCATCTGTCACCTTTCACCAAAATCGATTCAAGTGATTGATTAACAAAATAATAAAAGAGGTGACAGATGCTGTTTTTGCCCAATTCATCTATCACCTCATCTATCATCTATCACCGGTCTATTCGGTAGGCTCTTTTGCTCTCGTCCGCACGAAATAGAGCTGGTTACCATGTCCTCGGCGTTCGATAACTCCCTGTTCCACAAAAAGTTTCAGATCCTTTAACGCCCGGTTCTTCAACCGTCCGGTTAGGCTTGAATACACTTTCCGGGTAATAAACCCATGTTTATCGAGATGTCGTTCCAGCCGCCGTTTCAGTTCCGTCTCATCCCACTCGTCGGATTCCCGGATGGTGAAATACTTCGCCCGTTCTACCCGGCCGCGAACTTGCTTGCGAAACCATGCCGACGTGCGAAAATTCACATTGTCGAAATGGATGTTCGAAGCCCGGATCTCTTTCGGGTCCTTCACTGTGCGGGTGGCTTTCAGGCTGGCCGAAAAGAAACCCAGGCGCCCCAACTCCACATGATACCCCTCGCGGAGGTGATAAGCAATCTCCTCGCCAAGTTGAGCAAGGACACCTTCCAGATCACCAATCGTGAAACTGCTACCACGGGCGATTTCGCACAATAACTCACGGGTAGATATCGTACCGCGCGACACAATACAGGGATGAAGCAACGGGGCTTCTCCCTCTTCCCCTTTCCGTGGGGGATTCTTTTTGAAATCGTAATAAGCTGACATAGTCAAGTCTTTACTTGTTTATACTAAAAGGTTTTCTCATTTACATCAGGTGCTCAACCGATAACCTCGTATGCTTTAGTGAGCCCGCCCGGCGGGGCTTATCGGCCCACCATGCAAGGCTCATGGGTTCACCCGGTAGTGACCATTGGCCCACCGGGAGGGCTCACCTGAATGCGGTATTAAAGATACTAAACATCCCGCAGAACGCAAAGAAAAAATGAGAATAAATGATACAAAATAGGCGGATTTTTTCAAAAAATACTTGTATGCGATATGGAATATAATTACCTTTACCATCGTAAACTAGTTCAACATAAATATATGAATTTAACCATCTCTAGAAAGGGTAAAGAGGATTATTCCCTTCGGATTACCAGCCTTGAAAAAGTAGTGGAAAGTATCCGGAAAGAAACCTCCAAACAGCCCGTAACAAACTATCGTAATAATTTACAATATCCGTCATTTCGTGACGTTAATTTGTACAAAGAAAAGATTCCGATTATCTATTTTTCAGCAGAACTTATCAAAGAAGAAGACGGACAATCGATGCGGGCCTATAACGGTCTTATTCTGTTGACCATCAATCGACTTTCCGGCCGGAAAGAGGCGGATAAAATACGAAACAAAGTAGCAAATATTCCACAAACAATGCTGGTATTCGTGGGGGCGAGCCAGAAATCCGTCAAGATTCTTGTTCCTTTCTGCCGTCCGGACGATTCCTTACCGCAGACGGACGAGGAAGTGCGTATCTTCCATGCTCATGCCTATCGTTGGGCGGTGACATTCTACCAGGGACAGTTGCAGCAATCGAAGCGCGACATACACCTGGAGCAGCCCGATCCGAAAAAGGGCTGCCGTCTGTCATACGATCCGCAGGTGTATTTCAACCCCGGCGTTTCGCCCATACGCATGGAGCAACCGTTGGAAATGCCCATGGAAACAACGTATGAGGAAGAAGTACAAGCCGATCCAGATCCGCTTCGTCGAATGTTGCCGGGGTTCGAACGGAGCGAGATCATCGACCTGCTGTTTCAGACATCGTTATCCGAGGCGCTCGACTCAGTAAAGGATTGGGGCAGGGGCGAGGGGTTGGTACCGTTGCTCACGGCGCTGGCACGCAACTGTTTCCGCTCGGGCATCCCCGAGGAAGAGGCCGTGTGCCAATCGTCCATCAGTTATCGCCTTTACGAGGTCAAGGATCAGCTTATCAGCCAAACCATACACAATGTGTACACCACCGAAAAGCGTTTCGGGGCCAATCCGTGCATTCCGGCGCCGCTCGTTATGTCGGTGAAGACGGATGAATTTATGAAACGGCGATACGAATTCCGTCACAACCGGATGAAGGGGTCCGTGGAGTACCGCGAGCGGAAGACTTTCTGTTACGACTTCCAGCCGGTGACGGAGCGTGTGCTGAATACCATCGCCGTGAATGCCATGAGCGAGGGGCTAAACCTGTGGGACAGGGATGTGAAGCGATGGGTGAACTCATCGAGGGTGCCGCTCTACTCGCCCATCAACGAGTACTTGTACACACTTCCCGAGTGGGACGGGAAGGATCGAATTCATCACCTGGCTACCTGTGTGCCGTGTTCCAACCAGCATTGGCCGCTCTTCTTCCGACGTTGGTTCCTGTCGATGGTGGCGCACTGGATGGGTGGGCAGAAACAATATGCCAATTCGGTATCGCCTCTGCTGGTAGGCGCCCAAGGGTGTGGAAAATCTATTTTTTGTCGCAATTTGTTGCCGACCGAGCTGCGTCCGTATTACACGGATAGCATTGACTTCAGTCACCGGAGGGATGCCGAAATGTATCTCACCCGGTTTGCCCTGATCAACATCGACGAGTTCGACCAGATCAGTGTATCGCATCAGGGATTTCTGAAACACATTCTGCAAAAGCCGGTGGTGAATCTGCGCAAACCTCACCAGACTGCGGTGGAGGAGATGCGCCGGTATGCTTCGTTCATAGCCACAAGCAACCACAGCGACCTGCTTACCGATCCGTCGGGGAGCCGCCGGTTTATCTGCATCAACGTCGCGGACCGCATTCGTGACATTTCGAAAACGAACTACGGTCAGTTGTACGCGCAGGCGCAACATGAAATTCAGCGAGGAGAACGGTATTATTTCTCGCCCGAGGAGGAGGCGCTGATGATGGAGTACAACCAGGAGTTCGAAGTGAAAACACCTGTGGAGCAGTTGTTCCAACAGTATTTTCGTGGAGCTGAGGAGAAAGAAAAGGGACGGTGGATGATGGCGGTGGAGATTCTGGAAGAGATCCAGTCGAGGAGTGGCATCAAGCTGTCTTCGACCAAGATTGTGCACTTCGGACGAATCCTTGGCAAGCTGGGAGTGGTGTCTAAAAGATTGAGGCATGGTACCTCGTATCATGTGGTGGAGCTATAGCGGTGACACTTTGAAACGTGTTTTTGTGTAGAATTGGCTCTAAAACAGGTGGATGTAACATAAGGAACAAAAAATGAAACATTTAAAGAAACCCATGTAACATCCGGTGATGTACTTGTATCAGAAAAACATGCATGTCCTTTCTAATTGCGGTAAATTTGCGTCATCCGTTTTTCCGGATAAAAGCAAAAACAATAACCAATAAATAATAGCATGAAGAAAGTTCGATTTGCATGGAGAAAGCAGCAAGTAGTTTTAGCAGCTGCGGTGTTGCTCCTGTTGCCGGCAACAAAGTCTGAAGGAAATACCGGTCAGCCGGAGAAAGCCTCGCCGTCTACCCGGTTTGTTCATCGGGGGGCGGGTAATCCGTACCTGCCGTTGTGGGAGCATTTGCCGGACGGGGAACCGCGGGTATTTGAAGACCCCGATCGTCCGGGGAAGTTCCGTGCCTATATTATCGGGTCGCACGATGTGCGGTTTACGAGTTATTGCGGACCGGACATCCGGATTTGGTCGGCACCTGCTGAGGATTTGTCCGCCTGGCGGGATGAAGGTCCTGTTTTCACCTATCCGGTCAGTGATCAGTGGGACGTGATGTATGCGCCCGACCTGGTGGAAGTAAAACGGAAAGACGGTACCAAAGAATATTACTTGTATCCGCATAGCAGGGGCAGGAACAGGGAACCGATGGTGGCGAAAGGAAGTCGCCCGGATGGTCCTTTTACGCCTGTCAACCTGACTGCCGATGGAACGGCTACTGTGCCCGGAAGCATCCTGGGATTCGACCCGGCTGTATATATCGACTACATCACCGATCCGAATGACCCGGACTATGAAATCGGATTCCGGGCATATGGGTTCTGGGGATTCCAACGCTCGCAAGCGGCTGAGTTGGATCAAAAGACCATGTATTCGCTTCGTCCCGGGACTCAGATCATTAATTATTTCATACCTGCCAGCGCCCGGTACGGTGTTATCAGAGACCCGGAGGGTACGACGTATCCCAGTGTTTATCCGGGCGAAGACCTGGGTCGGTTCAACTTCTTCGAGGCAGCCTCTATACGTAAGATAGGAAATAAGTATATATGGGTGTACAGCGGATATTCTGGTCCCGATTATGGGCTGAGCAGTACCAACTCTGCGTTGCGCTATGCCTACGGTGACTCCCCGTTGGGACCGTGGAAAAGTGGCGGCGTATTGGTCGATTCGCGTGCGCCGGTTTCGAACCGGGATGGTTCTGCCTTGCAGACGAGTTACTCGGGACACAACACGCACGGTAGCATCCAGCTGATCAACGACCAATGGTATGCCTTCTATCACCGGGCACCCCGGGGATTCGGGAATGCGCGTCAGGCGGTAGTGGCTCCGGTCACCGTCGAATGGGACGAAAAGTCGGTAGCAGAAGGTGGGAAGGTTACCATCCGGGCGTATGATCCTTATTCGGCAGACAATATGTGGACCGCGAAAGATAGTCAGGGAAGGGAATATACCGGAGCCGAAGTCACTTCGGAAGGGTTTCATATCTACGGGCTCGATCCGTATCAGTATTACTCCGCAGGATATGCATGCTATCTTTCTAATATCGGTACCTTGCAGGATTCGTGGGATATATGGGATAACCACATGTCGGTAACCAATGTGGAGAACGGACAGATTATCGGATTCAAGTATTTCGGTTTCGGAGGACTGGATAAGGAGCAAAAGGGATTGAAGGCTTTCAGCGGAACCAAACCGGGGAATAAAACAGCGATCAACCTGTTCCTTACGCCCAAAACAAAAAGTGCTTTCAAGGTGCAGATTTGGCTGGACGGTCCCTGGGATAACGATATCTGGAAAGGTAAAAAGATTGGTGAGATAAACGTTCCTGCCAATTCCGCACAGGTGACTACGCAGTTCGCTGCAGATGTATCTGCGATCGTCGACCGTTTGGACAAAAAGCATGCGATTTATCTGGTGGCTGAAAGTGCCGGGGCGGGTGCTGCTTTTGATTTGATCGGACTGGGATTCAGCTCGAATAAGAAGAAGATTGTCCGCCCGATTGCTCCTACGGTAAGTCTTTCGGTCAATGGAAAAGCGATTGAATTGCCGGCAACTCCGGTTCGATCTACCAATGCCAACGGTGTTGTCGGTATGGACCTTTATGAGGCAACTTGTAATCTCCCGGCTAATACTACCGGTAAACCGACTGTATCGGCATCTGCAAACGACCGGAATGTAAAGGTGGCAGTTACGCAAGCTGCTTCAACAACAGGAACGGCGGAGGTGAAGTTCGACTATAAGGGCATGGTCAAAACGTATAAAGTAGCGTTTGCTACGGAATAGGTATAGTAAATAGGTATTATTTGTAGAACATGGAACCGTTAATTTGAAACCTTTCGCGAAAGGTTTCAAATTAACGGCTTTATTTTTTGCGTTTTATCTAAACTTTATTACAGAATTGGGTGGTCTGTCATTCTTACTGCGGGAATAAATCTGGATGTAGAACGATCCACTATTTCAGGTAGCCGTATTTCCGCAGAAAAGCGTCGGTGAGACGTTGTATTTCATAGAAACGATCTGTCAGTGGTTTGCGATATTCGAAGATGGGGTGTCCGGCGCCCTCCATCAGATGGAACTCACAGTCGACTCCCGCCTGCGTCATGGCATCCTTGAAGCGTTGGCCGGTTTCTACCGGAATATGAGTGTCTTTCGTTCCCAGTATGAAAAGAGTGGGTGGAGTACTTGGTGAGATATTGTGCAGTGGGGAGATTTCCTGAAAGCGTTTCTTCATTTCGTCGGAACCGTATCCCCTGGAACTGTTGTCTACCACCGGATAATAGAGGACGAGGAGGTTGGGACGGTAGTCCGTAAGGGCTTTTCCCGAGTTTTTTGTGGGTACGGTGCCCAAAGCGGCAGCTAGTTGTCCGCCGGCGGAAGCTCCGGCTACAGCAACGCGGGCCGGGTCGATAGAATAGGTCTTTGCATGTTCTCGTAGCCAACATACGGCCGCTTGGGCATCTTCGAAGCTCTCGAACGGGGTGGTTTTGTTTACGGAATAAATGCGGTAGTCGGCGGCTATGGCTACCATTCCCTGAGATGCGTAATACGCACACTCGCGGTAGAACTGTAGCGGAGTGCCGTTTCGCCATCCGCCACCGAAGAAGAAGAGGATGACGGGGTGCTTTTTGTTTGTGGAACGGTTCTCCGGTCGGAAGATATGCAATGCCAGCCGGTAATTGTCCGATTGTTTGTAAGTAACGATTTCCGGGTGATAGGCCTGTCCCGAAGGACCGATGCGCTTTTCGATGGCCCGGAACCAGGCGTCGGCAATGTGCTCAGCCCCGCTTGCATTAGGATGCACGCGGTCGTCAATGGTATGCTTCCGCCAGTCGAACCCTTTGCCGGGATCGACGAATAGGACTTGATTCGATTTCATTTCGCCGACCATTTTGCGGATTTCCTTATTCAACTCAGGGATATACGAGTATTTGGGCAGTTTGCCGCTGGTGATGACGGCCGCATCGAAGACGATCGCTTCCGGGTTGATGGCTTGTATCTTCCGGATGATGGACCGGTGTGCCTCGATGATACCCGTTACCGGATGTTCCGTATCGAAATGATTGTGTCCGGAGTGAAGCAGTACGATATCGGCCGGATATCGGCGGTAGATGCTGTCGATGCGTGCTTCCAGGTATTCGGCATTCTTGCCGCCATGGGCAAAATGGGGCAACGTCCCGATACGTGTCGGGGTGGAGCGCGGTCCGATGAATTCGAAGGCGTAACCTGCTGTGTATAATTTCTCCCACAAGGGGAAGAGGTAGGATTGGAATTTCCCTTCGCTACCCTCCGTGATGGAGTCGCCAATGGGGAGGATGGTGAATCTTTTTTCTTCCTGGGCAGTCATTGTCAAGGAAATCAGGAACAGGCTGATAGCTACTAATAGTTGTTTCATGCAGGAGGGTATAAAACCTTAAGAGGGTGAATCAGGAATGCCATCCTGAATCAGCGAAAGAACGTGAACTGTAAATGCACTACTTTTATGGCTCTCGCATCTTCGCACTGACCGGGATGACAAACGCTGAAGGAGTTATTTCTTGCCCAGCTTGTGTTTCAGCCGGACCAATGCTTCCAGGTAATAATAATCGGCATACGTCAGTGGCACATCGATCTCCGACTTAAGAGGAAGGGCTCCCACGCTGTGCATGAGGATGAAGTCACCATTCTCGCCAAGCTTGGCGGTGTATTCGGACGAAGCCAGGGTACGTATTTGTTTCTCTACCACTGCCATGTATTTCTTGGCCAGGGAAGGTTTTACGAATCCGGACAATTCGATCAGGGCGGAAGCCATCAGCGTGGCAGCTGAGGCATCTCTCGGCGCATCCGGAATATTGGGCGCGTCGTAATCCCAGTAAGGAATGTAATCCTTCGGCATACGGGGGTGGCGGATCAGGAAATCGGCTATGCGTTTGGCATGTTCCAGGTAACGCGCGTCTCCGGTCTCCCGGTACATATAAGTGAAGCCGTACAAACCCCACGACTGTCCGCGGCTCCAGGACGATTCATCGCTGAATCCCTGGTGTGTCTGCCGGGTATGAGGAACCGCCGAAATCGTATCATAAGATACTACATGGTACGAACTGTAATCCGGGCGGAAGTGGTATTTCATCGTTTTGTCGGCATGGGAGACGGCGATCTCCTTGAAGAAAGGATCCTTGGAATACTTGCTGGCCCACAGCATCAGTTCCAGGTTCATCATGTTGTCGATGATGACGGCGTACTGCCATTTGGCCGGGTTGGAATTCCACGACCGGATAAGGCCGACCCGGGGATCGTAACGGGTGGAGAGGGATTTGGCTCCCGTGAGCAATACTTCCTCGTACTTCGGGTTGCCGGTCAGCCGCAGTCCGTTGCCGAAGCTGCAATAGAGCATGAAGCCCACATCGTGGTTATCGGTGGTGTATTTCTCCCGTTCCACACGGTCGGTATACACCTGGGCGTATTTCAGTGTTTCAGGATTCTTGTTGTACTCGTACAGATACCACAGGCAGCCGGGGAAGAATCCGCTGCACCACCAACGGGAGTTCGATGTCACGTCTTTCCCTTTTTCGTAGGTGCGTGGCAGGACACCCTCTTTCGACAGGTATTTCTGCGCCATCAGGTGGCATTGTTTCTCGGAAAGTTGCAGGGCTTGTTCTACGACTGTTTCCAGTTTCTGCTTGCCGGCGGTTGCTGCCGGTTTCTGCTGGGCGGACAGGGAAAGGGCGCACAGCGGTATCAGATACGTAGCGATAAGTTTTTTCATCATGGCGTTATTGATTTTAATGGTGGTTAGCCCGGGCGATGGTTCCTTTGTATTCACCGTCAGGCAGTTTGATTTCTTTCAGGGTTTGATTGACTGTTATCGTGAGCGAGTCCTCTTTCTGGGTAGGATCGCATGCCCACACTTCCCAGCCTGTCTGATCCGTTTTGAGAATGAAAAGCCCCGGCTTGCTGCTGCTGAATTGCATACCTTTTGCAAGGGAGATTTCGCCTTCTTCGTACAAGGCAAGCAGGAAGGTATTCTTATCGAGTTGCACGGCCTGGCTGGTGCGGGTGTTGCTGATCACTTTGAAAGAATGCGTGTCGAAGTTCTGTACCTGCTTTTTGCTGGTGGCGGGCAGTAATACATACTGGTAAGATGCCTGCCCACTGGGGCGCATGCCGTGGTCTATGTAGATAGAGAACACGTCCTCTGTCTGTAGCATGTCTTTGGGGTAGAGTGTCATGATCTCGTACCAGGAATAAGTCCGCTGTTCCGTGAATGCCTTCCCTTTGCCGTCGAGAATGATGTACCCGGTGTTGCGGTGGAAGAAACGTTGCGGGTTCTGTGCGGTGAATTCCACCTGGGTTGTCTTTTCCCATTTGCCCCGGTTGAAGTACATCAGGTCGTCCTTCAGCAAGGCTTGTTCCACGGAAGTAGTCACCTGGTAACTGCTGTCGGTAGCGATGGCTGCACCCAGGCAAAGAACATAATCGGGGGTGAAAACCCATGCTTTCCGTCCGCTGAGTCCGTCGCGTGAGATATCCATGGCTGTTATGCCGATGGAGCCGTCGTTGACATTGCCCACGAACGAGGCAATGTTCTGCTTTTCCAACCATTTCAGTACGGGCAATACTTTGTCCGACTGGTAGCAGGTCACTCCGGGCACTTTTCGCCAGTCCCAGCACGGGAAGATGTTTTCGTACTCCTTACCGTCTACATACGTATAAGTCGCTCCGTCGGCTGCATAATATCCTTTGACATTTTCGGTTCCCCCTTCGGTGCCGATGCTGCGGTTCGAAGCCATCTTGACGGAAGCCATCCATTGCGGACGGCGGTGAACGGTCATGTCCGACTTCCAGAAGTGGTACTGTCCCAGTGCACCTACGGCGCTTTGCCCGGTGTTCTCATCGACGATGGCCTGGTATGCACTCCGGTTGGTACGGTCTACCTGTGCCAGTGCGTTGACCGACAGGAGGATGGAGGCGGCTTTGTGGCGTTGAACGTTCACATAGAACTGACGTCCCAGACAGTTTACATCCATGTTATTCTTCCAGAGTATCCGGCGGAAACCTTCGTTGGCCAGGTCGCTCATGATTTTGTACCGGTCCTGATCCAATGCGAGGGAGGTGTCGCCCAGGATATATGCCCAGAAACTGATGGTAGCCAGATAGGCTGCACCGTAGTTGCCGTATTGTTGCTGAGGACCGTGTTGGTGGAAACTGTGGTCCACCTTGATGCCTTCCTTATTCGTATAGGCCAGTTTTATCTCTTCGTTGATGGCGTTGCGGGCTTTCCGGATAAGCTCAAAATCATTGAGCAACAATCCTTTGACCAGAACATTTCCTGCCAGCCACACTTTGTTTTGGGCCGTCATGCCGATTTTCGCTTTGTCCATCAACCGGATGGCTTCTGTTTTTTCTTCCGGTGTCAGTTGGTCTTCGAACAATACGAAGGCGGCACCCATTATTTTAGGTATACCGATCTCATTGTACCACCAGTTGTTAGCCACCGGCTTTATCTTGAACCAGTAGCCTAATGCGTTGTGCAGGGCGGCGGCTACCCTTTCGGATTTATAGAAAGCGTGTGCGGGATTGGCATAGACCTTGGCCATGTCCAATATGCGTGAGGCGTGGTTTTTGGGCGGCCAACCGGAGTTGTGCTGGTTGTTGAAGTCGAGGTCTTTCCAGGAACCATCGCTTTGCAGGGTATTGATCAGGTTGTCGATATGGCTTTCTTTCATGGGATATCGTTCCATGAGCTCGACAATCATCTGATCGCCCAATACCGCTTCACGCGGGTTCTTGAGCAACAGTTTTTTCAGTGGTTCTTCAAATGGGTTCACGTAAAGTACGCTTTGGATGTATTTTTCTCTGATAACGGCTATTTCATCGGCATGGGCGAAAGACGTTATTCCTGCAAAGAGGAGCAACAAAGAATACCGGATAAGAGTAGAAACCTGACCTTTTATGTTTTTCATTACTAAACGATATGTTATAAGTTATTAGATGCCCTCCTGAGTGAGAGACGGAATTACAAGGTGCAAAGGTTGGAAAAAAATCGTTGGGAGACTATTCATTTTGTACGGAAAAGGTTTGATTTTGTATGAATTTACCACAAATGTGGTATTTCCCATGAACCAAAACAACCGTACTTTTGTCATAACAAATCAATAACAACAAACGAACGAATAGTTATGGGAAAAATTGCAAGAAAATTGACCGATTTAGTAGGAAATACTCCGTTGCTGGAGTTGACCAACTATAATGAAAGTAAAGGATTGAAAGCACGACTGGTGGTCAAGTTGGAATATTTCAACCCGGCAGGGAGCGTGAAAGACCGCATTGCCCTTGCCATGATTGAGGATGCCGAAGCCAGGGGGGTACTGAAAAAAGGAGATACGGTTATCGAGCCGACGAGTGGTAACACCGGTGTAGGACTGGCATTCGTCTCGGCCTCCAAAGGATATAAACTGATTCTGACCATGCCCGATACAATGAGCGTGGAACGGCGAAACCTGCTGAAAGCGCTGGGTGCACAGTTAGTGCTCACTCCGGGTGCCGAGGGTATGAAAGGAGCGATTGCCAAGGCAGGTGAGTTGCAGGCAGTCACACCAAACTCCATCATTCTGCATCAATTCGAGAATCCGGCAAACCCCGATGTGCATGCCCGCACTACCGGACAGGAAATCTGGCGCGATACCGATGGCAAAGTAGATATCTTTGTCGGCGGGGTAGGCACGGGAGGAACCATCAGCGGAGTAGGGCAGACATTGAAGAATCACAATGGCAAAGTAAAGATCGTTGCCGTAGAGCCGACCGATTCGCCTGTTTTGTCGGGTGGTAAGCCGGGACCACATAAGATACAAGGAATTGGTGCCGGGTTTGTCCCCAAGACATACAATCCCGCTGTGGTGGATGAAGTGATCCAGGTAACGAACGACGATGCCATCCGTACCGGTCGTGAACTGGCTACCAAAGAAGGTCTGCTGGTGGGTATTTCTTCGGGAGCAGCCGTATATGCCGCTCTGCAAGTGGCCCAACGCCCGGAAAATGCCGGAAAGACAATCGTTACTCTGCTACCCGATACCGGCGAGCGCTATCTTTCTACGTTGCTGTACGCCTTTGAGGAGTACCCGCTATAAAACCAAATACGCTGTAACAAGCGAAAAAGATACTACCTAAACCTTACCTTGAATGAATCTGGAGAAGTTGTTTCTCAATGGTGTGGTGCACCGTACTCTTTGGCAGTAACGCTATCGATGGGCACCTCCCAAATCTTCACATTACGGACAGCCGGGTCGGAATATGTAAATTCCCGGCTGCTGTAGTGTGACATGATGATGTTCAGCACTTCCCGCTTTTCTTCCATGTCTTCTATATAACCTACATTTCCCCGGCAGATGACGCTTTTTGCCTTCATCCGGTAACTGCATGCCACTGTGGGGTGCTGGAACACCAACTCGTGATCGATGCTGAACGTGATGCATACCCGGCTGTTGCGTGCCAGCATATCGATGCTGCTGCCCGTAGGTCCGGAGTGGAGGTAGATGACTCCGTCACGGTAACCGAAGTTCATCGGGATGACGTATGGGTTTCCTTCCAGGTCGGTGATGCCGACAAAACAGATGTCGCAGCGGGAGATGATTTCTTCTACCTGCTGCTTGTTTTCTATGGTGATTGTTTTCATGCGTATAGATTGCCGTTGCTGGAATCAGTATCCAGACAACGGCTTTTCATTCGTTAAAATATGTTTGGGCCTAAACCAAGGCGAAATCCAACTGTTTCTTTTCCAGATTGGCGCGGGCTACCTTGATGGTGATGGCATCGCCTAAACTATATACT
Source organism: Bacteroides sp. (assembly GCA_031554635.1). Classification (GTDB taxonomy): domain Bacteria; phylum Bacteroidota; class Bacteroidia; order Bacteroidales; family Bacteroidaceae; genus Bacteroides. The sequence goes on from JAVBVD010000014.1 coordinate 27,822, forward strand.
CGTTTGGTACGGCGTCCGCGGAGACAGTAGTTCTTCTCGTCGAATTCGTAGAAGTCGTCGTCCAGGTCGCGAATAGGCACCATGCCCTCGCATTTGTTTTCATTGAGTTCTACATAAAGTCCCCATTCCGTTACGCCGGAAATTACTCCGTCGAAAGTCTGTCCGAGACGTTCGGACATGAACTCCACTTGCTTGTACTTCACCGAAGCCCGTTCGGCATTGGCGGCAATCTGTTCCATGTTCGAACTATGGTCGCACAAATCTTCGTATTTCGTTTCCGATACGCTGCGTCCGCCTTCTAGGTACTTCGTTACCAGGCGATGCACCATCATATCCGGGAAACGGCGGATGGGCGAGGTGAAGTGAGTCTAATATTCGAATGCCAGTCCGTAGTGACCGATGTTGTGCGTGGAATAGCGCGCTTTCTGCATGGAGCGGATCGAAACCGTTTCGATGAGGTTCTGTTCCTTCTTGCCCTGCACATCGTCCAGCAGATGATTGATGGACTTCGATATCTCCGTCTTCGTGCCACTGGTACGCAGGCGATAACCGAAGCGGGCGATGAACTGAGCCAGATTGTCGAGTTTCTCCGGATCGGGCAGGTCGTGGATACGGTAGGGGAGTACCTTGGCTTTCTTACCTTTGGGTACCTTCCCGATGGCTTCGGCTACGGTGCGGTTGGCGAGTAACATGAACTCTTCCACCAGCTTGTTGGCATCCTTCGATTCCTTGAAATATACACTGATCGGTTTGCCTTTCTCGTCGATCTCGAACTTCACCTCGTAGCGGTCGAAGTTAATGGCTCCGGCAGCAAAACGTTTGTCACGCAGTGCTTTGGCAATGGTATCCATCATCAATACTTCTTCCTTGTAATCACCTTCTTTAGTTTCGATGATCTGCTGTGCCTCTTCGTAAGTAAACCGGCGGTCGGAATTGATCACCGTATGCACGATACGTGAGTGGCGCACTTCGCCTTTCTCCGTAATGTCGAAGATGACCGAATAGGCCAGTTTCTCCTCGTTCGGCCGGAGTGAGCAGATGAAGTTACACAAACGTTCGGGAAGCATCGGTATGGTACGGTCGACCAGGTATACCGATGTGGCGCGCTTTTCGGCCTCTTTATCGATGATTCCGCCCTCTTTGACGTAGTGCGATACATCGGCAATGTGTACCCCCACTTCCCACAATCCGTCTTTCAGTTTGCGGATGGAAAGGGCGTCGTCAAAGTCTTTGGCGTCTTTGGGGTCGATGGTGAAAGTCGTTACCTTCCGGAAATCCTCCCGGCGGGCGATTTCCTCGGCAGTGATCTCTGCCGGAATCCTGTCGGCAGCTTTCTCCACTACCTGGGGGTAGACGTATGGCAATCCGAACTCGGCCAGGATGGCATGCATCTCGGTCGTGTTATCGCCCGCTACACCGAGAATATCGATGACATGGCCAATAGGGTTTTTGGCTTTGTCGGGCCATTCCACCACCTTAACGATGGCCTTGTCGCCCGTTTTTCCTCCTTTAAGCTTGTCTTTCGGAATAAATATATCGTTGGCCAGCGTGCGGTTCTCCGTCACCAGGAATGCGTAGGACTTGCTCACTTCGAGTGTGCCTACAAATGTGTCGTTGGCCCGTTCCAGAATCTCGATCACTTCGCCTTCTGCCTCTTTGTTCTTGCGTTTGGCATATACGGTGATGCGTACCTTGTCTTTGTTCATGGCGTGTGCCGAGTTGCGTTCGGCTATGAAAATGGGTTCGCCGCCTTCTTCGGGAACGAAGGAGTTCTTTCCGTTGCTTTTGCGGTGGAAGGTACCGGTAAGTTCCTTGCCGTGGGTTTTGAGGCGGTATCGCCCTTTGTCGATTTCGGAAATATAGTCATCGTCGAGCATTTCGTGTAAAATGTCCACGCACAACATCTTCTGCGGGTGCGTGGTGAGCCGTAGTTCAGCAAAGATATATTTCATGCTGAGCACCTCGTCCTGACGCGATTGGAAAAAATCCATCAGCAAGTGTGCCAAATCTTTTTTATTCATCCGTTTGCCGGCTTTCTTTTCTCTCTTTTCTTTCTTCTTTGCCATAAAGTGAATGGTTTTTGGGTTCGTTTAGCTACAAAGTAAGCGATTAAACCTGAATTATTCAAGATTTTCATTACTTTTGCTTTGTCTTATGACATAAACAACAAAAAAGGAAACAAAAAGTCCTTGAAATGAAAAACTTTTTACGGTTATAGCTCTGCCGTGCATAACCGGATAATAAACCGAAAAAAGAGTTCTTATGGCAAGTATTTTAGTGACAGGTGCAAGCGGATTTATAGGGAGTTTCATCGTGGAAGAAGCGTTGAAACGTCGATTTTCAGTATGGGCCGGTATCCGTTCATCAAGTAGTAAGAAATATTTGCAGGATCGGAAGATTCACTTCCTGGAACTCGACTTCGCCCATCCGAACGAACTTCATGCGCAACTTTCCGGGCACAAGGGCACTTACAGTCGATTCGATTACATCGTCCATTGTGCAGGGGTGACCAAATGCGCTAACAAGAAAGAATTCGACTTCGTCAATTATCTGCAGACCCGTTATTTTATTGATACATTAAAGGAACTGAACATGGTTCCCAAGCAGTTTATCTACGTCAGTTCGCTGAGCGTATACGGGGCGGTTCGCGAGAAGGATTATACCCCGATTGAAGAAACGGATACGCCCGAACCGAATACGGCTTACGGACTTAGCAAGCTGAAAGCCGAACTCTATCTGCAGAGTCTGCCCGGCTTTCCGTACGTCATCTTCCGCCCGACCGGTGTATACGGTCCACGGGAGTCGGATTATTTCATGATGGCAGAGTCCATCCAGCATCACCTGGATTTCTCTGCCGGCTTCCGTCGGCAGGATCTCACCTTTGTTTATGTAAAGGATGTGGTACAGGCCATCTTCAAAGCAATCGACAAGCAAGTAGTACGCCGGGGCTATTTCCTGAGTGATGGGAACGTGTATAGCAGCCGTGCTTTTTCCAATCTGATACAAAAAGAATTGGGTAGTCCTTTTGTTATTCATATTAAATGTCCGTTAATTGTTCTGAAAGTTATATCTTTGCTGGCCGAATCCATTGCAGCTGCTTCGAAAAAATCGAGCACGCTGAATTCGGACAAGTATAACATAATGAAACAAAGAAACTGGCAGTGCGACATCACTCCTGCCATCAAGGAGTTGGGCTATTCGCCCGACTATGAGTTGGAGAGGGGAGTGAAGGAAACCATTGCCTGGTATTTAGAAGAAGGATGGCTTTAGATTTATTTAAACGCGTAGAGACCCGCAAAGGGTTGTTTGCCGTAGAAAAGGTTACACTGATATATACCTTACTAACCTCTATCATGATTCTGTTCCTCTTTCAGCGGATGGACCACCCGTGGCACATGCTGATAGACAGAGCCATGATCACCGGTATGACATTCCTGCTGATGTATCTGTATCGTCTGGCTCCCTGTAAGTTCTCGGCTTTTGTGCGCATTGCCATTCAGATGAGTTTGCTTTCTTACTGGTATCCGGATACGTACGAGTTCAATCGGTTCTTTCCCAACCTGGATCATATCTTCGCTTCGGCCGAACAATTCCTGTTTGGCGGGCAGCCTGCCATCTGGTTTTGTCAGGACTTGCCCTACAAGTGGGTGAGTGAAGCGTTTAACCTCGGTTATTTCTCTTACTATCCGATGATTCTGCTGGTGGCGATGTTCTATTTTATCTTCCGGTTCGACTTATTCGAGAAGCTCTCGTTTGTCCTTGTTACCTCGTTCTTTATTTACTACCTTATTTATATATTCGTTCCGGTGGCCGGTCCGCAATACTACTTTCCCGCTATCGGGCTCGATAATGTAGCTAAAGGTGTCTTTCCCGCCGTTGGCGATTATTTCAATCATCACAGAGAATTGCTGCCCGGACCGGGATTTGATCAAGGTTTCTTTTATAACATGGTAGAAGGTTCGCAACAGGTGGGCGAGCGTCCTACGGCAGCTTTCCCCAGTTCACATGTGGGTATTTCTACTATCTTGATGATTATGGCCTGGCGCGGAAGCCGGAAGTTCTTCCTGTTCCTCTTCCCGTTCTATGTATTGCTTTGCGGGGCTACGGTGTATATCCAAGCGCATTACCTGATCGATGCCATTGCCGGATTCATCTCTGCTTTCGTACTTTATGTATTGGTGACGAAGATGTTCAAGCTTTGGTTTGCCGTACCGATGTTTAAGTAAGCGATTATTCTCCCGGCGGAACAATCCCATCGAAAATACGAAATAACTCTTCGACCGACTCGGTACGAAGCATGGCAATACGTGTTTCACGGAAATTAGGAATGCCTTTAAACAATGGTGTAGCAGCCAGGTGGCGGCGAATATGAATAATGCCGCGGCGTTCGTCAAGGCGGGTTATACTGTCGCGTACCTGCTCGCGTAGCACGTCCAGATACCAATTGAAAGCTTCGGTAGGGAGTTCTTTCCCCGTCTCCAGATAATGATTTACTTCACGGAAGATCCATGGGCGGCCGATGCTGCCCCGGCCAATCATGATGGCATCCACCCCGTAGCGGTCGAAGCACTCGGCGGCGCCCCGGGCGGTGGTGATATCGCCATTACCTATAATCGGAATGTGCATCCGAGGGTTATCCTTCACTTCACCAATCAATGTCCAATCGGCTTCGCCGGTGTACATTTGCGCCCGGGTACGACCGTGAATGGCCAGTGCGGCAATGCCGCAATCTTGTAACTGTTCGGCCAAATCGACGATGACTTTGCTGTTGGCATCCCATCCCAGACGTGTTTTTACCGTAACGGGAATCTTCACGGCATCCACCACGGCACGGGTGATTTCTAGCATCTTCGGTATGTTCTGCAACATGCCTGCTCCGGCACCTTTTCCGGCTACTTTCTTCACCGGACAGCCGAAGTTGATATCAAGAATATCCGGGCGGGCTTCTTCCACGATGCGGGCGGCGCCTACCATGGCTTCCGTTTCGCGGCCGTATATCTGGATGGCAACGGGACGTTCCTCGTCACAGATGGTCAGTTTCTGCGTGGTTTTGTTTACCAGACGAATCAATGCGTCGCTCGATACGAATTCAGTGTACACCATGTCGGCGCCAAAACGTTTGCACATCAGGCGGAAAGCCGGGTCGGTGACATCCTCCATCGGAGCCAGAAATACAGGGCGGTTGCCCAAGTCGATAGAACCTATTTTCATTGACAGTTTACTATTTACCATTTACCGTTGAGGCGTATGATCTCCGCCTCTTGGGAGATAGAACGATGCGTACGCCGTTCTCTTTCAATTCCCTCCTTAAATTTCCCGCAAAAATACGGATTAATTTATACCTTTGCGCATCTCTTGATGATTAATCCCTGTTTTTCCTCCGGTTTTAAGAGCGATAAGCAGCAGGGATCAGCCATGGAGCATCGGTTGTATTATAGTTGATTCAATTAGATTGTAAATAGTAAATTGTAAATGAAACATTCTTCTTTCGAAATAATGGCTCCCGTAGGCTCGCGCGAATCACTCGCCGCCGCCATTCAGGCAGGAGCAGACTCCATCTACTTCGGTATCGAGAACCTGAACATGCGGGCCCGTTCGGCCAGTGCGTTCACCATAGACGACCTGCGTGAGATTGCCCGGACGTGCGATGAACATGGTATAAAGAGCTACCTCACCATCAATACCATCATTTATGATAACGACCTGGAACTGATGCGTACTATCATCCGGGCGGCGAAAGAGGCAGGCATCTCGGCTGTGATTGCTGCCGATGTGGCGGTGATGTGCTATGCCCGTGAGATAGGGCAGGAGGTTCACCTCTCCACTCAACTCAATATTTCGAATGTGGAAGCTTTACGCTTCTACGCCCAGTTTGCCGATGTGGTAGTGCTGGCACGGGAGCTCGATTTGGATAAAGTAGCGGAGATTTACCGTTGCATCCGGGAAGAGAATATCTGCGGACCGGCCGGCGAACAGATCCGTATCGAGATGTTCTGCCACGGAGCGCTTTGTATGGCGGTGTCGGGTAAGTGTTACCTGTCGTTGCACGAGATGGACAGCTCGGCCAACCGGGGGGCATGTATGCAGGTATGTCGCCGTTCGTACACCGTGCGCGACAAGGAGACGGATGTGGAACTGGAAGTGGACAATCAATACATCATGTCCCCCAAAGACCTGAAAACCATCCATTTTATGAATAAGATGATCGATGCCGGAGTACGGGTATTCAAGATCGAAGGACGTGCCCGTGGACCGGAATACGTCCGTATGGTGGTGGAATGTTACAAGGAGGCGATTGCTGCCTGCCTGGACGATACGTTTACCGACGAGAAGATTGCCGTTTGGGACGAGCGGTTGCGAACGGTGTTCAACCGGGGGTTCTGGGATGGATACTATCTCGGTCAGCGCCTGGGTGAATGGAGCAAGAACTACGGTTCCGAAGCCACTGAACGGAAAATATATGTAGGGAAAGGCATCCGGTATTTCGGTAACATCGGTGTGGCCGAGTTTCTGGTCGAAGCCGCTACGCTGAAAGTAGGCGATAAACTACTGATCACCGGACCGACCACCGGAGCTGTATTTACCACCCTCGAAGAAGCCCGTGTCGATCTGAAACCGGTCGACGTGGTACAGAAAGGCGAACGCTTCTCCATGAAGGTAGTCGATAAGATCCGCCCCAGTGACAAGCTCTTCAAACTGGTGTCGACCGAAGAACTGAAAAATTTCAAGAAAGGTGATTCCTAATCATTGCTATCATGAACTATATTTACGAACTCGATTTCAAGGTGCGCGACTATGAGTGCGACCTGCAAGGCATTGTCAATAATGCCAATTACCAACACTACCTGGAACATACCCGTCATGAATTCCTCACTTCGGTGGGTGTGAGCTTTGCCGAACTCCACCAACAAGGGGTCGATCCGGTAGTAGCCCGCATCAACATGGCTTTCAAAACACCGTTGAAGAGCGGTGACGAATTCGTCTGCAAGCTCTATATGAAGAAAGAAGGCATCAAATACGTGTTCTATCAGGATATTTTCCGTAAAAGCGACCTTAAGATAGTGGTCAAAGCTACTGTTGAGACGGTCTGTGTCGTCCATGGGCGACTGAGCGAAAGTACACTGTTCGATAACGTATTTGCCCCTTACCTTGCATGAATCATTACGAAGAATCTATCTACAGCCTATCCTTAACCCTGTTGCCCGGTATCGGACATGTAGGCGCCAAGAAATTAATCGATGGTATGGGAAGCGCCATTGATGTGTTCCGTTTGCGCGATGAACTTCCCGACCGCTTGCCGGGAGTCAATCCGAAGCTGGTCGAAGTACTCGCCAACAGCAGCGAGGCTTTTGCCCGGGCCGAACAGGAACTGTTGTTTGCCGAGAAGAACCGCATCGACTGCCTGACACTTTCCGACGAACGCTATCCATCCCGACTACGCGAGTGCGACGATGCCCCGGTGGTGCTCTTCTTCAAAGGGAATGCCGACCTGAATGCCTTGCGTGTTATTAATATGGTAGGAACGCGCAACGCTACCGACTATGGACAACAACTCTGCGATACCTTCCTGCGCGATTTGAAAACGCTGTGTCCCGATGTGTTGGTGGTCAGCGGACTGGCATACGGCATCGATATCCATACACACCGGGCAGCTTTGCAACATAAACTTCCGACAGTGGGCGTGTTGGCTCACGGACTCGACCGTATTTATCCTTCTCTGCATCGCAAAACAGCCGTCGACATGCTCGATCGGGGTGGACTACTCACGGAATTCCCGTCGGCAACCAATCCCGACCGGCACAACTTCGTGTCGCGTAACCGTATCGTAGCCGGTATGGCCGATGCTACCATTGTGGTGCAGTCGGCTGCTAAAGGCGGTTCACTCATTACTGCTGAAATAGCCGGGAGTTATCACCGCGACTGTTTCGCCTTCCCCGGTCGTACGGATGATGAGTTCTCCCTGGGCTGCAATCAACTGATCCGTGACAATAAAGCTGCCTTATTGCTTTCTGCCGAAGACTTTGTCCGCACGATGGGGTGGGGAGAATCTGCTAAACCGTCCCAGCCGCAACCCGTGCAACGTATTCTTTTTCTGGCTTTAACTGACGAAGAACAGCGGGTGGCCGATATCCTTGCCAAAGGCGATAACCAGATCAATACATTGGTTGTCGAAGCCAATATTCCTGTGCATCGGATGACAGCTCTCTTGTTTGAGTTGGAAATGAAGGGAGTAGTACGAGCCTTGGCCGGTGGTGTGTATCGGTTGTTGGGTTAAGTAATTATTTATAAGAAATTAATCTACAATTAATCGTATTATAAATAGGTCGTTCCTAATTTTGCTCTAAAATTATCAATATCATGAAAACATTACAGTTATTCGTTTCTTTATCAGTAGGATTGTTTTTAGTAGGATGTAGCCCGAAAACGATGGGGAATCTCTCGAAAACAAAAACTCCGGTAGATTATGTAAACCCGTACATGGGAAATATCAGCCACCTGTTGGTACCTACATTTCCTACCATTCATCTGCCCAACAGTATGCTTCGGGTTTACCCTGAGCGTGGCGATTATACCACTGACCAGTTGAACGGCCTTCCGCTGATAGTTACCAGTCATCGGGGGAGTTCGGCCTTCAATCTCAGCCCGTATCAGGGCGAAAAGTTGCGTCCGGTAGTGGGCTACAGCTATGATCACGAAGTGCTGAAACCGTATTATTACGAAGTAGAGTTGGACGAAGAGCAGATTCACGTAACGTACGCTCCTTCACATCAATCGGCTTTGTACGAACTGACGTATGAGCGAAAGGACAAACCCGTCTATTTGATGGTGAACTCCCGCAATGGAGCTATCCGCATGGGCGATGGTTTTGTCAGTGGTTACCAACAATTGGACAACAATACCCGGGTGTATCTCTACATGGAGCCGGATGTAAAACCACAGTCATACGGTATATTGGCTGATGGTAAGGCGGATGTTTCCCGCAAGGAAGGCGAAGGACGGAATACCTGCGCTGTGTTGCGTTTTGCCGACGGTACGCAGCAGGTGAGGTTGCGCTACGGTATCTCATTCATCAGCGAAGAACAAGCCAAGAAGAACATGCAACGTGAATTGCCCGATTTTGATGTACAGGCATTGGCCGAACGGGGACGGAAAATATGGAACCAAGCATTATCTCACATTGCTGTTGGCGGAGGCGAGGAGAAAGATAAACAAGTACTCTACACATCACTCTACCGCGTATTCGAACGTCCGGTGTGTATCAGTGAGGACGGTCGTTATTTCAGTGCTTTCGATGGTAAGGTACACGAAGATGCAGGCGAACCGTTCTATACCGACGACTGGATCTGGGATACATATCGTGCCGCACATCCGCTTCGCATACTCATTGATGAGGAAGCCGAAAAGGATATCATCGGTTCTTATTTGCGCATGGCCGAGCAGATGGGTAATATGTGGATGCCCACTTTTCCCGAGATTACCGGAGACTCCCGTCGCATGAACTCCAACCATGCTGTGGCTACCGTAGCCGATGCGCATGCCAAAGGAGTGAAGTTCGACCTGGCAAAAGCGTACGAAGCTTGCCGCAAGGGTATTGAAGAAAAGACGCTGATACCGTGGTCGGGAGCGCCTGCCGGTTGGCTGGATGACTTCTACAAGAAGAATGGCTATATCCCCGCACTTCGTCCTGGTGAACAGGAAACGGTAGCGAATGTGAATGGTTTCGAACGTCGCCAACCTATCGCTGTAACGTTGGGTACGGCATACGACCAATGGTGTTTGTCACGTATTGCCGATGCGCTAGGGCACAAAGAAGAAGCCGCACACTACTTGAAATGTGGTCTCAACTACCGGAATGTATATAATACTGAAACAGCTTTCTTCCATCCGAAAGACAAGGATGGTAAATGGATTGAACCGTTTGATTATCGTTATTCGGGGGGGCTTGGCGCACGGGAGTATTACGGCGAGAACAACGGTTGGGTTTACCGTTGGGACGTACCGCATAACGTGGCCGATCTTATCAATCTCATGGGAGGCAACGAAAAGTTTATAGCCAACCTCAACCAAACATTCCGCGAACCGCTCGGTAAAGGTAAGTACACCTTCTATGCCCAGTTGCCCGATCATACCGGAAACGTCGGCCAGTTCTCGATGGCCAACGAACCCAGTCTGCATATACCTTATTTATATAACTATGCCGGTCAGCCGTGGATGACACAGAAGCGCATTCGCCAACTGCTGAAAACCTGGTTCCGCAACGACCTGATGGGGGTTCCGGGCGATGAAGATGGTGGCGGTATGTCGGCTTTTGTGGTATTCTCCGCTTTGGGATTCTATCCTGTAACACCCGGTTTCCCCGCTTACAACATCGGTAGCCCGGTATTTCCGCAAGCCAAAGTGACGTTGAGCAACGGCAAGGTGTTCGAGATCGAAGCACGGGGAGCATCGGAAGAGAACAAATACATCCAGTCGGCCACATTGAACGGGCAGGAGTGGAACAAGCCCTGGTTCTCGCACGATGATATAAAAGACGGTGGAAAGCTGGTACTGATTATGGGCAGTAAAGCCAATAAGAACTGGGGAACCGGTGCCGATGCCGTACCTCCATCGGCTGGAAAATAAGAGGAACGATGTTGATGGTGCAACAACGGAAATAGCATCCGAAAATAGCATCTGAAAATAACATCTGAAGATGGAAAACTGCTTTGGTTAGGTAGTGGTACGGCGAATGGTCACATGAGCAAGATGGAATGCAAGATAGATGCCATATGGAGGCAAACCGGAGGATAATCCGGCTAATATAATCCGAAGTGCAGCAACTGTTATAGTTTTTGACGTTTTTGTATCTCTATTTTGTAGTTTGGAAAGGCTAATTTTGTCGGTGTGTTCTCATTCTCATTCTTGTTGAATGGAATGTTTCGCGTTGTTAACCACCTCTTATTAAATTAAGCTTTATGTATTCATCAAAAAGAAAAGGAATTTACGGATTACTATTCGGGTCGTTGTTGCAATGTGCCGTGTTGTCGGTATCGGTTCAATCGGCATCCGCTCAACCGTTAACTGTTCAGTCAACGTCTACTCAGTCATCCGCCGTTCAGTCCCAGGAGGCTTTCCGCAACAGTAATCTCCCGGAACGGGAGAGGCTACTTGATTTGCTGTCGCGCATGACCATAGAAGAAAAGATCGGTCTGTTGCGGGCAACGTCTTATGAAATCTCCCGGTTGGGTATTCAGAAGTACTTTCATGGCAATGAAGCCCTTCACGGCGTGGTACGTCCGGGGCGCTTCACGGTATTCCCACAAGCCATCGGCCTGGCAAGTACCTGGAATACGGTGCTGATGAAGCGGGTATCTACTGCCATTTCCGACGAAGCCCGCGGTCGGTGGAACGAACTGGACCGTGGACGTCTGCAACAGGAAGCGTACAGCGACCTGCTTACTTTCTGGTCGCCCACCGTCAATATGGCCCGCGACCCCCGCTGGGGACGTACGCCCGAAACCTACGGGGAAGATCCTTACCTGTCGGGAGCCATGGGAACGGCATTCGTCCGGGGGCTGCAAGGCGAGGATGAGAAATACCTCAAAATCGTATCTACCCCCAAGCATTTTGCCGTTAATAACGAGGAGCACAACCGCTTTGTGTGCAACGTAAAAGTCAGCGAGAAGCAATTGCGTGAATACTACCTTCCGGCTTTCGAGCGATGCGTGAAGGAGGGAAAAGCTGCTTCCATCATGTCGGCTTACAATGCCATTAACGATGTGCCTTGTACGCTCAACCCATGGTTGCTCACCAAAGTGCTGCGCGAGGACTGGGGATTCGATGGATATGTAGTGTCCGATTGTGGAGGGCCCGGTTTGTTGGTTCACGGTCATAAGTATGTGAAGACCAAAGAGGCGGCGGCTACCCTTTCCATCAAAGCGGGGCTTGATCTCGAATGTGGTGACGAAATCTTTTACGAACCGTTGTTGAATGCCTATAAACAGTATATGGTCAGCCAGGCCGATATTGATACGGCTGCCTACCGGGTGCTGCGTGCCCGGATGAGGCTGGGTGTTTTCGATGCACCCGGACTGAATCCGTATGACAAGATCTCTGCGGAAGTTATCGGCAGTGCTGAGCATAAGGAACTGGCGCTCGAAACAGCTCGCCAGAGCATTGTATTGCTCAAGAACCAGAAGAATATGCTCCCGCTGAATCCCCGGAAGGTGAAATCGATTGCCGTGGTGGGTATCAACGCGGCCAGTTGTGAGTTTGGCGATTATAGCGGCGCTCCGGTCAACGAACCTGTTTCCATTCTGCAAGGTATACGCAACCGGGTAGGCGATAAAGTCAAGGTGGTGCATGCTCCGTGGAAGTCGGCCAAGGATGGCATGGAAATCATTCAGGGCAGTTACTATCCCGAAGGATTGCGTGCCGAGTATTATTCCAATACACATTTCGGAGGTGGTCCGAAAGTGCGGAACGAAGAATGGCTCAACTTTGAACCGGCCAATCAGGCTCCCGATCCATTCCTGCCCAAATCGCCCTTATCCATCCGGTGGACCGGGAAACTTCGTCCTACCGTTACCGGTCAGTATACATTTAGTTTCAGTTCGGACGACGGTTGCCGGTTGTTTCTGGATGGAAAACAGTTGATCGATGCGTGGGATGGCCATGCGGTACGTGCCGATACGGCTACCGTATATCTGGAAGCAGGCCGGGATTACCAGTTGAAAGCCGAGTATTATGATACCCGCGACTATGCCATTGCCCGTTTGCACTGGCGTATACCTTCGGTAAGTCAGAAAGCAAGGATAGATATGTATGGCGAAGCAGGCAAAGCGGTTCGCGAATGCGAGATGGTGGTTGCCGTACTGGGCATCAATAAGATGATCGAGCGCGAAGGACAGGACCGTTATGATATTCACCTACCCGAGGATCAACAGGAGTTTATCCGTGAGATCTACAAGCTCAATCCCAATACCGTTGTGGTGCTGGTAGCCGGAAGTTCACTGGCCATCAATTGGATGGACGAGAACATCCCTGCCATTGTCAATGCCTGGTATCCGGGCGAGCAGGGCGGAACAGCCGTTGCCGAGGTGCTGTTCGGCGACTACAATCCCGGTGGTCGACTTCCGTTGACCTATTACAATTCGCTCGACGAGCTACCTGCATTCGATGATTATGATGTGACCAAGGGACGTACCTACCAGTATTTTACCGGTAAACCGTTGTATCCTTTCGGCTACGGGTTGAGTTATACGAGTTTCCAGTACAGTAATCTGGAGGTGAAAGAGAGCGGTGATCAGCTCAGCGTATCGTTCCGTGTGAAGAATACCGGTAAGCTGGCGGGCGATGAGGTGTCGCAACTCTATGTACGGCTTCCGGAGAGGGGAGAGGTTATTCCGCTGAAAGAGTTGAAGGGATTCCAGCGTACTACTATTGGGAAAGGGGCTACCGAGAAAATAACCATCGACTTGAAAAAGTCCGATTTGCGCTATTGGGACGATCAACAAAAAGCATTTGTGACCCCGGCAGGTGAGTATACCCTTTTTGTAGGAGCCTCCTCGGCAGACATCCGGCTGACCAGAAAGCATGTGATGAAATAGGAAATCTGTAGGCTTCTTTGGAAGCATTGAATGCTTCGGTATGTTGGTACTAAACCTTCACGAAAAGAAAGAAGCTCCATTTTATATAAAAGAGCAACCCTCTTCCACAAACGCGTGGGATGAGGGTTGCTCTTTTTACACAAACACTTGTGTATGCCTTAAATTCTGATTAGTTTTGTATGTAAGTAAAAAATGAGAGGCGTATGAAACAGTTGATACTACCATTCCTGTTTTTATTTTTGGCTTGTACAGGTACTACAAATCAAAAACACACCCATGTGATACATTTCGATAGTGGTTTTTCGCTCTATCAGGATACCATTTCCATAGATGTAAAGGGCAGAATGACACATGCACTTAGATATCACGATAAGTACTATGTCCTTTTTGAGCAACAACTCTTGAATTTTGGTGGTTACGGAAAAAGATGGTTGTGCATTCTTTCGGATGGACAGGTAGAAAGAACTATTGATTGCCCTGAAAAGATGGAAACCGTATATTTGGATTTCTATGTAGAGAATGATACCATTATTTTGAAACCATACATGCATGAAGATTACTACTATTTGGATATGCAGAATTATACATGGAAAGACCTTGCAAATACAGATGATTTGATTTTTGAAGATGAAAACTACAGAGTCTATTCTTTGAACTTTGGTGAATATGGTGGAAAAACTTGGTTTAAAGATAAAAAAACAGGTGAGGAATATGTGACAGAGTCGAAGATTCCATTAGTTAATAAGATTGATACCACTTATTATTTAACCAATCCGTTTTTTGTTCTGAAAATAGAGAACCCGCAAGCATTGAATAAATGTGATGACGGCGTTACTTATGAGAATATCGAAAAACGCGGTAAGTATGTCAGTTGGTATGGCGAACCAATCGGTTTTGAAGAGTTATGTGTGAATAGGGATACAGTACGTTTTGGGGATTTCTTTAGTATTGGATTCAAGGAAATTAATATTCTTAGCTCTTTTGTTTGGCAGAATGAACTGTTGCATATTTACAAAACCGACTCGGCTACCTATATTGCCAGAGTGAAAAACAACTCTATAGAAACCATTCAGGAGATAGGAGAGGGGTTGAGCTTTTATAATGGATATGAATCTTATCGTTGTAGAAATATGAACGGGAATGAACTCTTGAAGTTCCGGACAAAAGACGAAAAGCTGTTAGGCCTGATGGAAGTCATTGACAATAACGTACATATCTGTTATCTGGCAAATAAAGCAGAACTAAAACCTGTATCAGTAGGTACCGACAAGGCGAATGAGATATTCGTGGAACATCTACAGTATATCTTGGCTAATTGGGAGCATTTAAAAATAGAAGATGTGGCTAAGGCAGAACAAAAATGGAATACATTTGATATTACGCCTAACCATGTAGTAGGTATTTCCGATTATAAAATAGATGTCTTTAAAGCATACCGGGTACAGGAAGATTCAATCATCTCGAATGACTTTATGTATTACGCTACACAGTCGCCCGATTTGATAAAAGTAGTAATGGTGGAGTGGGAGGAAACCGATTTGCACAGGAGGGCTTTTGAAGGGACGGATGTGGGAAAACTGGTGAAAGAAACATTTCAGAACAAATTAAAGTTTCTGGAAGATTGCATCACAAAGAAGGTTGGAACACCCATTCAAGACGAGTCGATAAAAGGTGATACCAACAAAACTTGGGAAACTGCCAATAATTTGAAAATTCGATTGCGTAAAGATAAAGTTTATAACCGAATTAGTTTAGAAATCAGTGAATTACGAAATCGGTAAATCATGCCTGAAATAGCAATATGTTATGAGCATCAATAAAGTCGAAATTCTAAATAAAATCTGTTACACGGAACTTGTTTATGAGCGGATAAACAAGAAGCTGAATAGCAGGCTTTTAAAATCGGAGATCGAAACACTTATTTTGAATATTATCCGGGAAACGTCGGAAGGGTTCTTCCAAAGAATCGGGAAAAACATCTACGTTACGAGTGCAGAGAAAAGCATTCGGATAACGATCAATTCAAATACGTACCGGATTATAACGGTAGACAGAATAAAAGCGCATAAAGACCAGTAAATAGTGGCTGAGTGGGTGCGATAGACTTGTTGCCAACAAAAAAACTTAATGTTGGAGTCGCATTATTTCTTATTGTGCTTCTCCCTATACAATTTCGGAGACATCCCATACCGTGTAGCAAACAACTTATAAAAACTACTCCTATTATTGAATCCCGACTGATAGATCACTTCATCTACAGAAATATTGGTTTTAATCAGTAGACTCTCCGCTATTTTCAATTTATAATCTCTGATCAGGCTTCCGGGCCCATTTTTGTATACGGAACCTATCCTTCTGTAAAGTTGACGTACACTTACATGGAGTAGAGAGGCAAGTTCCTCGGTAGTGAATGCAGGATTCTTGACATTCTCGTCTATTACCCTCAGGGCCCGTTCATAGAATTCCTTATCTTCCCGATGTAAAATTTGTCCTTCTGTTATCTCAAAAGCGCTTAATGCTGAATTATAATACTCCTTTGTTTCTTCTTCCCGTTTTAAAAGGCGTCCAACAGCTTTTTTGAGGTATTGAACATCGAAGGGTTTTGAGATATACATATCCACCCCTGCGTCGAGCCCTTCGAGCTGATCTTCGGTATAGGTCTTGCCGGATAAGATGATGACCGGAATATGTGAGGTAGCCAAAGAACCTTTCAACTTCCGTACAAGAGCAAAGCCATCTCGCTCGGGCATCACTACATCAGATATGAGAAGGTTTATTTTCGTTTTGGAAAGTATTTCCTCTATGGTTGCCGGGTCACTGACAGGGATCACATTGTATTGGTCTTTCAGAATCTCACAGACAAACCATAGTATCTCCATTTCATCGTCGATGACAAGAATGGTTGGCCGTGATTCTATAATATTGGTCTGCGGCGGCAGTATGATCTGTTTTTTCTCCGGTATTTGTAATGGAATATCGGATGTAACTCTGAAGGTCTCAAGAGATTGGTCGGTAAGTTCGTGCATAGGAAGTTTCACTGTAAAAGAGGTGGTTTGTCCGGGGATACTTTTTACCTCCATATCTCCGCCAAGCAGCTTTACCGTACTGTGACAGATAGAAAGACCCAAACCGTTGCGGGAAAAGAGGCGACTGTTGTGACGGCTTTCCAGGTTATCCAGCACATGATACCGGTTAAAGATGAATGGCAGATCTTCGGGTCTGAATCCTTTTCCCGTATTGGATACCGAAGTGATAAGTGTTTCTCCTTCAGTGAAAATATTCACATCGATATTACCTCCATCAGGGGTATACTTGAATGCGTTTGAAACCAAGTTTGTCAATATGTTCAAATAACACTTGGTATCGGTTTGCCAGATAAGTTCTTTTTCAATGTTTATGGTGTAATTGGTTTGTGAGCTATCGGCCAGTAACCTGAAAGAGGACAATATATTACCGGCAAACTCTTCTATGGAAACTTTTTCTATGACTACCTGGGTGTGTCCGGTATCTATCCTGCGGAATTCGATAAGATCCTGTATCAAACCGTTCAGCCTTTCTGCGTTCCGGCGTATGAGCGATGCATAATCGTACACG
Source organism: Bacteroides sp. (assembly GCA_031554635.1). Taxonomy (GTDB): domain Bacteria; phylum Bacteroidota; class Bacteroidia; order Bacteroidales; family Bacteroidaceae; genus Bacteroides. The sequence continues at coordinate 45,005 of JAVBVD010000014.1, forward strand.
GAGGACGACTTTTCAACAGAGGAAAGTATGCGGTCACATGGCCCATAGATAAGGGTTAACGGCGTGCTGAATTCGTGTGTGATATTGGTAAAGAAGCGTAACTTCGATTCATAGATTTCTTCCGTTTTCTTCCGTTCCATTCTTTCGAATACGTGTTGTTGCTTGCGTTTCATTTTGCGGTTATAGGATACGATGAGGAATATTCCTATCGAGAGGATCAGAATGGTGTAGACGATGTAGGCTCCGGTAGACAGGTACCAGGGGGGAAGAATCCGTATATACTGGGTATAGACGGGTTGACCCTCGAAATTATTGTTGACCGAGTAGCGCACTTTCAGGGAATACTCTCCCGGAGCCATATTGGTAAACGTAACACTGTTCGAGGTTCCGTTGTCGATCCATTTGTCGCTATGTCCACTCAGTAAATACTGATACGTATATTTATGCCCGTTTACATAATCCGGAGCGACAAAAGATACTGTAAAGAAGTTTTGGTTATGCAACAACTCTATCACATCCTTTTGGTGCTGTGTTTTCCTGTAATCCGCTATAGCTACCTCGGTACCATATATACTTAGGGAGTTAAAGTAAAAGTTGGGAATAAAAGCAGGCGTTCGGGTTTCGTTGGTGCGTATGGATACCAGTCCGTCAATGCCTCCGAAGAACATGATTCCGGTACGGGGACAGTTATAGTACGCGTTATCGCTGAACTCCAGTACCCGCAGATCGTTCGGATGGATATAATTGGTGAATACGTTGGTTCGTGGGTCGAATTTGGCCAGTCCTTTGTTGGTACTCAGCCAAAGATAGCCTTGCGGATCTTCCGTAATTCCATGTACCGTATTGTTGGACAGCCCGGATTCAGTGTTGTAATTCGTATATTCGAGCGCATCTTTCCCTACCTTTGTAATCCGGCAAAGGCCAAAACTGGTACCTAACCACAAGGTTCCATGATTGTCGCGGTATACCACCAGTATATCGTTTACCAACCGGTTCTCGCCGTTGGTCAGCCGGTAAGCCGTTTTTTCTTCTGTTTTCAGGTTGAACCTCACTACGCCATCACCCCTGCTGGCTATCCACAAAATAGAATCGTTTTCCATTTCAGTGTCATAAATCACATTCTCAGTTTCAAAAAACGTGAAATGATCTATCTTCTCTATGCGTGGAACACCGTTTGTAAAAGCCAGTTTTAAACGATACAGCCCGTCTCCTGTGCTGGTCACCCATAGTGTATTCGCATCCTGCTCGATAGCCGAACAGAGAAAATACAAGGGTTTGCTTCCGGGGGGTTGCGACAGAGTATGTATACGTTTGTCGGTATAAGAATAATAATTGACGTCCGATCCTCCACTGATGATCCACAGCAGGTTGTGTCTGCTTTCGACCAGATTGAAAATAGCATTGTTGATCAGCGCGGAATTCTGAATGTGAAAATGGTGCATTTCTTTGTCCGCAAGATACTCGTCGGGGTCATACTGGGGAAAGCAAAAAAGTCCGTCGCCTTTGGTTCCGATCCATAAATTTTTATTCGCATCGAGCATGACCGATCTTACCGGAGCTTTCGTCCGTGGATAAAATTCGTACAACATGGATGAACGTAAGGTATAATCTTCCTCCGAATAGATATATACTCCATAACCGTCGGTCCCTACCAGGACAATGTGCTGTACCGGATCGTAGGCCATGGAAAAAACGCCGGAATTGATGGTCGTACGCTCTATATACGGCTCCGCGCCGGGTTGGCGCCTGATCACTTTGAGGCCATCGTTTACGAAAGCGATAAAGATATCGTTACCCGCTATCAAGGCATCCCGCATACTTTCCTTGGGAGGGATTTCCGAGCCGATATTCATCACGAATTCTTTCTTTCCGGTATTGATGTTGAGGGTATAGAGGTCAAACTTGGTATCGACAAAAACGACATCTGTACCTTTTTCAAAAGCCCACTTTACGGGGACATCCAGTTCGTAGTCCATCAGCCGGTATGTGCCGGTTATGATTCCGTTTTCTTTGATTAGTTTATAACGCATGATCTGCCCCGTAGAACCGAATACCCAGATAATCTGATCCTTGCATATTGAGAAACAGGATGTCCTGTTTGCCACTACTCCCGGAGTATGTATCTTGTGAAATTGCCCATCCGATTTATTATATACCGCTATCGAATCATTTTCGGTAAGGACAAAAAAGTTCCCATCCGGGCTTTTGGCCTGCCAGAATATGACTTTTATATCAGGATGGTTCTCAAAAATGCCTGCTTTGGAATTGAATAAACATAATCCCTGGTTTGTTTTCAGCCAAAGCATGCCGGGATCGGTTTCGGTAATGTGTCTGATGACATTTCCCGGCAAAGAGTTGCTATTGCTGGTGGGTAAATAGCTTTTTACCGACAATCCGTCATAGCGGTTGAGTCCGTCATAAGTAGCAAACCACATGAATCCATAGCTATCCATTGTCACAAACCTAACCGCGCTCGACGAAAGTCCGTTGCGAAAAGATACCTGTTGAATATTGTACGCGTGCCCCGGTAGATGCAGGCAGATGGCAAGAATGGCGATGAGTATGGCTGATGTGTTCCTCATATTAGGTATATATTTATGCAAATATAGCTTTTTATTGCAAACGGATGCATCCGGATACGGTAAATGCATGTATGCATATCTGTCATTGTAGTACGTATATCTGCCAGAACTTTTGGGTAAACAGATTAATGAGGATGTTAGTCCTTGTTAGTTGGGCTTCCTATATCTCCTTCTCCCGTTAAGGGATAAAAGAAAAAAGTTACCCCTTCACAAAATACACCCGGTTCCCCCTCCCGGCCCGCTTGATAATCCCCCGCTCCACGAACCCCTTCAAGTCCGCCGCCGCCACGTTTTTCAGTCGTCCGGTGAGCATCGTGTACGTAGAACGGTCTATGAAACCATGCTTGTCAATATGCTCCATCAGTATCCGTTCCAGTTCCCCGGCCGGCAAACGGTTGGACTGCCGGAGGCATACCTCGGACGAGCGTTCCAGTCCGCCTTCGCTCACCTGCTTCACAAACTTTTTCGAGGGGCGGAAGTTCACCCCTGTGAAGCGGACAGAGGCCGAACGGATATCGTCCCGCCGGGCCACGAGTTTACTGGATTTTATCTTGCCGGAGAAGTAGCCGAACTCCCCCAGTTCCACCCGATACCCATCGCCGATATACTCGGCCGCGAGGTCCATGATCTCCATCAAAGCTCCTGCCATCATGCCTTCCTTGAAGCCGCAACGCTGCTCTACGCGACGAAGCAGTTCGTCCGCGGGGATAGTGCGCTGGTAAACAATGGCGGGGTACAAAATCTCAGTCTCGCCCTCTTTGGTGGTGAGCGAAGGTTTCTTTTTCAAATCGTAATATGCCATAAGGTCTTATATTTAAGTGAATATTTTAGTAAATCGTAAGTCTGCAAGCAGCGAAAGCTAACATTCGGATCAGTTAAATTTAGTTCGGCCCTTTGTAACAGTCCGATCGGCCCTTAGTAATGGGCCCGTTGGACTGTTACAATAGGCCATTCGGACCGTTACTAAGGGCCGAACTAAATCCTACTACGAAGATAGTTGTTTTTTGCTGAACGGACAATAGATTTAGGTTAGTTTTTTTGAATGGGAAAGAATATGCTCGTTTGTCTGTATGCATGTCTGCCATTGTAGTATGTATATCTGCCAGACCTTTTTTGCGACTATTGATGCAGGAATGCGCACATGAAGCTATTGACATTTATATACATTTGCATTAACCACCCTGTTTGTAATAGTGTGTAGCTACAAATATTCTTTTGTGTAGCAGAACAGGGAGAAACGATAATCATAATAAAACTAATTATTTATGGGAAAACACAGATTGAGAAACAAGTTTAAAGAGTTTCTGGCATTAAGCGTAGTTGTCGCTTTATCTCTACTGCCACATGTGCTGAATGCACAAACAAGCCAGCAGGCAAAGATTGCGGTTTCCGGTACGGTCACTGCAAACGGTGAGATGGTCATAGGTGCTACTGTAAAGGTAAAAGGCACATCAACGGGGGCAATAACCGATATGGACGGAGTGTACACGGTTCAGGCCGGACGCAACGATGTACTGGTCTTTTCGTCAGTAGGTTATGTGAACCAGGAAATCCCCGTGAACGGAAGAGCAAAGATCAACGTTGTTTTGGAAGACGATGTAGTGAGCCTTGAAGGTGTAGTGGTAGTAGGGTATGGTACCCGCAAACGTTCCGACCTGACAGGGGCGGTGAATGTTGTGGGCGAACAAACCATCCGTAATACACCTGCCGCCAATATCGCCATGGCACTGCAAGGAGCCGGAGCCGGTGTTAACATCCAGCGTAGCGGAGGTTCCACACATCCGGCGCATTCTCCGGAGATCCGTATCCGCGGAACCCGCTCGATAGCTGCCGGCAACGATCCGCTGTTGGTAGTGGACGGTATCCCCTTCGGATTGGACATGATGAACAACATCGCACCCGATGATATCACTTCGGTTACTGTACTCAAAGATGCCTCATCCACAGCTATTTACGGTTCGCGTGGCGCCAATGGAGTAATACTTATTACCACTAAGCGTGGCGCGGAAGCACCCAAGGCCACAGTGAGCTACAGTGGGTATGTAGGCTTCAACAAGCCGTTGGGATTCTACGATGTGATGAACTCGGAAGAGTATATGAAACTGCGGAAATGGTCCATGTACAACCGTTATAAAAATGCTGAAAACTACACCGGTATCGACGACCCGAGGGTTATGCAAAAAGTATTCGAAGGCGGTCTGGACGGTGAAATAGAAGGTTATGAAAGAGGCGTGGATACCGATTGGCAAAAGGAACTGTATGACCAGAACCCCTTGATGACCAATCATCAGGTCGGCATCTCGGGCGGAAACCAAAGCACCCAGTATGCCGGATCAGTGGGATATTATCTGTCGACAGGTATATACGACCTGCAATCCATGGAGCGTACCACCCTGAAACTATCTCTGGATCATACCATCAACAAATACCTGAAAGTAGGGTTCAATACATTGAACACCTTTTATGTAACTAGAGGCGAAGATCAGAACCCGATGGGCGATGCTCTCAGCCTGAGTCCGCTGCTGTCGCCACTCATGGACGACGGATCGATCCGCGAAAAAGTACACCCCAATGACTTGATGAGTAATCCGTTGATGGACCTTCGTCCGGGTGCTATTCAGGACGACCGGAAGAGACTCTCCACATTCACCACCGGATACCTGGAAGTAAACTTCACCCATGGATTCAAGTACCGACTCAATGCCGGTATTCAACTTTCGCAAACCACCCTGCAACGTTACTACCAGAAGGGAACGACCAAGCGTCGCCAGTCGTCCAATTACGGATTCAATAAGTCGGCTTCACTGATGGATTATACCCTCGAAAACCTGTTGACGTATGACAAGAAGGTGAAAAAGCACAGCTTTAATGTCACCGCCATGTTCAGCGCCGAAGAAAGAGAAGCGCAGGATTTCGATATGAATTATGATAACGTTCCCACCAACGAAGTAGGTTACTATAACCCGTCGACCGCCGAAAATCACAAAGGAAACGGAGATTACAGCAAATGGAGCATGCTCTCGTATATGGGACGTCTGAATTATGACTACGACCAGCGCTATTACTTCACGGCTACCTTCCGTGCTGATGGTTCTTCCCGTCTGGCCAAAGGTAACAAATGGCAATACTTCCCCTCTACCGCCTTGGCTTGGAACATCGGCAATGAAGAGTTTATGAACGGAACCACCAACGTCCTGTCGCAATTGAAGTTAAGGGCCAGCTACGGAGAAGTAGGAAATACCAACGTGGATCCATACGATACGATGGGCAGCATGACCAGTAACAAGTACATCTTCGGAACCCAAGGCGTACTCGGCTACTATCCCACTGCCGCATCCAACAGCGATCTGAAATGGGAGCGCACCGCCAGCTACAACGTTGGTATCGACTTCGGTTTCCTGAACAACCGCATCACAGGTTCTATCGAAGCCTATAAACAATTCTCCAACGATCTGATGATGAAGTTTACCCCACCTGCTACCAGTGGTGTCAGCACCTCTATCCCCTACAATGTAGGTAAGACCGAAAACGTCGGGTTCGAATTCTCTACCCGCGTACATATTTTGCAAGGCGACGGGAAAAACAGGCTCCAATGGACGTCTGATCTCAACATCTTCCTCAACCGGAACAAGGTGGTGAAACTTACCGACGGAGTGGATCAGATGATCTCTGACAACCTCTTTGTAGGCCATCCGCTGGGCTCCTTCTACGACTATGTACACTTAGGCATTTGGCAGGATACTCCTGAAGATAAAGCACTGGCTGAAAGCTACGGGCTAAAGACCTCTGGAGATGATTCAGTGATAGGAACCATCAAAGTGGCTGATATCAGCGGCCCGGACGGTGTGCCCGACAACGTGATCAATGACAGCGACCGAAGAATAATAGGAAGTCACCAGGCAAATTTCGAAGGGGGCTGGACCAATACCTTGGCGTACAAAAACATCGACTTCACCCTCGTGATGAACTTCCGTCAGGGAGGCCTGCTCCGTTCCGATCTATACGGTGGCGGACAAAACACCCTGATGGGTGGCTATTACAACAACTTGAATGTCGACTACTGGACACCGGAGAATACCGATGCGCGCTGGCCGGCTCCCAATAACAAAGTTCAGAGTATCCCGTACAAAGGAACCCTTACCCTGTTCGATGCCTCGTACCTCAAGATACGGACCATTACTTTGGGGTATACCGTACCTGAGAGAATCCTGCACACAGTCGGGCTAAGCAAAGCGCGCGTGTACGCTACAGCGACGAATCCGTTTACATTCTTCTCCGAATATGTAAACAAGTACAAAGGACTCGATCCGGAAACAAACCGTGTGATGGGTACTGTAGTTCCTCCCTCTTGGCAAATGTTATTCGGTTTAAATTTAACTTTCTAAAGACAAGATACATTATGAAAAAGATATTATATATACTGGCCTGCCTTCCGCTGTTCTTCATGACAGGATGCGCCGATTTCCTCGAAGAAGAAAACCACTCGAAAATGACACCCGAGTCCTTCGGCACCGCACAGGGATTCGAACTTGGCCTGAACGGCGTTTATGGCGGAATGAGAACCTTCTACGGTCCCATCAGCTCCATCCACATGCTCACTGTCACCGGAACCGACGAGTTCTATAGCCGTTCTTCGGGCGATATCTATAACTTTGGTAATTATACCACCAACTTCAAGCCCAACTCCGGTTATGTGTACGACTATTGGAGAACCTCGTACACGTTGATCAATACCTGCAACGGCCTTGTCCACTTCGGCGAAAGCATGACCGACATTGCTGAAGCCAAAAAGATTACCATGCTATCCGAAGCCCGTTTCTTCCGGGCCTTGCTCTACTTCCGCCTGGTACAGTTCTTTGGTGATGTCACCCTGAACCGCACCTACAACAGCACAGTAGTGAAAGAGGCCAAGCGCGACCCGATGGCCGATGTGTACGATTTCGTGATCGAGGACCTGAAATACTGCACTACCGCCGGGAATCTGCCTGCCGGACCGAAGGATACTAACCCGGGTCGCATCACCCAAGCAGTGGCTCGCCATCTGTTGGCCAAGGTGTATCTTACCCGCGGATGGAGCAGCGCCGCCCAGTCTACCGACTTCCAGAATGCATACGACATCGCCTCTGCGCTGGTCAAGGATGGTGGCAACACCGGTGTGAAACTGATGGACAAGTACGCCGACGTTCACAAACCCGGCAACGAAAACAATCAGGAAATCCTTTACAACATCCAGCTGACCGATGATCCCATCTACGGCGTACCCGAGAAAGATGCCAATATGAACCACCTGGCGCATGTTTTTGTGGGGGGATACTTCAATTTCAATGGTAGCGGTAATGTACAACAGATAGAAGATGGCCGTGTGTATGCGCGTTATCACGGAACCAACTGGCTGTACAACGAAGCTTTTGGCGATATAGACAAGGACTCCCGCTATTATGGCACGTTCCAGAGCGAATGGAAGGCCCCGGTCGACTTTGCGAATAGGAAACAGGAATTCTATGTAGGCGAAACCAAGTATTCGGTCATCCGGAGCGGAGCCAAAGGTGAGCTTGCAGGTTATCTTCCCGGCAAGAATATGACCAAAGAAGAGATCGAATCTAAAAACTACTACATCCTTACTCCCGAGAACTATACCGACCCCAACTTCCCGACCATGAAGAAGTTCGTGGATCCGAACCGTACAAGCCTTTCGTTCGACTCCCGCCGGAACATCATCGTGTACCGTCTGGCCGAAACGTATCTCATCGCTGCCGAAGCTGCTTTCAAACTGGGTAATAATTCGACTACGGACGGAGCTGCCTATTTCATCAACGAACTACGCAAACGTGCCGCCGCGAAGAGTGAATACGTTAGTGACCTGATGATCACGCCTTCCGATGTAACCATCGATTATATCCTCGACGAAAGAACGCGCGAACTTTGTGGCGAACAGCTCCGCTGGTTCGACCTGGTACGTACCAAGAAACTGGTGGAGCGTGTACGGAAGTACGGATTCTTCACCAACAAATGGACCAATCATACATTGCCCAAAGACAATATACAAGATTTCCATGTATTGCGTCCGATACCGCAAAAACAGATCGAATCTGTGATTGTAGGCGATCCGTATCCGCAACAGGCGAACGGTTGGGATAAGATGTAAAATGACTGTCCGTATGGTATTCGCCCCGATGGGGTGGGTACCATGCGGATAATTTTCAGGCCGGATACCGCGGACACGTTAGTCCACTGGACTAATTGGGTTTACCCCACGGCTTACCACACTGAGGGCAAACAACGAAGTCAATCATACAAATATTATAATATTTTTTTATTCATTATTTATGAAAATCTACTGCAAACATCTTTTAATCGTTTTCTTAGCTCTGGTAGCTTGTACATCAGCCTTCTCTCAGGGCCGCGAGTACCTCTTCTCGTTAAAATCCGAAGCTGGACATGGTGGCAAAGTCCAATGGCTCATGAAAAAAGCGGGCGAAGTAACCGTGCCATCCGAAGAAGTTTCCCGCGCCGGATACACCACCAACGGATGGACGAAAGCCATTGTCCCCGGAACAGTACTCAACTCGCTAGTGGCTCAGGGAGTATATCCCGAACCCTATTTCGGCTTGAATAACAAACTAACCAGTGGGTTGATACCCGACCTAAGCACTGCCGGACGTGATTTCTATACCTATTGGTTCCGGACAGAGTTCGACGGCATCGAAAGCGCCAAAGGAGAACGTATCTGGATGCAGGTAGACGGTATAAACTACCGGGCGGAACTTTGGCTCAACGGCAAGATGATGGCCAATATAGCTGGTATGTTCCGTCAGGAATTCGTCGATGTGACCGATTATATTCATTCCGGCAAGAAAAACATACTCGCCGTCAAAGTATATCCGATAGACGAACCCGGCGGTCCCCGCGAAGGAGTCTCCAAATCATGGGGAGCCATCGGCGAATTCCGCAACGGTGGTAACGGCGAGATCGGCAAGAACGTAACCATGCTCATGACCGTCGGTTGGGATTTCACCTACCTCGACGGCATCCGCGACCGCAATACAGGTATCTGGAAAGATATCAGCTTCTTCAAGACCGGAGAAGTGCAGCTCAATCACCCGTTTGTGAAAAGCGACCTGCGCAAGCCCGGCTACGACCACTCACGTCAGACGGTTAGTGTCGAAGTACACAACCCCGGATTCCGTACACAAAAAGTAAAGGTAAAAGGAGAAATAATAGGTGAAGGTATCACCTTCGAGAAAGAAGTGGAAGTCCTGCGCGGCTTGACGGAAACCGTCGAGTTCAACGTTTCGGATTTTCCGCAGTTGGCCATTAACAAACCGCGCCTCTGGTGGCCGGTCAACAAAGGGCCGCAGGAACTCTACACCCTTTCTCTGAAGGCAGAGGTACAAGGATTGGTTTCAGACTCCATCGGTTCCCGTTTCGGTATCCGCGAAATAACTTCGGATACCGAAACCCCCGACGGATCGCGTACTTTCCAAGTCAATGGAAAGAAGATTTTTATCAAAGGAACCAACTGGCTGCCCGAGAACATGCTCCGCAACTCCGATGAACGGACGTATGCCGAATTGCGCTACACCGCACAATCAGGCGTGAACCTGATCCGTTTCTGGGGTGGCGGTATCACCGAATCCGATTACTTCTTCGACCTGTGCGACGAACTGGGCATCCTGGTCTGGAAAGAATTCTGGATGACAGGCGACACTAAGCATCCCGTCGATAGAGGCTTGTATCTGCAAAACGCAGAATCTGCTGTGAAACGTGTTCGCAACCACCCGTCGCTGGCTTACTACGTCTGTTCCAATGAATCGACTGAAATGACCGGTCTCGAAGAGATGCTTACAAAGTTAGACGGTACCCGCGGTTACCAGATGCAATCCGAATGCGCCGGAATCCATGACGGAAGCCCGTATAAAACCGTCAACCCGATGCGGCATTACGAGAACACCGCTTCCGACCGCGGCAGTCGCGTAGACGGGTTCAACCCCGAATACGGTGCGCCTTGTCTCCCCACTGTGGAATGTCTGCGCGAAATGATGCCCGAGAAAGACCTTTGGCCCATCAATACCGATGTATGGGATTACAGCGATGGCAACGGTTTCCACCAAATGTCGTCCCTGTACGTCGATCTCGTCAATGAATATGGAAAGTCCGAAAGCATCGATGAATTCGCTATGAAAGGACAATTCGTAGGTGCGATGAACTACAAAAGCATCTGGGAAGTCTGGAACTACAACAAACTGGATGGCGGCGACCGCTACACGTCCGGATTCCTGTTCTGGTATCATAACTCTCCCATCCGTCAGGTTTGCGGACGTATGTGGGACTGGTCGCTCGAACCTACCGCAGCCCTCTATGCAGCAGCTAATGCCTGCGAACCCCTTCACCCGCAATTCGATTACCTGAAGAATACCGTGTCCGTGGTCAATGACTACTACAAAGGCTTTTCAGGTTACAAGGTGACCGCCGAAGTATTCGATATCCGTTCGAAGCAAGTATGGAAGAATCAGGCTGTCATTGATATCCCCGAGGATAAGGTAGTGAACGATGTGTTCAAGATCGACTTCCCTGCCGATATCTCCCCGGTACATTTCATCAAACTGCGTCTGTTCGATCCTACGGGAAAAGAAGTTGGCAGTAACTTCTACTGGCGCTCTACCAGTGTGTACGGTGGCATGAAATCGATGACAGGACCCACCACAGCAGGTTTCCAAAGCATCAAGGACCTTGCTCCGGCCAACGTGTCGATGAAGTATAAAACCCGCACGAGCCAAGGAAAGCATTACATCGACATCGAGCTGAAAAACTCGGGTCGTTCCATTGCCTTCTTCACCCAGTTGCAATGGCTGGACGCTGCCGGAAAACCCGTTCGTCCTTCCTATTATACGGATAACTTCTTTAGTATGATGCCGGGCGAGAAACGGAACATCACCATCGAGACGGATCAGAAGAACCTTCCGGCAGCTAATTATTCCTTGATTTTGAAAGGTTATAATGTTACCCGGATAAAAAACACTATTTTCGTAAAATGAAAAAAGTGATAAGTAATTATTTATAAAAGAACCAATACGCTATATGGAACGAAGAAAATTTTTACAGATGGCGGGCATGTTGGGATTAACATCCGTTGCCGGTAATACGCTTGCAGCTGCCAGCCCGCTTGCAGCCGGAGCAGCCGCATCCCCGCAAATCTCATCCCGGAAAGCGGGAATAAAAGTGGACGACCGATGGGACGTTGTCGTTGTTGGTGGAGGTCCTGCGGGATGTGCCGCTGCTACTGCTGCCGCCCGTGAAGGTGTAAAAGTCCTGTTGATTGAAGGAACCGGAGCCTTGGGCGGCATGGGTACATCCGGTTTGCTGAACGCATGGTGCCCTTTCACCGATAAGGAAAAGATCATCTACAAAGGAATCGCTGAGAAAGTATTTCTCGAATCGAAAAAAGGAGTGCCCCATGTGAAGGGCAACGACTGGGTTCCGATCAACACCGAATACCTGAAAGTAGTCTATGACGACTTGGTGATGTCCGAAGGCGTATCCGTGCTGTTCTTCAGCAACATGGCCGCCGTAGAAATGAAAAAGGAAGGGGAAGTAGACGCTGTTATCGTTGCCAATAAATCCGGACTAACCGCCTACAAAGCCAAACTCTTCATCGACTGTACAGGTGATGGCGACCTTGCTGCATGGGCAGGTGCAGGCTTTGATAAGGGCGATGATAAGGGCAGTGTTCAGGAAGGTACGCTTTGCTTTGCCCTGTCCAACGTCGATCAGTATGAATTCTCCCTCATCGGAAACGTGCATTCCGGCCGGAAAGACGGTCCTATCTATAAGATGCTCAAATCAGGCAAATACAATCTGATCAAAGACAGCCATATCAATGACAAATATATCGGCCCGGGCTATCTGGCTTTTAATGCCGGACACGTGACGGTGAACAGTACCGATCCGGCTTCGCTCTCCTCCGCCATGATGACCGGCCGCAAAATAGCGCGCCAGTTTCAGGAAGGACTGGCGGAGTATGAACCGAAAGTCTTTGCCGCTTCTTATCTGGCCAGCACGGGAGCCCTCATGGGTATCCGTGAAAGCCGCCGCATCAAGTGCGATTATACCTTTACGGTGGACGACTGGTTGGCACGCCGGGACTTTGAGGATGGCATCGGACGTAATTCGTATTATATAGACATACATAAAAGCGATGCGAAGGAATATCAACGGTATGGAGCCGGAGAATCGCACGGGATACCTTTCCGTAGCCTTCTGCCGGTAGGATTGAAGAATGTGTTTGTGGCGGGACGTTGTATCTCTACCGACCATTATGCACATGGCAGTCTGCGGGTCATGCCCCCTTGTCTGGTGACAGGGGAAGCGGTTGGTGTAGCTGCCGGACAGATTGCCGGAGCGAAGAATCCGGATGTTCATCAGGTGGATATTACCAAGCTCAGAAACCGCTTAAAGGAAGTCGGGCAATTGCTGTAATATCGGCTTTGTATTTGTCCGGGGATATTCCGGAAATAACATAAGTAACGCCAACTAATTCACTCAGGGTTAGTTGGCGTTATTTTTTTTGGAGCATCCGGATAATCTATAAACTAATTATCTCATTGAGTTCTATTAAAAATTCCACATCCACTTCCAGAGTGTCCGTGAAACGCATCGCCGTGTAGCCCGCACCTCCTATAATTCCTGCTTTTATCATGATTATTCAAATAAAGTTTCGAGTTTCCGGGATAGGTTATCTCCGCGAAGTCCACGTGCTACGACAAAGCCGTTGCTGTCTATAAGAAAGTTATCAGGAATCGCGCTGATACCATATTCTACAGCGGCGGAATTTGTCCAGCCTCCCAGATCGCTCACGTTAAGCCACGTCATATTATATTTACCCAAGGCTTTCTCCCAATTTTCTTTTTTGTCATCGAGCGACACTCCATATATCTCAAAGCCTTTGTCTTTGAATTTTTCGTACGCTTTTTTCAATTCGGGAAATTCAGCGACACATGGGCCGCACCATGAAGCCCAGAAGTCGAGCAATACATATTTATTCCCGGCACATACCGTTAAAAGCGACACCTGAGTCCCCGACGGGGTTGCCTGTGTTATATCGGGCACCTTCCCCTCAGCCACTTTTTTCTGTCTGTCTATCCTCAGGAGTTCTTCGTTAATCTTTTTTATCTGCGCGGTTTGCTGCAACCCATCACCCAATCGTGCCGTCAGATCGATAATTTCATCAACTTCCAAAGACCCATAAAGGCTGTAGATGCAATATACCCCCAGCAGATTATCGAGATTCTTTTCCGCGCAGTTTTTGTAAATAGCCAGTAATTTTTCCTTTAGCTGCCCGGCAGCGGCATCATTCTGGCTTCCCGCCAGGAATTCCTTTTCCAGCCCGGCTTGATGCGAACGTAATTCATTATACATGTTATTGACCGGAGCCCCAGAAATGGCAAAGGATGAATTGTCGGCAAAGTCGCCTTTAATATAAATCTTGCCAGGCTCGGGAAATACATTTATAATATGATGGAATTTGACTCCCCCCGTTATCTTTTCCGGAACGGACAAAGTCAGGTATTCCATTCCGTCATATTTGACGACGGCAGAAAACTTGCCATTATCCATTCTTATGGAATCCGACCGGTTCTTGTCGGATCTCATAAGCAGGATGTAATCGCCCTGCAAATTGGCAATTTCTCCCGAAACGACCATTGTGCCCGGTTCCGGGCTGCCGGCTAACGCACACAGACCTAAAATTACGATAAATATTTTCTTCATTAGAAGCTGTTTTGAATTATGAAATAGTTTTATAATATATTGAATATCAGCTGGTTGACTGAGTGTTGTTTCGCGACTTTATGGTTGCCAAGACATAAGTTATGAGTAGCTATCCAACCAACCTCACTGATAAACAGTGGCAAGTTATAGAAAATATAGTGGAGACCAAAGAAAGAAAGCGAAAACATTCTTTACGGGAGATGATAAATGCCCTGATGTACCTTACAAAGACAGGTTGCCAGTGGCGAATGCTCCCTAAAGAGTTCGGACCCTGGCAAACGGTCTACTTCTATTTTCGTAAATGGAAATTAGAAGGAGTCTTTGAGGAACTGATGCACTATCTCCGAGATGTAGTCCGAAAATCACATGGTAAAGAGATTAGTCCAAGTGTAGGATTGATAGATTTGTTGTTCTACAATCTTACTATCCGGTGTTATATAGTCGTGGAAGTTGAACATTCTTCCCCATTAAAAAACATGTGTTCTACATACATAACCAACCGACGACTAAATTTGCAGTTTCATTAACTGCATAATAGTATGAAGAACTTACTCTACCTCGTTCCAGCATTATCATTCGTAGGTTGCCACTCCCAGCAAGCAGAAGAAAAACCGAATGTGATCGTGATCCTTGCCGACGACCTGGGCTTTGGCGACGTTAGCGCATACGGCTCCACTACCATCCACACCCCGAATATCGACAGTCTCGCTCACGGAGGAGTCTGCTTCACGAACGGATACGCCACCTCGGCCACTTCCACCCCCAGCCGTTACGCCTTAATGACAGGCATGTACCCCTGGAAGAATAAAGATGCCAAGATACTTCCCGGCGATGCCCCTCTTATCATTAATGAAAACCAGTTCACCCTGCCGAAGATGATGCAGCAACATGGCTATGCCACCGGAGCCATCGGGAAATGGCATTTGGGCATGGGCAGCGGGAATGTCAACTGGAACGAAACCGTCAAACCGGGCGCGCGGGAAATCGGCTTCGACTACTCCTGCCTGATCGCAGCCACCAACGATCGTGTCCCGACCGTGTACGTAGAAAACGGTGATGTCGTAGGACTCGACCCATCCGATCCCATCCAAGTGAGCTACGAAACAAACTTTGAAGGCGAACCGACTGCCATCTCCCACCCGGAGATGCTGAAAATGCAGTGGGCGCACGGACACAATAACTCAATCGTAAACGGAATACCCCGTATCGGATATATGAAAGGCGGTCAGAAAGCCCGTTGGAAAGACGAAGATATGGCCGACTATTTTGTCGACAAGGTGAAAAACTTTATAACCGGACATAAAAACACTCCATTCTTCCTGTACTACGGTCTGCACGAACCTCATGTACCCCGTGCCCCCCACCAACGCTTTGCCGGAAAAACCACCATGGGACCCCGTGGCGATGCTATCATGGAAGCCGACTGGTGTATCGGCGAACTGCTTGCCCACCTCAAGAAAGAAGGACTGCTGGAAAATACACTGATCATCTTCTCCAGTGACAACGGCCCGGTTCTGAATGACGGATACAAGGACGGCGCTGCCGAACTGGTAGGCGATCATCTTCCCGCGGGAGGACTGCGCGGCGGTAAATACAGCTTGTTCGACGGCGGTACACATGTCCCCTTCTTTGTCTATTGGAAAGGAAAGATCCAGCCCGTCGTATCCGATGCACTGGTGAGTCAGGTAGACATCCTTGCCTCTCTGGGGTCGATGGTGCAGGCCGATCTGCCGGAAGGTCTGGACAGCCGGAACTATCTGAACGCCTTCCTCGGAAAGGAACAGACTGCCCGCCAAGAGATAGTACTCGAAGCACAAGGACGATTAGCCTATCGCTCGGGCGACTGGTTCATGATACCTCCCTACAAAGGCTCTGAACGGAACCTCACCGGAAATGAATTAGGCAATCTGACCGAATGCGGATTGTTCAATGCAAAAGCCGACCGGACCCAACATCAGAGTGTGGCGGCACAACACTCCGAACTTCTGGACTCCCTGAAGCGGAGTTTCTTTGCCGAAGTAGAAGGTTACTACCGCAGTGAAGTAGCAGAAGAAGCGCTAAAGTAAGGTCAAATGTCTATTCTGAACATAAATCCCAGTGATAAAACAATCGTTCTATTTTACCGGGATTTATTTCTCTACTTTTGCTATGTTCGATATTGAACGATTAAACTTTAAGATGGATAATATGAGAACTACCGTCTTATATTATTGATTACATGTCACTCATAACTATTGAATACTATGCGGAAGAACACTCTTTTACCCTTGATGTGCGGATTGGGAGTTATACCTACCCTTCATGCACAGCAGACCACTGACAAACCGAACGTCATACTCATCCTGCTGGATGATGTCGGCTACTCGGACTTTGGCTGTTACGGTTCCGAGATTCCTACTCCGAACATCGACCGGCTCGCCGAAAACGGAATCCGTCTACGTCATTTCTACAACCAGGCCCGCAGCGCACCCACTCGCGCGTCCCTACTGACCGGACTATACCCCCACCAGGTAGGCAACGGAGCATTGGGCGAAGTACCCGGCTACCCTGCCTATCAGGGCTACACCAACCAGGACAATGCATTTATCCCCGAAGTCTTACAGTCGGCAGGCTATTTCAGCGTGATGACCGGAAAGTGGCACCTGGGCTATTTCAAGGGAGTCACTCCGATAAAACGAGGGTTCGACCGTTCCCTGAACGCACCCGTAGGCGGTTTCTATTTCTCCACAGATGTTCCCGAAAATAACAACCCCAACAATACGAAGTCCCTCTTCCTGAACGATAAGAAGATAGCGCTCGATGATCCGCGCCTTCCCCAAGACTGGTATTCCACCCATCTGTGGACCGAATACGGGATCAAATTCATCGACGAAGCGATCGACAAAGAACAACCCTTCTTCTGGTATCTGGCACACAACGGCGCGCACTTCCCCCTGCAAGCCCCCCGCGAGACCATCGACAAATACAAGGGCACATACATGAAAGGCTGGGAAGATACGCGCAATGCCCGCTACCGGAAACAACTGGAACTCGGCCTGTTCGAACCGTCCGACCAGCTAACTCCCCGCAATCCCAAAGCCCCCGAATGGGAATCGCTGACCCAGGAAGAAAAAGAACGCTATGACATGCAGATGGCCATCTACGCAGCCGTTATCGAGGAACTCGACCAAAGCATCGGCCGTATCGTAGAACACCTGAAAGAAAAAGGAGTGCTGGACAACACCCTCATTATCCTCCTTTCAGACAACGGCGGAAATGGAGAGCCAGGCATCGAAGGGCGCTTTGTCGGCAAGAATCCCGGCTCGGTAAAAAGTTCCGTTTTCCTGGGCGCTGCCTGGGCCGACGTGGCAAACACCCCGTTCTTCCTGTACAAACATCACGGTCACGAAGGCGGTTGCAACACCCCCTTTATCGTTTCCTACCCCAACGGTATTGACAAAAAACAGAACGGCACTATCCAAAAAAACAATTACGGACATCTGGTAGATATCATGCCTACGCTGATACAACTTTCCGGCGCTACGTATCCTTCTTCGCGCGACGGACACAAAGTTCCCCCGATGGAAGGCATTTCACTACTACCTATATTCAAAGGAAACCCCGTGAAGCATCCCCAGCCGACCATTGTGGAACACGAAGGCAATAAAATGCTACGCGATGGCGATTGGAAAATCGTACAGGAATACAAAGAACCGAAATGGATGCTGTACAACCTGAAGAACGATCCTACCGAGATGAAGAATCTCGCCGATAAGGAGCCCAAGAAGCTGAAACAGATGATCGACAGTTACCAGAGAATGGCAGCCCACACCGGAGTGGAAAGTGAAATAGAATTCAAGATCGGCAACTGGTACACTCCTGTGGAGGAATATCTCAAAAAATAAGTGTGTTAAGGGCTGGAAGCCCTGGCCAAGCAGTTCAGCTTCCTTAAACTGATGGCATTGGGCTTTAGCTTTGCTGACCGTTGGTTGACTTTGTCGACCGTTGGTTCAGCCTTGGCTAAGCAGGATATATTGATAACCCTTTAAATGGAATACAAATTAAATGGAATACAAAATGAAGTTTTATTTATGGATCACATTACTGTTCTTATGCCCGCTGGCAACGCTGGCACAAGAACTGGGAGCAAACTATAATGAAAACATAGACTATCCGATCACTGAAATAAACATGCTGAAGGAGTCCAAAGTCACCTGGGTAAGAGGATTTATCAACATCCCCCAACTCTTCCTCCAGAGCGACAACGGAAAAATCACCGGCGTGAAAGAAGAAGCCATCAAAACACACATCCCCACGCTGAAATTCATCCAGACAAAAAAAGCGTTGGGCAATCAGGTCAAGTTCATGCTCAGCCTGAAAATACCTTTTGGAACCTATACGGATATAGTACCGAAAGTAGGCAGCGAGGAGATGGAACACCTGTTCCGCGCCGTGAAACTATTGCTGCAAACCTACAGCATGGCCGAGAACATCGACATACTGGTAATGGGCAATGAACCCGAATTCGAAAACAAAAACACGGCAGGCGAGTCCGATGCCGAAGATTATAAAGCCTTCCTGCACGAGTTTGCCAACCGCCTGACTACCTGGAAACAGGAAAACGGCTGGACATTCGACATCTTTGCCGGAGCGCTGAACCGCGTGTCCGAGTTGCTGGCAAGCACCACCGTTCCCGCAGTGGTTTCGGTAGTCAACACCAATCCCAACATCGTGGGGCTCGATCTGCACATACACGCGCAGTACATCGAACAGGCAGAGAACGACTTGAAGAGAGTCCGTCAATACTACGGCGTGACCAAGAAACTCATCAGTACCGAATTCTCCATGGTGCGCGCCTTGAACCCTTACGTGGCCGCCAATCTGGGAACCTGGGGAACGGCTAACGGATATTCTTCCACCATGAAAATTTACGAATATCTGAATACCATAGCCGAAAAAGCAAGCGCCGGTACTCCCGTCAGTTCGGCAGAGTTCCAGAGTCTGTTTCACAGCTACGCGTGGTATCCGAAAAACTGGTACACCACGTTCTACGAGAAATTCAAGCAATACGATACGTATGCCATTACCGGACGTTTCAGTGTGGTTCCCGGTGGAGCCCGGGCGGTTTACACCGCCACTACCGAGATGTGGGAACTCGGTGGAATCTATCTCTCCCGCTACCTGGGTATCGATGGAAACGGGTCATACGTCCCCAATCCGCTGGTTTATCCCGACTTTGCGGCTGCCCGCGATGGCCTGTCCGTTTCCGGATTCGTCGAAGGTCAGAAGGAGATATTTATCCGGTGGGGAGACGCGGTCGATAAGGCCGCCCGGTTGGTCGTGAAAGACGAAGCAGGCGGCACGACGAGCCAGCCACTTGCCGCGAACGCGAATTACATGCTGGTAGAGAACCTTTCCCCCGGGAAAACCTATCGTCTTTCATTGGTCAAACCCGACGATAGCGTAGTCTGGGAGAGAGAAATAAAAACCAAAACACAGGTGCGCGATCTCCCTCTGCTGAAATACCAGCAGGCAGGCGATTACATGCTGGTTCAGGTGCTGAACTTACCCGGAGATGTCGCTTCCTATCAACTGAAGTTGGATGGACGCGAGATCGGCCCGGTGAATCAGAGCCTGAACGGACAAGCCCTCTCGGCGGAAATCACTTACAAGGATGGTTCGATAGAGAAGTTGTCCACGACAATCGTAAAGTAATGATCATAAAATCAGTAAAAATATTAACACACGAAAGTCGAGTTAAATTCAATCGCTTATGAAAGTAATATATGTATTCATCGTATGTTTGCTGACTTTAGTCTCCTGTGCCGGTGAAGCAACACCTGCCGATGAAGATTTTGGCAAAAAGAAGATAACAGGCTACAGCGATCCCGGTTTTTACAGCCTGGATGGCGTTAACGCTTTTACGGCTCAGAGCCAGTACCAGGTTTCCGTCAATAACAAGCGGCTGACGTATCGTTTGCAGAACCAGGACCAGAGCCAATACATCCATGTACAGTTTGCCGGAAATCCGTCGGCTGTCGGACAAAAAATAAAAGCGGCATTCTCCTTTCAGGGCGTTTCGTTCCTGAAAAGCGAGATGGAGATGGAAGTAGTCCGGGTAGACGGAGAAAAAGTTTGGTTATCGGGCGATAATATGGGTATAATAATCCCTGTATTTAATTATTAATGCGAACCAGGGTCAACTACTGATTCGCATTGATTACTCTAATATTGAATGGCAATGAAACAAAACAAATTCCAAATTGTATGCCTGCTTTTCTTACTTTCGTTTTTTGCAGGCGAAGTGTATGCGCAACAAAAAATTGTCAGAATCCTGGCTATTGGAAATAGTTTTTCACAAGATGCGGTAGAACAATATTTACACGAATTGGCAGATGCCGAAGGTATTCCGACTATTATCGGCAATGTATCTATTAGCGGTTGTTCTTTGGAGCGCCATGTAAGAAATTCCCTTACAAATGATTCTGTTTACAATTATCAGAAGATCGGTTTGGATGGTAAGAAAGTTGGGACCAAAAAGTTTACTTTGGAAATGGCGCTGGCAGATGAACAATGGGATTATGTCAGTCTACAACAAGCGAGTCCTTTCTCCGGTATTTACGAGACTTATGAGGCTTCCTTGCCGGAATTGGTGAAATACGTAAAGGCACGGCTTCCAAAAAGGACGCAGCTGATGCTTCATCAGACATGGGCCTATGCCGCCAATTCCACGCATTCTGGATTTAAGAACTACAATTGTGATCAGCTGACCATGTATCGTTCTATTGTGGATGCCGTAAAGAAAGCTTCGAAGCTGACAAAGATACGTCTGATTATCCCGGCGGGAACAGCTATCCAGAATGCCCGTACTTCTTTTATCGGCGACAACATGACTCGTGACGGTTATCATCTTGATCTGAAAATCGGACGCTATACAGTTGCCTGTACTTGGTTTGAGAAGATATTTAAACGCAATGTTGCAGGGAATCCATATTATCCGGAAGGCATGAGTTCTGATCAACGGGAAGTAGCACAGAATGCAGCTCATGCGGCAGTGTTACATCCGGAGCATATTACGGAACTAACGGAATGGAAAGAACCTGCCGGGAAACAATCTATTAACGACTGATTTTAATAATTAAATGTAATGATATGAAAAGACAAAACCCTATTTTAACGCTTCTGATGGCGTTTGCATTGACTTCATGTGGTGAAGTCATGGATCTGACGCAGCCCGAAAAGGCCGAAGTCACCTATTCGAACATAACCTTGTCGCTGTATCAGACCGGCAAGTACGATCTGTATCTGGACGAAACCGGATACCAATACAACATCATGGTAGAGAAAAGCCATTGCGAAAAAGAAGCAAAGGCCCAACTCGCCGTTATGGATGCCAAGGAGTTTGGCGACGAATACCACCTCTTGCCCACTCAGTATTATGAGTTGGACGGCGGAAATCTTGAATTCAAAGGCGCTGACGTGCTGCATACTGTCAATCTGCGTTTCAATGATTTAAGCACGTTGGACGGAACAAAGAAATACGTTCTCGGCCTGAAACTGGTTTCCAATGACCTGGCAGTCAACCAGGAGAGAAATACAATGACCTTCTTCCTGCAACAGAAACAGGGCGAGATCAGCAATCCGTATATCCTGACCACCGCGAAAGACCTGACCACTCTCGCCGAAAAACTGAAGGACGGCAAGACCACCTACGTAACCCTGCAAAATGATATCGACCTGCAAGGCATCGACTGGCAACCGATAGAAACTTCGGCTTCCAAACAGATCGTGCTGAACGGTGGCGGACATACCATCCGCAATCTGAAAGTAACGACCTCCACCTCCGCTTATCAGGGATTCTTCGGCATGTTGATCGGCAAATGTTCGAACCTCGTTTTTGAGAACGCACAGGTTACAGCCAACCAGAAACTGACGGGAATTCTTGCCGGACACGTGGGTAACAGCACTGCTTCGGGAGTAGTGGAGAACGTACAGGTAGCCGGAACGATCAATCTGACTTCGGGAACAGGAGCCGCCGCCTGGGAAAACGGGCAAGCCGGTGGTATCTGCGGACGGCTTCAGGGAGCGGAAAGCAAGATCTATCAGTGTTCTTCCGTGGCAACGATCAATGCCACCTGGAGTGCCGGAGGTATTTGCGGGGAAGCATCGCTGGGTGCTACTATCACCCAATGCCATTATGCCGGAAATATCGTGACCACATCCTGTGTAGGCGGTATTGTAGGCCGAATGCTGTTGGCCACCGTCACCCATTGTTATTCGTCGGGCAAGGGACAGGCTTACCCCATGTCGGTAGCTAACCCCGCGGGCGGTATCGCAGGTCTTGTCGATCCTACGCCGACAGCCTCCATTTCGTACTGCTACTCCGAATGCGACCTTTCCGCCCAGAACCAAGTCGGTGGAATCATGGGATTTGCCAATAAAGATACAGGCATCACCCTGACCTATTGCGTAGCCTGGAACCTGTCTTTGTTCTCCAACGGCGCACCCCGCTCGGGAAGAGTAAGCGGATACTTCAAGAAGAACGTAGCCAACAATTGCTATGCGCATCCCAATATGGTCTGCCAGTTCCCCGTGAACACCGCCTTGCCCGACCATATAGATGTGGCAAGCGTCAACGGAACAACGGCAGTCGACTGGTTCGACGGACTTACCGCCACTGCCAGCCTGAAGGAAACGACGAAAAATATGCTCGCATGGGATCAGGCTATCTGGAACTTCGATGGAGAAAAACCCCGTCTGGTTTGGGAAGTTCGATAAAGAAAATCCCGTCTGGTTTGGGAATTGGCAAAATAAACTACTTTAAAGATTTTTTACCGTAAAGCCGCATAGTTGCTAGCTATCGGCAGAAAGTAGCTCACACACGGGAAAATCTCTGTAGCTACAGAAATTTTCCCGTTTAGCTAAAAAAATTTTTGTCTGTAGCTACAGAGATTTTTTTATTTAGCAGAACAGTTTTTGAGAATAAAAAAACCTCTGTGGGATTTCATAAAACATTGTCATAAAAAATGAACATGAATATCCCCATTTCGAACTAACATTAATATAGTATACAAAAACAATTATGATACACATGAAAGAATGTAAGACGATTCAAAAACTCCTGCTTATACTGGGGTTTGTCTGTTTGTCCGCCGTACAATTGCGGGCAGATTCAGGGAAGGGAAACACTTCTGTCACCTCAGGACAAGAGATCACTCTCACCACCTCAGGGCAGGAAATCACTTTCGCCGACCCCACTATCTTTGTCGAAAACGGCAAGTACTACCTCACAGGCACCCGTAACTGGGAACCGTATGGATTTGCCATACTCCAATCCACCGACTTGGAACACTGGACCGTACCCAACGGCGAAGAACTGCAACTCATCCTGAAAAAAGGCGATCATACCTTCGGCGACAAAGGCTTCTGGGCTCCCCAATACCTGAAGGAAAAAAACACCTACTACTTCACGTACACCGCCAACGAGCAAACCGTGATCGCTTCCGCGAAATCCGTATTCGGCCCCTTCCGCCAAAAAGAAGTCAAGCCGATCGACGCATCCGCCAAGAACATCGACTCGTTCCTCTACAAAGACGACAACGGTAAATACTACCTCTACCACGTCCGTTTTAACAACGGCAATTACCTTTGGGTGGCCGAGTTCGACATGAAGAAAGGAAGCATCAAACCCGAAACACTGAAACAATGCCTGGACTGTACCGAACCCTGGGAAAAGACCCCCAACTACAAGTCCGCACCGATCATGGAAGGCCCCACCGTGATGAAATGGGACGGAGTGTACTACCTGTTCTATTCCGCCAATCATTTCATGAACATCGACTACTCCGTGGGATACGCCACCTCTGCTTCCCCTTACGGCCCGTGGGAGAAACACCCGAATAGCCCCATCATTCATCGCAGCCTCGTAGGCGAAAACGGCGCGGGACATGGAGACGTGTTCAAAGGACTGGATGGACAATACTACTATGTCTATCACATCCACAATTCCGACACCGTCGTGCAACCCCGTAAAACACGGATCGTTCCGCTCGTCCTCGAAAAAGGAACGAACGGAGTGTACAGCATTACCATCGACAAAGCCCGTGTCATAAAGCCCACATGGCAGTAAATTGTTCAGAAATCTAGTATAAAAAGCTATTTTGCACATAAGTACGGGTTTTACGAATAATCATCCTTTTAGTTTGGGGATTAATCCCCTTAATTTGTGTGGTGAGATCAAAGTTTTAGTTAACATTAAAAATAATATGTATGAAAAGGAACAGACTTTATTTTTCTTTCTTCTGCCTTTGTTGCTTTTTGCTCAGTACGCTGAACGTACAGGCACAACAAGTCTATTGGAAGGGACAAGTGAAGGATGCCGTATCCGACGAACCGATGATTGGAGTCAGCGTTCGCGTAAAGGGTACAAGTAGCGGCACGATTACCGATTTCGACGGTAATTTTTCCCTGCAAGCATCAAAAGGAAACGTGCTTGTCATTTCGTATGTGGGGTACAAAACCCTCGAAGTGACCTTACATGACAAAACATCTTTAGGGACCCTCTCCCTCCGGGAAGATACCGAGACGCTGGAAGAAGTCGTAGTCGTAGGCTATGGCGTTCAGAAAAAGGCATCCAGTGTAGGCTCTATTACGACCACCAAGGGAGACGACCTGTTGAGAGTAGGTAGCGTCAACTCCGTGTCCGAAGCCCTGCAAGGCCAGATGCCCGGCGTCGTTGCCATCAACTCCACCTCAAAGCCGGGAGCCGACAAGGCTTCTTTGCTGATCCGCGGAAAATCCACCTGGGGAGAAGCGTCTCCGCTGGTACTGATCGATGGTATCGAGCGCGACTTCAACGATGTGGACGTGAATGAAATCGAGTCCATCTCCGTACTGAAAGATGCTTCCGCCACCGCAGTATATGGTGTGAAGGGTGCCAACGGTGTTATCCTGCTCACCACCAAACGCGGTTTGGAGCAAAAACCGGAGATCTCATTCACCACCAACTTCGGATTCAAGCAACCGTCCGCCTCTCCGGAATGGTCCAACTATGTCACTTCCATGAAACAGTATAACCGCGCGCAGGCGAACGATAACAACTGGGGCTCCCTGATTCCCGAATCGACCATCGCCGCCTGGGAAAACGCGTATGCCACCGGAAACTACGGTCCTTACAACGACGTGTTCCCCGATGTAGACTGGTGGGACCAACTGGTGAAGAACGTGGGTTACGAACAGGCGTACAACCTCAATGTACGCGGTGGAACCAAGAAGATGAGCTACTTCGTCTCCTTAGGCTATCTGCACGACGGCGACATCTTCAAGACCAGCAAGCAAGAAGAATTCGACCCCTCGTTCTCCTACCGCCGTTACAACTGGCGTAGTAACTTCGACTTCCAGATCACGGAAACTACCAAGCTCTCGTTCAACGTGGCCGGAAAGACCGGTTATCAGAACCAGCCCTCTTATTATGAGAATGTGGACAATGCGGACGAACGCTTTTTCGCCAACTTCTTTATGGCTCCGAGCAACGAATTCCCCATCAAGTACAGCAACGGAACCTGGGGTGACGGACTAAGCTCCGACCAGAACATCGCCTGTCTGATGGCAGAAGGCGGTAGCCGTAACATCAAGCAATACCAAGGATTCTACGATATCATCCTGAATCAGAAACTGGACTTCATTACCAAAGGACTTTCCGCGAAAGCGTCGATGTCCTATACCACCTCCTCGTCATGGAGTACCCAGATCATGCCGGGTAAGTTCCTGGGTAAGGACGACCTGGTGGCCCAGCGTACGCACGTCCGTATCAACCGCGTGTACGATTATACCAATCCGATCTACAATGCCGACGGCACCGTTTCCTATAATTATACCGAAACACGCTATCCGGACACCAACGCTCCGGGCGACCTGCCCGTGGGTGGCGCTTACGATAGTTTCAGAGCCTACGGACGCAAATTCTATTACGAACTGGCGTTGAACTACAACCGTAGCTTCGGCCATCACAACGTTTCAGGCTTGTTCGTATTCAACCGCAAGATGAACGAATCCACCAGTGGCGGCACGATGGACTTCCCGGCTTACGAGGAGGACTGGGTAGGCCGTGTCACCTACAATTTCATGGAACGCTACCTGGCCGAATTCAACGGCGCTTATACAGGTTCCGAGAAATTTGCTCCCGGCCGTCGTTTCGGTTTCTTCCCGTCGGCCTCCGTGGGATGGCGCATCAGCGAAGAGCCCTGGATGAAGCAATGGACCAAAGGCGTGCTGAATAACCTGAAAGTACGTTATTCCTACGGAGTCGTGGGTAACGATAAGGGAGCCACCCGCTTCAACTACATCCAGACCTTCGAGCAACAGGCCGTCAACGCAGAATTCGGTATGTACCAGACCAGCCGGTGGGGACCTTTATATAAGGAAGGAAAATTGGCCGACCCGAACGCTACCTGGGAAGAATCCGTCAAGCAGAACATCGGTTTTGAACTCGGCCTGTGGGGCAAACTGAACCTGACAGTGGACCTGTTCGATGAAAAGCGTAATAACATCCTGATGTCCCGCAACACCGTTCCCTCGTGGGCGGACAGCGGTATCGCCTTCCCACAGGTGAACATGGGAAAGACCAAGAACCACGGTTTCGAGATAGACCTCGGCTGGAACGACCGCATCGGAAAGTTCGATTACTACGCCAAGTTCAACTTTGCAGCCAGTGAGAACCGCATCGTATTCATCGACGACCCGAAGAGCCAGGCCGACTACCTGAAACAAGCCGGAAAGTCCATCGGCTATGTCAATAAATACCTGGCAACAGGAAACTTCCAGTCGCTGGACGATATTTATAACTCGGCACAGTCCAAAATAGCCAACGGAGCGCAGAACACACTGATCCCGGGCGACTTGTACTACATCGACTACAACGGCGACGGAATGATCGACGCGAAAGACATGGTGCCTCAAAGCAACCTGAACTATCCCACCACCACACTCGGCCTTACGCTGGGTGGATCGTACAAAGGATTCGGATTCAACATGCTATGGTACAGCGCCATGGACGTGTACAAAGAAGGACTTCCGGTGTACCTGTGGGACTTCCCCAACGGAAACATCAAGGCACAGCCCAATACGCTGGACACCTGGTCGGAAGAGGGCGGAATTCAGAGCGGCGCCGTTCGCCCCAGCATCCATGTGATAAGAAGTTACAACTCAGTGGCCAGTACCTATACGTACACCAACCACTCGTATCTCCGCCTGAAGAACCTGGAAGTGAACTACAGCTTCCCGAAACGCTGGCTGAAGCCGATGCATCTCACAAAGTTGCAGGTATACGTCAACGGATCGAACCTGCTGACCTTTTCAAAAGGAGACTCGCGGCGCGACCCCGAACACTCGGGACAAAACGTGTATCCGTTGGTGAAACGCTATAACATTGGTTTTAGATTAGGATTATGAGACACTTTAAATATACAAATATGAAAAGGCATACATTGAATTGGATATGGATTTTGGTGTTGGGTTTGACTCTTGGGAGTTGCGAGGCCTATCTGGACCGCTCGCCCGACGACGGACTTTCGGAAGACGATGTATACAAGGACTATAACAGTCTGCTGGGCTTTCTAGACCGCATCTATTATTCGGATGGTAGCCCTACCAACAACCTGATGATCTATTTTTACGCGATCAACTCTTACGAGAATCAGTATATAACGGTATGCAACCTGTCGGACGAATACGCTTCTGTCCGCGACAGCGACCCCTCGCGCAACTTTATCAACGCAGGCAACTGGCTGGAAAACGCCGGCAACCGCTTTGAACTCGGATGCAAGGACAACACCGCTATTTCCCGCGCTTACAAGGGACTCCGCATCGTGAACCGCGTGATCAACGGAACCGACAAGGTACAGTCCATTACCGAAGAACAAAAGCACAAACTGCTGGGACAGGCCTATTTCCTGCGTGCGTGGTTCTATTTCGAGATCATCAAACGCTACGGCGGCATGCCCATCTTCGATGTGCTGTGGGGTGCTTCCGATGATTTCGACCTTCCCCGCAAAACGTATCAGGAATCCAACGAATGGATGCAGACCGACTTGGACAAAGCCATCGAATACCTGCCCCTCAGATGGCCGGAAGAAGAACACGGACGTGCCGACCGCGTAGCTGCCCTGGCGTTGAAAGCCATGACACAGCTCTATGCCGCCAGTCCGCTGATGCAGAACGACCTGACTACCCTCGACAACAAAGGGTACGGAAAAGAAGTGGCTGCCGAAGCTGCCCGCGCGGCACAGAAAGCGATCAACGCCATCGAAAGCCACGAATACTACCGCCTGATGAATACGGACGAATACCGCAGCATCCAGTTGATGCCCAACTCCAACCAGTTTGCACAACCGGAACACCTCTGGTTTGCCCGCTGGCATCCGGGCAACTGGTCGGCTTTCGTTCGCGCGCAGTGGCTGACACAACCGTATGACGACAAGACCGGTGCCGAAGGTACTCCGTACAATGCGCCGACGCAGAACATGGTCGACATGTACGAACGCAAGGGAGAAGATGGCAAGTACTATCCCATCTCCGACACCCGTTCCGGATACGCTGCCGTGCGAACCACCAAGCCTTATTCGGATCGTGACCCCCGCCTGGCCAATAACATCCTGGTACCCGGCGAACAATGGGGAAAGAACCTGCAAAACGTACCGTATTACATAACGACCTATTCGGGCGGTTATTCCGAATACTTCATCACCACCAACGCGTTGACACGCGGTTCGCAACAAACCGGATACATGTGCAAGAAGTTTACATGGCCCGAAGCCAGTACGCCGCTCTTTGGCGCAGCCGGATTCGAACAATACCGTCTGGTATCAGCGTACATCCGCGCCGCACAGCCGTATCTCGACATGGCCGAAGCCTCTTTTGAAGCTACAGGCGATGCGGACGCTATCGTCTCCGGTTGTACGATGTCCGCCCGTCAGGCATTGAACAAGATCCGCATCCGGGCCGGAATCGGCGAACTGCCTTCCGGAGTGGATTTCCGCGAAGCCTATCGCCGCGAACGTGGCGTGGAATTGATGTTCGAAGGACACCGCTGGTACGACATCCGTCGCTGGATGACCGCCGAAGAACTGTTCAAGGCCGATTATCCCATCATGGGCGTTAAAGCCACTCCGCTTAACCATTCGTACACGGCTGCACAGCTCAGAAACGCCACGGCATGTACGTACAAGTTTACGGACTTCAGCTACGAATACGTTCCCGTGACCACCGCTACGCGGACATTCAACAAGCGTAATTATTGGTATCCGCTGCCTATGGACGAAGTGGCCGCTTTGGACAATCTCGTACAGAATCCCGGATGGTAAACCCCTCAAATAAAGAAAAATATATGAGAAACAAGAATAGATATACAAGACTGATAGGACTCATTATAGGGGTGCTTATCGTTGGCCCTACTCTGACTTTTGCACAGAATACCCCCAAGAAAAAGTCGGCCAAAAAGCCTTTGTTGGAGATAACCTCTGTGGTGACCGATGAGAAAGGAAGCCCGTTGAAGAACGTTTCTATCATTTGTGGAGAAGGCGCAGTCATCCTGCATACAGATGGAAAGGGACGCTTCCGGACGAAAGTCGAAAGTGATGCCACCATCATGATCGAAGCTTTAGGTTACGAGGACAAAACCTATCACCTGATGGGCACCAACACGGTACCCGAACGGATCGCCCTGAAAAAGGAACCCCTGTTCATGACCGAAGAATCGCTGCTGGACAGAGCCGATGGCGGCAAGACCTACAAAGCGAATGATGTAGGCGCTACGAGCGCACTGGAGAACGGACAGTTCGGAACATACCCCGACCTGAGCCTGACCAACATGCTGCAAGGCAAACTCTTAGGTTTGCAAGTTCGCTCTACCGTTAGCGGATTGGGCAATAATACGCCGAACCTGTATATCCGCGGGCAACACGGCATGGCGGACAACACAGCCATCGTGATCATCGACGGTGTGGAACGCCCGTTGGACGACCTGATCCCGGAAGAAGTGGAACGTATCGAAGTACTGAAAGACGCTACCGCCAAGATACTCTACGGAGCGCGCGCTGCGAATGGAGTGGTGTGGGTGACTACCCGCCGCGGAAAAGCCAACCGCCGCATCTACAACGCCACCGCCGAAGTAGGCATCGTGCAGATGACTCGTACACCGGATTTCCTGAACTCCTATCAGTATGCCAACCTGTACAATGAAGCCCGCGCCAACGACGGACTGACCCCGTACTACAGCCAGACACAACTGGACGGATACAAAAACTCCAAAGGAGCCAACGACCTGCTGTACCCCAACGTCGACCTGTATGACCAGTTATTGAAACAGAACGCTGACTACCGGAAAGTATCGTTCGACATGACGGGCGGTACCGACCGCGTGCGTTACGCGCTGATAGCCGGATACGTTGGACAGAGTGGATTCGAAGATGTGACTTTCACTCCCCAGTTGAACCGCCTCACCCTCCGCGGAAACCTCGACTTCGATGTGACGGACTTCCTGGCTATATCGGCAGACGTTGCCGGACGTATGGAAATGCGTAAATGGGGACAACTGGATTGTGCCAACGTATTCTCGGCTTTGTCTACCCATCGTCCCAATGAATACCCGCTCACCATGACCCCGGAAGAAACCGGACTGGTAGCCAGCTCCAACGGGATTCCTTTGTTTGGTGGCAGTCTCCTGCGTCCGCTGAATGCATACGCGGAAACCATGTACGGAGGTTATACGGACGAGCGCTATACACGCAGCCAGACCAACATCGGTCTGAAGTTCGATCTCGATATGATAACAAAGGGACTGAAAGCAGGTGCTTTCCTCTCTTTCGACAACTATGACTATCTGCAACTCTCGCTGAGCAAAGTATATCCCACGTATGCCATCAAGACCTACCGCGACGCTGCCGGTGAGCAGCAAGTGATGTACACCCAAATGAAGAAGGAGAATGTACAAACCTCGCAAAACCGCAACTCCACCACCTTGCAACAAACCATAGGATGGAATGCCTTTGCCGCTTACGAGAATACGTTCAACGAAAAGCACGATCTGTCGGCACGGCTGACTTATCTGTACACGAAAAGCACCAATCAGGGGGTAACGCAGGACATCATCAATGCCAACAATGCTTTACGTCTGAATTATATGTACGACCGCCGCTTTGCCGTGGAGGCCGACGTGGCGCTGATGGGCAGCAACCGTTTCAAAGCGGGGAATAAATACTTCCTCTCCGGTGCGGGCGGCCTCGGCTGGATCCTGAGCAACGAAGAGTTCCTGAAAGACAATGAATACGTGAACTTCCTGAAACTGAAAACCAGCGCCGGTATCCTGGGCTATGACCGCAGCACGGAACACCTGCTGTATGAACGCGCCTGGGCACAGGACGGCAGCTTCAAGTTCGGAACCACCGCCAATGGCGCTACGGCGTACTATACTACCTTTATACGGGAAGGGAACCCCAACCTGAAATGGGAAAAGTCGGTCGAATGGAACGTCGGTGTGGAAGGTATGTTCCTGAAAAACCGCCTGTATACCGAGATAAACTATTTCCGTGAAAAACATACGGACATCATCGGTTCCGTCGATGCGTCTTACGGAGATTATGTAGGTAACTTTTCTTACCCGGATAATATGGGCAGCGTCCTGAATCACGGTCTGGAAGGAATGTTCAAATGGAGCGACCGCATCAACGACCTGTCGTATTCGGTAGGAGCCAACTTCGTGTGGTCCAAGAACAAAGTGTTGAAATGGAATCAGGTGAAACACGGCGAAGAATACCGCTACACCGTAGGACATTCTACCGATGCCATGATGGGACTGGTTTCTGAAGGATTATTCGGCAGAGACATAGCCATCAACGGACATGCCATCCAGACATTTGCCGACTATCAGGCAGGCGATATCGCCTACAAAGACCTGAACGGTGATAAGGTTATCGACGGTCGTGACGTGCAGCAACTCGGCAACTCATACCCGCGTACCACGCTGGGCATTGACTTCAATGTGGAGTACAAAGGCTGGGGATTGTACGCTCAGGGATATGCCGAACTGGGCGTTAATACCTGGGCAACGAATGCGTACTACTGGAACAGCGGGGAAAGCAAATACTCCACGCTGGCGCTGGACCGCTATCATCCGGAGAACAATCCGAACGGAATGTATCCGCGCCTGACAACGACCGCCGGTGAGAATAACTTCCGCAACTCTTCCTTCTGGTTGGAGAATACAAGCTTCTTCCGCATGAAGAATGTCGAACTGAGCTATACGTTCAGTCACTTCGCTCCGAGTTCGGTCGTAAAGAAGGTGAAGGTTTTCGCTCGCGGAGCCAACTTGTTTGTGCTATCGTCCGTGAAAGACCTGGATCCCGAACTGCTGAATGCGGGCGTGACCAACTACCCGGTAACACGGGCCTTTACGGGTGGAGTCTCTTTTGTATTTTAATGCTGAACAATTAATAGATAGAAATATGAAACATATATTAATAAGTTGCGTTTTAGCAGGTCTGTTTCTCTTTTGTGCTTGTGACGACACATTGGATACAAAAGTAACGTGGTATTTCGGCGACGCTGATACCTGGAGAGTTCCGGAACTTGCTCAAGGCGTACTACACAAAGCGTATAATGGCATAGCCAACCGTCCGGATTGTTTCTCAGATAACTTTCTGGATGCTGCTACCGATAACGCGGTGACCAACCAGCGTAACTCTTCCATCTACAAAGTAGGCATGGGCGGCATCACGTCGTTCACCTACCCGCTGGATAACTGGACTACTGCATACAACATGCTGAACTATGTAAATGCTTTCCTCGAAAACGGGCTGACCGACCAGGTATTGTACAACCGTCCCGACCCGGAAAAGGACAAGCAAATCAAACAGCGTTTGCAAGGCGAATCGTATTTCCTGCGCGCCTGGTGGCATTTCGAACTGCTGAAGATGTACGGCGGAAAGGCTGCGAATGGGAAGGCATTGGGCGTTCCGTTGGCCGACCATTTTATTTCGGAGGAAGAAGCTGCCAAGAACGGTAATTTTATCCGTCCTACGTATCAGGCTACGGTGGAGTTTATCGTTACCGATTTGAATAACGCCATCGACCTGTTGCCGGCCGCTTATTCGGGGGATGACCTGGAGTTTGGCACCACACAGATCGGCCGTGCCACGAAAGCTTCTGCCGCTGTTCTGAAAAGCCGTGTGCTTCTGTACAGTGCAAGCCCTGCCATGCAGGACGATGATGTGACGAAGATCACCGGCATGGGACAATTCGAGATATTGAACGCCACCGTGTACCAGGCCAAGTGGGAAGCGGTTGCCAAAGAGCTGAATAAGATACTGGGCATGGACGGATTCGGAACGTTCGTTCCTATCACAGCCGCCGCCATTGCCGATGCCTCGTCGGAAAGTTCCGACTATGCTTTCCGCCGGTATTTCAATAACAACCTGCTGGAAGGGTTTAACTTCCCGCCGTTCTACTATGGAAGCGCCCGTACCACTCCTTCTCACAATCTGGTAACGGCTTTTTATGCGAAGAACAGCTATCCGGCAACGGACGTTCGCTCCGGCATCAACCTGTCCGATCCTAACCTGGATATGATGCAGCTTTATACCGTGTTGGACAATCGCTTTGCGCTGAATGTCTACTACCATAAGGCTACATTCGGAGATTCGGGCCAGGCGTTGGATATGTCCGAAGGTGGAAAAGATTCTCCTTCATTCAGTGAGAATGGCACGCGCACCGGTTATTACCTGGCCAAGTTCGTCTCTAAGAAATCGGCTGCGTTGAACCCGATTCAGACGCTTAATTCGGTTCATTACAATCCTTTGTTACGCAAATCGGAAGTTCTTCTTAACTTTGCCGAAGCGGCCAATGAGGCTTGGGGCAATCCGACAGTGAAAGGCGAAGGATGCCTGTATTCGGCTTATGAGATCATGAAAACGGTTCGTACGCAAGCCGGGGGTATTACTTCGGATCCGTATCTGAGTGAAATGGCTCAAAGTCAGGCAGCCTTCCGCACATTGGTTCAGAACGAACGCCGTCTGGAATTTGCTTTCGAGAGTCACCGTTATTTCGATATGCGCCGCTGGGTGCTTCCGTTGAACGAAGAGATCAAGGGAGTGGCCGTTACCCGCAATCAGGACGGTACATTCAGCTACAAAGAGCAGGTGGTGGAACAACGGAAATACGAGGTGAAGAACTATTTCGCCCCGCTGCCCTACGCAGAGTTGGTTAAGAACAAGAACCTGATCAACAATCAGGGTTGGGAGCAACGATAAATATATATGACAATGAAAAGACTAAATATAGTATGGATAGCTCTGATAGGCATTCTGATGACTGCTTGTTATGACAGTTATGAAAAGGACTACGACAAGAGTTCGGTGTACTTCGCTTCGCAAAAGCCTTTGCGTACACTGGTAGCCGACACGGATATGTCGATAAAAGTGGGAGTTGCCATTGGCGGCAAAAGAGGGGTGTATACCGATGATTGGGCGACGTTCGAGATCGACCCGTCTTTACTGGATGGTACGGGGTTGACATTGATGCCGACGAATTACTATCAGCTAGCCAATCCGAATAGGATGACGATCAGCAATCCGAATCTGGCTATCGCCGATGTGGGGATCACTTTCTCTGATGCTCTTTATAATGACAATGCTGCGTTGGGTACTTACTACGCCATCCCTTTCCGCTTGACCGATCATAATCAGGATGAGGTAAGCGTCGACGTGAATGGGATTCCGAAGGATTACAGTATTGTGGTGGTTAAGTTTGTCAGCCAGTATCACGGTACATACTTTGTGAAAGGAAAACTTACGAACCTGTCCACTCAGCAGGTTACTGAGTACAACGACAAGGATCTGAGCCAGAATCTGACCCGCGACTTTGTTTCGTTGGGCAGGAATAAGGTGCGCCGTCCGGGCTTCGGGCAAACACTGGAAGCTAATGAGTCGGTGAATCTGACGGTAAATTCGGATGGAAGTGTAACTATTGAAGCTGGTGGGAGTGTGGCTATCACAGAGGCATCTGCTACATTGGACCCCGCAGCGGAGTCGCTGGAATTTGTAGGGAAGCAGCCTAAGTTTACGCTTTCTTATAAGTACACGAAAGGCGGGGTTACGTATCAGGTGAACGAGGAACTGATCCGTCGTCAGAATCCGGAAGCTGATTTGCGCTTTCAGGAATGGTAGAAATAGGTAGGTATTAAAGATTAGTTAGATATTAGGTATTTAGATTATAAGTTTTATAAGTATTAGAGATTAGGTATTACTAGGTATTAGAAAGATTATAGGTTTTTTGTTATCGTCGGTAATTAGCTGCATGAATGGTGCTGCATAATTACCGGCGATGTTTTTTTTCTTTTTATGGAATGGTACTTCGTAATTACTGCTTTTTAAAATGATTAGAAGTTACTGCGGAAAGTCCTCGGCTGACTTGTATAGATTCATTCTTTCCTATACCTTTGTGACTTGACTAAATATTCTAAAAACTATATTCTAATGGAATTACAGATCATACAAAACAAGATTTATGAGATAAGAGGCCATAAGGTAATGCTGGATTTTGATCTGGCTGCTTTGTATGGCACAGAAACCAAAGTTTTAAAGCAAGCCATAAAAAGAAATAGGAAGAGGTTTCCTTCTGATTTCATGTTCGAACTGAACTTGGAAGAGTTCGAGAGTTTGAGGTCACAATTTGTGACCTCAAACAAAAGAGGGGGAATGCGGTACTTGCCATTTGCATAATGCTTACAGGGGATTTCTATTTTAACTGCAATGCATAGCTGGTAACGACTGCAATTTTGCAGGAAATTACGGATGACGCATAATAACTTGGGTGATGAGATGCGCGAGCAGGAACTTGCATCGCTAAAGAATATAGACGACTCCTTTCGCAAGATAGTCATCGTAGGCGATGACATCGCCACCTACACCGACGATAATGGCTTCATCTTCATGGGCTTGTTCCAGTTCCTAAAGAACGATGACATTCTTTTGTAATTTTGCAAATTAGAACAAACTCAAAATCCGTGAGGGTGTGTCAAAAGATCAATGGAGCTTTTGACACACCCTCACGGATATCGGTTCTACATTAATAATCCGATTAAAAAGCCCTCAATCCGTAATCGAATCTCATCTTCTTGGTATCCTTCACTT
Organism: Bacteroides sp.; assembly: GCA_031554635.1. Taxonomy (GTDB): domain Bacteria; phylum Bacteroidota; class Bacteroidia; order Bacteroidales; family Bacteroidaceae; genus Bacteroides. Next base: position 81,513 of record JAVBVD010000014.1, read on the forward strand.
CGATTTTTAATTGATTGTTTCCTTGCTGCAGGTAGCGGCAGTAATCGCTGATATTATATTGATTATACTGTCGGGTCTGCTTTGTTTCCTGTGCAAAGACCTCTATGCCATTCAACCAAACCCTGGCTTCTCCGGCGACGTTCAACCATAAAGACAGATTACTGAAATCCTTATCTACCTGGAAAGTGGCTTCGGATGCTACTGTGGAACGAATGGGACACTCGAAAGGTAAAGAAACTGTTTTCAGTTCTTGTCCATTCAGAGCAACGGCGCGGGTGTTGGTGCTTCCGTTTTGGGAATCCGCAATTAAAGTAACAGTCTTTACCGGGGCAACCTGATACAAACGGTCGTGCATCAGATGCAAGAAACCTTCCGGTATCTTAGTGATTTTACGGTCATAAGTGATCAAGCCGTTCACTTCCCCTTCCACATCAGTGGTCTGTGTATACACAGCGGCACTCAATCCTTGGGCGATCAGTGCCTCCAAATCATATACCAGGCGACCGTAACTATCGATCAGCGCCATAGCTCCATCTATATTTTTATATCCCCAGTTCCGCATATTCGGATTCCAGAGATGTTCCTGAATAGCCCATCCATAGCCGCCAAACTCACCCAGAACAGAAATACGGTTTCCGTTATTCTCCGGCAGGATCATCGACGTGACCGGATAATTATGCACATCGTACATGTGGCCTACGCCTCTGTCCGTCCAGCCGGTAACTCCGTTTATCAGACGAGTCTCATCGTACTTCATCACCTTGTTTACGATCTCCACCGTATTGTGTTGCCCCCATCCTTCATTGAACACTACCCACGTAGTAATACAAGGATAAAAACGGAGACGGTCGATCATCTCGAACATTTCCTTTTGCCACTGGCGGGTATGCTCTTCGGGAGCGTTCCAATCGGCAACGGCGCTTGGAGACACATGTTCTTCTTTCTTCCGCGCCGTAGCAAAACCGGAAACCATGTCCTGCCACATCATGATACCCAGCGAATCGGCGTAATAATAATATTGCTCCGGTTCCACTTTGATATGCTTGCGGATCATGTTGAATCCCATTTTCTTCAACTGCACCATGTCCCACATCATCGCTTCTTCGGAAGGAGGAGTCAATAATCCATCGGGCCACCAGCCCTGATCGAGCGGGCCGTATTGAAAAACAGGGCGATTATTCAGGCAGATACGGTTGTAGCCGCAAGCGTCTTGGCGGACATCAACTTTCCGCAAGGCAAAATAACTCTTTACCCGGTCTAAAACGCGCCCACCGTTGGATAAGGTAATATTCATACGATACAGTTTCGGAGATTCCGGTGACCATAAAACGGCATTAGGGACACCGATCTCGATGGCATCGCGCAACTTCTGTTCTACGGTTTGGATGATTTTGCCATCGTCCAGTACTTCAATCTTCACATTTTCACTGCCTTTCGCTCCGGCGATGTCGAAGTCCAGCTTCACGGTCTTTCTTTCGATATCAGCGGTAGGAAGTACCTGACGGATATACGTTTTATCCACAGCTTCCAGCCACACCGTTTGCCAGATGCCCGATACAGGCGTGTACCAGATACCTTCCTGGTTGAGCTGCTGCTTCCCGCGGGAGATGGATTCCGTGTCCGTCGGGTCGGTAACGGCTACTTCAATGCTTTGAGGACCGCTCTTCTTTATATATTTAGTCACATCGAACGAGAACGGGTTGTTTCCGCCTGTATGCGTACCGGCCAACTGCCCGTTCACCCAAACCTGACATTCATAATCCACGGCACCGAAATGCAGGATGGTCAATTTATTCTTCCACGAAGGGCTCAGCGTGAACTCACGTTGATACCATAGTTTATCCGTGGGAAGAAATGTTTTCTGCACACCGGACAAAGACGATTCAATGGCAAACGGCACCAGAATTTCCCCTTCGAAGGTTACATTTTTCCGGGTGGTCGCCTGATCCGTCACGGCATACTTCCACAATCCGTTCAGATTGAGCCATTCGGCACGTTGCAACTGCGGTCTGGGATAGCTCTGCCACACATTCTGTGGCGTTACCTGTTCGGCCCATACCGTTTTTATTTTATCTCCTACTGGCTCCCACGCATGGGTAAACACCTGCGACATGGCTCCTAACGCCAGCGTTAGTAAGATTCTCTTATCCATAAGTATCAGTGGTTTTTATTCTTTGATTAGCGGTTTTATATTCTTTGATTAGCGGGTTTTATATTCTTTAAAATCTTTCCGTCGGTTCTTGTTGTAAGTATTCCACATTTTCTGGAAATACACGACATCGCTCTTGTCGGCCCATTCGAAATAGGCTGTTTCGAGTTTATCGGCCATCTTGGGGTATTTGCCGATCAGGTTGTGCTGTTCGGTACGGTCCTCCTTGATGTTGTACAGTTCCCATTCGTCGCCCTTGAATCCGGCGGAAACCAGCTTCCAGTCGCCTTTGCGCACCATGCGGTTGCCTTCATGTTCGGCATAGATGTATCTGTCGGGCATCTTCTTTCCGCGTACCACCGGGAGGATGGACTCGCCCACCGTAGGCAGAATGGCTCTTCCCTGGTATTCCTTCGGATACGTGGCTCCGGCGAGTTCCACACAGGTGGACATGATATCGGAGAACTGCGCGGGCTGATGATCTATCCGGCCTTTATTCTTCACATGATCACCCCAGGAGACGATGCACGGGGTGGAGATACCGCCTTCGTGTGCATAATGTTTGTACAGCGTGAGGGGGGTACAGCCCACATTGGCCCAGCCTGTGCCGTAATGATGATATGTTCCCGCCAAGCCCATTTGGTCGAGTTCTTTTCCGGTATGGGTCTGGTATTCGGTTCCGGTTTGTTTGTCAAAGCCGAATTCGTGCCACTCGGCACAAGCTCCGTTGTCGGACATGAACATGATGAATGTATTATCCAGTTCGCCGTTCTTCTTTAGTTCGTCGACTACCCGGCCGATGTTCCTGTCCATGATATCTACCATCGCGGCAAAGATGGACATACGACGTGCCAGGTCGATCTGCTGCTCTTTCGTCAACGAATCCCAGGCGGGTAACGGATGGGTATCATCGGCAAACAAACTTTCGGGAACCACGCCGCGCGGGCTAAGTTCCGGCTTTCCTTGCAGGATTTTCATGTCGACGATCCGTTTCCAGCGGGCATCGCGGATCTTGTCCCATCCCTGCATGTAGACGGACATGTATTTGTCGGTCACTTCTTTCGGTGCGTGCAGCGGGAAGTGTGGGGCATTGTAAGCCAGATACAGGAACAGGGGTTTCTTCTCCGCGTGTGCCTGGTTGACAAAGTCGATCGCATAGTCCGTGAGTACATCCGTTGCGTAGAAAGCTCCTTCTGCGTACTGTCTCGGGGTGCGGTCTTTCGGCAGACGGGTATATACATCCGGGTTCCAGAAAGAGTCGAATCCGCCCAACAGTCCGTAATACTCCTGGAAACCCCGGAGAATGGGAGTTGACTTATTTCCCAAATGCCATTTCCCGGACATGGCCGTAAAGTATCCGGCATCTTTCAGTACTTCGGCAATGGTGACGTTGTCCGAGTCGGAACGGAAGCCGGCGTATCCCTTCGGCCACTGAGGTTTAGTGGCATCCATGTGCCCCAAGCCTGTTTGATGCGGGTAAAGCCCTGTCAACAGGTTGGCACGGGACGGGCAACTGCGGGCGCTGTTATACATCTGCGTCATGCGAACGCCGTTTTTTGCCAGGTTGTCCAATACCGGCGTATGGATTTCACCACCGTAACAACCGAGATCGGAGAATCCCAGGTCGTCGGCCAGTATGACGATAATGTTCGGTTTTTCCTGCGCGGAGGCCGTCGGAACCAGCGCCAAACTGCCTGCTGCTATCAATAAAGAGGTTTTCATGGGGTTGTAGAATGAGGTTTTATGGGGATTTATACTAGGGATTTATAATGGATATTTATGGGATTGTATAATGAGGTTGTAAATGGGATTTTATGGGGTTGTATAATCGGGATTGGGTTTGAATTTTCCATTCTCGTACACCATCGGGATCAGTCCGGGACGGCATGTTTCTGCGTATTCCGCCGCTTGTGCGCCGCGTGGATTGAAGAACATAGTGGCCCACCAGTTTCCGTCTTTATCCTGAAAAAGATTGTTGTGCCCACCGCCCGTGATGGCGTTGTACCGTTCGCTGTACGGTCCGTACACATTATCGGCCGTGGCTATGATGCAGTCGTAGCTATAGCGGGTTTTCGGTGAAGTCACTCCTTTTTTCTCAACATAGGTATCGCCCTCTGCGGTACGGTGCGACCAGATGGCCTGTACCAGGTGATACTTATTATCGTATTTGAAGATGAACGCTCCTTCGACGTACGGTTCCGGATTGAATTTCTTCTCGTCCAGCGTCTTTAGTTCCTCGGCAAAACCGCTCATATCCGGCTTCATCCGGGCTATGTAGTGGTTGTGCGCTACAAAGTAAACAGTTCCATCGGTATCTTCAAACAAACTGCCGTCGATATTCGGAAAAATGGCTTTCTTTTTATTGCCTTTGATGTTTTCGTACGGGCCTTCGGGCTTTCCGGTAGTACTCCGCAGGATGAAGGAGCCTCTCCCGCCTGCCGATTCGTTCATGCAGGCAACGATAAACCAGTTCTTCGCACTTTTGATGTAATGCATTTCCGGTGCCCATACGGCATGAAAGCGATTGTCCATCGGATCGCCGTTGATCGATTTCTTTTGATATTCTTCATTGGCTTTGTACACTTTCGGCTTCTGTTGCCAGGTTCCGTCTTTTTCCATCGACCAGATTTCTCCCCTGGCTTCCCAGGATTTCATGTCTTGGGAGCGCCACAGGTACAGGCCGTCGTTCCAGTCCCAGCAATGTTTCTGTCCGGGGAAATGACGGTCGGGGGTCGAAGTGGTTCCGGTGATATAATAATAGCCATCGGGACCCAGCGTAGCCCACGTGTCGCGCATCCAGTAATCGAATGCCGGCTCTACCGATTTCGGGACACGTAGCTCCGGAGCGTTGGTATCTGCCGTTCCATAGATCTGCGCTGATGCTGTACAGATGGACATAAATCCTGTAGTAAGCAAGGTCAATCCTAATCGAGAAATCAATTTCATATTTTTATTTTTTTTATTTATGGTTACAAAAATAGGTTGTTACAGAGTAGAACTCATGGAACCATGTTTTCAATATCCGTAGTTATGTACAATCTCTTAACATTATGCGAGTTCGATGTGAGAAAATCGACGGCAAGGGAGTGCATGCCCTCTGTTTTTTTATATCGAAATCACGTTCATTTATTATATGATAATCCGTTTGCTTCCCCCTGCCCCAGAGGGGCTGTGTGTCCGTAGCCGTGGGCTTTTAGCCCACGGGAAACAGTATTCCCACAAAGCGCCACGTAGTGGTGCCGTCATGCCAATGAATGAGATTACAGCACCACTACGTGGCGCATGTGTGGATGGACGTACCTTCCCGTGGGCTAAAAGCCCACGGCTACGGACACACAGCCCCTCTGGGGCAGGGGGAAGCAAACGGATAATCATAATTTATTATTCCCCCCAAAGGTAATTGTATGGATTCTGCTTAAAATGATAGCGTTTTTGCGGAAGTGGCAACGGATCCTGCAAACGCAATTCCCAAGCCAGCAACCCGGTCAGGAGTTCGGTTTGAATGCCGCTGTACTTCTTTTCGCCAAACAGATTATGAATTTCCGAAGGGTCTTTCTTCAGATTGTAAAGTTCTCCGGTACCATACTGATTCATGACCAGTTTCCAGTCGTCCTTTCTGATCATGCGCGAAGTACCGCATTGCGTCCAGGTGTTCAGCTCGTCGAAGTAAGCTATTTTGCCGGGAGTCAGCGAACCTTCCTGTTCGAAGGTGAGGGACGCATCCAGTCCGATATCAGCTCCACCGAAGCCTTGTTGCACGACCATGCTGGCGAATTCTTCCCGTGGATACGCTTTTCCGGTCAGCATCGGCCACAGGCTACGCCCCTGAACACCCATCGGTATGTCCGCACCGATGGCAGAGCAAAACGTGGGGAAGAGATCGGCAAGCGACACATGGCTGTCCATAGGGGCAGACTGGTTCTTGATGTGATACCCTGCCCATACCATCGGGATACGCGTCAGGCTCTCGGATAGTCCGGCACCTTTGCGGATCAATCCGTATTCTCCCCAGTAGTCGCCATGATCGGACAGCACCACAAAGATGGTATTCTCGTATTGTCCGCTGGCTTTCAGCGATTCGATCAGTCTTTTTATCTGGTCGTCTATCAGCCGGACCATTCCGATGTAGTTGGCGCGGATGCGGGGGAGGTCTTGTTCCAGATTCGGACAAGACTCATCTTCCAGTTGCGCCAGGATGCGGTATTTCTCACCTTTCTTTGCCAAGTCCTTGCGGGAAGTCTTTAGCACGGGAAGTTTATCGGGCGAGAACATGGAGTAATACGGTTCGCACACCTGAAAAGGGTTGTGAGGTTCCGGAAACGATACCCAGACGAAGAACGGGTTTTCTTTCTGCTCCTTGATCCATGCCAGTGTTTCGTCCACAATCTTTGTAGGTTGCTGCTCTTCCAGGGTGATGGGCGACGGTTCCAGCCATTGTCCACGGGCTTGCTGATTGAGGAAACGGGCGGTTTCCTTCTCGGCGGGAGTGGTCTTTTTGTTCTTTCCCCAGTGTCCGTATTCGGACCAGAAATCCAGATCGGCAGGTTTCAGATACGCGTGATTTTTGCCGACCAAAGCTGTCTGGTAGCCGTTTTCTTTCAATACGCCTACCATGTCCTTTTGGAAGTAAACATCCGGTACATTGTGATTGGTGCGTACATGGGTGGCGGAAGGGAAACGGCCGGTGAACATGGAACAACGGGCGGGAGAGCTGGCCGGCATAACCGTGTATGCCTTGTTGAACCATAGATTCTCCTGTGCCAGTTGGTCGACATAAGGAGTCACGTCCAACGGAAAACCTTCCCTGCCGCACAGGTCGGCACGTTGCTGGTCGGTCATAATGACCACGATATTCGGTTTGCCGGTTTGTGCCACGGCAGACATGGCTAAACCTTGCAGGGCAAGTCCTGTAATGCAAAAGGCTGTATTTCTCATATTTCTATTCTAGGATTTTATCTGCATATTCTTCTTTATCGCTGTTAAGCGCTCTTTTGTTTCTCGTTGCAACAACTGACGGGTGATGTACATAAACTTACTTTCTGCGTCAACAGGCTAAGTGTGTACTTACATAAACTTACCTCCTGCGTCAACAGGCTAAAGGTGTACTTACAAAAACCAACTTTCTGTGTCAATATACTAAGTATATTTTTAGCAGAAATTAAATGGGTTTATTGCAAAGGGCCCATCGGCCCCTTGCAATGGTCTGATCGGTTTCTTGCAAGAGGCTGATGGGCCCTTTGCAAGAGGCCGAATTAGTTTCTTCTAAACGGAAACTTAATGTATGTAAGCCGGACACTTGTTTCATGCGAAAAAGAGGATTGCTTTATTTAAACCGATACACGATCATGGAAGCAGCTTCCAGTTCGAGCGGCTGGTTCAAATCCAGCGTTGCTTCAGCCTCTATGGGTTTTACTTCATTCGGAGTAGCCGGTGTATTTTCTTTTCCGGGCATCAACAACAAGCTTGTCTTGTGAGCCTTCACCGGACGTTTGAAACCGGAAACATCCGGACGCAGGGTGACTTTCTTATCCTGCAGGTTGATCAGTTTCAGGATATACTGTTTGCTGGCTGTATCATACCCCATCGTGACGAAGATATTCTGCAAACCTACCATGTCCTTCACCGCTGCATCGAGGCACACATCGAACGTGTTGTCCCTGAACATCTTTGACAGATAGAAGAAGGAAGTCCGTACGCTGCTGTCCACCCCGTTGATCAGCATCGGCAGGAACATGCGGTGTTCCAGAAAATCCCAATGCCTCATCACGGGACGCTCGGCAAACAGCGGATTCAAATCGCCGTTACGCTCCATCGACATGCGGACGGCTCCGGTAGCCAACAGGTCGTAGGGGAATCCTCCACTGATACCCAACTCGCCGATAAAGACATCGGCCACACCGCGCTTGTAGTTGTCAAAGCGGTAATGCTGCTGGCACGCCCACTCGATGGACTGGTAGAAATGCTCGTCGAACACCTTCACGTTCTTCGGATTGACAAAGCTGGCGATGTCTTTTCGCTTGTCATCGTTTTCTTTTCCGATGATACTGTTGGCAATATAGATCAAATCGGGATATTTGGCAAATAATGCCTGGTATATCTTCTCATAACGTTCCCAGTACACGGGACCGAAGTCCTCATTTCCGATCTCAATGTATTTCAAGGGGAAGGGAGCGGGATGACCGTTCTTCGCCCGTTCGGCTCCCCATTTCGTCGATGTATCGCCGATGGCATATTCGATGGCATCGAACGCGTCCTGAATATACGCATCCAGATCGACTTCGGGTTGCTTGAAGGTCCAGCGGACGGTTTGCGGCACCCAGCCTGTGCAGACCATGCCTGTGGGCAACACATACATGGCATCGGCTCCGGTGTATTCGCACAATTCGTAAAACTCATGATAGCCGATTCCGTCGGTACGGTAATAGGGTGCCCATTTGCTCCATTGTCCCGGACGGTTTTCCATCGGTCCGATGGTTTTCTTCCAGTGATACATCGTTTCTTCGTTCACTCCGTGTACGATGCATCCGCCCGGGAAGCGGATAAAGCTGGGTGAAAACTCTTTCAGGTTCTGAACGATGTCCTTGCGGAATACGGACTTTCCATCGTTCCACGTATCGGAAGGGTACATGGAGACTGCATCGACCTGGAATTGTCCTTTCGACATAGGTTGTATGGCAAGCATCCCGCGCTGGATGTTTTTCTCCGGTTTCAGTTCGCCGGTATATTTCGTCCAGTCTTTGTTCTTTACATTCACTTCGACGATGTTGCTCACTTTCCGACCCTGTTCATCGACCAGGAAGATGCGCAGCGGAGCGGAGTAATTCCTGTTTTTCACGAACAGGGAGAGCCGGTAAGACGCGTCTGTGCGCAGGTTCATGCCATAATATCCCCGGTTGAGGATCATAGCGCCGGGATAGTTGGCGATATCTTCCGTGACATTGACCAGCATGGAATAGGTATTCACCTCGCTCATGGGATCCGCGTCCGTACGGCTGGTAAATATGGGGGCGTAAGACAACGGATAGGTGGTCCACCCGATCAACGGGTCGGCCATAAACACTTTCTTTTCCCGGGCATTAGGCGCCGGAACATTTTCATAAACTCCGTTCCTGACAGATAATCCGGCAGCGGGAGTGGCTTCTTCGAACGAGCGGTTGCGTACCAGCTCGGCATGAAGCGCGCCTTCGCCTATCATGCCTATTTCCTCGTAGTGGAAGCCGTATTTCACCGGAGCCACTTTGTGGGTTTTGGACTTGTTGATGTACAAGGTTCCATCGGATGTAGACGGAAGGGAACTATTCGCGGATGCCAGAAGAGGCCCTGCGAAAAACAGGCCGAAGCCGAGTGTAAGGGATTTGATTGACGGATGATTCATAGCATGTATTGTTAGAGTTTAACAGTTACAAATATGGTCTTTTATATCCGGGAAAAACAGAAAAATAATGGCCAATACCTGCAATCATGTGTAAAAATTGACCGCCCGGCAATGAACTGAACATAAGTGCTGTCGGTTTGAACATAACGACGATTGTTCGAAACAAAAAAATAGTATCTTTGGTCGTGAAATTAATTCAATGAGGATGTGTCGCTTGGGCAGGGCTGGAAGCCCTAAATACTTCAGTCCTGCCCAAGCGCTACACCCTTATTAAATCAGTAAAGCCATGAGAAACACTATCTTTAAATTCGTCCTTCTATTGGGTCTCGTGCTATTGAACGTACGCCTGTCCACAGGGCAGATACAATATAACAACATACGTTTCAAGCAGTTAAGCATAGCCGAAGGACTTCCGCACAATACCATCAACGCCATCGCGCAGGACAATCACGGGTTCCTCTGGTTTGGCACACGCAACGGCCTGTGCCGGTTCGACGGCTACAGCATCACTCCATTCGTACATAATGAAGCCGACAGCAACTCGCTCTCCCATAACTTCATCACCCGCCTGTACAACGACTCGCTGCGCAACAGGTTATGGATAACTACCGATCAGGGCATCTGTAGTTACGACTACCGGACAGAGGACTTTACCCGTTACCCGATAAAAGACAACAATAAAGAGGATATCTGCTTCCTGAACACCAGTGACGGGATGCTTCTGGCGGCTTTCAGCAACGGGGTTTATCGTTACCATGAAAAAGACAGTATGTTCGTCCCCTTCCTGCTTTCGGAAGAGAAGCCTTATGTGAGATCGTTCGCGGAGGACGGAGACCGGACCCTGTGGATAGATACCACCCAAGGGCTGATGCGGTACAGTCTGGAGAAGAAACAGTTCATTTCCCTCCCTACTCTCCTGCAGCCTTTCGCACATCAATGCAGCAATGCCGTGCTGGTCTCGCACAACCAGCTTTTGTTCAACACCAACAATGACTTCTTCATCTACCACATACAGAGCAACACCCTGTGCAACCTGTCAAAAGACCTCGAAGTGAAAGATTTCCGCTGCGCAGCCGCCGACCATACGGGCAACGTATGGGTAGGAACGGAGTACGGCATCTTCGTGTTCAACAAGCTGTACCAACTCATCGCGCATTACGAACAGTCCGACCGCGACCTGAGCGCCCTGAACGACTCGCCTATTTACAGTCTGTATCAGGACAAGGCGCATAACATGTGGGCAGGAACCTATTTCGGCGGGGTCAACTACTACATCTTCGGTTCCGAGCAATTCCAGATATACCCCTACGGAAGCAGTTTCAACCACCTGAGCGGAAAAGCGGTCCGCCAGATTATCAACGCGCCGGACAATGGCCTGTACATTGCCACCGAGGACGGCGGACTGAACTATCTGAACAATAAAAAGGAGATCACCCGCGCCGAACGGCTGCACAAGCAGATGCAAATATACGCCAAGAACATACACTCCCTGTGGCTGGACGAGGACAACAGCCTGTGGCTGGGACTGTTCATGAAAGGGGCTCTCCACTACATGCCAAAGTCGAACCGCACGGTGGACTACAACCTGCTGGCGGACGAGGTTTCTTCCGGCTTCTGCATCATCGAGGACAAGAACGACCAGATCTGGTACGGCGGTCCTTCGGGCTTGTTCCTGATCGACAAGAATAGGCCCAACTCCCGCCCGGAAAAGATATCGAACCTCCGCGTCTTTAACCTGGCGCAATACAACGACAGCATACTCTGGGCAGGAACCCGGAAAGGCAGCCTGTTCCGGATAAACACCCGCACGCTGGAAATCACATCGCTCCCCATACTGCCGCATACGGACCTCTACGTGACCTACATCTACCCCGATTCACACGAACGGATATGGATAGGAACGGACAACAACGGGCTGTTTGTGTCGGACCGCAACGGCAGCATCACCGCCTCTTACAGCAAAGAGCAACTGGGTTCCAACGCCATCAAAGGCATCGTCGAAGATGAAATGGGCAATGTCTGGATAGGCACCGGAAGCGGACTCTGCTGCATCAATCCCCAAACGGGAAGCATAGACCGCTACACCACCGCCGACGGATTGCCCATCAACCAGTTCAACTACTCCTCCGCCTGCAAGAAACCGGACGGGGAACTCTATTTCGGAACCATCAACGGCATGATCTCTTTCTATCCGGAACAGGTACGGTCGGTCAACCCGCGCTTCAACATCGCACTGACCGGGATATGGAGCAACAGCGAACACATGTCGCCCAATAATGAGAACGCGTCCATCCCGTCGGCCATCTCCGAACTGTCGGAAATCACCCTGACGCACGATCAGGCTCAATCCCTGCGCCTGGAATACTCCGGACTGAATTACCAGTACACGCACAACACGCAGTATGCCATGAAGATGGAAGGCATCGACAAGGACTGGCAGTTTGTGGGCAACCAGCATCAGGTACGTTTCTCCAACCTGCCTTCGGGAAGGTACGTCCTGAAAATCAAGGCCAGCAAGGACGGAATCCATTGGGACGAGGCGGGACAGAAAAACCTGGTTATCCGGGTGCTTCCCCCGTGGTGGCTCTCGACAGCGGCCTATATCGCTTATGCCATACTTCTCCTATTGATCGTTTACGCGGCTTACCGGTATACCAAAATGCGTATCATCCTGCTGATGCGGTTGAAAACGGAGCATGAGCAACGTGTCAACATGGAGAACATGAACCAGCAGAAGATTAACTTCTTCACGTTCATCTCTCATGACCTGAAAACGCCGCTGACCCTGATCCTGTCGCCCCTGCAACGGTTGATACAGCAACCACAGATCGGCAACAACGACAAAGAGAAGTTGGAGGTGATCTACCGCAACGCCAACCGGATGAACTATCTGATCAACGAACTGCTGACGTTCAGTAAGATCGAGATGAAACAGATGCATATCAGTGTTCGCAAAGGGGATATCATGCACTTCCTGGAAGAACTCTCGCACATCTTCGACATCGTGGCCGGGGAACGGGAGATCGACTTCATCGTCAGTCTGGAAGAACCCGGAGAGGAAGTATGGTTCTCGCCTTCCAAAGTGGAACGGATCCTTTACAATCTGCTCTCGAATGCGTTTAAATATACCCAGCCCGGCGGATACGTCGAGCTGAGCGCGCAGTTAATCAAGGAAGAGAAGGAGACTTTTGTACAGATTTCCGTGAAGGACAATGGCCGGGGAATCCCCAAAGAGGTGCAGGAACAGATATTCGAAAGCTACTATCAGGTGGAGAAACGCGATCACCGCGAGGGATTCGGCTTGGGGCTGTCGCTCACCCGTTCGCTCATACACATGCATAAAGGCGAGATACGGGTAGAGAGCGAAGTGGACAAGGGTTCGGACTTCATCGTCACCCTGAATGTATCGGAAGATGCTTACGCCGCCGACGAACGTTCGTCCGAGAACATTACGACCAAAGAGATACAGAAATACAACCAGCGGATCAAAGAAACCATCGAACTCATCCCCGATCAGCTGACCAACAAGGAGAAGGATCCTACCCGGGAATCTATTATGATCGTTGAAGATAATAAGGAGATGAATGATTACTTAGCCAGTATTTTCAGTGAGAAATATGATATTATACGGGCATACAACGGTGCGGAAGCCTGCAAAAAGATTGCGAAGCAACTGCCCAACCTCATTATTTCGGACTTGATGATGCCGGTCATGGACGGACTGGAATTTACGGAACGTGTCAAGCAGGATGTGATGACCAGCCATATTCCCGTCATCCTGCTGACTGCCAAGACGGAGGAGAGCGATCACACGGAAGGGTATCTGCGGGGGGCTGACGCGTATATCACCAAGCCTTTCAACGCCAAGAATCTGGAGTTGCTGGTACAGAATATCCAGAAGAGCCGGAAGCAGAATATCGAACATTTCAAGCAGGCGGAGGAACTGAACATCAAGCAGATTACCAACAATCCGCGGGATGAGGTTTTCATGAAGGAGTTGGTGGAACTGATCATGGCTAATCTTACTAAAGAGGATTTTGGAGTCACTGAGATCACGGCGCATCTGCGTATCAGCCGCAGTTTGCTGCACATGAAGCTAAAGTCGCTTACGGGGTGTTCTATTACGCAATTTATCCGGACCATCAAGATGAAAGAGGCTAAGATTCATTTGCTGAATGGGATGAATGTTTCTGAGGCATCGTTTGCGGTTGGTATTTCGGATCCGAATTATTTTACCAAATGTTTTAAGAAGGAGTTTAATATTACTCCGACGGAGTTTCTTAAGCAGTTGAAGTAAGTTACAGTCTCGGGTAATGAAGTAAAGGGTGGGAAAAACCCACCCTTATTGGTCATATTCATTTGCGATTCATTTTTCCTTTGACTGGGGCACCGAGCTGAGTGGAAAGAAAAAACGATTAAGTTTGATTTAAAGACAAGCCCGTTCTTTCACTATTTGTGGAATATATTTATTCTTCTCATGCCCATCGCCCAAGCCCAGTTTGGGGTATATCATACCACCAACCCCAGGTAAAACACGCCCTTGCACATCTCTTTCCGTATCAATGGCAAAAGTTAAGAAATTGAACTTGCTGCTTATTGATTCAGGAAATTCCTTTTGCAAGCTGGCAGCAGCATCTTTGTACATTACCGGGGATACAATGTAAATAGATTGCGGATTAATCTTGTCTGCCAGACGGGTTAGCTGCGTTCTTACCACACAGGAAGTGCTGATAATGGATTTCACGAGAATCAACGTTTGGCAATTTTCAACAGGTTCTTCGTATGATTGGGTAATAGGACTATACTCCAGATTGGTTTTCTTATCCAAAGTGATTCTTTCATTCCAGAAAACAGCCAATGAAACATCTCTTTGGGAAATAGAGTCCATTACTCCGTGTGCCAACCAGTCGGCATCTTCCGAAGCACATGCCAGCATAGTTGAACCATAATTATCCTCTACCTGACGGTTCAGGAAGGTTCCTAATGCTCTCCCTAGTTGATAAAATGTATCACGATAAACCTGAACAGAAGTATCCGGGGCTGACAAGTTATGCATCAATTTAATGATGTCACGATTATTGTCAAATGTAATGTTTACGTATGTTCTTGTTCCCATTTTATCTTAGTTTACAAGTTCCATTAATTCCCAAATAGTTGCGGGATTGGCCTTTTCTACTTTTCTCTCTTTCTCATTTGTCCAGGGGACTTTTCCTTCCAGCTGTTTGTAAGACCAATGCACAGTTGAACCATTCTCATGAAAAGTAATTCCCAACCGGCTGAAAATCTCCCGGCATCTATCCGAAACAGAAACGGTCGGATAACTTCTTATGTTCACAGTTCCTTTGCCTAGAGAACGCACAATATCAGAAATCTGCTGTAAAGATACACTTTTTTGTTCAACAGAATTCCATGCTCCCAAAATTGCTGCTGCTATTCCGGATAATTCGTCATCCTCCACGGGAGGTAATGCAATATTCCGAATGGCTTCTTTGAAAGGGAGATACGATAATAAGAGCTGATTTATGCTTGAACAGGAAGGGAAATGTACCGCAGATGCGCAGGAAGCAATCCCGGTCGGGATGGTGGAAACAGTGCTGATAGGATTCGAATAAATCAACTTAAGCTCAAAGTCCTCGCATTTTTCCGAAGAGACTTCCATTTGCCTTGTAAAATCATATTCCAAAGAATGTGATTTCCCCGTTTTCCATGTCAGCTCCTTTACATCTTTCAGTTGATGATAGATTTTGCGCACATCGGGATCCTCTATCAGTAAATCATCTACAAAGGTTTCTTCCAGTTGCGAGGACAGGTGGACATCGTTCAATTGACCGGTATATTGATTCATAAATGAGGCAATTTGGTAAGTGGCGTAATAGCTTTCGTACACAGCACCCTTACTGTTGTTCTTACCACCTTTATACTTGTTTTTCAGGTATTTTCTTTCTTTTGTAGTAATAGGCATGACATTTCATTTTCTGTTATTTCCCGGAAACGATTTACTTCGGCGCCGTTGCAGACAACCTTATCAAAAAACATAGTTCTAGGTCGCACCCATGTTTTACGATCGCCATACAATGCCTGGTAGACAACCATCTCTTCCAGCGTTTCGCTATGGTAAGCTGTTCCGACCATTTTGTATAAGCCGCCCTTAAAATGCACAAAGTATCGTTCTTTATCCATAATGATGTATTATTGGGAGATAAAAGTAATCATTTCCTTCATAACAAGAGATAATTTGCACGGATATTTTTTCAGAGAACCCACCCTTATTCGTCATATCAATTTGCGATTAAACTACATGGATATTTGAAAATCCTGAAGTTTGCGACCAATATCATTTATGGCGAACTGCAATTTCTGTATCTCTTCTTCCGTGAACCTGGCTGGTTTACCTTTTACAATGTTACCATTGATCCGTTGATATAACCAGTTACGGGTACGATTAAAGTAATGTTTGGCAATATAACTTAAAGATACCACTTCTGTTACCTCTAACAATCGTACCTTGAGGTTCACTTCTTCCACGTCAGCATCAAACTTTTTTTCATACAAGCTAATAGCCTCCTTGAGCGCATTAGCCATAACATCTACTTTAGCAGGGAAGTTATTTCTCATAATCTCATCTTGAGACTTAAACTTATCAACTTGCTTACTATTATAGAATTCAATCAGATTGTTCAATTCAATTTCAAAGTCCACATTCTTTCATTTGTTTTAAGCCAGCCCATTTAAGGGGTGAGCTTGATTTATTCTTCTGCTTTTTAATTTCTTCTTCGAGAAGCTAAAAAGCGAGGCATCGTATTTACAGCAAATTAGCAACAGGGAATTGAAATTAAACAACCGTAAATTTTACCGCCATAAAATTCCCAGCCAATTTATTTGCCGGATTCTAAATTTCATTTAACTTTGCAACAGTGGTAAAATTTACTGCTGTAAAAATACGAGTTATGAAATTCTATAATCGGACAGACGAAATTACCCTGTTGCAGCGAACAAAAGAGCAGGCATACAATGACCACTCTAAGTTTACGGTACTTACCGGGCGGAGACGTGTCGGTAAGACTTCTCTTATTTTGAGAGCTCTTGAAAACGAAACCGTAATCTATTTGTTTGTCGGTCGGAAGAATGAGGCTGACTTATGCAGTGGATACACAAAAGAGATTGAGAAACAGTTGGGGATATTTGTTCCTGCAATGGACAAATTCTCCGATATATTTCGCTTTCTGCTTGAGCAGGGGACTAAAACTAAGTTTTCCCTTGTGATTGATGAGTTTCAGGAGTTTATCAATATCAACGAATCGATATACAGTGATATTCAGAACTATTGGGATCGGTACAGGACTAAAACATACATAAATTTTGTTGTAAGCGGCTCCATCTATTCGTTGATGACAAAAATATTTCAGGATAAGCGCGAACCGTTGTTTGGCCGAGCAGATGCTATGCTGAAAATAACACCTTTTACAACCACTGTACTCAAAGAAATCCTGCACGACTATCATCCGAATTACACGAATGACGAGTTACTGGCTCTCTACACCTTTACCGGTGGTGTACCTAAATATATCGAACTGTTGGTAGATAACAAGGCGTTGACTATCCCTAAAATGATTAGATACATCTGCCAACGCGAATCCCCATTTATAGATGAAGGGCGTAATTTGTTGATTCAGGAGTTTGGCAAAAAATATGGAAGCTATTTCTCTATTCTTGATGCAATCTCATCGGGGAAAAATACTCAGGCAGAGATTGAAGCATTTATGGGTGAAAAAAGTATCGGCGGGCAGTTACAGAAATTGGAAACAGTTTACGAAGTAATTAAAAAGCAACGTCCCATTTTTGCGAAAGAAGGAACACAAACCGTAAGGTACGAAGTAACCGATAATTTCCTGCGCTTTTGGTTCAGATATATTGAGCGGAACAGGTCACTGATTGAGATTGGAAACTTTGAAGGGCTGTCTAAAATCATGCTCGATGATTATCCCACTTATTCGGGAAAGACATTGGAACTATACTTTAAGCAAAAGATGCAGGAGAGCTTTTCTTATCGGGCAATAGGCTCGTGGTGGGAACCCAAAGGGAATCAGAATGAGATTGATATTGTGGGAGTATATCTGGATGATAAGCGTGCAGTTGCTGTTGAAGTAAAACGGCAGAAAAAGAACTTCAAACCTCAATTGTTTGAAGAGAAAGTCAGAATCCTGAAAACAAAGGAACTGAATAAACACACAGTAGAAAGTCTTTGCTGGGATTTGGCAGATATGTAATAGGAGTAAAGATAATTGGATTGGAAGTGAATAAAAAAAGGAGCATCCACACCGGGATGCTCCTCCTTTTCCTTTAACTGACAATGATTTATGCCCCCGGATCAATGGTTTCTTCTTCCTCTTCTTTCGTGGCAACCTCTATGGGCGTGTACTTCTCAATGCTCATGCTTCCAAGCATCTCCTTCAACTGCTGGCCGGGCGTAAACACAATTCTCCGCTGGTAGATGTTGCTGCCATTCACTTCGTCCAGGTCGGCATCGCTCTTCGAACGGAAAGTAGGGCGCAGGGAGCCAAACTCTCCCAGTTTCACCGTTTTACCGTCGTCCATGTACATCTCCATGGCATCGAGCAGACCATCAAGCACTAATTTCACCTGTCCGCGGTGAGCGCCACAAATGAGGGCAACGCTCTTACAAAGTTTCGGGAAGTCTATCACCCCGTCGCCAACCGGCTGAGGCACATACTTCACTGTTTTCGACTTGTCGAAATTGAACACCCGTTCTTTTACTGCATACTTTAAACTCATAATCGTTTGTTTTTAATGATTTGTACTGAATTTGATTTCTCTTGCTAACGTTAACGATGCAAATATAGGGTGTCGTTTCCGAAAGTTTGGGGACAAGGCTACAGTATGCTGTGGCTGGGAAAAAGTGGGGTTTTTGGGGCAAAATAGGGACAAAACGGGGCACTGAATGGCAGACTTTTTTTTTGGAGATGAAAAAAGGGCGGACAGAGCCGCCAGAAACAGGGTGGACAGAGCCTAAAGTTTCGACTTTCTATCGCATTGCTTCTGCATTGGGCTTGACAGTCGAACTGACTCCGACTGTGTAAACCCACGTGCAGCCCTGACTTTCAGAAAACAACTATCCTGCTTCTTTGGAATCTCAGGTGTGTTTTATACGGGCTTTTATTGAACTTTGTTTATGAAATAGTTAATTGATTATTTAACGAAGTATTGTATGAATGAAAATATTCTATTTCAACCAAGTAAGTCGATGCCAAATCGATTCTAAGGGTCCTTGTTTATGGTTTTTAAGCCACCAACGGCAAAACTGAATTTGAGCAAACATCACCCCAAGTCCTACCACGAAACTCCACGCAATACCGAGCGTTGAAGCTAAACCTAAGGCGTAAGGAAAGAAAATCAAGCTGCCGATAATCGATTGGCTGACATAATTAGTCAAGCTCATTCGTCCATAAAAGCGTAATCCATCAGTCATTTTTTTAAATATATCGCTTTGGTAAAGTGTCACAAATACGGATACGAGTATTCCGGTAAAGGCTATATTGTACCACATTGTAAGGATGATCTGCAAGGAATCGGCGGCAGAAGTTTTGCCCACATAGAGTACAAAACTTGTGATGAAGCTCACAACAAAAACTTTAACCCAAAAGCCGGAGCCACGGCTAAAGTAATCTCCGCGTGCGAGTATCATGCCCAAAATAAAGATTCCCGGAGCTTGCAGCAGTCGTCCGGCATCAGCAGCCCAAAACAGGCTTGCCAACTGACCTATCGTAGCATTGGTGACAATCATATCCCAGAAGTTGCCCGAATCGGTTACAGTTTTCAGAGTCGGATAGTAAGCGTCATTGAGTAATGTAGGCATAAAATTAACTCCGAAACACTCCAGCAACTCGATGGGCTGAATCAAAAATATCACTGCGATAATCAGCAGCGCCTTTTGCGAAAGCTTGCGAAGCGGAATCATCACAAAACCCATCACAGCAAAAAGCAGCAGTACATCACCACCGGGGAAGAATGCAGCATTGAGCGTTGCGAAAAACATGAGTAGCACCAACCGCCACGCAAAACGTCCGCCAAAATCGCCGCCTTTAGCCTCTTGATTACGTTGCTGAACGATGAACGTAAAGCCAAAAAGCAGGGCGAAAATAGTGTAACTCTTTCCACCGAAGATAAAAAACAGACCGTCCCAAACGCTTTGATTGAGTAAACGGGCCGTTTCTGATGCCGCTTCAGGATAAACTCCGTAAATAAAATGTTCGATGAAATGCAGCAACATGATGGCTACTACGGCAAATCCACGCAACGCATCCACGGAGTCGACGCGACTCATTTTTAATGTTTGATTCATACTTGTTTACTTTAAATGTTTTCTGATATATTTATTGACAGGTTTTTCGAAATAGTAGAACGACAGCAAGCTAAAGCCGATGGTAATAGCCAGCAATACGGGTAGTTCCACCCTGATTCTTTATAAAACTCGATGACAAAGAGCTGCAACTAATTATTTATGAACTCCGCCCACCATAAGGCGCTTAAGTAGAGGCTAATGGGGGAAGAAAAACTGTAAGTTCCTGATAATTCAAAGGCTTACAGTTCCAAAGATAATAAATTTCAGAAGAACAGCCCCCAATTATATCTTATTCTTTTGCGTAATTTGCGCAACGCAGTTTACGCAAAAATAAGTTGTATTTGCAAATATGTTTTCCCTGCTTTTTCTGTTCTCATGTATTTATCACTACTCAAAGCATGTAATCCCTGTTCTATTCTTTCAATTCGTTGTTTGCGAGGTTTTTCCACCCCACGAAAAAAAAGTTTCCGGTTTAGCGCCCCGTTTTGTCCGGTTTTTACCCCAAAAACCCCACTTTTTCCCAGCCACAGCATACTGTAGCCTTGTCCTTTGACTTCTGAAAATGACACCCTATATTTGCATCGTTAACGTTAGCAAGAGAAAACAAATTCAGTACAAATCATTAAAAACAAACGATTATGAGTTTAAAGTATGCAGTAAAAGAGAGAGTGTTCAATTTCGACAAGTCGAAAACAGTGAAGTATGTGCCTCAGCCGGTTGGCGACGGGGTAATAGACTTCCCGAAACTTTGTAAAAGCGTCGCCCTGATCTGTGGCGCCCACCGTGGACAGGTGAAATTAGTGCTTGACGGCCTGCTCGATGCCATGGAGATGTACATGGACGACGGTAAAACGGTGAAGTTGGGCGAGTTTGGCACCTTGCGCCCTACTTTCCGCTCGAAGAGCGATGCCGAGCTGGGCGAAGTGGATGGCAGCAACATCTACCGGCGGAGAATTGTGTTTACGCCCGGCCAGCAGTTGAAGGAGATGCTTGGAAGCATGAGCATTGAGAAGTACACGCCCATAGAGGTTGCCACGAAAGAAGAGGATCAGAAAGAACCCGATGGACCTGTCGAACCCGTCAAGCCCGAGATTTAATTTCTGGGAACAGGAATGAAAGAGAATAAGAGGATGGACTTCACATTAGAAGTCCATCCTCTTTTTTTTTGTTACAAACCCTATTGGGTTGCGTGGTTTGTCCGCATCATGCTTTTGAACCTGTAATTCTGCTAAGGCTTCATTGATCAGTTCGAGCTGGATGCGTGTATCTTCGTTGATATCATTATAGTCGGTAAATACTTCCTCGATGTACGCTTTGAGTTCTTTTATTTCCTGTTGGAGTTCTGTGGTTTTATCGGCAGGAGGAGTAAGAAGGGTCTGGCGAATGGCTACAAAAGCACGCATGATAGAAATGTTTACCTGTATAGCAATGTCACTGTTTAATATCCCGGAAAGCATTGCTAATCCCTGTTCAGTTTATGTAAAGAAAAAGATTATGTAAAATTTCGTCATTAGTTTCCTGATAATCCGGTTCCATGTGGGGTCTTTGCTTTACATAATCTTTTTCTTTACATTTACTGAATTATGTCAACCTTTACATAATTCAGTAAATGCAAATGGCATATATTTGAAGTTACTTCCTCGTCCGTTGTTCAAGGTCACAAATTGTGACCTTGAAAGTTCTTCCGGAGTTAGCTCAAACATAAAGTCCTCACCGTCAAACCGTTTTAGGTTGCGTCTAACTGCTTGTTTTAGTACTTTCGTTTCAATACCGTACATAACTGCCAAATCAAAATCCAGCATCACCTTTTGTCCTCTTATTTCATGGATTTTGCTCTGAATAATTTGTAATTCCATAAGCTTTTAGTCTTTAATTGAATAGTTTAACTGCAAATATATAATAATTGAGACATATCCTATGAAGTATACGCATAAAAGAAATCCCCTGTAAGCCGAAACTTACAGGGGATTCTTCGATGATTATTAATCAATGTCGAACGAACGTTCATCAGCCCGACATAAATTCAAGCTTAATCTTTCAGCTTGGCAGCAATAAAGTCGCGGTTCAAGCGGGCGATGTTGCTGATAGAGATGTTCTTCGGACATTCAGCTTCGCAAGCGCGGGTGTTGGTACAGTTACCGAAGCCCAGTTCATCCATCTTCGATACCATAGCCTTGGCACGACGGGCAGCCTCAGGCTTACCTTGCGGCAACAAGTTCAACTGGCTCACCTTAGCAGATACGAACAACATAGCCGAACCATTCTTACAAGCAGCTACACAAGCGCCACAACCAACGCAGGCAGCAGCATCCATCGCTTCGTCAGCAATCGGTTTCGGGATCAGGATAGCGTTGGCATCCTGCGGAGCGCCGGTGTTTACACTAACATAGCCACCAGCCTGCATGATCTTATCAAAAGCACCACGGTCCACCATCAAGTCGCGGATGACTGGGAAACCAGCCGAACGCCACGGTTCAACCGTGATCACCTCACCGTCCTCGAAACGACGCATGTACATCTGGCAAGTCGTTGCACCGGTAGCCGGGCCGTGCGGATGTCCGTTGATATAAAGTGAACACATACCGCAGATACCTTCGCGGCAGTCATGGTCGAACACGATAGGTTCGCCGCCGTCGTTGATGATCTGTTCGTTCAGGATGTCGAGCATTTCGAGGAACGAAGTGTCACCCGGAATGTCTTTCATTTGGAATGTTTCAAAAGCACCTTTCGCCTTCGGGCTCTTCTGACGCCATACCTTAAGCGTGAATGATATATTTTTATCCATCTGAATTTAAGCTTTATAGTTACGAGTCTGTACTTTAACGAATTGGTAGTTCAAGTCTTCCTTGATCAGTTCCGGTTCGGTGTTTTCGCCGGTGTATTTCCAGCAACCTACATACGAGAAGTGTTCGTCATCACGCAATGCTTCACCGTCGGGAGTCTGAAACTCTTCGCGGAAGTGGCCACCACACGATTCTTCGCGAATCAAACCGTCACGAGCCATCAATGAACCTACTTCGATGAAGTCGATCAGGCGCAATGCCTTTTCCAGTTCGATGTTGATTTCGTTCACGTCGCCCGGCAGACGAAGGTTGGTCCAGAAGTCTTTCTTCACTTCTTCGATACCCTTCAATGCCTTTTGGAGTGATTCTTTGGTACGGCCCATGCCTACATATTCCCACATGATGTTACCCAGTTTCTTGTGGATAGAGTCAACCGAATGCTTACCGTTGATAGCCTTGATCTTCTTGATCTTGTCAGTCACTTCTTTCTCAACAGCGGCAAACTCCGGCAGGTCGGTAGAGAAGCGTGGAACCTGAATCTGATCAGCCAGATAGTTCTGGATAGTGTAAGGCAATACGAAGTAACCATCGGCCAAACCTTGCATCAATGCCGAAGCACCCAGACGGTTAGCACCGTGGTCAGAGAAGTTGGCCTCACCGATAGCGAACAGACCCGGGATGGAAGTCATCAACTCGTAGTCAACCCAGATACCACCCATCGTATAGTGGATAGCCGGGAAAATCATCATCGGAGTCTTGTACGGATTCTCATCAGTGATTTCTTCGTACATATCGAACAAGTTACCGTAACGTTCGCGAACTACATCTTCGCCCAGACGTTCGATAGCGTATTTGAAGTCGAGGAACACAGCCAAACCAGTGTTGTTCACACCGTAACCAGCGTCGCAACGTTCTTTAGCAGCACGTGAAGCCACGTCGCGCGGAACAAGGTTACCGAAAGCCGGATAGCGACGTTCCAAGTAGAAGTCACGTTGGTCGTCCGGAATATCAGTCGGTTTCAGCGTACCTGCCTGCAAAGCTTTCGCATCTTCGATACGTTTCGGAACCCAGATACGACCGTCGTTACGCAATGATTCAGACATCAACGTCAGCTTCGACTGCTTGTCACCGTGTACCGGAACGCAAGTCGGGTGAATCTGTGCGAAACAAGGATTAGCAAAGTAAGCACCACGGCGGTAACACTGAATAGCAGCCGAACCGTTAGAACCCATTGCATTGGTAGAAAGGAAGAACGCGTTACCGTAACCACCCGTACCGATAACTACGGCATGAGCAGAGAAACGTTCGATAGCACCTGTAACCAGGTTACGAGCGATGATACCGCGGGCACGTCCGTCGATAATAACGAGGTCGAGCATTTCGTAACGGGTGTACAGTTTCACAGTACCCTGTTGTACCTGACGGCTCAATGCCGAGTAAGCGCCCAACAAGAGCTGCTGTCCCGTTTGGCCGCGGGCATAGAACGTACGTGATACCTGAGCGCCACCGAATGAACGGTTGTCCAGTGTGCCACCGTAATCGCGAGCAAAAGGAACACCCTGAGCCACACATTGGTCGATGATGGCATTTGCAACTTCGGCCAGACGATACACGTTGGCTTCGCGGGCACGGTAGTCACCACCCTTGATTGTATCGTAGAAGAGGCGATATACAGAGTCGCCGTCATTGGGATAATTCTTGGCAGCATTGATACCACCCTGTGCAGCGATGGAGTGCGCACGACGGGGAGAATCCTGAATACAGAAGTTGAATACTCTGAAACCCATTTCGCCCAAAGAAGCGGCAGCCGAAGCACCGGCAAGTCCGGTACCCACCACAATGATGTCGAGTCGACGCTTGTTGGCCGGGTTCACAAGTTTCTGATGAGCTTTATAGTTACTCCATTTCTCGGCTAAAGCGCCTTCTGGAATTTTTGAATCTATCTTAGTCATATTGATATCTGTTTAAACGGTTACATATAAGATTAACAAGCGCCACAGCTGGCACCGCAGCACAGTGACATAATGAAGTATACCACTACAACAACGGCAAAACCTAAAACGACGAGGGTAGAGTAGATGTTAGAAATACATTTCCAACGTTCGAACCAAACCTTGTTGCTCCAGCCTATTGTTTGCAGAGCGCTCCAGAAACCGTGTGTGAGGTGGAACCACAAAGCTCCAAGCCAAATCAGGTAAAGAACCACGAAAACAGGGCAGCTGAATGTGTAACGAATCAGTCCGGCACCGTCGGTAGCAGCGTAGGAAACGCCATTCAGAACAGTATCATGACCGCCCATGATTTCTACAAGCTGCATCTTAGCCCAAAAATTGTAAAGGTGAAGTCCCAGGCCGAGGATAACAATAAGACCCAGTACCAACATGTTTTGAGAAGCCCATTCTACATTCTTCGGCTTAGCTGTCACTGCATAACGCTCTGCACCACGTGCATTACGATTCTGCATAGTCAACCAGAAAGCGTACACAATGTGAATCACGAACAGGGCAGCCAATCCCAAAGTAGCAGCCAGCGCATACCAGTTGGCTCCCAGGAACTCGCAAATCATGTTGTATCCTTCCGCTGAGAAAATGGCAACAATGTTCATCGCCATGTGAAAGGTTAGAAACAGGACAAGGGCGATTCCGGTAATGCTCATCACCACTTTCCTTCCTACAGATGAATTAATTAACCACATAAATGATTGATTTTTAATTATTAATTGTTTGAATTATTAATCGGTCTAATGTGTTCTCACGTACTTTCGTGCAAAAGTACGTGAAATACATTGATTAAGCAAACAATTAAAGAAAGATTTCTTTAATTATAAGAGGTGTGGAAGGTGGTGTTATTTTTTGCGGATTTCCTCACCCTTGGTGGCCCGGTTGCGAAGAGCGCGCGGGGAGTCTCCGAAAGAAGCCTTGCAGAAATGGGCGAAGTGAGAAAGGGAGTCGAAACCATACCGGTTGCTGATTTCGGTAATGCGGTCTTTGGTATGCTGAAGGTCGTCCAGAATGCCTTCGCGTTTCTTGTCAAGGATCCATTCGTACACCGGTACACCATACATGGTCTTGAAGAGGCGGCGGAACGTGGTCACTGTATACCCACCTAAATGGGCGAAGTCTTCCACATTCTTTACCTTGTCGTAGTTCTGCATGACAAAATACTGGAAACTTTCCGTATACGAACTGATGGGGTAGAAGAAAGCGCTCAATTGTGGCGATGGGTAATAGCAGATCAGGAGGTATACCAGTTCCTGACACTTGATATCAATAAAGGCTCCGCATGGAACCTGCTCATCCATGTAATCGCAAATATCCTTCATGAAGTTGGATAGGCGGGGAGACATCACCAGGGGAGTATAGGTGAGCGGGGCTTCAGATATATTGATGATCTGCTGATAACGCGACTCACAAATCAACGGGAGTTCATTGAATTGGAAAAGGACATATTCTACGTCGGTCAACGCCAGTTGTTCCAGTTTGGAACCGATCGCCTGAAGGATAATCTGCCCAGGGCGTAGGGTGTGTCCGGGGTATTCCTCACTATTAATCAGCAACTCGCCCTTGAGCAAAAAAATCATACAATTCTGCATGCATTTGTCCGAAGGATGATGTTCACCCTTTGGAAGTATCATGTGAGTAAGCACGCCTTCCGATGCTTTCGGACATTGGGCGCAATCACTCAATCTTATGCAGCGAGAGTCTTTAATCATGAATTAATTAACGAGTATATAATATGCCGTCCACAAAGATAGAGGTTTTTCAACATTTTTCGAGTACCTTTGCGTGATATTTTAACAAAAAAAGCTATGAGACGACTTCTTTTTGCTTGTTTCTGTGCATTTTGCAGTGTTTTTGTACAGGCGCAAAACTGGGACATCAATACTTTGCACAGAATCAATAGCTGGGACCGCGGCTTTGTACGCAACTATAGTAACATTCTCTCCAAGTCTGCTCCCTACATTTCTGTAGGGGTTCCGACAGGTATGGCCATCTATGCCGGAATCAAGAAAGAGAAGGCTTTGTTACAGGATGCTATATATATAGGTACGAGCGTGGGCGAGGCAATGGTGCTGACGTATGGTATGAAGTACGCGTTCGACCGCGAACGTCCTTATAACCGTTATCCCGACCGGGTACACCCGTTCAGTTTGGAAGATAGCCCTTCTTTTCCTTCGGCGCATACGGCGGCTGCCTTCTCGTTGGCAACCTCATTGAGCATTAAATACCCCAAATGGTACGTGATTGCCCCGTCGGCCGTGTGGGCGTGTTCGGTAGGATTTTCACGGATAAACGAGGGGGTACACTACCCGAGTGATGTGATAGCCGGGGCGGTCATCGGAACGGGATGTGCCTTTGTCAACGTATACGTCAACCGTTGGCTGAATAAAATAGTGTTTCATGATTAGTGTTTAGTGAGAAGCAAGAAGCTAATCACTAAACATGAATCATTACTTCAGTTTTTTCTCGTATTCTCCATTCTTAAGAATCTCCAAGGCTTTCAATACACTTGGGTTTCTTTGGTTATACACCCTGAAATACTCATTTATATCCCAAAGATCGCGGGCGATCAGTGCTTTGAGCTGATTCCGGATAATGGGGAGGGCTATATTATATTGCTCTTCGTTGAAGGTAACTCCTTCTTTGGTACCCATTTCGCGCATAGCGGCCAGTAGATTATCATCCGCCTCGAATTTCTCATTGAACGCCTCGAATGATTTGTATTGCTCTTTCAGCGATTTGCGGTGCTGTTCAATATACTTCATGGTTAGTTTGATGATGACTCCCTTGGCTACCAGGTTGCGATGGTAGTCCGAATAGTGTGTCGTATCGATCGGCACGAAATAATCGGGCATGATTCCTCCTCCGCCATAGACCGTCCGCCCCAGTTTCTGCGTCTGGCATTTCAACGAGTCGGGGAAATGGATGCTGTCCGCATTGCTCATTTCGCCACGGTTGTAACGTTCGATCAGGTCGTTGTCGTAATTGGTTTCCTGTCCGGGATTTGTTATGTCGGCCGGGCTGCTGTAAGGTTTCTGTATACAACGTCCGGCAGGGGTATAGTAACGGGCAATGGTGAGGCGGATCATCGAACCGTCGGGCAGGTTAATGGGCTGTTGCACCAATCCTTTACCGAATGAGCGGCGTCCTACCACTACTCCTCTATCCCAATCCTGTATGGCGCCGGTTACGATCTCACTAGCTGAAGCCGAGAATTCATCAATGAGTACGATGAGGCGTCCTGTCCGGAAGTTCCCGGTTCCTTTGGCGAAGAAGTTGCTCCGTTCTGCCGTTCTGCCTTCGGTGTATACAATGAGTTCCTTCGGTCCCAGAAACTCTTCGGATAGATCGATGGCCGCAGCCAGGTATCCTCCTCCGTTTCCTTGCAGGTCGAGTACCAGGTCTTTCATACCCTCTTTCTGTAGCTTCTTCAACGCTGTGCCGAACTCTTCGGCAGTGGTGGCCCCGAAACGGTTGATACGAATGTATCCTGTTCCCGGTTCAAGCATGTACGAAGCATCCAGGCTGTAGATGGGAATTACATCCCGTTTTACCGTAAATACCAGGGGAGTTTTTATTTCCCGGCGTACGATGGTGAGATTTACTTTCGAGTTTTTCGGGCCGCGCAACCGGCGCATCACCTCTTCGGTGCTCATCTTTACTCCGGCAATGGCTGTGTCGTTGACGGCTATGATACGGTCTCCCGCCAGTATGCCGACTTTTTCCGAAGGCCCGTTGCTGACCGGTTGTACCACCAGCAACGTATCTTCTATCATCTGAAACTGCACACCGATACCTTCGAAATTGCCTTGAAGCGGTTCGTTCATTTTCTTCACCTCCTCAGCATCCGAGTAGGTCGAGTGGGGGTCGAGTTGTTCCAGCATCTTGACGATGGCAGATTCCACCAATTTGTTCTCGTCTACCTTGTCTACGTATCGGTTGGTGATGGCCATTTCGGCAATATACAACTTCTGGAAGGCTGTGGAGCCATAGAATTGGGCATGTGCGGTCATACTTACCAGACAGCACAGCAATATGCTAATTTTCTTCATTCTCGTTTGTTGGTCAATGCTGATTATTTTACCTTCATCCCCTGGGGAATAAACTGGCTGATGTCTTTCCCGTACATCAATAACTCGCGTACAATGGTGGAGCTGATACAAGTCAATTCGGGTTCGGTGAACAGCAGGATGGTTTCGATCCCTGCCAGTTTCCGGTTGATATCCGCGATGGTTTCTTCGTACTCGAAGTCTTTCACCGTTCGTATGCCGCGGATGATGAACTCGGCATCTACTTCTTTGGCAAAATCTATGGTGAGGCTTCCGTACGACATCACCCGGACCCGAGGGTCGTTCTTGTAGAAATCCCGGATCATTTCTTCGCGTTTTTCGATGGGGAAATAGGTATTCTTGTTTTCGTTGATACCGATTCCGATGACGACTTCGTCCATGAACGTGAGGGCACGCGTCACGATGGAGTAATGGCCGATAGTAAACGGGTCGAATGTTCCTGGGAATATGGCTCTTCTCATATTATGCAATGTCTTCTTCTATAACCAAATTATCGATGATAAAGTTCTGGCGCTCCATGGTATTATTTCCCATGTAGAACTCCAGCAGCTCTTTTACCTGGTCGGTTTTGCGCAGTGTCACCTGTTCCAGGCGCATGTCTTTACCAATAAAGTTCTTGAATTCGTCCGGCGAGATCTCTCCCAAACCTTTGAATCGGGTGATTTCGGGGTTGGGACTCAGTTCCTTGATGGCATTGATCCGCTCCTCGTCCGTGTAGCAGTACACCGTTTTCTTCTTGTTGCGCACGCGGAACAAGGGAGTTTGCAAGATGTGTACGTGTCCTTTCTTGATCAGGTCGGGGAAGAATTGCAGGAAGAACGAGATCAGGAGCAGGCGTATGTGCATACCGTCCACGTCGGCATCGGTAGCCACTATGACCTTGTTGTACCGCAATCCCTCGATGCCTTCCTCGATATTGAGGGCAGCCTGGAGGAGGTTGAACTCCTCGTTCTCGTATACCACCTTCTTGGTCTTTCCGAACGTGTTGAGCGGTTTACCGCGGAGGCTGAATACAGCTTGGGTAGTCACATCCCGGCTCTTGGTGATGGAACCGCTTGCCGAGTCGCCCTCGGTGATGAAGATGGACGACGATTCTTCCAGTCCTTTGGCTTTCGGATCGTTGAGGTGCACGCGGCAGTCGCGCAGCTTGCGATTGTGCAGGTTGGCTTTCTTGGCGCGTTCGCGGGCCAGTTTGGTAACCCCGGCAATGGCTTTACGTTCCTTTTCCGATTCCTGTATTTTTTGCAGCATCACCTCCGTCACGTCGGCATGTTTGTGCAGGAAGTTGTCCACCTCCTGTTTGATAAAGTCGCCCACATGTTTATTGATGGTGATTCCTCCCGGCGTCATGTTGGTAGAACCCAGCTTGATCTTCGTCTGGCTCTCAAACATCGGTTCGTCTACATTAACGGCGATGGCAGCTACCAGTCCGTTGCGGATATCGGTGTAGTCCTGGTTCTTGTTGAAGAACTCTTTGATGGTACGGGCGATGTGTTCCTTGAATGCGCTTTGGTGCGTACCTCCCTGGGTGGTATGCTGTCCGTTGACAAACGAGTAGTACTCCTCGCCGTACTGTTCGGTATGCGTGAAAGCGATCTCGATGTCTTCGCCCTTGAGATGAATGATTGGGTACAAGCCCGAAGCTGTCATGTTATCGTTCAACAAATCAGCCAACCCGTTGCGCGAGAGGATGCGGTGCCCGTTATAGATGATGGCTAAGCCCGTATTCAGATACGTATAGTTGCGGAGCATGGTCTCGATGAACTCCGGACGGAAGCTGTAGTTCTCGAACAATGTATGGTCCGGTTCAAAGAAGATAAATGTTCCGCTGTCTTCTTCCGTGTCAAACGTGTCGTCTTTCAGCAGGTTTCCTTTGGAGAAAGAGGCCATGCGCACTTTACCTTCGCGATAGCTGCGTACCTCGAAGCGAGCGCTCAAGGCATTGACCGCCTTTACACCCACACCGTTCAGCCCTACGCTTTTCTTGAACGCCTTGCTGTCGTACTTACCTCCGGTGTTGAGTACACTTACCGCCTCGATCAGTTTTCCTTGCGGAATGCCACGGCCGAAGTCGCGTACGCTCACCCGCAGGTTCTCGTCCACGGTGATTTCGATCTTCTTACCCGCCTGCATCTTGAACTCATCGATGCTATTGTCCAACACTTCTTTGAGCAAGACATATATTCCATCCTCGGCATGTGCGCCGTCACCCAATTTGCCGATATACATACCGGGACGGGTGCGTACATGCTCCATGTCACTCAGGTGTCGGATGTTGTCGTCGGTGTATTGCACCGTATCCATATTCACTGTTACCAGTTCATTCACTTCCATATCGAAAATCAATCTATCTTTTTAATAAAAGCGCGGCGACGCTTGTGTTGTTCTGTTTTGAAATAATCCCACTGTGCCTGTACTTTTCCGTTCATTTCCAGTTCGGGGTTGCTTTCGG
Source organism: Bacteroides sp. (assembly GCA_031554635.1). Taxonomy (GTDB): domain Bacteria; phylum Bacteroidota; class Bacteroidia; order Bacteroidales; family Bacteroidaceae; genus Bacteroides. The sequence goes on from JAVBVD010000014.1 coordinate 112,702, forward strand.
CAAATACAAAACCTAGTTTCTTATAAATAGGTATCAGATCAGAAAATAACAATGCATTGACTCCTTTGTTCTGATACTCCGGTTTCACAGCTACCAGCAGGAGATCAAGCATCTTGGCGCGCCGGTTGGTGAAGAGCGCTTTCAGCAGATGAAACCATCCGAAAGGAAGCAACCGTCCTTTGGCTTTCTGCAAGGCTTGCGAGAGGGAAGGCATCGATACTCCTACGGCCACCAAGTCGTCGTTGCTGTCGGTAATCAGCGTTACCATGCGCAGGTCGAGGATGGGGAGGTACATCTTTACGTATTGTTCTATCTGCCGTTGCGACAGGGGAGAATATCCGTAGAGTGGGCTGTACGCCTCATTCATCAGCTGGAATATTTTTTGTCCGTAGTCTCTGGCAATCTTTTTGGCCGATGTGTATTTCTTTATACTCAGGTTGTATTTTTTCTGGATCAGTTCGGATATACGGCGGTGCTTGTCGGGGATATCCTCGGGAATGTATATCTTGTACTCCACCCAGTCGGCATCTTTCTCGTAGCCCAACTTCTCCATGTGCTTGGGGTAGTACGGGTAGTTGTAGATGGTAGCCATGGTACTGAGTTGGTCGAACCCTTCGATGAGCATTCCTTCGGCGTCAAAGTCAGTGAATCCCAGCGGGCCTTGTATATATTCCATTCCCCGGTCTTTGCCCCACTTTTCAACGGTGTTCAGCAGTGCCTGGGAAACTTCTGTGTCATCGGTAAAGTCGATCCATCCGAAGCGGACTTCCTTTTTGTTCCACTTTTCGTTGGCCTTGTTGTTGATGATGGCAGCGATGCGTCCTACCAACTCCCCATCTTTGTAAGCAAGGAAGTAGTCGGCTTCACAAAACTCGAATGCCGCATTTTTCTCTTTGCTGAATGTGTTAAGCATGTCGTCGAGGAGGTCGGGAACTGAGTACGGATTGCTTTTGTACAGCTTGTAGTTGAAGCGGATGAAATCCGTCAGTTCTTTTTTTCCGGAAACTTTCTTAATCGTGATTGCCATATGCTTTTTTAATAAGGCTACAAATATAGTTGATAATCTTGAAATTACCTACGCTTTCCAACGAGCGTCGGTCGAATTTTGTTGCAAAGATAACCGATTATGTTGGATGAAATGTCAAAAACAATCTCTATATTTGTTTCTCACATTGTGAAAAAACGTAGCATACGTTCAATTAAGTCAATCGAAGTTAACATGATAAACAGCAAGCGCCTTTTATGGGTTAGTATACTTTTGATACAAAGTGTCATCCTTTCCGCCCAATTGACTCAAACCGTTCGGCAAATGATAGGAACCGACAGTGCGGCGGTTACCGCTACTTTGCTTCATTCGGACTCCGATTCAATACGGATGGCCGGAATGAAACAGGAGCTGGAAACAGCCCGGCTCAACGAAGCCAATGCCCGCATGGAGATGGAACAACTCAGGTTGCAGGTATATGGGGCCGATTCGGTGAAGAGGGCGCAACAGAAACTGCGTATCGACTCCCTGCGCAAGTCCACCCCGGGCATACCGGTGGTCGTGGAAGAAGACACCTTATTTTATTTATATGCCAAACGCGGCGGACACGCTCCCCAGCAACGGGCGGCAATGATCAATGCTGCTATTCTCGAATTGGGCAAGCGGTTCGACTTGCAGCCCGATTCGGTATATATCGAACGGAGCGATATTGTGACCGACCTGATGTACGGCAATAAAGTCATTGCCACCTTTACCGATCAGGATGGGCTGTGGGAGAATTGCACCCGCGATCAGCTGGCGGCCGCCAAGCGGGAGGTTGTCGTACAGAAACTACAGGAACTAAAAGAAGAACACAGCCTCTGGCGACTGGCCAAGCGCATCTTGTATTTCGTCCTGGTACTTGTGGGGCAATACCTGCTGTTCTGGGGTACTAACTGGCTGTACCGCCGACTAAAGATACGTATCTACCGGTTGCGGGATACGCGATTGAAGTCCTTTACCATACAAGACTATGAACTGCTGGACAAGCATAAACAGGTGCGTCTGCTTGTTTTTGTGGCCAATCTGGGGCGTTATCTGTTCATGCTCCTACAGTTACTTATTACTGTACCCATGCTCTTTGCCATTTTTCCGCAAACTAAAGATCTGGCATACAAACTCTTCTCTTATATATGGAACCCCGTAAAGGGTATTGTGATAGGGGTGGTAGAATACATTCCCAATCTGTTTACCATCCTGGTCATCTGGCTTTTTATCAGGTATCTGGTGAAGCTGGTACGGTATCTGGCCAATGAGATTCAAGCCGAGAAGCTAAAGATCAATGGTTTCTATCCCGATTGGGCTATGCCTACTTTCCACATTATCCGTTTTCTGCTTTATGCCTTTATGGTGGCTATGATTTATCAGTACTTGCCCGGTTCCAAGTCCGGTGTGTTCCAGGGGATCTCCGTATTTGTCGGATTGATCGTTTCCCTGGGGTCGAGTACAGTAATCGGTAATATTATTGCCGGGATGGTTATTACTTACATGCGTCCGTTCAAACTCGGCGACCGTATCAAGCTGAACGAAACTGTGGGCAATGTCATCGAGAAAACCCCCTTCGTAACCCGCATCAAAACACCGAAGAACGAGTTAGTGACAATTCCCAACTCCTTTATCATGTCGTCGCATACAGTAAATTACAGTTCTTCGGCCCGTACGTACGGGCTGATTATCCATTCGGAGGTGAGTGTGGGGTACGATATACCCTGGCGGAAAGTACATCCATTGCTGATAGAGGCTGCATTAGCTACCCCGGGAGTAGATCCCGAACCACAACCGTTCGTGTTGGAAACGGCATTGCACGACTGGTATCCGGTGTATCAGATCAACGCATATATTGAAGATGCCGATAAACTGGCACAGATCTATTCGGACTTGCACCAGAATATTCAGGATGTATTCGCCCGGGAAGAAATCGAGATTATGTCGCCACATTATATGGCTGTGCGCGATGGGAACGAAATCACTATTCCGAAAAGTGCAGCAAACGGTGTAGCGCAGAAAACCAACTTTGCAAAAGGCACAACAGACAGACCGTTGTAAAATGGCCTGTCTGTTGATTTTAAAACTACACCTATAAAAAACTAACCTTAAAAGTATACTAATACCCTGTATTCTGTGTTAAATTAGGGTTCTTCATCCTTTCTGACTGTGGGATCGGGAAGAAATACAGTTTATCATTCCATTGGCGATTCACTGTTTTGCGTGTATAAGTAAATGTACCATCAGAATTCTTTGTAATCTTCATCTGGACAATACTCTTAAAATGTTTATCCGCTTCTTTCCAGCGTCTTACATCCCAGAAACGATGACTTTCGAATGCCAATTCTACCATGCGCTCGTTGGTGTACTTTTTCCAGAAATCATCAGCAGAAAGACCTATAGCCAACTCGGGCATAGTTACACGTGCGCGAACGATATTTATTGCTTGCCGTGCCGTTAGTTTTCCATTGGAGGGAAGCATATCGGCAGAACCGGTATATTTGAAAGCTGCCTCGGCATAGTTCAGGTAAAACTCTCCCACACGGAAGGTTACCCAGTTGTGGAGTTTCTTATTTTCTTTTCCGGATTGCAGCGTAACAGACCTGTTCAAGAGTTTCTTTAGGTAATATCCTGTAGTGGTAGCTCCTGCTACCGGTTCACCGTTCTGTCCTCCATAGTAGGTTTCAAGATTGGTGCTGTTGTAGTCGGGCCACTTCTGTTCTCCATTGATAGCGATGGTCAGCGCAAAACGCGGGTCGCGGCCAGTGTATGGAGTAGCAGGATTGTAACCACTGCCTTCTTCGTTCCATAACTTACCGGTAGCCTGCATCTCATAAGCATCTACCAAGGTTTGTGTAGGACAGTTACCCCCTTTCCCTCCTTCGATACCTGCCGGGAAATTATATTTCTCGTATGTGTTTGAGTCTGCCAGACGCACGGCAAAGATTACTTCAGAAGCATTGTTTGCTTTTTGATAATTCTTTTCGCTCCAAATATCCGCATAACTTGTCATGAGTTTGTATCCGTTTTCTTCAGCGGCATTCAGTACGGCTTGGTTGGCCGCAACAGCTGTCCGCCACAATTCCTGTTCGTTGCTCGGATTGAACAGCGGGCTGGCGGCATACAGGGCAACACGTGCTTTCAAAGCCAATACAAACATACGGTTCACACGACCGGCATTGTTTACATCCGATAAAGATGCGTCGATATCACTCCACTTCACAGGAACCTTTTCCATGATATCATCGCATTCGCTGATGATAAACTGCAAAACTTCCTTGGCCGGCTTACGCGTCAGTGTATTTACCTCATCAGTTGTCATTAGTTCTGTGAAAACAGGCACATCACCATACTGTCTCACCAGGTTGAAGTAGAAATATGCTCTCAATGCACGCGCTTCGTACGGGAAGTGCTTGTACTGATTCATATTGGTTGAGTAATCGTCGTCCAGCACATTCTCCGGGAATGTTAATCCCTGAAATTCGTTTAGGAACAGGTTGGCCTGTTGAATGGCTTTGTAACTGTTCTTCCACTGCTCGTCCATTGCAGCTACAGGGCTCAGACCTCCATTGATAAAATTGTATATTTTATTATTGGTGTACGTGTATTCGGCTTCATCGGTAGCCGAGGCCAGCATGGACCCGTCGTACTTTGCAAAATCATGATCTAAATATGTATAGATTTTTGTGACAATTGCAGATACTCTGCCGAAGCTCTGATCGACGTCTCCTTTCTCGTATTGAGTAAATTCTTTGTAGTTCATTTGGTCGCTACATGCGGCAAGAAATCCTGCGCATAAGATACCGACTACTATTATTTTTAGTTTCATATATTTACTACTTATTATTTCAACTTAAAAACCAACTGTTAACCCAAATACCAGACTCTTTGTCATGGGAGTTTTGGAGGTATACGACTCCGGATCCATTTGTTTGATATGATCGTGACAGAACAAATCGATTCCTCTCACATACAATTTAGCTCTGTTCATTACCTTTGTTCTTTCGAGTAACGTCTTGGGCAGGTTGTAATAAACTTCCACATTGCGCAGCTTCAGGAACGAGCGGTCTTCCAGCCACAAGGTGCTGGCCCGGTAGTTGTTCTCACTGGTCTGAGAAGTCAGTCTGGGGAATTTGGCATCCTGATTCTCGGGTGTCCAGCGATTGTCATAGTAATACTGTGACAACGAAGTACTGTTTAACGCCGGACGGTACATGGCTTTCGTGTCGAGCATAGCCGAATAGTTTCCTGTACCCTGGAACATTAGGTCGAATCCCAGTCCCTTCCATTCGGCACCAAGGTGGAATGAGTAGTAGATTTCCGGAAGCGTGGTAGAGTAGCCAATGGCTATCATGTCGTTACTGTCGATAACGCCATCGTCGTTCATGTCTTTGTACTTGATGTCGCCTGGATAAACGGTTCCAAAGCTCTGAGTGGGGCTGTTGTCAATGTCAGCCTGGTCTTTGAACAATCCAAGAGCAACCAGTCCTCTTTGCTGTCCCACCCGGTATCCGGCTTCTTCCAGCCAGGGGTGCGCTTTGAGCTCTTCGAGCAGGTCGACAACTTTACTTTTGGCTAGTGAGAAGTTAACACCACCTGTGAGACGAACGTCTCCCATCTGTTTGTGATAATCGGCTCCCACTTCTACTCCCCAACTGTCGACGATTCCGCCATTCACATATGGAGCGTCAAATCCCAACACGGAAGAATACTTTCCCGAACCGTCTACCCAGATATTGCTTCTCCGGTTGTAATATCCGTCAACTGTCAGATCCAGGCTGTTGAACAGGGTTGCATCCAGACCAATGTTATATTTATAGGCTTTTTCGTTCGTGATGTTCGTCGAAGCCAATCTTCCCAGCGTCCACGACCCGGCATTCAAAGCTGTATACGTTTCGGTAAAGGAATAAAGCCCGCTCGAGTTATAGGTCTGTTGCCAGTAACCATATTGCATCACATCGTCTTTGTTTCTGGGAATTTCGTCCGTATTGATGATTCCGAAAGAAGCTCTCAGCTTCAGGAAGTTAACGAAAGACGCGTCTTTCATGAAGTCTTCTTTCGAAAGCACCCATGCAGCAGAGACGGTAGGAGATACCGCCCACTTGTGTCCGGGTGCCAATCGGTTGGAAGCCGAACCTATAACATTCAAGTCTACAAAATAACGATCCTTGTACCCGTAGTGAGTATAGAACGAAAGATTCTGGCGATACAACGAATTGTTTCTTCCGTCGTAGTTTCGGTATTCGTAGCTCCATTTCAATTGAGAATAGATAGAGTGAAGATCAAATTTCTGGTTATAGAATAAATTACCATAGAAATTGAAGTTTCTCGAAAACGTATTGTCTTTGCCTGTTCCCATTTCAGAATCCTTACCCAGCACTGTATTGAGTGTTCCGGTAGGTACGCCATTGGCGTCCATTACTGTGGAATAAGCATTGTATGTGTACGTTTTGGAATGGTCTTCCCAAATCGATGAAGTATTGTCATAAGCCAGTTGGAGAGCCCCACCCAATCCCGGTAGAATATCCGACAGGTCTTGTTTCAGTGTCATGTCGGCGTATAATGCGCGAACATGTCCTTTGGTATATGCTGCTCCCTGAGACTGAGCTACCGGATTCTTTTCTCCACTCCATGTAGAGTTACCTCCCCATGTCCCATCTTCCAGTCTGATGGGAATAGCGGCAGAGGGGAGAGAATAAACCATGTCCCACAAATCCGTCTTTTTCTTGTCTTTGTCCGACTCTACCCACTGTCCGGGACGCAATGTTTCGGACAGAGAACCAAAGAGATTGGCAACCAACGTTGTTTTGGGAGCAAGTTCGATGTCCAGGTTGGTTCTCAGATTGGCCTTGGAATACTTCATTTGAGTAGAATAACCGTCGTTCGTATCGGCATTCTTAACAAATCCATCGTTTGCATGGAGGTTTACTGCGGTGAAATAGCGGAACTTCTGACCACCGCCCCGGAAGTTGAGGTGATAGAGGTTGGTATGTCCGGCGTTCCGGAAGGTTTCGTCTACCCAGTTTACATTCGGATAATAAGTAGGATATTCCCCACTACGGAAAGCGTTCAGTTCGTTTTGCGAATACTTGGTCGGACTGCCTTCGTAACCTAACGCTTCGTTCATGGCACCGGCATACGTAGCAGCATCTACAAATTTGGGGGTACGTACATTCCAGTTAATGGCATGGTCGTAGGTGAAATTCACCTCGCGCGAGTTGTATTTTCCCCGCTTGGTTACTACATTCACCACACCATTGATACCTTTGTAACCATAAAGTGCGATGGCTGCGGCATCTTTCAGTACCGTAACGTTTTCCACTTCGTCGGGGGTAAGGAAATAGATGTCTCTTTCAATACCGTCTACGAGGATTACCGGCTTGCTGTTCGAGGTGGTTTGTAGTCCACGAAGATAGAGGGTAGGCTCTTGTTCCCAATACATGCCCGAATTTGCCAGTGCACTCAGTCCCGGTATGGCACCATACAATGAATTGGCAATGGTATGCGAGGAACGTTTGTTAAATTGCTCGTTAGATGAGAAAGCGATGGAGGAGGTTGATTCTCCAACGGTTTGCTGGAGTTCGTAACCTACATTCGTAGCCTGATCTGCATAATCCATGGTGATTTTCATGGGCCTGTCGGGAGTTGCCTCCACCACCTTTACACTTTGGTCGGCCGCTTCGATGCGTATTTTGTCTTTTTTGTCTGCGCTAATCACAAACCGGCCCTCTTTGTCGGTTGACGCAAAAACATTCGGATTGTTGCCCACCGATACCAAGGCTCCCGATACCGGATTGCCCCATCTGTCTTGCACATAGCCCGTCACGTTCCGTATCGCTTCTTGAGCAAACCCTTGCAGCCCTATTCCCAGAAATATGGCCAGGATTATTAATCTATGTTTTTTTATATATATGTTCATATATTCTGTTTTTCAATTAATGATTTCCGTTCGGCGATTACCATCCCGGGTTTTGTACCAGATATCCTTTTTCGATTTCAGTTTGGGTGATGGGCGACAAGAACCATTTTGGAGCAAACCCGTCTGTCCACCATATACGCTTGCCAGTCGAAACCGGAACCAACTCATACTTGAATTTAGTAGGGAAAGGCACGTTTGCGGTCTTATCAGCACCACTCCACTGTCTTTCCAGTACATTGCCTTGATCGTCCAACCGGTAGATTCTCAGGTAATGTAAGGTTTTCTCAAATTCTGAGGTCATCTTATACCTGATCATGTCGAAGAGGCGACTGTCTTCCATACCGAGTTCGCACGATCTTTCGTTCATGATAGCGTCCAGCAATGCCTGCTTATCCGTCGTAAGGTTCTTGCCCGGATTCGATACTACCAATCCTTTTAACCCTACACGTGCCCGAACCTCGTCGATCAGTTTAATGGCTCCCGTAAAATCATTCTTTGCCTGAAGCAATGCCTCTGCATAAGTCAGGTATAAATCGGAGAGACGCAATGCAGGCCAATGTTGTGGTATCTTAATGGTACTACGATTTTTAAAGTCCCCGATAAATTTGTTGTTGAGGAAGCCCATGGCCCAGCTACCCGAGTTGGTGGTTTGAGCGGTTCCGGCATCTGTTCCTCTTACCCAAACTTCCCAGGGGTCACCACTCAACTGGCCGCTCTCACTGCAATAAAAGGGCATACCGTTTACGTTCATTGTTTCGTAGAGACGGGGGTCACGGGTTAAGACAACATTATCGGCCTTGTATGTAGCCGTAGGATTTGTGAAGCGAACAAACATTTCGTCAAGTTTACCTTCCGCTTCCGTTTCTTCCCAGTCGAACGCTCTTCCGTCCGCCCACGCGAATTTCTTCATGTATTCCGCTGTGGGATGTCCCATACGGTCGGCACCGATCGTAACGAAGTAGTTACCCGAGTACCCGGTAGATACGGTACGTGTGGAGTGAAGAATTTCTTTGCTATCTCTCATCAGGTAAGACCGGCGGTAAGCCATGCGGTACTCTCCGGCTGTGGGATTGGCGCTCGACGATTTTTCAAGGGAATAGTATCCTAGTTGTTTCACGTCGTTGAAGAAGTCTTCGCAAGCATTCGCGCATTGCGTCCACAATTCGGGTTTGTAGCTACCATACCACACTAATTTCTGCTGTTCTGCTTCCGAGGTACCTCCTGCATAGGGTTGAGCATTGTTAAATAAGGGAGATGCTGCGAAAAGCAGTATTTTACATTTCAGTGCTTTGGCTCCGGCTTTTGTCCAATGTCCCATGTCGTTTTCCGCATTATCATAGCTTTCGGAATTCGAGATATTGTATGCCCATGGAAGGTTGGGGATAGCCTCATCCAATAATTGAAGCATGAAGTTGACCGTTTCTTCCACACTCATTCTGGATACTTCGTAACTGTCTTCCGTACCTTTGAATGCTTGTTTAACAAGGGGCATCCCACCGTAATGGCGGAATAAGTCGTAGTAAGCGTCGGCCATCAAACATTTGGCTTGAGCCACCATTTCTTTTTTCTCCGTATCACCTAGTCCAGGTACGCGATCAATGTGATCGATTAATTTCCATCCGGCGCGTACAATTTGCCAGATATTGGATGATATGAATTCGCGTTTGTTCTTTCCATACCCATCCGATGCGCTGAAAGCACCTGTGTACCAACGCTTGTAGTACTCGCAACTGCTCCATATATTGTGGTATTGGTCGGTGATAAGTTCAAGATGCCCTTTCCAATAACTGTGAGGGGTATATGGAAATTTATTACTGTCCAGATAAAGGTCGGGTATACCGTAGTATTGCATACGGTAAATGCTCGTCAGGTACTGACGGGTATATTCGGCACTGTTGAATACAGTATCTTCTGTCACATCACCTCCGGGTGCCTTTTCGAGGAATGAGTCGCCGAATTTTATAGGATCCACACAGGAAGCAACCATCGACATCAATCCGACGATAAAAAGTGCCTGCCATTTATTTTTAATACATTTCATGATGTTCTTATTTATAAGTTAGAAACCTAATTTGAGACTCAGGGCTACCGTCCGGGTAAGCGGATAAACAGGGGAGCTACTGGCTTGTGACTCCGGGTCTCCGTAATTAAATCCGGTGAACGTGAGTAAGTTGTAGCCGCTAAGTGCCAATGCGCACGAATTCAGTTTCAGTTTCTTCATAAAAGGAAGTTGGAAGTTGTAAGATACCTGCATGGTTTTGAGACGCAGATAACTGGAGTTGATCTCATACAAGGTCGAGTTCGTGTAGTTGTTTGAGAAATTAACGTTTGTTGCACGCGGATATTTAGAGTCCTGTGAGGGATTATCCGGTGTCCAGGTGTGCTCGTACTGGTAGAGTAACAATGCACCTTCTGTATCGGAATTGTTGGTTTTGAACGGACGCATATAAACGTCGCCCAACATGCGGCTCACGTTCCAGGCTCCTACAAATTGCATAGATACATCGAAATTCTTCCAACTGAAACCAAGGTCTACTCCTGCCATGTATTCCGGGTCGTTCGTAAAGCCCAGTCTGCGAGATGTGTCTCCATTGCCGATTACACCGTCTTTATTCAAATCGACATATACGCAATCTCCGGGTTTCAACGCCACTTTGTGGGTTGGGAACGGAGAACCGAATTCCTTTTCATAATCCGCTTCAATGCCTTCGTAGTAGAATTTCCAGAACTGATACTGTTCACGGGCGCCAATGCGGTGGCCTTTTTCCAGCATCCACTCTTCGGCCTTGGGCGCTTCTTTTTTCTCGATAATCTTGTTCTGGTTGTATGAGATGTTGAACCCCATCCAATACCGGAAGTCTTTACCTATTTTATCATTCCATTTCATGGACACTTCCCAACCCCAGCTATCTACCGCGCCAAGATTTGCTTTGGGTGCGGTAAAGCCGATGAGACTCGGAGCTGTGGCGTCCGACAATAAGATATCCCGGCGTTGTTCCATGAAATAGTCGAAATTGGTGCGCAGACGTTCGTTAAAGAAATTGGCATCAATACCGTAGTTCTGCTTGAACGCTTTTTCCCAGGTTACATCCTGGTTGTTTTTCCCTTGTTCCCAGGCTCCCATCAACGTATTGCCGGCTCCGGTTCCAAAGTTATATCCATATCCTTTGTTGTTATAGGCAAGGCCACTGTTGTTTACCCCATACGGGTCGGACAAATAATAGAAACGGGCACTACCTGTTTTATCGTTTCCTACGAGTCCCCATGATGCACGTAGTTTCAGGAAACTAATCGCGGGCTTTAAGGGCTTAAAGAAGTTTTCTTCGCTGATGATATAACCAACAGAACCGGCGGGGAAGAAGCCGAATCGTTTGTCGGGCGCGAAGTTTTCCGAACCGTTATAACCAACGTTCAAGTCGATCATGTACCGGTTTTTCCAGTCGTAAGTTATGCGTCCTACCAATCCGACGTATCCTTTTGGGATGTCGGAGTATTCGTCAGGGTAGTATGTTTTCGATTGGTTGTAGAGTGCCAACGCTCCCACATGGTGATCTCCAAAATTACGGTTGTAGTTGGCTCCTGCTTCCATGTACCAGTTACGTCCTACGCCACCTGCCGGATCAGAATAAGTCAACTGTGTATTATCACCCGATTTCTGATACAGGAAAGAACCATCTTGCTGAAGTACAGGGGCATACGTTGCCAATTCGGAAGTAGCCGTTTTTCTTTCATAAAAACTGCTGTTGTAAGAACCTTTCACTCTGAAAGAGAGCCCTTTGGTAATCATATCCAGCTTTTGTTGCAAGCCGATATCTGCGGTCAGGCGGTTGTTGGATGTTGCGATATAACCTTTATTATAATAGGTGGCGATGGGGACTGAACCGGAGAAAGGTACACCGACATCGGTACCATCCCAGGTTTTGTAAGTGGTTTGAGACCGGACGTATCTGCCATCGACGAGTCCTGCCGCTGAGAATGGAGGCGCCCAGTGTATCTGGTTCATAAGAATACTGATGTCTCCTACGTTGGGTTTATTAGCATTATCGACATTTCCACCGACACTAAATGACAGTGTGGTGCTCTTGGTTACATCCACATCGAAGTTCCCCCGATAGCTGAAGCGTTTGTAGGCGTAAGAGTTATCGTACTTCTGGTCGAACTGCTTAATTAAACCGCCTTCGGTATAAGCACCTGCCGAGAGGAAATAACGAACCGTTTGCGTACCTCCCCGTATATTGACATTATGTCTTGACTGGAAAGTATAGTCTTTCATTATATAGTCATACCAGTTGATATCCGGATAACGCAAAGGATCGGATCCGTCTTTGAATTTCTGTATGATTTCATCGCTGAACAGCGGAGCTTCACCATCATTAATCTTCATCTGGTTATGGTATTGGGCATATTGGTAAGAGTTAGCCATCTCCGGCAGCTTGGTTGGGAACAGAATGCTTCCCGAAGTGGAGAACGAGATCTTGGGTTTTCCTTCGGTACCCCGCTTCGTGGTAACCAGGATAACCCCGTTCGCACCTCGTACACCAAATACGGCTGTAGCTGAGGCGTCTTTCAATACGGTAATATCTTCAATGTCGTTGGGGTCGATATCATTGATGCTACGTTCCACACCGTCTACCTGGATAAGGGGTTTGGCGTCGGCAAATGTAGCCTTACCACGGATAAAGATTTCTGCCCCGTCCGAACCCGGTTCACCGGAATATTGTACGGATGATACCCCTGACATGGTTCCGCTAAGCATATTGGAAATAGAACCGGTAGGTGTCCGTTCCAGCACCTCTCCTTTTACACCCGAGATGGCTCCGGTAACGGTTACTTTCTTTTGAACGCCATAGGCAACAACCTGGACTTCTTCCAGCATCTGTGTATCCTCGGCAAGAACAATCTTCATTGGCTGCCGGGTAGCTGTTACTATTTTGGGGCTGTAACCTACAAATTTGATAATCAGTTTCGCACCAGCCGGAATATTCAGTTTGAAATTACCGTTGAAATCGGTAATTGTTCCGTGTTTTCCATCTTCAGTTACAACGTTTGCGCCGATGATAGGCTCACCTGCTGTATCTGTAACAGTTCCTGTAACTGTAATCGTTTGTTGCGTGGATTCATTTTTGCTGATACTCTTACTTGCTGATATATCATCTGAAATGACTGCAACTTCTCTATTTTCAGTTTGGGATTCGGTCGCAGACGTTGTTCCGATAAATATGAATAAAGCGAAGGTGGTATTTTTCATAATTCGAAATAATCGCCTGTGCTGTGCGGCGTATTCCTGACCGAAATTTTTCTTCATATAAATGTAATTCATAACTTTAGTATTAACTTAGGATTGTTTATTTGAAAGCGCCAATACACTATTGACGTTCATGAGGCAATGTCATATCATTATCCTCTTTGGGGACTTGTGCTTATTTCATAGGCAAATACATTAAATAATACTATGATTTATTTTTCTCAACATCATTACATACGATAGATATGATCTGAATGCTGCAAAAGTAGTTGCTTTCCCTTTGTATTGACAAGGATTTCCGTGTACATTGTTGGACTTATTGGGAGATTGCCGAAATGGCCTTGGGGTGGTAAGTGGGGAGTACAATTTTACTAACTATATGTACAGATTTACATCCGAAGAACTATTGATTTTTGTATCTTTGCCTCTGTCATTTTATCTAATACTATTATGAACAGGGGACTATATAGATATTTATGTGTTTTTTTATTGTTGATTTCAGGATTTCAACCCCAATTGAAATCAGCCATAGAAATTCGTACCATGCAATTAACCACATCCGATGGATTGGTTAATAACTCTGTAAGTTGCACCTATCAAGACAGCAAAGGGTTTATCTGGATAGGTACGCAAAATGGCCTGAGTCGTTACGATGGAAACTCGTTCGTAGCCTTTCGTCCCAGAAAAAGCAATCCGTTCTTAACTGATCATGTTATAACTAGTATTGTAGAAGATAGCAATGAGTTCTTATGGATAAAGACTCTCTCCAATACATACAGTTGTTATGATCTGAAAAAAGATTGTTTTGTCGATTTCACCGGTTGTGGTGAATACATGAATGAGTATAAATTCATTTCATTACAAGAGAATGGTGATGTATGGCTGTGGGGCGACCAGATGGGATGCCGTATGAATTCGTATAAAAACAACTCTTTTACATCTGTTGCTTTTAATACCTCTACCGGGCTGCTTTCAAACAACATAACCTCATTGAAAAAAGGCGCGGAAGGCTGGATATGGATAGCAACTACCCAGGGACTCTACTATTGGGATCATTCGGCTTTGCACTGTGTAGACAAAAATACCTCTTTCCTGGAAATACAATGCTGGCAGGACCGTACATTCTTCCTCTCCTCAAATGGCTGTATCTTTAGTTTCGAACCTTCGGAAGGACTCAAACAAATTGCCGGATCTGCCAATCGGTCTGATTTTACATTGGCAGGAACGTTTGCGCTGAGCAACAAGTGGATAATCTATACAGGAAAAGGCGGATATAGTTTTCATTTCCAAACAGCAAAATTAGAACCTGTGGAAGCGAACTATGACATAGCAGTTACCGCCATTGTGCAGGATAACAAAAGCAATTACTGGCTAAAAGACCGTACAGGGAAACTCTATTATGTGCGTTCTGAAACCGGCGAGGTGAAAAAGATACAGATTCTTTCTGCACAAAATGTTTTTTGGGAGCAGATGCGGTATAACATACACCACGATTCCCGGGATATTATATGGATTGCTACCTATGGAAACGGTCTCTATACATACGATCTGAATACAGAGGAAATATCTCATTATGTGGCCGATAAGAAATATACAGATACTCCTATTGGTTCAAACTTCTTACAATCTGTGATGGAAGACCGCCTGGGTAATATTTGGGTAGGCGCCGATTATATGGGAGCCACTTGCCTGAAGATAATCAGCGAAGGCGCGGTACGTATTTTCCCATCGGATGAAACCTACATTGATTATGCCAATACCGTTCGCATGGTTCATCAACTGAAAGGAGGGAATATAGTTATAGGAACAAGAAATGGAGAATGCTATGAATATGATAAGGAGTTAACAGCGCTTCGCCCCAAAAAGATCCTTGCCGATAATGCGTATGACATGATAGAAGATTCCACAGGGAACCGGTGGTATGCTTATCGAAACAATGGATTAAAAGTGGGTGATAAAGTTTACACACACAATGCCGCAGACCCTACGTCATTATCTATCAATCAGATTTTTTGTCTCTGTAAGAGCCGGAAGAATCAGATATGGATCGGGACGTTCGGTGGAGGACTTAACTTGGCTGTACCCGATAAAAACGGTTATACTTTCCGGCATTTCTTTAATAACTCCTATGGGCAGAAACGGATAAAAGTCATTAAAGAAGACAGGAACGGCTGGATATGGCTCGGGACAAATGATGGGGTTTTTATTTTTAATCCGGAAGAACTTCTGAAAAACCCGGCGGCCTTTTATCACTACAATTTTGATAAGGGCGATTTGCAAAGCAATGGAATAAGGTATATCATGGAAGATTCAAAGGGGCGCATGTGGATATCCGAGTCTGGGGCCGGCTTTTCTATGTGTATGCCTCAGGCGGATTATGGTAATCTTGAATTTACACATTATGACGCCTCCAACGGACTTGTAAACAACGTTGTCCAGGCGTTTGTAGAAGATCTTAACGGAATGATCTGGATATCTACCGAATATGGGATTTCCCGTTTCGATCCGGAGGCTAAAATGTTTGAAAACTATTTCTTCTCCAGCAATATGCCGGGGAATGTATATAGCGAAACTTGTGGCATACGGTTGTATGACGGGCGTATAGTGTTTGGAACCTACTATGGATTTACAGTGATCGACCCTCAGGTTATAAAACGAAACTACTATCAAACATCCGTAGCGTTTACTAATTTTCAGTTGAATGGTTTATCTGTCAGGGCGGATGATCCTGAATCTCCTCTGAAATTAGCCGTTTCCTATCTTTCGGAAATCATGCTGAAATATAATCAAAACTCCTTTGTACTGGGATTTTCCATATTCGATTACATGGAAAACGATTTAGTCAAGTACGCCTACAAACTGGAGAATTATGACAACGACTGGAGCGCCCCGTCTTCCATGTCTTTTGCTTCGTACAGGAATCTTCCTCCGGGAAAATATAACCTGCAAGTAAAAGCATGTGACGCTTCGGGGGTATGGAGCAGTACGAACATGAAAATAACGATTCTTCCACCTTTCTGGAAAACATGGTGGGCTTATTTGATTTATTTTGTGGTTATTGCCGGAATATTATTCATTATTTTCCGTACCGTGCGCAATATGAGTGCGCTTCGCAACAAAGTTGAAATAGAGAAGCAACTTACCGAATACAAACTGGCGTTTTTTACCAATATCTCCCATGAGTTCCGTACGCCGCTCACCCTCATCCAGGGAGCGCTGGAAAGAATGAATAGTACCGGCAAGATATCCCGGGAAATAAAACCCTCCGTTGAGGTGATGGATAAAAGCGTGAAACGACTGTTGCGCCTTATCAACCAATTGCTCGAATTCCGGAAAGTACAGAAAAACAAACTGGCGCTTTCGTTGGAAGAAACCGATGTCATCGCTTTCCTGTATGAAATATTTTTAAGTTTCAAAGACACTGCCAAGTCTACAAATATGGATTTCCGTTTTATTTCTTCCATACCCGCTTATAAAATGTTTATCGATAAGGACTGTGTCGATAAGATTACATATAATCTTCTGTCGAACGCCTTTAAATACACCAATCCGGGGAAGAAGATCGAGTTTGTGATAACGTTGGATGAGGCCACCCGTACGATGCAAATGAAAGTATCTGATACCGGTATAGGGGTACCGAGAGAAAAACAAAAAGAACTGTTCAACCGGTTTATGCAGAGTAGCTTCTCGGCAGATAGTGTAGGGGTAGGATTGCATCTCACCCGCGAGTTGGTGAATCTGCACAAGGGTGGTATCTGGTACGAAGAGAATCCCGAAGGTGGTTCCATTTTCATTGTTACTTTCTCTACCGACCCTTCGGTATACAAAGAAGAAGACTTTCTGATGTCTAACAATGCTTTGTCTGAAGAAGAAACGAGCGCAGAGAAGCGTTTGGATGAAGTCGTTCTCAACGATGATAACCTGAATGAAGAAGGTGATACACTCATAGAACCTCCGTTAAGCAAGTTTAAAGTACTCATTGTAGAGGATGATAATGATGTGCGCGAGTTTCTCAAAACAGAACTGAGGGCTTATTTCGAAATAGAAGCCGCATCGGACGGCGAAGAGGGATTGGTACTTGCCCGGGCGAATGAATTTGACCTGATTATCAGTGATGTACTAATGCCTCGCTGTACGGGATTCGAGTTGACCAAACGTCTGAAAAACGATTTCGATACCAGCCATATTCCCATTATCCTCTTAACGGCGCTCGATACTACGGACAACCATCTGAAAGGGATAAAATATGGCGCTGATGCCTATATAACCAAGCCGTTCAGCACTAAATTGCTTATAACGCGGGCTATTAAACTGTTGGAACAGCGCGAGAGGCTGCGGAAGAAATTCTCCGGCGACCCTTACTCTACACAGATAGCCGTGTGTACTTCCGACAAGGATAAGCTATTTGTGAAACGGATGGAGCATGTTGTAAACTCGCAGCTGGCGAATCCTGAATTCACGATCGACGAATTTGCTTCCATCATGGGGCTGGGGCGTTCTGTTTTTTTTCGTAAAGTGCGGGGACTTATCGGCTGTGCGCCCAGCGAATATATCCGTATCATGCGTATGAAGAAAGCGGTAGAACTTTTGCAACAAGGCAATCAAAACATCTCAGAAGTTTCTTATCAGGTAGGAATAGACGATCCGACTTACTTTACCCGATGTTTCAAGAAGCAGTTTGGCATAACACCTTCTGCTTTCCAGAAGGGAGATGCAAACGGCTCATCGAATGCAGATAATAAGGAGGAGATCTCTTTTGAGTGACCTGAACTCCTCCTAGTTTAAATGCAGGGAATACTCGCTTTTCGTCAACAACTCAACTTCTGATAAAAGCAGAAAACGATTGAAAAAACTCGAATTAGTTTAAAGGTAAAGGGAAATCACGCGAGACATTTTTGTGTTATAAAGCCTTTTTATGAATAATTCCCAATAAGTCCAGCTATATGTACAAGAATCCTTTTCTAGAGCTGCTTACACCGGCTAACTTTGTGTCATTCATATTTCAATAAGAGAGAGTGAAAATTCATGCTCAATTATTTTATATCATGTTTAACACGTAGAAAATGCAAAGGATCAGTTTATTATTTGCCGTTCTTATGCTCAGTGCCGGGCTTTATGCCCAGCCTTGGCCGCGGCAGGAGAAATACATCTTAAATAATAGCAAACGTATCACGGATGCGAGTGTTTCCTTGTTCGAACTTCATTCCGATTACGATTTCCCATACATCATCCCCTCGCGGGAAGGCATCACCGAACACATGCTCCGCATCGCCAATTTTCTGGAAGGTGCTACCATGAAAGAGTTTCTGAATGCTGATACGGGAGAGGCCATAACGGATTTCGATAAACTTCCCGAGAAGTTTCAACAAGCTCAGGGCGATTTCCGTCCGTACTCATACGAGTGGGGGGTAACCTACAGCGGCATGCTGCAAGCTGCCGAAGTAACCCGGGAAAATGTTTTTTTGGACTACACCCGTAAACGCATGCGGCTACTGGCGCTTGCGTGGCCCAAGGCGAGCGAATACAATAAAAAGGTGAAAGGCTATAACTCGCCCCTTCGTCGGTTGATGAACCCGCACAACCTTGATGTGTGCGGAGCGATGTGCGCCGCTTCCATCCGTACACAGATGGGCGAGGGCTTTGAGTACGATCTGCGTCCTTTCATCAATATTGCACTGAAACACATTTCCGAAAAACAATACCGCCTGAACGATGGTACGTTGGCACGCAATCATCCTTACCCCAATACGCTCTGGCTCGATGACCTTTACATGGCGATTCCCGCATTAGCCGAAGGTTACCGCCTCACCGGTGAACAAAGATACCTTGATGATGCCGCCAAACAAATTCTTCAGTTTGCCGAACGTATGTTTGTTGAGGAAATCGGTTTGTTTATGCACGGTTGGGTAGAAAGCATGGAGCATCATCCGCGCTTCTATTGGGGACGTGCCAACGGTTGGGCTACATTGGCTATGTGCGATTTACTGGATGTCATGCCAACCAGCCACCCGAAATACAACGAAATCCTGCACCTGTTCAAGGAGCATTGTAAAGGCTTACTGAAATTTCAATCAGGGAAAGGGTTGTGGCATCAGTTGCTCGACTGCAACGATACGTATCTCGAATCATCGGCCACAGCCATGTTTGTGTACGGCTTTGCCAAAGGAATCAATAAAGGTTGGCTCGATGGAAAATCGTTTGGCGCTGTTTCCATCACAGGTTGGAATGCTTTGAGTGAGCAGATAAACAACATGGGGCAAATAGAGAATGTCTGTGTAGGAACCAGTGTGGCTTTTGAACCGGCCTACTATTATAACCGGCATGTGCATGCCTATACCGCACACGCATACGGCCTTGTGTTAATGGCCGGAAGCGAAATGATCCGTTTGGTCGAAGATTTTAAAATTATTCAGGAAAGCACTCTCTATTTTCATGATAGAAAGTAATTCCTATTGTCAAGAATAGATTCATCATTAATTTTTAGATATGAGAAATAGTTACATTGTCTTATTCCTGATGTGCTTAATGCCATTGAACGCACAGAATGTGATTCATTCATCCACAGGGAAATGGGAAGTTGAGATACAGAACAACGGAGTGATCAAGTCCTTGAAAATGGATTTCGGTGGAAAGATGATGGATGTCCCCTGGCATTCGAAAGGCGACTATGCGGGTCCTTCATTCGAAATGGGAAGCGTACAAAAAACGGACAAGTTTACTTATGAACGGAAGAGATTTCCATTCAGTCATGCGATTAAGTATGCTGAAGAAAATGGAAATCTGACCATCTCTTTGTCCGTCAGGAACAATAGCGGCAAAATTCAGATGATAGAGAAAGAAGCCTCTTTCCGGATAGGAATTAACAGTATCATGGATGATCCGAAGAGTTATTTCTCCATTTTCTTCCCAACATTACTACGATGCGAGAAGACTCATTTTTGGGGATACTTCCAATCCCCTAACGGGCAGGTTCTTGCCATTGCGTCGCCCGATCCGGTTGCTTCGTGGCACATTGATTATATCGGCAACGGACATCGGGTAGCTACTGCCGGGCTGGACCTGTTGCATAAGTTACCCCTTCCGGAGCGGCATCCGCAACATTTATACTGTTTAGCACCCGAAGAAACAAAGGAATGGAAGCTAGTGCTATTACCTCTCTCGGGCATAGATAAAGTTCCTGAGGCTATTGGCTCCGTATGCAAAGTTCCAATGATCAACTTGCTGCGGACTACTGCCTCTCCGGGAGAAACGGTTGATTTTAGTGTGTTTGGTTGTACGGATTCTGAACCTGCTGTTTCTGTTTTCGACCCGTCGGGTGAGAAAATAGCTGCTGAAATAGTAAGAAGAAACTCGGGTGAATATGGTTATTCCCTTCAGATACCCGAACGGGATGGAACATACAAGATCATAGCCGAAAAGGGTGGTCTACAATCGGAAGCCAGCATTTATGTAAGGAAGTCTTGGAGTTGGTATCTGGAACAAGCTGGTAAGGAAGCCTTACGGGTGGAACAGAAAACGGCTTCGCACCGGGAAGCCTGGTTGGGCTTTTTCAGTGCCTATTGGTCGCATGTATATGCTCCCGATTCGAAGAAGTTGGAAGAAACCGAACAGAGATTCAACGCGTTCTGGGAGAAGATGGTAGATCCGAAAACCGGATTCTTTTATACCAACAAAGAGACATGGCATGTGCGTCCGCAAAATACTTCCTGGATGGTGGGATTGCTTGTGGCACGCTATGCTGCTACCAATAAAGTGGAACATCTGGAATTGGCAGCCAACTGGGCGGACTATTTGATTGACCGGTTCCAATTGCCCAACGGAGCCTATAAAGGCTATACGGCTCTTACAATGGGATCCAAATTTATACAGGAATTGATGTGGTACGAAGCGCCTTTGGCGAAGAAGGACAAAAAATGGGATGCGCGTTATAAGAAGCATTACAACTCTGTTCAAGCTGCCGCGAAGAATGTCCTGACAGTGAAGGATTTGGGGGATACTGAGGGCGAGTCGACTTACGAGGATAATCAGGCCGGAACCGCCTGGAGTTTATTGGCCATGCATGCATTGACCCATCCTTCCGGTTCTGACTTTGATCATTTCTTCAAAGAAAGCCTTGCCATTCAGAAAAGGCATGAATGCCTGACGCAAGCCTTGATCCCGGATTCAAGGATGCGCGGTGGAACCTTGCGTTGGTGGGAAGCACAATACGATGTGTTGATCAAACGAAATATGATGAACTCTCCGCATGGATGGACCATGCGTTCCCAGTTTGGGGCTTTGTATCTGTATTTGTTAACAGGCGAGGAATATTATTTGAATGTGGCGTTCAATGCAATGGGAGCCTGTTCGCAGGCAGTAGACCATCGGACGGGAGAATTGCGCTGGGCATTTGTTCCTGATCCTTATATGAAAATCGAGCGATTTGTACAAGATTATAAAGAAGGTGGTGAAGGGAAGTATGTGGATGAAGTTATTGGCGAACAATGGATTCCGATGATCAGCAATTGGTGGCTTGTTGCCGAAGATGAAGTCCCCACGAATAATCAAAGGGGTTGGGCGTGTGATAACGATGTACACGAGCATTTCCGCTTTCTGGCGGAACAGTTTATCCCCAATGCCTTTGTGATTGAACGTGCTGATGGAACCATCCGTTCGTGGAACTGTTCTGCCCAGCAGGAAGGCGGAAGACTCATTGTAACGCCGGCAGAGGAGGTGGTGACTCGTATTCATTTCAATTTGCAACAGAAACATGTGGTAGAAGTCAAGTTCTCTAAGAATACCCAACAGGTAACAGTAAATAAAGGTATGCAATGGGTAGGTCCGGGACTAACCGATTATAAAACACCTGCGGTTTATTTATGGCCGGAAATGATTTCGACAAAGTACAAGTTATAGCATTGTCCTACGTGCTAATAATAAAGCTGGCTTGGGTATAAAATAAGATGGACCTCTGGTAGAAATACCAGAGGTCCATCTTATTTTACGGAATCACTTATTACGGAATCCAGCGGGTATCACCGGCACGATTCGTTGCAATCGGCGAGCTCTGATCTTTGATGGTCAAATTGCCTTTCTCGGGATCGACAAACAAGTCTGCGGCTGTGACATCCAGGTCGGTGGCATTCATTTTACTTCCTCCCAACGCGTAATCCTTCGTCGTGTAGTTGTTGGAGAACGTTGTGGAAGTGTTGGCGCCAATGGCATACAGGTCGCCCGACGATGAGGCAAGCACCATACCTTCGATTACCAGTTCCGAACCTACGGCCGACTCAATGTTAATCACACGCTGGTTGCGGCAGTAGTTATAGATGGTTGTATTCTTGAACTCCAGGTAGATCGGTTTATCCAGGTAAGGAGCGTAGAATATGTTGCCCCATCCATATCCGGTAGTACCGTCCGTATCACGGCTGAATGTACAGTTGCGGAAGATGGCCCTGTCGAACTGGTCGTATGAGATACTGTTTGAATACGAATTCAAGTGGAAGGTACCGTAAGCACCCGTCTGCCAACCACATTCTGAGAACATACATCCTTCCATTTCGAAGTTCATCACATGCTTGGCGTTGGCTCCCTGGTGGCGCCAGAATCCACGTCCCAAGCGGATAAAGTCGCAATTGACGAAGCTCACATTCTCTATCGTATATGAGTTGCCAACATTCATGAAGTAGCTGTTCAGGATTTCCTGACGGAATTCGACGTTTACAAATTCCAGACTGGCGATGTACGAAGAGGCCAGTACATTCCAGGATGCCTCCATGATAACCACCGGTTTGGCGCCTTCGGTGCTACCTGCCAGGCGGAAACCTTTCTTGATGGCAAACGGGGTGAGGCGGTACGAAGAACCTGCCGGCAGGAAGTATTCCGTTCCTTCCGGAACTTCCGAATCGTTGTTGTTCTTTGACAGGAGGGCAGTCAGGTCGTCGCCCCAACCCACTTGAACGGAAGCTGCCGACGGTCCGGCCGAGCGGAAGGTCACCTGGTTGTACGGCTTGTCGTAGGTACGAGGCTTGTTCGTATCGTACAGGTTGGCCGCATAGAGTGTGTTCTTGGTCAGTCCGTCAACTTCGGCATAGCCTTGTGCCTGTTCCTCTGACGTCAGGTAGCGAGAGATTGCCGGGAGCGTCTTGTCCATCATCGGCATTACGCTGATACTATCCACAGGGTTTTGCGCATCTTTCTTCCACCGGATAATGGCAGACGATTCGGTGATCTCCGTTTTCGATACATCTTCCACGATCTTGGCATACGCCGGACGTGCTTTGGTGGCGGCACTCGCATAGCTCCATTGCGAATTATTGATCTCGTTCGTAGCATTGCTGCGTACACGGATGTAGAACGTCGTTCCGTAGGGTATGTCGTCGAGGAATACATACGGACTGGCCGTTTCGACGGTCATGAACAGGCTCTTGTAGTAGTTGTCCAGGTGTAACTCTACTGTATAGGAAGCCGCTTCATTTACCTTATACCACACCAGTGTGATGGAATTGCTCTCCACCTTCGGTTCGTCCAGTACGAAGCGAGGCTGGAACAAATCGTCTATTTTGTTATATTTTTCGTCCTCGCAACCGGTGAAGAGAACAGCTCCGAGTAGAACGGCTCCTATAACCTTCGTCATTTGATATATATACTTTATCATATCGTACGTTTTTACTGATTAATATCCATAATAGTTCTGAATCATTCCGCGATGATCGGTGATGACTTTCGAAGGATAGGGGCAGAGGTATCTCAACGGAGTAGTAGCACTGACGGTGCTTGCATTGTTCACGTTGATAAATCCGCGAAAACTCCAACTGATGTCCGATACCGTTTCGAATTGTTGTGTCTCTTTGTTCAGCACTCTCCAGCCGATGGCATATTCCAGCGTGGTATATCCGGCAGGGCGGCCGACACCGGGACCGTACTCGTTGATACCGACAATATCCAGAATGGTTCTGTCCGAATGGTTGGGATCAGGAATCGACTTATAATAGATATTGGTCGGCACTTTCTCCAAACCCGGAACATACGCTCCGTTGGCTACCAGTCCCCAGTTTGTCATATCGTGGTAGAGGTTATAGATTACCTCACTGTACTTGTTCCAGCGTGCCAGGTCGTACTTGCGGATGCTTTCGCCACCGAATTCCCACTTACGCTCGTTCATGATAGCCTCGAAGAAGCCCTTTTCACTATTCAGGTTTTCGACATACGATTCCACTTTCTCTGCCCAGTAAAGCGATTCGAATGCACGTTTTCGTACCGTCTTTAAAGCTTCCTTGGCATCGTCGCGCGGACCGTAGAGTTCGTTGACGGCTTCGGCATACATCAGCAGTACATCGGCATAGCGCATACGTACACTGTTGATACCTGTGTTGCTACCACTGGTAGCGCCCAGGGGCGACTTCATGTCCAGTTTCGACCATTTGGCTACACCCATAGCGGCGATTCCCATATCGATTTCCTGATTCAGGTTCTTGTCGTATTTGTAGGGAGCACAGGTAACGTCGCGGCGCAGATCCTTGAGGTCGAATGAATATACATACGTGCCATTGAACGTACAGTAATTGCGGGCACTTCCGTACTCGTGTTTGTCGCCGGCAATGGTTATGCCAATGTTATATCCGTAACGGCTGGTTGCGTTTTTCAGCATGGGAACAGCAAAAAGAATATCGTCGTTCTTGGCTGTCGTCCAGTTGCACTCGTTGTACCACAAATCTTTGTACGTTTGATTCAAACTGTGCTTGCCTTCACTCATGACTTTGCCCAGATACGTGATGGCAATCTCGTAATAGTGTTCGAAGTTGTCGCCCCGTTCCATGTAGCCTACACTGGCCCTGTTGTCTTTATTGGGACGCAACGTCCAGCCTCCGCGATACATTGCCAACTGTCCGATGAGTGCCTGGCAGTATTCACGTGAGGCTCTCTCTACGCCGTAATCCAGATCAGCGGCGTACTTCATCATCGGTTCCACACTGATCAGGTCGTCGATCAGGAATTCCAGAATCTTGTTCCGGTCGGTCACGCCTACCTCAAAGAATTTATCGGTCGACTCTGCCGGTACAGTGATAAAAACCACATCGCCCCAGGTACGTATCAGGTCCAGGTAAAGCATGGCCCGAAGTGTTTTGGTCTCTCCGTACATTTGTCGTATTTCGGCCGGAACATTTTCTTGTGTATAAGTAAGCGCTATGCCCTGAATGATGTCATTGGTATAGCTGATGGCCGAATATGCGG
Organism: Bacteroides sp.; assembly: GCA_031554635.1. GTDB lineage: Bacteria > Bacteroidota > Bacteroidia > Bacteroidales > Bacteroidaceae > Bacteroides. The sequence continues at coordinate 138,088 of JAVBVD010000014.1, forward strand.
CGTTCCAGGTGGTGTTCAGCACCGACCAGGTGGGACGTGAGTCGAAACAACCGATGTCCGAACCGGTGGTAGCTACTGTGTTATTTTTGAATGAGCTCATTTCCACATCCGTATTCGTATTCAGACTGCTGGCGAAGGTACTTCCGTACAGGCCGTCTTCCGTCATGGCCGAATAGACGCGGGTGACCAGCGCTTTCAGTTCATTCTCGTTTGTAAAGACATACTCCGGTTGGAATGTAGAAGCTGCATCCACATCCAGAAAGTCGTCACAAGAAGCGAAAGAGAGCGTCAGGCAAGCGATGGCTGAATATAGTATTTTCTTATTCATAATTCTTTCGTTTTTATGGGTTGATTAAAAGGTCAATTGGGCACCGAACGTGTAGGTGCGGCTCCGTGGGTAACGGTCGTTGTCGATGTTCGGCGTCAGTCCGGTAGCGATGTTCACTTCGGGATCGTAGCCGCTGTAACCGGTGAGAGTCAGCAGGTTGTAGCCCGAAACATAGAAACGTATCTTATTCAGACCGGCTTTGGTAGTCCATGCACGTGGCAGGGTATAGCCCAGACTGGCCGAGTTGAGGCGCAGGAACGAACCGTCTTCCACTGCGTACGACATACAGATGGCGCGTCCGATGGAAGTGGGGTTCCACATCGTGGCGTTCTTGTTGAAAGCTGCCAGCGCTGCCGGGTCGTACCGGATTTCATTACCCATATCGTCAAAGTTGCGCCAACGTTTGTCCGAAGCCACATCCATGCTGAAGTTGTTGTAGTTGTTGCCTGCCCAGGTAGTCATCATCACTTTGTTGGCATTGAACACATCGAAGCCATACATGAAGTTGAAGAACATGCTCAGGTCAAAACCTTTATACGTAGCGTTCAATCCGAAACCTCCCGAGAACTTCGGAGTCGTTTCGCCGATCACGGTACGGTCGGCATCGGTCAGTGTATACGGAGTGGCGCTGTTCGGATCTACCGGCGTGAGTTTCTTGAACTTGGCATTACCCGGACGCGGAGTTCCCGAAAGCGGGCTGGAATCGACTACGCCTTTTTTCAGTTTCCAGGTTCTGGCCTGGCTGTCGAACGATTCGAAGTCGTCCATCGTATAAATTCCATCGTTCACAAATCCGTAAATCAAGCCGGTGGTACCGCCTACATAGGCACGGTAGTCGTCCGAATTCAACAGATCGGAACCTGCCCAGTTGGAGGAAAGGATCCATTCGTCCTCGCCGCTGGCCAGTTTGTCGATCTTGTTTTTGTTATGACCGATGTTGAAGTTGGCATTCAGTGTGAAATCCTTCTTCTCGATGAGGTATGCATTCAGTGTCAGCTCGATACCACGGTTAGTTGTTTGTCCGATGTTCTGCATCATCTGGTTGTTGCCGGTATATGCGGGGATAATTGAAGGCACAAGCAAATCTTTTACTGTGTTCCAGTACACGTCTACCGTACCGCTCAGGCGTTCCTTGAAGAAACCGAAGTCGATACCGAGGTTGCGGGTGATGGTCGTTTCCCATTTGATGGCAGGATTGTACAGATAGCCGGCATTATTAAATTTGTAATAATAGCGGCTTGTTTCACCCCATCCGGCAGGACGGCTGCTGCTGATGGTATAGAGTTGCCGGAACATGTCCGCACTGATGCGGTCGTTACCCGATGCTCCGTAACTGGCTCTCAGTTTCAGGTTGGATACAACGGTGTGTTCTTTCATGAAATCTTCGTTGGAGATACGCCATGCCAACGCTCCTGCCGGGAAGAATCCCCAGCGATTGTCAGGAGCAAACTTGGACGAACCGTCCGTACGCAGCGTCACTGTGGCCAGGTATTTGTCTTTGTAGCTGTAGTTGGCACGTCCAAAGAAAGACAAGATACGGGTAGGTGCGCCGGAGGAAGATGAATTTTGGTAAGCTTCACCCAGCGACAGATTGTCGAAAGCTTTCTCTGCAGTGGTACTTTCCGGGAAGTAGCGGGTGGTGTACGACTTGCTTCTTGATTCGGAACTTTTCATTTCCTGTCCCATCATCAGGCGGAAATCATGGTTATCGTTCAGATTGAAGTTGTAGTTCAACACGTTGTTCAACTGCCATCTGCTTCCCTGTTGCATGCCCCATTCGGCAACCGGCTTGTTACTATTGCTTTGTGCAGTCTTGGTACCGTATGCCCAGAACAAGCGTGTTTCCTGCGTACTTTCCTCATAACCGAACTCCGTGCGGAAGGTCATACCTTTGACGATGTCCCATGTCAGGGCTGCTGCCGTGTTGAGCGACTTGTTGATACGTTTCTTGTAGTTCTTTTCCGATTCTTCCTTGGGGTTGAAGCGGGTAACTATGTCCATCTGGTCGGGATCATAATACGTATCGTCTTCCGGAAGCGTCATGTATTCGTCCAGTCCTTCGGTGGGTGCCTGGCGCAGTGCGCTCAATAGACTGACACCTTCCGTACCCTTACCATCTACTACTTTATTCAGTAAACGTGTGCGGTATTCCAATGTAAGGAACTTGAAAAGCTTTGTGTCGAGTGTGAAGTTCAGGTTGGTTTGATTCATTCCGTTGCCTACCATCACACTGGGTTGATTCTGGTGGATAAGCGTCAGTTTATACTTCGTCTTTTCCGAACCACCGTTGATGTTGAGGTCTACATACTTAGCTATCGGGTTGGTGCCGAAGATCTCGTCTTGCCAATCGGTTCCTTCGTCGCCCTGATAGATGTAATATTCATACGGCTGTCCATATTTCTTGGTGAATCCGGTCGGGTTGGAGCTTTTTTGGCGGGCATTTTCATACTGCATCAGTACGTATTCGTACGGATCCATTACATCCAGCTTGTTCGACAGGGTTTTTGTTTGTAAATAAGTATTCAGGCTGATGCTGATGCGTCCTTCGGTGGGCTTTTTGGTCGTTACAAGGATTACACCGTTGGCACCACGTGCACCGTAGATAGCTGTTGAAGCGGCATCTTTCAATACATCGATGGATTCGATATCCGTCGGCGGGATATCGTTCAGGCTGCTAACCTCGAATCCGTCCAGCAGAATCAGCGGACTGTTGTCCTGAGTCATGGAACCTCCACCACGTACCAGTATCTTGATTTCCGCATCCGGCGAACCGTCCACGGCTGTAATCTGCACACCCGGCAGTTTACCGACAATGGCTTCGGCTACCGAGGCTGTCTGTACCTTCTCCAATACCTTACCCGATACACTGGATATCGAACCGGTAAGGTTACCCCTTTTTTGGGTTCCGTAACCGATCACTACTACCTCGTCCAACTGTCCGGCTTCTTCTTTCAACTGGATGGTGATTCCCGAAGTACGGCCTTTCAGCGGTTCTTCCGCATCTTTCATTCCGATGAAACTGACTAAGAGTATGGCTTTGTCAATATTCGGTACATTCGTTAGTTTGAAGTTACCTTCCACATCCGTGATGCTACCTATCGATGTTCCTTTCACCTTTACTGTGGCACCGATCACCGGGCCGAAATCATCCATCACCTGACCGGTTACGGTGGCGGTCTGTGCTACTGCCCCGACCGCTACCCATAACAGGGTGATTATACTTATGATTAATTTATTCATTATGTTATGTTTTTATGAGATACATGTTTTTCTGTTTATTGCTTCTCAATCAGTTGTCCTCCCTGGTTCTGATGGTAAACGATGTGTTGCACCAGGTTGTGGAAATAAACTTCCAGATTGGAATAGCGTCCGTTGGCATCTACCGACGTGCTTATCTTGGCTGCGTCCGACGCGTCATTGGGATTCAGACCGTAAGCCAGTTCCCAGATATCGGGTATTCCGTCGCCATCGGTATCGGGCCAGGGTTTCAGTGATTTCACCGTAGGATAACCTTCCGTGTCGCTTACCGTATCAATAATTCCCGGACGGGGATTGGTGTCTTTCGAGCCGGTGTAAGTCGAAGTCTTGGTTCTGACCTCGTTTACAATGCGTTTGTCGATGGCATCCCGGCGCAAAGAAGCTCCTGCATAGGCCAGCACCTTTTCGTAGGCTTGTTCAGCCGTATGACTGGTCACCTTGCTGAAAGGTTGAGGAGTGGACATTCTCATGGCACGCATTTCGTCCTGGGTAGGATTCAGGTCGCGCCAGAACTGGCTCCAGACACCATTTGTCCAGTTATCGGCGGTGACTTCCGCGCTGGCAGTCACGTAATTGCCTTCGATATATGCTCTGGCGGTGGGGTCGCTCGAAAGAACTCTCCACGACATGCTTCCTGTTCCGGTACAAGGACCTGCTTTGTAGTAGCAGTTGGCGATATTGAAGGTTCCGTATTTACCACCGTAACTTCCGAATCCGGCTTCGCTCCAATTGTAGTACACATTGTTCCGTACGTCAAAATAACCGATGTGGTCGCCTGCCCCTTGGGTTCCGGGCTCGGGCATATCGGAGATACGGGGGCAACGGCTTCCGTGGTGTGCCATCAGGATGTGATGGAACGAAGCGTTATCGCCGCTGAACATACTACCGTAACCGTGAGCGCCTTTCGCATGGTTGGAGAGGTTCAGACTCTCGTTGGCCATACACCATTGGGCGGTGAAGTTCTGCACGCCGTAGAAGGAGAAGGTTTCGTCCACTCCCCAGCTGGCGGTCACGTGGTCCACGATGGCATTGGTGAAGTATCTTCCGCCGATACCGTCTTCCGCATAGTCTTCGAATTTGTCACCCGGACGGCAACGCAGGAAGCGGATAATGGCATTCATCTCTTTGCTGTTTTGCGACAGGTTGAAAGAGAAATTATAGTTTTTCAGCGTGATACCGTCGCCGGGAGCTGTCTGGCCGATGATACTTACGTTCGGTTTGTCCACCAGGAACAAGCCTCTGGTCAACTCGATGATGCCCGAAACGTCGAATATAATGGTACGGGGCTGGTCGGACTTCTCTATTCCGTAGCGCAAACTTCCTTGTATCGGTGTTTCGTTCTTGGCATAATCCTTCAGGTTGGTCACCCGGTAGATCTCTCCGCCACGTCCGCCGGTGGTGAATCGTCCGCCGCCTTCCGCTCCGGGGAATGCCAGAAGCTTTCCTGCCGACGGGTCGTCGCCAATGCTGGTATCGGGTTTACCGTACTGGAAAATCTCAATATCCTGCTTCATGACGCTGTTCTTCACCGTAACGGTAGAGGTACGCGGAAGGAAGTCCGTGTTGTCTTCTATCTTCAGAACGATGGCTGCATCGGTCGAGGCATCCTTGTCCAGCGTGATCCAGGGATCTGCGAGGATGTCATACTCAACGGGGTGTTCCTGTGTGACGGGGATAGCCAGCGTCTGGCACTTGTACGGGATGATGTACTCATCCTGTTCTACCTTCATTGTATTCTTCACAGCTTCCTGTGTTACTTCGATGGTTCTTTTCAGCACATAGTTGCCTTTGGCTTTGATGGTGATCTCCCCTTTTCTCTCCGCGCCGACGTTGGCTGCGATCTTGAGCGGGAGCTCGTCGGTAGCCATGCTACGGTTGAGTGCCGCCTGCGCCTGAGTGCGTTCTATCCAGTCGTACTGTTCGTCGATAACGACTTCCCAGTCGATGTTCGATACTACCTGACAAACCAGCACGGTTCCTGTGAACGGAATCACTTCTTTCGAATAGTCGAGCAGAATGTCCGGGTCGGAACCCAATTGTTCCACGGCTATTTCCTGTTCCATTGCCGAAGGAGAGGCTTGCATCTTTACCTTAATCTTTGCGGAACGCTTGGCGTTGTCCGTGTTCTCGGTAAAGAACAGGCGGAGGTCTCCGCTTTTACTTCCGTTGGCTTTGGACAGGGTGAGCCACTGGCTGTCGGTTCCCGTTACTTCGGCTGTCCAGTCGCCGGTGGCGGTGACGCTGATGGTAAAGGAGCCTTCCGAGTTGATGACTTTCACCTCGCTTTTTGATAATTCCAGCTTATCGGTAGCTTCTGTTCCGGCCAGTTCGTCGTCCGAACCACATGCCCAGAGCAGCCCTGCCAGTAGTATAAATAAAATATGTTTCATAATCGTTCTTATTTAATCCAGTAAGGGGCACCAATTTGTTTCGTATATACTTCCGAACTCTTATCCTTGATGGTCAGATCCCATGCGTCGATATCGGTAAAGAGCGCGTCTTTGGCTGTTGTCTCTTTCGGGAGTTCGCCGGCCTGTACACCCCAGTCGTTCATCACGAAACCTTGTGTATAGTAGTTGTCGGTAAATGTACGGGTGGTGGTGTTCTTCAGGTTGAACCACTTGCCGCTGCCTGCTGTGGACACACCGCTGAACAGGTTGTTTTTGACATTCAATGTGAAGCTGCCCGTCTTGGTTGGAGCCAGGTCGAAGAATACCATTCCGGCAGGTGCCAGGGCGATAAACGTACAGTTCTCTATCGTCACACTCAGGTTGCCTGTCATAGCGCTTACACCGGTAATCAATCCCTTCGTCAGGTCTTTGGCATGGAACGTGGAGTTCTTGAATACAAAGTTGTAGATCGGAGCATCCTGCTTGGTCGACAAGCCGATGAATCCACTCTTGCTGTGATCCAGGTTGAAGAAGCGGCAATCTTCGATGATGAAGTTATCCACTACCTGTGCCAGTCCGGCATTTACTTCCTGGTACCACATGGTACGTGGGAGGTCGTTCATGACGCAATTCTTCAAGATGATATCCTTGACGTGGAAGAACTGGTTCTTGAATTTAAGGAAATCCGAATCCGTTACCTTTATATTAATGTTCTCGAAGTGGATGGCGTCAATGGTATTGGCTCCGGTGGAGATACTCATGTTGCCCATCTCCATATACGTCATCGTCTCACCGTTCTTTGGTTTTTCGGCTACGATGTACAGGCTCTTCGGCACATCGTTCTGACGTCCCAGTTTATACGAACCTCCTGCTTTGAGGAAGAGTTTCACGTCGGTTATCTCCGCGTTGGTCATCTGTGCGGCACAGATCTTTTCCAGATTTTCTTCAGGGCTTACGTAGGTATAACCCGCCGGTATCTTCATCGGAGCCTCGGGGTTGAGTTGCTCTTCGTTCCATCCTTCGGAGGCGAGGGTCACGGTATAGTCCTGAATCATCGGTTCGTCCACATTGTTGAGGGCGAAAGCTATCTGGGTGGTGTCATCCGGTAACACATCAAACTTACCGTCGATGGCTTTCGACTGTATCACGGCTTTGTTATCGTCCAGATAGTCGATGCGGATTGTCACCTGTTCGTTGGTTGTTTGGGTTTCGAACAGTACGAAATCGTCGGTGTAGTTTACGCCTCCCGTGTTGGTAGCTTTGTCACGTGTGAGCTCTACCGGTGCTTTGACATAGGTAGCGTCTGACAATTTGTAACCGGAGATGGGCGATGATACGACCGCCCGTACGGTGGTGTAACTTTTGTCCGCTTTCTTGTCCGTTGCCTTCAGGCGTAGTACGCCGGTGCGGCTGTACATGCGGGCAGTCAACGGTTCGTTGAACGGCGAAGCATAGGCTATCGGTGCCGAAGCGGTGAACTTGACTTTGGCCGCCGGGTCCTGCTTGATGATGATATCATTCAGGTTGTGCGCACGGGGAATCGAGTCTGTGGTTGAAGTGGATACGATCTTGTATTTCCCATTGGGCAACTGGAAACGATAATGGGAAGTGTAATTGGCGAAGTATTCCCCATCCTCGGTATAAATAAAGAGAGGCTTGGTGGTTATTCCCGTATTCACGGCCCACGGTTTGTCGTCCAGGTACAATTCAATTTCCTTCACTACCGAGGTAGAGTATGTATCTTCCTCAGAGCAGGCATACATGCCTAGTAGCAACGCTATTCCGGCTAAAGAGTATGTTATTTTTCTCATAAACAGCAGTTTTAAAATTCAGATTCTTCAAGGGTGAATGTCGGCTTCCAGCTTTCTGTGTCTGTCCATGCGCTGGCGCGGGTCCATGTGTCCGACAGGTAACCATCGTCCAGAATGGCCATATTGACTACCGAGCGTTTGGAGGGCTCAAAAGCAATACCTGTATCGAGCGGGCTGTTGGTGCGGTTCACCTCTACGTTGTTTTTCAGGTAAACCACGTTGACGGCTGTCCGGGCGTCACCGCTCAGGGTGGGAAGCGCATAGATGGAGGCGCTGAAACCGGCGGTACGGTTTACCTTGACGGTGTAGTCTTCCTGTATGCAGGTGGCTGTCTTTACTTTATAGACCATGCCCACGTTGGTAAAGGTGATGCTTAACTGGTCGAACTGGGTGATGGCGTTCAGAACCTCGGTGGTTTCCTTCGGCTGGAATACCGCCTGGCCTACCAGGCGCTTCAACTCCAGGTTCAGTGTTTTCACCGAATTGTCGGAGGTAAAGTCGACTATCTTCGAGATAAAGACCTGCTTCTGCAGAACGGCATCCATGCGGACCTTTACTTTGGAAAGGCTGTCGGTATCGATCATCTCGCCGGCATTCGCTATGGCAAAGGTTTGCAGGCTTTCACCCAGCGGGAGGTTTACTTGCAGGTTACCGTTGTTCAGCGGCAGGGTTTTCCCGAATACCAGAGAGTCTTTCAGGTAGGCATAGATACCGATTTCGGTAATGCCCTGTTCGGCAAATGATTCAAGGCTTGCCCGGGTGAAAGCCACTTCCACTGGATGGGTCTTGTCCGTTTTAGGAGGATCGATGATGCCCCATACGTCGTCCGTTTGTTGGCTACAGGAGTAGAACACCAGTAGCGACAGCATTAATAATCTTGCTAAATGCTTCATAAATATTAGTTTTTAAATTGAAAAATATATGTTCTTTTATGATTGTCCGTTGGCCCTCTGGACCAGATTGCCAAACTATTGCAGGGTGAGTGTATGCACCTGCAAGTCTTTATCCATCGAGCTTCCTCCAACCATGACATCGAAGACGGCTTTCCCTGTCTGCATGGTGTTTGTCTCTTCGTTCCACCATTCCAACTGCTTGGGGGTGAGTTCCAGCTCCACATTCAGGGTTTTCCCGGCGGGGATGCTGACTCGTTTGAAAGCGCGCAAGGTTTTGATGAGTCCGGCATCTCCTTGTTTCCGGAGATAAACCTGTACCACTTCGTCGCCATCGCGCTTGCCGGTATTGGTAACCGGAACGATCATCTTGACGGTGGCGCCCGGCTTGATGCTCGATGCCAGTTTGATCTTTCCATACCTGAACGTGGTGTAACTCAATCCGTAGCCGAAGGGGAACAACGGTTTCTCCGTCATATACCGGTACGTGCGGCCGGCCATGTTGTAGTCTTCGAAGTCGGGAAGCTGCGACACGTTGCGGTAGAACGTTACCGGCAAACGTCCGGCAGGGTTGTAATCGCCAAACAGTACTTCGGCTACGGCCTTGCCTCCGGCTTGTCCCGGATACCATGCCTGTACGATGGCTTCGCACATTTGCGTTTCGGGCTCCAGACCGATGGGAGAACCGGAGCAGTTGACCAGAATGATTTTCTTCCCGGCACGGTGAAGAGCGGCGATTAGTTCGCGTTGCACGGCAGGCAGTTCGATGTCAGTACGGTCGCCTCCCTTGAATCCGGGAAGGTTTACACCCATCTCTTCACCTTCCAGACTCGGGGAGATGCCCCCAGCGAAGATTACGACATCGGCATCTTTCACCCGTTCGACGGACTTGTTAATATCCACCTCTTCCTTGAAACCGAGGTCGAAGTTCAGTTGGGCGTCGCTGCGGAGGTATTCGTATTCGATTTCCAGTGCGTAGGATGTTCCGGCGGTTACTTTCATTGCATGACTCACTTTGCGGGCACCGTGTTTGTTGGCGAATCCTTTCACTTCTTTACCATCTACCCGCAGGCGGCCGAGGCCGTAGCTGTAGAACTCGAATACAATTTCGCCGGACTTATCGGGAGTGAATACGCTGTTGTACGTAGCCGAGAAGTCCGTCAGGTTCACTCTGGGAGCAAATACGATGGCTCCCGAGGTGCAGAAACGGAAAGGTGTAGTGACCTGTGCGGTAGCCACCGGTGCACCTTCGCGCTGGGTATTGTTCCAGTAACGGGCGCTGAACCCGGCTCCGGTAGCCGATTTGCATTGGTTGAAGGCGCTCTTTATCAAGGTACGTTCCACCCAGGGGCAGCCTTGTTCGTAGATCAGCTTGTCGTTAGCACCCAATGCGGTTTGCATGCCTTGCAGAAGGGTGACGGTGCGTGCGGGTGTTCCGTTGTAGTTGCCCCATTGCATCACGGAGTCGTTGGCATTGGGACCCATGACGGCGATGTTCAGTCCGCCACGTTTCAGGGGCAAACTGTTGTGCTGGTTTTGCAGCAGGACGATGGATTTGCGGGCAATGTCGAGAGCCAGTGCGTCGTGCTTGGCGGAGCCTACTACGGAGAGCGGGATCTTCGCCCAGGAAACATCGCTTAAATTGTCCATCTCACCGAGTTCGAAGCGAGCTTTCAGCAGTCGTTTCACAGATACGTCGATATCCTTTTCAGAGATCAGTCCTTTGCGTACACCTTCTGCCAAAGCCTTGTAGCTCGATCCGCATTCCAGATCAGTGCCACTCAGTACGGCAGCTGCCGAACCGGAGGCTGCATCGGCATGGGTATGGTGTCCGCGGTCGTTGTAGAAATCGGCTATCGCTCCGCAGTCGGACACGACGATGCCTTTGAATCCCCATTCTTCGCGGAGGATTTGCATCAGCAGGCGGTTGCTTCCGCAGCAAGGGTCGCCCTCGAAGCGGTTGTAGGCGCACATCACTTCTTTCACTTTACCCTCTTTCACCAATGCCTCGAAAGGTGGCAGGTAAGTTTCGTACAAATCGCGCGGCAGGATGTTCTCGGCATTGAAAGAGTGACGGTTCCATTCCGGACCGGAATGTACGGCAAAGTGCTTGGCACAGGCGTGCAGTTTGTCGTACTTTTCTCCTTCAGGTCCTTGCAGTCCTTTCACTACCATAACGCCCATCCGGCTGGCCAGATAAGGGTCTTCACCGTAGGTCTCGATACCTCTGCCCCAACGCGGGTCGCGGAAGATGTTGACAGTGGGTGTCCACATAGTCAATCCCTGGTAGCGTTCATAGCTGCCTTGGGAAGAGTAATACGCATTCTTGGCGCGCGTCTCGTCGGACACCGCATCGAATACGTTGTACACCATATCGGCATCAAACGATGCAGCCATACCGATGGGTTGGGGGAAAACAGTGGCCAGTCCCGTGCGGGCTACTCCGTGCAAAGCCTCGTTCCACCAGTTGTATGGCTTGATACCCAAGCGATCTACCGGGCGGGAACCGTCTTGCATCAATTGAATCTTTTCCTCCAACGTGAGTTGTTTGACCAACTCGTCTGCCCGTTGTTCTGCCGTGAGCGATTTGTCTTTGTAAGAGACAATTCCGCCTGTAAGCAGTAACGCAGGTAGTAAACAGAGAAGTTTAATGTTCATGAGTCCTTTTTATTTGATTGTTTATATTATTTCATTGGGCTGTTTCTTTGCCGATTCACCGCTTTCGTAGAGCGAGAATGTTTTACTTGCCGACCAAACTTGTGTTACTCTACGACCAAGCTGGTTTTACTCACCGACTATCGATGTACGAGATGTACATCTCATGCAGTACCAGATGTACATCTCATACAGTACCACATGTGCATCTCGTACAGCACCAGATGTACATCTCGTACATCGTACCTCGGTGAGTAAAGATGCTTCCCTCTACGAGATAAACTACTTTGCTCCCTTGCTATGCACTCAACGCCTTTACAGCGCTGTATTTCCCGGTGGCATGATGGGAGGATGAACCGTTTCACAATGGAACTGCCCGGTTTACTATCCGTGTCCGGGTAGTTTCCCGGACAGTTCCCTGTTGTCATCCTGATATACATCTTTTACTACCTATTGTTATTTGCTGAATACGAAACTCTTTATCGACAAGTCGTCTGTATGTCCTCGGAATACGAAACAGAGTTTGACTTTTCCTTTTCGCAGTCCTTCGACGTTGAATGTTTGTTTGCTCCATGCTTCGCCGGCGGGTGTCGTATCGACCCGGCAAGAAGCGACTAGTGGACCGTCGATGCTGTTTTGGCGTATCTCAATGATTCCTCCTGTATTCTTCGCTTGAAGTTCGATGGTGATTTGCTGAGGCTTCTTATCAAAAATCAGATTGTTGAATACCAGCCAGTTGTTTTCCTTGATTCCGGTAAAGTGCTGCATGGGGCGTTTGGAAACGGGGCGAACCAGCGTCATTCCTTCCCGGTCGTCGTATTGAGCGAAGTCTACCGTAGAAGAGGCGTTGTAGTTGTTTCCCCTGTGACCGCTCTCCAACTTGAAGAAGTCGAAGTCAGCGTATCCGGTGGGAGCACCTTTAGACACATTGTAACAGCAAAGGGCGTGGCGGATGCCGAGGAATCCCCAAAAGTTCGATACACCCTCCGGTCCGAAGCGTTGGAACCGGCGACCGTCGGCACTGTAATGGAACAGGATACTGCCTTCTTTCGTTATTTCCGTACGCAGGTATATTTTTGACGGAGCAAAGCGCAGGCTGTCGACAACGGTTTCCGCTTCCCGGTCGCCTTGCCGCATCTCTATCCGGTAGCCATCTGCTTTTTTGCGGACGCCGAACTGATACATTACCCGGCCCATAATACCGTTTCCGGCGAAGTCATCTTCTTTCAAACCGGCAAGGTCGACGAGCACGGTGCCTGTGCTGTACGGACCTGATACTTTTTGTGTCAGGGAATTGCGTGCCCATTCGAAACCTTTGGCATACTGGGCGTATATTCTGAAATATCCCGGCCGGTCGGTGAGGCTCCATTTCTCTTTGAGGGGAACATGGTTGAATTCCCATACCTGCGCCAAGGTCGGCGTGCTGAAATCGTCCGAATGCTGCGGGAATGATATTTCCTGTTTCGCCTTGATGGCCGGTTTGCGATACGTCACCACACCTTTGCCGGGTTTTCCTTCGGCGCCTACAACGGGCCAGTCGTCTACCCAACGCATGGGGTAAAGCATGATGTCTCTGCCCATATAGTCGCGGTCCTGAAAGGTGTATGCCCAGGATTCGCCTTCGAGTGTTTCTATGTATCCGCCCTGATGCACCCCGGCATCGGCATAATTGATGTCGTCATCGATCAATACACGGGTTTCGTACGGGCCGTAAAGATTCCGGGAACGGCTGATCATCTGTACACCGTCATATCCCAACGCCGGGTTGAAGATGTAGTACCAGTTGTTCCGCTTGTACGTGTGGCATCCTTCGAACAGATGTTCATACCCCTTAGGAGCGGTAACGATCAGCGTGCCGTTATCGTCCGGGTCCATCACGCCTGTTCCGTCGTCTTTCAGGCGGGTAAGGTATATCTTCGTCTTGCCGTGCGTCACGTACTTCTTTCCGTCTTCGTCGATGAAGAATCCGGGATCGTACAGGCGCTTGTCGAACTTATGCATGGTGTACGGGCCTTCGGGAGTAGGGCTTTTGAACATGACGAAACCGTCGTCGGCAATATTCACCCCGATGTAGTAAGTACCGTCGTGGTATTTGATGGAGGGAGCCCAGCACAGGCGGCTGTAAGCTGTTTTTTCGTCTTCCATCCGGTATTGCGGACGGAATGTTATGCTGTCGTAGGCATGGCCGATAATCAGCCAGTTAATCAGGTCTTTGGAATGGCAAACAGGGATTCCCGGCATGGCTACGAAGGAAGAACTGACCATGTAGTAATCGTCGCCCACGCGGATGATGTCCGGGTCGGGATAATCCGCCCGGATGACCGGATTCGTGTAGGTGCCGTCGCCATTGTCGGACGACAGCAGGTGGGTGTTCTGCTTCAGGGAAGAACAGGCCTGAAACGCCAGGCAAGCGATGCACAGTACCCCCCATAGTGGGAATATCATTCTCATCTTATTCATGCTGTTCATAGTGTTTTTAATTTAATGTTAACTGCAACCCGTTCCCATCACTTTTGCGGCAGGCGGATGGTTCCGTTCCTGTCCCCGGTGATGGAAACCGCTTCGGCCACCTCGGTCTGATATACCAGATCGGGAGCGCTGAACTCTTTGACATTCTCCAATATCAGCGCCGGGCCTTTTTCGATATGCAGGCTGACATTCTTGAATTTCACGTTGGTCGATTCGCGCAGTTCGGCTCCGTAAAGAGCGGTGATAACGGCGTTTTCTATGTGTACGTTCCGGATATTCATCTCGGGAATACCATGGAAGAACATCGCTTTGTTGGCGTTCCGGCAGGTGATGTTCCTGATGGTGATATCTTTGAAAACGGGAGTCGTTTCATCGACCGCCGGAATGACATGGGTTGGCTTGGTGAAGTAGTAGAGGCTGAACGACAGAGGTTCGTGTACAATGTCGAGCATGTTTATATTATTAATGTATATATGCTCTACCACGCCTCCCCGTCCGCGGGCGCTCTTGAAGCGCAGCCCGATATCGGTTCCGATAAACTGGCAGTTGGACACAGCTATGTTTCGTACACCGCCCGACATTTCACTGCCTACCACAAAACCTCCGTGGGCTTTGAATACCCGGCAGTTGTCCACGATGACATTCTCCGTGGGGCGACCCCGGCGGCGGCCGTCTTCATCCTTGCCCGATTTGATACAGATGGCATCATCGCCTACGTCGAAACTGCTGTTTACGATCAGGGCATTCTTGCACGATTCCAGGTCCAGCCCATCGCCATTTTGCGAGTACGACGGGTTCCGCACTTCGATACCGTCGATAATGATGTTCTCGCACATCAGCGGGTGTATGTTCCAACTGGGGGAGTTTTCGAACAGAACCCCTTCGAGCAGCACATTCTTGCAACCGATAAAACTGATCATTACCGGGCGGAGGTAATCCTTCACCGACTGCAAATCTTGTTTCGTCAGGCGACGCTTTCCCTGGTTGGCTGTCAGACTATCGCCCAATAAGGACTTTTTAGTCGGAAACCAGAGTTGCGGGTCTTTCAGCACCCCACCGGAGTTAACTACACTTTTCCAGTGGCCTTCGGTTACCTTGGATTTCTTCAACGGACGCCAGGCATCTCCCGAACCGTTAATGGCTCCCTGTCCGGTGATGGCAATGTTCTCCAGCCCTTTGCCGGAGATGGGCGACTGGCTCCGGTAGGTATTCAGTCCTTCGAAAACAGTTTCTACCAACGGGTACGCATCGAAATCAGGGGTGAAGAGTATCAGTGCACCGTTATCCAGGTGAAGATTGATGTTCGATTGGAAAACAATCGGGCCTGTGAACCAGATACCGGAAGGTACATGAACGGTTCCTCCTCCCTGGGCAGCTATATCGCTGATGGCTTTATTGAATGCTTCGGTATTCAGCGTCACTCCGTCGGCAACGGCTCCGTATGCGGTGATGCATGCCTCACGTTCCGGGAATGTCGGCTTCTGTACGACCGGCATCCGGAAAGGTAATTCCCGGTACAGGTACGAATAATCGCCCGCCATTATATAATAAGGTATGCAAAGGGTCAGCATCAGTATCCACAGGCAGCGGGTGTTTCTTCTTTTCTTCATGATATTGATTTCTTTAATGGTGTATGGAGATAATATCACAAAAGTATGGATTCGCCGGGAGGCGGATGGGATAGATTCTAATCTGATAGGTGTAACTTCACACACGGGGCAAAAAAAGTGCGGGATGCTTCCGGGATATGTACGCCAATGAGGGTGAAAACTGGTATATTATTCGTCTTTTCAGGTCCGGCTGTCCAACGGAAAGCTATTTTATCTATATTTGTTTAGTCATTATTCGCAGGTATATACTATGAAACATTCAGCTATTATTTCAATCCTTCTCTTTGTTGCCTCCTATTTGTCGGCACAGCCCTTCTGCGACATCAAAGAGTTCTCCACCAGTGACGGACTGGCGCAGAATATTGTAACCGGTACCATACAGGACCACAAAGGTTTCATGTGGATAAGTACCTGGAACGGTATTAACAAGTTCGACGGTTATACATTCAAGAACTATAAAGTATCTTCCCAAAAGGAGTATGCGCAGCGCAACAACCGCATCACCTTTATGGCCGAAACACTGGATGGAAATATCTGGTGCCAGACGTACGACAGCAAAGCCTACATCTTCGACTGCCGGGAGGAAACCTTCTACGACGTACTCAAAGCCACGGAAACAGATATCCAGAAAAGCATGCTGGTGCGCCATATCTACTCTTTTACCGATGGAACCACCTGGATCGTATGCGAAGACGGGTATTGTTTCCGGATGAACGAGTTGCATTACCACCAAAAAGATAGTATTGAGCTATACAATACATTCAACGGCCGGCTGAAAGGCAATCAGATATTGACCATTTATCAGGATTCGGATAAGGACGAATGGATACTGACCAATAAGGGCATCACCATCATCGGTAAGAAAAAGATAAAGAACGATTCCCCTTTCAAGCAAATCCACGAGTACCGGAATAAGATATACCTGCTATCGTCTTCCGAGAAACTGGCGGAGTATGTACCCCAGTCTCAAACGATCCGGTTCATAGAGATACCTTTCCCCATCAAGGCGATACACTCCATAACCACCCTGAAGAAAGACCAACTTGCCCTTACAACGGACAATGGCATCGTGCTGTTCGACCCTGTCGGGAATACGTTCCGGCAGGTGGATATCCGGACAGCATCCCAACCGTCCAACGATGCGATTTCTATTTACGAAGACCGGAAAGGGGAGTGCTGGACGTTCTCCACTACGCCGGGCGTGACGCGTATCAACCTGGAAACAGGCGAAAAACAGCACCTGTTTACTCCCCCTGGCGAAGTGGTAGACTATGGCAGAAACAGCCGCAACCTGATTTTTGAGGATAACCAGGGCACCTTGTGGGTGATTCCTTCCAAAGGTAATTTCAGTTATTTCGACCGGGAGAAGAAACAGTTGAAGACTTTCTACATGGATGCCAATAACCCGAATTCCGCCTTTACCCCGCTGGTACGGTATGCCCAGTCGGACAAGCAAGGGAACAAGTGGATCGTAAGCGCCAGGGGAATCAAGAAGATGAGCTTTTATCCGAAAACGTTCAATCTGAGGCAGATCGACGATAAGGGTACCGAAGTCCGGGCTTTTATGCTCGACGGTGCGAAGCAGCTCTGGGTAGCTTCCAAGAACGGGTACATACGCATCTACCATCCCGACGGAACGCTGAAAGGGTATCTTACTCCGCAAGGAAATATCTCCGCCGGGGAGGTGAAATTCAATGCCAATGTGTATTGTTTCCACGAAGACAAAGAGGGGGTTATCTGGATGGGAACCAAAAACAGCGGATTGTATCAACTCAGGAGGAATAAGGATAACTCGTACTTTATCAGGCAATTTACCTACCATGAGGGAGATACATACAGCCTGAGTTCCAATGATATCTATTGCATCTTTACGGATAGCCAGTTGAATACCTGGGTGGGCAGTTACCGGGGCGGACTGAATCTGGTCAGGAAACGCGATAACGGAGAGATTAAGTTTGTCAACTACAGCAACGAACTGAAAAACTTCCCTACGGAAGGGTACCTGAATGTGCGTACCATCACCGAGGTAGCAGATAGTGTTATACTGGTGGGAACAACCAATGGCGTCGTCACTTTCTCGAATCGGTTCAGCCAACCGGAAGAAGTCATGTTCTATTATTACAAGAACCACACGGACAGTGACCCCAGTCTGGTAGGCAGGGATGTGATGGATGTATTCACCGATACCAAAAAGAATACATACGTGTTGACATTCACAGGCGGCATCAATAAGATTGTTTCGACTGATTTATTGAGCGACCATATCAGCTATAAGTCCTATACCCCCAAGGATGGGTTGGTGTCCGACCTGGTACTATCCATGATAGAGGATGAAGCGGGGCAGATCTGGGTCGTATCGGAGAATGCGCTTTCCAAGTTCGATGCCCGGCAGGAAACGTTTGACAATTATGACAAGACGTTTCTCCGGTATGATTTCAGCTTTACGGAGGCGATCCCTACGTTCAATGCCCAAAAGCAATTGATTTTCGGAACGGATATGGGCTTTCTGGAGATCGAGCCGGAGAAGCTTAAAAAGAACGATTACATTCCGCCCATCGTATTTACCGATTTAAAGATTCATGGCATCCAATCATCGGAGCCGATTGATGATTTGGAGAGACTTTCCCTTCAACCGTCGCAACGGAACATTACGATTCGTTTCTCGACACTCGACTACATCCGGCCGGAAGAGATTCAGTATGCTTACCGGTTGAAAGGACTGGAAGAGCAATGGAACGTCGGCGGGAAGAACCGGTCGGCCAGTTATATCAACCTACCGGCGGGGGAGTATGAGCTGGAAGTGAAATCGACCAACAGCGATGGCGTATGGGTAGACAATGTACGGACATTGCCCATTCAGGTGCTTCCCACATTCTGGGAAACGTGGTGGGCCTGGCTGATTTACTTCATCGGCTTTATACTATTTACAGGGGCTATCGTGTACATCCTGTTCTATATCTACCGCCTGCGTCATGAAGTAACCATCGAGCAACAAATATCGAATATCAAGCTCCGGTTCTTTACAGACATTTCGCATGAACTGCGTACACCTCTAACGCTGATCACCACTCCGGTGGCCGAGGTGCTCGAGAACGAACCTCTCACCCCCTCTGCCAGGGAGCAACTGACGCTTGTACGTAAAAATACCGAACGTATGTTGAGGCTTATCAACCAGATACTCGATTTCCGGAAGATACAGAACAAGAAGATGAAGATCCTGGCCGAGGAAACAGAGCTGGTGGGCTTCCTGCGGAAAATATCGGAGAGCTTCAACCTGATTGCCAGGGAGAAGAGCATTGATTATAGCTTTGAAACCAATGTCGATGAGCAGTACATATGGATAGACCGGGACAAGATCGAGAAGATCATGTTCAACCTGTTGTCCAATGCTTTTAAATATACCTTAACCGGTAAGTCTATCAGGGTCTACCTGGAAGTGAAGAACAAGGAAGTTTCCATTTCCGTTGAGGACGAGGGTATCGGCATAGCGCCGGAGAAGCTCGATTCTCTGTTCAAACGTTTTGAAACGTTGGCTAAGTACAATATCATGCAACCTTCCTCGGGTATCGGGCTGTCGCTGGTAAAAGAACTGGTGGAACTGCATCACGGAAGCATCGATGTAAAGAGTCAGCAGGAAAAGGGAAGTACGTTCTCCGTAACGCTTCCATTGGATCGGAAGGCTTTGGAGAACGATGCGCAGATAGAGTTCATCCTCACAGATTCACAGGGTGAGAAGGAAATAATCGCTCCTCTTTCAGAAACCGAACCGGGAAGCTCGTTCCTGGAACAAGAGGAGGAAGAAGCATCGGAAGATAAGCAGTCGATACTGATTGTGGAGGACAATGTGGAACTTAAAAAACTGCTTCGGGCGATTCTGGGTAAGAAGTATCACATCATCGAAGCTTCCAACGGCAAGGAAGGACTTGAAAAAGCATCGGAGACGTTGCCGGATATGGTTATTAGCGATGTGATGATGCCTGTGATGGATGGTCTTGAGATGATCCGCACGATTAAGGAAGACAAAGAGATCTGCCACATTCCGATTATTATTCTTTCCGCCAAATCGTCGTTGGACGATCGGATTGAAGGACTCGAACAGGGAATCGACGATTACATCACGAAACCTTTCAGTTCGTCTTACCTGAAAGCGAAGGTAGCCTCCTTGTTTGCTCAACGGAAGCAGCTTCAGGAACTGTTTATGAATAAGCTGACTTCCAATGGAATGTCGGAAGCGGATTTGTTGGAGCCTTCCAAGCCTCAGATCATGCCGCACGACGAACTGTTCATCAAGCAGGTAATGGAGTATATGGAAGAGCAGATGGATAATCCCGAGTTGGTGATTGATGATTTTGCCAACAAACTTTCCTTGAGCCGGAGTTTGTTTTACCGGAAGCTGAAAGCCATTACAGGGTTCTCACCGGTGGATTTTATCAAGGAAATACGTTTTAAACGTGCTGCCCAACTCATCGAGAACGGGAACTTTAACTTCTCCCAGATTGCCTATATGACGGGATTCAGCGATCCGAAGTATTTCAGTAAGAGTTTTAAGAAACATACAGGGTTTAGCCCGAAAGAGTACAAGGAACAAAAGGCGAAAGAAGATCACCCGTAATCAGGGTGTAAACGATCATAACCAAATATTAGCATAGTAAATAGGGTGTCTACTTTCATTACGATTGAAAAGTAGACACCCTATTTATTGATAGTTTACCCAAATGTGTGGGTTTGCTATTTACTCATTGATGCAAGTCGGGTTAATAAACGGCAAACTCATAAATGCGGGTGGCATTCCCGGCTTTGTCTTGCAACGGACGCGTGACGAGCAGACGTACGTACCGGGCTTGTACCGGTTGCGCAAGTGAACGGGTTACTACATCGCTTGCATTTCCGCGGATACCATCCACTGTTTTCCAATCTTCACCGGCACTGTTCTTCACTTGCAGGAAACAGTCGCTTGTGATCCATTTCTGGTTCTCTTTACCGGCGTTGAGCAGTCTCCAGGTGCTGAACGATTGAGTTTCTCCCAGATCGAAATCTACATAGTTGGGAGCCGGAGTGGTGTCGCACCATTTGGTATCGGTATTGTCGTCGGTCAGGAACCGGGGGTGCTCATCCTCTCTGGTGTATCCCGACCAGGCGATGGCCTTGCCTTTCTTCAACAGATTCTCCCTGGGGGCAACTGCTTCTCCGAAAGTTGCTTCACCTTGTATGGCGGTACGGAAGAGCGGAGCGGCAGGAGTCGAAGGTTGCGCCTCTTCCTGTACCAGTGAAGCAGCAAAGAGGACGATCTTCTCATTCTTCGGCAAGATAACCGACGTAGCTCCCACAGGTATATCGATACCCACTTTGAACAGGTAGGTAAACTCATAGGGAACATCTTCTCCCGGGGCATGGCGGTGAGTACCCACATGGGCGATTTCCGCCTGTTTCAGGTAACCTTCCGTATGGTTGGTATGTCCCCACTGGCCGACAAAGCCAGTATAGCAAGGAACGTTCACCTCCTGTTTGTTCTTTCCGCAAGCGAACGTGGCGGTATAATCTCCATCGGTAGCTGCTGCCAGGAAGTAAAGGCGGTTGTATTTCTGTCCGGCGGGCAGAAGCAGAGTGTCCCCTTTGCAGGTCATGCCATTGGGAGCATCTTTCTCGCCCAGGCGGAAGTTGATCCGGCTTACGGTCAGTTCATCGGGCAATAACTCGGCGGCATATGAATAACCGGATTCGAAGTTACCTTCGCTGCGGAACTCATTCCAGGAAGTACATTTGCGGTTGTAAGCCAGCGACAAGGAAGTCTGGTTCAAGGAAGGCGAGGTCAGGGTCGACGGTTTCAGTCGTACCTTGAACGTCTTGACGGAATACCGTTGGAGAGCCACTTTCAGTTCCTTACCGGCGAATGACGCTTTGCCTATTTCCTTCTCCGTACCGTCGGCTTCACAGGCACTCAGAATCTCGCCTGCAAAGGTGAGGGTAGCTTGTTGTTCTTTGTCTCCTTTGGTTTCGTATACACGTACCACATACTCGTCGGAACTTTCCGCCTTTTTCAAGGCTTTGATCAATACATTCGGGTTGCTCGAAGCGGCAAACGAGAACTCTTTCTCCAATTTTCCCGCATGTTTCCCGGTTTGGAATGCCTTGATCGGCTGATTCAGTAATTCTGCCTGCTGAACAGTTTGGGTTTTGTCCAACGCTCCCGCATGCCCTATCAGACTATAAGTAAAGGTATGGAAACCATAATCCTGCCGGTTCTGGTAGGCATAGCCTCTGTTCGTCTCGGGTGTATGCAGCAAGGTGAGACGGAGCGTATGGTTATCGGGTTTGTCCCAACCGTATTTGCTATCGTTCAGGATCGAAACCCCATAATGATTGTCTTTGTCGGTCAGGTCGGCCCAATACTGTGCATATACCTCGTAGGCGGTCGGCGTGTTGTTTCCACGTTGTACGCTACCGATACCCAGGTCGTAAGTGGCTTTTTCATTGTCTATGTTCAACGGGAACTCAGCTTTCAGCAGTGCGTTGGTGCTTTCCCAGTTGATCTCGTTCCGAAAGTCGATACGATCGGCCTGGCTTCCTTCGTACAGGTGGATGTACTGCTTGAAGACGGACTTTCCGTGTTGTTTCCGGATGCAAAGTGTTTGGCGGAGGGGGTTGTTCTCCGTCAACATGATTTCCGTATTCTCTTCAATAGAAATAGGTGTTTTGTCGATGGCTTCTTTCAGGATCTCCCAGGCGGGCCAGCTGTGCGACTTGTTCTCTGTGAAGAGTGCCAGGCGGATGGCTTTCCCTGCCTGAACCATTTCTTTGTTGTTTCTCTTGTCGATCAGGGAAGTGATATCACCCTTGGCATCCAGTGTGATGCGGTAAACGGAGTTCTCCATCTGATAGCCTCCGGTCTTTTTCTGGGAGAGAGAAGCGGCTTTGTTCTCCCCGGAAGGGCGCACGTCGTACACGGCATACCCCACAGACGGAACGGTAGCATCCAGGAGCAGGCGTGCTTTCCCGTCTTTGCACGACAGCAGTTGGGCGGCAACTTTCTTGCCTTTGGCATCGAATACACTGATACCCTGAGTCGCTTTCGGCAGGTCGATCTCTATTTCCATGAGGTGGTTCACCGGGAATCCCAATGCATTGAACAGCACCACGGGAATTCCTTTTACGCGGGTGTCCAGTGCACCGGCCACGCCGTCGACCGATGAAGTCAATACATCCGAGAACTGACTCAGGGAGATCAACTCGTCGTTCCAGGAAAATTCGTAAGCGCGGGGAATACTTGTTCCGGTCAGGTCGTCGTGGAACTGGTGGAACAGGAAGCGTTTCCAGCTCTCGGACAGCAGGGCTCCCGGATAGCTCCGTTGGTTCATCCAGGCGGCACTGGCGGCGGCTCTCTCGGCAGCATCGCCCAGCAACTCATTCTGGCGGTTGTACAGTTTCATGGCTGCCTGTGAGGTGTAGCATCCGGTTCCGTGTACGTCCATCAGCAGTTCACCGTCATATACCGGCAGTTCCGGGTGGTCTTTAAAAGGAAGATAATCCTTGAAAAGCCGGTCGCTGGTGGCGCTGATAATTTGTAACGGACCATCGCCTTTCAGCCCCTTCTCTACCGAGCGAACGGAAGCGATGGTGGGCGATCCGCCGATATCACCTGTTCCGTAGTACCGGTAAACGGTATTCAGCGGACTGCGGGCAGCCAGGTTTTGCAGGTCTTTGTCGTACGACAAGTCGATGTCGTTCCATTTTTTTACATAGTCATATCCGTGAGCCAGCATGATGGAAGAGCCGTCGATGCCTTTCCACAGCCCGATGGTGAACGGGTGTTTGCTGTTCCCGTGGAACGGACGGTGGCGCCAGTCCAGCTTCTGCGATGAAAAACCGATGAGTCCGCAATGGGAAGCCATGGTAGGCAGTGTCCAGCCGAAGCCGAAGCAGTCGGGCAGGAAGATATCCGTACTCTCGGTTTGGAATTCCTTCCGGTAGTACTCCTGCCCCAGCATAATGTTGCGGATGGTCGATTCGGGCGAGGGCACCAGCACATCGCTTGCCTCCCAGCTGCTGCCCGAAATGTGCCAGCGGCCGGAGCGGATGTACTCTTTCATTTGTTCGTACTCGGTGGGGTAATATTCCTTCATCCAGGCATACTTCACGCCTCCTTCGAAGTTGAAGATGTAGTCGGGGTAACGTTTCAGCAGGAGTAAGTTCTGACTGAGGGTGTTCCATACATATTCCCGGATCGTGGTTTGTATGTCCCAGTTCCACTGGGTGTCCAGGTGGGCATCTGATACGGCATATACTTTGGCTTTTTTCTCCGGTACCGACTGGGCGGAAATAGCCTGCGGCGAGAGGAGGGCAAACGTTAGCAAAGAGGCAGATGCAAAGCCTGATAAATTAAGTAGAGTTTGTTTGAAATTCATGATGGTTAGTACTTAAGTTTATTATTCAGGCAAAAATATGCAATCAGTACAGATATTAGGGCACAAAAGCATGACATTTACGTACTGATTCCTGATAATGTCCTTAAAATATACAATTATGTCGCAATCTCAGAAATGGTAAAAAAAACAATCAGCTTTTTTTGTCCTTATGCTGCACAACATATAAACATATTTTGACTTTGTGTAAAAAACCTTTATTTTCGGGCAGACTTAATACAAACTTTAATACATTAACGCCTATGAAACATTCTGTAATTCCCATTCCATCATGCTTGCCGTGATTTGGATGTCCCCAATAACGCATACAAAACTCTTAATTATATAACTAAAAAGACATCACACTATGAAGAATTTATTACGTACCGTATTATTAATGTGTTTTTTACCAGTATCTGTTACCGGTTTTGCTCAAGAAAGCATTAGCCTGGATATCCCGCGTGTTGTTCCTGTTTCTCCCGAGGCTACTGCCATGGAGAAATACCAGTCCTATCCGGTGGATCATAGTACTGGCATCCCGAGCATCAACATTCCGCTGTACGAGATCGTCTCCGGAGAGGTGACCATCCCTGTATCGCTGTCTTACCATGCTTCCGGTTTAAAACCTAAAGAAAAGAGCGGTATGGCAGGTACCGGGTGGACGTTGAACCTGGAGCCTTCCGTCAGTCGCCAGGTCAATGGCGCTCCGGATGAGAGTTATTACGGATGGTTCTACAAGAACCGTTTTTGGCTTCCCATGGGCGAAGCGGGAGAATTAGACTATTATGACAAACTAACTTCCAACGTATACGATACCAGCCCCGACAAGTTTACCTATAAACTTCCCCACGGTGGTGGAGCTGGTTATTTTATTAACGGCACCTCTCCTCTTATTACGCTTCCGCACACCAATGACAAGGTTCTTTTCAGAGGAGGAACTATGAATATCACTGATGAGAATGGAATCAAGTAC
>JAVBVD010000056.1:0-13255 GCA_031554635.1 Bacteroides sp.
TGCATCTTCCAATTTTGATGCTAATTCTAATGTCCAATACATAAGCTTCGAGCATTTAATTGTGATTAATTATCTACTTTCAAATTTTCGGCAAATGTATAATAAATTATTTCACTTGCAACTATTATCCCAAAATATTTCGGCTTTCCCATCCATATTGTTGATTTTGCGCGACAAGATGAATAAATAATCGGAAAGGCGGTTTACATAAGCCACCAATTCGGGTGCAATTGTACATGTTTCCGCCAATGCTAGAATGCGCCGCTCGGCACGCCGGCACACAGTGCGGCACACATGGCACTGCGCCGCTCCCAGACTTCCGCCTGGAAGAATAAACGCGCGCAATTCGGGCAACTGATCGTCTATGACATCGATCTCATGTTCGATATTTTCAATATTCTCAGTAGTTATAATACTAGCACAATTCAGGCGCATTTTTTCCAGATCAGTGGCCAGATGCGAGCCAATGGCAAACAACCGGTGCTGAATGGCACGGATGAAACCGGCATCGTGTTCATCCGTCAAATGGGCTATCAATACTCCCAGATGGGAATTCAGTTCGTCTATAGTGCCGTAGGCTTCCAGACGGATATGGGTTTTGGGAACACGGGTTCCTCCTACCAGGGCGGTTGTTCCGCGATCGCCGGTTTTTGTATATACAAGACTTTTTTTCATATTAGCAACTCTTTTATTAGGTATATAGATATAAACACATCGGGCGAATCAGAAGTTGACAACATAATGCTGCTTAATCTTCGATGTATCAAAGAAAATAATGCCCACATCATACAGATCGAACGTAATGCCGGTTCGCTCGTCGTCCTGCAAACGCTTCCAGAGAGCTTTCATAGATGGGGAATATCCAATGCCGCCGATCACAAACACACTTTCGGGCGTAATCCGGGACACACACACGCGGAACACTTCTTCTACCAGATCCGGTTGACGGTGATGATGTACGTAAAGGAAGTCGATCGGTACGCCTGTTTCCAGGAAGAGTCCGGTTAAATCGGAAGCATATGTATAGTTGATCTCTACTTTGGGTGCTTGCACATACAACGACGACACGGAAGGAACGCCCACATCGACAAGGGTAGCCGGTTGCCGGCGATTGACCAGGCGGAACAACAGGCGGTTGACCCGCGCAGGCGTATCGTTCCACCCCCTGGGCTGATGGCGTGCCTGTTTCTTTTGTACGGTCTTCAGTAATTGATATGCATAATAAGGAGCTTTCTCATAGATCACACACGTAATGAACTCGAAAGCGAAAGGCGAATGCACCCCGTAGCCACAACGGTGGCGAAAACGGCGCAGCCAGATAAAAGGACGTTTCAATGCAAGTGTCTTATTCATGGAGAGAAGTTTCTCTGTTTTGGGGACAAAGATACATTTTTTCCACTGAAAGCGTCAAAGAGATCCCATGGAAAAGGCGTCCGCTTTATAATTCCAAGCCAACCGATGAAGAAACGGAAGAAAGTTAACTCAACACTACCAAACGAACGCCTTAGGGAAGATCAAAGAGAACAAATTATTACTTTTTCGCCGCCGAACGTATGCCGAAACGGTAACCCGCTGATATAAGTCCGGTAGTGCGGTCACCCAGGAAGTTCATCTCGGTACGGAACTGCCAATGGCGGCTGAGTTGATACTGCGCACCCAGAATCATCGCCCAATTCTTCGCCGGACGTTTTTTGAGTGAGTAATGAATAACGTCGCCCGAGAGGCGGTCGCCGGCTTTGTCGACCAGCTCGTTTACCAGATTCTGTTTCTGGGGACCTAACGCCTGGTACCAACTTGAATTCTGATAATTGGATCCAAAGTCGGGTAATATGTCCGATAGGTTGATCGATCCTTCAGTATGACTGGAGAGATAATACCGGGTAGCGCCCGTCCACACAGAGATATTCTGTTCGGGGTTGTGCTGAAAATGGAAGATATACCCCGTTCGCAGACCCAGGTTCACCACGCTGTTGTTGGTTTCCATATTCTCCAGGTGAGTCCATATCTTACTGGCATCCAGAGAGAAAAAGATGGAACGTACACCTCCTGTAAGCATGGCTCCCATTCCGTATTCGTATCCGTGGAAATTAGCTTTTGTCTGGAAATCGACCGGTTGGTTCATGATGCTGTTGATACCGACTTTGGTCTGCGCCGAGACCATACCGAATAATCCGTACACATCGAGAAAAGGCAACAACCATACATCCGTACGGACATTGATATTCTGAATGGAAGCGGAAACCTTGTCAAATCCCACCACATCGTCAAGCGAAATCATCGGATCATCGTTAAGCCCGACCGAAAGATCAGATATCTTTACATCTTGTACTCCTGTATAGCCATTCACCATCACCCCGATGGGATAAGGAAGCAAGAAACCTTTGGCGCCCAGCTTTTGCCCCCACAGGGGTAAAGTGTATGGATTGGCCAATTCTTTGGCGTTGACATACAGGTCACCTTGTTTGGGTAGGATCCTAACACCGGCTCCTCCCTGAGCATGCATGGTCGATGGACACAGCAAGCATAAAAGCGCAAAAATAGTTAAGGTATATTTCATAAAACATTTTCATTAGATTCTTTCAATTTGCTATATGAACAATTCTTAATAAATAAAGTTCATACACCTCTGTTTGTATTCTTTTTTTATATACATTTGCAGACAATTAAACGATAATATTTTTATCAATAGAGCATGTATACCAGGTTTCAAACTAAAGCTAATCGGCTTCTTTTCAGTATCAGAAAAGAAATCTGTTGTCTTATTCTTTGTATGCTTGCCTGTTCCCTGCCACTACATGCCTACAAATCCTCTTCGTCAGATTATATTCTTTTTATAAGTTCGACCAATCTGCACAAAGAATGGGCGAATCAGTTGTGCCAGGCCATTGACAAAAACTTCCACGAAAAAGAATCCATTCCGGTATATTACGAGTTCTTTTCAGTAGTACAGTTCAAGTCGCTGGCCGAAGCCAATGAACTGCAAGGGATCCTGGCCAATAAATACCCCACTCCACCCAAAGCCGTGGTTATCGTAGGCAACCCCGGCTGGCTCATATGCCGCGACCTGTTTGACGCGCAGTGGAAAGACGTACCGGTTGTTATTTGCCAGTCAAAACCTCTGCGGCCGGCAAACACAGCATACTACTACGAGCCATTGGAAAACAGGGACAGCGACATAGCACTGGTTCCCATGGAAAGAGACGGTTACAACCTCACCATCATCCAGGTGCCGTCCTATATAGAAGAGAATATCAGGCTCATGAAACGCGTAATCCCGAACATGAACCGGTTGGCTTTTATTTCCGACGGGCGATTCTCCAGCTTCCTGGAGCGCCGGGAAATTTCCGAAATCTGCAAGAATAAATTCCCGGAGATCAAGTTAGAACTTCTTTCACAACCAACATTGAACTCGGAAGAATTATTGGATTCGCTGAACAGCTACGATCATCAAACAGGTGTTATTTATTACTCATGGACCAACTTGAGCAAAAATGCGCTCACCCCGCAAACCTCTGAGAAAATAAGAAACTATATTTCTACACTGACAAGCACTCCGATATTCACACTATCCGACCTGGGTACTGAAAAGGGAGTATTTGCCGGAGGATATTACATCAACAAAGAAGCCTCTATCCAGACTACCATTGAAACCATACAGAAAATATTGAAAGGCATTTCTCCCAGAGATATTCCCTTCCAGGCAGGCGGCGTGCCACATGCCCACCTCAACTACCGCTGTTTGTTAGAAGATGGGGTCTCACCCCAGAGCCTTCCTGAAAAGGTGGAATATTATGACCGGCCTCCTTCTTTCTTCAGTCAATATTTTTATCACATTCTAGGATTGGGAGGTATCACGGGAATCATCATCCTCTTTTTCTTCTACCGCATCCGCATCAGCCGAATGGAGAAAGAAAGATGGGAAAAAGAAAGGGAATTGTCGATCATGCACCAGACATTGGTCAACAACATGCCTGTCATCTATTTCCAGAAAAAGCTTATCCGAAACTCCAACAACGAAGTGATAGGTTTCATCATCCGCGACGTGAATCCGGCCTTCGAGAATTTCTTTGGCATCCGCCGGGATGTTATTGTCGACAGAGATTTTGAGCAGGTACTGACAGAGTATCCCTCGCTGAGTTTCATTAATGAATTCATGATCGACTCCAGCCTATCCACCTCGCTTCCCGACCGGAACGGAGAAATCAGGCATTTTGACAAGCTGGTATTCGAAGGCAAGGACCCAAGCCATATCGATGTTTTCTGCATCGACAAAACAGACACCCAGAAATTGCTAATGAATGCCGAGGAACACTTACACTCACTGGAATCGATCCTCGACAACCTCCCCATTGCAGCCAAGGTGAAAGACGTGGCCAACGAAATGAAATATGTATTCTGGAATAAGAAATCGGAAGACATCTTTGAGTTCCCTGCCAAAAACGCCGTAGGACTGACCGATTTCGACATCATGCCCGAGTATGCCAACTACATCCACCAGGAAGATCTGGAACTGGTTCAAACCGGCGTTAGCCAGACAGGCACCCGCCACTTCTACACACAAAACAACGAAGAAAAGTTCACGTACCAGAACAACAACTACATAACACTTTCGGATGGACGCAAATGGATCATCTTCACGGCATGGGACATCACGGAAATGAAAGTGATGGAACGCGAATTGCGCCAGGCCAAAGAGCTGGCCGAAGAGTCCAACCGCCTGAAATCGGCCTTCCTTGCCAATATGAGTCACGAGATACGGACACCGCTCAATGCCATTGTCGGTTTCTCCAGCCTGTTGGCGCAAGATGTTTCGGAAGAAGAGAAGCTGGAATACATCGAGCTCATCGAGCACAATAATCATTTGTTACTGCAACTCATCGGCGACATTCTGGACCTGGCCAAGATCGAAGCCGGCACACTCGACTTTACGTACTCCAACGTAGACATAAACAAGAGCCTCTACGACATCGAGCAATCGTCTCAATTTAAATTGACAGCAAACAGTCCGGTGAAAATCACCATGGAGGTAGCCCTGCCCGAACTGGTTCTCTACACCGAACGCAACCGGGTCACGCAGGTAATCACCAACTTCATCAACAATTCAGTGAAGTTCACCAGCGAAGGAAGCATCCGCTTCGGGTACGAATTACCCAAGAAAGGCTATGTACGCTTCTTCGTGACCGACACAGGAGTGGGAATCCCCAAAGACAAGCAACAGGAAATCTTCAACCGGTTTACCAAACTTAATTCTTTCCAGCAAGGAACCGGACTGGGGCTCTCCATCTGCCAAAGCATCATCGAAACGCTTGGCGGTGAAATTGGCGTTGAGTCAGAAGTAGGAATAGGAGCAACTTTCTGGTTCACAATTCCTTACATGCCGGCAAAAGTCTAACTACTAAAGAATAAAAGAGGCACAGATCGCCGTGCTTCTTCTTTAAAATTTCCCTGTTCATTATTTGGTTTTATCAGTTTCATGGTTTATTTTTGTTGTTAGAATCAAATCCATACAACCATGAAAAACCTATTATTTCTATTTCTTTCAACGTTATCGTTTGCAGGATGCAACAAGGACGACCAAGAGAACGCCCCCCTCTCCCTAACAGGAAAAACTTATGCGGCCGAAGGATATTCAGTATCTACCATCGGGATAAATCCAGGAACTTACAAGACATACAAAGTGTGGCAGTTTATATCGGACACAGAAGTAGAGGAAACGCTTCGTAAAAACGATCCTACAGGCCCCTGTATAGGTAAGACGAAAAATGGGATCTACAGACTGAGCTACCCCAAGCTAGTTATCATTTTCTCGGATGGCACTAAAAAGCAAAGATACGAAAGCCAATTCCTGAACGAAAACTCCATAAGTTCCCCCACAGCTGTTTATCCGCTCAAAAAGCAGTAGCTGTAAAGGGTTGAAAAAGAAGGCAACCGGTTGCAAGAGCCTTACATTCTTTCGTTATCAAACCGGCATCTGTTCGTTATGTGGTATCATAGCTTGTCAATCAAAGCACTATATATACATCATTCCAGCGAACCATCAATAACGCCGGAGTGCGTAAGAGGTGCGTAAGAGGAATCACCGCCTCTTACGCGCTTCAAAACCCGATGAACAAAGGGTTTGAGCATAAGTGCGTAAGTGCGTGGCAGGTTTTTCAAATTTCTTGGGTAAATATGATTATTCAGAGACTTTAATACTTATGACATAGTAATGTGGCGATTTCTCCAGAAGTTCCTTTGTCGAATTTTCATCTTTAGACAAATCGACTTCCCCACAAAAGCGCTCTACTTTCCCATCATAATATGAAGAAGCATAAACCAGCAAGGGCACTTCTTCATTCAATACCCAATCCGTCTTACTGTAAGAACGCCAATTATAAAATTGTCTGTCACGTTCTTTTTTCTTATTTAACACCATCCCCCTCACTGCTCCTGCAAGATGCTCTACATTCAACACTGCCGTTGAATCATTGTCTTTCGTATAAATAGTCAAGCGGGGAATGTAATCGAAATACCAAATATCTTCTTGTGTAACAGTATCTTTTACAGAGTGCCTATAAATATTCTTACTAACGATAGGAGGAAAAAGATTGTTCGATTTAATTTTCTTATCACCAACATATTCAGTTAAAGAGACTAAATACTTATATTCCTTTTCAAAAGCAGGTGAAACCGGGAAATCAAAGATCCTGATACCAGCCATTTCCAATGCTTTCAATAGTCTAATCTCACTCATGCGATCTGACTGATATTGATTGTTGGAATCTTCTCTAACGCTTTGCGGACGATCGTCACGTCGATAGCTTATATCATTCTGAGACATAGCGCTTATCGATATCAGAGTGCTAACAAAAACAACAAAAATTACTTTCATCCTTATAAGAGTTTTAAATTTCAGGGTTCGACTTAATCTATCAGAAAACCAATGAGTTACGAGGTGCAAAAACAAAAAACGGAGAGAGTATTCCTACTTTCTCCGCTTGGTACCCAGACCCGGGATCGAACCGGGATGGAAGTGAATCCACTGGTGTTTGAGACCAGCGCGTCTACCGATTCCGCCATCTGGGCATTTCGTTTAAATGCGGTGCAAAGATACGGCTTTTTTTCAACCGTGCAAGAAAATAAGATAAAAAAGAAGAGATTTTTATAAAACAAATGGCAACATTTTATTAATCAAAGAATATAATGTACTTTAGCAGAAATTTTTAAAACAATATCATGATTAATAAAGACAATTATTGTGTCATCATGGGCGGCGGTATCGGCAGCCGTTTTTGGCCATTCAGCCGCAAGACATTACCCAAACAATTTTTGGACTTTTTCGGAACAGGACGGTCGCTACTACAACAAACATTCGACCGGTTCAACAAAGTTATTCCTGCCGAAAACATCTTCATCGTTACCAATGCAATGTACGCTGACCTGGTAGCCGAACAGCTCCCCGAACTAAGAGCAGAGCAGATTTTACTGGAACCTGCCCGTAGAAACACGGCACCCTGCATCGCCTGGGCTTCTTATCACATCCGGTCGCTGAACCCGAATGCAAACATCGTGGTGGCGCCATCGGATCATCTTATACTCAAAGAATCCGAATTCCTGGAAGCTATTGCCAACGGATTGGCATTCGTGGGAAAATCGGATATACTGATGACACTCGGCATCAAACCCAACCGTCCGGAAACGGGATATGGATACATCCAGATTGCCGACAAGGAAGGCGACAATTTCTACAAAGTAAAGGCATTCACTGAAAAACCGGAACTGGAACTGGCGAAGGTATTCGTGGAGAGCGGCGAGTTCTACTGGAACTCCGGCCTTTTCATGTGGAATGTAAACACCATCATCAACGCTTTCGAAACACTCTTACCCGAACTAGCCTCTAAGTTGGCACCAGGAAAAGACGTATATGGCACTCCTGCCGAGAAAGCTTTCATCGAAGAGAACTTCCCGGCTTGCCCCAATGTTTCCATAGACTTTGGCGTAATGGAACATGCTTCCAACGTATATGTATCACTGGGCGATTTCGGATGGTCGGATCTGGGTACCTGGGGATCGCTGTACGACTTATCGGAAAAGGACAAACAAAACAATGCAACGCTAAAATGCAGCGCATTGCTATACAATAGCAAAAACAATATGGTGGTACTCCCTAAGGGGAAACTGGCCGTTATCGACGGACTGGACGGCTACCTGATAGCCGAGTCAGAGAACGTACTGCTGATCTGCAAGAAAGACGAAGAGCACGCCATCCGTAAATACGTGAACGACGCGCAAATGCAGATGGGCGAGGATTATATCTAACGTACCACGAAACTTTAAAACAAGAGAGGCTGCCTTTATCCTGAAGGCAGCCTCTCTTTTATTTATTACAAAAGAAGATTATCGCTTCGACTCCCACGCCGTACGGATAGAAGCAGCAATAGAAGCGAACTCGTCAGAAGTAAATTTCAGTTTCGGGTTGGAGAAAAGCATGTCCGATTCTTTATTGATTGCTATCAGATGGATATGCGCATGAGGCACTTCGAGTCCAATGACCGCCACGCCCACACGAACACAAGGAATGACTTCTCCGATAGCTTTGGCTACCGACTTGGCAAACACATGCATAGCCGCCAAATCCTCATCGCTCAAATCGAAGATATAATCCACTTCCTGTTT
The DNA here is from genome assembly GCA_031554635.1 of Bacteroides sp. Classification (GTDB taxonomy): domain Bacteria; phylum Bacteroidota; class Bacteroidia; order Bacteroidales; family Bacteroidaceae; genus Bacteroides. The sequence continues at coordinate 8,656 of JAVBVD010000056.1, forward strand.
GGGAACTACCAGGGTATGCCCTTTGACCAATGGATTGATATCCAGGAAAGCAAAAAACTTGTCGTTCTCGGCCACTTTGTAACAGGGAATCTCCCCTGCGATGATTCTGCTGAATATTGTTGCCATATTGTTATATATATTAAAAAGGCAAGCCTCTATTACAAGACCTGCCTTTACGTTAAATAGAAATACTAAGAACTTCCAAATGGATTTTACCTTGCGGTACCTGAATCTCTGCCACGTCACCTACTTTCTTACCAAGCAGTCCTTGCGCAATAGGTGTACTCACCGAGATTTTGCCTTCTTTCAGATTGGCTTCACTTTCCGACACAATGGTGTAAGTCATCACCATGCCGTTCTTTACATTTTTCAATTCTACCTTACAAAGAATCTGAACGGAATCTGTTTTCACTTTCGACTCATCAATAATCTTTGCATCTGCTACGATGGTCTTGAGTTTATTGATTTTCATTTCGAGCAAACCCTGTGCTTCTTTTGCTGCATCATACTCTGCATTCTCCGAAAGGTCTCCCTTATCGCGAGCTTCAGCTATTGCAGCAGAAATCTTAGGACGCTCCACAGTCTCCAACTGTCGCAACTCCGCTACTAACTTCTTGTAACCTTCTTCTGACATATAAGCCATGATGTTTCCTCCTTTGTTTTAATAGTCATATAAAACAAAAAGAATTCCAACATGAGCATGCTGGAACCCTCTTTCTAATAAATTCAACGTTGCAAAGATAAACTTTTAAACGATAAATGACAAGCATTTTCCAATGCTTTGTAACATATTTGCTAATTTATTGTTTTATAACAACTTCTGAATAGCCGCATCCAGATCTTTGATGTTTTCACCCCGGGCACTCAGTTCGTTATTACGATTTACAAGGAAAACAGTGGGCAACTGTTGCACATTGTACAAAGCAGCCGATGTAGAATACATACCATTTCCGTCGCGCACACAAATCCAGGGAAGATTATCTGCCGATGTCTTCCAGAAATGTTCATCGGCATCCAGTGATATCTGATAGATTTCCAAACCTTTAGCTGCGTATTTGCTATATAGTTCGCGCAGCATCATGTTGTGGGGAGCACCTACTGCCGACTGGTAAACCGTAAAATCAATCAGAACAACTTTTCCTTTCAACTCCGTCAGCTTCCTGACATTTCCTTTAATGTCGCGCAGGCTGATTTCGATAACGCCCGCTTCTGAGATTTTATCTTCGGGGATTTCCAATGTCTTTTGCCGGGGAGGGCGCGTATTCTTCATTCCCTTAACAACGATATTGTGTAGGTTCTTGGAACGGTCGGCATGAGGATAAAGATGTTCCAGGCTGGTAGCCACAGCTGCAAAACACTTATTGTCTTCCCGGTTATTCAACGGATCGAATATCAAATAGTCATTCAGCTTTTGAAACAAAGCAAAGTAAGCCGACGCACTTCCGGGCGTGGAGAAAATATAATGCATCTTTACATCGTCCTTGTAGTTCTTAAGCAATGCCGTCAGACTGTCCTGAAACACATCAGCCGATACACTGTTGCTGCGCGAAGCCTGAATCAGGTCGTTGACACTCTTTTGAAGTGCAGCCTGCTTCAACACCAGTTCTTTAATCTTCTGGCTTTCGGCCGAACCTTCAACCGAATATCCGGTGGCAAACTCATGGTAGGAAGCACCCACTTTGACAGTCTCAGTGGAGTCGACCGAGAAATTGATAATCTTTCCATCCAAACGTAACCGGTAAAACTCAGGTGATCCGGGACGCGGTTGGGCAAAGTTAAACTTACCATTAGTCTTCAGTTTCACTGAGTCCAATGGTGTAACACCATCCAAAGCGGACGCTTCCAGGTAGAGCATCTTCCCTTCGGCATCTTTTACTTCGCCTTCCACCTCGAAATTATTCGACTGGCACGAGGCCAGAGCAACAACCACCAATGCAACAATTGATATCTTCTTCATAAACTGTGTATGTATTTTTATCAAGATGCAAATATACTTCTTTTCGAGATTAGTCAAAGCATTTTGTCTTCTTCTTCCATCTGAAAAAGAAAAAACGAGGACTTCCAATAACTTTTTATCTCATTACCACCTCTTTAGAATATATAATATGTATCTTTGCACGAATTTTGAAAGAAAATATAGATAAAACAATTTTTATGATTAACCCAATTGTTAAAACAATCGAGTTGGGAGATGGCAGAACCATCACACTCGAGACGGGAAAGTTGGCAAAACAGGCAGATGGTTCTGTGATGCTTCGCATGGGCAACACCATGCTGTTGGCTACTGTTTGTGCCGCTAAAGATGCAGTTCCCGGAACAGATTTCATGCCGTTGCAAGTAGAGTACAAAGAAAAATTCGCTGCTTTCGGCCGTTTCCCCGGTGGTTTCACCAAAAGAGAAGGAAGAGCTTCTGATTACGAAATCCTGACTTGTCGTCTGGTTGACCGTGCTCTCCGCCCTTTATTCCCCGATAATTATCACGCAGAAGTGTTTGTCAACATCATCCTGTTCTCAGCCGATGGTGTGGACATGCCCGATGCACTGGCCGGACTGGCTGCTTCGGCCGCCCTTGCCGTATCAGATATCCCTTTCAACGGACCTATCTCAGAAGTACGTGTAGCACGTGTAGATGGTACGTTCATAATCAACCCTACTTTCGAACAGCTGGCTAAAGCCGACATGGACATCATGGTAGCTGCTACCTATGAGAACATCATGATGGTAGAAGGCGAAATGAGCGAAGTTTCGGAAGCCGAACTGCTCGAAGCTATGAAGGTAGCTCACGAAGCCATCAAGGTTCATTGCAAAGCTCAGATGGAATTGACCGAAGAGGTAAAGAAAACCGTAAAACGCGAATATTGCCATGAGGTAAATGACGAAGACCTGCGTAAAGCAGTTCGTGAAGCATGCTACGACAAGTCGTATGCCATCGCTGCATCAGGTAACTGCAACAAGCACGAACGTTCGGATGCTTTTGCTGCTATTTGTGCTGAGTTCAAGGCTACATTGACTGAAGAAGAATTGGCAGAAAAGGGCAAGCTGATTGACCGCTACTATCACGATGTGGAAAAAGAAGCGATGCGTCGTTGCATCCTTGACGAAGGCAAGCGTCTCGACGGTCGTCAGACAACCGAGATTCGTCCTATCTGGAGCGAAGTAGGCTACCTGCCCGGCCCTCACGGTTCAGCTGTCTTCACCAGAGGTGAAACTCAATCGTTGACTTCGGTTACGCTGGGTACCAAGCTCGACGAGAAGATGATCGACGATGTATTGGTACACGGAAAAGAACGTTTCCTGTTGCACTATAACTTTCCTCCGTTCTCTACAGGCGAAGCAAAACCACAACGTGGTGTAGGCCGTCGCGAAATCGGTCATGGCAACCTGGCGCACAGAGCCTTGAAGCGTATGATCCCGACTGGCTATCCGTATGTAGTTCGTATCGTATCGGAAATCCTCGAATCGAACGGTTCTTCTTCCATGGCTACCGTATGTGCCGGTACATTGGCATTGATGGATGCCGGTGTGCAGATTAAGAAACCGGTATCGGGTATCGCTATGGGATTGATCAAAAATGCCGGCGAAGATAAATATGCCGTATTGTCGGATATCCTCGGCGACGAAGATCACCTGGGCGATATGGACTTCAAGGTAACCGGAACAAAAGACGGTATCACTGCTACCCAGATGGACATCAAGGTAGATGGTTTGTCATTCGAAATTCTGGAACGCGCTTTGAACCAGGCAAAAGAAGGTCGTTTGCACATCCTTGGTAAGATCCAGGAAACAATGACCGAACCGCGTACCGATCTGAAGGATCATGCTCCGCGTATCGAAACCATGACCATTCCGAAGGAATTCATCGGTGCTGTAATCGGCCCGGGTGGAAAGATCATTCAGGGAATGCAGGAAGAAACCGGTGCTACTATCACTATCGAAGAAATCGACGGTGTAGGTCGTATCGAAGTAGCCGGAACGAACAAACAATGCATTGATAACGCTCTCCGCCTTATCAAAGGTATCGTTGCTGTTCCCGAAGTAGGCGAAGTGTACAAAGGAAAGATCCGTTCGATCATGCCTTACGGTGCATTCGTAGAATTCCTGCCGGGCAAAGATGGCTTGCTTCACATTTCGGAAATCGACTGGAAACGTCTGGAAACCGTAGAGGAAGCCGGATTGAAGGAAGGCGACGAAATCGAAGTAAAACTCATCGATGTTGATCCGAAAACAGGCAAGTTCAAACTTTCAAGAAAAGTATTGTTCCCCCGTCCGGAAAAGAAGTAAAATAATATCTTCTGATATCCAAGCAGCCTGATCGTTCGCGGTCAGGCTGCTTTTTTATTATAGCCAACAACACATAAAAAGGTACCCCCCATAAAAAAGAATCGGAAAGTACCCCCATACTTTCCGATTCGAAACAGTCAAAAATCGACCTTAATCAATTTATTAACTTAACACAATCCAAAGATATGAGAAAAATTTCTTTGCAAGGTCTTTTTGTCCAAAAAGTTTAGTGTTTAATAAAAACAGCACTCACCTTATTGGTATATCTGAACTGACACTTCACCTCTCAACACACTGAGGGCATTACCCGCGAGGGCTT
>JAVBVD010000042.1:0-36857 GCA_031554635.1 Bacteroides sp.
CACGGTGAAGGGGTATCTTCGACCACGATCATATCACCCATTGGGTACCGGTACCAACCACCGCTACGAACGGTACCACGGGAGTGTCACACGCGGTACCATGCGAGTGATATGGCGGTACCAAACGAGCGATATTATCAATTTAAGTATATATTATAAAAATGTTGTTTTTTATGCTTTAATTTGTGAGAATATTATAATAGTGTTGCCAATGAAAAAAAAGAAAATTGCGTTTTGTATAACGTGCATGAACCGACTAGCGCATTTGCAGCAGACTTTGATCAAGAATATAGAAGATAATTACCTGAAAGAGGTTCAATTCGTATTGCTAGATTACAACTCTACTGATGGACTGGAGAAATGGGTAAGGTCACTTAAGAAATACATAAAAGACGGCATGTTGGTATATTACAGAACGTCTTTACCAGAAAGTTATCATAGAAGCCATAGCAGAAACATGGCTTTTAGATTAGCTAATACCGAGCTAATATGTATGCTTGATGCGGATAACTATTTGGGGGAAGGGTTCGCTGCTTATGTTTTACAAATATTCGAGAAAGATGATAAGACATTTGTGACATCCAATTACTACATGCGCGATCTGGCAGGAAGAGTTTGCCTGCGCAAGAAAGACTTTGAAGAAATCCGAGGATACAATGAGCTTATTTCGGGTTATGGCTATGAAGATATTGATTTCTTTGATCGGCTTTTAGAAAAAGGATTGAAGCAAGAAACTTTTGAAAACATACTATTCTCTAAAGTTATTAAGCATTCAGAATATGAACGAATCTTAAAGGAACCACTTAATATCGGATTGGAGGAACTCTACCTGGCATATATCACGCCCTATATGTCGGAATTTATATTACTCTACGCGAATGGACGATATAAAACCGGGAGGTTGGTTAATAACGAATACTATTATTATAATATGTCTGATAGAACTATAACCATGCATGAACGAAGTGTAGATGCCAGGTACAGAAGGGTGTTAAATGGTGATATACAAGAAGGACATTGGGAGAAGCGAGACGGAACGCTGAAATTGACATTAAAAGAAGAGGTGTTGTTGTATTCGAAGTCATTGCTTAAAATAAGCAATGGCGTGCTTGATTTCTATGAAATTGAGAATCTGGAATTGCGTTCTGCATTCATTATTCATTTGTCCAATGCTATTAATTTTAAAGAAGCCACTGCAATAAGGGAAGCGGGCGTTACGATAAACTCACAAGGATATGGACAAGGAAGCGTTTTTAAGAATTTTGATAACCGAAATGAAATCGTTTTAAAGTAAATTGTTATGACTGTAGATACTAAATATGTTGTATTGAACAAAATCACCTGGCATTGTATATCTGTATATTATGCAAAACCAGAATGGCACTCGCTGTTGTCTTTCATTCGTTTGTTTTGTTTAGAAAATAAGGAATTGATAGATTCTTGTTCGCTATTTTTCTCTAGAGACCAGGGAGAGCATCTAAATATTGCTTTTACTTCAAATGCTTTAGAGAAGGAAGATGTTAGCAGGGTTATACAAGAGAGTTTTTCGTCTTTCTTACAAAACAAGCCATCGCACACGTTGGAAAAACTACAGTATGGACATGTGCTTTGGATAGATTATCCGAATAACAGCCTTGTCTGGAATCGCTTTCATATTCCTATTGGAATCTTCCAAGAGCCTCTTTTAGGATCATTCGTAAGCCTGACTTCTTCACTTGTTGTTGAACTCTATGATGAAGATTCCTCATATGAAGAAAACATAGCGACAATTCTTTCCTTCTTTCGTATTAGATTGCTAAAACTTCAGATGCCTACAATAGGCAATATTACAGTTGGAGAAGACACAGCATTATCAGAATTTTCAGCTAAGATGTCAGGAGCAATGGAAGCCTTTGATTCTTTTTGGTATTATTCACTTGATGAAGCGGATGACTTGTCGTTCTTATCTAACTGGGAAGAGAAAATTGCAAGAATCTATTCTCAATATGGCTATCAGGTTGGCTTCGACAAAATGATTCAATTGATCTATACTCAACTAGATTATCCGCTCAACACTATAAACGAAGTGGATGATCTCGTTAAGGTATGGAAGAATTTGAGATTTAATACTGATAAGGATGTCTCACAAGATGAAAAGATATCAGTCGTGATACCTGTGTATAATAGATGCAATGTCCTCAAAGAAACTTTAAAGTGTGTAGTGAGTCAGACTTACAAAAATCTGGAGATAATTGTAGTTGATGATGGATCTGAGTTCCCTCCGGTGTCTGTAATCGAGGAACTTGATGATAAAAGAATAACACTCTATCAAATACCCCATCAGAATGCGAATGCTGCAAGAAATTATGGCATCACACATAGTACAGGAGAATATATTGCTATGCTAGATTCGGACGATTTATGGACGCAAACACATCTAGCCGATAGCTTAAAGGTATTAAAAAACGCAGGTGCGGATGGGGTATATGGAAGTCTGTATTTAAAAAACCGGGGAGAAAAAGAGGGTCAAGTATTCATGGCTCGTGAGTTAGCGAAAGATGAATCTATGGCAGATTATTTACTTACCACAGTCGTCGGTGCTCAAACATCGACATTGCTTACTACAAGCCAAAGTGCTAAAGATATATTATGGGATGTTCGATTGACTAACCAACAAGATTATGATTTTGTCATCCGCTTTTATAAAAAATACAAGATGGTTCCAAAAACGACTCCGACAACAGTCTATTGTATGTCAGACAATTCACTTTCAAGCACCATTGAATATGAAACGTTTACACTATTTGGCAATATGAATAAGAAAGATATTTCTCCCATGATTTATCATAATTATAATCAAAAGATGTACTCACTTGCTGTTAGAAGAGGATTGTCACAGGAAATTCAACAGTATTTTCGAAATGAAGCCACTATGTATAAAGAGTTTATTTCTTTTCAAGAGTATATGAAAATGTACAATCCTAAGAATACATTCTCTGCTTGGATTTATAAAATGAGATACGTGTTTTATCTTTTCTGCTGTTCCCAGAAAAATCTTGTTTAAATTTTGATTATGAGTTTTTTGATGTCAGGTTCATCTTCTGCGGAGGAGTAAATACTCGAGTTCCGCGAGAGGATAATTCGTTATGCCTAAATCTTGCCAAAGCTGGAAAATATAGTTTTTGGAGCAAAAAAGTCCTTTCAATCGGTAAGATTGCCGCAAATGTTATACTTTGTGCCAAGTTTGTTCCAGATAATCTGAATCTTAGTCCCTATTTTTGCAACAGATAAGATTCATCATTGATCCAATACTATCAATAAAGCTAACATCATGAAACAATCCATCAGGCAATTATTCTTATGTGTATTCGCAGGTGCCGCTTGTGTACATCTCCCGGCGGAAAACGGAACCTCTGAAAAGGAGGTGAAGGTAGGCGGCTGGTGCATCAGGTACGATGCGCAGGGCAAAGGAGTGGATATACGCAAGGGAACAAAATCTATTTGTGAAGACTTATATGCTTCCTATCGGTTGTCGGGCAAAGACATTACCTCCCGTTCGTATGCTCGTTGTGCCGTTTCCACCGAGAAAATACGAGATAGTTTCGGGAAAGGATACCGGTATCAGGTTACTTATACAGATGCTGAATACCCCACGCTGGTACACTCGTTCTATCTCTATCCGGAACACGATTATCTCTTGACGGAATGTACGCTCGAAAGCAAGGAAGTAATTGCATCGAACCATGTAGCACCTGTCAATATGGACAAAGTGCCCGGTATCCTGAACCAAGGCGAGAACAACCGCGCCCTTTTTGTCCCTTTTGATAATGATAAATGGATAAGGTATCAATCGCATCCGCTTACATTCGATCGCCTGACCAGCTATGAAGTGACCGCCGTTTTTAATAACGACGATCGCCACGCATTGGTCGTAGGCTCTGTAGAACACGACATTTGGAAGACAGCAGTTTCAATAGGTAAAGGTACATTATATAACATCGGTTCGCTGTCGTGCTACGGAGGAGTAGCCGACGAGCAAACACGCGACTCTAAACCGCACGGGGCAGTGGACGGCACCCGTATTAAATCACCCAAAGTTTTCGTAGGTTATTTTGCCGACTGGCGCGTTGGTCTGGAAACGTATGCCCAGGCCAACGCTGTCGTCGCTCCTCCACGGAAATGGGAAGGGGCAGTACCCTTCGGATGGAACAGTTGGGGAGCGCTGCAATTCGATCTTACGTATCCCAAAGCGGTGGAAGTGTCTGACTTCTTCATGCAGCATATTCAAAACAATGCCTTCAAAAATCCCGATGGAATCGTCTATATCGGACTCGATTCGGGATGGAACAGCTTTAAGGAGGAAGACTTGCAAGCTTTTGTCGACCGGTGTAAAGCCAACGGGCAGAAGGCGGGAACGTACTGGACTCCGTTTACCGACTGGGGACGCAATCCCGAAGCAACTTTCGATTCGGATCCGAAATATAAGTTCAAAGATGTATATTTGTATGCCAACGGAAAACCGCAGGAACTTGATGGCGCGTATGCCCTCGATCCTACTCATCCCGCTGTGGAAGCTTCGATGAAGAAGATGTCTGAACGGTTCCGTCGCTTGGGCTTCGAATACGTGAAGATGGATTTCATGACGCACGGGGCCATGGAAGCCGACAAATGGTATCGGCCGGAGATCCATACCGGCATACAGGGGTACAATTACGGCATGCAGCTGTTGGAGAGTTATTTCAACGATATGTATCTGAATCTGTCCATTTCACCGGTCTTTCCTGCCCATTATGCCCAGTCACGGCGCATAGCCTGTGATGCCTGGAATAAAATAAAAGATACTGAATACACACTGAACGCTCTTTCATACGGCTGGTGGCAGGACAAAGTGTACCGTTACAACGATGCCGACCACATTGTGTTGCGCGATGCTACTGAAGGGGAGAACCGGGCACGTGTTACCTCCGGTGTCATTACGGGAGTCTATATTGCTGGCGACGACTTCAGCGCAGGCGGCAAGGAAGAGGACAAGGCGAAGGCCCGGAAGTTTCTGACCAATGCCCGGGTAAATGCACTGGCTACCGGGGTGGCTTTCCGTCCCGTGAATGGAAACGGAGCACAGTCGGAGAATGAGTTTGTGCGCATCGACTCACGGGGCAATGCCCAATTGGCTGTGTTCAATTATTCGGAGAACGAACTTCGGACTACGGTATCGCTCGATAGAATCGGGCTGAATCCGTTCAAGGAATACAAAACGACCGAACTTTGGAGTGGCAAGGAAACCCGGGCGAAGGGTACCATGTCGGTCGTGGTACCGGCGAAAGATGTATTGGTGTTTGAAATAATCCGTTGAAATCAATAATTTATACATATGAGAAAGAGCATTTTACTACTGACATGCCTGCTGTGCATGACCTCTTTGCTGAAAGCTGCAGAGGAGCAATTCATTAAGATAGGCACGGATTGCGTGAGCCTTATCTACCGTGTGGGAGCCGACGGGCGACTGTATCAAAGCTATCTGGGCAAGAAACTGACCCATGATGCCGACTTGAAGTATCTGGCCAAAGGTACGGAAGCGTATCTTACTCATGGCATGGAAGATTACTTCGAACCTGCCGTACACATTTTGCACAACGATGGCAATTCGTCGTTGTTGCTGAAATATGTATCGCACACTGCCAACCAATTGACTCCGGGCGTGAACGAAACGGTGATCACTTTGCAGGACGACAAGTATCCCGTAACAGTGAAGCTTCACTACATTACTTATGGCAAGGAAAATATGATCAAGACGTTTACCGAAATCACGCATAAGGAAAAGAAGCCTGTTACCCTTTATAAGTATGCATCGAGCATGCTGCACCTGAACGCTGGCGCTTACTACCTGACCGAATATACAGGAGACTGGGCAAGCGAAGCACGGATGACGACACGGCAGCTCGATTTCGGCAAGAAAGTGCTGGATACCAAACTGGGTTCGCGCGCCAATATGTTTGCTCCTCCCTTCTTCCAACTGGCTTTGAACGGTGAGGCAAGCGAAAACTGCGGCGAGGTACTGGTAGGTACGCTCGGATGGACGGGTAACTTCCAGTTCACGTTCGAAGTCGATAATAAGAGCCAATTGCGCGTTATCAGTGGTATCAATCCGTATGCCTCGGAATACACCCTGATGCCTGCCGAAACATTCCGTACGCCCGACTTCTATTTCAGCTACAGCCTAAATGGACTGGGACAGGCAAGCCGTAACTTCCACGATTGGGCACGTCAATACCAGTTGAAAGACGGAAATAAAACCCGAATGACGCTGCTCAACAACTGGGAAGCTACTTACTTCGATTTCAACGAAGATAAACTGGTGCATCTGATGGACGATGCCGTGAAGTTGGGAGTGGATATGTTCCTGCTCGACGACGGTTGGTTTGCCAACAAATACCCGCGCAGTGGCGACCACCAAGGACTGGGCGACTGGGAGGAAACAGCCAACAAGCTTCCCAACGGTGTAGGCAGACTGGTAGAGGCTGCTCAACAGAAGGGTATCAAGTTCGGTATCTGGATTGAACCGGAGATGGTCAACCCGAAGAGCGAACTGTACGAGAAGCATAAGAACTGGGTGATTCATCTGCCCAACCGCGACGAATATTACTTCCGTAACCAGATGGTGCTCGACCTGAGCAATCCGCAGGTACAGGATTTCGTGTTCGGTGTAGTCGATAACCTGATGACTAAGTACCCGGGCATCGCTTTCTTCAAATGGGATTGCAACAGCCCCATCACCAATATTTATTCAGATTACCTGAAAGGCAAGCAGAGCCACCTCTATATAGAATATGTACGCGGACTCTACAAAGTACTCGACCGTGTGAAGGCTAAATATCCCGACCTGCCCATGATGCTATGTTCCGGCGGTAGCGGACGCGCCGACTATCAGGCATTGCAGTACTTCACCGAGTTTTGGCCGAGCGATAATACCGATCCCATCGAACGTCTGTTTATCCAATGGGGCTTCTCGCAGATATTCCCTGCCAAGGCAATGTGTGCCCACGTTACCACCTGGAACAGCAGTGCTTCTGTGAAGTTCCGTACCGAAGTGGCTATGATGTGTAAGCTGGGCTTCGATATCAAACTGGAAGAGATGGGTGGAAACGACGTGATCTACTGCCAGGGTGCGGTAGCCAACTACAACCGTCTGAAGCCGGTGATACTCGATGGCGATATGTTCCGTTTGGTTTCTCCGTACAGCGGCAACCATACCAGCAATATGTATGTGCAAAAAGACAAACAGAAAGCGGTGGTATTTGCATTCGATGTTTATCCCCGTTATGCTGAGAAGATGCAGTTGGTACGTCTGCAAGGGCTCGATGCCGCTAAGAAGTACCGCGTGAAGGAGATCAATCTGATGCCCGGAGCCAACTCATGGCTCGAAGGAAATGATCAGGTGTTCAGCGGTGAATATCTGATGAATGTAGGACTAAACCTGTTTTCCGGCAATAAGCTGAACAGCCGTGTGGTAGAAGTAACTGTAGAATAACTGTTCGAAACCCATATACAGGATTAACCCTTTTAATTGGTAAAGCTCCTGCAGACGACCTTTGTATATCGAAGATTGTTTGCGGGAGCTTTCTTATTATAGAATTTGATGCACCGCTTGCCGGTAGGTTTCCAACCGGGTTGCTTTGTGGATGGCTTTTCTGGCTTTCCGGTCGGCCTGTGGTAGCAGGTATTCCCAGAATGTCTTCATTTTATTCAGCAGTTGGCCGTCGCCTCCTTCCAGTTGTTGCTCGTAGCTGCTGAATACGGTGCGGTGTAGCAACCGTAGTTTCTCCTTCATTTCATCGGTGGAAAGGGTCGTTCCGTTCTTGTATTCCCAAGCCAGTGCCGGGTTGGCCAACAACCCACGACCGATCATTACTCCTGCCAATGCCGGGAACCGGGCGGTGATTTCCTGTATGTCTTCTACCGTGCAGAGGTCGCCGTTGTATACCAACGGATGACGGCATACTTCATAAAACCGGGCAAAGCCCTCTTTATCGGGAGCGCCTTTGTATTCTTGCTGACCCAGTCGGGGGTGCAGGGTGACTTGCCGTAGCGGCACCTCGTTCAGTAACGAAGCCAGGGCGAGGCATTCGTCCGCATTCTCCCATCCCAACCGCATCTTTACCGAGAATCCGATCTCCGGAAACTCGCCGACCAGTTGCAGCAACGCTTTCACTTCTTCCGGATAGGGTAGCATGCCCGAACCATTGTGTCGCTTGGCGAGCATCGGGAACGGACATCCGAGATTGATTTCCGCTTCCCGGCATCCTTTTTCTATGAACAGGTTGACAAGAATCCGCCCTTTCTCCAGGTTGGGAGCGATGAATTGGGGTAAAATGTGAGGCACCCGGTTGTTCTCCGGAGTGATGTCGCGCACTTCCTTGTTGCGGAATGTTCCGTGATCGATACGCACGAAAGGGGTGTGATACGTGTCCACACCACCAAAGACGGCAGCATGGGCGTTGCGGTAAGGGGCTTCGGTATAGCCTTGTAGCGGAGCGAAATGTATGTCCATCGGATGTTGATTTGTGCGGCAAAGGTACACATCCTTTTGACTCTTTGGAGATAGTTGGCTTCGATTTCTTGTGTATGACTTGTATATTCCATGAAAAATAACGAATATTGTGCACTAATTCTATATTTTACCACATTGTATGAAACCAATAACCAGAAGAAGCCTTGGACTTGTCATTCTCTTGATGTGTGCGATAAACGGCTTCGGACAAAAAACAGATAGAAGTATGAAAGTAAAAAAGATTCATGTAAACCAGTTAGAAGCTGCCAATCTTCCGGCCATCATGGACCGGGCAGAAGTTCCTTTTCAGTCGATTGAACATGTTAATTGGGCAGCGTATCCGTACAAGCCTCAGGTAAAGTTCCGCATAGCGTATACCGATGAGGCCATACTCTTGCATTTCCGGGTGAAGGAGGCGAGTGTACGTGCCATGGCCGGAAAGGATGGCGGTCCGGTATGGGAGGATGCTTGTGTGGAATTTTTCTCTATTCCGGCAGGCGATGGTGTGTATTATAACCTGGAATGCAATTGTGCCGGAACGATTCTGGTGGCAGCCGGTACCGGTCGGTCGAACCGTGAGAATGCTCCGCAGATGGTGATGGACCAGGTGCTACGCTGGTCGAGCCTGGGACGTGAGCCGTTCGAAGAGCGGATCGGGGAGGTGGAATGGGAAGTGGCTCTGGTCGTTCCTTATACTACTTTTTTCAACCATTCCATCGATACACTGGCAGGAAAACGTGTTGCTGCTAATTTCTATAAGTGTGGGGATGAGTTGCAGACTCCTCATTTCCTTTCCTGGAATCCGATCGATCTGCCGAACCCCAATTTTCATTGTCCGGAGTTCTTCGGCACGTTGGAGTTCGAATAGTTTCTCTGTTTAGTAAAAGAGGAAGGAACAATGCGGATATTCTATAGGATAGAGGACAGTGAAGGTTTAAAACCAATGGACCTTTGGTTTTAAACCAACGTATCGAATCTTTTAAACCAAGGAGGCGAATGTTTTAAACCAACACATCGAACTAGGGAACAGGCAACCTGAATCGTTCTATTATAGAAAAGATTCTTTTTATTCACCGCTAACCCCCATTCATGCCATGAAAACACGGCACCTTATACTTACCCTGATACTTTTGGGAGGACAGTCGATAACTGCCCAGATCCGGTTGTCGTCTGATCTGGTGTTGGAGCAAGCGCTTCAACAAACAGGGCTTGTTCATAGTCCGCTACCCATCGATGAATCGCGCTCGTTCGAACGCGAAGGACTCCAAAAGAATGTCGTGAAAACACAACCGTTGATTATCGACGAAAAGCTATCCGGCTGGACGCATTCCGGCTTGGGAACGATGATGTATTCTACTGGGCAAGAAGTGGGGATAAATGCCGTTGGAAAGGCATATTTCTCCGGACCGGAAACAAGGAAAAACTCTACTGCACAAAGCGGAAATGGCCAGGGAAACTTGAAACTATCGTTCCCCACCTTTACCGGAAAAAGGGCGACAGGCTCACCTTCCGATCCCGACTATGCGACGTATGGAAATATCCACGTTAGTTGTGCTGCTGGCGGAGCCGATTGGTCGGCTTTCAACCGCATCGTATTCTATATCTATCCCGACTGCGAAGGTGCGCGGGTGACCAATCTGAACTTCTCCATCGAGAACGGTCGTGGTTCCACAATGCAGGGACAATCGTCCGGCTCACACCTCGTCAACCTGAACAACCGGGAATGGAATCTTTGCTATCTGGATCTGGACGAATATCAACGTGACCGGATTCAACGGTATGGTTTCGGTTGTTCCGTGAAGGGGCGCGACCGTACTACCGGCGAAACATCGGTGTACTACATCGGAGGCATCGAATTGCAACAGGTGGCCGACCCGGAAATTGTCAGCGGCTGGATGCCGGGCAAGAACCGCATCGTTTACTCTACCACCGGGTATATGCAGGGCGATACGAAGACTGCCATTTATCATCCGGAGTCGGACGGGGCAGCGAAGAATTTCCAGGTGCTCGATGCACAGTCGGGTAAGGTAGTATATAAATCGGCTGTTCGTTCCGAGAAGACTACGCTGGGTATGTTCCATGTGCTGGACTTCACTTCGCTGAATGCTCCCGGAGAATACCGGTTGCAGGTAGGTCAGACCACTACTCCGCCTTTCCGTATCGGCGACAGGATTTGGGAAAACTCCCTTTGGCGGGTACTTAATTTCATCTTCTGCCAGCGATGCGGATATCCCGTTCCCGGCAAACATGGTACTTGCCACATCGATCTCTGTGCTCGTCACGACGGGAAATCCATCTCGTACGGCGGCGGTTGGCACGATGCCGGCGACCTTTCACAGCAAACCCTACAGACCGGTGACGTAACTTTCTCTTTGCTCGAAGCTTCCGTCAAACTGAAAGAGGTGAACCCGCTGCTGTCCGCCCGCCTGCTCGAAGAAGCCGAGTGGGGCTTGGAGTTCGTGCTTCGCAGCCGCTTTGGCGACGGTTACCGCGCCAGCAGTGTGGGGCTACTCATCTGGCTTGACGGTATGTTCGGCTCGCTCGACGATATATCGACTGTACGTGTGCACAACCTAGCTTTCGATAACTTCCTCTATGCTGCTTACGAAGCCTATGCCGCCCTGACGATCGATCGGGATCCAATGCTTCAGGAGTATCTGTGTCGCGTCGCCAAAGAAGATTTCGCCTTTGCTCTGAAACGACACGAGGAGGTGGGGTATGGGGAGTTCCTGCACTTCTACGAACATAGTTACAATACGTCGGAGAGTCAGTACATGGCTACCGTATCATGGGCTGCCAGCATGCTCTACCGGCTCACGAACGAGCCCTATTACGCTGAAAAAGCGGCAGAGTTCATCCGCTATACCCTTGATTGCCAGCGAACGGAACCTTTGAAGGATCAGGCAGGTACAAAGGGATTCTTCTACCGGGACCGTTCGCATAAGTCCATTGTGCACTATAATCACCAGTCGCGTGAGCAGGTGTATATGCAAGCCCTTGCCCTGCTTTGCGAAACACAGCCCACCCATCCCGACCGTGCGAAGTGGAGCAAGTCCATCCGTCTTTATGGCGACTACCTGAAAGGGTTGATGCTATACACCGCCCCGTACGGGATGGTTCCGTCCGGTGTTTATCACATCGATGAGGCTCAGGATAGTGTCAGCTTCCAACATTCGCACCTGTTTGTCGGTCCGGAAGTACGTGATACGTATACCGTGCAACTAAAAAAGGGAGTTCAGCTCGACGGTGAGCATTACCTGAAACGTTTTCCGGTATGGTTCAGTATCTTCAACGGCAATACCGCCGTGCATCTTTCCACGGGCAAGTCGGCTGCTATCTGCGGTAAGTTCCTGAACGATGAGGCATTACTCCGTATCGCCCGTGAACAGTTATACTGGACAGTGGGAAAGAACCCGTTTGGGCAGTCGCTTATCTACGGCGAGGGGCATAACTACCCCCGTATGGATAGCTTCTCATCGGGCGAGATGACCGGTGAGATGCCTGTCGGTATTCGTACGTTGGGCAATGAAGACATTCCCTATTGGCCACGAACGGTCAACGCTACCTATAAAGAAGTATGGATTACCTCGGCCGGGAAATGGTTGTCACTGGTGGAGGCCGTCTTGCCATAAATAGTCACAGAAAATAGAATAATAACAAAGCAGTATGAAAACAATTGACTTACACGTAAAATTACTGGCACTCCTGGCAGTGTCGTTTGTTTGTCTTCTTCCGTTGTCGGCACAATACCCGGCACAGTATGCCAATGGCCCGCGTTGCAAGGTGTTGGTATTCCAAAGCCCGTATGGTGAGGGCGCTCATGTTGATTTCGCCAAACAAGGTGTCGAGTTCTTCCGCCGGTTGAATTATGGCAACGGTTTTATTCTCCATAACACCCAGTCGCTTGCCGATTATCCTTATGACAAGCTGAAAGAGTACGATCTGGTAGTGATGCTCAACGGTGCTCCTTCCAGTAAAGAAGAGCGCGAAGCTTTCCAACAGTATATGGAGAACGGTGGCGGATGGATGGGCTTCCATGTGGCAGCGTATAACGATAAGAATACCCGTTGGCCGTGGTTCGTCGATTTTCTGGGTGGCGGCGCATTCTACTGCAACAACTGGCCTCCCCAACCGGTAAAGGTCACCGTAGACAATCCTTCGCATCCGGTGACGAAGAACCTTCCTGTTTCGTTTGTGGTACCCGAGAGTGAATGGTATCAATGGAATCCCAGCCCTCGTGATAACAAAGATGTGGAGATTTTACTTACTCTCTCGCCCGAAAACTACCCCCTGGGCATCAAGGATGTGGTGAACTTCGGCGATTTCCCCTTGGTGTGGACCAATAAGAAGTATCGCATGATTTATCTCAATATGGGACATGGCGATGAAGAGTTTAGCGATGCCACACAGAAATTGTTGTTTGTCAATGCGTTCCGTTGGGTGCTGTCTATCGATAAAAAGGGCGATCCGTTCAAAGTACAACGTTCGTATAAGTAGTAATCCGGACAATTCACCGGGTAAGTCGGGGAGTTGACATATGAACTAAAAGGGGCGCTCCAATAACGGGCGCCCCTTTAGTGCTATATTACAATCTCTTGTTATTTTACAATCCCCTGTTTTGAGTTCTTACAGAAATCAATGATATGCTGAATCTCCTCACTCATCGGAACCTGGATTTCGATTTTGCTGAGCGCATCATGCAAACTGAAATTTCCTTGGAATACCAAACGGTAAGCATTTACAATATGGCGGAGGATTCTCTCCGAAACATCGTGGTGTTTCGTTAGTACAGTGGCGTTCACCCCATGATAAGTAGGAGGATTACCGGAAATGATCACATACGGCGGAACGTCCTTCGAAATGCGCGAGCCTCCCTGGATAAGCGACCAGGCACCCACGTGGCAGTTTTGGTATAACACCACATTCCCACTCAGGATGGCACATTCCTCAACAACGCATTCAGGAGCAAGAGTTGTTCCGATACCTACCACACAATGCTTCTTGATATGAACATCGTGGCAAATATGAACCTTGTCCATCAGGAAATTGTCATCGCCGATGGTTGTTGCACGTTCGTCGGTATAGATAGAACGGGCAATCACTACGTTCTCGCGGATATGATTGTTGTCCCCGATCACCAACAGCGTGTCTTCTCCATTATAGTTCATGTCCTGGGGTTCTGCTCCCAACACGGCATTCTGAAATACTTTGTTTCCTTTCCCCATGCGTGTGCCTGCCATAACACTGGCGTGTGGCATGATGACGCAATCGTCGCCGATTACCACATCTTTATCGATAAAAGCAAACGGATGAATAGTAACATTCTTTCCTACTTTTGCTTCGGGGCTTACATAAGCTAACGGACTAATCATACTATATCGTTTTAAAGTTAATCTTCCCGGCCGCCGCCCAGTGCCTGATACAGGCTTACTACGGACTGCATGCGTTCGAACGTGTCGGAAACCTGTGACAAGCGTGCGCTTAACAGCGATTGCTCGGCCGAAAGGATTTCCAGGTACGTTGATGTGCCTAAGTTAAACAATTCTTTGGTATATTCAACACTCTTTTCCAAAGAATTTACTTGTGCCTGCCGGGAAGACGACTTCTCGCTGGCTGCCTGATACTGGTACAAAGCATTGCTTACTTCCGATCCGGCACTGAGCAGACTTTGCTGGAAAGCGAGTTGGGCTTCCTGCTGCTGTGCCTTGGCTATCTTCAGGCGGGCGATGTTGGCGCCACGGTAGAAGAGGGGTTGGGTAAGCGTACCTACAGCTTGTGCTACCAGTTTGGCCGGGTTGAAGATGATGTCGCCGGCACTGTTCACCCATCCGGCGCTACCGGTGATGGTCAGACTCGGATAGAAGGCAGAACGTGCCTGGTTAGCATTGTAATAGGTAGAAGCAAGAGCCATCTCGGCAGCTTTTACGTCGGGACGGTTGGAAAGTAGTTGGGCAGGAACGCCTGTGGAGAATTCCGACGGGAGTTGCTGTGCATACAAGTCGCCCCGTGCAATGGTTTGCGGAGCCTGTCCCAACAACAACGAAAGAGCATTCTCCGTTTCACGGATGCTGCGTTCGAGGTCGGGTAGGGTGGCGCATATCATCTGGTAGGTAGCCTCACTTTGTGATACGGCTGCCTGATTGGTCATGGCCGCATCTTTCATGGCCTTCATCGTTTCTACATTCTTTTTCCACACGGCGGCTGTCTCTTGTGTAATTTCCAATTTACGGTCGAGCATCAGCAAGGTATAGTAGGTATTGGCAATGCCCGAGATGATCTGCGTTTGTACAGCTTGGCGGTAAGCCGTGGTTTGCAACATGGTTGCTTTGGCTCCCCGGTTGGCATTGAGCAGTTTACCGAACAGGTCGATTTCCCAGCTGGCTACCACAGGTAACTGATAGGTCTTCAGGGCAGTTCCCTTGTCGAAAGTAGAGATAGTTCCCGAAGGCTGGAGTACCAACGATGGCAGGTAGGCCAGACGCGACGACATCAATGCCGCCTTTGATTCCTCTACTTTCAGGATAGCGGTCTGCAGGTTGGTGTTTTGTGCCAGACCCAGCTCGATCAATGATTGCAGCTGTGGGTCGGTAAATACTTCCCGCCACGGCAGGTTGCCGAAGTTGGCTGTGTCCGACACCAGGGTGTCGCCGATAGCCAACGTATCGCGGTACAATCCGGCAGTTTGGATGTCGTCCGGCCGATCGTACGATTTGTAGATGTGGCAACTGCTCAGCAGGGCAGTTGCACACACCATATATAATAGATGCTTCTTCATATTTACAATTATTTACTGTATTGTTCAATCTCTGCCTGGGCATCGGAATTGTCGATATCTTCCCAAGTCATCGGTTTCACTTTCTCCTGTAGGAACTGGAAAGCCACGAAAAGGGCAGGTACCACGAAGATCTGGCAAATCATACCGATAAGCATACCACCTACGGCACCAGTACCCAATGTACTGTTACCATTGGCACCTACACCGCTGGCAAACATCAATGGAAGCAGACCCACTACCATAGCGAGAGACGTCATCAGGATAGGACGCAAACGGGCGGCGGCACCGAGTACGGCAGCCCAGGTAATGCTCATACCCATACGGCGACGGTCGAGGGCGAACTCTACGATCAGGATGGCATTCTTTGCCAACAGACCCATCAACATAATCAAGGCAATCTGCATGTAGATGTTGTTGTTGACACCCATGAACTGCGCGAAGATAAAGCTACCTGCCAAACCGAACGGAATGGAGAGGATAACTGCCAACGGGAGGATATAACTTTCGTACTGTGCACTGAGCAGCAGGTAAACAAATACCAGACAGAGGCCGAAGATAATCATCGTCGTGTTACCGCCGGTACTTTGCTCTTCACGCGTCATACCCGAGTACTCGTATCCGTAACCGGTGGGGAGCGACTGTGCAGCTACTTCTTCGATGGCCTTGATGGCATCACCCGAACTGTAACCGTCGGCCGGCGTACCGTTTATGGTAATAGCCGTAAACATGTTGAAACGCTTGATGTTGTCCGGTCCGTATATCTTGGTCAGGGTCATGAACTGACTGATAGGAGCCATTTCCTGTCCGTTGCGGATCATGATGCTGTTCAGGCTTTCCGTATTCACACGGGCGTTCGGGTTGGCCTGGATCATAACACGGTACAACTTACCGAAGCGGTTGAAGTTGGACGCATACAACCCACCATAATATCCCTGCAACGTAGTCAGGATCGTGCTCGGACTGATACCTGCCTGCTTACATTTGGCAGCGTCGATATCGATCATATACTGCGGGAAGCTGGGATTGAACGAGGTTTGCGCCATGGCAATCTCCGGACGTTCGTTCAGCTTGCCAAGGAATTCCTGTGTAACGGTGAAGAACTTGTTCAGATCGCCACCCGTCTTATCCTGCAAGTTAAGCTCGAAACCGTTGGTGATACTGTATCCCGGAATCATCGGCGGAGCAAACAGCAACACGCGGGCATCTTTGATCCCCATCTTGGTTTGCATGTAAAGCTTGCCGATAACGGTGTTCACATCTTCACCTTTCTCACGCTTGTCGAAATCTTTCAGTTTACAGATAAATGTACCGTAGTTACTACCCTGACCAGCCAGGAAGCTGTATCCGATAATCTGCGTACGGCTCTTCACAGCCGGAGTACCACCCAGCAATTGGTCTACCTGATTCATAACCGCTGTAGTACGTTCCATGGACGTTGCCGGCGGAAGGTCTACCACTACGAATATGGTACCTGTATCTTCGTTCGGAACCAATCCGGTTGGAGTGTAAGCCATCAAAGCTACCAACAAAACAATCGATACAATGACACTTCCGAATGCCAGCCAACGGCGTTGGATAAAGTGAAGAACTCCGTTTTTGTACTTCTTCAACATGCTGTCATAAGCCGTATTGAAAGAGGTATGGAAACGTTTGGCCAGGCTCATCTTCTTGGGCTTACCATCTTTATCGTGCTCCTGGTGCGGCTTTAACAAGATGGCACACAGGGCCGGAGTCAGTGTCAAAGCGTTCAATGCCGACAGACCGATGGCGAAGGCCATTGTCAAACCGAACTGCCGATAGAAGGTACCCGATGTTCCCGACATGAAGCTCACGGGGATAAATACCGACATCATCACCAATGTAATGGAAAGGATGGCGCTCGATAACTCGCTCATGGCGTCGATGGAAGCCAACCGGGCCGACTTATAGCCTTGGTCGAGCTTGGCATGGACGCCCTCGACGACTACGATGGCGTCGTCCACTACGATGGCGATGGCTAGAATCATAGCACAAAGCGTCAGCAAGTTCACACTAAACCCGATGAGGTTCAGGATGAAGAACGTACCGATCAGCGATACCGGAATAGCGATGGTAGGAATCAATGTAGAACGGAAATCCTGCAAGAAGATATATACCACGATGAATACCAGCAAGAAAGCTTCGATCAACGTCTTGATTACCTCGTCGATAGAAGCAAACAAGAAGTCGGTGGTATCCATGAGGACCTCCACCTTTACACCGGGAGGAAGATCCTTTTCTACATCTTTGAGCAAGGTTTTGATGTCTCCTGCGATCTCGGTAGCATTGGAACCGGCCGTCTGGAAAATCATGGCAGTGATACTGGCATGTCCGTTTACCGTGTTCTGGAATCCGTAGGTAAGACGTCCCAACTCAATGTTGGCTACATCTTTCAATCGCAATACTTCCCCGTTGGGAGTAGCGCGGATAACTATTTCACCAAACTGCTCTTCCGTTTGCAAACGACCTTTGTAACGCATTACATATTGGAATGTCTGGTTACCCTGGTCGCCGAATTGTCCCGGGGCTGCTTCCACGTTCTGTTCGGCCAGTACGGCAGTGATGTCGGTCGGCATCAGTTTGTATTGAGCCATTACATCGGGTTTCAGCCAGATGCGCATGGAGTAGTCTGAACCCATTACCATGGCTTCACCCACACCGTTTACACGTTGTACCTGCGGAATAAGGTTAATCTTGGCATAGTTCTCGAGGAATTCCATGTCATATCTGTCGTCCGAGCTGTAGAGGGCAAAACCCATCAACATACTTGTCTGGCGTTTGCTGGTGATTACACCCACCTTGGTTACTTCGGCAGGCAACAAACCCTGCGCTTTGGCCACACGGTTCTGCACGTTTACCGCAGCCATGTCGGGGTCGGTACCTTGTTTAAAGTATACCGTAATTGAAGCGCTACCGGTGTTGGTGGCGGTGGATGTCATGTACATCATGTTTTCCACACCGTTTATTTCTTCTTCCAGGGGAGCAATCACACTATTCAATACGGTTTGTGCGTCGGCACCCGTATACGATGTACTTACCTGAATAGTAGGCGGAGCAATGTCCGGATACTGTGACACAGGCAAAGTAACAAGTCCCAGGATACCCAAGATAACGATGAAGATGGAGATCACCGTTGAGAGTACCGGGCGATTGATAAATCTATCGAGTCTCATTGTTTACTTGTTTTCTTTTGGTTGAATCTTCATTCCGTCTTTCACGCTGGTGCCTACACCTTCGGTTACCACTTTGTCGCCCGCTTTCAATCCTTCGGTTACTACAAAGTTCTGTCCGTTGTTGATGGGGAATACACCGATTTCGGTCGTTTTCACCGTTGCGCTGTCGGTCAGCAGGAATACGAATCTCTTGTTTTGGATTTCGTACGTTGCTTTCTGAGGAATCACCAATGCGTTGGCTTCGGTATAAGGAATCATCACTACACCTGTACCGCCACTGCGGAGAATATTCTTATTATTAGGGAAAGTAGCACGCATGGTTACGGCGCCGGTCGTTTGGTCGATAACACCGCTCAGTGTTTCAATCTTTCCGGTTTGTTCGTACAGGCTGCCGTCGATTAATTGCAACTCAACAGGAGGCATCTTGGTAATCAGATCCTTGATCGATCCCCCTTCGCGTGTCAGGTTGAGCAATTGTTTTTCGGTCATGGGGAAGTATACATACATTTCCGAAATATCCGAAACGGTAGTAAGCGGAGTGGCAATCGATGCACTCACCAGGCTACCCACACGGAACGGGATAGTACCTACCACACCGTCCGAAGGACTGCTTACCGTGGTATATGCCATGTTCTGGCGGGCATTGGTCAGTTGCGCTTCAGCCTGGGCCAATACCGCTTGTTGCGAAGCCAGCAGGTTCTCCGCCATCTGCATATCGTATGTACTGATGATTTCTTTCTTCAACAATTCCCGTTTGTTGTTCACGGTCAGTTGTTGGGTAGCCACGCTGGCTTTGGCAACCTGCACAGCTGCTTCGGCCGACTTCACGGCTGCCTGGTACTGTACCTGGTCAATGATAAACAAAGGTTGTCCTTTGCGTACCACAGCTCCTTCGTCCACACATACTTTGGTGATGAAACCTGCCACCTGAGGGCGGATATCAATATCCTGTTTACCTTTGATAACAGCAGGATATGTACTTTTCAACTCACTATTCGTGGGTTGAACTGTCATTACAGCGTATTCCGGTAAACCACCCATACCCATCTGTCCTTTTTGTCCACACCCGAACATTATCAGACAACATGCTACTAAAACAATTCTACTTTTCATTTTTATATATATTCAATGTTTTGTGATAAAATTACGCAATGTGTCTTCGGCAGATATAAGGACAAAAGAATATTAAAAACCCAGAGAGCTTTGTCGAGTTTTCTGCGCAAAAGTACTTTAATTCCCTATACGTAATCTGATATGGTTCGCTTATTTAACTATGTTTTAACCTTTTTAATATTGCTTTGTCTTACATTCTGTCTTACAAAAGACGATTCACCTAACCTATTTTTATTAATTAGTGTAAAGTGTGGCTTTAATTGCCGAAGAAGCTTTATTTTTGCACCATGTTACACTGCAAGAAACATACTATCAGACGATTTGTTCGTCGTTCGTGGGGGGTAATTGTGATCGCCGCCATACTCTATTCATGCGCCAGCATAGGCCGGCCGGAAGGTGGTCCTTGGGACGATACACCTCCTCGTTTCGTTCATAGTACGCCGGCTCCCGGAGCATTGAATTATGCGAAGAAAAAAGTAGTCATCGAGTTCGATGAATTCATCAAATTAGAGAAGCCCGGGGAGAAGATAGTCATCTCTCCGCCGCAAGCCAAGCAGCCGGAAATCAAAGCCAGCGGCAAGAAGGTTACAGTTGGCCTGCTCGACACCATGAAACTCAATACCACGTATACCATTGATTTTTCCGATGCTATCGTCGATAACAATGAAGGAAATCCGTTGGGTGATTATACCTTTTCCTTTTCCACAGGTTCTGTTATTGACAGTATGCAGGTTTCCGGTACGGTGCTCGATGCTTCGAACCTGGAACCGGTGAAAGGGATGCTCGTGGGACTTCATTCCAATCTGGCCGACTCGGCATTCACCAAGTTGCCGTTTGAGCGTGTAGGGCGTACCGACAGCCGCGGCCGTTTCCGCATCCGTGGAGTAGCGCCGGGTACATACCGGATTTACGGTTTGGTAGATGCCGACCAGAACTTTGCCTATTCGCAAAAGAGCGAAATACTGGCATTCAACGATTCGCTTATTATTCCTTCCTTCGAAGGACGTACGCGCCGTGATACCTCCTGGATCGACTCCCTGACCATTGATACCATTGTAGACAGAGGATATACGCATTATCTGCCCGATGATGTGATACTCCGTTCGTTCAAAGAATGGTCATTCTCGCAATACCTTATTAAGAGCGAGCGACTCACCCCACAGAAGTTTACTTTCTATTTTTCGGCTCCTGCCGACTCCTTGCCTGTGTTGAAGGGGCTGAACTTCGACGAGAAAGACGCCTTTATTATTGAATCCAACCTCCGGCACGATACCATTCATTATTGGGTGCGCGACTCGTTACTCTATAAACAGGACACCTTGCTGCTGAGCCTGAATTATTTATATACAGATACGTTAAGTATGTTGGTACCCCGTACCGATACACTGAAGCTGGTGGCGAAGAAGGTGGCAAAAGAGGAGCCGAAGAAAAAGAAGAAAAAGAAAAAAGACGAGGAAGAAGTACCCGTTACCAAGTTCCTGAGTGTGTCGCCGCGCATCCCTTCCTCAATGGATGTGTACGATTATATTTCATTCAAGTTTGAGGAACCGATTGAATCGTACAATCTGGAAGCCATCCATTTGCGGCAGAAGGTAGATACCTTATGGAAGGACATTCCATTCGAATTTGAGCGCGATTCGTTGCTCGAGCGAAATTTCTCCGTTTACTACGACTGGGATCCGGGAGGTGAATATGAATTCTCTATCGATTCATTGGGATTCCAGGGCATATACGGACTTCATTCCGATAAATTAAAGCAAGGCTTTAAGGTGAAGAAAGAAGATGAATATGGCAAAGTAACATTCAAGATAGAAAACGCTGACCCCATCGCTTTTGTCGAACTGCTCGATGCGCAGGATAAAGTGATACGTCGCCGCAGAGTGGAAGACAGAGAATGTGTGTTCTACTTCCTGACTCCTGGCAAGTATTGCGCCCGTCTTGTTAACGACAAAAACGGAAATGGCGTGTGGGATACCGGCTGTTATGAAGAAAACCTACAACCCGAAACGGTTTACTATTATCCGATGATTCTGGACGTGAAAACCAACTGGGATTATACCCAGGATTGGAATGTGACTTCCTTACCAGCCGATAAACAGAAACCGGATGAACTTAAAAAGCAAAAGCCCGATGATGACAAAAAGAAAAAAGATAGACTCCGTAACCAGCAGCAACAGAACCGTCGTTAATCGTTGGTATGCAGGGGTTACGCTCCTGTTTGCCGTGGTTTTCCTAAGCCTGTCACTTCCCGCAAGGGCGCAGTGCGAAGCCAAGAATGAAGCGTTCAAGTCTGGCGAACATGTGATGTACGATTTGTACTTCAACTGGAAGTTTGTGTGGGTGAAGGCTGGTCTGGCCAGCCTGACGACTAACTCCACCACGTATCAGTCGAAACCTGCCTACCGCATCAATCTATTGGCGATAGGCAGTAGCAAGGCCGATTTCTTCTTTAAGATGCGCGATACATTGACCAGTGTCATCGGTGAGAAACTCGAACCCCGTTATTTTCGTAAGGGAGCCGAAGAGGGTAAGCGATATACTGTGGATGAGGCCTGGTTCTCATACAAGGATGGCGTGTGCCATGCCGACCAGAAGCGTACTCACCAGGATGGGCGGGTTGCCGAATCTTCGCAGAGCGACAGCCGTTGCATTCACGATATGCTGAGCATCCTGGCGCAGGCGCGTTCATATGATCCGAAGAATTATACTGTGGGGCAACGCATCCTGTTCCCGATGGCTACGGGACGGCAGGTGGAAGAGCAAACGCTGATTTACCGCGGTCCGAAGAAGATTACGGCCGAGAACGACACGACGTATAAGTGCCTTGTCTTTTCGCTGGTGGAGTTTAAGAAAGGAAAAGAAAAAGAGGTGATTACCTTCTATATATCAGACGATAAAAATCACCTCCCTATTCGTTTGGATTTATACCTCAACTTCGGTTCGGCCAAGGCTTTTCTGAAAAGCGCCTCCGGCGTGCGTCACCCGATGACTTCCATTGTTACAAAGTAAAAGGCAGCTTCTGATCTTTGCGGAATACACTTGATTCGAACGTGGCAATCAGCTCCCCGTGCTGGTTGGTCACGTCGATCTGGTAATACCCTGTGCTTCGGCCGATGTATCGTTCGCGTGCTTCGGCAGTGAGCGTGTCTCCCGTACCGCTGGCACGCATAAAGGTAATGCTCGATGAAAGCGAGAAAGCCAGCGTGCCGTGTGAGTTCACGGCAGCAGCCAGGGCCAGATCGGCCAGGGTGAAGATGGCTCCTCCCTGAGTTCTTCCGCCGGCATTCAAGTGCTGGGGACCTACTTTAAGTTCTGCCTTGGCATATCCTTCCCGTATTTCTGTCAGTTCGATGCCTGCATTTGCGGCAAAAAGGTCGTTTTTGAAAAACTCTTGTGCAGTCATTCCTTTGTGTCTGTGGTGAATATCCTTATTTATTCAGTTTCCATTCGAACCCTTCCTTCGTATCCTTGATTTCGAATCCGAGTGCAGTGAGTTCGTTGCGTATCAGGTCGGATGTAGCCCAGTCCTTATTGGCTTTGGCCTTCATGCGCTGTTCGAGCAACATGTCTACTACCTTGCCGTAAGCAGCTTCCCGTCCATCGGAGGAGCCTGTTTCTTCTTTCAGTCCCAGTATATCGAACATATAGAGGTGGAATACAGCTTTCAGTTCCTGAAGGTCGTCGGCCGAGATGGTGTTGTTGCCTGCTATTACATTATTAATAATGCGGGTGGCCTCGAACAAGTGCGAGATAACGATCGGAGTGTTCAGGTCGTCGTTCATAGCTTCGGCGCATTGTTTGCGGATATCCTTCACTTCTACAGTTGAAACGGCAGCGGGGGTGATCTTATCCAGGTTGGCAACGGCTTCGAGCAAACGTTGCAATCCTTTCTCCGACGCCTGTAAAGCTTCGTTGCTGAAATCCACCGTGCTGCGGTAGTGTGCCTGAAGGATGAAGAAACGGATGGTCATCGCGCTGTATGCCTGTGAGAGCAGCGGGTGCGAGCCGTTGAAGAACTCATCCAGTGTGATGAAGTTGCCGAGCGACTTGCCCATCTTCGTTCCGTTGATGGTGATCATGTTGTTGTGTACCCAGTAACGCACCATGTCGTGTCCTTCCGAAGCCACTGACTGTGCAATCTCGCATTCATGGTGCGGGAAGATCAGGTCCATACCTCCCCCGTGAATGTCGAACTGTTCGCCGAGGTACTTGCGCCCCATTGCCGTACATTCGGCATGCCAGCCGGGGAAACCGTCGCTCCAGGGCGAGGGCCAACGCATGATGTGTTCGGGTTGTGCGCATTTCCACAGGGCGAAGTCCGCCGGGTTGTGTTTCTCGCTCTGTCCGTCCAGCTCGCGGGTGGTGTTCAGCACATCGTCCAGGTTACGTCCCGACAACTTGCCGTAGTGGTGATCCTTATTATATTTGGCTACATCGAAGTAAACCGAACCCTGGCTTTCGTAGGCGTATCCGGCATCGAGTATTTTCTTCACCAATTCGATTTGCTCGATGATATGTCCCGAGGCATGCGGTTCGATGCTGGGGGGAAGTACATTGAGCGCACGCATGGCGTCGTGGTAACGATTCAAATAGAACTGTACGATTTCCATCGGCTCCACCTGTTCCAGACGGGCTTTCTTGGCTACTTTGTCCTCACCTTCGTCGGCGTCGTGCTCCAGATGACCCACATCGGTGATGTTGCGCACGTAGCGTACCTTATAGCCTAACTGGGTGAGGTAACGGAACAGAACGTCGAACGTGATGGATGGACGTGCATGTCCCAGATGAGCGTCTCCATATACTGTCGGGCCGCACACATACATGCCTACATTGGGTGCATGCAATGGTACGAACTGTTCCTTTTTTCTGTCTAAAGTATTGTAAATCGTCAGTTGATGTTCCATATTGATTCTGTTTTATTTCATTTGAAACCACAAAGTTATAACAAATTATTTATACGTTAAGCACTTTCCCGGCTTTTTGCGTTTTCGTAAACAAAATCCTCCTGAAAGGCGGGTGCTTCAGGAGGATTGTATGGGTTGGGAACGGTGGCGTTGAGTGCCCGATCTATCTGTTTCTCTTAGAGGATGCGGTAGGTGAGCGATACGCCGAATTCATTGGTTGGCAGGGTGTATCGCATGACTGTTTGGGGGGAATAAATGTCTTTGTAGTAACTCTTTATTTTTTTCTTTCCAAAGAAGTCGTTGGCATAGATGGCTGCTTTCCACCGTTTGTTAGCAAATTCTTTCGAGAGGTTTGCCCGGTAGAAATAGTTCTGTGTGCCACTGATATTTTCTGTCTTTTGAGGGAAATAGTACCCTCCGTTTATGGCCAGGCAGAAGCTCGGGGTAAAGTGAATATCCGAACCTGCCGATAGTTGCCCGCAGTTGGCGTTCTGGCTTTTCTCATTCCGGGCGTTATCGTAATCGATGCGTTGGCGAGTGAACATACCTCCTCCGTAAACCGAAACGGACGGAGCTAGGGCGTACCGGGCATAAAGCGATAAAAGGATTTGTTGGAATTTCATGCGTTCATCTACCGAATAATACACGCCATAGAATGCCGGAAGACGGCAACTCGGGCTGAGGCTGTAATTGGCGTCTGCCATTAGTTGGAGCTTCCGGTATGTATAGTGATAGTTCACGTCTACCTTGTGCAACGGTTTGTGATCAATCAACGAGCTGTTCATATACGTTGGTTGTATACGTTGTAGGTTGTATTGAAAGGAGATGCTCTGCTTGTCGTTAATGTCCCAATTTAACGTGGTGTAGGGAGATAGACAGAATGATCTTCCTTCGTCGTCGGAGTTGTTTCCGAGTAAACCGACATTCAATTGCAGTTTGGCAAACCTAATTGTATATTGGGTGTAAACGGTCCAGGAATTTGATTTGTTTTTCTCTTCCTCTTCCATTTGAATATTGTTTTGGTTGATCTTATATATAAAGTTTGCTTTGTGTATAGAATAACGCCCTCCAACTTCAAAACTGCTGATATTATTGATGGGAGTGGAAAAGTCGATCTGGAAGTTATTTTCCTTCAAAGGGTTGCTGTACATCTCATTAAAAGTCTCGAGCGTAGATTCTCCATGATTGTATTCGTAGGTCAGTTTCAAAAAAGCTCCCTTGGCAAATGTGTGTTTGTAGTACGTGGCAAGATTGTAAACGGGTTGGCTTGTTAGAGCTACCATGTCATCAGACTCTATAAGTTCAAATCGTCGGCTTTCTTCTTTACAAATCATGGTCAATGTAGCTCCGATAATATCTTTCTCTGTCAACTCGAAACCGGTATGCAGGGAAGCGTTGTGCTGATTGATATACCTGTACTGGGTCTCTATAGAAGGGGTGTAAGCATCTTTCCATGTAGTGCTATACTTGTCCTGATAAGAGAACGAATACCCCCCATCGAAAAAGAATTTATTCTTCCGTATGTTCAGCAGCAAGTCGGCGCCGGCCAGCGTCGATGTGGCTCCATGGGCAGTAACAGCCAATGTGGTGCCTTCTCCTTCTTGTTTCTTGGTGATAATGTTTATCAACCCGGCGTCCCCCGTGAGTTGTTCGGATGCTTTCGGCTGGGTATAGATTTCCACCCGTTCCACCCGGCTAGCCGGTAACGTTTGCAGATATTCGCCAATGGAATATCCCGATTGCGGCAGTCCATTGATGTATAAAACAACTTGCGAACTACTGGGGATCGCTACTTCATTGCTAGCATTGATAGTGACGAATGGTAGTTTTTGCAGAATCTGCAACATATTGGCCGAAACGGATTCCGGGTCGGCGGCTACGTCGTAGGTGAACCGGTCACTGGGTTGTGAGGATTCTTCCTCTTGCCCAAAGGCGCATAGGGAGAACATGAAGAGTAATAAAACTCCTAATAAATTTCTTAGCATAGATATTCAACTAAATTTGTATCGTGCAATGTTAGGGATTTTAACGGAAATATGCAAGAATTAAGACTGGTAATCTTTCGGTAGGCCCGTTTCCCTATACGAAATGTCGGAAGATTCTTCTTTCGGGGTAGCACTCACAATATCTTCTTCCTGTACGATTTTTGAAAAACATCCAGCACACCAGCACGATTTTCGAGTCAATATTCTAATAATTAATTAGATAGGCCGTGCTGGATCGCCATTTTATCCAGCACGGATCCAGCACGTTTTGGGGTATCCGTCACGCTTACGTTCTTCTTTGCTCCTTCATCCTGTCACAGTCACTGGGAGTCATATTCAGATTGTTTCATCGGGTGAAACAACCTGTGCCACGGCATGAAACACTGTGTGCCACGCCGTGAAACAGGTTGTGCCACACCGCGAAACAGGTTGTGCCGCACCGTGGAACAGTCTGTGCCACACCATGAAACAGTTTGTGCCAAAGATTGAAACTACCATTACTACTGTATGATGATTTTATTCCACAGTGGGAAGTACTTTATTTAGCTCAGTAGCTCCGTCCATTCCTTGCCGGTAAGCTGTGGAAGCGAATCGCTGTCGGCTATAAACGTATTTGCCAGTTTTCGCTTGCTTTCCTGTAGTTGGGTGATCTTTTCTTCAATGCTTCCCTGTGTGATGAAGCGGTAAGCGATGACCTGCTTGTCTTGACCGATGCGGTGAGCGCGACTGATGGCTTGAGCCTCGGCGGCGGGATTCCACCACGGGTCGATGATGAAAACGTAGTCGGCTTGCGTTAGGTTAAGCCCTACGCCACCGGCTTTGAGTGAAATGAGGAATGCCTGTATCTCGTCCGATTGGGTGAAACGGGCGATTTCTTCCGCGCGGTCGGTCGATGAACCGGTGAGTAGGGCGTACGACCATCGCCGCTCACGGAAGATGGCGGCAATAAGTTCCAGGTGCTTTACGAACGCAGAGAAGATCAACACCTTATGCCCCTCGCTGCGGAGTGTCTCGAAGGTGTCGATGATTTGCTCTAACTTGCCCGAACCGGCGATGGAATCGGGAAAAATCATCTGCGGATGGCAGGCCAACTGGCGCAGGCGGGTGATACCGTTCAGTATGGTGAGTGATTGGTGGGAGTTTCCCGGCAGGTGTGATTGCAACAGGGTGTTGCGCAGACTGTTTTTCTCCTGTTGGTAAAGAGAGTCTTGTTCATCGCTCATGTCGCAATAGATGATTTCCTCTGTTAACGAAGGAAGTTCGGGAGCTACCTCCCGTTTGCTACGTCGTAGGATGAAAGGGGAGATCAGTTGCCGGAGACGGGCTTCCCTAAGCGGGTCGTTCTGCCGGATGGGTGCGATGAAACGTTTGTTGAACTCCGACTCGCTACCCAATAAACCCGGTTGCAGGAAATGAAACTGCGACCAGAGGTCTTTCAGTGAGTTCTCGATGGGGGTTCCGGTGAGTACCAGCCGGTGGTTGCAACGTAATTGGGTGGCTGCCCGGAAGGTGAGGGAGTCGCTGTTCTTGATGTTCTGGCTTTCGTCCAGTACTACATACTCAAAGCAATACCGGTTGAGTACCTCCGTATTGTTGCGCATCATGCCGTACGAGGTCAGAATCAGGTGGTATTGTTTGAAGAATAACTCCGGCTGACCTTTGCGAAAGCGTGTCTGGGTGTTGTATTCGGTTATCGACAGATTGGTGAAGCGTCTGGTTTCTTTGCGCCAGTTGTGCAGTAAGGAAGTGGGAACGACGATCAATGTGGCAGGCTTTCGGGCAGACGGCTGGGCAGTAGTGGTGGGATTCCCGGATGCCGGTTGCTCCGGAAGAGCTTCCCCAAATAAATCATTTCCGAATAGATTATTACTGCCCGGTTCATTGCTGAATAAATCATTATTGAATGATCCATTGCCGGATGGCTCATCGCTTAGCGATACTTCACGAAATGACTCCTCACCGAATAATGAAAATTGTCCTATTTCATCGATGTGTGGAGTGTTTGGAGTACTCCTGCCTGCATCGGCAGGTACTTCATTGGCAAGATGGTTGCTTGCTGTACCCCGGTAGATGTATTGCAACAGTGTAAGCGTTTGCAATGTCTTCCCCAATCCCATATCATCGGCGAGGCATCCGCCGAAATCATTCTCGTAGAGATGCACCATCCAGGCATATCCTTTCTGCTGATACGGACGGAGTGTAGCTTTCAGTCCGTTGGGTGGGGGAAGTTCTGTGATAGGTACGGCATTTGGTAACCGGAGCTGTGAAGGCTCGTCGAGCAAATTGCTCACAATACCGGCAAAGTGGCGTCTGAGCCGGATACTTTTCTCGCCTGTCTCCCCCAGCTCCATTAGATTGGCATACCGGGCAAACCATTCTTCGGGCAACAGCAACAAACGTCCGTCGGGCAGAATGAACTCCCGTTTCTCTTCGAGTATGTGCTTCCGGAAACGGTTGAATGGGATGCGAAACTCGCCCACTACCACAGTGATGTGCAGGTCGAACCAGTCGGGCCCGTCGTCACAGTTCTGTTCGATGCGAACCTCGTCCAGGCAGTAACTTCGTTCGGACAGTGCGTCGGTGAGGCGGAAGTGCTGCTCGATCATTTCCCGGTGGCAGGTGAGCCATTCGCCAAGCGACTTCTCAGGCGCACCGTCCGCAAGGCCGAAATGCGACTCGCCTACCTGCTGCATTCCGGAGTCGAGCAACCGGCGGACGAGCGATTCTTCGGCCTGTCGGTTGCGGCGGAAATAACGAAGAACGGTCTCTTCTTCGTCGTCCCGGCGGGGGAGGAATATCTTGATTTCAGGCGATTCTTCGGGGGTAAACTCCCGGCTCCCGTAGCGGAAAGTCAGCAGTAAAAGCAACCCGTTGCTAATCCCTTCCTCGATGGAAAGGAGCGCTTCGCACATCGGCGACTCTTCTATAAGCGCCAGTCCGTCGGTCTCAACCGTGTGGTAACGGGCTATCGGGATAACAATGTTCTCGATGTACTTGGGCAGAAGTCTGGAAGGAACGCTGACCGTTTTCTTATTGGTAAAAGGCAGCAGGCGTGAAGCCTCGATGTGATGGAACCGATATAAATTCATGCCAAGCAGCAGAACAGCCGGACTGGACACCAACGTCACCACCGGTTTCGGCTCGCTCAACACCAATGTCTGTCCATCGACCAAACAATCCGGGTAATAGCTGAAAAATTCCCCATCGACTTTAAAGGTAAACGACGTACGTACCGGTTCGCGGTGAACGCGGTAAGCATGGTGCGGAAACAACAGTTTGCTCGAACCCGGTTTCTGATACAGAGGGAGGTTACCTTCCAGGATCGCCTCTGTCATTTCCTTCAGTTTCTTCTCGATATAGGGGCGAATGCTTTCCTTGATCCGTTCCGGATCGTTCGATAGTTTTTGCAGGAACCGGGCAACCGTTTTTTCGCGGGAGTACACCTGCATCAGGTATTTCTCGGTGTAGTGCGAGGCAATGTGAATAGCTTTCTGTTCGGCTTCGCTCATCTGTTCGATCGTATTGGAGGAGGCATGAAAGGCCTGTTCCGTCAACCGGAGCTGTCCGTCGGGTCCGGATTCGGCGGTATAGGGAATCAGCAATGCTCCGAAGAGCGGATGCTCGGAGTATAGGATCACGAGTGGAGTGGAAGGTGTCAATTCTTTCATTCTCTTTAAAGGTTGCAACCGACAAAGATAAGGGAAAATGTGTACATTTGCGGCATGATGAGTGAAAATAAGCGTGTGTTACTGGGGATGAGTGGCGGTACGGATAGTTCCGTAGCCGCTATGTTGCTGATCGATGCCGGTTATGAGGTGACGGGTGTCACGTTCCGGTTTTACGAGATCGACGGGGCAACGGGCTATCTGGAAGATGCCCGCGAACTGGCATCACGGCTGGGAATAGAACACATCACGTATGACGCCCGCGAACTGTTCGACCGGCAGATTGTGCGCTACTTCATCGACGAATACATGTCAGGGCATACCCCTGTGCCCTGCACGTTGTGCAATAACTACCTGAAATGGCCGCTATTGGTAAAGATTGCCGATGAAAAGGGTCTATTTCATCTTGCCACCGGGCATTATGTACGTAAGGTGCTATCGCAGGGAAAGTATTACATCACTCCGGCAGCCGATGCCGACAAGGATCAGTCGTTCTTCCTCTGGGGATTGCCGCAGGATATCCTGCACCGGATGTTGCTGCCGATGGGGGAAATGACCAAGGCCGAAGCACGCGCGCTGGCTGCCGGAAGAGGCTTTGCCAAAGTGTCGACGAAGAAAGACAGTCTGGGTGTTTGCTTCTGTCCGATGGATTACAGGAGCTTTCTCAAACGCTACATAGATACGCAGGGGAAGAATGTCCCGGAAACAGGCAAGAGGGTAGATGCGATGGACGGTAAGCCGGAATATAGCATCGGTCGAGGGAAATTTCTCGATGAGAAGGGTAATTTTATAGCCTGGCACGAAGGATATCCGTTTTACACCATCGGGCAACGCCGTGGGCTGGGTATCGACCTGAACCGGGCGGTGTTCGTCAAAGAAATCCGGACCGAGCAGAACGAGGTGGTGCTTGCTTCCCTGCAAGCGCTCGAACGCATGGATATGGTATTGAAAGAGTGGAACATCATCGACGAAGACCGTCTGCTGGAACACGATGATATTATTGTGAAGATACGCTACCGGAAGCAGGCCAATCGTTGTACGGTGACGAAGCAAACCGACGGACGACTCCATGTGCAGTTGCACGAACCGTTGACGGCTATTGCCTCCGGTCAGGCGGCAGCATTTTACAAAGATGGCCTGGTGTTAGGCGGAGGTATTATTGAGCGCTAACATTTCTTCGATGTAATCGCGGGTATTGCTCAAACGGGGTACTTTGTGCTGTCCGCCCAGCTTTCCTCTTTGTGCCATCCAGTCATGAAACACCCCCCGGCGTCCGATGATGATCTCCAATGGCTGCAAAGCAATGTCTTTCCAACGCTTGGCTTCGTAATCGGAATTCACCTCTTTCAGGGTATCGTCCAATATCTTGGCGAATTTATCGATGGAATCGGGCATCTCGGCAAACTCGATGATCCATTGGTGGCGGCACTTGGCCGACTTATCCATGAACACCGGTGCGGCGGAGTATTCGCTCACTTGCGCACCCGTAGCTTCACACGCTTTGGCAAGCCCTTTCTCGGCGTTGTCCACAATCAGCTCCTCGCCGAAGGCATTGATAAAATGCTTCGTACGCCCGGTAATAACGAATTTATAGGGACTCTTCGAGGTGAACTTTACCGTGTCGCCAATCATATATCGCCACAAACCGCACGATGTGGAGATGATCAACGCATAGTTCTTGTTGAGCTCCACATCTTCCAGACAATACGTCTGCGGATTTTCTTTGTCCATCTCCTCCAATGGCATGAACTCGTAGAAGATTCCATAATCGATCATCAGCAACATGGCAGGATCGGAAAGATCGTCCTGTGTGCCGAAATAGCCTTCCGATGCATTGTAGGTCTCTACATAATGCATGCGGGGGGTCTGAATCAGTTGCTTGTATTGCTCACGATACGGGGTGAACGCCACACCGCCGTGGAAGAATACTTCCAGGTTGGGCCAAATCTCTTCCAGAGTTTGCTTGCCGGTCTTCTCAAGAATACGTTTGATCAGTACGAGGTACCACGAGGGTACTCCCGACAGATTAGTGACATTCGTATGGACGGTGCTGTTGGCAATGGCTTCGATCTTGGTTTCCCATTCGCTCATCAAAGCAATCTTCTTGCTTGGAACACGAATCAGGTTGACCAATGGGGTGACATTCTGGATCAGGATGGCGGAAAGGTCGCCTACAAGGCTGTGGTTGGAGCTCAGGTTGGGGCTGTGGCTGCCTCCGAGGATCAATCCTTTGCCCGAAAAGAAACGGCTGTCCGGATTGTTGCGAAGATAAAGAGCAACTGCATCGGCGCCGCCTTTGTAATGGATGTCTCGTAAAGACTCTTTGCTGACGGGAAGGAACTTACTCTTATCGTTGGTGGTTCCCGATGACTTGGCAAACCAACGGATTTCCGAGGGCCAAAGCAGGTTCTGCTCTCCGGCTCGTAACCGTTGTATGTAGGGTTTAATCTCTTCGTATGTCTGTATCGGGAAACGTTCTTTGAAATCGTTGTAGTTACGTATAGATGCGTAGTCGTACTTCTTCCCCCATTCCGTACCGGCTGCTTTCTGCACAAGGCGCATGAGTACGCCGTGCTGCAGTTCGCCTGCGCAGGTGGCATAGCGCTCAATCTCCTTCAGGCGCGAATGGAAAACACGACTAATAATCCTGGTTCTGTTCATCATTTACTTCTCGCTCTATGATTAATCGTGCAAAAGTAACCTTATTTATCTTTTTTTTCTATCTTTACGTCGGAAATAAAAGTTAAAAACCCTGAGATTGTGACTGAATATTAACCCCAGCGTAGAGAATTGTCTTATGAAAATCGGTATATTGACTTCGGGAGGCGACTGCCCCGGTATTAATGCCACCATCCGTGGCGTGTCTAAAGTCGCAATCAATCATTACGGGATGGAAGTATGGGGCATTCAAAGTGGCTTTCAGGGGCTGCTGACAAAGGATTTGTTCCGCTTTGACGACCGGTCGCTATCGGGGTTGCTGAATCTTGGCGGGACGGTGTTGGGCACTTCACGCGATAAACCTTTCAAGAAAGACGGCAACGGAATGGATAAGTCGAAGCTGATTGCCGATAATATACAAGAATTGGGATTGGATTGCATCGTCTGCATCGGCGGAAACGGGACGCAGAAAACCGCTGCCAAGTTTGCCGCTATCGGGGTGAATGTGGTATCCGTACCCAAAACAATCGATAATGATATCTGGGGGACGGACTTCTCTTTCGGATTCGACTCTGCCGTGAACATTGCCACCGAAGCCATCGACCGCCTGCACTCTACGGCGAGTTCGCACAAACGGGTGATGGTGATCGAGGTGATGGGGCACAAAGCTGGCTGGATAGCACTCTATTCGGGCATGGCCGGTGGTGGGGATGTGATTCTGGTTCCCGAGATTCCTTATAATATAAAGAATATCTGTGATACCATTCACGACCGGGCCAGAAGGGGGAAGCCTTACTCCATCGTGGTGGTAGCCGAAGGCATCTCAACCGAAGGAAAACACCGTGCCGGTGAGTATATTGCCCGTTCCATCGAGCAGGAAACGGGTATCGAAACCCGGGAGACGGTGTTGGGATATGTGCAGCGGGGAGGTTCGCCTACGCCGTTCGATCGTAACTTGTCGACACGTATGGGTGGGCATGCGGCGGAATTGATTGCCAACGGGCAGTTCGGGCGAATGATTACGTTAACAGGTGATGAGATTTCTTCCATTCCATTGGAGGAAGTGGCAGGAAAATTAAAACTGGTGACGGAAGACCACGATTTAGTGGTTCAAGGGCGGCATATGGGAATCTGCTTTGGTTGATTTTGTTTTCCGGTTGATTACCCGGTCGGTTTTCCCGGGTTAACTACCTGTTCTTTTCGGCAGGCTGCTCGATTACTTCGTCGTTCTAAGAGATTGAGTCTTTTGATCTGGAAATGTGCTCTTCAAGTTCGGGATCTTGAAGTTGGTAATCCTTGATCTCATCTTCCTCAATTTCATCTTCCTCAATCCCGTCTTCTTCTATTTCATTTTCCTCGTTTTAGCTAGATCGCTCTCCGCTAGATCAGCTTCTGTCAAATCGTCTTTTGATTGAATTATTTCGATTTCATCGGTTTTTAGTACCGTTTTTCCCGTTATTTCTGTTGCTTCTTCGTTTTCCGTTGTTTCTATGCTTTCATCGGAAATTGCCTCTTCCTCCTGTGCTGCCTGCTCTTTGGCTTCACGTATTTCCGTCAGGAATTCCGGGGTGTTTTTAATCTTCTTCAACGCCATCTGGGCGGCGTTTTGTTGCGACTCCTTCTTGGAATATCCACTCCCCGAACCGGCAGTGCGTCCTTCGACATGCACCTCCGTGTGGAACACAGGATTGTTTTCCTTATCCAGAGATTGCTCGATCAATTCGAACGAAACCTCCATTTTATTCTTCTGACTCCACTCAATCAGCTTCGACTTGAAGTTGACCTCCTTGCGCGACAATCGGTCCAAATCGATGTGCCTGCCGATGATTCGGTTTTCCATAAACCATTTGCAACGGTCGTACCCCTGGTCCAGATAAATGGCTCCGATAAACGCTTCGAAAGCGTTGCCGTACATGTAACTGTTGTGCGACGAAGAACGAAGGGAGTATTTGATGAGTTTGTCCAACCCGATCTCCACGGCAAGTTTGTTCAACGTTTCGCGCTGAACGATCTTCGAGCGGGTGTTCGTCAGGAACCCTTCCCTTTTGCCTTCGAAATGGTTGTAAACAATATCGCCGATAATGGCATCGAGAATGGCATCGCCCAGGAATTCCATGCGTTCGTTGTTCAGCAGGCGTCCTTTCTCCGAGCGGATGGCCGACGATTTGTGGAGGAGCGCCTCCTGATAGAGGCGAATGTTGCGGGGATAGAACCCTAGTATCCCATAAAGACAAAAATAAGACTCTCTGTCCTTGCGGAACAGGAGTCTTATCTTATCTATTTGGTTACGTAACACGGTCTTACTCAGCGTATTTCTTGAAAATAGCGCAGGCATTGTGACCACCGAAACCGAATGTGTTGGAAAGAGCTACATTCACTTCGCGCTTCTGAGCTTTGTTGAAGGTGAAGTTGAGGTTGTAGTCGATGTTCTCGTCGTTGTCTCCTTCTTCATGATTGATGGTCGGAGGAACGATACCATTCTTGATGGCGAGGATACTTGCAATGGACTCTACCGCACCGGCAGCACCCAACAAGTGACCTGTCATGGATTTCGACGAACTGATGTTCAATTTATAAGCGTGGTCGCCAAATACTTCTTTGATAGCTTTGGATTCCGAAATATCACCTACCGGAGTGGATGTTCCGTGCACATTGATATAGTCAACAGCACTGGGTTCCAGTTCAGCGTCTTCCAATGCGTTCAGCATCACTAATTTCGCTCCTAGTCCATCCGGATGAGAAGCTGTGAGATGATGAGCATCGGCCGACATACCTACACCGGCAACTTCCGCATAGATCTTCGCTCCGCGAGCTTTGGCATGTTCCAGTTCTTCAAGGATCAAGCAACCACCACCTTCGCCCATTACGAAACCATCGCGGGTTGCGCTGAACGGACGGGAAGCTGTTGCCGGAGCATCGTTACGGGTTGACAAAGCATGCATTGCATTGAAACCACCCACACCTGCCGGGAAAATAGCTGCTTCCGAACCACCGGATACAATAGCATTGGCCTTACCCAAACGGATGAGGTTGAATGCATCGGCAATGGCGTTGGTTGAAGTAGCACAAGCTGAACAGGTAGAGTAGTTGGGGCCATGGAAACCGTACATGATCGAAATCTGTCCGGCTGCAATATCCGAAATCATCTTCGGGATGAAGAATGGGTTGAACTTCGGACCGTTTTCTTTATGAAGGGCGTAGTTGCTTACTTCCTCTTCGAAAGTGCGGATACCACCGATACCAGCTCCAAAGATAACACCGATTCTGTTCAGATCTTCGTTTTCAAGATCAAGTCCCGAATCAGTTACCGCTTCTTTGGCTACGGCAATGGCATACTGCGTGTACAAGTCCATTTTGCGTGCCTCTTTGCGGTCCATGTATTGCGATACGTCGAAGTTCTTCACTTCGCAGGCAAACTGGGTCTTGAACAATGAGGGATCAAAATGAGTAATAGGTCCAGCTCCGCTAACCCCATTTACAAGATTTTCCCAAAATTCGGAAACGTTATTGCCAATGGGAGTAACGGCGCCAAGACCCGTTACTACAACTCTTTTTAATTCCATACTGATGAAATACGATTACTTAGCGTGTTCTTCGATGTAAGATACAGCGTCGCCCACAGTGCCAATCTTCTCAGCCTGATCGTCCGGAATAGAAATACCGAATTCTTTTTCAAATTCCATGATAAGTTCTACTGTGTCAAGTGAGTCAGCACCCAGGTCGTTAGTGAAGCTAGCTTCTGTAGTAACTTCTGATTCCTCAACACCTAATTTCTCAACGATAATCGCTTTCACTCTTGATGCAATTTCAGACATAACTTTAAATTTTTAATTAGTAATTAGTTTTATTTCTTTAAATTTGCGCTGCAAAGGAATAAAGATTTATTGTCCTGCGCAACTATTTGAGTAAATAAATGAGGTGTTTTGCACATTTTTCACTAATCTGTGCATCGAAAAGGGTAGATTATGGGAAAGAACATAGCGATTTTTGCTTCCGGTTCCGGAACGAATGCCGAAAATATCATTCGGTATTTTAAAGA
>JAVBVD010000035.1:0-68295 GCA_031554635.1 Bacteroides sp.
AAGTGATCCGCCTGGGGCTCGAACCCAGGACCCCAACATTAAAAGTGTTGTGCTCTACCTGCTGAGCTAGCGAATCAATCCTTCTTGTTTTGCGGTTAAGCGGGTGCAAAGATAGACACTTTTTAATAGAATCCAAAGAAATTTCAATAAATTACGCCTACCACCACCATTTTATTCGATTTATATGAAGTATAATCGTATATTTGCCGCACTTTGACAACAGCAAGAATCTATAAATACATTATTATATATGGCAGACGATAAAAAAATAATTTTCTCGATGGTGGGGGTAAGCAAGGCTTTCCAACCCAACAAGAATGTACTAAAAGACATCTACCTCTCGTTTTTCTACGGGGCGAAAATCGGTATTATCGGTTTGAACGGCTCGGGTAAATCTACTTTGCTTAAGATTATTGCCGGACTGGAAAAATCGTACCAAGGCGAAGTGGTGTTCTCACCGGGATATAGCGTAGGTTATCTGGAACAGGAACCGCACCTGGACAACACAAAGACGGTAAAAGAAATCGTTATGGAAGGTGTACAGCCCATTGTGGATGCACTTGCCGAATACGAAGAGATTAACCAAAAGTTTGGTTTGCCGGAGTATTACGAAGATGGCGACAAGATGGATAAACTGTTTGCCCGTCAAGGTGAATTGCAGGACATCATAGATGCTACCGATGCCTGGAACCTTGACAGCAAGTTGGAACGTGCCATGGATGCACTCCGTTGTCCGCCCGAAGACCAATTGGTGGAACATCTCTCAGGAGGTGAACGTCGCCGGGTAGCCCTCTGTCGTCTGTTGTTGCAGAAACCGGAGATCTTGCTGCTCGATGAGCCTACCAACCACTTGGATGCCGAATCTATCGACTGGTTGGAACAGCACTTGCAACAGTATGAAGGTACGGTTATTGCTGTAACGCACGACCGTTACTTCCTGGATCACGTAGCCGGATGGATTCTGGAATTAGACCGTGGCGAAGGTATTCCCTGGAAAGGCAACTACTCCAGTTGGCTGGATCAGAAAACCAAACGTATGGAGATGGAGGAAAAGACCGTCAGCAAACGTCGCAAGACACTGGAACGTGAGTTGGAATGGGTGCGCATGGCTCCTAAAGCTCGTCAGGCTAAGGGTAAAGCCCGTTTGAACTCGTACGATAAGTTATTGAACGAGGACCAAAAGGCTAAGGAAGAGAAACTGGAAATCTTTATACCGAACGGTCCACGCCTTGGCAACAAGGTTATCGAATCCATCCATGTGGCCAAGGCTTATGGCGACAAGCTGTTGTTTGACGATTTGAACTTTATGCTTCCGCCGAACGGTATTGTAGGGGTTATCGGACCGAATGGTGCCGGTAAGACTACTCTCTTCCGTCTCATCATGGGCATGGAAAAAGTAGATAAAGGCGAGTTCGAAGTGGGTGAAACCGTTAAGGTAGCTTACGTAGATCAGCAACATAAAGATATCGACCCCAACAAGAGTGTTTATCAAGTGATTTCGGGAGGTTCGGAATTAATGCGTATGGGCGGACGCGATATTAACGCACGTGCGTATTTATCCAGATTCAATTTTGCCGGTGGCGATCAGGAAAAACTATGCGGGGTACTCTCGGGTGG
The DNA here is from genome assembly GCA_031554635.1 of Bacteroides sp. Classification (GTDB taxonomy): domain Bacteria; phylum Bacteroidota; class Bacteroidia; order Bacteroidales; family Bacteroidaceae; genus Bacteroides. The sequence continues at coordinate 1,618 of JAVBVD010000035.1, forward strand.
TGAGCGTAATCGTCTGCACTTAGCTATGGCTCTGAAAGAAGAAGGCAATGTATTGCTGCTTGATGAGCCTACCAATGATATCGACGTGAACACCCTGCGTGCTCTTGAAGAAGGTTTGGAGGATTTCGCCGGATGCGCCGTAGTTATCTCGCATGACCGTTGGTTCCTGGATCGTATTTGTACGCACATCCTGGCTTTTGAAGGTGATTCGAATGTATTCTATTTCGAAGGATCGTACTCGGAATACGAAGAAAACAAGATGAAACGCCTTGGCAATGAAGAGCCTAAGCGTGTACGTTACAGAAAGTTAACAACTGACTAACGAAAAAACCGCACAAACAGTCAGGCACAGGCAAAAGAAACCAGTTTACTTTTTGCTTGTGCCTGACTTGTTTATAGCTAGTTCAACCGTCTTAGTTAAAAGAGTGGGTCCCCCTAAAAATATAATAAAAACGTAACAGCAGTCTAAAACTTATTTAGTACTTTTGCGCAAAATATTAGAATATATTAATCTATTTTCGTTTTATGTTAAAGAAAATGCGTTCCTTATTAACAGTAGCGTTATTAACTATCGCTACTATCGTTAGCGCACAAGTCACCACTTCCAGCATAAGTGGTAAGGTTACTGCGCAGGATGAGCCAGCTATTGGCGCAACAGTTATTGCAATTCACGAGTCGTCAGGGACCCGGTATGGTGCTGTGACTAATGTGAATGGGCAGTTTACCATTCAAGGTATGCGGGCCGGCGGACCATACAAGATTGATATCTCGTATATTGGTTTCCAACCGGCTATATACAAAGAAATTTATTTGTCACTGGGCGAAAATCCAATTTTGAATGTAACGTTGAAAGAATCGGCGGAGTTACTCGACGAGATAGTCATTATTGGATCAAGCAACAGTAACATGAAGAGCAACCGCGCAGGTGCAGTCATGAATGCTAATCGCGACATGATCATTGCAACTCCGACTGTGTCACGTAGTATGAACGACGTGATGCGTCTTTCACCGCAAGGAGCAGACGTTGGTAACGGATTTGCTGTGGGTGGTGGTAACTACCGCCAGTCATTTGTTACTGTCGATGGCGCTTCATTCAATAATACATTTGGTATTGGCGCTAATCTTCCGGCTAACGGTTCTCCTATATCTTTGGATGCACTGGAAGAAATATCTGTATCAGTCACTCCGTATGATGTCCGCCAAAGTGGTTTTACAGGTGGAGGTATTAATGCGGTAACCCGTTCAGGCGACAACCAATTCCGTGGCACAGCCTATACTTATTTCAGCAACAATAATATGAAAGGAAATAAGGTTGGTGATTATGAAATGGTTCGCACAGATGCTCATGTGAACACATATGGTTTAAGCCTCGGCGGTCCACTGATTAAAGATAAACTCTTTTTCTTTGTGAATGGTGAATATGAAGACAGTAGCGTTGCTGGCCCTACCGCCAAACCACGTGCCAATGACTCTCAAGATTACAGCAAAGGAGATTACTACCGCCCACTGCAAACAGATTTGGACGAAATGCGCCAATATCTAATCACTAAATACGGATATGACCCAGGACGTTACAACGACTACACCAAGAAAACTCCCGGCTATCGTTTAATGGGACGTTTGGATTGGAATGTTAATGAAAACAACAAAGTAAGCCTACGCATCTCACAAACTCGTACACAGGACTCTAATGCACCTTCTACTTCTGTTTCTCCATTGACTGCCGGAACTATTTATCCAGGCAATACAAGCCTTGGAGTTCCAGCCTCGCAAAATCGTACTTCCAGATATTCCATGTATTTTGAGAATTCTCGTTATTATCAGGAACGCAATTTCTCATCCATTGCCGCAGAGTGGAATGCACGTTTTTTAGACGGTAAATTGAATAACATGATGCGTTTTGCTTATTCATATCAAGATGAGCCACGTAGATACGACGGCGGCGCATTTCCGACCGTAGATATTCTAAAAGATGGTGCTCCATACATGTCACTCGGTACCGAAATTTTCACAGAAGGCAATCTTCGCAAAACATCTGTGTGGTCATTGACAGATGAAGTTAATTGGAACATCGGTATCCATAAGCTAATGGGTGGTTTACAATATGAATTCACCAATGCAATAAATGGATATATGCAGGGAGGAACCGGATATTATGTATATTCTTCCATGGATGATTTCAAGAATGGTGGTAATCCGGCCGCATTTGCCATTACCCACCCCAGTGTTGCAGGCTCACCATATGAAGCTAAAATGGATTACAAACAATTCTCTGCTTATATGCAAGATGAAATATCACTTTCGGACAATCTTCGCCTGACAGCTGGTATTCGTTTCGAAGTACCTATGTATCCTTCTTTGAAAGATAACTACAACGATGCTTTTGCAAAACTTGACTTCGGTGGAAACCATTATACTACTGACCAGTTACCTTCAACCAAAGTAACAGTTTCTCCCCGTGTAGGTTTCAACTGGGATATTACCGGTGAACGTAAATATGTGTTAAGGGGAGGCACAGGAGTTTTCGTAGGCCGCATGCCTTTTGTATGGTTGGTATCAACCATGGGCAACTCCAATGTTGGACAAAAGCAATATTTCTATAACAAATCGTCCGCGGCTGGAGCTCAACCCAGTTTCCATGCAAATCTGAATGATATCCTGACTGACCTTTATAACAATGGTTACTCACCAGACCAAAAGCCCCCTCAGAGCCCTACTGTTATTAGTAAAGATCTAAAAATGCCTTCTACCTGGAAAACGTCATTAGCATTCGATGTAAAACTCCCCTATGACATTGATTTAACACTGGAAGGTATCTATAATAAGGATTATAATCCGGCAGTAGTTACAAACTACGGATACAAACCTGCATCTGAGGATTCAAAGATAACCCTCTCTCCTCAAGATTCTCGTTATAAGTATACTATGTACAGTGATAAGACCTGGGCCAATGAAAACCAAAATGCATACATGATTGAAAATGGCAAAAAAGGAGCCTACTATTACTCTATTTCTGCCCAATTGCGCAAGAAGTTCAACTTTGGTTTAGACCTGTCATTTGCTTATACACATTCTAAGTCTCGTTCGTATGGTGATGGAATTGGCGACCAAGTATCATCTGCTATAAAAACGAACACTTATTCAGTGAATGGTAATAATGAACACGAATTGGGATATGGAACTTACGTAGCGCCAGATCGTATCATTGCAACCATTAGTTATAAAAAAGAATATGCAAAATATTTTGCTACAAGCGTATCGTTATTGTACGAAGGTATGCAAATGGGATTTGCGGGTAATTTCTCGTATGCACGCTACTCGTATACATTTGGTTCAAATATAGTAGGGGATTATGGAGCAAATAATCTGATTTACATTCCTGGTAGCCGTGAAGAACTGGACTCATGGAAATTTGCCGACATCAATGCCAATCCGGATAAAGGAATTGAAGCATATTCAGCTACAAGCCAAAAAGATGATTTCTGGGCCTATATTAATCAGGATAGCTATTTGAAAAATCATAAAGGTCAGTATGCCGAAAGAGGTGGAGCTCTTATGCCATGGCATCATCAGTTCGACTTCAAGTTGAATCAAGATTTCTATTTTAATGTATGTGGCAAACGCAACACATTGCAATTAGGACTTGATATCAAGAACGTTGGCAATCTTCTGAACAGCAATTGGGGCCTTTACAAACAGGTGATCAATTCCAGCGTATTAGGCTATAACACTACGACCGGCGTGATATCAATGAATAAGTCTTCGGGCAAGGTTCTCAAAGAGACATATCAGGACTACCAAGGATATAGTTCAACTTACTCAATGCAGGTAAGTCTACGCTACATCTTCTAAGGCATAACAACTTAGGAAAATATCCATACATAAATCTCCAACTATTTTCAGCTCATGTCTGAAATAGTTGGAGATTTTTTTCTGTTTATCCGCACTTTTCCTTATTTGGGGTCTCTCCTATTCTTCCTTTTACATTAATATTTCCAGAACAAAGGAGTGCGAAGGTTTAAAACCAACAGGGGTTTGGTTTTAAACCAACGGGGCGAATCTTTTAAACCAAAGCATCGAAAGACCTCATGCTTCAATAACATTTCTGTGCCGCTACATAAGCATCCATAGTGACAGATTGAGAACAAGACTATTCCTTCATCTCCAAATCCCCACTGTAACTAATCGATTGCCTATTCTGCATATCCACATTGATGGAAGCCGATCCATTAGAATAAATAGAAATATTATACTGAAAATTATCCTCTTCAGTATGGGCTACTAATTTGATCTTGGCCTCCCCTTTCTTATTATACTCCATATTATATTCGTCAATCGGAGCATTGAAGATCAATCCTTTCCCGCCTCCATATGGAATGGAGTATGCTCGCCCATAGTAGGGCAGATATGAAAAGACCGAATCATTTTTCACTTCCAGCGAATAAGGAGTGGTAAGATTCACCATCCGCCCACTCATGGGGAAAGCAGTATTCACTTCAAGTTTGTAGTTCTTCGAAACCACTTGCTCTTTTACAGCACTAGCTTTTTGCTGCTCCTTCTCCTTTTTGCTTTGAGCCTGGAGAGTGGAAACTCCTGCTACCATTACCAACAACAGCAGAAAAACACGTTTAATAATCTTCATAATTCTTAGTTTATTACTTAAATATATAACACCTGAAAAGACAAAAGTATGCTTCTTTTTTATAAATCAAGTACTTTTTTTGTACGAATTCCATAACAACAACACCCGAAAACTATCAAAAAGCACCTAAAAACCATTATTGACAGTTTCTACCCCTAAAGTTAGATAGAACGTACCCCATTGCTCATCAGAAAAACCCGTAAACTTGCAACAACAAATAAAACGAACAAGAGTCAATAATTTAAAATTTATCTATTATGAAGAGTCTAAGTTTCAGAAAAGATTTGATCGGAGTCCAGGATGAGTTACTCCGCTTTGCTTACAAGTTGACGGCAAACCGCGAAGAAGCCAATGACTTATTGCAGGAAACATCATTAAAGGCGTTGGATAACGAAGATAAGTATACGCCCGATACTAATTTTAAAGGCTGGATGTATACCATCATGCGCAACATCTTTATTAATAATTACCGCAAAGTAGTACGTGATCAGGTTTATGTGGACCAAACAGACAATTTGTACCACCTCAACCTTCCACAGGAGTCGGGTTTCGAAAGTACCGAAGGCGCGTACGACTTAAAAGAAATGCACCGGGTGGTAAATACGCTGCCGAAAGAATACAAAGTTCCTTTCTCCATGCATGTAGCCGGATTCAAATACCGCGAAATTGCAGAGAAGTTGGATTTGCCGTTAGGTACAGTAAAAAGCCGAATCTTCTTCACCCGGCAAAAGTTACAACAAGAATTGAAAGATTTCGTTTAAGCAAGTTATTGAAAAAACCTATACCAAACTTGAAATAGCCTAAAACCAATAACAAAGCATTGTACTTTTTGATATTATAGATTAGTTTTTTAAAAGGAAAATAGAGATAGGGATAACACAGATTCGCATCTAAGAAGAAGCAATATAAGAGGTAAGAAGCCCAAAGGTTTCTTATCTCTTATTATTTTGACACTTTGACATTGCAAAATCCACCTTTTGAAAAAAACAGAATAAATAGTGTATATTATTTAAGAATATTTTCACTTAGGCTTATGCTTAGTGTCAAATAACTATGTATATTTGTACTCCAAAGTGAACCTTAAATAAACGAACACTCATATTATAAAGCAATGAAAAAGGAAATCAAATTCAGTCTCGTTTACCGGGACATGTGGCAGTCGTCCGGCAAATATCAACCCCGTGTCGACCAATTGGTTCGAATAGCACCTCTGATTGTGGAAATGGGCTGTTTTGCCCGTGTGGAAACAAATGGCGGAGCTTTCGAGCAAGTAAACCTACTTTATGGAGAAAACCCGAACAACGCTGTAAGGGCTTTCACCAAATTTTTCAACGATGCGGGTATCCAGACCCATATGCTCGACCGTGGTTTGAATGGTCTGCGTATGTATCCGGTTCCGGCAGACGTGAGACGACTTATGTACAAAGTGAAACATGCGCAGGGAGTGGATATTCCACGTATCTTCTGCGGGTTGAACGATGTACGCAACATCATCCCATCTATACATTATGCACTCGAAGCAGGAATGATTCCGCAGGCAACACTCTGTATTTCGTTCTCGCCTATACATACTGTTGAGTATTATGCGGCTCTTGCCGACGAACTGATTGCCGCCGGAGCACCGGAAATCTGTTTGAAAGATATGGCAGGTGTAGGTCGCCCGGGTATGCTGGGACGCCTTACGAAAGCCATCAAGGAAAAACATCCGGAAATCATCATCCAGTATCACGGACACAGCGGACCGGGCCTTTCCATGGCATCCATCCTCGAAGTTTGTGAAAACGGCGCCGACATCATCGACGTAGCTATGGAGCCGTTGTCGTGGGGTAAAGTTCACCCGGACGTGATCTCTGTACAAGCCATGCTGAAAGACTGTGGTTTCCAGGTTCCCGAAATCAACATGAAGGCTTATATGAAGGCTCGTTCCATGACGCAGGAGTTTATCGACGACTTCCTGGGTTATTTCATCGACCCGACGAACAAACACATGTCATCGTTACTGTTGAAATGCGGATTACCCGGAGGTATGATGGGTTCCATGATGGCCGACCTCAAAGGTGTACACTCCGGTATCAATATGATTCTGCGTGGAAAAGGCGAACCGGAACTCAGCATCGACGATTTGTCGGTAATGCTGTTCGACGAAGTGGAATATGTATGGCCTAAGTTGGGCTATCCTCCTTTGGTAACTCCTTTCAGCCAATATGTAAAGAACGTGGCGCTGATGAACGTGATGTCGCAAGTAAAAGGCGAACCGCGCTGGAGCATGATCGATAACAATACCTGGGGTATGATTCTCGGAAAGAGCGGACGCCTGCCGGGTACTTTGGCTCCTGAAATCATTGAACTGGCCAAATCCAACGGTTATGAGTTTACCGATGAAGATCCGCAAAAGAACTTCCCCGATCAGCTCGACGAATACCGCAAGGAAATGGAAGAAAACGGATGGGAAGCCGGGCAGGACGACGAGGAACTCTTCGAGTTGGCCATGCACGACCGTCAGTATCGCGATTACAAATCAGGACTGGCCAAGAAACGTTTCCAGGAAGAAATGCAACGCGCTAAAGACGTAGAACTGGCCAGCAAGGGATTCTCTCTGGAAGAAGTGAAGAAATTCAAACGCGCCAAAGCCGAACCGATCATGGCCATCGAAAAAGGACAGGTTGTATGGGAGGTAGCGATAGCATCGCCTTCCTTGCCGCCCGAAGTGGGACACAAGTTTCATCCCGAAGATACTTTCTGCTACATTGCCACCCCATGGGGTACGCATGACAAGGTATTGGCTAATTTCACCGGTAGGGTGATCGAAGTCTGTGCCCGTCAAGGTGCCTTGGTCAACAAAGGAGATGTCTTGGCATATATTGAACGTGGCGAAGAGCTGGCATAAATAGTGATTAATGGTTAGTGATAAGCTTTTCACTGATTGAGATAAAAAACGGTGAGCAGGATGTATACTTGCTCACCGTTTTTATGTATAGCCACAAAACGAATCACTAGCCACTAAGGCTACGAATCACTTATCACTAATCGCTAACTCTCTCCTTTCAGAACAGGAAGACAAATCTGATATTTGACGGCCAGGATACGCGTAACGAGCACACTTACTCCACTAATTACTTGTGTAACTACTGTATCAAGTCCCAACAGATGGCACCCCCAATACACGACTCCTCCTACCACACATGCCATCGCATAGATCTCCTTACGGAAAATCAGCGGAATTTCATTGATAAACACATCGCGTATCACCCCACCTGCCGCGCCGGTCATCGTTCCCATGACGATAGCCACCCAGAAAGGAAAACCCAGCGCCACACTTTTCCCTACCCCTACTACGGTAAACAACGCTAAACCGATGCTATCGAAGATAAAGAACGTATTATTGAGATGAATCAGGTAACGGGCAAAACAAATCACCCATACCAAAGCCAAAGCCGTACATGTAAGATAAATCGGATCGAGCATCCAGGCAGGAGTAACACCCAGGAGCAAATCACGGATCGTTCCACCTCCCACGGCAGTTACAAGTCCCACAACATATGCCCCAAACCAGTCGAAACGCTTGGCAGAGGCCAATCGGATGCCGCTCGTGGCAAAGGCAAACGTACCTACAAAATCGAGAATCTGAACAAATGTTGACATAAGTTTGTATTTAATATGCAAAGGAACAAATAAATTCCAGAAGAAGACGTATTTTTGTTTCTCGAAAAATGTTCAAAGCAGAGCCTTATGAAAATAACTATCGTAGCTGGGGCACGCCCTAACTTTATGAAGATTGCTCCCATCATGCGGGCTATTGAAGCCGCACGGGCGCAGGGTGAACGAATTTCCTGCCGGTTGGTCTACACCGGCAAGCAGGGCGACACGAGCCTGGATGCCTCGTTGTTTGCCGACCTCAATATGCGAACACCCGATGTGTGTCTCGGTGTCACTGCCCACAACCCCACCGAGTTGATGGCGGGCATCATGATTGCTTTCGAACAAGAACTCACCGAGAATCCCACCCATGTGGTATTGGTTGTCGACGATCTGACGGCTACCATGAGTTGTGCCATCGTTGCCAAGAAACACGGTATCAAAGTGGCGCACCTGGTGGCAGGTACCCGCTCTTTCGATATGAAAATGCCGAAAGAGGTGAACCGCATGATCACCGACGGACTTTCGGACTACTTGTTTACCGCCGGCATGGTAGCCAACCGCAACCTGAACCAAACCGGTACGGAGTTCGAACATGTACACTATGTCGGGAATATCCTGATAGACACCATACGATACAACCGCAACAGGCTTATCAAGCCGATGTGGTTCTCTGTGCTAGGGCTGAAAGAGCAGAACTACCTGCTGCTCACCCTGAACCGGCATGTATTGCTCGAGAACAAGGAAAACCTCCGACAGCTGCTGGAAACGATTATAAAGAAAGCCGACGGTATGCCTATTGTAGCACCACTACACGCGTACGTCAGTGATGCTATCAAAGCATTGGATATCTCCGCCCCCAACCTGCACATCCTGCCCCCGCAAAGTTACCTGGTTTTCGGCTACCTGATGAATAAAGCCAAAGCCATACTTACCGACTCGGGCAATGTGGCCGAAGAGGCAACATTCCTCGGCATACCGTGTATCACACTGAACACGTTTGCCGAACATCCGGAGACATGCCGCATGGGCACCAACGAACTGGTGGGCGAAGATCCGCAAGCATTGGCCGCCGCTCTGGACACATTGATGAAAGGCGAATGGAAGAAAGGCCAACTACCCGAACGCTGGGACGGACGCACTGCCGAACGAATCATACAAACGCTGCTACATACGGCACAACCGTAGTTTGACAAATCCATAACCACAGATTAGCAATAAAGTTCTAACCAACTGTTAATCTGTGGTTAAGCATATTTTCAAGACATTTACTTCTTTATTACAACAGGCAAAAGATTTACAAAAAAGGTTATAACGACAACGATTATAACACTTATTTGTTAACTTTGCAGATGATTCTATAATGTATATATGAAACAACTGCATAGCAAGCTGATCATTCTACTGATATTAATATTCTCTGCACCGCAAACTTTCGCACAGATAAAGGGAATTATTACCGACTCCATCACAAATGAACCGTTGATGTACATCTCCGTATATTATGAGGGGAAAGGAGTAGGTTGCATCTCCAATGCCAATGGAGAATACCAGATCGAAACGCGCAGAGGATGGAACGAACTGACATTCTCTGCCGTGGGGTATGTCACCAAGGTTGTCAGAGTACAACCGGAAAGTCAAACCCTGAATATCAAGTTGAAATCCGACGATATCATGCTCGACGAGGTTGTCGTGAAACCAAAACGGGAGAAATACTCGCGCAAGGACAATCCGGCAGTGGAGTTCATGCGTAAGGTGATAGCCAACAAGCGCAAACAGAATCTGGAGCTGAACGACTATTATCAGTTCGACCAGTACCAGAAGATGAAAACGTCGTTCACCAATATCCAGCCGGACGACCTGGAGAAAGGCATCTACAAGAAATTCTCTTTCCTGAAAGACCAGCTGGAAGTATCGCCCACTACCCATAAACTGATTCTTCCCCTGTCGGTACAAGAAACAGCCTCCAAGACCATCTACCGTAAAAGTCCGGAAAACAAGAAAACCATTATCGAGGGGTTAAATGCCAACGGTATAGAGGAATTCTTTTCTACAGGCGATATGGTGGGCACGGTGCTCAAGGATGTTTTCTCCGACATCAACATCTACGATGACGATATCCGTCTGCTGCAACAACGTTTCGTCAGCCCCATCGGTAGCGGCGCCATCTCTTTTTATCGTTTCTACCTGATGGACACCATCATGGTAGACAAGCATGAATGCGTACACCTGACATTCGTTCCCGAGAACTCGCAGGACTTCGGCTTCACCGGACACCTGTACGTATTGAAAGATTCTACATACGCTGTAAAGAAGTGTACCATGAACCTGCCCAAGAAGACGGGGGTAAACTTTGTGGAAAACCTCGACATCCTGCAACAGTTCGAGCAACTGCCGAACGGAAACTGGGTACTGACGGACGACGACATGACGGTAGACCTGCATGTCAACAAGCTCCTGCAGGATATCCAGGTGGAACGAACCACCAAATATACCAATTACTCCTTCGATCCCATCGAGGCGCGCCTGTTCCGGTTAAAGGGTCCGGTCATCAAAGAGGCCGACATGCTGAATAAGAGCGATGAATACTGGGCCGGTGTGCGACAAGTGCCACTCACCAAGACAGAAAGCTCCATGGACGTATTCGTGAACCGCATCGAACAGATCCCCGGTTTCAAACTTATTATCTTCGGACTGAAAGCGGTGATCGAGAACTTTGTGGAAACGGGCAACAAGGAACACCCCAGCAAGTTCGACTTCGGACCTATCAACACCATGATTTCGAGCAACTATGTGGACGGAACACGCTTCCGCCTGAGCGGCATGACCACCGGAAACCTCAGTCCGCACTGGTTCCTCAATGGATACGGCGCTTACGGATTGAAAGACAAGCGTTGGAAATACGAGGCTACCGCTACATATTCGTTTAACAAGCGCGACTATGTTATCTGGGAGTTCCCGAAACATTTCCTGTCGGCCACGTACTACTACGACGTCATGTCGCCCATGGATAAGTTCTTGTTTACCGACAAGGACAATGTGTTCGTATCTTTCAAAACCACCACCGTGGACCAGATGTCGTACATCCGCGACGCAAAGATCAATTACGAGCTCGAAACGCCTACCGGATTCGGCGTAAAAGCGATGCTGCGTCACCGCAACGACGAACCTACCGGGCAACTCTTTTACTACCGCAACAACCCGAGTCCCGATAAAGAGCCGCTTCCCGGCGAGAACCCGATACACGATATCACCACGTCGGAGGTCAATCTCACCCTGCGGTATGCTCCGGGCGAAACGTTCGTGAACTCCAAGCAACGCCGCATCCCCGTATCACTGGATGCCCCGATATTCACCCTCTCGCACACCACCGGATTCAAAGGCGTATTGGGAGGCGAGTACAACTTCAACCTGACAGAGGCAAGCTTCTGGAAGCGCTTCTGGTTATCGTCCTGGGGCAAACTCGACCTCAGTATGAAAGCAGGCGCCCAGTGGAACACCGTACCGTTCCCGTTGCTTATTCTGCCCGAGGCCAACTTGTCATACATCACCCAACGCGAGACGTTCAACCTGATCAACAACATGGAGTTCTTCAACGACCGCTACGCGTCCATGTCGCTTACCTATAACATGAACGGGAAGCTCTTCAACCGCATACCGCTGATCAAGAAACTGAAATGGAGAGAGCTGATCCGCTTCCGTACGCTTTGGGGATCGCTTTCGGACAAGAACAACCCGTTTGTGAGCAACAACCCGGACTTGTTCCTCTTCCCGCAACGCGACGGACAGTATACCAGCTTCGTGATGGACCCCAAAGTACCCTACATGGAAGCCAGCGTGGGTATCTATAATATATTCAAGATCCTGCACATCGAATATGTACGCCGGTTGACGTACCTGGACAATCCGGGTATCAACAAGGATGGTATTCGTTTCATGATCATGATGGTATTCTAATCAATCTATTCACCGCATAACACCTCCAGCGTATGCAACCTTTAGCAGAACGGCTCCGGCCAAAGACATTGGACGACTATATCGGGCAGAAACACCTCGTAGGCCCCGGCGCCATCCTGCGCAAGATGATCGATGCAGGACGTATTTCTTCGTTCATTCTCTGGGGACCTCCGGGAGTGGGCAAGACGACACTTGCCCAGATCATTGCCAACAAGCTGGACACACCTTTCTACACGCTCAGCGCTGTGACATCGGGGGTGAAGGATGTACGCGAGGTGATAGATCGCGCCAAGAACAACCGGTTCTTTTCACAATCGAGCCCCATTCTGTTTATCGACGAAATCCACCGCTTCAGCAAGTCGCAACAAGACTCACTGCTGGGCGCTGTGGAACACGGAACGGTGACATTGATCGGTGCCACAACGGAGAACCCTTCGTTCGAGGTTATCCGTCCTCTCCTCTCCCGCTGCCAGTTGTACGTACTTAAGTCATTGGAGAAAGAAGACTTGCTGGAACTGCTCGACCGAGCCATCAGCACCGATGCGGTGCTGAAACAACGAAAGATCGAACTACGTGAGACGAACGCCATGCTCCGCTTTTCGGGAGGCGATGCGCGTAAGTTGCTCAATATACTGGAACTGGTGGTCGAATCGGAAACGGAAGAAACGGTCGTCATCACCGACCAGGTTGTAACCGAACGTCTGCAACAGAATCCGTTGGCTTATGATAAGGATGGAGAGATGCACTACGATATTATCTCGGCCTTCATCAAGTCTATCCGCGGAAGCGACCCCGACGGTGCCATCTACTGGCTGGCACGTATGGTCGAAGGGGGCGAAGATCCGGCTTTCATTGCCCGCCGCCTGGTGATCTCGGCTGCGGAAGATGTAGGCCTGGCCAATCCGAATGCATTGCTCATAGCCAATGCCTGCTTCGACGCGTTGATGAAACTGGGTTGGCCCGAAGGACGGATTCCTTTGGCAGAAGCTACCGTCTACCTGGCAACCAGCCCGAAAAGCAATTCAGCTTACATGGCTATCAACGACGCATTGGCGCTCGTACAGGAAACAGGCAACCTGCCTGTACCCTTGCACCTGCGCAACGCACCGACGAAGCTGATGAAACAGTTGGGCTATGGCGATGACTACAAGTATGCCCACAATTACGAAGGCAACTTTGTAAAACAACAGTTCCTACCCGACGAGATCAAAGGGAAGCAACTGTGGCATGCCCAGCGCAATGCAGCGGAACAACGCCATGCAGAGTACATGAAGCATTTATGGGCCGACGAAAAGAAATATTGATCTTTTAAGTTAGGACAAAGCATCCCTGTTCATCTTAACTCTCAATAACATGTAAAACTCTAATTGTCAGGCGCAAACTGACAATTCAAAAACGTTGTATTATGAGGAAAATTGTAGTATTGGACGGCTACACTGCCAACCCCGGCGATTTATCGTGGAACGGACTTCAATCTTTAGGCGAATGTAACATTTACGACCGTACCACCCCCGAACAACTCCTTGAACGCGCTGCCGGTGCAGAAATGCTGCTTACCAACAAGGTAGTGATCACTGCCCAGCACCTGGCCGCTCTTCCCGAGCTACGCTACATCGGTGTGCTTGCCACCGGATACAATGTGGTAGACACAGCGGCAGCCCGGGAACGTGGCATCATCGTCACCAACATTCCATCGTACAGCACAGCTTCGGTAGGACAAATGGTATTTGCTCACATCCTGAACATCACGCAACAGGTGAAACATCATTCTGACGAAGTTCGCAAAGGCCGATGGGCAGACTGCCCGGATTTTTCATTCAGTGATACACCGCTCATCGAACTTCTTGGGAAGAAAATCGGACTTGTGGGGCTGGGCCAAACAGGCTTTCATACCGCTCGTATTGCGCTCGGCTTCGGCATGAAAGTACGGGCGTTCACCTCCAAATCACCCTTGCAGCTTCCTCCTGAGATCCGGAAGATGGAACTCGATGCGCTGTTCCGCGAATGCGACATCATCAGTCTGCACTGTCCGTTGACGGAAGCAACCCGTGGGATGGTGAATGCTGAACGACTGGCGTTGATGAAGCCTACTGCTGTTCTGATTAATACCGCCCGTGGCCCGCTGGTGAATGAGCAGGACTTGGCCGATGCATTGAACCAGGGACGGATTTATGCTGCCGGATTGGATGTACTCTCTTCCGAACCGCCTCGTGCAGACAATCCGCTGCTTATAGCACGTAATTGCTTTATCACTCCGCACATTGCCTGGGCAAGTAAAGCTGCCCGCGAACGATTGATGACGATTATGACCGAGAATGTGAAAGCTTTTCTGGATGGTAAAGCTGTTAATGTAGTGAAGTAGGTCTTTTTCGCTGCGCTGTGCTTCTTCTTTCTCTTTTGTCTTGATACAAAAGAGAAAGAAGAAAAGAGAAAAAATCAAGGCTGCGTCTAGTTTCCTACTCGCTCGCTGCGTAGCGTTAAGACGACCCCGAACTCGCTCCACTACGTTGCGCTCAAACACAGGGTCGTCTTAACGCGCTACTACGGTCGCTCGCTTAACGGAAACTAGTCGAGGCCAATCTTTTTCTCGCCACATCGCTACGCTCGTGACTTTTTGTAAATGATTTAATAGGCATGTCCGCCACCGTCCATTTCTTCGGCATCGATCGGTTTGCGGTCGATGCTACGCCAGGCATAGAACACGTATGCCAGCACGAAAGGAACAAGGATGGATACATAAGCCATCACTTTAAGGGTGAAGAGACTGGAACAGCTGTTGGCTATCGTGAGCGAACATTGCGGATTAGCGGTGGAGGGATAATACGCTGTGTTATTGAAACCCACAACGAGCATCAGGGCAAGTACGGTGAGCACTGTACCGGGGCCTGTAAACCAGATGCCACGTGTGAACTGCTTTTTGAACATCGTATACAGAATGCCGAACAGTACCAGCACTACTCCCAGAACGAAGACAACCAGCACCCAAGGCATTTCAATGAAATTAATCAGGTACTTATAAGATTGCAACGAAACCTGTCCGGTTTGTTGGTCTACGGCATATCCTTTACTCAATAACACATAACCCAGGAAGGTAAGGAAGAATAGCAGAAACAGCGCTGTATTGGTGATCAACGACCGCCGGCAACGAAGGATCAATGCCTCGTCCACGATGTTGTTGATAAAATAAAGTATGCCCTGCACACGCGCCAGAAACAAGACGGCCAGTCCTAAGACCAGGTTCCACGGATTGGTCAACGCATCGAGCCCGTGCCAACTGTTGGCCCATTGGCTCATTACCGGCATCAATACATTGGTGAGGTTGCCTTTATTGACATAGAAGTCGGCACCGGTGAAGAACGTAGCTACGGCCACGCCCAACAGGAACGGACCCACGACGCCATTGATAACCAATAACACCCGGTAGGTTTTCTTGCCTAGCAGATTACCGGCTTTGCTTTGGAATTCGTAACTCACGGCCTGCATCACGAATGTGAACAGGATGATCATCCACAGCCAATAGGCGCCACCGAAACTGGTACTATAAAACAAGGGGAACGAAGCGAAAAAGGCTCCGCCGAATGTCACAAGCGTAGTGAAGGTGAACTCCCATTTACGCCCGGTAGAGTTGACCATCATTTTGCGATGCAGCTCCGACTGAGGCAGACGGAACAACAACGAATTGCCTCCCTGCACGAAGAGCAGGAAAACCAACAAGGCGGCAAGCAGCGATACGACGAACCACCAATAGTGCTGAAGTAATGTATATGTATCCACGAGAACGTTATTTAATGATTAATGATTTTCTCCCGGTCCTTTCTTGATTTCGCGCAGCATGATACCGACCTCGGCTATCAGCATAACGGTAAACAGGAACAAGAAAATGAAGAAGGTGATTTGTACCGAGCTGGTATCAAGCCGCGACACGGCTGCCGATGTGGGAAGCATGTCGCGAATGGCCCATGGCTGACGTCCGCATTCGGCTACCACCCATCCGGCTTGCCCGGCGATGTAGCCCAGCGGTATGGTAAGCAAGGCTACCCAGTGCAGCCAGCGCATCTTTGTCAGGTCTCTCTTATACGACAGGAAGAGCACCACAAGGAAGAACAGGATGAAGTACCCTCCGAGAATCACCATAATGTGGAAGGCATAAAAGTTGAGTGGCACATTGGGAACCAGGTCGTGTACATCTTTTATATATCCATAGCCGAAATAAGCGATGTTGGCTTGCAAAATAGAATATGCCAGTCGCGCATCGTCTACGTTGCCTGCCTGCTTGGCTGCCCGATAAGCCTCCAATGCTTTAATGGCCGTCTTTCCCCGCTCTATCTTATCGTGTGCCGAAAGAGCCACGGTACCGTCTTTCTGCAGATATCCACCCTCGACCAGGTCTCTCACACCGGGCACAAAGGCTGCGGCATCCCGTTCGGCCAGGAATGAAAGCATGTTCGGTATCTCTATCTTAAATAAGAACGGGGGCTTTTTATCATCGAATCTCTCTTTTTCGGGATTCATCAGGCCCACTGCTACCAGTCCGGCATGCTCACGACCTTCGTACAATCCTTCCATAGCTGCCAGCTTCATCGGCTGTGTTTGAGCTACCTGATAGCCCGACCCGTCGCCCGTCCACAAAGCCAGCAGGGACGAAAGCAATCCAAAGGCAGCGCCGATGCGGATGCTTACCAAGGCAAACTTCTCCTCGCGCTTCTTCAGCAGGAACCAGCAACTAACGCCTACCACGAAGATAGCTCCCAGAATCCAGCCGCTCAGTACGGTATGGAAGAACTTGTTGACTGCCACAGGCGATAAGGCGATGGCCCAGAAGTCGACCATCTCATTACGCATCGTATCGGGATTGAATTCCATACCCACGGGATGTTGCATCCAGGCATTGGCTACCAGGATCCACCAGGCGGAGAGCGTCGCTCCCAGTCCGGTAAGCCAGGTAGAAGCCAGGTGAAAGCGTTTGCTCACCTTGTCCCACCCGAAGAACATCACGGCAATGAACGTAGCCTCCATAAAGAAAGCCAGGATGCCTTCAATGGCCAGCGGCGCACCGAAAATATCGCCTACCAGCGTAGAGTAGTTACTCCAGTTGGTTCCGAACTCGAATTCCAGAATCAATCCGGTGGCTACCCCCACGGCAAAGTTAATACCGAAGAGTTTCATCCAGAACTTGGTCGTGCGTTTCCAGAATTCTTTTCCGGTACGGTAGTACATGGTCTCCATCAACCCCATCACTACTGCCAGCCCCAACGTAAGGGGGACAAAGATCCAGTGATACATGGCTGTCATTGCGAACTGCGCCCTCGACCAGTCGATCAATGAATTATCAATACTCTCTATCATACGTTTTTTATATAATGTTTCTTTTCATATTAACCACTCTCACCCCCTACCGCGCACGCCGGATCAGTTCCTTGCTTACGTACTCCGCCTTGTCCGTACCTTCGGGCAAGTTCTTCAGGAAATCGGGAAAGAAAAAAAGTTTGAGGATGAAGAACATGATAAAAAGTTTCACCAAAATGATGATCCATAAAGTGCGTCCGAGCGTCATACCTCGAAAGCCTTCGAGATAAAAATGCCATATTGTGGACAAAGGGTTCTTCATATTCGATATCTATAGAATGAATTATTTAGCAAAATACAGATTTTTACTGATATATAACAAACGAAAGTGAAAAAAAGTTGTGTCCTTATAACTATTTATCCGATACTTTGATGTCTTTGGGGAGTAATCGGCATAAAAACCGGCTTCGGCGACAAAAAACCACCCTTAGTCTATTGTTTTTGTTGCTCAGGGTATTGATTTATACTTTTGTCGGTGTTAAATCCATAGAAGTATAAGTATGATAAGTGTAAAAAGATTGACAGTAATAACGCTATGCGTGGTAGGAATCGGGTCGGCTTGCCCTCAGGAAATGCGGGCACAGTCGGCCGAGCCTACCGAATGGACGTTGCAACAGTGCATCGACTATGCCCTGCAACAGAACATCAGTATCCGCAAAAACCGGATCAATGCACAAAGTGCGTCGGTCGACGTGAAAACGGCACAGGCAGCACTCTTCCCCAGCCTTTCGTTCAGCACCAGCCAGAATGTAGTGAACAGCCCGTATAAAGAGTCGGGCAGCACGGTAAATGGTACCACCAGTAGCAAGACAAGCTACAACGGAAGCTATGGCTTGAACGCGCAATGGACAGTGTACAACGGTAGCAAACACACAAACACCATCAAGCAGCAGAAGCTGAACAACGAGATGGCGGAGCTGAACGTGAACGAAACAGAGAACAACATCCAGGAATCAATCATGCAGGCATACATGCAGATTCTCTATGCTGCCGAATCGGTGAAGGTGAACGAAGGTACGCTGGCCGTATCGGAAGCTCAACGCGACCGCGGCAAGGAATTGCTGACTGCCGGAAGTATCTCGAAAGCCGACCAGGCGCAATTGGAATCACAGGTTAGTTCCGACCGTTACAACCTCGTCAACGCAGAATCGTCTCTACAAAACTACAAGCTACAACTGAAGCAATTGCTCGAACTGGACGGTGAGGAAGAGATGGGTCTATACCTCCCCGCACTGGGCAATGAATATGTACTCACCCCGCTGCCGACAAAAAGCGATGTGTACCAAGCGGCTCTCTCCCTACGACCGGAGATCGAGTCGGGCAAACTGAACATCCAGGCTTCGGACCTGGCCGTGAGCATCGCCCGCTCGGGATATATGCCTACCGTAAGCCTGAGTGCAGGTATCGGTTCGAGTAATGCCAACGGATCGGATTTCACCTTCGCCGAACAGTTGAAGAACAGTTGGAAAAACTCCATCGGAGTATCCGTCAGTGTACCTATCTTCAGCAACCGACAGACAAAGAGTGCCGTAGAGAAAGCCAAGCTGCAACAAACCACCAGTCAGCTCGACTTGCTCGACAACCAGAAGGCTCTATATAAAACCATCGAGGGAATGTGGCTCGATGCCAGCACAGCCCAACAGAGTTTTGCCGCCGCCAAAGAGAAACTGAACAGCTCCCAAACCAGCTTCGAACTGGTGAGCGAACAGTTTAACCTAGGCATGAAGAACACAGTAGAGATGCTTACGGAGAAGAACAACCTGCAAGCTGCCCAGCAGAATATGTTGCAGTCTAAGTATATAGCGGTGATGAATATACAGATGTTGAAGTTCTATCAGGGAGAATATTTCTCTTTACCGTGATTTTCTTTCTTTTGCCTTGATGCAAAAGAAAGAAACAAAGAAAAAATCAAGGCTGCATTTTCTACGCTACTCCACCTGTTCGGAAAACGATCGGAGCTCCAACTCACTACGCTTCGCTCCGTTCAGACAATCGCTCCTTTACTCGTTTTCCGAACAGGCTCCGCTTAACGCTCCGAAAATGAGGCCAGTCCTTTCCTCTCCACATCGCTTCGCTCGTGGAGATTAGTGCGATCTTTGAATTTATACATAGGTTAGAAAAGTGGTTTTATTCGTCACATTGCCACTTTTTTAGGTGTAAGTCTTTGATTAGTTGGCGGGTATGGCGTGACGGATGGCTTTTTTATCCAGCACGCATCCGTCACTTTTTGGGGGATTCGTCACAGGGAATGGTGGTTTCGAATCTGGATGCTGTGAGGAGGAATTCCGGGTGCTGTGAGTTTCATGCCTTGGCACACAGTGTTTCATCCTATGAAACAACCTGTGCCACCTGATGAAACGACCTGTGCCACCCTAGGAAACGACTTGTACCACCTTATGAAACGGCCTGTACCACCCTATGTCACAATGTGTTTCGCACTGGGAAGCAGAAGGTATGCAACTGGCAAGCAAGCATGTACACCCTAGCAAACCAGCATCTCGCCCCATTCTATAATGTAATAGGACAAAGCGTTCGGAAAATAAGAGATGAAAAAATAAAAAGGGGCAAAGAGGCAAACAGACAAACATACAAGCGTGACGAATCCCCCAAAAAGTGACGAATGCGTGCTGGATAAAACAGGTATTCGTCACGACACAACAAATTGATTATAAAACAATTAAATCAAAAACCGTGACGACGTGACGAATATTTTGCAAAAATCGTACAGGAGAGTAAAACAAAAAAGAGAAGAGAATAAAAAAGAATAGCAGTCCCGGCGCAAAAAGCCACCAACTGCTGACAAAAAACAAAACCCCACGAGCGAAGCGATGTGGCGAAAAAAGATCGGCCTCGGCTGTTTTCCGTGAAGCGAGCGACCGGAGTAGCGCGTGAAGACGACCCTGTGTTTGAGCGTAACGAAGTGAAGCGAGTTCGGGGTCGTTAGCGCTACGCAGAGAGCGAGTAGGAAAACAGACGCAGCCTTGAATTTTTCTCTTTGCTTCTTTCTCTTTTGTTTCAAGACAAAAGAGAAAGAAGAAGCACAGCGCAGCGAAAACAATAAAATTCCAAACAAAAAAGATATGAATAAAAAGAAAGTAATTCTAATCATTACGGGCGTAGTCATCGTCGGAATCATCGCCTGGATGATGCTCGGCCCTTCGCCCAAACATCAGGTAACATTCGATACCACCAAGGTATCCAAAGGCAACATTTCGAACTCGGTAACCGCTACCGGTACCGTAGAACCGGTTACGCAAGTAGAAGTCGGTACGCAAGTATCAGGCATCATCAGCAAGCTGTATGCCGATTACAACAGCCAAGTAACCAAGGGTCAGGTAATAGCCGAACTCGACCGTGCCAACCTGCTGAACGACCATGCATCGAAAAAAAGCAGCGTAGCAAGCGCCAAGAGCGAATACGAGTATCAGTTAAAAAACTACACCCGTCTGAAAACGTTGCACGAGAAAGGTCTGGTAGCCGATGCCGACTACGAATCGGCCACATACAACTACGAGAAAGCCCGCAACACCTACGACATGAGCAAGAACGAGCTGGCTAAGGCGGAAACCAACCTGGGTTATGCCACCATCTACTCTCCCATCGACGGAGTGGTACTGAGCCGCGTGGTAGAAGAAGGTCAAACGGTGAATGCAGGGATGAACACTCCTACCCTCTTCACCATCGCTAACGACCTGACCGACATGCAGGTAGTTGCCAAAGTAGACGAGGCCGACATAGGCGGTGTGGAAGAAGGGCAACGCGTACAATTTACGGTCGATGCTTATCCGAACGATGTGTTCGACGGTCGCGTGAAACAAGTACGTCAGGAAGCCACCACCACCAGCAACGTAGTGACATACGAGGTGGTAATCTCAGCCCCCAACCCCGATCTGAAACTGAAACCGGGACTGACAGCCAATGTAACCATCTTCACCCTGGAACGTGACAATATCCTGACAGTTCCCACAAAAGCCTTACGGTTCACCCCCGTAGAACCGCTTATCGGTCCGGAAGACCAGGTAGTGGATTGCGAAGGACGCCATAAAGTATGGACACGCGAAGGTAAGACCTTCACCGCACATCCGGTAAAAGTAGGCATATCGAACGGTATCCTGACAGAGATACTCGAAGGAGTGGCCGAAGGAACGGAAATCGTAACCGATGCTACCGTAGGACAGATGCCGGGACAAGCCGCACAGGTGCAGGGAGGCAACGGAGAAAAGAAAGAATCTTCGCCCTTCATGCCGCAACGTCCGGGAGGAAACAAGAAAAAATAAGTCTTACGCATTCGGGTGATAAGGACATCACCTCAAGAACAACTATATGAAAGCAATTATCGAACTCAACAATATCAAACGCGAATTCCAGGTAGGCGAAGAGACCGTCCGTGCATTGCGGGGCGTTTCGTTCACCATCCACGAAGGCGAGTTTGTCACCATCATGGGAAGCTCCGGGTCGGGCAAGTCAACGCTGCTCAACACGCTGGGTTGCCTGGACACCCCCACCAGCGGGGAGTATCTGCTCGATGGAGTGCCGGTGCGTACGATGTCAAAATCGGAACGGGCCGTACTGCGCAACCGGAAGATCGGCTTCGTATTCCAGAGCTACAACCTGTTGGCAAAGACCACAGCCGTGGAAAACGTGGAGCTCCCGCTGATGTACAACGCTTCCGTATCGGCTGCCGAACGCAAACGGCGGGCCATCGAATCGCTCGAAGCAGTGGGACTGGGCGACCGACTGATGCACAAGTCCAACCAAATGTCGGGCGGACAGATGCAACGCGTAGCCATCGCCCGGGCGTTGGTCAACGACCCGGCAGTGATCCTGGCGGACGAAGCCACGGGTAATCTGGACACGCGCACCTCGTACGACATTCTGGTACTCTTCCAGAAACTTCACAGCGAAGGACGTACCATCATCTTCGTAACGCACAACCCGGAAATAGCACAGTACTCCAGCCGGAACATCGTGCTACGCGACGGGATGGTGAAGGAAGACAAACTGAATCCGAAAATCATGAATGCGGCCGAAACACTCGCCAGCCTTCCGGCACCGGTGGAGATGTAGGAGCCGCGCAACTAAAGCAAAACAGTATGAACGGAACCAATTTATTCAAGATAGCCCTCCGGGCATTGGCGGCCAACAAGCTACGGGCATTCCTGACGATGCTGGGTATCATCATCGGGGTAGCCTCGGTGATCACGATGCTCGCCATCGGGCAGGGATCGAAACGTAGCATCCAGTCGCAAATAGCCGAGATGGGATCGAACATGATCATGATTCATCCGGGAGCGGATATGCGGGGTGGTGTACGGCAAGACCCGAGCGCCATGCAAACGCTGAAACTGAATGATTATTATAAGTTGCGCGACGAAACGAGGTTTCTGGCAGCCGTCAGCCCCAATGTGAGCAGCAACGGTCAGTACATCAGCGGCGCCAACAACTACCCCAGCTCCATGAGTGGTGTAGACCCTGCCTATCTCACCATCCGCCAACTCACCGTGGAGAGCGGCGACATGTTTACCGAAGCCGACATACAGGCATCGGCCAAGGTATGCGTCATCGGTAAGACCATCGCCGACAACCTGTTTCCCGGAGGGGAAGACCCCGTAGGACGGGTAATCCGCTTCAACAAGATTCCTTTCCGGATAGTAGGCGTACTGAAAGCCAAGGGATACAATTCGATGGGGCAAGACCAGGACGCCGTCGTACTGGCTCCCTACACGACGGTGATGAAGCGTTTGCTCGCTGTAACCTACCTGCAAGGCATCTATGCCTCGGCCCTGAGCGAAGATATGACCGAAAACGCCACCCAGGAGGTGAGCGGTATTCTGCGTGAGAACCACAAGCTCAAGGAATCGGCCAGCGACGACTTCAACATCCGCTCGCAACAAGAGCTAAGTACGATGCTCAACTCTACCACCGACCTGATGACGACCCTGTTGGCCTGCATTGCCGGTATATCGCTGGTAGTAGGTGGTATCGGCATCATGAACATCATGTACGTATCAGTAACGGAGCGTACCCGGGAAATCGGACTCCGCATGTCGGTAGGCGCGCGAGGTATCGATATTTTGAGCCAGTTCCTTATTGAAGCCATCATGATCAGCATCACCGGAGGAATCATCGGAGTATTGCTAGGCATCAGCGCTTCGCTGGCGGTAAACTCCATTGCCCATTGGCCCATCTACGTACAAGCGTGGAGTGTATTCCTGTCGTTTGCCGTCTGTACGGTCACCGGCGTGTTCTTCGGTTGGTACCCAGCTAAGAAAGCAGCCGACTTGGATCCGATTGAAGCCATCCGGTACGAATAATTAGCGATTGTAAAAATTATCGTGTACATTTGTACCTTATATAATATATAGGTTATGAAAGCAAGTGCTCTTACTCATATACGCCCCATCCGCCGGTTCGAGGTGCTAACGCACCTCATCGGATGGGGCCTCCTTTTCGGTTTCCCATTCTTTTTCTTCAGCCGAAACGGAGAGGTGTTCAACTGGTTGGTGTACCTGCGTCATTGCATGGTACCCTTCTTCTTCCTGGTGGTATTCTACCTCAATTACTTCCTGCTGATACCGAAATACCTGTTCAACGGACAAGTGAAACAGTTCCTGCTGATCAATCTGCTAATCATAGTGGTGGTCAGTGTAGGACTGCACTTCTGGCAGATATACAGCTATTCCTTGCTGGCAGCAGACAAGGAACCGAACAAGCACCACGGCCCGCCGGCCTGGGTATTCTTCACCCGAGACCTGCTTTCAATGATGCTTACGGCAGCATTGAGTGTCGCCATCAAGATGACCAGTCAGTGGATGCGTATCGAGAATGGTCGTCGCGAAGCAGAAAAAGAGCGGACGGAAACAGAGCTCAAGAACCTGCGCAACCAGCTGAATCCACACTTTCTACTCAACACATTAAATAATATATATGCCCTGATCGCCTTCGACAGCGACAAGGCGCAACTGGCCGTGCAGGAACTGAGTCGTCTACTCCGATATGTGCTGTACGACAATCAGCAGACATATGTACCCCTATCCAAGGAGATGGATTTTATCCGCAACTACATCGAATTGATGCGCATCCGTCTCTCGGATAATGTGAAGGTAGAGACACAGATCAGCATCCATCCGGACAGTCAAACGGAAATTGCACCGCTGATCTATATATCGCTGATAGAGAATGCATTCAAGCATGGAATATCGCCCACGGAGCCCAGCTTTATCCACATCGCTTTCTCCGAAACCGATAAAGAAGTGATTTGCCACATCAGTAACAGCAACCACCCCAAGACGGAAACCGATAAAAGTGGCTCGGGAGTGGGGCTGGAACAGGTCGGCAAACGGTTGGAGTTACTCTATCCCGGGCGCTATCAATGGAACCGTTGTGTCAGTGAAGATGGAAAAGTCTATACATCGGAGCTGATCATCCGTGATTGACCTCATGAATAGAATTCCCCCATTTTATTCATCCATTCTTACAATACGAACAAGATTTTTCAACAAACGATACTTCGTTTAAGTAACCCCTAATTGCTAATAAGATGATTCTGAAATGCGCCCTTGTAGATGACGAACCGTTGGCTCTCAGCCTACTGGAAAGTTATGTAAATAAAACCCCTTCCTTGCACCTGGTTGGTAAGTACTCCAGCGCCGTACAAGCGATGAAAGAGTTGCCGGAACAGGACGTGGACCTGCTTTTCCTGGACATCCAGATGCCCGAACTAAACGGCTTGGAATTCTCCAGGATGGTAGACAATCGTACCCGCATCGTATTTACCACCGCCTTCAGCCAGTACGCCATAGACAGTTACCGGGTCAGCGCCCTCGATTACTTGTTGAAGCCTATTTCCTATGTAGATTTCCTGCAAGCTACCAACAAGGCCCTGCAATGGTTTGAGATCACCCAGAAATCACCGGAAGAAAAAGAAAGCATCTTCGTAAAGAGCGACTATAAGTTGGTGCAAGTGGAGCTCAAAAGGATTCTATATGTAGAAGGTTTGAAGGATTATGTGAAAATATATACCGAAGACAATCCACGCCCCATTCTATCGCTTATGAGTATGAAAGTAATGGAAGATCTTCTCCCTCCCAGCCGCTTTATGCGTGTGCATCGATCTTTCATTGTACAGAAAGAGAAAATACGGATTATCGACCGGGGGCGTATTGTTTTTGACAAAACATACATTCCTATCAGCGACAGCTATAAACCTGTTTTTCAGGCGTTTCTCGACGAGCACAGCTAATATATCGAAGAAAAAAACATCACTTTATTGGTTTTAATTTGGATATTACATTACAAATACTTATCTTTGCATCAATAAAGGAGTTGTGAAACTCTGAAGATAGAATAGTTTAGTTAAGTCTAGTTTAGTTTTTGTGTGGGTACTTCCTCCGTGAGCGAACGGGTCAGGAAGTACCTTTTTTATTTAAAACAACACATGGAATCTTCAAGCAATAACTTACCATATCCAATGTCAAGAAAACAAAATAAAAGAATGGTAATAATAGCCAACAGAAGAAATTTAACTTTATTGCACAATCGCAGCTCCAGTTAATGGTAATCCAAGTCACTCATTGCCACTTCATAACGGCATTCTGAGGCACATTTAATACAATAAAACGAAAAGTAAAGAAAGAAAAACACATTTTCTCCCAAAAATCTTTGCAATTATTAAAAATGTATCTATTTTTGCACCATATTTTATCCAAAAGAAGAATGCTCGAACGCAATTATAGAGATTTAACAAGAAAATATTATCAAGTAATAGCCAATTCAACAAACCGTTACAAGATATTATTGTTCTTACTGTGTGTTTTAAGTCCATTAAAAGGATTCAGCCAGTCTGCACAAGACGCTGTGAACGCATTGGTTAAATCCGGATTTGAGAATGTAGGTTGGTCAGAAAATGAAAATGAACGTACGTATGTGTTGGAAAACATCGCATACCGCCTGAATGGGATCGGCATTGGAAAGGCTGTTGACATTATCCAGGCATTGGGATTACCGCAAGAAAAACCATGCCGGATCATTGTAACGAACAACAATGTCCCCCAAATTTCACTTTGCTACAAACCGATCATTGCCGATACATTACCCGAAGTCAGCCGCCAGGATTGGAACATCAGCTACGACTTGGGTAAAGATTGGCAAAAAGCTGTAAGCTGTAAAAAGCTAAATCGCTCTTTGTTTAAGGTAGATGTAGTGATATATCCTGAGTTGTCACTCAAAAACATGGTGGTCACGCAAGTGTATCAGGTTTTATTCAACTTGTCTCCTACGATTGAAGTTTCCTTCTGGAAAGGAATGAAGTTCACCGGACAGTTGGTAGTACCTGTATACAACGATGGATTTGAGATGTTGTCCGAGGCTGTACATAATGTATATGACAGGGTTCATCCCGGAGTAGTCAGTTTGTCTCAAACCGTGCGATTACCTCACAATATTTGGGCTTCATTGGCAGTAGGCCACTTCAGCAACAACCGTTACGGGGTGGATATGAGAATGCAGCACGTATTAAAGGCCGATGAGAGGTTCTCAGTTGAGGGAAGACTAGGATATACAGGACCGTGTTACTGGGATGGCTTTACTTGTCACTTTGCGACAAATAAAGTTTGGACATGGGAAGTAGGCGCTAATTTTTATTGGCCGCAATACAACCTCCAGACTTCTTTAAAAGCCATGCAATGGACAGAAGGAGAGAAAGGTGTGCGATTTGATATGATCCGCCATTTCCGTTATACATCGATTGGCTTTTATGCAGTCAAAGCAAAAGGAATTGATGTCAACGGAGGTTTCCGTTTCCAGGTAGCACTACCGCCATACCGGTATAAACGCAAGGGGTATATTCCCCGCGTAACACCATCCAAGAACATGGGTATGGCGTACAATGCAGGAAATGAGCGTAATTATTATAACACCTTTAGAACAGAGCCAAGTGATAATATTATGCAAAATAATAGCTTTAATCCATATTATATTAAATCAGAGTTCTAATTATTAATTTTATTGAAATGAAAATGAAAAGAAAATTTTTCGGGTTTAGCGCTAAATTGGCGTTATTCTTAGCAGCAGCTTGTGGTACACTTGCCAGCTGTTATGAAAAGGAGGAAATCACAACTACGATTGATCCGACTCCTAAGACAGTAACCTATACCATTTCCGGTTCAGTGTATAACTACACAAGCTTGGCTGGTATTAACGATGCTTCAATTGTTCTTTCTAAAGACGGAACGGCTATTAAGACCGTAACATCTTCTAATGGCGGACAATTCTATATCGCTTTAACAGATCTTAAAGAAGCAAATCGTGGCAACTACACTTTATCAATCACTGCCGATGGTTACAAAGCAAGAAATACAAATGTGACTATTTGGTTTGAAGAAGTAGCAAACCAGACAATAGCTGTTCACATGGACATTGCTTTGAAATCTGCAGAAATTCAAGGTGCACCGGTTGAAGTTGTTGCTGGTAAGGAAACTCAGGTAGAAACAATTCAAGGAGTTGATAGCCAAGGTAACCCAGCAAATGATGTCATTACTTTCCCTGCCAATATCTTCGGAGGTGATGTAAAGACAATCACATTCGCACGTGAAGGTGCTAGTGAAGAAGCCAGCAACAATGCCGTTCGTGTATACGAAGGAAAGCCGGATGGTACTACATTTACCAATCCTATTGAGATTAAGTTCACTGACAAAGCAGGCCAAAGTCTTAAAGTCTTTTACGAAGGTACTGACGGCGTATGGGTAATAGCTACTGGCGCTGATGCAAATGTAGTAGAATCACCTAGCGGAACTTATACTGCTAAAATTCACCACTTCTCTCGTATCAAGTTTAGCGCAAGCGAAAACAATACATCTTATATTTTAAAGAATGACTCTGTTCCTTCAACAGTTGTTAAGAGATACCAATGGGATGTAGCATACTACAACAATAAGGCAACTGCTGACAACTACGAGACAACTATGAAGAAAGTAGAAATGGGTGCTAAGTTTGTGACTCCATTGACTACTGTTTTTGCAGGATTAAATGCAGGATCACAAGCACTTGCTATTGCTGATTTCAAAAGCTTCTGGGATGCAAAATATACAACAATTGCTTTCCCAGAAACAAATAGCTTCAAAGTTGGCGAAATGAAATCTCAGGTAAGAGTACAAGGATACATGAACTTAGTCAAAATCTTTGCAAATCAGAATCTTGCTACTCTTACATTTACCATGAACTTTGCAGGTAAAGACTATACAATTAAGGTAGTATCAGTTAATAGCTACGAATTGGAACCCGGAGAAGTATCAAATGGTCATGGTACTACTGCTCATGGAACAGATTTGAACGCTGGTGGTGGTATCGTTGTTTCTGAATAATAGAACTCTCCTATTGAGCTAAGGGCCTTTGTGCCCTTGCTCAATAATTCAAAACTTGAAAAGAGACTGTTTTCTATTAAGAAATTAAATACAAAAGAAAAATGAAAAATAAATTAGTAATATTATCTTTTCTGTTAGCAGGTTCATCAGTGGCAGCTACCGCACAAGATAAAGGTCCGTTCTTCAGCGAACGCTTTAAGGACAACATCTTTATCAGTGTAGGTGTAGGAGGCCAGGCATGTATGAACCCTGATAACATGGATTATGGTTTGGGAAAATCCATAACTCCACTGATCAATATATCGGTAGGTAAATTGTTTAATCCTACCTGGGGTGTTCGTTTCCAAGGAGCTGGTTTGTGGAGTTCATTGTACTCTACCCACTTAAATGGAGTAGAAACAATCACAGGAGGTGTAAAGAACACATACTACCAGGAAAACAAACATTACTTCACACTCCGTGCCGACGGATTGTTCAATCTGAGCAATGCTATCGCTGGATACAACCCTGATCGTTTGTTCACTCTGTCGGTATTTGCTGGTCCTGGTATGACATTTGCAAAAGCTTATGGCGACCAAGATAAGTTGAACGCTTTGATCAATGGTTCTGCAGGTTTGGCTGGTCAATTCAATGTGAACAAATACTGGGATATCAACATTGAAGCAAGAGGTGAAGTTACTCCTTCTATGTTCGGTAAGTACAGCAGCGCTTATACTGATGGAGCTATATCTCTGACAGCTGGCGCTACATATACTTTCGGTGGCAAGAACTTTGTTACTTGTCCGAAAGTTGACGAAGACGCTATCAACGATGAGTTGAACCGTTACAGAAGAGACTTGGCTCAAGCTCAGTCTGATCTGGCTGCCGCTAAGAACAGAAAGCCTGAAACAGTTACGAAAGAAGTTGTGAAGGAAGTTGAAGTTGCTGGTCCGCGTGCCGTATTCTTCCAGATTGGTAAGTCTACTATCGATGATTATGGTAAGGTTAACATCAAGTTGGCTGCCAAGGTTATCAAGGCTAACCCTGATAAGAAGTACAAGATCGCAGGTTATGCAGACAAGGCTACTGGTAGCGCTAAGCTGAACCAGAAACTTTCTGAAAAACGTGCTCAGGCTGTTTATGATGCTCTGATCAACGAAGGTGTAAGCAAAGACCAACTCGAACTTATCGGTTACGGTGGTACTGAAAACATGTTCGGTAAAGACTTCTTGAACCGCGTAGTTATTCTGGAATAATACTATAATTCCAATATAAGATTAGAACTCTATAATGGGGAGATTCAGCAATGGGCTCCCTGTTATAGAGTTCTTCTTTTTATAACAAGTGAACCTCTAAACCTTTTTCCGGATAATTCTACAAGCTCCTTACCCCTATATTCACTCTTAATTTCTCAACATTTTATATCCTAATCCCATTTCCTCCCGAACTTTAGCACAAATTCCTTTGTTATGCATAGAAAATAGCAAACCAAAATTATTGTGCAATGAAGAATCTGAAGGCTATATCCTCAATCGTTTTACTATGCGTTACTGCTCACATGCAAAGCCAACAAATAGTAAAAGCCCCGGAACAGACAGTCCCCGTTTATGATTTCCGGCAGTTTGAACCGATACTGCACCCAACTGCAAGCGACACCCTATACGTCGTCAACTTCTGGGCAACCTGGTGTGCGCCTTGTATCAAGGAACTCCCCTATTTCGAACAACTCGGCGCTCAATACACTCCTCAGAAAGTCAAAGTTCTATTAATCAGCCTTGACTTCAAGAACCAAATAGAGACGCGGGTGATTCCGTTCATGGAGCGAAAACAACTCAAATCAAAAGTAATCGTACTAAGCGATCCGGATGCCAATGCATGGATCGACAAAGTAGATCCTTCCTGGAGCGGCGCATTGCCTGCTACGATGATCATTAAAGGAGACAAACGTGAGTTTCACGAAAAATCGTTCACTACTTATGACGAATTAGAATCATTAATCACTAAATACTTATAACAATGAAAAAGATTATATTTTTAGCTGTTTTTGCCTGCATGATGGTTATGCAAGCAGCAGCCCAAGGCTATAAGCCAGGCGACAAAGCCATTGATTTCAAGTTGAAAAACGTAGACGGGAAAATGGTTTCCCTCGCTGATTATCCCAAAGCCAAAGGATTTATCGTAATTTTCACCTGCAACCACTGTCCATATGCCAAAGCCTATGAAGATCGCGTCATTGCATTGGACAAGAAATACAAACCTTTGGGATATCCTGTTATCGCTATCAACCCGAACGACCCGGTATCGCAACCGGACGATAGCTATGCGAAAATGCAGGAAAGAGCCAAAGAGAAAGGATTCACCTTCCCGTACTTATTTGATGAAGGACAGAAAGTATACCCTGTATATGGCGCAACACGTACTCCACATGTTTTTGTATTACAGAAAACAACCGATGGAAACGTAGTGCGTTACATTGGAGCCATTGACGATAATTACGAAGATGCTTCTGCCGTTACAACAGCCTATACGGCCAATGCTGTAGATGCATTACTGGCGGGTAAAGCAGTAAATCCCGATTTCACCAAAGCAATCGGATGCGCCATCAAGCCTCAATAAATCCGGTAAGTATAAGAAAAGAAGTAATACTTCAATAACATAAGAAGCCCCGGTTCTGTACAGAACCGGGGCTTCTTATGTTATATTTTCAAATCTACATTACAAACGATACAGCAACCAAGAGCTCTGGAAATCAGTACGGCTGGAATATTTTGCTTTGAATGTATCACGAGCCTGTGCAGCAGATGCTCTGTCGGCATACGTAGCTACAATCACACGATACATACCCTCTGCGTTCATAGCGATCACCGGAGAGTAGCCTTCTTTTGCCAGGAAGTCTTTTAAAGCGTCCGCGTTGGCTTTCACTCCGAAGCTACCGCATACAATGCTATAATCTTTCAAAGCCTCACCTGAAACCAAAGTAACCTTCTCCTGACGAACACCAGCTGACGTGTCAGTCGTTTTTTTCACTTCTACCGGAGCAGCCACCACCGGCGTAACTTCTACCGGAGCTTCTACCTGCGGTTGAACAGTTTCCTGCTGTTTCGCTTTTTCATATGCTTTTTTGTAAGCACTTTCACTCGACTTACAGGATGCGAGTGCCAGTACTACACATACTCCCATTCCTAATGCGACCAATTTTCTCATATTCTATACATTTTAGTTAGTAATTTCTTTCTATTATACCTATTGGATCCCGATCCTGAAGAGTTTCAAAATGCGAAATCTGTTTCGGGGAACAAAATAATATAAATTTTATCATCCAACAAAGGATTATTTCCAAAAAGGTTAAAAAACTATGCTTTTTGGAAGACGAATTTCCTCTTATACATTATTTACTGTAAGATAAAACAACCGGAGAACCCATATCGTTCAATTTTAATCATTTTTTCTGAACGATACCGTAGCGTTGGCCTGATAGGTAGGCATGAGCAATACCTCGGCAATCTGAATATGCTCGGGCGAAGCAGCAGCAAAGTAAACCGTCTCGGCCACATCGTCTCCGGAAAGCGGACGGATACCTTTGTAGAAATTATCAGCCGTCTGCTTATTGCCCCGATAACGAACCACCGAAAAATTAGTTTCCACCATACCCGGTTTAATATTAGTCACCCGCAACGACGTATCTACCAGGTCGATGCGAAGACCATCCGACAAGGCTTTCACCGCAGCTTTGGTAGCACAATAGACGCCACCACCGGCATAAGCCGCATCCCCGGCAATGGAACCGATATTTATGATGTGCCCCCTGCCCCGTTCGACCATTCCAGGAGTGACAAGACGGGTCATTCCCAACAGCCCCTTGATATTCGTATCGATCATGATGTCCCACTCATCCAGGTTTCCTTCGTGTTCTTTGTCTACCCCGATCACCAAGCCGGCATTATTGATCAACACATCGATGGCTTTCCACTCTTCAGGAAGCGAATTCAAAGCTTCGGCAGCTGACTGCCGGTCGCGCACATCAAACGGTAGCAAGCAGACCCGGATTCCATACCGGGCTTCGAGGTCTTGCTTCAATGCCTCCAACTTGTCCACACTCCGGGCATTCAAAATCAAATCGGATCCCTGTGACGCAAACTTCCGGGCACAGCCCTCACCGATTCCGCTGCTTGCGCCGGTAATCAGTACTATTTTTCCTTTCATTATCTTTGTCCTTTTACATTTTTCAGCAGACAAATGTAGGCTTAAGTAGGGAATCAATCGCACCTACTCTTAGTTAAATAAGATTAAACCATTGCTTAAAAGAAGCTTTCCCCCACCTTATTCGCCTACCTTTGTGTTATAAAACATAACGGAGCCAGCGAGGCTCATTAATTTCGTCACATGACATTTGAAGATTTACAACTAATAGAGCCTATTCTGAAGGCTCTACAAACAGAGGGTTATACCACCCCCACCCCTATCCAAGAAGAGTCGATTCCCATTATATTGCAAGGCAAAGATTTACAAGGTTGCGCCCAGACAGGTACCGGAAAAACGGCAGCATTCTCCATCCCTATCCTCCAACGGCTGTACAAAACCGACCATCGGAAAGGTATCAAAGCATTGATTCTGACACCCACGCGTGAACTTGCCATTCAAATTGGCGAGAGTTTCGAAGCATACGGACGATATACAGGGCTGAAACACACGGTTGTTTTCGGAGGTGTAGCCCAGAAACCCCAAACCGACGCACTACGCAACGGAGTACAAATTCTGGTTGCCACCCCCGGACGCCTGCTCGACCTGATCAATCAAGGGTTTATCTCACTGAAGTCACTGGACTACTTCGTACTGGACGAAGCCGACCGGATGCTCGACATGGGATTCATCCACGATATCAAGCGCGTTCTCAAGCTGTTACCTGCCAAGCGCCAGACACTCTTCTTCTCGGCAACCATGCCCACAGAAATTGAAGCGCTCGCCGCCTCGATGCTGAACCATCCCGAGAAAGTAGCAGTTACCCCTCCGGCTACCACTGCGGAAATCATCTCACAGGAAGTCTACTTCGTCGAAAAGCCTCAGAAGAAAGACCTGCTGATTCATCTCTTAAAAAATCCGGATATCGCCTCGGTGCTCGTTTTCACCCGTACCAAATATGGAGCCGACAAACTGGCACGGATACTCACCAAATCGGGTGTGCGTTCCGAAGCAATCCATGGAGATAAGTCGCAGAATGCCCGTCAGCGCGCCCTTACCGACTTCAAGAACCATTCGTTGCGCGTACTGATCGCTACCGATATTGCCGCCCGTGGTATCGATGTAGACCTCCTGTCGCACGTAATCAATTACGAGCTGCCGAATGTTCCCGAAACTTACGTACACCGTATTGGCCGTACAGGCCGGGCCGGACACGAAGGAATCGCTATTTCATTCTGCGAATCCGAAGAGATGCCCTACCTGAAAGACATTCAGAAGTTGATAGGCAAAACCATTCCGGTTGTCAGGGATCACCCTTTCATAACTACCGAAGGAGTAAAAGCGCAGGAAGAGAAAAAAGAAGAGATCAAGGCCAAGGCCAAAGAAAACAAAGTTCACCGCGGCAGCCGATCCAACGGTGATTTCTGGCGTAGGAAAAAGATGAATAAAAGTGGGAACAGCGGAAAATAAGAGAATAATCGTTCTGCAATAAGTTACTTGGAGCGAGAGAAAGAGGCGAATAATCAGAAATAATTTAAAAAATGCTCCCGCCAAGAACAACCTTTCAAATATTTCGTTATATTTGTGTATCAACTTTTTAAAACAAACAGAGATTATGAAAGGACTCAATGTATTAGCAGCATTTCTGGGTGGTGCAGCAGTAGGCGCAGCACTAGGAATTTTATTTGCTCCTGAAAAGGGAGAAGATACCCGAAACAAAATTGCGGAAATTCTTCGCAAGAAAGGCATCAGGCTCAACCGTAACGAGATGGAAAATCTGGTAGACGAGATTGCAGCCGAAATCAAGGGAGAAATCAATGAGTAAAAGAACCAAACAGAGCCAGTATGTTTGCAGACGATAAGAGTATTGAAAACTTTCAGCAACTATTTATAGAGTTCAAGAAGTATCTGGAGCTCCAGAAGGAATATACGCAACTGGAACTAACGGAGAAGCTAACCATACTTCTATCCACGCTGATCACCATTCTGATACTCGTCATCTTAGGCATGGTGGCTCTGTTCTATCTACTCTTTGCCCTGGCATACATCCTGGAGCCTCTGGTAGGTGGATTGATGATAAGTTTCACCATCATAGCAGGAATCAACGTGTTGCTCATCGCTCTGATAGCGATTTTCCGCAAGCAACTCATCGTTGCTCCGATGGTTAACTTCCTGGCTAGCTTGTTCCTTTCCAAATCCAAAAAATAGCTATGAACAGTCAACAGAAGCCACAACAGATCACGCTCGAAGATATTGCCGCACGCAAGGAAGCAGTACTCAAAAAGATTCGTGCCCAAAAAGAACTGATGACCGATACGGCCCGCGAACTTATTGCCCCTCTGGAACCGGCGGTTTCGGCAGGTCATAAGATAAGCAGAGCCATCAATACCGGGATGGCTATTTTCGATGGGGTTATGTTGGGAATGAAGATGATGCGTAAAATCCGCGGCCTTGTCCGGAAATAGCAATCGCAAATATACAATAACAAGAAACGCAGATTACCTTCGATTGAATCGGTAATCTGCGTTTTTTGTTATGCGTGCTGCGTGTGATTACACGTACGTTTCGAGTACTTTTACTCCTTCCGCATTCGGAGTGATTGTCACCTCCTGAATGGATGCCGGAAGCAATACCGTCTCACCCGGATGTAATGATATTTCATTTTCTTCGTTATCTTTCAACTGACAAGAACCTTCCACACAGATCATGATCACGAATGAGTCGAGCTCGGAGTAATCACAGGAGATCTCCTCAGTCATGTCGTACAATGAAGTAGTGAAATACGGACAAGCCACCAGTTCCACCGGCTCATCTTTCACCGCATCATACTGCGTACGGTAATCGTCGAGCACTTCGTAGTTGATAGCTTCGCGAGCCAGTTCCGTATGCAGTTCGCGTGATTTACCCTGCGCATCCTTACGATTAAAATCGTAAATACGATAGGTAATATCCGACGTCTGCTGTATCTCGGCTATGAACGCCCCGGCACCGATACTGTGAATACGTCCTGCCGGCAGGAAGAACACATCCCCCGCATGAATATCATACTCTTGCAGCACATCGGTTATTGTATTGTTGTGCACGCGTTCTTTGTACTCTTTCGGAGTAATCGACTCCGAAAAACCCGAACGGAGTTTGGCTCCTTCGACAGCTCCCACCACATACCACATTTCAGTTTTCCCCATGGAGTTATGCCGTTTCTTCGCCAACTCATCATTGGGGTGTACCTGTATCGACAAATCTTCCCTTGCATCGATAAACTTTATCAACAAAGGAAACTTATTGCCAAACCGGGCGTAGTTTGCCTCACCCACCAGCTCCTCGCGGTATTTTCTTACCATTTCAGGCAAAGTCAAACCTTTGTCGGGACCATTGGCTACCACCGACTCATTGTTTTCTACTCCCGAAAGTTCCCAACTCTCGCCTACTCCCGTCAAGCTCTCATTCAGGTGCTTGAACGGAATGATCTTATCGCCTCCCCAAAGCATCTGCTTCAGTATAGGTTCAAATTTTAACGGATACATCTTTTTGTTTTTCTGTAATACCTTAGATTAAAATCTCATGGAGATCGGATGATCTCCGCGACAAACTTACGAAAAAACTTAAATAAATAACCGGTTTTAGGTCTTTTAATTAAAAATTAAAGTCAAAATAAGTACAAACGTACGCATCAAGCCATTTGCCTGAAACGCTAAACTTTCCTAAATGGATTCAGGAGCAACTATACATTTACAAGGAATAATTTGTGAAAGCCGAAGAATTTAATTTTATTTGCAAGAAATTTTAATTACTACAAATCATGAGCAGCACGTTTTCAACCGAGGGGAATCTCTCCGGACTAAACCGGACAGACTTCCAGAAAGATATTAATGGTAAAAAGACTGATTTATTTATCTTGAAGAACAAGAAGGGAATGGAAATCGCAGTGACCAATTACGGATGCGCCATCCTTTCGATCATGACTCCCGACAAGAACGGCAAGTATGCCAACGTAGTCCTTGGACACGACAGCATCGACCATGTAATCAACAGCCCGGAACCGTTCCTGAACACCGTTATCGGACGTTACGGAAACCGTATCGCAGGTGGTAAATTCACCTTGTACGGCGAAGAGCATTCACTGGCCATCAACAACGGCCCGAACGCCCTCCACGGTGGACCGACCGGTTTCCACACCCGCGTTTGGGATGCCGAACAAATCGACGAAAGTACCGTTCAGTTCAAATACACTTCCGCAGACGGCGAAGAAGGATTCCCCGGAACACTCGAAGTAGAAATGACATACCACCTCGAAGACGACGAGGACTGCACAGGCGCTCTGGTCATCGAGTATATGGCTACTACCGACAAAGCCACTGTGGTAAACCTTACCAACCACGCTTTCTTCAACCTGGCAGGCGCTGCCACTCCCACCCCGACAATCAACAACCACGTAGTCACCATCAACGCCGACTTCTATACTCCGATAGACAATGTTTCCATCCCCACAGGCGAAATAGCCAAAGTAGAAGATACCCCGATGGATTTCCGCACCCCTCATACCATTGGCGAACGCGTTGACGATAAATTTGAACAACTTGTTTTCGGTGCCGGATACGATCACTGTTATGTGCTCAACAAGCAGGAAGCCGGTTCGCTAGACCTGGCAGCCGTCTGTACCGACCCTGAAAGTGGCCGTACGATGGAAGTGTATACCACCGAAACAGGCGTACAGCTCTATACAGGCAACTGGCTAGGCGGATTCGAAGGAGCACATGGCGCTACATTCCCAGCTCGCAGCGCTCTGTGCTTCGAAGCACAGTGCTTCCCCGACACTCCTAACAAAGCCCATTTCCCTACAGCTACCCTGCTTCCGGGCGATGAATACCAACAAATAACCATTTACCGTTTCGGTATCGAAGAATAACCGGGAAAAACATCAAACTAACCCAATTTATAATTTTAAAAAGTATTTAAAACCATGGCTCAACAGCAACAAAAGAACTTCTTAGTTCCTATTATTATGATGATCCTCCTCTTCGGAATGATCTCATTTGTCACCAATCTGGCAGCTCCGATGGGAGTTGTAGTAAAAACGCAATTCGGTCTTTCCAACTTCCAAGGAATGTTTGGTAACTTTGCTAACTTCCTGGCCTACGCCTGTATGGGTATTCCCGGCGGTATGCTGCTCCAAAAAGTTGGCTACAAGAAAACAGCATTAATTGCTATCGCTGTTGGTTTCATTGGCGTTGGTGTACAATTCCTCTCCGGTTTCTCTACCGATGTAAATATCTGCTTCCCGGTGTACCTGCTGGGCGCTTTCATTGCCGGTTTCTCTATGTGTTTGCTTAACACCGTAGTAAACCCGATGCTTAACACACTTGGTGGTGGCGGTAAGAAAGGTAACCAGCTCATCCAGGTGGGTGGTTCGTTCAACTCGCTGTGTGCTACAACTACTCCGATCCTGGTAGGTGCGCTGATTGGCGAAGCTATCAAGAGCGGTAATCCGACGGTTTCCAATATCAACCCGGTAATGTTCATCGCCATGGCTGTATTTGCTTCCGCATTCATTGTACTGTCACTGGTTAATATTCCCGAGCCTCACTTGGCTAAGACCGAGAAATTGGCTACCAAGTCAAAATACAGCGCATGGTCGTTCCGTCACTTCGTACTGGGAACCATCGCTATCTTCGTATATGTAGGTGTTGAGATTGGTATCCCGGGCACTATGAACCTGTTCCTTGCCGACCCGAATGCTGCTAACATCGGTACTGCTGCTGCCGGCTCTGTAGCTGCCACTTACTGGTTCCTGATGCTTATCGGCCGTTTCACCGGTGCTTCTATCGGTGGTAAAGTTTCGAGCAAGACGATGCTTACCGTAGCTTCGGCTGCCGGTATCGTATTGGTATTGTTGGGAATGTTCTCTTCAGTAGACACACGCATCTCCATGCCGGTATTCCAGACAGGTGTAGAAGGCGTTACCTTAGGTATGCAAGAAGTGCCCATCGCTGCTATGTACTTCGTATTGTGCGGCCTCTGTACTTCCATCATGTGGGGTGGTATCTTCAACCTCGCTGTAGAAGGTTTGGGTAAATACGTAGCTGCTGCTTCCGGTATCTTCATGATGATGGTAGTAGGTGGCGGAATCCTGCCGTTGATCCAGAACTACATTGCCGACATCGCCGGATACATGGTAAGCTACTGGGTAATCATCGC
Source organism: Bacteroides sp. (assembly GCA_031554635.1). Lineage (GTDB taxonomy): Bacteria > Bacteroidota > Bacteroidia > Bacteroidales > Bacteroidaceae > Bacteroides. The sequence goes on from JAVBVD010000035.1 coordinate 40,912, forward strand.
TGCACTGGCTTACATGCTGTACTATGCATTGATTGGTTGCAAGAACGTAAACAAAGATATTCCGGTGGAATAATCCACTCATTAATAACCTCATAATTACAATTATCATGGATATAGAACACGTAAGAAGTCGTTTCATCAAACATTTTGATGGCAGCACAGGATTTGTATATGCCTCTCCGGGCCGTATCAACCTCATCGGCGAACACACCGACTACAATGGAGGATTCGTATTTCCGGGAGCTATCGACAAAGGAATGATCGCTGAAATCAAACCCAACGGAACCGATAAGGTAAAAGCTTACTCAATCGACTTGAAGGACTACGTAGAATTCGGCTTGAACGAAGAAGACGCTCCGCGCGCCAGTTGGGCACGTTACATCTTCGGCGTATGCCGCGAGATGATCAAACGTGGTGTAGATGTAAAAGGCTTCAACACGGCTTTCGCAGGCGATGTGCCTCTGGGTGCCGGTATGTCATCATCAGCAGCGTTGGAAAGCACGTATGCTTTTGCGTTGAACGAACTGTTTGGCGAAGGCAAGATCGACAAATTCGAATTGGCTAAGGTAGGTCAAAGTACTGAGCACAATTACTGTGGTGTGAAGTGCGGTATCATGGACCAGTTTGCTTCCGTATTCGGAAAAGCAGGCAGCCTGATCCGTTTGGATTGCCGCTCACTGGAATACCAATACTTCCCGTTCAACCCGGAAGGCTACCGCGTGGTATTGCTCGACTCAGTAGTGAAACATGAACTGGCTTCTTCGGCTTACAACAAGCGTCGCCAGAGCTGTGAAACAGCCGTAGCTGCTATCAAAAAGAACCATCCGAACGTAGAGTTCCTGCGCGACTGTGACATGGATATGCTCAATGCCGTGAAGGGTGAAATCACTGAAGAAGACTACATGCGCTCGGAATATGTAATCGGTGAAATCCAACGCGTACTCGATGTTTGCGAAGCTTTGGAAAAAGGCGATTACGAAACGGTTGGAGATAGAATGTACAAAACGCACTACGGCATGAGCAAGTTGTATGAAGTGAGCTGCGAAGAACTCGACTTCCTGAACGACATGGCGAAAGAATGTGGTGTAACCGGTTCACGTGTGATGGGTGGCGGCTTCGGCGGTTGTACCATCAACCTGGTTAAGGATGAATTGTACGATGATTTTATCGCAAAGACAAAAGAAGCGTTCAAGGCGAAATTCGGCCGCAGCCCGAAAGTATATGATGTAGTTATCAGCGACGGCTCACGCAGATTGGCATAAGTCACTGACTCTATAAATACAAAATTAAGGAGTGGTTTCTTTCGGGGAACCACTCCTTTTTTATTGTTTCGTTCCATAAAATGAAAAGTAATAAGGAAGAATTCACTACATTTGCCCTCACAGAATACCAATAACTGACAATAGGCCATGTCATAATCTATCCACAATAAAAGCATATGAACATACAAAAATTTCTAACTATCTGCCTCGGATGGTTGCTCATATACCCATTCATCACATCCGGTGCGCAAGAGTCTACATCTTGTCGTACCAAACAGCCCTTTCACACCGGACAGGACTATGATGCGGAGGGAGGTGCCAACGTATATGCTTCCCGGGGCGACAACCCACGCTCGGCCTATTATGCCAATCCGGACTTCTATCACCTGGCATCCAATGATACGCTGACCATACTCTCACATTTCCGCACCATGCAGCAAACTACCGAATGGTCGTGCGGAGATGTAGCCGCCTTGTTGGTACTGCGCCATTTCGATTGCCCGGACGAAACGGAGTGGAGCCTGGCCTGTGCCATGCGTTCCATGACCGACCGCAGCTGCCCCGGTGCACAGCCCGGCAGCGCCTGCTGCTACGCCGATTATGGCACTTCGCTCGAAGCCCTGCATCAGTATTTCGCTTCCTCAAAGAAATTCCGCGTCGTAGCCAGCAGCTACCGTACCGATTATAACTCAACAGATTTAGTAAAAGAAGGCGATCCTTATCCGGTTTGCGACTACGGAAACCTCCCTCCGACCTTCGCTTCGCCCGACGTTTTTGCCCCGTGGCTCACGGATCATCTCAAACATAATCGCCCGGTAATGGTGGAATGGAGCGATTGGGATGGACATTGGGTAGTGATCATCGGCATTGACAACAACGGAACGCCGGATTTCTACGGCGACGACATACTCATCTTCGCCGACCCGTACGACACTTCCGACCATTGGCAGGATGGTTACAGCATTGCACCCTTGGAACGCTTCTTCTATTCCTGGAAGGATAGAGCCATTGCTCCAAAGCCATACCAATTGCAACCATTCCTCGTAGTAGACAAAAAGTAAATCCAAGTTAGAAAGCATTTAAAAAAAAGGATGCGCTCCATCCCAGAGAACATCCTTCTTACATAACTCTATTAATCTATCAATCTAACCTATGGTAATATTATGTTGTTATTATTGTACACCTTCGGTAGTCATTTGCACCCGCTTCATGGTACCATCTTCATTGTAGTACAATCGGTCGATGCAAACCGAGCGACGGAAACTGCCACCGGCGGGGTTAATTCCGCCATTGTGATACACAAAATACCAATCGCCTTTGAATTCAACAATAGCCTGATGGTTTGTGTTCGAATTACCGGCTAATTCATTTAAAATTCCTTTGTATTCCCACGGACCGGTAATGCTACGGCTCATGGCATAACAGATTTTCTCCGGGAACTCCGACGCATACGAAAGGTAATACCACTCGCCACGTTTGTGTATCCACGGCGCTTCGGTAAACCGAGGAAGATCGAGCGCTACAATGGGACCGTCGAGTTCCGTCATGTTCCGCTTCAGTTTGGCATAGTAGCATTGCGAATTACCCCAACAAAGATATGCCTGACCGTCGTCATCAATAAAGACCGTTGGGTCGATATCGTCCCAGAAGCTTTTGGAACGTTCGGTGGTCATGTCATTGGTGATGATAGCCGAGCCACGGGCATCCTTAAACGGTCCGACAGGCGAATCGGCTACTGCCACACCGATGGACTTGCCGGGAATATCCTTGTGCTCCACGGTGACATACCAGTAGAACTTCCCGTCGCGCTCGATAACCTGACTGGCCCACGCCTCCCCGTTTGCCCAGGCGAAGTCGCTGGCTTTCAACGGAACCGGATGCTCCGTCCACGTCTTCAGGTCGGCCGAAGAGAACACGCACCATTCGTTCAACAAGTAATGTTCGGCAGGCGGACGACATTCGTCGTGTCCGGCATGGATATACATCCGTCCGCCATGCACCATGGCACCGGGATCGGCAGTGTATTTGTATTTGATGATCGGATTGCCGGTGGCGACGAATGTCGTATCGTTCTGTGCCGACAGCCCTTGAACAACTGCCAGCACCAACGATACTCCTAACAATCTAACCTTATTCATCTTTTTCATTTTAATTCTTGTCTACTGAAGTTGTACCAATCCCCTATTCCATCTTTGTTGCCAATACTCCAAGCCAGAGTAGAGAGCGGGAAAAGCGGATTCCTGAAACAACCTCCGTGTTATCTAAATGCGTTGGGGTTCAATACAGCTCCAACGGTGAATTTATAAATCGCAAACGTCTTGGCATCCAGTTGCACGTTCAGTGCATTGCCGTTGATAGCAACCGCTTCCTCTTGCGGAAGAATAGCCGTAGGTTGTTCCAATGTATTATCCTTATCCAGATCGGCCGATTGCAGCTTGATGCAACTTCCGTTCATCAAGGCTTGCTTCTTGCCCAGCCCGGCAAAGTTCAGTGTCACCGGTTGCGCCTTATCCGACGTATTTACCACCTTCACGATCACTTCCTTGCTATCTTTATCCCAGGCAGCGCTGGCAAACAAACCATTCTGTCCTTCGGCGCCTGTTACCGCCTTCTTATCCATCGTCAGCGACAGCACATTCGAACCCTTGTTTACAGCGAACATTTGTTGTACATAGTAGCTCACCGTACGAACCGAGTTCATGTTATCGAACCAAATCATATCCGGACGCCATTGCCAACCTTCGACATGGGCGAAGAGCGGCGCGTATGTAGCCATGTGTACCACATCGGCATTGCGTTCCAGTCCTGTCATGAAAGCTGCTTCGAGCAGCGCAGCGTTGAAGTGGTTCCACTTCTTGCCTTTACCGTGGCAAGCGTACTCACCGGCAAACACCTTCGGACCTTTGCGATCGTAATTATCATAGCGAGCACCCTGAGAGAGGAACCACGATTCGGGACGATAGAAATGCTCGTCCACCAGGTCGACTTTCAGACGTTTCATCTCCGGCCACAGATAGTCGAACTGCTCGCCTTCCGAGCCTGGTCCCGAGCTACCGATGATTTGGATCTTCGGATAAGCTTTACGGATGGCATCGATGAACGGAGCCAGGTGTTCCGGGTATTCCGGTCCCCACTGCTCGTTACCGATACCGATGAACTTCAGGTTGAACGGGGCAGGATGTCCCATCTCCGCACGCAGTTTGCCCCAGGTAGTATTCACGTCGCCGTTGGCAAACTCGATCAGGTCGAGTGCGTCTTGTATATAACTTTGCAATTCATCCACAGGTACATGAGCTTCCATATCCTTGTTCTGGAACTGGCAAGCCAGTCCGCAACTCAATACCGGCAACGGTTCGGCGCCAATCTCCTCCGAAAGCTGGAAGAACTCGAAGAAGCCCAGTCCGTAGCTCTGGAAATAATCGGGATAGAAACGATGCGCGAAGGTATAGTGCCAACGGTTTTCGTTCAGCGGACGATTCTCCACCGCACCAACCGTTTTCTTCCAGTCGTAACGTGTATCCAGGTCGGTACCTTCGACAATACATCCACCCGGAAAGCGGAACACACCGGGTTTGATATCGGCCAATGCCTGCGCCAGGTCTTTGCGGAGTCCGCCTTCACGACCTTTCCACGTTTCTACCGGGAAGAGTGAGATGTGTTCCAGGTCGATGGTTCCTTTGGTAGTCAGGAAGATGCGAAGAATGGATTTCGGATCGGTTTGTTGCGGTTTCAGGATGACCTGGTATTTCTTCCACTCCTTGGAGTCGATGGTCAGTTCCTGTGAAGCGAATGCGTGTTTCTCTCCCATGGAAACCGGGTTCACCAGTTCCACACGGATCTTCTCACCCGTTCCGCCTTGCGGCAGGCGGGCCCATACGGAGAAGCGGTACTCTTCGCCCTTCTTTACTCCGATACCGAAGAAACCTTCGTTCTCCAGTCCGGTATGTTTATCGTTGTGCCCGGAGTTGCCCAAACGAACGTAGTGCGGATTGCGTTCGAACGGTCCGTCGTCCTGCAACTTCACGTTGCCGAATGTTTTCCAGCCCATGAGCGCTTGCGGGAACTCGAACGAACGGTTCTTCACCAACTCGGCATACAGTCCGCCGTCGGCTCCGTAGTTAATATCTTCGAAGAAAAGCCCATACATAGTGGGTTGGATTTCGGCCCCCGGTTTGTTGGCTTGAATCACCATTTCATTGTTCTGGGCGCTCGCGGCTACTCCCATAGACAACGCCAGTGCGGCAATTAGATTTCTGTGTAATTTCATGATTGAACTATTTATGATTTGTTACTTCACTCGTTTTCCCCAGACAGAACGTCCCCGGTTGTCGAGACCGGTGAACAGGATGGTTTCCATTTCGTTCTCCCAGTCGTGTCCGGCAAAGATAACCAGATTATTCAATTCTTCCCCTCCTATCTGAAGCGATAATAATTGCTTTTCGTTTAAGAAGTACCATTTTCCTCCATCTCCCACGGTTCCGTTCTTTTCGAAGGTCAGGAGGGTGGATATGTTCCACTCTTCTTTTTTCAGCTCACCTTCTCCCCAAAGAATCTGTCCGGCATCGAGCTGACGTTCGTAACGGGGTTCCAGTACACGGATCACCTCCCACTCTCCGGCCAGATCGGCAGAACGGAACTGACGGGGCTGGGTGCCTGCATAGCGTTCGGGCGATACCACCGGCCAACCGTCGGGGGTAAAGAACAACTGCCGTACATGCAACACCATCAATTGGTTTTGCGGCGACAAGCGTCCCTGATGCATCAGGTAGTAATTGCCCTGTTCGTCGCTCACCACACCGCAATGTGCCGTACCTGCCCATCCGGAATGGTTATCGAACCGGTAAGGAGCAGTGAGTATGGGGAAATGATTGATGGTATCTTTCAATTCCTTGCCGAAGAAGTCCTCAAATCCCGATTCGGAAAGTCCCGAACGGCCTACGCGTACGTTATAGGTAGTCATCAAAGGATCGTATGAGGCAAACAGGTAGTATTTCTTCAATCCCGAATGATACATGATCTCGGGCGCTTCGAGGTTGTCTTTGCGGTAATTGGCACGACGGGCCACCAGGTGTCCGTAGTCGCCCCCGGTCATCGACAGTCCGGTTTCCGGATCTAACTGCACGCAGTACAGCCCCCCGAAGAATGAACCGTAGTGCATCCACCACTTACCTGTTTCGGCATCCACGATTACACTTGGGTCGATGGCATTCATGGGTGTATCGGCATTGGTCTTCACCACGCAGCCCACCTGTGTCCACGGTCCTTCGGGACTTGCCGACTCGGCCATGCCGATGTACGAATCTTTCCGTCCAAAAGCCGACACACTGTAATACAAACGATAACCGTCTTTGAAAGGAATCATGTAAGGTGCCCAGATATTGGTAGCTCCTTTGCCTCCGGCATTGTCGCGTACCCATTGCACCGCTTCGGCAGGTATCTCAGGAAATGCCCAACCGAGGAACTCCCAGTTGACCAGGTCCTTGGACCTGCGTACCTGAATGTAACCAAGAGGTACCTCTTTCTCACGAGCCTCTTTCCGGTTCTCGGCAAAGATGGCATCGGTGGAATACATATAATAAGAGTCGCCTACTTTACGGCACGAAGGATCATGAACATTGTACACTCCCCACCTCTGATAATTCTCCATTTGTGCGATGGCATGATAATCGTCCGCCCACGGATTGGGGGAGTGACTGGGGATGAAAGCCGCCGGTCCGCCGCAAGAGACAAAGAGGCAACCGGTGACCAGAGCGAGAAGTATGTTCTTCATGGTATTCATACGGATAAATGTTTTCGGCAAAAATAGCCCGCTTCACGCGTACACGGGTGGACGATCGAACACGAATGGTGGACAATCCGACATCTGTCGCAAAAGTGCCCTCACAAGCTTTTGAAGTTCGGGATAATCTTTTAACTTTGCGTCAATCAATACAACAAGAGCATGAAAACACACATCGCTTTATACCTTATTATATATATACTATGGGGATGGATGCCCGAAGCTCGGGCGCAGGAGTCGTACACCGACCGGTACAACTTCACGTATATGACCATGACCCATGGGCTGCAATGCAATTTCATCGACGACCTTTACAAAGACAGCCGCGGCTTTCTGTGGATTTCCACTGCCGGCGGAGGCGTATCGCGTTACGACGGCTACGACTTTGTTCATTATACCACCAACACCCCTCATTGCAAACTCAAAAGTAACTTCTCCCGCAATACGTACGAAGACCGTTTCGGACGATTGTGGATAACTTCGGAGAGCGGTACGGACATCATCGACCTTTCCCGCCGTTGCCTCACGCAACCCTCCGACCCCACCGGCCGACTGGCGAAGTTGCTTGAGCAACCTGCCGTCCGGGTGATGTGCGATTCCAAAGGATGCATCTGGATAGGCTGCTCCTCGGCTGTTCACCGCATCGAACTAACAGCAGAAGGACACGTGAACAGCATCCATACGTTGGCAGGCATCCCCGTACCCGGTCCGGATATCGCCCTGAACGATATTGACGAAGACGGAAATATCTGGATGGGGTACGGAAACGAGGTTCGCAAACTGAGCATCGCCGGCAATAACGCTTTGAAAAGCACGCCGATAGCCAACTGCCTGACATTCGAATCAGGAAGATACATTTCCACCCTCTGTAGCAAGGAGAACGAAGTATGGATTGCCACCGACCGGGGATTGTACCGGTACAACCGCAACGGGAACGTTGCCAAACATTACCTGCATGAGGCCCGGAGCCCTCGTTCCCTGTCGCAGAACTACCTCACCTCGCTGGCTGTCACTGCCGACAAGCAACTGATCATCGGCACCCTGCGGGGAGCCAACGTGTACAACCCCATGACCGACGATTTCGACCACATCGACAACAACCAGACCGAAGGCGAATGCTTGCTGAACAGTAACTTCATCAACTGCCTGATGACGGACGGTGACCGCATCTGGCTGGGAACGGAAACGGGAGGCGTGAACAAGATGGAACCCCGGCGCCTCTCCATACGCAACTATACCTGCAACAAAGAGAATCCTTACAGCCTCTCGTGCAACCCCGTCAACGCTATTTACGAGGATGTGAACGGCAACCTGTGGGTGGGAACGGTCGAGGGCGGACTGAACTTCAAAGAGAAAACAAGCGAACAGTTCAAGCACTACACCACTGCTACCGGACTGAGCCACAACTCCGTCAGCGCGCTCACTGCCGACAGCGAGAACCGTCTCTGGGTGGGTAGCTGGGGAGGCGGCATCGACCTGATCGACCTGAAAGCCCCGCACCGGGTGCTTCGTCATATCTCATCGCAGAATACCGACCAACTCGCCATCGATTTTGTCGGCACACTGATATTCGACCCAATCAATACAGGCATGTGGATCGGCGCCAACCAAGGTATCTATTACTACGACCTGAAAACCAACCGGGTATACGCCCCCTTGAGCAATGGCGGATCGGATAAACTGCACGGGTACATCGGTTCCATCATCGACAAGGACGGACAGTTGTGGATCGGTTGCCTGGAAGGGGTTTACGTCATCGACCTGCACTCACGTACCACCTCCTCCCGCGAGGGCGAATTCAAGTTCCGCCAACTGCACTATAAGCTGGACGATCCCGGATCACGCATTATCGAGAAGATCACTTGCTTCTGCCAGGCATCCGACGGTACGTTGTGGTTGGGCAGCAACGGATACGGCATCTATAAACGCACAGTAGACAAAGAGGGTAAAGAACGATTCACCGCCTATACCACCGAACAGGGGCTGTCCAACAACAGTGTACGCGGCATTCTGGAAGACAAGGATGGCAACCTGTGGATCAGCACCAACTACGGCCTGTCGTGCTACAACCCTACCCGGAATCATTTCTCCAATTACACGGCCGAAGACGGGCTTGCCGACAGCCAGTTCTACTGGAACGCTTCCTTCCGATCCGGCAGCGGTTTGCTTTATTTCGGTGGTGTATCGGGATTAATGGCTATCGAGAACAATCCAAAGCCTTTACAGGACATACCGGTGCATGTGCGCCTCACCCGCTTGCGCATAGGCAATGAAGAAATACTACCCGACGGCAAGTACATCAAAGAAGACATTGCCGTGTGCAGCAAACTGCGACTGCACGAACAAGACAAATCGTTCTCCATCGAGTTCTCCGCGTTGAATTTCGATCCGCGTCCCACGGCTGTCTACAGTTACCGGCTGGTAGGCTTCGACAACAATTGGGTGAATGTACCTTCGTCACGCCGCTTTGCCAGTTACACCAACCTGCCTCCGGGCGACTATACATTCCAGGTGAAATACACAGCCGACGGCGAAACCGATCATGCCTCCGTCACCGAGCTAAAGATCGTCGTAAAACCCTTCTTCTACAAGACCATCTGGTTCACCTTGTTTCTGACGGCGCTTGTACTGGTAGGCGTATGGCAGTTCTACCATTGGCGTATCCGGTCACTGACAAAGCAAAAAGCTTTGCTGCACCGCACCGTACAGGCACGCACCCAGGAATTGGTGGAGCAGAAACGCTTGCTCGAAAACCAGACGGAAGAACTCTCCCGGCAAAACATTGTACTGACACAACAAAACGAGAAGATCACCCGGCAGAAAGGCCAACTGGTACAGATGTCGCGCAAGGTACAGGACGCTACGGTCGACAAGCTATCGTTCTTCACCAACATCACACACGAATTCCGTACCCCCATCACACTCATCATCGGCCCCATTGAACGGGCATTGAAGTTGAGCTACAACCCGCAGGTTATCGAGCAGTTACAATTGGTGGAACGGAATTCGAAATACCTGCTCTCGCTCATCAACCAGTTGATGGACTTCCGCAAGGTAGAGTCGGGCAAGATGGACATCGTAAAAACCAGTGGCAACTTCCTGAAATTCATCGAATCGGTGGTCACGCCTTTCGATGTATTTGCCGGCGAACGAGGCATCACCATCCGGAGATGCTACAGGCTGCACCCACCCTACCTTCTATACGATGAGGAAGCGATGCGCAAAGTCGTCATCAACCTGCTGAGCAACGCCATCAAGTTCACTCCCAACGGCGGACGGGTAACGATCTATATCTCTCCCATGTACCGCCCGGAAAGCGGAAAGGAAGAACTTTACATTTGCGTAAGCGATACCGGAAACGGAATTCCCGAAGAAGACCTTGTACGTATTTTCAACCGCTTCTACCAGTCGCACAGCAACGTGAAGTACCCGGTTTACGGACAGGGAGGAACAGGAGTCGGGCTCTACCTGTGCAAACGGATCGTACAGATGCACGGCGGAAGAATAGCCGTACAGAACAACCGCACGGCAGGCGTATCGTTCCGCATCCACATGCCGTTGCAGCGCACCGAGAACAGCACCGGTATGGAACCGGTAAACGAACCGCTCAGATTGCTCAATGCCGGCGAACTGGCGGCTCACAATGCTGCCATGCCCGAACCCACACCGGGAAAACTCACTATACTGATAGTGGAAGACAACCCGGACATGCGGGGCTACATCCGCTCCATCCTGAAAGAGCAATACAACGTGGTCGAAGCCGCCGATGGAGCCGAAGCGCTTTCGCTGCTCAACAGCAACCCGGTAGACTTCATCGTGAGCGACCTGATGATGCCGGTCATGGATGGCATCGAACTCTCCCGCCGGGTGAAAGAGACCTTTGCCATTTCGCACATTCCCTTCCTGATGCTCACCGCCAAAACCTCGAACGAGGCCCGGTTGGAGAGTTATCGCATGGGAGTGGACGAGTACCTGCTGAAACCCTTTGACGAAACACTGCTCCTCGCACGTATCCATAATATACTGGAAAACCGCAAGCGGTATCAGCGTAAGTTCTCCGTAGAGATGAATGTAGACGTGCTACAGATGGACGAAGAGTCGAGCGACAAGAAGTTCCTCAACCAGATTATGGAGGTGGTGAAGGAGCACTACAAGAACTCCTATTTCGAGGTAGGCGACTTTACCGAAGCGATGGGTGTGAGCAAGAGCTTGCTCAACAAAAAGCTACAGAACCTCACCGGACAGTCGGCCGGACAATTCGTACGCAACTACCGCCTCAACATTGCCCGTGAACTGATTCAGAAAAACCGCGAGACGAAAAACATGAATGTGTCCGAAATCGCATACGAAGTAGGGTTCAATGATCCGAAGTATTTCACCCGCTGTTTCACGAAGCATTTCAATGTAACGCCGAGCAGTTTGCTGGAACAATAATGTTTGCCGGATTCGCCTGTCACCCACAATCGGGTGTACCCGGACATCGCTATTCGAGCCTGCCCGATCCGATTTCTGCTTCTTCCATAGAGCGAAGGTTTTAAACCAACGCCCCGAAGGTTTAAAACCAACGGCCTTTTGGTTTAAAACCTTCGACCGTATACATGCCGACTCTCACAAAAAACAATTAGATCCACTGCAATCCTTATCCACAAGCGATAAATGTAGTTTTTACACTCATGTAGTCATTTATCCACTAGGAAAATTCATTTGTCCACCCCCATATATGAATAGGATGGTACATTTGCAGCACGTAAAATTAATTAATTCAAATTAATAACATTAATATTTAGTACTATGAGAAAGAAAGGGAAATGGCCGTCACTGTTGTTGGCGGTACTTACAGTCCTCTCGTTAACAGCCTGCGAAGATTGGGGTCAACAAGATCCTCCCGCAGCTAATGACATTTATCCCAAACTGGAACAGGTGGCACAGTTCACTTTCGAGGACGAGGAATTCGATCCCGAAAGTATGGAATACTACGCCTACGAGAATGGAGATTTAGCCGTAATCGAAGACGATGAGGAGGAAGATCATGGTAAGATACTTCACCTACCCAACGGTTATGCCAGAATCTTCAATCCGCTGAACAATGTAAAAGTTCAGGAATCTGTTTCAATGACTTTCTGGATGAAACAGGCAGCACTCACCGATGAAGACGGGAATGCACTGGCTCCCGACCTGACAGGGGCTATCTTCTCGTTCCAAAACAGCAACGGCACACAACGCATGTTCTTCACCGCCAACGGCTGGTTGAAGTACGAAGGCGTGGACGGTCAATACGAAGCCAACAACGCGTCGGATATAAAGACAGGCGCACAAAGCACAGTAGGCGAATGGCACTATGTGGCCGTTATCGTATCGAACACCGGCTACAGCCTCTTTGTAGACGGTGAGAAACGTGTTGAGAAAACTGAAACCAACTTCGACTTTTCGAAGATCGTGCAGTTTATGGCATCGACTCCTTATTTATATATAGGTTATGGTTCGGATACCAACACCCGTGAGATGTGGATGGACGACATTACCATCTACCGCAATACAATTACTTCCAAGCAAACGAACCGCCCGTCGAACGAAGCAGAAGAAGACGATACGGACAACCGCATCCTGACTGTAGGCGCGGAAGACTGTACTTCGGAATTCTTTGGAGCATTATCTCCGATGGTGAAAATGAAAGACGGCGATACCCTGCGCTGGGGATTCTACAACTACAACGGTGGATCCACTCTCAACTGGAACAACTGGGTATTGGTACTTACCAACGGTATAGAAAATGGGGCAGCCGGTTATCTGGAACACTTTGTAATCCGCTCCGACGCTTTCGGGTGGGGAGATGGTAACTACGACGCTTCCACGATAGTGAGTCCTTTTAACTGGGATACTTTCTGTTCCATGATGGATGGAGCCTATGTGGACCTGACCCTGAAGCGTACCGGTAACACAATCACCATGCAGGCCAACATCCACGGAACCGATGGCAAAACATACGATTACCGGTTCAGCTATACAGGTACTCTGGAAGAAAAAGTCGGTGTATTCTTAACGATTGATCACTCTTACCTGAAGATAGATGCCGAATCGGTGGTTATCAACGGTGATGTTTACAGCGCAGGCAGTTATATTGTAGGTAACACCGATTACTCTACGCCATTCTGGTCGTCATTCTCTTATTACACCCAATTCGACAAAAATGCTGAGTATCCTTTGGTATATGTATTCTATAATCACAACGGTGGCACCAGTGATAACTTTAAGAACTGGATACTTTGTGCAGCCAATGGAATAGAAAGAGCTGGAGCAGGTTATGCCGAATACTATGTACTACGCTCCGACAATTTCGGATGGGGATCTCTCTATAACGGTGACAACCTCGTCAATCCGTTCAACTGGGACACATTCTGTAAGGACATGGACGGAGCATACGTACGCATCATCCTCCAATACAGCGGCGACGTACTGAAAATGACAGCCAGGATACGCAAAAAAGCCGACGAGAAGATGATTGGCGACTACATCTTTACTTGTCCGGGTATTACCGGTAACCTGAGTACATTCCTATTGTGCGAAGGCTCCTACCTCGACATACGTGCGGTTGGGTATATGCCATTCTGGGAGAAAAATCAAAAATAAACTTACATTCTAATAAGTATGAAGAATAAGACAATGAATCACAAAGCGTCCGGGAACATCGTTTCCCGGCTGCTTCTGACATTAGCCTTCGTGCTGGCCGGACAAACAATGTGGGCACAGACAAAAACGGTAAGCGGTGTCGTGAAAGACGCCACAGGCGATACCGTCATCGGTGCCAGCGTATTGGAAAAAGGAACAACCAACGGTACTATTTCCGACTTGAATGGTCAGTTCAAAATTAAAGTAAGCAACGATAAAGCAGTATTACAGATTTCATTCGTTGGCTATCAGACACAGGAAATCAGCCTGGCAGGTAAAACCGACATTACGGTGGTGATGCAGGACGATAGCAAAATACTGGACGAGGTAGTGGTCGTGGGTTACGGTCAGCAGAAGAAGGAAAGCGTGGTGGGAGCTATCTCACAGGTTTCCTCCAAAGAGTTGCTCCAGTCTCCCGCCGCCAATATATCGCAAGCCATTGCCGGTAAGATCTCCGGTGTGATCACTTCGCAAACTTCCGGCGCTCCGGGTTCGGACGATACACAGATCTTCATCCGCGGTCGCGCTACCTTTGCAGGTGATGCACAACCGCTGGTATTGGTGGACGGCGTGGAACGTTCGTTCTCTCAGATTGCCCCGGACGATATCGAAACCATCTCCGTATTGAAAGATGCTTCGGCCACAGCCGTTTACGGTGTGCGGGGTGCTAACGGGGTTATGTTGATTACTACCAAACGGGGTAAAGAGCAGAAACCGGAAGTAAGCCTCACAGCCAACTGGCAGATGCAAAGTCCCACCCGTAAGGATACCTACCTGAATTCCTACGATTCGGTAACCCTGCTCGAAGAAGCTTTGGCTAATGACGGACTTCCCTCACAGTTCAGCACCAGCGACCTGGAAATGTATCGCAAATCGTGTGCAGGCCAACTGAGCGGTATCGATGCCATGCTCTATCCCAACGTGGACTGGTATGACGAAGTACTGAAAAGTTATGCACCCGCACAACGTTACAACGTAAGTGTACGCGGTGGAACAAAACGCATGCGTTATTATACATCGGCCGAGCTTTACGACCAGAAAGGTATGATCAAGGAACTCAGCAACGACAAGTATGGCAACTCTTCAAGCCCCAGCTTCCGCCGGTATGCTTTCCGTGCCAACATGGACTTGTTTCTCACATCGGACCTGACGCTCTCAGTGAACTTCGGTACACGTTACGAAGAGCGTGCTGGTTCCGCTACCAACGAAACGGCTACATACAGCGGTATATTCTATGCCATGAATCATACTCCGGGTTGGCTCTTCCCTGTATCTACCGTCGTACAGAACGGTGAGAAGCAGCAAACCATCTACGGAGGCAGCTCACAATATCAATATAATATTGTAGGTATACTGGCGAACACCGGCTATTATAGAGCCACCAATACCATCAACGAAACCAACTTCATCATGGACTACAAGATGGGCTGGCTTACCGAAGGACTGAGTGCCAAAGGCATGCTCTCGTTCGACTACGACTCGTACAACAACCGCTACTACTACGCTTCGTTCGCCACGTATGAGTTGAACGACCGCAGCAACTACGGCGATATCGATGCATACAACCGTTTCAACACCGACGGCGAGCTGACCGGAACTCAAAGCCAAAGAGCCGTTTACAAGCTCTACATGGAAGCACAGTTGAACTACGCACGTAAGTTCGGAAAGAACGACGTAACGGGTATGTTGCTCTATAACCAGAACGACTATCGCGAGAACTCTAACCTGGCCGAACGCTACCAGGGTCTAGTAGGTCGTGCCACCTACGGTTACGACGACCGCTACCTGGCCGAGGTAAACTTCGGTTACAACGGTTCCGAGAACTTTATGAGAGGTCAGCGCTTCGGTTTCTTCCCCGCTTTCTCACTGGGATGGCGCATCAGCAACGAAGAGTTCATGAAGAACACTTCCGACTGGTTGAACAACCTGAAGCTCCGCGCTTCGTATGGAGAAGTAGGTAACGATGTATATAAGGTGAACAACGTGAAACAACGCTTCCTGTACGAAGAAAAGTGGAGCCAGATAACCAACGACTACATCTTCGGTACCACCGGGGTAACAGGTATCTACGAAAGCCAATACCCCAACTACGGTGTAACCTGGGAACGTGCCCACAAGTACAACGTAGGTCTGGAATTCGGTTTGTTCAACGGATTGCTGAATGGTAACGTGGATGTGTTCTACGAAAAGCGTAACAACATTCTGACCGAGTACCTTACCCGTCCGCAATGGGTAGGTGTAACCATGGCTGCCGGTAACCTGGGTGAAACCAAAAACGCCGGTTATGAAATTGAACTGAAGCACAACAACCGCATCGGAAAAGATTTCAGCTACAACGTAGGTCTTACTTACTCACATGCCCGAAATGAAATCATCAACAAGGACGAACCCGCACTGATGACAGACTACCGTAAACGCGAAGGGCATCCCATCGGTCAGTACTACGGATTGATATGTGACGGTTTCGTGACACAAGCCGATATCAACAGCGGTAAACTGCCGGTTTCTACTTTCGGTAATGTGCAAGTGGGCGACTTGAAATACCGCGACATGAACGCCGACGGTTTTATTGACGAACGCGACGAAACTTTCATCGGTTACAGCGATGTGCCCGAAAACACATATGCGCTTAACCTGGGTGTCAACTACAAAGGCTGGGGATTCAGTGTCATGTTCCAGGGTGTAGACCATGTAAGCCGTTACTACGATGCCGAAGCCCAATTCGCTTTCATAGACGGTGGCAAAGTGAAAGAGCACCACCTGGGTCGTTGGAACCCGGCTAAAACGGAAACAGAGAATCTGGCAAGCGCCACCTATCCGCTGCTCCACTATGATAGCTACGGCAACCACAACCAACGCGCCAACTCGTTCTTCCTGGCAAACGGTGCATTCATGCGTCTGAAGAACATCGAATTGAGCTACACCCTGCCCGCCCGTTGGAGCAGAGTGGCAGGTATGAGCGACTGTCGTCTCTACGTGAATGCCAACAACCTGATTACATGGGATCACCTCGATGGATTATGCGATCCGGAAAGCAACGGTTCAAACCGCTATCCGATTATGAAAACCGTGAATTTTGGTGTTAACATTAAATTCTGATAAAAGATGAAGAAAGCATTATTATACAGCATTTTCGCCCTGGGCGTTGCCTCCACTACCCTCACCTCGTGTGAAGATATGTTCGGCGGCTTCCTCGACAAGCAGCCCAGCAACGAACTGACAGGCGAAGAGGTGTTCAGTGACTGGAACATGATGAAGCAATTCCACCTCGATACCTATAACTTCCTGCGTCACGGCGCCGCCCGCATCAACGCTTCCTGGCTCGACTCGGCTACCGACCTGGCTGAAACAAGTTATGCCATTGCAGGTACACGTACTACGTTCAATATCGGTAACTATTACGGCAGTGGCGGTTCGGCCGAACTGACTGATACCTGGGAGCACTACTACCGCGGTATCCGCAAGTGCAACATGATATTGGACCGTATCGGAGACGTTCCCAAAGACCCGAGTCTCACGGAAGATACTTACCAGAAAGACAAAGGCTACTATACTTCGGAAGCACGCTTCCTGCGCGCCTGGTTCTATTGGGAAATGTTCCTGCGCTATGGTCCGGTACCTATCGTAACAGAGGTGCTCGATCCGAACGGTGAACTATTGGGCAAATATACCACCCGTCCGTCCATAAAGGAGTTTGTGGTAGATTTCGTTCTCGCCGAGCTGAAAGGTTGCGAAGGAACCTTAATGGATCACGCCAACGCCAGCAAAGCAACGTATGCCGGACGCATCAGCCAACCCATGGCCAATGCACTTTATAGCCGCATCATGCTCTATATGGCCAGCGACCGCTTCAGTGGCGATTCAGGCATCACCTGGACACAAGCGTTGGCTGCTTCGGAAGATTTCTTTACCAAGTACGGTTCGAACTACGCGTTGATGCAAGGTGTCGATTCCAAGACAGCGCTGACTAACGCCTGGTTACTTACTCCGTATACCGAAGCCAATACCGAAATGATATGCTATCGGAACGACGGGACCATCGGATGGGGAAGCATCGCAGTAGACACTCCGGTAGGCGAAGGTGGTGCAGGCGGTCTTTGCCCCTCACAGAATCTGGTGGATATGTATGACATGATAGACGGTAGTTCTCCTTTTGCCGAATACGACGGAACAGGTGCACCCGTTTACAAGAACGACGGCATCACTCCCGCTATCAATACAGCAAGCACATACAGCGATGCCAATATGTGGAACAACCGTGACGGACGCCTCAAGGCATCGATCCTGACACATGGAATCACATGGGGCAACGGAACCATCAATGTGATTAAAGGACAAAGAGACAATCCGGTGGGTAATACATATGCTACTCCCACAGGTTACTACGTACGCAAGTACATCCCCGAAACCATTCTGAGCGCAGACCACAGCGGTAACTCACGTCGCCTCTGGACCATCATCCGCTACGCAGAAATTCTGCTGAACTATGCAGAAGCCATGAACGAAGTATACGGTCCGTGCACGGAAGTATATAACGCACTCGACCAGATCCGCCACCGTGCCGGTATTACAGGCAACGTAAGCGATCGCGCAGACTTGGTGAACGACAAAAATGCGATGCGCAACTTCATTCGTAAAGAACGCGCGGTGGAGCTTGCTTTCGAAGAACACCGCCCCTGGGACGTACGCCGTTGGAATGTAGCCAAAGATGCTTTGTCACGCAACATCATCGGTATCGATGTGGCCGAGAACGGCACCATCACCCGCAAACTGGCTCAGAAACGCGTATTCGAGGCTAAAATGTACCTCTACCCTATACCCGAAGGGGAATATTGGAAATCAGGTATTGTGAATAATCAGGGTTGGTAATCCTATTTAATCAATTGAAAGATCATGTATAATATGAATCATATCATAGACAAATATTCAGCGATAGGACGAATTGTATTGCTGGGAATGCTGCTCTTTATGGTTTGCCCGACGTGGGCGCAGCACAGCGGGCAGACATTAAAAGGACGCATTGTGGACAGTGAGGGCAACCCGATCGTTGGCGCCGTGGTAAACATCGCCGAGCAAAGCCGCATCGCACTCTCTGACACAGATGGGTATTTCAGCCTGAAAGATGTGAAGGCTTCTGACGAGATTTGTGTCAGCAGCATCGGTTTTAAGAACGCACAAGTGCATGCCGACTTCAACACAGGCTTCAAAGTGGTATTGGAATCGGATTTGGACGAATACCTGCATACCATGCCCGTAGCTTTTGGCCGTAAAGCCAAGAAACTGATCACGGAAGCTACTTCTGTGGTAAGCGGCGAGGAGCTGCAAAAGCACCCCATTACCGTGTTGCAAAACGCATTCACCTCTACTGTAACCGGTGTGGAGACGTACGAATGGTCGAGCGAACCGGGTTGGACGGAAACAGCCATGTACATCCGCGGTATACGTACGATGAACAGCAGTGCACGCGCCCCGCTGGTAATCGTCGACAATGTGGAACGTGACCTGTCGTTCCTGGATGCATTCCCCATCGAAAACATTACCATCCTGAAAGATGCAGCTGCCACAGCCATTTACGGTATGCGTGGTGCCAATGGCGCTATTCTGGTAACGACCAAACGTGGTGAAGCCGGCAAAACAAAGATCGACTTTACACAAGAGGTAGGCTTCCAGATGTTGAGCAACAAGATGGAGACGCAGAACGCTTACAACATGGCGCTGACCCGCAACCGGGTGAAGTACCTGGACGGCAACGATCCGATGTACTCGCAAGAGCAGATCGAGAAATACCGCATCGTATCCGAAGGTGGAGAACTCGATGGTATGGACAAGTACCGCTATTTCAACACGAACTGGTTCAGTGAATTGTACCGCGAGACTGCTCCGACATACAAAACCAATCTACAGATCAGTGGTGGTAACGATCGTGCCCGTTACTATGTATCGTTCTCTTACCTCCGTCAGGAAGGTATGTGGAATGATAAATGGACCAGCTACAATGAGAACTACAATACAGGCCATACGTTGAACCGCTACAACCTTCGTTCAAATATTGACATTGACGTAACGAAGCACCTGAACGTATCACTCGACCTGGGTGGGCGTATCGACAACATCACGCAGCCTACTACTCCCGTATTCGACTTGACGACATTCGGTGCAGTAGAAGCCAACCCGATGGAACCTGTATATTGCCCCAATGGTGAGATTTATGCTTCGAGTACGGCCAGAAATGCCGGTCGTCTACTGGCAGCTTCGGGACAGGAGAAAAACCGTCGACGCAATCTGTATTCTACATTGAACGTAAATGGTGACTTAAGCCCCATCCTGAAAGGATTGAAGGTATACGCCACTGCCAGCTTCGACGCTTACGAGGTGTTCGAGTCGACCCAGTTCAACAACATCAATACATACTCGTACGACTATACCAACACAGGCGTAACGGATGTTAGCCAGTTTGCTTATACACAGACCAGCACATACTCAGCATTGAGCGATCCGACGGCTAACCAACGCGCTCATTACTACAACCTGAATTTATTGGGAGGTCTCAGCTACGATAACAACTTCGGCAAGCATCACGTGGATGCACGGGCTTTTGCACGCGCTTACCGGAATCAGAACAATGCTATCGAAAGTGTACGTTTCTACGAATCGGCCAACCGGTATCTTTCCTATAACGGACAGTTGAATTATAACTATGCCAACCGGTATGTATTGTCGGGAAATATTTCGCGCATGGGTTGCGATAACTTCAGCGAAGACGAACGCTGGGGTACATTCTACGGCGGATCGGCCGGATGGGTGGCTTCGGAAGAGTCCTGGTTACAGAACAAGAACATCAGCCTGCTGAAACTGCGCGGCTCGTACGGTCGTTCGGGCCAGTCGAACACCGGTGGCGGACGCTATGCTTACCAAAGCACCTACGGCAAGGCAACAGGTTACGGTTTCGGTTATTCCGGTTCGTATGTGGACGGGTTCTCCGAAACAATGGCTGGAAACTCCAATAACAAATGGGAAATTTCCGATATGTTGAACATCGGTCTCGACTTCGATTTCTGGCATAAGAAACTGTATGGTACAGTGGATGTATTCAAAGAATGGCGTTCGGGGATTCTGGTAGATCGTTCAACTGTTCCTTCCATGCTGGGTATAGCCGTAGCGAAAGACTCTTACGGAAAAGCAGAAACAAAAGGTTTTGAAGCAACGATAGGTCATCGTAATAACATTGGTAAGTTCAATTACTACCTGGAAGGTATGGTGACATACAACACCAACAAAATTACCGAAATGGACGAAGTGACTCCCGACGTAGAATGGAAACGCAAGACGGGCAACCGCATCTATGACTACACCTCTGTAGCCGGTTTGTACGAAGGTGCATTCAACAACGGCGTGGGTGGTTGGAATCGTTACAAATTCGTACAATGGGCCAGTGATGCTAACCTGATTGCCACCAGCAAGGAAGATGCCATTGCTCATCCCGAGAAGTATCCGTACCACACTGCATCGAACGGTGCCCAACCACTGGGTACAGCCGTGTTCAGAGATTTGAACGGTGACCGCGTGATCGACGAAAACGATATGATCCCCGACACGTACACCATCATTCCCGAACTGATCCCGACATTGAACGTCGGTTTCGAGTATAAAGGCTTCGATGCACGTGCCGTATTCACCGCTTACCTGAATCGCGACGTATTCCTTTCTCCGGCTGTGGCATGGTCAGGTTGGGGTAACCAAGGTACACACGAAGTTACACAATGCTGGGGGTACTATACAGACGATCCACTGGATCCGCGTAACGTGAACGCTACATACTCGCGTCCCACCTATGGTAACTACAACGCCATCGACAGCAACCGCGATACAGGTACTTACCAGAACGACATTTGGATCGTCAATGGCAACTTCCTATCGCTGCGTAACATCGAAATCGGTTACTCACTGCCCAAACGCCTCATCGCGAAAGCAAGCCTGACGAAGTGCCGTTTCTACTTCAACGGATATAACCTGTACACCTGGAGCAGTGTTCCAGACGGTTTGGATCCTGAAAAGCCCATGAGCTACTGCTGGTGGTATCCGAAAACACGCACGTTCACTTTCGGCGTAAACATTGGTTTCTAATCAAGGAAAAACAAGAACATTATGAAGAATATTTTTAAATATATGGCAGCCGCCCTCTTTGCTGTGAGCTTCACCGCTTGCGCAGACTTTCTGGACAAGGAGGTAGACTTGACTATGGACGAGGAACAAGTGTTCGAGAAGTTCGAAAACACACGCGGCTATTTGGCAAACATGTACACATACCTGCCCGATGCGTTCGTGGGATATACCGACGGACAGTTTCGCGGCGCCTCACGCGACTGTATGACAGACAATGCACTTTCTTTCTGGAGCGTACATTACTATCACAGTGTGCTGACCGACGCTTATTCGGCAGCCAACCATCAATTTGCAAAAGATTTCTGGCCGAAAAATTTCAAAGGAATCCGCGCAGCAAACTCATTCCTGAAGAATGCCCGGGAAAGTGTGGTAAAGAATAAGGAAACCAACGATGACGACAATCGCTTGTACAATCGCTACATGGCAGAAGCCCGTCTGCTCCGTGCTATCTTTCACTTCGACATGGCCACCTGGTTTGGCGATATTCCCATTATAGGTGAAGACGAGAATGGTGTACCCATCATCTTCGACTTTACTGACTCGGAAGCTATGAACCAACCACGCACCGGCTTCGTCGAAGCTGTGGAATGGATCGTTGCCGAATGTGACAAAGTGAAAGATGTACTTCCTTTCCGCTATTCGCAAGAAGAGCTGAACTGGGGACGCGTAAACGGCGCAGCCGCTTATGCACTGAAATCAAGAGCCTTACTGTATCGTGCTTCGGCTTTGCACAATACCGCCAACAATGCCAACTGGTGGAAGGAAGCTGCTGATGCCGCCAAAGATTTCATCACAAAGAATAGCGCACAGGCCAATCCGTATAAGCTCTACACCACAGCAGCTAATGACCCGAACGAGAATTATTACCAGTGCTTTATTTCAACTCCGCACTTGAACAACGAATATATTCTCAGCCGTTCGGAATGGACTACACGCGAAATCGAATTGTTCCTTGCTCCTTGCGGATTCAAAGGTGCCGTATCATCAACCGGTCGTACCAACCCGACACAGAATCTGGTGGACAGCTATGAGATGAAGAACGGCCTGTTCATCGACGAAGATAAATCCGGCTACGATGCACAAAACCCGTATGCCAACCGCGACCCGCGTCTGGAACAAACCATTTTGCATCACGGCTCGATCTGGGGTGATCCCGTACAAGACGAACAACGTGCGGTGGATGTTACCTATGGCAGTGGACAGGACTATCAGGAATTGCATGGTGGTACGCTGACCGGTTACTACACCAAGAAATTCCTGAACAACATGTCGTTCAAGAGCCCGTCGAACTACACACATGCTTGCCCCATCTTCCGTTATGCTGAGATTCTGCTGAATGCGGCCGAAGCTATTAACGAATATGAAGGTCCTACAAATGCTTATCAATATGTGAACGAGGTACGTGGTCGCGTAGGCATGCCTGCATACACCGGAAAAACAAAAGAACAGTTGCGTGAACGCATCCGCAACGAACGTCGCATTGAGCTGTGTTTTGAGGATCACCGCTTCTTCGACGAACGTCGTTGGAAAGTATTCGAAGGCAAGAACGCTACTTCTGAAAAGAACGAACCTACTTACAAGCAGGTGTACAACTTGTATGGTGTAACGGTTACTCCCGATCAAAGTACGGTATATAACTACGGTGCGGCCGAGATGCACAAGTCGCGGGCTTTCAACGCTCCGAAGAACTATTACTTCCCCATACCGAACGATGAGATCAAACGCTTGCCTAAGCTAAAGCAAAATTCAGGTTGGGAAATGTCGGCTTCAACAAGTGACAACTAATAGTTATCAATTGACAATTAAATAAAGAATCGTATGAAACTAAATAAATTGTTTTACGGCATACTGATGGGATGTGCAATGCTCATCGGTACCACCGCCTGCGAAGACGATGATAACAACAGCAACGGCGAACTTGTGCTGGACGCACCCGTTGTTACGGACATCGTAGATCTTACGGCGGAAGTGAGCGCCAATGTGATTGTCTCACCCAAGGATCTGGAATCGGGTGTGGTCCGAGTCATGGCTTATGGTTTCTGCTATAGCACTTCTCCGGCTCCCACCATCTACCAGAATACCGTTTCTACTTACCTCAATGACGAGGAAGTGAGCCAGCCGATACTGCCCAATACCAACGGAAAGATTACTGCTGCCCTGGAGGATTTAGAGAGAGGTGTGGTGTACTATGTACGTGCATTTGCTACCCTCTACCCCAACGGGGTGGTTTATTCAGCTGAGACACAGTTTACAGTAGGCGAACCTACCGAATTGGACACATACAAAGCTCCCGGCTATGCAGATAGCTATACGGATATTGCCGGATGGGACCAACGTAGCCAATGGAACCTTGCCAATGTACACGACCCTACGGTAATGAAAGCCGATGACGGATATTACTATATGTACCAAACGGATGCATCTTATGGTAATGCCCATACCCAAGGAGGACACTTCCACGGCCGTCGTTCCAAAGACCTGGTCAACTGGGAATATCTGGGTGGTACCATGATGTCTGCCCCCACATGGATCGTACCTAAAATGAACGAACTGCGCGCCCTGGCCGGATTGCCGGCTGTGACCCAGAACTCTGAAGAGTATGGCTACTGGGCTCCCTGCGTTCGTAAGGTTAGAAGCGGATTGTATCGCATGTACTATTCCATCATTGTTAATAATTATTCCATGGATGCAACAAGAAGCGATGCTTCGGGCGAACGCGCGTTCATCGGTTTGATGGAAACCTCTGATCCTTCTGACAACAACAGTTGGGTAGACAAAGGATATGTCATTTCCAACGCCACCGAGAGGGGCTTGAATTTCTACAACTGGTCATATGCCAATTGCTATTACAAATGGAATGCCATCGACCCCAGCTACATTATTGACAAGGATGGAAAGAACTACCTCATTTACGGTTCCTGGCACAGCGGCATAGCAGCTGTAGAACTGGACCCGGCAACCGGTAAGCCCTATACACTGGGTAACTGGTGGGGCAACTCGAATGCGGATATCGCCAGCTACGGTAAGCTGATCGCTACCCGACAAATGGGCAACCGTTGGCAAGCTTCCGAAGGTCCGGAAGTAGTATACAACCCTGCTACGGGTTATTACTACTTGTTCCTTGCCTATGACAATCTGGAAGTTGCTTACAATACCCGCGTCGCTCGTTCTACCAATATATACGGACCTTACGTAGGTATCGACGGCAAGGACATAACAACCAGCGGAGGCGATCTGTATCCCATTGTTACCCATCCTTACAAGTTTAATAAAGGTTTTGGCTGGGTGGGCATTTCGCACTGCGCCATATTCGACGACGGCAGCGGCAACTGGTACTACGCTTCACAAGGTCGTTTGCCGGTAAACGTTGGAGGTAATGAATTCAGCAATTACATCATGATGGGGCACGTACGCAGCATTCGCTGGACTTCCGACGGTTGGCCTTTGGTGATGCCCGAACGTTACGGTGCCGTTCCTCAACTACCCATTACTCAGGACGAACTGATAGGCAAATGGGAACACATCGATCTGGGATACAGTTTCGACACTCAAAAAACTTCATCAAACATGACATTAGCAGCCGACGGAAAAGTAACGAACGGCACATGGAAAGACAGTTCATGGAGCTACGATGCCGACAAACAAATCCTGACCATTGATGGTGTAGAACTTTACCTGCAACGCGAAACAGACTGGGAAGCCACTCCACGGAGACATACCATCGTTTATGCCGGTTACAGTGGGATCAATACTTACTGGGGAAAGAAAAGTAAATAGAAATCACATTGGTAAAGTTAGATTAGAAAATAAAGAGGGAGGCAAATGCTTCCCTCTTTATTTTCTTCCACCGTATTCCTTTTTCCTATTCTATACTGCCACTCTTCAGTATGTCATCAGCAAAAACAAATTCTTAACTGTTTCTAAAATCAAACGCCCATATCGCAGAACACAACAACCTATTTTTCAAACCATTATATCTTCTTAAACAGGAAAAAGATAAGCAAGATTCATTTTGTATATTTACTAGTGATGTTAGTTCAAAGATTGACAGCATTGTCAAAAGGCAAATAGAAACGATTAAAAACACAATCATATTAAAATATTATCGATTGGTTCAAACAGAAATACCAAGAAACAAAGCAAACTATACGACCGCATATCAAGCCCCCGACAAAACCGGAAGTAAGTAAACCTAAAGGAATTAAAAGATAATTCTAGTCTGTTTATCAAAAATTTAGTATCTTTAGCGGGTGTAAGTCCCGAGACATCGGGAATCTGCGTTTAACATCATGGAGAATGGTAGTTACGGCACAACTTGAAAATTTAATACAAATCAACAACCGTCCGATAGGACATAAAAATGAAAAACGTTATGACATACTTCAGTAATTTAACAAACAATGCAATGGAGCCGGAAACCTTTCCAAAAAACAGGGCGAGTCTAAAAAGCCACACGAGTAGGAGAAACCTTTTACGGAAAATGAGTTTCGCATCATTGGCGGCAATCATCTTTCTTTCTTTTGCAAGCGGCGTATCTGCCCAAACATCAGGCAGACTGGGCGACAACCTGACATGGGCTTTAACGGGCGGGACACTCTCCATTAGCGGCAACGGCGCAATGCCGGCTTCTCTCTCGGCTGCGGCTAATTTGCAACCGTGGGTGTCGGTAAAAGACAGAATTACCGCTGTCGTCATCGAAGACGGCGTTACAACAATTGGCATCGGCGCTTTTGAGGGCTGTTCCGGTATAAAAACCGTAACCATCGGTAAAGGTGTTACGTTGATACGCAACTTCGCTTTTCGGAACAGCGGCTTAACGTCCCTTATCATTCCCGAATCTGTCGCCGAAATGGAAACGGATGCTTTTACCGGCGCAAACAAATTAGAGGCGGTAATTTTCGACGCCATCAACTGCGCCGGTTTCGACCCAATAACGGCACCCCCTCCATTTATGAGTACAAAGTGCCCTGCATTGAAAAACGTCATCATCGGTGAAGCGGTCATAAAAATACCGGATTATGTGTTTATGAACGTAACTGCTTTAACATCATTGACTATCGGCATTGGCGTTACCGAAATAGGAAAGGGTTCGTTTTGGGGTTGCTACAATTTACCGTTTATTGTCATTCCCGACAAAGTGCAAAAAATTGATTATCGTGCATTTTACCAATGTACAGGCGTAACGTCTATTTCTCTCGGCAATGAGTTGAGTGAAATTGGAATAAATGCTTTTGCGGGAAGCAAAATAACCGAACTGACCATTCCTGAAAATGTTTCCAAAATCCGCAACGCTTCTTTCGGAGAGTCCCCACGATTGAAAAAAGTGAATTTTAACGCGAGAAGTTGCGAAAATGTGGATGTTGAATCACCTTTCAACAAAAGTGGAATATTAGAAACGATTATCGTTGGAGACAATGTAAGACTTATACCTAGTCATTTTGCGGCAGGACTGACAGGCTTGGAATCGATAACCCTTGGCAGCCGCGTAAACACAATCGGATACGGTGCGTTCAT
>JAVBVD010000008.1:0-95098 GCA_031554635.1 Bacteroides sp.
AAGACGGATAGTGATGAGTCGCATCGAAAAGGGAGCGAGTTTCCCCAAGTATCATGATACTTTCTTTTGGCTCTCCGATTCAAAAATTGCCAATGAATGCTTTAACTGTTCGGATCCCAACGTGGGACTCTCGCTGAATGAAGACAGGACATACGTGAAGTGTTATATGGGTGATACCGGACTACTTATCAGTCATACGTTTGATGAGAATGAAATCTCTGACGGAGAACTTTACCGGAACATCCTATTGGGAAAACTGTCGGTAAACGAGGGTATGTTCTATGAGAACGTAATCGCACAGATGCTGGTGGCTGCCGGACACAAGCTTTACTTCTACACGCGATACAATGAAGAGAAGCATCGCAACGACATGGAAATAGATTTTATCCTGTCGAATCACAGCAAACTAAAATATAAGATTTATCCGATAGAGGTGAAATCGAATGACAAATATACCATTCGCTCGCTTACCCGGTTCAACGAGAGTTTCCGTCAACGCATAGGAGGGTGCTATGTGATTCATCCCAAGAACTTGAGTGTAAAGGAAGGAGTGGTGTATCTGCCTGCCTATATGACCTTCTGTTTGTAATCTGTTCATTCTTGTGCTTTGAAAAAAGAAATAGCCAGGAACAGAACTAAAACGAGAAAAATACGATTAGTACGTTTTTCGCGAAGAAACTTTCCGGTTCAGAGCATCCAGCCCCACTCCCAACAACCAGGCACAAATGAAATAAATTACTGCTACCAGAATCAGCGGGAAGAAAGCATCGAACGTGCGTGAGCGAATGATGTCCGAAGCTTTCGTCAGGTCCATGACGGCAATGTACCCCACTACGGACGTCATCTTGAGCATTGAAATCAACTCGCCCTTATACACAGGCATCACCGTACGTACAGCTTGTGGCAGGACAATATAGATGAATGTCTGGACAGAGGTGAAGCCCAGGGCGATTCCGGCCTCCTTTTGCCCGCGGTCGACGCTTTCGATGGCCGTACGGAACATCTCGCTTGCGTAGGCAGCCATATTGAGCGAGAAAGTCAGGATGGCAACCAAGGTGGCATTCAGTCCCGTAGAGGCAAATACCACATAGAAAAGAAGCATGAGCAGTACCAATACCGGTATGCCCCGGAGGAGGTTGATATAGGCTTGTGCAAAAGAGCCGAAAGCCCGATGGCGGCTCATGCGCATGGCACAGATGATTCCACCGAATACAGTTCCCAGTATGCTGGCCAAGAGGGTGATCAACAGCGTTTGGTACAGTCCTTCGAGCACCATCAGGTAACGTTTCTCCTGTATCAGGTTGTTGTAAAAACCTTCTCCCATTTCTTCGAACCAGTTTTTCTGTGCCAGGGAATCTGAGGCGACGTTCTCCTTATAGACGAGAAGTACATCGGGGTTTACGAAATATCCTTCTGTGAAGTCTACCCTCTTGCGTCTTTCTTCCGTTGGCGCTATGTTAGCCATCAGCAGGTCGACACGTTCCGTTTCCAATGCTGCGATCAGCGCCGAGAATTTCATGTCGGTGAATTCTATCTTGCGTCCCATGCGGTGGGCAATGCGGCGAATCAGTTCACAGTCCATCCCCTCGTAACGTCCGTAACTAATGAAGCTGGCCGGTTCACGATTGGCAGAAATACCCACCCGTAGCACCTCGCCCGTATCGGCTTCCGGCTCTTGTACGAAAGGGTAGTCCGACCCGTCGGGGCGTATCCACCGGTCGATCACGGCATCCAGTGTACCATCTTTCCGGAAGGCGTCCAATACGTCATTGACTTGATTCAGCAGTTCGGTGTTTCCTTTGTGCACGGCGATGGCACAGGCTTCCTTTTTGAACCTCTGCGGCATGATGGCTAGATTCTTGTTCCTGCGCATAGTTGCCAGTGCGGTGGTGTAACTGGTTACCGCATAGTCGCTCTTTCCTGTGGAAAGCGAGAGGAAAGCATCGTTAATATCGTCGAACTCCTGCCGGGTAGCTGTGGGGTAGTGTTCGCGAATGTACATATCCCCTGTGGTACCGGTCATGACCGCTATCAATGAGGTTGCCAAATCTTTTTCTTCCTGTCCGGCTTGTGGGGCTTTGGGACCTGTACATCCTGCCAACAGCAAGAGGGCGAAAATGAGTAGTGTGTTTTTGGGAAGATTCATGTGTTTTCTGTGCAAATAAATGTCGCAAAAATAGTCAAATTTTCAGAATAATAGCTTGTTTCCCGGAATTGTTTCTTTAATGGCATTGTGTCCCAAGTTTTCGGCATTCCTGACACGGTGAATCCTGCGTAACGCTCCAATATACAATGCTCCCGATGGTTTGGAGGCCACCGGGAGCATGTTCATTATTTTTCAGGAATTACTCCTTCCCTACTCTTTTTCGGCGGTACTCCTTGATGTTTTCGTACAGCGCCACTTTGCTTATCGAAATGCGCTTGCCTTTGGAGTAAAACTTGTAGGTGAGTCGCAGGAAGCGCAGCAGGTCGTCCAGACTGAGTTCGGGCAGATGAGTCAGTATGCGCTCATATACGGCATGTTCGTGTGCGATGATCTCCATCCTGGCTTTCAGCCCGATGACCGGTTTGAGGCTTTTCTTGCTGTCTATTCGTCGCAGTTCGGCTTTGATGAGGATTATCTTCCTGCGATTCTTCGCGATGGCATTTTCTTTCTCCTGGATTTTTGCTTCCAGACGGCTGATCCTTTCGATCAGCTTCTTTTTGGTTTTTTCTTTCATAAATTATTTATTTTTTTATTTGTGAAAGCCATTTTCGCGAATTAGGCGCGCAAAGTTAATAGAGGTTTACGGAAGTTGGAAATTGTTTTTTATTCTTTTGGTTTGTTTAGGGGTTGTTTGCGAAAGCCCGGAATTACGGCATAAGCGGTGTGGGTAGATTTTTCTTTCAAAAGTTTTTGGGTTGGTGTATGTGTTATCTGGCGGCGTTTTGTTATATTTGTGGTATTATGTACTCAAGAATATGAAAACATTGGATAGAATGCCGTTTAAGGACGAAAAGCCAATCTTTGAGGAGCTCAAGGAGATAGCTGATACTTCCGTTCTTTCGGGATAAGTACGATCAGAGTCTCAAGGTGTATAATGATTATTTGGCTACCATGGAGGCGGCGGAACTGAAAGGAGTTGAGAGAGGAATTGAGAAAGAAAAGCTTCAGACAGCCCGTGAACTGAAATTAAAAGGAATGAATGCTGACTTCATTCATGATATCACCAAGCTCCCTATTGAAACTATTGAAGCTTTGTAATCCAAAGTATGAAAACATTGAATCGAATACCATTTAAAGACGAAAAGCCAATCTTCGAAGAGCTCAAGGAGATAGACACTTCCGTTCTTTCGCTCGAGGATTGAGCCAAGTATGAGAATAGCCTCAGGGTGTATTATGACTACCTGGCTACCATGGCGGCGGAACAAAGAGGTGTTGAAAAAGCGCGCGCTCTGTTATATGCTGAAAATTTCAAGAAAGGTTTTGAAGAAGGTGTCCAGCAAGTAAAGCTTCAAGTAGCCCGTGAACTGAAGTTGAAAGGAATGAATACGGACTTCATTCATGATATCACCAAGCTCCCTGTTGAAATCATTGAAGCTTTGTAATGTACCTGTCTGTTTTTGCAAAAAAAACCGCGCAGTTCATTTTCTGCTTGCCTTTGGAGTAAAATTTGTAGGTGAGTCGCAGGAAGTGCAGCAAATCGTCCAGGCTGAGTTCGGGCAGATGAGTCAGTATGCGCTCATATACGGCATGTTCGTGTGCAATGATGGTTGTTTGCGGTTTTTGAGAATAATGAGAGCTAGTTTCCAATTCCACATGTGGGCACTTTGTCTAACTATACAAGTTCTTAATAATGTTTTTAGTTGAATAAGCCTACATTTCTATATTTATTCCGCTGTCTTTATATGAAAAAGTCAATTTAATAACCAGCTATTATATCCGATTATTAAATTGACAATTCAAATAAACTCTCAAAAACAAAGATTCTTTCAATCTGAAATTTTTGAGAGTTTTATTAATAAAAACAGTTTACCTGTTAGAAAGTTGCAGTTTTATCAGGAGTTTCATAACCTTCTGCTGTAGTGATAGTGAAGTCTTCCACACTCTCAAGAACCAAAGATCCTGTAATATTAGTCTTGTAATTACGCTGGAAAGGAACGTTGTTAATGGTGTAAGTTTCTGTTATCCCAGCTACATTTTTGGTAGCTAATGCAGCTTTTATTTTCAATCCATTGTATGTTGTATTATCAGCCGGTGCAAAAACCAAGCCTGAGAAAAACAGATTAGATGAAGCAAAATTTCCATTAACTGTAACCTGGTTTTGATAAGTTGTAGATGTAGCAGCAGTAACATCGCCATCAACAGCATTAAAAGTAGTAGGTAAGTCAGCAAGTGTTATATTTATTTTCAGGTCGTCAGTGGTTTCATATGTAAAGAAGTTACCCCAATTTCCTTTATCTGATGAGTATACATTGAGTTGGGCCAAAGGACGTTTACCAATAATTGATCCGGCAGCCTTGGCTACACTCCACAACTGTGAGGCTGTAAATGCATCTTCCATTTCAGTAGATGCCATTGGTGAACCCTCAGTAGTGCTAGTACCTATCATTGTAATTTCTTTCAATCCACCTGTGTTGTTTGTTTTATAGTATAAATCTGTTGCAGATTTAGTTCTTTGTGTAGCAGCTGGGTTAGCAGTACTGTTTACATAATCTATCCAAACTACTACTAGAGGATCTGCACCTTTAGGAATCGAAAAATCAAATTCAGCGTCTGCATAACCTGAGCTATTGCCCACAATGATTTCTTGAACATCACCAATCAATGTTTTAGTGTCGTTTGTGTAAAGAGCGAGCAGGTAGCGTAAGTTACAATCAGGCACAACCTCCGCGTCTGCTCTCGTTCCGGCCTTTTTATCGGTCTTAATTTTCAATGTCACTTCTTCCATTTCAGAAGAATTTTCCAAATCATACTCCGTATTGCTACATGAGCTGAATACCAATGCCGTCATAGCGGCAACCATCATAAAATACTTTTTCATAAACTAAAAAATTAAAAGTGTTTGTAAATAAAAAATTATAAATTAATATGTCTTATTATTTGCCGGATTATCAAAATCCGGACTCACTGTCACTGTAAATTGTCCACTAGTCAAAATAAAATTTCCCGATACGCTGGTTACCATGTTAGCCCGTAAGGGTACATTAGTAACTAATATATATCCAGACGAAATTGGAGGTATGTCGGCTCCAGGAGCGTACTTATCATATACTTTCATTTGTAAGTCAATAAACACATACCCCACACCATCGCCAAAACCCCAAAGCAAAGCTTTAAAATATTCATAATTATCATCGTAAGTGAAAAACCAATTATCATTGCCATCGCCAAAAGGAAGATTACTCTTTGTCATATCTTTTCCGTAAGCTTCTACTTTATTCTCGGGCTTTCCTTCGATGGCATTGTAAGTAGTGAAGTTTTGAAAAAATTGTGTATGTACGTTTATGTAGCAATTGATTTTGAAAATAAATTCGTCTTCCCATTCTTCGGCATCATTTGCTTTTATACAGAATTTAGCCAATGGGCGCTTTACTGTTATTCCCGAGATTGGTGTACCGTTTCCTGCTTTAGTCAGCAGCTTTCCTGTAAAGGCATGGTGTTGTGGGAGATCTTCTAATATACCTGTCGAATTATTTATTTCAATAGATTGTATGTTCGACGTATTAAAAAATAAATCGTCGGTAGATCCTGAACTGACATAGTCTACCCAGGCCACAATATAAATATCCACACCTTTTGGCACAGTGAAGTCGAATAAATTAGCCCCGATGGGATGTGTGCCTGTAGTTTGTATCATGGTTTCACCCCACTTCGTCATTTCATTCTTGAGCCATATCTCTACTTTGTATCGTATATCGTAACCATCTATTATAGGAGTACCCGCCGCATCGTTGGCTCTGCTACCAGATTGGTCGCTAAAGCCTACCTTGAAATGTATGGATTCGTATTCCATAGGGGTATCCGTAAACTCTTCACTACAGGCGTAGAAAAGGGTTACGAAGAGGATAGACAATATGCTATGTATATACTTACTCATGGTTTAATTACTTATATTTTTATACACTGCAGTAGCAAATGCATTATCGGTTAGTAAGAATGAAAAGTTTGTATGCTTTTCCTCACCAGTGGGTGGTGGTCCCATCCAAATTACATATGCTTTATCTGCTCCGTCTTTGTCGGAAGACCAATATCCCCACGCTGGATATGTGATAGTTTTTTCTGAATCATAATATGCGTTTCCATCACCCCATACTTGTATGTCCGGGTCCATTGCGTTGTTAAATTTGACTATCGCGCCTACTCCAGAAATACCAATGTATAAATTCAACAGGTCTTGTCTGGTAGGCATGCTCCAGGAACCTCCTTTGTCTGTACAAAATTGTTTTGCAGCTGTCCAATCCACTCTACCATTGGGTTGGTCTAAGGCTACGATATCAAATATTTGATTTATTCCATCGTTGCTGCTGAAATGATAAACAACACCTTTCACTTGCCCATTTTCCGACGTATATACATCTCCGACCTTATAGATCTTTTTCAATGATATGTTTACATTGGTCAGTTTGTTGGCTTCAATAGGTGCGTCGGCTACTCTATACCCTTGCCCGCCGGAATGTTCTTGTCCGGGGAGGTTGGGCACTGTAATGCTGTACGAAATTGTAGAAGGAGTCCCGTTCGATACAAAAATATAGTCCCAGCTCAACGTTTGCCCGTTACTGGCATAGTTGTCCCAAGGGATGCCTGTGAATGACAAGTCGCCGATGGCTCCAGGCAGGATTACTCCGTTAAGCACATTGTAAGCATAAGGTATATTTTCGTATTTTATATTAACCGTACTGGCAGAGGCCATCACTTTTGAAGCCTTTGTGATTAATTTGGCAAAAGGGCGTTTCAGTTGAATAGGCTCGTTCGACGCATCTACCATTTTCTTATTTTCGATAAAATAAGTCCATGCATCATTGGTATCATCATTTCCGGTATATTTATGTCCGCTTTCATCTTCATCTACCCGTATGTGAACATATTTCAGTCCGAATTTCTGAGTAGCTCCGGTTTGTCCGTCCACCTTTCTGAAGTCGGTATTATAATGCAAGTCGCTACTCTCCCCTTGTTTGACAATGTCGACCCAAAAGAGATAATCGTAAAAGTTAGTGGCTGATAATATAACATCGAACGTAGTCGATTGGGTGAAATTGTCAAATGTTTTCACATACCTCTTCTGAGGATAGTTTACTTCGATATCTCTTCGCCAGATTTCAAAAATGTACCGCAAATCATATTGATTCCAATCCACATTGGCATCTCCTCCTAAGTTGATGTCGTTGGCACGGCTTCGCGTATCGCCCAAGGATACAGTGAAGCTGGCAGCCACTTCCTCGGAGTCTTCTGTCATATTATAATCTTCTTTGTCACACCCCACTGCTATCACTAGCAGGAGAGACAGTAACGAAAGAATATATGTCACAAATTTACTACTCATACACTTTCAATATATTAAGGAAATGTAATGTTATACTCACCTTCGAAATTCGGATCAATCCCGATTCCTGAATTTCCTGCGTTCTTCAAGAAGTCGCCGCGTATGATCGTTAACTTCTTTCGTTGGTAGGGAATGTTGATAGCGCTTGTCTGAGCCATCAATGTATGGTCCTTGTCATAGATCATAAGTACTGCAGCTACTGAAGAGCTTTGCCCATTTACCCAAATAAAATCACTCGCTAAAAGAATTTCATTATCTGTTATCTGGTCCACTTTTCCGGTAAATGTAACCCCTGTGATCGCATCGTTGGGTTTTCCTGTACAGGCATTGAAACCATAAGGAAAAAAGTTCTGATAGCACACTTTCACGTACATTCCATCCAACTCGCTTCCTCGCGTAACCCCTTTGGCCGATCGCACTCTTTCCATAAAGGTTTCCGCTCCGGTAGCTATAATTTGATATTTTCCAAAAGGAGGCTCGAGCAACAAGGAATATTCGTGTTTATCTTCTGTCAGTTCAATACTCTCTGTGGCATAATAGGCTCCTTTCCAGTCATTGTTGCCGATATATGTTCCACAAGGTGATATTGTGTTCAGTTGCCCTGAATTGTAATACAAATCACAGTAACTTTCGCAAGTAATATAATCGGCCCATGCTACCACATCGTAGTTCCCTATCGGTAATATAAATTCTTTGTTCACCCGATAGGTGTGATTGCCCAAGTCACTGGTGTACCACACATACCTATCCACGCATTGGGTAGTTCCTTTCCGGTAGATTTCAACAATAATACGAAGGTCGTACCCATCACTTGTTGTGGCTCTGCTTTTTGTCCCATCGTACTCTGTATATACATCATACTGTGCATTGATCGTCAAAGTCAGTACATTAAGACTGACTCGCGGTATAGCATCCGGATCTGGGAACTCATGTATGGCATCAATACATCCCCCCAGTGACAGGAAGCATGCCATCAGCATGATCCCTTTCCATATCCTATACAATTCTTCTTTCATCAACTTTAAAGGAAGAATTTATAAGAAAGTGAAACCTCTGCACGCGTTACGCCCCAATAATCTCTCTTTCCCGTACTTATAAGCTGGCCATACTTAGGACCAAAAGGTACGTTCTCATATATATTGTATCGCATGCGCGCGTATCCACCTCCCAATACAAAGCCGAGTGTCCAGGGATCACCCAACGACTTTACATACCCGTAGCTAAGCCCGGCTCCTACCACGGGAGTGTTGTCCTGATATCGTTTTGGGGTATCCCATGCCACGTTGAACCAGCCATAGTGAGCATGTGCTCCTATGAAATGACCGGTAAGTCCGCCTGTACGCTTGAACCAATAGCGCAACTCGGGTTGAACCATCAGCACACGAAGCTTGCGGGTGTCTTTACCCAAATCATAAGGACTGAAATATACGGGGAGATCTAAAGAGAGTTTTTTGTTCAGTTGGAATTCGGCACCCACATTGGCAATAGTACCGGCCAATCCCAGCGCGTTTGTTTTTATGGAAAAGATATAGAGATAGTCTTCACAGCAATTGCTGTATGCAGGCGACTGAGCCCAAGCAGGCCTGGTCATCATTACGAAAACCCACAAAAATAAAGACCATCTTAATGTCATATAATCAATGTGTATAATAACCTACTAGAGATTTGCGTTTTGTAACTATAAGTGAATTACTTGGTTTGCTTCTTCGTTCTTAAAAAACGGAGATAGTAATTTTTTCGTCTTTCATTATTTTCGGGGACAAAAGTGCACTTTTTTCTTATATGTAGCAAGTAAAATACATCTTATTTTCATATTTATAGTGAAATTATTGATTTTTTTATGTCGTTGTGCGTAAATAATTGCTATATCCTATATTTAAGAACGGTTTTTGCTTACCTTTGCGCACCGATCCACAAATAATATTTACGATGAACTCTAAGAAAACGGCGACAAAAAGAGGTCTATTCTCGCTACTCTGGGTGATGGCTTTTTCTGCTTATCTGCAAGCGGGTGCGCTTCCCGATTCGGCACGTATCGCATGGAAAGACAGTACACACATCACCATCAGTATTCCGCTCACGGCTTCGGCCGCCGAGGTGCAACGGGATGCACGCATGAACTTCTTCCCCACTCTGACCGATGGAAAAGGAAGCAGCCTGGATTTGGCGCCTGTAGCCTTTGCAGGGAAGCGGAATATAAAGATACACAAACGATCGCACCTGTACGATGGGTACAAGAATCTGAAAATATACGCTCCGGGAGAGCAGGTGAACTACGAAGTGACGCTGCCCGTGGAACCGTGGATGAAAGGCCAGCGGTTGGAACTGCACCTGCGGTCGGAGTTGGAAAATTGCTGTGAGATAATGAGCACCGACGAACAGATATGGGCGTGGACGCGCGTACTTCCCTGGAATCCGGTAATAACGGATGACATAAAGGTGCTTGACTATGGTAAATTTATGATACCGATAGAAAACTACCTGGCTTTCGACCCCAATCTCCCGCTGGGAGGCGATCCGGACGGTGAGTCAATTATTTTCGAACTGGATAAGTCAGTAATAAATACTTCTTTCCGCAACAATCAGGAAAAACTGGACAACATTATTCGGATGATGGAGTTTGTACGCAAGGATACGTACCTGGCGGTGGAAAAGATACGGATCATCGGTTCGGCTTCGCCCGAAGGACCGTGGAAACGGAACGTGCTGCTGGCCGACGCTCGCGTAAAGGCGTTGAAGGAATATATACAGGCGCGCGTATCTATAGATAATGATAAGTTCGAAGTGATATCGATACCGGAGGCCTGGGCGGATGCACGGGCGGAAATTGCGGCAAGCAATCGTCCGGAAAAGGAGAAGCTGCTGGCTATCATCGACCAAACGGAGGATGTGAACAAGCGGGAGGCGTTGCTGCGTAGCTTTGAGGGTGGAAAGGTGTTCAAGGAACTGATCCGGACGACTTTTGCCGACCTGCGTCTGTCGGGACGTATCAAGGTGTACTACTCGGACCAGTACCGTGTGTTGCTGAAAAAGGCTACGGCGCTCTATCGCCAGAAGGATTATCAGGCAGCGTACAACGTGCTGCAACCGTTGAAGGACGACAGCCGCTCGTTCAACTTGCTGGGGGCTTCGGCGTATATGCTGGGACGAAAAGAGGAAGCCCGGACATACTTCGAAAAGGGTGCCCGGGCGGGTGACTCTTGGGCGGAGAGAAACAGTAAGGGAATGCCCGTGGAATAAATCTATCTCTTCTCCAAAATACTGCCGTAACGGTGGTATTCGTACGAAATGCTTTGCTCTTTCAGGTAGTGCAGCAACTCCCGACGTCCTTCGGCAACGGGTTTCTCGGCGGCGATGTACGTACCCAGCTCGGCAGCTTTCCAGTACGCATCGTCAGACAGGCCGGTGGAGCAAGCCCGGATGCGTTCGCAGCTGCTCATGCTCTTGATAAACCCGGCCTCTTCCTGTAGGGCGACTTCGAAGTAGTCCAGCTCATCGGACGCTTTGAGCACCAGGTCGCGATGCGGGCTGTCCGGCGAAATGCTGGCGATGATCTCGGTACCTACCAGATAAGCAGCGCAAAATATCAGCAGCAGATCGACCGGATCGTCGTCGTTCTGCACACGGATGCCGATCGACTTGATGGGCAGGTAGCGGAACGTGTTCTCTTCGCCCACAAGGTGGCTCACGTCGGCTTCCTGTGTGAACACATCTTTCCAGGCTGCCGTGAAACTCCGTTGGGCCTGGCGGAACCGGAACTTGTCTTCCTCCGTAGCCAGCAGTTTCTCGAGCGGGGATTCTATGAACTCCTCCGGTTTTGCCCGAAGCGGCTTCTCGGTAAACTCTACAAAGCACGATACATAGTTGGGACCACCTGCCTTGATGCCTGCGCCGAAAGCGGAAAGCTTCATGCCGCCAAACGGCTGGCGCCGCACGATGGCTCCCGTGATACCCCTATTAATATATAGATTACCGGCTTCGATGCTGTTTTTCCAGCGTTCGATCTCGTCCTCATCGAGCGATTGCAAGCCCGAGGTGAGTCCGTACCCGGTGGAATTTGCCAACCGGATGCCTTCGTCCAGGCTGTCGATGCACACCACCGCGAGCAGCGGTGCAAACAGTTCCGTGCGGAAGGTGAAGCTACCCGGCTTGACGCCCCATTTCACGGTGGGCTTCAGGATGTATTTCTTCTCGTCGACAAACACAGGCGGTACGAGCCACCATTCGCCCTCTTCGAGGTTGTCGATGGCATGGAGCAGCTTGTCGTTGTCGTTGGTGATCATCGGCCCCACGAGGGTGTCCGTTTCCCAGGCGCTACCGGTGTGCATGCTGGTGACGGCATCTTTCAGTTTCTTCTGGAAAGCGGGGTCGTTGAAGGCTTTGCGGTCGAGCAGCAACAGGGAGCAGGCGGAACATTTCTGTCCGGCGTTGCTGAAAGCCGACGTGACGATGTTCTGGATGGCATGGTCCTGGTCGGCGCTACGGGTGACGATGATGGCGTTCTTGCCACCTGTCTCGGCGGCGAGCGGGGTACGGGGTGCGTTCTGTAGCAGCTTGAAAGCCGTGTCCGTTCCTCCGGTGAGGATGGTATGCTTCACCGACGGATGGGCCGACAGGTAGTCGAGCGAACGGCGGTCGGCCGGGCACACCAGTTGCAGGGCATCCTTCGGAACGCCTGCTTCCCAGAAACACTTGGCAAACTCCCAGGCGATGGGAAATGCCACCGTGGCAGGTTTCAGGATCACGGAGTTTCCTCCGGCGAGTGCCGCTACCACGCCTCCTACGGGGATGGCAAAGGGGAAGTTCCAGGGCGGAATCACCAGGATGGTGCCTTTGGGGGCGTACGTCAGGGTAGGAAGTTCTTCGAACGCTCGCATCGAGATGGGGTAGAAACGGCAGAAGTCGATGCCCTCGGACACTTCCACATCGCCCTCCATGAAGGTCTTTCCGGTGATGGCAGCCATGCAGCCAATCATGTCGCCCCGGTGCTCGCCGATGATATCGGCGGTACGGTGCAGCAGCTCGTTGCGTTCTTTCAGTGTGGTGCGTCGCCAGGGCGATGCCTGGGCGGCTGCCACGATCTGCTCCACCTGTTCCTGGGTGGCCATGTTCACTTCGCAGACGCAAACACTGTCGTCGCGGTTGCGGTCGTAGTATTTCTTTTTCTTCTCGGTCAGGAATTGTTGGTCGGCTACCTGTACGGGGATGACGTAGTTCGTATCGCGTACCTCGTCGCGCCATCGGGCCAGGGAAGCCAACGCCCATTCGCGGTTGGGTTTCAGGTCGAGGTTCGTATCGGGCTCATTGGCGAAGGTGTCGATATCGGCCTGTGGAGTGACGGGAGCGGTACGGTTCTGTGTGCGGAAGGCGCGAGGTACGATCTTGTCTTTCCGCTCGTACGCCTGGAGGAATTGTTGCTCCAGGAAGTTCCAATGCTCGCTGTGCAGTTTCAGGTTGAACGAGTAGCGGAGGAAGTTGTCCTCGCCGGTGTTCTCGTCCAGGCGGCGTACCAGGTACGAAACGGCGTTCAGAAAGTGTTCTTTGCGCACCACGGGGGTGTAGAGTATCACCTGTTTGCCCAGTCCGCGCATCACACGGGGCAGGTGATTGGCCATGCCTTCGAGCATTTCGAAAGTGACGAAGGCTTCCACTCCGTGCTGTTTGCACAGCAGGTAAGCGTAACCGATGGTGAAGAAGTTGTGCGACGCCACGCCGATGTGTACCACCCGGGCGTTTTCGGGTCGCAGGGCGATGTCGAGGATGTGGAGGTAGTTGGCATCCACATCGATCTTGGTAGGTAGTACGGGGTTGGCCCAACCTTTGAGCGACGATATAATGGTTTCCATCTGCAGGTTGGCTCCCTTCACCAGGCGGACTTTGATGGGCGATCCCCCCTCTTCCACCCGCTTGCGGGCAAATGCCAGCAGTCGTTCGTAGAAGAGTTGCGCGTCGGGCAGGTAGGCTTGTACCACAATGCCTGCCATATAGTTCTTGAACTGCGGCAGGTCCATGACGGTGGTGAACACGTCGAGCGTCAGTTCGGCATCTTTGTATTCTTCCATGTCGAGGTTGACGAACTTCGGCTTGGTACGCCCGTCCTTCGTTTGGTAGGGATGGTCGATGGCTTGCTGGTAAATGGCGGCAATGCGTTGGCACAAGTCTTGCTTGCTGCTTTCGTATTTCAGCGGGTAGATCTGGGCGTAGATGCCCGAAATCTTGATGGAGATGTAGTTGATGTCCGGCTCCTTGAGCGCGTTCAGGTAGTGATGGAAACGGTGATCGGCCTCGCCATCGCCCAGAACCACTTCGCCCAGCAGGTTGACGTTCTGCCCGATGTTGTCATGCCAGCGTTGTTTGAGGTGCCAGGTCAGTGCCGGACGTTCTTCCTTAATGATGATCTTGCTGGTTTCTTTGCGTAGCACGCTTTTGAAAATGGGCACGGCGATAAAGTCGAACTGGTAGCCGAATTCCCTGAACAGGATGCCCAGGAACTCGTACGTCCGGCCAAAGAAAGCGGGTACGCCGTAGTCCTCAAAAATCTTCTTCATCCGCAACGAGAGCTTCCTTGTGTCGCGGATTTGCGACGATTCGTCGAGTAATTTGGTGAGCAATACCTTGTTTTTGGGGTTAGTCACTAAGGAGGCAAACATGCGTTGCTCCTTTACTTCGGCCGGCGAGAGTTCTTTCTCTGCTTTGGCCAGAAAGTCGCGCGTCCAGAGGAGGACGTCGGAAGAGGTTATGCGTTCCATATAAAGATTTAATTTTGCGCTTAAAGATATGTTTTTTCTTTATATGGGATGCTATATTTTCTGTATTTTATTTCATTGCTGTGAAGAACTTGCCGGATGGCGGGATGGAGGGGTTATATGTGGAGGTAATAGTCGCGGGTAAGGGCTATGTAGGCATCGCTGTAGCGGTGGCGTTCTACTTCGGTAAGGAGCTCTTCTACTTCGCAGGGAAGAGTGTCGCTTGCTTGTTCGTTCGCTTCGCAGGGTCGTTCGCCCCGACGGAAAGCAAGCAGCACCCGGCGGACATCGCCATCGGGCTTGGTGCGCACGTTAAGCCGGCGGACGGGAGATAAGTGACAGGCGCAAGCGATGTGCGTTACGCTTTCTGCCATTTCGGCAGGGAGAACGACAGCCAAAGTTCCCGACTCGCTCAGCAAGCCGGAAGCCCGACGAACCAATGTTTCGTACGTAAGTGTATCGGTGTGGCGGGCATGGTTGCGCTGGTGGTCGGGGCACCGCATGGAGTTGGTGAAATAAGGAGGATTGGACACAATCAGATCGTACTTCTCATCGGGCTTGTAGGTATTGAAATCAGCTTGAACCACAGTGATTCGATGGCTCCAGGGCGAACGCTCCGAATTCTCAATAGCCTGACAAACAGCCGATTCGTCTATCTCGATGGCAGTGATGAGGGCATCGCTTCGCTGAGCCAGCATCAAAGCTACCAGTCCGGTTCCGGTCCCTACATCAAGAATGCGGCGGGCATCGTCTACGGGAGCCCAGGCACCCAGAAGAACACCGTCGGTTCCTACCTTCATGGCGCATTTATCGTGCCACACGGTGAACTGTTTGAATTGGAAATAGGGGTTGGACATAGGGCCGTTTTTGGAATCCCGGCAAAAATAATAATTTTTACTCAACAAAAGTGAACCTTTCAATGCTATTTGGCATTGTTTTTGTGTTTTTATAGGACGCAGACTTTATTTTTAAGTAGGAATAGATTAACTTTGCAAACTATTTGTGTCTGTCTGTTTGGGCATAAACTATATAATAGAAAGAGAAGAAAAAAATGATAAAAGTAAAATTTCCCCAAGAAATGGATGATATAAACGAAGGCAGTTCGTTTTCATTGATTGCTGATTTCGATAACAACGACGAGCCTGGCTTTGAGGTGAATGTCAAGTCGGGCGATTTGGTGCCGGTACTCCCGTTGCGCA
This sequence comes from Bacteroides sp., assembly GCA_031554635.1. Taxonomy (GTDB): domain Bacteria; phylum Bacteroidota; class Bacteroidia; order Bacteroidales; family Bacteroidaceae; genus Bacteroides. The sequence continues at coordinate 15,469 of JAVBVD010000008.1, forward strand.
ACATGGTATTGTTTCCGGGTGTGTTCATGCCGGTAGCTATCGGACGGAAATCGTCGCTGAAGCTAATCAAGGAGGCCGAAAAGAAGAACCTGCCCATCGCCGTCGTTTGCCAGAAAGATGCACAGACGGAAGACCCGTCGCTCGAAGACTTGCATACGATAGGGGTCATCGGAAAGGTGATACGCATTCTGGAAATGCCCGACCAAACAACGACTGCCATCCTGCAAGGGAGCAAACGCATCGAAGTGACCGATATCAAGTCGGCTTTTCCATACCTGAAAGGCGAAGTGGAGATACGGGAAGAAGAGCTTCCGGCGAAAGACGACAAGGAGTTCTCGGCGCTGGTAGATACCTGCAAGGAGGCAGCCATACGCTACCTGAAAGCACAGGACGGATTCCATCAGGAAATGACGTTCGCCATCAAGAACATCGATAACCACATGTTTCCCATCAGTTTTATCTGCTCCAACCTGCCCATAAAGAAGGACGAGAAGATAGCGCTGCTGGAGATCAACTCGTACCGTGAACGTACTTTCCGTCTGCTGGAGATCCTGAACAGGGAGATACAGTTGGCCGAAATCAAGGCGTCGATCCAGATGCGTGTACGCGAGGACATCGACCAGCAACAACGCGAATATTTCTTGCAACAACAGATAAAGACCATCCAGGACGAACTGGGAGGTAGCGGACAGGAACAGGAGATTGAGGAACTGCGCAAGAGATCGTACCGGATGAAATGGACCAGTGATGTACATGTGGTATTCATCAAGGAGCTGGCCAAGTTGGAACGCACGCATCAACAGTCGCCCGACTACAGCGTGCAGCTGAACTACCTGCAAACGATGCTCAACCTGCCGTGGGGGGAATACACCGAGGACAATCTGAACCTGACGCATGCCGAAAAAACGCTGAACAAGGATCATTACGGATTGGAAAAGGTAAAGGAACGTATCCTGGAACACCTGGCGGTATTGAAGCTCAAAGGAGATATGAAGTCGCCCATCATCTGTCTGTACGGCCCTCCGGGAGTCGGTAAGACGTCGTTGGGCAAGTCCATCGCTTCGGCCCTGAAACGGGAATACATCCGTATGTCGTTGGGTGGTGTGCACGATGAAGCGGAAATACGCGGTCACCGCAAGACATACATTGGCGCCATGCCGGGACGCATCATCAAGAGCCTGATCAAGGCGGGATCATCGAACCCGGTATTCATCCTCGACGAGATAGACAAGGTGAGTGCCGACCGTCAGGGCGACCCGTCGTCGGCATTGCTCGAAGTGCTCGACCCGGAACAGAATACTACGTTCCACGATAACTTCCTCGATGTGGATTATGACTTGTCGAGGGTGATGTTCATTGCCACGGCCAATAACCTGAATAGCATTCCGGCACCCCTACTCGACCGTATGGAACTGATCGAGGTGAGCGGGTACATCACGGAAGAAAAAATAGAAATCGCCCGCAAGCATCTGATACCGAAGGCGCTGGAAGCCAACGGGATGGACAAGAAGGCCATCAAGTTTTCCAAAGACGCGCTCGAAGCGATTATTGAGTCGTACACACGCGAAAGCGGGGTGCGCGAACTGGAAAAGAAGATCGGCAAGGTGTTGCGCAAATCGGCCCGCAAATATGCTACGGACGGTTTTTTCGCTACAACGAACGTGAAACCGGCCGACTTGTATGAGTTCCTCGGAGCACCCGACTATACACGGGACAAATACCAGGGCAACGACTATGCCGGTGTGGTAACCGGACTGGCCTGGACGGCTGTAGGGGGTGAGATCCTCTTCGTGGAGACCAGCCTCAGTCGCGGTAAAGGCGGCAAGCTGACGCTGACGGGTAACCTGGGCGACGTGATGAAGGAGTCGGCCATGCTGGCGTTGGAATACATCAAGGCACACAACTCCCTGCTGAACATCGACGAGGAGATTTTCGACAACTGGAACATTCACATCCACGTGCCCGAAGGAGCCATCCCCAAAGACGGTCCGTCGGCAGGTATCACGATGGCTACTTCGCTGGCATCGGCACTGACGCAACGCAAGGTGAAGAAGAACCTGGCGATGACGGGTGAAATCACGCTCCGTGGGAAAGTGCTTCCGGTAGGTGGCATCAAGGAGAAGATACTGGCTGCCAAGCGTGCCGGTATCAAGGAGATTATCCTGAGCGCCGAGAACAAAAAGAACATCGACGAGATTCAGGAATTGTACCTCAAAGGACTGACGTTCCACTACGTGAAGGATATCAAAGAGGTATTCAGCGTGGCGCTGACCGAGCAAAAAGTGGCCGATGCACTCGATTTGTCCGTAAAGAAAACGCCGAAAGAATGACGTTTGAACTGCAATATACCGATACAAAAAGCAATGCCCGTGCCGGACGGCTCACGACCGACCACGGGCAGATAGAAACACCTATCTTCATGCCCGTAGGTACGCTGGGGAGCGTGAAGGGGGTGCATCTGCCTGAGTTGAAAGAGGACATCAAGGCCCAGATTATCTTGGGCAATACCTACCATTTATACCTGCGTCCGGGATTGGAAGTGCTCGAAAAGGCTGGCGGACTGCATAAGTTCAACGGCTTCGACCGCCCCATGCTGACGGATAGCGGTGGTTTCCAGGTGTTCTCTCTTGCCGGCATCCGCAAACTGCGTGAAGAGGGTGCTGAGTTTCGTTCGCACATCGACGGCAGTAAACATATCTTCACTCCGGAGAAGGTGATGGACATCGAACGGATCATCGGTGCGGACATCATGATGGTGTTCGACGAGTGTCCTCCGGGGGATTCGGATTTCGAATATGCCCGGAAATCGATGGGACTGACTCACCGCTGGCTGGACCGCTGCATAGAGCGGTTCAATGCTACGGAACCGAAATACGGGTATCACCAGTCGCTCTTCCCCATCGTGCAGGGATGTGTGTATCCTGACTTGCGCAAGCAGTCGGCCGAGTACATCGCATCGAAAGGGGCGGAAGGAAACGCCATCGGCGGACTGGCCGTAGGCGAACCGGTGGATAAGATGTATGAGATGATCGAACTGGTAAACGAAATCCTGCCGACGGATAAACCCCGCTACCTGATGGGGGTAGGAACGCCGGTGAACATACTCGAAGGCATCGAACGTGGTGTGGATATGTTCGACTGCGTGATGCCTACCCGCAACGGACGCAACGGAATGCTCTTCACCAAGGACGGCATCATGAATATGCGTAATAAGAAATGGGAAATGGACTACTCGCCCATCGAAGCCGACGGGGCTTCGTACGTGGATACGCTTTACAGCAAGGCGTACCTGAGGCATCTGTTCCATGCCGAAGAATTGCTGGGCATGCAGATCGCGTCGGTACACAACCTGGCATTCTATCTCTGGCTGGTAGGCGAAGCACGCAAGCACATCATCGCAGGCGATTTCTCGACCTGGAAACCGATGATGGTAAAAAGGGTGTCAACACGGCTTTAAGCCTCGGTAGAGAAGATGTCAACAGACTTTAACTCCTGATAAAAAGGTTTTAATCCAATGAGAAGCAATCGACTAATAAAAAGGCTGGACTGGTACATCATCAAGAAATTCTTGGGTACGTATGTCTTTGCCATTGCATTGATTATCTCCATCGCGGTAGTATTCGACTTCAACGACAAGATGGATAAGTTCATGGATCACAACGCTCCGTGGACGGCCGTCGTCTTTGATTACTACATGAACTTCGTCCCCTACTTCGCCAACCTGTTCAGTCCGCTGTTCGTGTTTATCGCTGTTATTTTCTTTACTTCCAAGCTGGCCGAGAATTCGGAGGTTATCGCTATGTTCTCTACCGGTATGAGCTTTAAGCGGATGATGCGGCCTTACATGATTTCGGCGGCGGTTATCGCCATCGCGACATTCCTGCTGGGCGCATACGTCATTCCGCAAGGAAGTGCGACGCGACTGAACTTCGAGGACAAGTATGTGAAGAAGAAAAAACAAAGCGCAGTGAGTAACGTGCAACTTGAAGTGTCCAAGGGAGTGATTGCATACATAGACAATTACCAGGATTACAACAAGACGGGAAACCGCTTTTCGCTGGATAAATTCGAGGATAAGAAACTGGTGTCGCACCTCACGGCACGGCGCATCACGTATGATACGACGGCAGTACACAAGTGGGTGATACACGATTATATGATCCGCACCATGGACGGACTGAAAGAAAGCGTTACCCGGGGCGATCGCCTGGATTCGATCATTCCCATGGAGCCGTCGGACTTCCTGATCATGAAGAATCAGCAGGAAATGCTCACCAGTCCGCAACTGGGGAACTACATCGACAAGCAAAGAGCGCGGGGATTCGCTAACATCAAGGAGTTCGAGATTGAATACCACAAGCGTATAGCCATGTCGTTCGCCTCCTTTATCCTTACCATCATCGGTATGTCGCTCTCTTCGCGGAAAGTGAAGAACGGTATGGGGCTGTATCTGGGTATCGGGCTGGCATTGAGTTTCTCGTATATCTTGTTTCAGACGATCTCATCGACGTTTGCGGTGAACGGTAACATGCCTCCCGTCATTGCTGTGTGGATACCGAATATACTGTATGCTTTTATTGCCTTTTACCTGTACAGGAGGGCTCCTAAATAGATAGATTCCCGAATACATACTTATAGATAAAAGGTCCGGACTTTCGCAAGCCCGGACCTTTTATTTGAGGGCGCCTGGAAAGGCGCCTTCGTTTTGCTTTACTTATATTCTTCCCAGCTCTTGATGGCAATGTCGTCAATGCTCATAGTGCAGAACGCATGGATAAACGCACTGGCCAACCGGGCGTTGGTAATCAGCGGGATGTTCAGGTCGATGGCGGCACGACGTATCTTGTAACCATTGCTCAGCTCATGTGCTGATAGGTTCTTCGGAATATTCACTACCATATCGATCTCCTTGTTGTGCAACATATCCAGCGCCTGGGGATGTTGTCCTTCCTCACTGGGCCAATACACTTGCGTACAGTCGATTCCGTCGTACATCAGTGCCTTATAGGTACCTCCTGTGGCATACAGCTTATATCCTTTCTGTACCAGCATGCGGGCAGCACCGAGCATATCGGCTTTCTGCTTCGGCGTACCGGTGGAGAGCAGGATGTTCTTTGCCGGAATGCGATACCCCACCGACAGCATGGCTTTGAGCACGGCACACGATGTATCGGAACCGATGCATCCCACCTCGCCGGTGGAAGCCATGTCTACTCCCAGCACAGGGTCGGCCTTTTGCAGGCGGTTGAACGAGAATTGCGAAGCCTTGATGCCCACATAGTCGAGCTCGAAGAGGTTCTTCGACGGTTTCTCTACCGGGAGTCCCAGCATCACCTTGGTAGCCAGTTCGATGAAGTTGATCTTCAGCACCTTGCTTACGAAGGGGAACGAGCGGCTGGCACGGAGGTTGCACTCGATCACCTTGATATCGTTGTCGCGTGCCAGGTATTGGATGTTGAACGGTCCGGAGATGTTCAGTTCCCGGGCTATCTCCCGGCTGATCCGCTTGATGCGGCGTACCGTTTCCACATAGAGCTTCTGCGGAGGAAACTGTATGGTGGCGTCGCCGGAGTGCACCCCTGCGAATTCGATGTGCTCACTGATAGCGTAAGCGATGATCTCGCCGTTTTGTGCCACGGCGTCCATTTCCACCTCCTTGGCATGTTCGATGAATTGGCTCACCACCACCGGATGCTTCTTCGATACGTTAGCAGCCAGTTTGAGGAAGCGTTCCAGCTCCTCGTCGTTGGAGCAGACGTTCATGGCAGCTCCCGAGAGTACATATGACGGGCGCACGAGCACGGGGAATCCTACCTCGGCCACAAACTCCTGAATGTCGTCCATGGAGGTGAGTTCCCGCCAGCGGGGTTGATCCACTCCGATGCGGTCGAGCATGGCGGAGAACTTCTCACGGTCTTCGGCATTGTCGATGCTCCGGGCAGAGGTACCCAGGATGTTGACTTTCTGTTCGTCCAGGCGCATGGCGAGGTTATTGGGTATCTGTCCGCCGGTGGAGACGATCACTCCGTGCGGGTTCTCGAGTTCGAGGATGTCCATCACGCGTTCGAAGGTGAGTTCGTCGAAGTAGAGACGGTCGCACATGTCGTAGTCGGTTGATACGGTTTCGGGGTTGTAGTTGATCATCACACTGCGCCAGCCTTCCTTGCGGATGGTTTCCAGGGCTTGTACCCCGCACCAATCGAACTCGACTGATGAGCCTATGCGATAAGCCCCCGAACCGAGAACGACGATGGAACGGTGATCGCCCAGGTAGTTTACATCATCGGCTACCCCGCTGTAAGTCAGGTAGAGGTAGTTCGTTTGCGCCGGGTATTCGGCTGCCAGCGTATCGATTTGTTTCACCACCGGGACAATGCCTACGCTCTTGCGGTAGTGGCGTATGAGTAGGTTTCCTTGTTCCATATCGCCGTTGAAACCGATACAGCGGGCGATTTGGAAGTCGGAGAAGCCTTGTACTTTGGCTTTGCGCAGGAGAGCTTTCGATAGTTGTTCGATGGGGATTTGATTTTCTTTCATAGCCATATCTGCCATTGCGGAGAAAAACTTTTCCATACGTAATGACACATTACCTAGAATGGCATCCAGTGCTCTTCTTACGCTAACCATGAATTCTTTCTCCTCTTCGCTCAACTCCTTCTTCTCATCCATGTCATCATCATCCATGTCGTCATCATCCAGCCCCATCTCTTTGCGTTTTTGTATTCTGGCGAGAGATTGTTCTCTTATCTTTTGTTGGAATTTTTTCAGATTAGCCATATCTTCATCAGTACAGTCTTTGTCCTGAGTATCGTCTTCTTCCAATTGGTCATTCCATAGTTCTTTTACAAATTTGATAGTGGATGCCAAATTTTTGCCATTTCCGGGTATCAAATTCTTAATGTTCTTTGATATAAAGTCCATACATTCATCGACAGTGGCGGTATCAGTCAGGGTGTAGGAAGTCTTATCAGCGCTTCCGGCATGGGCTTGCCCCCACTCTTCCAACTCCTGAGCGGTATGCATGATGTTCAGTAACTTTTGCAGGAACCACTTATCGATCTTCGTCAGGTCGTGAATCTGATCGATGGTATATCCTGCCCGCAGCGCTTTGGAGATGACGAAGATGCGCTTGTCCGTCGGTTCGCGCAGGGCCTTGTCGATGTCGGCGATTACCAGCTCCTTGTTTCCCACGAAGCCGTGCATGCCTTGCCCGATCATGCGCAATCCTTTCTGTATCGCCTCTTCGAACGTACGACCGATAGCCATTACCTCTCCTACCGATTTCATCGACGAACCCAGTTCCTTGTCCACGCCGTGGAACTTACCCAGGTCCCAACGGGGGATCTTGCACACCACATAGTCCAGGGCAGGTTCGAAGAAAGCGCTTGTGGTCTTGGTCACCGAGTTCGTGAGGTCGAACAAGCCGTAGCCCAGTCCGAGTTTGGCAGCTACGAACGCCAGCGGATAACCGGTAGCTTTCGATGCCAGTGCCGACGAGCGCGACAGACGGGCGTTGACCTCGATCACCCGGTAATCTTCCGACTCGGGATCGAAGGCATACTGCACGTTGCACTCGCCCACGATACCGATGTGGCGGATGATGCGGATGGCCAGTTCGCGCAGTTTGTGATACTCGCTGTTGGTCAGGGTTTGCGAAGGCGCGATGACGATGGATTCTCCTGTATGGATGCCCAACGGGTCGAAGTTTTCCATGTTACACACGGTGATGCAGTTGTCGAAACGGTCGCGTACCACCTCGTATTCCACCTCTTTCCAGCCCCGTAGCGATTTTTCGACTAATACTTGAGGTGAGAAAGAGAACGCCTTTTCTACCAATACGTTAAGTTGTTCTTCGTTGTCGCAGAAACCGGAGCCCAGACCGCCCAGTGCGTATGCTGCCCGGATAATCACCGGATAACCCAGGGTAGCAGCTGCCCGGCGGGCGTCGGCTGCATTTTCCACCGCTTCGCTTTGGATGGTTTTCACGTCGATCTCGTTCAGTTTGTTCACGAACAGTTCGCGATCTTCCGTGTCGATGATGGCTTGTACGGGCGTTCCCAGTACCTGTAAGTTGTATTTTTCCAGGATGCCTTCTTTGTATAAGGCCACCCCGCAGTTCAGGGCGGTTTGTCCGCCGAAAGCGAGCATGATGCCTTCGGGCTTCTCCTTCTGAATCACCTTCTCTACGAAGTAGGGAGTCACGGGGAGGAAGTAGATCTGATCGGCTACCCCTTCGGAGGTCTGTACCGTGGCGATGTTGGGGTTGATCAGGATGGTTTCGATGCCTTCCTCTTTCAAGGCTTTGAGCGCTTGCGAGCCCGAGTAGTCGAACTCACCCGCTTCGCCGATCTTCAGGGCGCCGGAACCCAATAGTAATACTTTCTTTATCTTTTCAGTCATGGGATGGGATTCATTTTAAGAGGTTTACAAATTCGTCGAACAAGAACTCCGTGTCCGTAGGTCCGCTGGCTGCTTCGGGGTGGAATTGTGCCGAGAACCAAGGGTTCCGTTTGTGCCGGATGCCCTCGTTGGAACCATCGTTCATGTTGATGAAGAGCGGTTCCCAGTCGGCGCCGAGCGTCTGGTTATCCACCGCGTAGCCGTGGTTCTGCGAGGTGATGAAGCACCGGTTGGTACCTACCATGCGCACCGGTTGGTTGTGGCTGCGGTGACCGTATTTCAGCTTGTATATCGATGCTCCGCCTGCCTTGCTCAGCAGTTGGTTGCCCATGCAGATGCCGAAGATGGGCAGGTGCTCGTTTTGCATCGCCCGGCGGATGTTTTGCACGGCAGCATCGCATGTGTCGGGGTCGCCTGGGCCGTTGGAGATGAACAGGCCGTCGAATTCCAGCGTGTTGAAATCATAGTTCCACGGCACACGGATCACCTCCACATCGCGTTTCAGCAGGCAGCGGATGATGTTGGCTTTCACGCCGCAGTCCACCAGTACTACTTTCTTCTTACCGGCGCCTTCGTTGTAGCGGATTACCTCCTTGCAGCTCACCCGGTCGACGAAGTTGATATCGTCGTACGCCCACATTAGGTTCTGCATTTCATCATCGAATACGATCTGTCCCATCATCACCCCGTGTTCGCGCAGCACCTTGGTCAATTGGCGGGTATCGATGCCCGTAATGCCGGGTACCTGCTCCCGTTTCAGCCAGTCGGCCAGGCTTTCCACGGCGTTCCAGTGGCTATACTCCGTGGAATAATCGCTTACGATAATGGCCTCTGCATGGATCTTTTCACTCTCCATGAATGTAGGCAATCCATTCGGTTCAATGGTTAAAGGGGGTACCCCATAATTGCCCACCAGCGGATAGGTGAGCGTCATCAACTGCCCGGCATACGAAGGGTCTGTCAGGCTTTCCGGGTACCCGGTCATGGCGGTGTTGAACACCACTTCGCCCGTTACCGGCTTCTCGTAGCCGAACGACTGACCGTAGAAGCGGGTACCGTCATCAAGAATCAAAGTTACATTTCTCATATATGTTTTGTAAAAAAAAGGCTGTCCCGGTGAGGACAGCCAAACGCTAAAACTGATATAATTGTTCGATATAATTAATAAATGCTTCGTTGAGCAGCTTTACCCCACCCGGAGTTGGATAATCGCCGGAGAAATACCAATCCCCCTTGTTGGCGGGACAGGCCTCGTGCAACCCCTTGAGCGGCTGGTAAACAATCTCCACCTTGGCACGTATGCCGGCAGGCGTGAGCAGTTCCACCATCTTGGCAGAGATCTCTTCGTCGTTGAAAGGCGCGTAAATATCTTTCACGTAATTCACCAGTTGTTCCTTCGGCAGTTTCACCTGGTCTTTCGACTTCCGGTAGGCCGAAGCGATGACGTCCTTCATGTCCCGTTCTTTCAGCAGTTCGATGGCGGCCTTGAAAGCGATGAACTCGCTCATCCGGGCCATGTCGATGCCGTAATAGTCGGGATAACGCACTTGCGGAGAAGAAGAGACGATGATGATCTTCCGGGGATTCAGGCGGTCGAGGATGCTGATGATGCTCTGTCTCAGGGTAGTCCCTCGCACGATGCTGTCGTCGATGATCACCAGATTATCGACATTCGGTACCAGACTGCCGTACGTGATGTCGTACACATGCGTGGCCAGGTCGTTGCGACTGTTGCCCTCGGCAATGAACGTACGCAGTTTGATGTCCTTGATGGCCACCTTCTCCGAGCGGATGCGCCGGGATAGGATCGCCTCCAGTTCATCGGTACTGGGGTTGTGTCCCAGGGCAGCGATTTGTTGCGCCTTTTCTTTGTTCAGATGGTCGTCCAGTCCTTGCAGCATTCCGTAGAACGCCACTTCGGCTGTATTGGGTATAAACGAAAATACCGTATGGTCGAGGTCGTTGTTGATGGCTTTCAGGATGCGTGGTACGAGCTTCTCGCCCAGCTGCTTGCGTTCCTTGTAAATATCCACGTCGCTTCCCCGTGAGAAGTAGATCCGCTCGAAGGAGCAAGCCCGCTTCTCCTGCGCTTTGTTGATACGCGCCAGACGCAGTTCGCCCGCTTTGTTGATGAGCAATGCCTGACCCGGTTGAAGTTCCTTGATCTCCCCGGCAGGCACGTTCAGCGCCGTCTGTATCACCGGTCGTTCGGAGGCCAGCACGGCAATCTCCTCATCGGCATACCAATAAGCGGGACGAATGCCCCACGGGTCGCGAATGGTGAAGCTCTCCCCGCTTCCGGTGAGTCCGCTGATGACGTACCCTCCGTCCCACTCCCGGCTCGATGTGCGCAGCACATTCGCCAGGTCGATGTGATCCTCTATATAATGAGTGATGTCCATGCCGGTGAGCCCCTCGGCTTCGGCCATGTTGAACACCCGTTCCACTTCCCGGTCCAGGCGGTGTCCCACCTGTTCGAGCATGATGTACGTGTCGGCGTATTTGCGGGGATGCTGTCCGATGGCTGTGATACGGGCGAATATCTCGTCTACGTTCGTCATATTGAAGTTGCCGCACAGCGCCAGGTTCTTGGCCCGCCAGTTGTTGCGTCGCAGAAACGGATGTACGTACGATATACCCGACCGTCCGGTGGTGCTGTAGCGCAGGTGGCCGATGTACACCTCTCCGGCAAAGGGCATGGTGCCTTTCACGTAGTCTACATCGTGCAGTTGTTGGGGTGTGAGGTCTTTGAAATAGGTGTGCACCGTGTCGAATATCTCGGTGATGGCATTCGACCCTTCGGCGCGTTCACGGAACATATATTCCTCTCCCGGATCGGATTGCAGTTTGACACATGCCAATCCGGCTCCTTCCTGACCCCGGTTATGTTGCTTCTCCATCAGCAAATACAGTTTGTTCAAGCCGTACATCCAGGTACCATACTTCTTTTCGTAGTACTCCAGCGGTTTGAGCAAACGGATCATGGCTACGCCACATTCATGTTTTAGCATTCGGAACTAAAAGTTATTAATTAAAAATTATGTGTTTTCGATGATGAAGGAGGATCTTCCCATATCCTAAGAGGATAATTTCATATCCTCTTAGGATAATGTATTATCCTCTTAGGTTTGTATATTATCCTCTTAGGATATTTCCCCTTTCATTCATCTATTCTTTTTTTCAAAAACTTATTCCACCGTGACGGATTTCGCCAGATTCCTCGGCTGGTCCACATCCATGCCTTTGCACACCGCTACGTGATACGCCAGCAATTGCAAGGGTACTGTAGTAATCAACGAATCCAGACACTCTAATGTTCCCGGAAGTTCGATGCAATAATCGGCGATCTTGCTGATAACCGTATCTCCCTCGGTTACGATGGCTATTACCCGGCCTTTGCGCGCTTTGATCTCCTGTATGTTGCTCAGGACTTTTTCGTACAAACCGTTCTGGGTAGCGATGACCACTACCGGCATTTCGGCATCGATCAGGGCGATGGGCCCATGCTTCATTTCGGCCGCCGGATAACCTTCGGCGTGAATATACGAAATTTCTTTCAATTTCAAAGCACCTTCGAGCGCCACCGGATAACTATACCCCCGGCCCAGGTAGATGAAGTTATGCGCGTATGTAAATATCTTTGCCAACTCGGCTATCTGATCGTTGAGCGTCAGTACCTGTTTCATTTTCTCGGGTATCTGCCTGAGTTCGTTCACCACGTTCAGGAACTGCTCCCGGGTGATGGTTTCTTTCTGCCGTGCCAGCGTCAGTGCCAGCATGGTGAGCACCGTCACCTGTCCGGTGAAGGCTTTGGTCGATGCCACCCCGATTTCCGGTCCTACATGGATGTATGAACCCGTGTGGGTAGCCCGTGGAATGGACGAACCGATGGCGTTGCAGATGCCGTAGATGAAAGCTCCCCGGCTCTTAGCCAGTTCCACGGCGGCCAGCGTATCGGCCGTTTCGCCGCTCTGGGAGATGGCTATCACCACATCGTCGGCATTGATCACCGGGTCGCGGTAGCGGAATTCCGACGCGTACTCCACCTCCACCGGTATGCGGCAGAAGCTTTCGATGAGATGCTTGCCGATGAGTCCGGCATGCCACGAAGTACCGCACGCCACGATGATGAAGCGTCGGGCATTGAGCAGTTTTTGCTTGTGGTCGATGATGGCCGACAGTACCACGCTCGTACCTTCTACGTTCACGCGTCCGCGCATGCAATCGTATATACAGTCGGGCTGTTCGAAAATCTCTTTCAGCATGAAGTGCGGATAACCGCCTTTTTCCAGCTGTCCCAGCTTCAGCTCCACCTTTTTCACTTCGGGAGTCATTTCCGCATTGTCCAGGTCCACTACCCGGAGTTCTTTTCCCCGGCGTATCACCGCGATTTCCTGATCCTCCAGGTACACCACCTTGTCGGTATACTCCACAATGGGCGTAGCGTCCGAAGCCAGGAAGAACTCATTCTCGCCGATGCCCACTACCAACGGACTGCTTTTGCGGGCGGCGATGATCTCGTCCGGATGATCTTTTTCCAACACGGCGATGGCATATGCGCCAATGACCTCGCCCAGTGCCAGTTGCACGGCGGCCAGCAGATCTACGTTGTTGGCGACTTTGAAATATTCGATGAGTTGAACAAGGACTTCGGTGTCGGTACTGCTTTTGAATTCGTACCCTTTGCTTTGAAGTTTATCTTTGAGGGCGGCGTAGTTTTCGATGATGCCGTTGTGGATGAGGGCAAGCGTTTCGGAGGAGGAATAATGAGGATGGGCGTTGACGGAACAGGGTTCTCCGTGGGTTGCCCAGCGCGTGTGCGCAATACCAATGTTACCGGAAATGTCTTTTTGTTCGACGAAACTTTCCAACTCGGAGACCTTTCCTTTCGTCTTGTAAACGTTCAACTGCTGATTGTTACTAATCAATGCTACCCCGGCACTGTCATATCCTCGATATTCCAGTCGTTTCAGTCCCTTTATCAGGATGGGGTAGGCTTCTTTTTTACCAATGTAACCTACAATTCCACACATATTTTCTAGTTTTATTCGGCGGCAAATATACGTATTAATATTTACATAAAGACAATGAAAGCCATTTTTGTTTGACATAAGTATATAAAAAAGTAGTTTTCAAAGCTTTTTGTTAAATTATCTATTATTTATCTCTCAAAAAGAAAGTGCTTACAAATGAAAAAGAATTTGACGGTATCGTATTTCAATTTGATAGCATAACTTACTAAACACATTACAAATTATAATGTTTACTACTTCTTTTCTTATTTTACGTCACAAAAAACATCGTTTAATGTGTCATTATGAAATTAATTGTTTATTTTTGCAGAACATTTGGATAAAAAAATATCTGTTGCACTATTATAATGATACAAAAAATGAGGAAACAAGAACTTTTTAACAACAGAAAGAAGGCAACTCCCTACCAACAAAAGTACGACCGCATCGGACTCTACGATGCAGCCAACGAGCACGATGCCTGTGGTGTGGGCATGCTGGTGAATATTCACGGAGAAAAATCGCACGACATTGTGGAATCGGCCCTGAAAGTATTGGAGAATATGAATCACCGGGGCGCGGAAGGCGCCGACAACAAAACGGGCGACGGAGCAGGTATCCTGTTGCAGATTCCGCATGAATTCATCTTGCTGCAAGGCATTCCCGTTCCCGAGAAGGGACGGTATGGTACCGGACTGCTCTTCCTGCCGAAGGACGAGGCCGACCGTGCGGCCATCCTGAGTATCTTCATCGAAGAAGTGGAAAAAGAAGGATTGTCGCTGATGCACCTGCGCAACGTCCCTACCCGTCCGGAGATCCTGGGTGAATCGGCTCTGGCCAACGAACCGGACATCAAGCAGGTGTTCATCACCGGATTTACCGATGCCGCCACGGCGGACCGCCGGCTGTACGTCATCCGGAAGCGGATCGAGAACCGGGTACGCCTCTCGGGCATTCCCTCGCGCAGCGATTTTTACATCGTTTCGCTCTCCACCCGCAACATTATATATAAAGGTATGCTGTCGTCGTTGCAACTGCGCAACTATTTCCCCGACCTGACCAATAATTACTTCACCAGCGGACTGGCGTTGGTACACTCGCGTTTCAGCACCAATACGTTTCCCACCTGGGGATTGGCGCAACCGTTCCGCCTGCTGGCGCACAACGGCGAGATCAATACCATCCGTGGCAACCGCGGCTGGATGGAAGCCCGTGAAAGCGTACTCTCCTCGCCTGCCCTGGGCGATATCCGGGAGATACGTCCCATCGTGCAGCCGGGCATGAGCGACAGCGCTTCGCTGGATAATGTGCTGGAGTTCCTCGTTATGTCGGGGCTGAGTCTTCCGCATGCCATGGCCATGCTGGTGCCCGAATCGTTCAACGAGAAGAACCCCATCAGCGAAGAGTTGAAAGCATTCTACGAATACCACTCCATCCTGATGGAGCCTTGGGACGGTCCGGCAGCCCTGCTGTTCAGCGACGGACGGTTTGCCGGTGGCATGCTCGACCGCAACGGTCTGCGCCCGGCACGTTACCTCATCACCCGCAGCGACATGATGGTGGTGGCGTCCGAAGTGGGCGTAATGGATTTCGAACCGTCGGAGATCAAGAAGAAAGGTCGCCTGCAACCGGGAAAAATTCTGCTTATCGACACCGAGAAGGGCGAAATATACTATGACGGCGATTTGAAGCGGGAATTGGCGCAGGCCAAGTCATACCGCACCTGGCTGGCTACCAACCGCATCGAGCTCGATGAGCTGAAAAGCGGTCGCAAAGTAGCGCACGGGGTGGCCGATTACCAGCGGATGCTGCGTGTATTCGGCTATTCCAAGGAAGATGTGGAGAAGATCATCACGCCGATGGCCGCTACCGGTGCCGAGCCTACCAGTTCGATGGGTAACGATACGCCGCTGGCTATTCTTTCCGAACAGCCACAACTGCTGTACAACTACTTCCGGCAGCAGTTTGCCCAGGTTACCAACCCTCCCATCGACCCGATACGCGAGGAGTTGGTGATGTCGCTCACCGAATACATCGGCGCTGTGGGCATGAACATCCTCACGCCCAACGAGAGCCATTGCAAAATGGTGCGCCTCAAGCATCCGATATTGACGAATACACAGTTGGATATTCTTTGTAACATTCGCTACAAGGGGTTCAAGACCGTCAAGCTTTCGATTGTTTTCGATGCTGCCCGGGGAAAGGCAGGTTTGCAGGAAGCCTTGGCCGATCTTTGCCGGCAGGCGGAATCGTCCGTTGCCGAAGGGGTGAACTACATTGTCCTCACCGATAGGGATGTGGATGCTACGCATGCGGCTATTCCTTCGTTGCTGGCCGTGAGCGCCGTGCACCATCATCTCATTTCTGTGGGGAAACGGGTGCAGACGGCGTTGGTGGTCGAAAGCGGTGAGATCCGCGAGGTGATGCATGCGGCTTTGCTGCTCGGCTTTGGGGCGAGTGCGCTCAATCCGTACATGGCATTTGCTATTCTCGATACGTTGGTGGCTAACCAGGAAGTGCAGCTCGACTATGCTACGGCTGAGAAGAACTACATCAAGGCCATCTGCAAGGGACTGTTCAAGATTATGAGCAAGATGGGTATTTCTACCATTCGTTCCTACCGGGGTGCCAAGATATTCGAGGCGGTGGGATTGAGCGAGGAGCTGAGTAAAACGTACTTCGGCGGACTAGGTTCGGGTATCGGGGGGATTCGACTGGAAGAGGTAGCGAAGGATGCTGTTGCTTTTCATCAAGGGGGATTCGCACCGGTGCTTTCTATCGGGCAGCATGGCGGAGAGGCTCTCAGCAGTCGTGTTTCTGCTCATCCTGAGCCCGATGAGATGCTTCCCAACAAAGGAATCTACTCCTTCCGCAAAGACGGCGAACAACACGCCTGGAACCCGGAAACCATCAGCACCCTGCAACTCGCCACCCGACTGGGCAGTTACAAGAAATTCAAAGAATTCACTTCGCTGGTCGACGGCAAAGAAGCTCCGATCTTTTTGCGCGATTTCCTCGACTTCAAGCGAAGCCCCATCTCCATAGACCGGGTGGAACCGGTGGAAAACATCCTGCGACGCTTCGTTACCGGAGCCATGAGTTACGGTTCCATCAGCCGCGAAGCGCACGAAGCCATGGCCATCGCCATGAACAAAATCCACGGTCGGAGTAACACCGGCGAAGGTGGTGAAGACGCCGCCCGCTTCCATCCGCTCGAAGACGGGACATCGCTCCGCAGCGCCATCAAACAGGTAGCATCGGGACGGTTTGGCGTCACAGCCGAATACCTGGTAAATGCCGACGAGATACAAATCAAGATCGCGCAGGGAGCCAAGCCCGGCGAAGGTGGTCAGCTTCCGGGTTACAAAGTGGACCAGGTGATTGCCAAGACCCGGCACTCCATTCCCGGTATCTCGCTCATATCGCCTCCCCCGCACCATGATATCTACTCCATCGAGGATCTGGCACAACTCATCTTCGACTTGAAAAATGTCAATCCGAAGGCGAAGATCAGCGTGAAGCTGGTAGCCGAAAGCGGTGTGGGTACCATTGCCGCCGGGGTAGCCAAGGCGAAAGCCGACCTCATCGTCATCTCCGGTGCCGAAGGGGGTACAGGAGCATCGCCTGCCTCTTCCATCCGTTACGCAGGTATATCGCCGGAACTGGGACTGAGCGAAACCCAACAAACACTGGTGCTGAACGGACTGCGCGGACAGGTGATGCTGCAAGTAGACGGTCAGCTGAAAACCGGTCGGGACATCGTGCTGATGGCTATGCTCGGGGCGGAAGAGTTTGGTTTTGCTACCTCGGCGCTTATCGTATTGGGCTGCGTCATGATGCGTAAATGTCACATGAATACCTGTCCGGTAGGTGTGGCTACTCAGAACGAAGAGCTTCGCAAACGCTTCCGTGGGCACAGCGAGTACCTGGTCAACTTCTTCACCTTCCTGGCGCAGGAGGTACGGGAGCAGTTGGCAGAACTCGGCGTAGAGAAGTTGGACGACATTGTGGGGCGTACGGATCTGATTCTTCGCAAACCGGCCAGCCAGTCGGCAAGTCAGGCAGTCAATGCTACATCAGGAAATCCTGGTACATTCCCGGCAAAACAACCGTTCCCGATCGAAGCTACCGGTAACGCATCGTCATCAATCCGTAAAACCGACCTGATCGACTTCAGCCGGATGTTGAAGCGCATCGACACACCTGCCGCTATCCGTCACATCATCGACCAGGAGCACGGCATCTCGGATGTGAAAGATGTGGAGATGATACATGCCGCCAAAGGAGCCATCGAGTTCCGCAAGGAAGTATCGCTGGAATACACCATCGCCAATACCGACCGTTCCTGCGGGGCCATGCTCTCGGGCATCATCGCTTCCCGGTATGGTGAAGCCGGACTGCCCGAGCACACCCTCAACGTGAAGTTCAAGGGATCGGCCGGACAGTCGTTCGGGGCTTTCCTTGTGCCGGGAGTCAACTTCAAACTCGAAGGCGAAGCCAACGACTACCTGGGCAAAGGACTCAGCGGCGGACGCATCGCCGTGCTGCCTCCGGTACGTTCCAACTTCGAGGCCGAAGAGAACACCATCGCCGGAAACACGCTGCTCTACGGGGCCACCAGCGGTGAGGTGTACATCAACGGATGCGTAGGCGAACGGTTTGCCGTGCGCAACTCCGGCGCCATCGCGGTAGTCGAAGGCGTAGGCGATCACTGTTGCGAGTACATGACCGGCGGACGCGTGGTAGTCCTAGGTCGTACCGGGCGCAACTTCGCCGCCGGAATGAGCGGAGGCGTGGCCTACGTGTGGAACCGGGAGGGCAACTTCGACTACTTCTGTAACATGGAGATGGTGGAACTTTCCCTCATCGAGGAAGCGAGCTACCGCAAGGAACTGCACGAGCTGATCCGCCAGCACTACCTCTACACCGGGTCGAAGATGGCCCGTACGATGCTCGATAACTGGAACCGCTATGTGGACGAGTTTATCCAGGTAGTGCCCATCGAGTACAAGAAAGTATTACAAGAAGAGCAAATGAAGAAGTTGCAACTCCGCATTGCCGAAATGCAACGCGACTATTAAAGATAAAAATTATGGGAGATTCAAAAGCATTTTTAAGCATACACCGCCGGGAGGCAGGATACCGCCCCGTGTCGGAACGCATCACCGATTACAGTCAGGTGGAGCAGACACTGAACACGCACGACCGCAAGTTGCAGGCTTCGCGCTGCATGGATTGCGGAGTGCCTTTCTGCCACTGGGCCTGCCCCATCGGCAATAAACAACCCGAGTGGCAGGACGCCCTCTACCGGGGCAAGTGGGAAGAGGCTTATCGCATCCTGGCTTCCACGTGCGACTTTCCGGAGTTCACCGGACGCATCTGTCCGGCGCCGTGCGAGAAGAGTTGCGTACTGAAACTGTCGTGCGACGAGCCGGTGACCATCCGTGAGAACGAAGTGGCCATCGTCGAAGCGGCTTTCCGCGAAGGCTACATCGAAGTGGTTCAGCCCGTTCGCAACGGTAAGCAGGTAGCCGTCGTCGGCGCCGGTCCCGCCGGGCTTACCGTGGCCAACCAACTGAACCGCCGGGGATACACAGTCACCGTTTTCGACAAAGCCGAAGCTCCGGGCGGTCTGCTCCGTTTCGGCATCCCGAACTTCAAGCTCGACAAGGTGGTGATCGACCGCCGCATGAAGTTCCTCGAGGCCGAAGGTATCTGCTTCGAGATGGGTAAAGAGATCGATCCGGCACACCTGCCCGAAGGATTCGACGCCTACTGTCTTTGCACCGGCGCCGAAACCCCACGCGACCTTCCCATCGCCGGACGCGAACTGAAAGGTATCTACTACGCCCTGGAGATGCTGGCGCAGCAGAACCGCATCATCGAGGGGCAATCGTTTACCCAAGACCAGTTAATACATGCCAAGGGCAAGAAAGTGCTTGTCATTGGCGGTGGTGATACAGGATCGGACTGCATCGGCACTTCCGTTCGTCACGGCGCTGCATCCGTCACCCAGATCGAAATTCTGCCTAAACCTCCTGTCGGCCACAACCCGGAGACACCTTGGCCTTGTTGGCCCAATGTGCTGAAAACCACTTCCAGTCATGAGGAAGGGTGTACCCGGCGTTGGTCGCTTGCCTCCACCCGCTTCCTTGGCAAGGATGGTAAAGTAACGGGGGTTGAGGTGGAAGAAGTGGAATGGCATCCCGATGGTGAGAGTGGTCGCATGGTGATGAAACCCACCGGACGGAAAGAAGTGATCGAGGCCAATATGATACTGCTCGCCATGGGTTTCCTCCAACCTGAACAACCCCTTTTTCCGGAGAATGTGTTTCTGGCAGGAGATGCGTCCACGGGAGCCAGCCTGGTGGTGCGTGCCATGGCAGGAGGACGCCAAGCGGCAGCAGAGATCGATTGTTATTTGCAATCTTGACCAAATCGTTTAATTATAAATCTAAAAATCATGTGTGGAATAGTCGGAATCTTCAACATACAAACTCAGACAGATGAGTTGCGTGCCAAAGCTTTACGCATGGCACGGAAAATACGTCACCGTGGTCCGGACTGGAGCGGTATCTATTGCGGCGGAAGCGCCATACTGGCACACGAACGCCTATCAATCGTCGATCCGCAAAGTGGCGGGCAACCGCTCTACAGCCCCGATCGCAAAGTAGTACTGGCCGTCAACGGTGAGATATACAACCATCGCGATATCCGTGCACGATATACCGGTATGTCTGCGCATCAAACCGGTGGATCCGAATCTCCAACCAGAACGTACGAGTTCCAAACCGGGTCGGACTGTGAAGTGATCCTTGCTCTCTACCGTGACAAAGGCATTGACTTCCTCGAAGACCTCAGCGGCATCTTCGCCTTTGCACTCTACGACGAAGAACGCGACGAGTTCCTTATCGCCCGCGATCCCATCGGCGTTATACCTTTATATATAGGTAAGGACAGCGACGGAAAAGTGTACGTAGCTTCCGAGCTGAAAGCCCTCGAAAGCTTCTGTGAGCAGTACGAACCTTTCCTCCCCGGGCATTACTATTACAGCCGCGAGGGCGAGATGAAACGCTGGTACACCCGCGACTGGACGGACTATAACGCCGTAAAGGACAACCCTGCCCGAACCGCCGATGTGCGCGACTCCTTGCAGAAAGCCGTACAACGGCAACTGATGAGCGATGTGCCCTACGGCGTGCTGCTCAGCGGCGGACTCGACTCGTCGGTTATCTCCGCCATCGCCAAGCAATACGCTGCCAAGCGCATTGAAACCGATGGCAACAGCGATGCCTGGTGGCCGCAACTGCACTCATTTGCCATCGGACTGAAAGATGCCCCCGATCTGGTGAAAGCCCGTGAAGTGGCTGAGTACATCGGAACGGTGCATCACGAAATAACCTATACCATTCAGGAAGGGCTCGACGCACTGCGCGATGTTATCTACTTCATCGAAACCTACGACGTGACTACCGTTCGCGCCTCTACCCCGATGTACCTGTTGGGACGCGTCATCAAGTCGATGGGAATCAAGATGGTGCTGAGCGGCGAAGGAGCCGACGAGATTTTCGGCGGTTACCTGTACTTCCACAAAGCGCCCGATGCCCGTTCGTTCCACGAAGAAACGGTACGCAAGCTCTCGAAACTGCATATGTACGACTGTCTGCGGGCCAATAAGAGTCTCTCGGCCTGGGGTGTGGAAGGTAGGGTGCCTTTCCTCGACAAGGAGTTCCTGGACGTAGCCATGCGTCTGAATCCCGCTTCGAAGATGGCTCCCGGCAAAACCATCGAGAAGAAAATTGTGCGTGAAGCCTTTGCCGATATGTTGCCCGAAAGCGTGGCATGGCGGCAGAAAGAACAGTTCAGTGATGGCGTAGGCTACTCGTGGATCGACACGCTGAAAGCGCTGACCGCCGCAGCTGTGAGCGACCGTCAGATGGAGCAGGCTGCCGAGCGATTCCCCATCAATACGCCGATGAACAAGGAGGAGTATTACTACCGTAGCATATTCGAGGAACATTTTCCAAGCGAATGTGCTGCACGGAGTGTACCCAGTGTGCCGAGTGTGGCTTGCTCCACCGCCGAAGCGCTGGCCTGGGACGCGGCATTCAGTCGCCTGAACGATCCCAGCGGACGAGCGGTGGCAGGTGTTCATGAAGTAGCTTACTAGAGCGATAGCAGGTGTGAATTAAGAATGTAACATGGTACGGAAAAGTACTGCCCAGTGCGGGTGGTAAGTTTGGTCGTACCATGATTTTTTACCCAAAAGTAGTTCGGTGCATCTTTTTTTGTTTAATTTTGTTGTATCAACAAAACTTGATTGTCTTATGAAGATTCAACAAATGATTGCTATTACAGCTCTTTGCCTATGCGCCGGTAGCGCTCTTGCCCAAACCCAGGTCATCGCCCACCGTGGTTATTGGAAAACCAAAGGGTCGGCACAAAACAGTATTACTTCTCTTTTAAAGGCCGACTCCATCGGTTGTTATGGTTGCGAGTTCGACGTATGGCTGGCTGCCGACGACCAATTGGTGGTCAACCACGATCCCACGTACGGCGGAAAGGACATGGAACGTTCTCCCTCTACCATACTGACCACCCTGACGTTGGACAACGGTGAGAACCTCCCTACCCTGGCTAAATTCCTGGGCACCGCCCAATCCCTTCAAACACGCCTGATACTCGAACTAAAGCAACACAGCAGCCCCGAACGCGAAACGGAAGCTGTTCAGCGTATCGTGGCAAAAGTTCGGAAGCTCGGACTGGAAAACCGCATGGAATACATTTCATTCTCGCAACATGCCGTGAAGGAGTTCATCCGGTTGGTACCTGCCGGAACGCCGGTGTATTACCTGGAAGGCGACCTCACTCCGCAACAGCTGAAAGACATGGGATGCGCCGGTGCCGACTACAACCTGAGCGTGTTTCGCAAACACCCCGAATGGATCGATCAATGCCATACACTCGGAATGAAGGTCAATGTATGGACCGTGAACAAAGCTCCGGACATGCAGTGGCTTATCAAAAATAAGGTGGATTTCATTACGACCAATGAACCGGTGCTTTTACAAGAAATATTGACCAAAAATATTACAAATCGTTAATGCTGCCGTGTAAACCGTTAACGAACACGGCGATGTGTTAAACAATGCTATAAAACAATTGAAAATCAGCGAAGAGTTTGCAGATTTCACAGGAATCCTTACCTTTGCAATGTGTTTTTCATAGTATTAGATTTAAGGTTAACAAAAGATTGGCTGTCTGTGATAGATAGCCTTTTTTTATGCCCTTTTGTTTCCTATTTTTCTTTCGTTTCCTTTACTGTCTTTGCTTCGTATTTGAACTTCTTGAAACCGGCTTGTAGTTTCGCCACGTCAGTCTTCTCGGCATCATACTTAATTTCTACCGTCTTGTCTTTCAGATTTGTCTTTATTTCCTTCAAGCCCTTTTCGAACTTCATGTTGTTCTGCACCTTGCGTTCGCAGTTCTCGCAGTGCATCTGATCTACCTGGAATACTACCGTGCGGATGTCCTTTGCCATCACCGTGACGGCGCTTACAAAAGCCATTGCCAGAATGGCTATACTTCTTTTTGCTTTCATATTCTTCACTTTTATAGATTGATTATTCTTTGTCTTAATGTTGTATCCCTTTTTCTTGAAGGAGATTATATTCTCGGTACGTTGAAGCGTACGCCGATGTATGCCTTGGCTCCATGTATCGGTCCCCAGATCATGGTCGAATCAAAATTTTCTCCCCACGGGTTGGCGGCATCGATGATCGGGTTCTTTTGCTTGAAGTTGGTGAGGTTCTCACCCCCCACATAGATGGACCAATGACGGAAGTAGCGGGTGACCTGTGCACTAAGCTGTTCGAACGAACCGTAGCGGGCTTCCCATGACGGGGCACCGTTCAGCGTGTAAGCCGTCGGCATTCGTCCGCCTCCGTTGAGTTGAAGCGTGGCATCGAATTGCCACAGCCCGAGGGGTGTTTGGTACGAAGCGGTGAGCAGACCTTTGTATTTGCTCGTGAGCGGCTTTTCCATCAGCTTTCCCTGGATGGTGGTTTTCACGTCCGTGAGGCGCCAGGCGGCAGTCAGCGTGAATCCCTTGAAGAACGGGTAGCTCGCTTCGGTCTGGAACACCTGTGAGTACGAACGTCCGTCGAGATTGCCGAACGATACCTGGTGCGGGTCAGAGTCCATATCCACCACCATCTGGTTGATGAAATCAGTATAGTAATACTCCACGTTGAAGGTGAGTGTATTTCCAAAAATGGGCAGGTATGTGGCGATGCTGGCGCCATAGTTCCAGGCTTCTTCCTGTTTCAGGCGATCGGCGATCAGCACCTGGCGACTGCTGGCGAGCAGGTAGTTGTTCTCTGCCAATACCTGGTTGCTGCGATATCCCTTTCCGGCCGAAAGGCGGAAGTTGAAGTATTCGTTGGGGTTGTATTTGATGTGTGCCCGGGGAGTGACAAAGAAGCCGTACTCGCTGCTGTGGTCGGCCCGGAGACCACCCATCAGCACCCACTTATTGTTCCAGTTATAGGTGTATTGTACAAATCCTCCGAAAACCGATTCACGGGCAAAGTTGTTCGTGAGTGGTTCGTTGGTATTGTTGGTCAGGCGGTATTGCTGGTCGAAGCCGTCGTAGTTGTAGCTTAGCCCGGTAGAAATAGTATGATGCTTGCTCACTTCGGTCTCGAAAAGCAGGGAAGCGTAGGCGTTTGACTCGTCCACATTGTACAGCTTGTGTCCGTATGCCGCATCCTGGTTGTGTAATGTTCCCTGGAGAATAAGCGCCAGGTTGGTATTCTTCTCCTTGTTAAATATATAAGCGTTCTTGGTGAAGAACTCGTAACGGTCCGTTTGGATGCCGATTTTATACGGATCATCCATTGCATCCATTTGTCCGTTGTGGTTCACCTGTCCGCTGTTTCGTGTTTCGGATAGGGCTTTGATGCCTGCCTGAAACACATAATGATCGCCCATATACGCCCAACGGTTCCATACGTTGTACTGTTCCACCTGGGGAATATCGGCAAACCCATCGTTATTAGCATCGTGCGCTTTGGTCTCGTTCTCGTAGTGTGCCAGTAGCGAAGTGCTCCAGCGCTTGGAGAGTTTCAGCGTGGCATCGGCATTGGCTTCGTAGCGTTCGGTGCTGCTGGCAAAGAAGTTGGCCGACACCCAATCGGCCTCTGGCAATTGCGGTTTCTTGAATTCCACGTTGATCTGTCCGGTGATCGATTCGTAGCCGTTCTTCACCGACGAACTGCCCTTGCTTACCTGTATGCTTTGCATCCATGGCCCGGGTACATAACCCAGACCATAGGGTGCGGCGGCTCCCCGGTAGTTGGGTATGTTCTCAGTCATCATCTGCACGTATGTACCCGATAGTCCCAGGAGCTTGATCTGTTTCGCTCCTGTGGCGGCATCGGAATAACTCACATCTACAGATGGATTGGTGGTGAAGCTTTCGCCCAGGTTGCAACAGGCGGCACGGCTTAACTCGGTACTGCTTATGATATCCTCGTTCAATACACTGTTGCGAAGTTTCAATGTTCCCAGTTTTCTGCTGACGACCTGTACTTCGCCCAGTTCCACCCCTTCGCGGAGTACTACATGTATTTCTTTTTCGTTCTTGTCTATCTGAATGGTGTCACCGGCATAACCGATGCAATTGAACACGAGTCGCTTCCCGTGAAATGGACGGTTGATGGTAAATTTACCTTCGGTATTGGTGACTACTCCCGGACCGGTGTGCATCCAATGCACATGTACCCCTGGGAGCGGTTCGCCCGTTCCGTCTTTCACCGTTCCCTGTATTTGCGCTTCTGCCCGCAGTATTCCCAAAACAGCCAGCAGAGCGGTCAGAATGTAATGATATCTCTTCATATAGCGTACAAATATAGCGAGTTTAAAGAGCATGAAGGTATAATATTTCCTTTTTTATTAGTCGCTTTCGTTAATATGTTATATATTTGTCGATAAAGTACGACAGCTGTTTTGTTGTATGATTAAACAAAGTGCCCAATGAAAAAGCAATATGTCAGCCTGCTCGCCGTTCTGCTTTCGGCCAGCGGAGTTTTCTTTTCTTGCGGTGACAAGAAGAAAAATGTAGGCGAATTGAAATTCGATAGTATTTCCGTCAACCAAACGACGCACCTCTTCGGCGACACTGCCTGCCCGGCCAGTAACCTGACCATCGAATTGGTTTATCCCACCCAGGCTTCGGACGAGGAGCTGAAAGATACCCTTACTTCGTACATCCTTACCGCCTGCTTCCGCGATAAATATACCGGCGGACAACCCCAGGAAGTAGTTAAAGCGTATACTCAGTTCTACGTGGACGATTATCTCCGCAGCCTGGAACCGGTATACAAGGAAGACCTGAAAAATAATTCGGATAAAAACATGGTTGGCTCCTGGTATTCGTACTACAAGCATCTTCACGGCAGTGTGCAGTATTATGCGCAAGACTTGCTGGTTTACAAAGTACATACCGAAGAATATACCGGCGGAGCGCACGGCATGTATACCACAAACTTCTTCAACATGGACCTGAACACACTGCGCCTGTTGCAGCTGGACGATCTGTTTGGCGTGCCCGACTATCACGAAATCGTTACCGACCTTATCTGGAATCAGCTTATGGCGATGCACAATGTGACCAGCCACGAAGCGCTGGAAGACTTGGGTTACGGTGTGAACGGCGAGGTGGCTCCCACGGAAAATTTCTACCTGAGTGCCGAAGGCATTACCTTTTATTATAACGTATACGATATAGCCCCCTACTCCAACGGGCCGGTATCAGTGACTATCCCCTTCGTCATGATGACAAAGATCCTGAGTACGCATCCTGTACTCAAAGAATTGCAGAACTAAAAACGAGCGATCAATTAAAACATGGACATCATTCTAAGGTATTTTCCGGATCTGACGGAAAGACAACGCGAACAATTCGCTGCCCTTTACGATTTATATACAGACTGGAATGCTAAAATAAACGTTATCTCGCGTAAGGACATCGAGAACTTGTACGAACATCATGTACTCCACTCGCTGGGTATTGCAAAGGTGATCCGTTTCCGGCCGGGAACGACGGTCATGGATCTGGGAACCGGAGGCGGATTCCCGGGTATCCCCCTGGCCATCCTTTTCCCGGAAACCCAATTCCACCTGGTAGACAGCATCGGCAAAAAGGTGAAAGTAGCTACGGAAGTGGCTGCCAGCATCGGGCTGACGAATGTCACCTTCCGCCATGCACGGGCCGAGGAAGAGAAGCAGTTGTTCGATTTTGTTGTCAGCAGGGCGGTGATGCCGTTGGCGGACCTGATCAAGATCGTGAAGAAGAACATTTCGCAGAAACAGCAAAATGCACTGCCCAACGGACTGATCTGCCTCAAAGGCGGGGAGCTGGCCAATGAAACCATGCTCTTTAAGCATAAAACAACGCTGCACAGCCTGAGCGATGATTTCAATGAGGAGTTTTTCGTAACCAAGAAAGTAGTTTACGTACCATTATAAGACAGATACTAAATAAAGTGAACATGAAAATAAAAAGATTTGAATTTAATATGTTTCCCGTAAACAGTTATGTGTTATGGGACGAAACCAAAGAAGCTGTGGTGATTGATCCGGGATGCTTCTATGAGGAAGAGAAACAAAAACTGAAGAATTTTATTGTCAGTAACGAGTTGAAGCCGGTACATTTGCTCAATACGCATTTGCACCTGGACCATATATTCGGCAATCCTTTCATGCTTCAGGAATTCGGGCTGCATGCCCGTGCCAATCAGGCGGATGAATTCTGGTTGGAAAGTGCACCCAAGCAGAGTCGCATGTTCGGTTTCCAACTGAAAGAAGAGCCGGTAGCGTTGGGCGAGTATCTGCACGACGGTGATATCATCACTTTCGGGAATACCGAACTGGAAGCCATCCATGTACCGGGACACTCACCGGGCAGCCTCGTGTTTTACTGTAGGAAGGACAACTGTATGTTTTCCGGCGACGTGCTGTTCCAGGGAAGCATCGGGCGTGCCGATCTTACGGGAGGCAACTTCGATGAGCTGAAGGAACACATCTGCAGTCGCCTGTTCACCCTGCCTAATGAAACGGTTGTCTACCCCGGTCATGGCGCTCCTACCACCATCGGCATCGAGAAAGTTGAGAATCCTTTTTTTAGAACTTAATATAAAATATTTAAAACCAATCTAATATGACAGATGATTCATTAGCTTGCCGCCATATCGGCATCAGCGAGAAAGATACTGAGTGGATGCTCGGTAAAATAGGTGTGGCTACCCTCGACGAGCTGATCGACAAAACCATCCCTGCCAATATCAGGCTGAAAGAGGCGCTGCCCCTGCCTGCCCCGTTAACAGAATACGAATACGGTAAACACATTGCCGAACTGGCTGGTAAGAACCAGGTATTCGCCAGCTACATCGGTTTGGGTTGGTACAATACCATTACTCCGGCTGTTGTCCTGCGCAATGTGTTCGAAAATCCGGTGTGGTACACATCGTATACGCCCTACCAGGCGGAGGTGTCGCAAGGGCGACTGGAAGCGTTGATGAACTTCCAGACGGCTGTGTGCGACCTGACGGCCATGCCGCTTGCCAACTGTTCGTTGCTTGACGAAGCCACAGCGGGAGCCGAAGCGGTAGCGATGTTGTACGCCCTGCGTTCGCGTGCGCAACAAAAGGCGAATGCCAACGTGGTATTGGTGGACGAAGCTATCTTCGCGCAAACATTGGCGGTGATGACTACCCGCGTTATTCCGCAAGGCATCGAATTGCGGGTGGGCAATTACAAAGACTTTGCCTTCACTCCGGATGTGTTTGCCTGCATGGTGCAATACCCCAATGGCAACGGTGAAGTGAACGATTACAGCGAACTCGCTGAGAAAGCACATACAGCCGATTGTAAGGTAGCGGTTGCTGCCGACATCATGAGTCTGGCCTTGCTGGTTCCTCCCGGCGAATGGGGAGCGGATGTAGTGTTCGGAAGCACCCAGCGATTCGGTATACCAATGTTCTACGGCGGTCCTTCAGCCGGATTCTTTGCTACCCGCGACGAATACAAACGTATGGTTCCCGGTCGTATCATCGGCCTGTCAAAAGACAAGTACGGCAAACGTTGTTACCGCATGGCGCTGCAAACGCGTGAACAGCACATCAAACGTGAGAAAGCGACCTCCAATATATGTACCGCACAGGCGTTGCTGGCAACAATGGCTGGTTTCTATGCGGCATACCACGGTCAGGAAGGCATCTGGAACATTGCATCGCGCATCCATGCCACGGCGGCTTATCTGGAAAAACAAATCTGCCAGTTGGGCTACTGCCAGGTGAACTTGCAGTTCTTCGATACACTCCGTTTCACCCTGCCCGATCATATTTCGGCCCGTCAGATACAAACCATCGCATTGAGTAAACAGGTGAACCTGCGCTACTTCGACAATGGAGACGTGGGTATGAGCATCGACGAAACCACCGATGCCGCTGCCGCCAATGTGTTGCTCTCCATCTTCGGCATTGCTGCCGGTCAGGATTTCCCGAAAACGGAAGCCATCCCTGCGTTATCGACTATCGACAAGAAACTAAAACGTACCAGCGCTTACCTGGCACACGATACATTCAACAAGTACCATACGGAAACGGAAATGATGCGCTACATCAAGCGTCTTGACCGGAAGGACATTTCATTGGCTCAGTCGATGATCTCACTCGGCTCGTGTACCATGAAGCTGAACGCGGCTTCCGAATTGTTGCCGCTCACCCTGCCGGGCTTGGCGAATATCCATCCGCTGGTACCCGAAGATCAGGTACCCGGTTATCAGGAGCTGATCAATCAGTTGGGCAAGTACCTGGCTGTCCTTACCGGATTTGCCGGAACCAGTCTGCAACCGAACTCCGGAGCCAGTGGCGAGTATGCCGGACTGCGTGTGATCGGTAGTTACCTGGAAAGCATCGGACAAGGTCATCGCAAGAAGGTGCTGATTCCTGCATCGGCGCACGGTACCAACCCTGCATCGGCTATTCAGGCGGGATTCACCACGGTGACCTGCGCTTGCGACGCTCAGGGTAATGTGGATATGGACGATCTTCGTGCCAAAGCCGAAGCCAACCGTGACGATCTGGCTGCGTTGATGATCACCTATCCTTCCACGCATGGTATCTTCGAAACGGAGATTGTGGAGATCTGCCGTATCATTCACGACTGTGGCGCACAGGTGTACATGGATGGTGCCAATATGAACGCTCAGGTGGGGCTTACCAATCCGGGATTCATCGGTGCCGATGTTTGTCACCTGAACCTGCACAAGACTTTTGCCATTCCGCACGGCGGTGGCGGACCGGGTGTAGGACCGATTTGTGTAGCCAAACATCTGTTGCCGTTCCTGCCGGGACATACGTTGTTCGATAATCCGGTGAATCAGGTATCGGCTGCTCCTTACGGTAGTGCAGGGGTATTGCCTATCACGTACGGATACATCCGCATGATGGGTGTTGAAGGGCTGACAATGGCTACGAAGGTTGCCATCCTGAATGCCAACTACATGGCTGCTTGCCTGAACGATACGTACGGAATCGTGTACCGTGGCGCCAACGGATTCGTGGGCCACGAGATGATTCTGGAATGCCGCAAGATTCAGGAAGAAACAGGCATCAGCGAGAACGACATCGCCAAGCGCCTGATGGACTATGGTTATCATGCTCCTACCCTTTCGTTCCCCGTTCACGGCACGTTGATGATCGAACCGACGGAAAGCGAAAGCCTGGCGGAACTGGATAACTTCATCCAGGTGATGCTAACCATTTGGGAAGAGATTCAGGAAGTGAAGAACGGAACGGCATCAAAAGAGGACAATGTATTGGTGAATGCTCCACATCCGGAATACGAGGTAGTGGGCGATAGCTGGACGCATGAATACTCCCGCGAGAAAGCGGCTTACCCGATAGAAAGTGTACGCGAAAATAAGTTCTGGGTGAATGTAGCCCGTATTGATAACACATTCGGCGACCGTAATTTGTTGCCTACGCAGTACGGGGATATTGAACCGTTCTGCTCTTGCGGATAAATTTACACTTATAGCTAAAGGCTGCCTCGTCTGTTGGAAGAATGAGGCAGCCTTCTTTTTATGTAAAACACGAGATGAATAGAAAAGTCCCCCTTATTGTTATGTGGATTTTAGCAGTGTTTTTATGGATATTACTGCTGCTGTTTGTCGGTGCTTTGTATCTTGTGTCTGATTCTGCTTAGCGCTTATACATTTAAGCTCTTCTTATTTCAAGCAGACATTGTATATAAATAAACAGCCCGCTGATTCGCAATGAATCAGCGGGCTGTTTACTTATATTGCTTATTATTCCCGGAAAAATTAGAAACGCCACATTGCGCTTGATTCGAGGCGACCGTAACAGTTAGCGGTAGATGTATTAGCTTCCGAATTCCATTTGTTGTCAACACCTGTTGTTATCCACTCCATAAACTTTGGGAAAGCCAAATGGATATTCGTCTTTTCCAATGGATAGTAGTTCTGCGTTTCTGGAACACGAATGCCATAAGGAAGTGCACCTTCAAGGTTCTTGTTGTATTCTCCTGCATAGAACTTTTCTCCTTGGACTTTGATGTAAAATTTCAAAGCCTGACTGTTGGTTACATTACCAATGGAGGGGCTAGTAGTTATAATTGGATCATAGAGGAGATAGCCAGTGACCATCCGTAGATCTTCGGCAGTTATTCTTTTCTCCTTTCTGCTATGTACGATGGTATAAGAAGGATATGGATTGGCATTTACATATTCGTCCGCCAAAGCTTCCGAAGAAGCAATACCGATAAAAAAGTCTTTGCCCGCTTCGGTGTTGATGAATCCACCCTGTCCACCAAATAAATCACGACGTACATTATCCGTTAAGTCATAGTCTGCTCCATTCATGTCAGTGAATCCAAACCCGATTGTTTTTGTACTTCCTAATGCTACTCCGCGTAGTTTAATATCAAAACGGCGATTACCATTAATAGATCCATTTACTAAATGTTTTACGTGGAGGATTGCGTCGTTATAATCGTAGTCGGCATTGCGCGAATCTTCGAACAAATATGTACCAACACCGGTCGCAATAAAACTGCCTGCGGTAAATTCCGGTAACGCGGGATAATCCACATAGTCTACCTGTACAGCAGTGGAGCGTGTAGTTCCTACGGGAACCTGAATTCTCAATGCCATGTCTGTAACAGCCAGCGTATCTTCACCTAAAGTGACTACAGATATTTTGCCATCTTGCAAGGGTACATCATACGATTGTTGCATCGAGAATTTGTCATCGATAACATATTCTGGTGCAACATACAAGTCGCGCTCGCAAGCAGCAAGCATCAACGTTGGAATAATAATTAAAAGACTCTTCTGTTTCATAATTTATGTTTGCTTGATAATACGGGGCAAAGATACGAAATGAAATATGTAAACAAAACGAATAATCAACTTATTTTCAATTAGATATACAACTTTTCCGATAAATATGGTCGATATTTCTTATTGTTGTTCAGCTAATGGAATTTATTTCATATTCTTTGCTTTTCTTCTTACCGGCGGTGAAAGGAACTCCCGCAGGTTGGTACTTCTTGCCATCCAGGCTGTAACTGAAATGACAGATGTCTCCTTTCTCTACTTTTATAATGCTGACAAAAGTTGCCAGAAGGATAATTTTTTCATCTTATACTTTCTTTATTTCAAGTCCCAATACACTACGTAACGCTGACGATGTACATTGTGCAACGGTTCAATCTGATCACCCTGTGGAGTGACGAACTTCAACTCCTTCCCTACCCGTTGTACGCTTCGTCCGGGATTCTTCGGATCGACCTGCAAGTAGAAATTCAGTCCGGCGGGGATGTTATAATTATAGGTGTAGTAGTCGTTGTAAAGCGCCGGGTTGGAATAAGGAGCCGGTTCCTGCATCCCTTCCGTACCCAATGTCCCTGCCAGCACCAACGGACCGTAGAGCAAAGCAGCTTTGTTCGGGTTATCGGGAGTGGCTTCGAGTTGAATCTTCATCGGGAGAGTAGCCTCGATGCAATCGCCATCCTTCCACTGATGGGTAACGGCGATGTATGAGCCTGGTTTCTGTTTCACGCTTACCTTTTTCCCATTGACAGTAACAGATACCTGCTCGCTCCATGACGGATAACGCAGGTACACCGTGGTGGTCACCGGCTTATCGGTATGCAGGGTCAGCGTAGTGGTTTCATCGGCGGGGAAAGCTGTTTCCTGACGGAGGACCAAACCCTTCTCCTTCCAGCAGACTTGCGACGGGATGAAAAGATTGACATAAATGCCCTCGTTGTTGTGGTAGTAGATGGCTTCACCGTACTTGGCATGGTTCTCGAAACCACTGCCCACGCAGCACCAGAAAGAATTCTCCTTCGTGCTATACACCTTGTGCGAGCCCGAGAGCATAGGCAGGAAGTAAGCTACCATGCCCGTTTCGGGATCTTGTTGCCCTAGAATATGATTATATAGCGCCCGCTCGTAATAATCAGCTATCGATGCATCGGCCGTCCAGCAGAAGAGGTGGCGACTCAGCTTCAGCATGTTGTACGTGCAGCACGTCTCTCCGGTATAGCCTGTGAGGTGTTTGGAGAACTGATGCGGGTCGAAGTAATGCTCCTTGTCGCTGCAACTTCCTGGTGCATAGGTATGGTGGTCGATCATCGTGTGCCAGAAGAAGTCCGATAGGTTGCGGCTCGTTTCATTGTTGGTGAGCTCGTAATGACGGGCTTCGGCAATCACCTTGGGGATGAAGGTATTGGTATGTTTGGTGCCGAGATCGTCGCGAAGTTCTTTCAGCGGGTCGATCACATCGTTGTGGTAGAAGAACTGGGCCAACCACTGATGACGCTCGTTGCCCGTAATGGCGTAGAGGTTGTAGAACGATTCGTTCACGCCGCCGAACTCGTTGCGTATCATCTTCTGGCGGGTGGCTTCGTCGATGGGTTTCAGTTTGTCGTATGCCCAGTCGGCCATGCGTGTTACCACCTGGAGTGCCTCACGGTTGTCGGCGTAGAGGTACTGGTCGATGAGTCCGGAGAAGAGTTTATGAAGCGTGTACCACGGCGCCCATACGCTGGTAGCACGGATGTTGCGGTTGATCAGCTCCTCGGGGAAAGCGCTGAGGTAACCGTTGCCCAAGGCTTGTTGCACTTCGGCCAGACCGGTTGTCAGGCTATCGCCTTTCAGCTTGAATACCTCGCTGCCCGTTGCGGCATACATCAGTGCGTAGGCCGAAAGCAGGTGTCCGGTGGTGTGTCCACGGAGTTCGCAGTCGAGCGATTCCCATCCGCCGAGTTTCTTCACTGTCATGTAGCCTCCTTCGCGTCCGGCCCATACGCCGGCTGTGTTGCGGAAGCTATGCAGGAGACGATTTACGTCGATGGAAGTCATCCAGACGGAGTCGCGCATCATGTTTTCGCGGAAACGGCTTGGCAGCAGGCGGACGTCTTTCAGGTCGAAACTTTCGACCCGGACGGGTGCCACGGTTTCTTTCTTCATCTTTCCCGCATGTTGGCCGGGGTAAACGGATTGAGCATTCATCGTGCCCGATACAGCGAACAGTATAACGACTGCCAGGAGTTTTTTCTTCATATTGTTTTTGATGTTATATGTGCAAAGTAAATGAATTTTAGTTCACCACTGTGCTCTTTGCGTCCTCCGTGGTGCATTTAACCCGTTATTTCAATTGCGCAAAGATGGTTTGTCCTTCTTCCAATCGTTTCAGGCGGAGCAGTGCTTCGATGTAATAGTAGTCGGCATAAATGATCGATGCGTCAACTTCCGAATGATTGGGCCAATGGCCGGTGCTGTGCAGCAGGAACGACGGTTTACTCTGTCCGCTCTGGTACTTGTCCGAACTGAGGCTGGAAAGCATCTTTTCGGCAGCAGTCCGATAAGTCTCGGCCCGTTCGCCTTGCAGGTATGTGGAGAGTTCCAGCAAGCCGGAGGCGATGATGGCAGCGGCGGAGGCGTCACGTGGAGCGTCAGGTATGCCGGGGGCGCTGAAATCCCAGTAAGGCACATGGTCTTCGGGGAGTTTGCTCAGGTACACATCGGCCACGCGCTGTACGAAGTCGAGGTATTTCGGGTCCTTCGTTTCACGGTAAATCATGGTGTAACCATAGATGGCCCATGCCTGTCCGCGTGCCCACATCGAATCGTCGGCGTATCCCTGGTGGGTCACGGCCTTAATCTGGTTGCCTGTGATGGTATCGAATATAGCTACGTGATAGCTGGTATAGTCGGGACGGAACAAGGCCTGCATCGAGCGGTCGGCATGTGCCACGGCAATGTCGTACAGACATTTGTTTTCTCCATTCTTGGCTGCCCAGAACAACATCTCGAGGTTGATCAGGTTGTCCATGATGGTGTTGTGCGGCCAGTTGCGCGGTTCCCGTTCCCGGGGCCACGAAAGGATGGTTCCTACCTTGGGGTTGAAGAGTGTGGCGAGCGAATCGGCCGTATCGAGAATCACCTGACGATATTCCGGATTCTTGGTGAGCCGGTAGCCGTTGCCATAGCTACAGAATACCAGGAAGCCGAGGTCGTGGTCGTACGCGGGGATTTCGGACAAGAACTCCAACGATTCGGTAAACTTCTCCGCTTCGGATTTAATCTTCTCATCGCGGGTGTATTCGTAGTCGTACCACAACACACCCGGCCAGAATCCGGCACACCACTCGTCTTTGGTTGCCCGGCGACAGTGCCAACTGTTCAAACTGTCGGCTATGTTGCGTGGCATCATCGTATAGTCGATGCCGGAGTCGCTCCGAAGTTCCGTCAACGTGCGTTGTGTTTGCACAGCGCAATAGTCGAGGGCTGTATTTACGCTGAACTCCTCGGTCTGGCGGGCTGTACACGCCGTCATCAACCCTGCTAAAACAACCGCTCCTAAGATATTTCTTTTCATGATCTATTCTATTTAGAGGTTTTCACTCCATTTTTATTTCTTTCTTGTGCAGGAGATTCGCGCTCCTGTTTTCTGTTATCCCGAACAACCTTTTTACCTATTCTAAAAACCTATTGAAACGTGATCAAGTCGATGTGAGTCAGACCTGTTTACTATAAATACGAAGCGGATCAGGAATACACCTAATCCGCTTCGGAAATTAAGAATGAAAAAAAGATTATCCGCATAGCCCCTCTGGAGCAAGGATGCGGATAGTCATTGATGTAAGAATGAAAAATTATAAACTTACGGGGAATTACCGATAGACGATCTCATAAGTGAAATCATTAGCAGAATAAGAAAGGAACTCTGTGGCAGGAAGTATCCCAGGAAACCACAAATCCCAGATTCTTAATTCTTAATTCTTAATTCCAATGCTGCCCCGCCGCTGGCTTTCAGATTCAGCACGATGGGCTTTCCGGGCTTGATTACTTTCTCGGTGATACGAACCTTGGTGCGGGTATCGAGCTTGTCGTCGTCCTCGTACAGGGTGATGGTGTACTTCTTCCCGGCTTCCAGGAAATCAGTGGGGATGCTCACGGTGCGGGCTTCTTTGTTGGTCATGGCACCAACGAACCAGTCCGATCCCGAGCGGCGTGCCATGACGATGTACTCCCCTACTTCACCGTCCAGTGCCCGGCTATCGTCCCATACGGTCGGGATTTGTTTCCAGAATTCCAGCTCTTTCTCACCTTTATATAATGCGGGCGTATCGTACCAGAACATGAATTGCAGCGGACTGTAGTACACTGCCGCCATGGCCAGTTGGTGCGCCTTGGTGTTCTTCACCCGGCCGTTGAAGTAGCAGAGCGTATAGTCGGCAGCTCCCGCCAGGAAACGGGTGTAGGGCAAGGTCACGTTGTGCGTGGCATCGGGCATCTCTTCGTTGCCGCCTATGCCTTCCTGCGTCATCAGGTTGGGGTACGTACGACTGTAACCCGTGGGGCGGTACTCGTCATGAATATCCACCATCATGCCATAGTCGGCACACTTGCGGATGGCCTCGTGCAGCCATGTGCTCCAATGCTGGTTGCCCACCTGCACGAAACCGAACTTGATTCCCTTCAATCCCCATTTCTTGTACAGCGGCAGAAGCTCGTCGAGTTGCTGCACCAATGCCCGCTGGTTGACGTACACCATCAGCCCGATGCCTTTCGACTCGGCATACTTGCACAGTGCAGGGATGTCTAGATCTCTCTCTGCCGATACCTTCGTGGCGTCGGACGACATCTTCATTTCCGGACCGTACCAACCGGCATCCATGTGTACATATTCTATGCCCCGGTCGGCAGCGAAGTCGATGGAAGCCATTACCTCGGCCTGTTTCAGGTTCGAACGGAATACCTTTCCGGGACGAATCCACGACGTGTCGGCGATGCGACACGGATCGTTCAGGTTTAGTATCAGGTCGTTGTTGTTGATCAGGTCTATGGAACGTTCGGCAGCCATGATGATGCGCCACGGGGTGTTGTAGGCAGTGATTACGTCGACACTGCTGTAGAGCGATGTTTCCAGTGTGTTGGCTTTATCGGCAGAGAGGCGGAACTTACCACGGGCATAGTCTACCATCTGTGCTTCGGCCAGGGCGATGGTCAGTCCGTCGGGTAGTTTCAGCGTGAGCGGGCGTTCGCTTTCGTCCGTCCAGCCTTTGAGCGGAAGCAGATGGAAGGGACCCTGTGCCCAACGTTGGTGATAGGCCATCGTTCCCTCGGGGAAGGTGAAAGCCGTTTGCTCGCCGGTGATGTGCAGGAAGAGTCCGTTCGTGGCTTCGGGGAAGTGATAACGCAGTGCCACCCCTTCGTTGTACGCCCGTACCACGATGTTCATGAAGTATTGTTGACGTTTGTCGTATCCGTCTTTATGGTCACCGTTATTGCCTCCCTTGCTGAACTTCAGTGTGAGTTCGTTGTAACAGTCGCGTACCAGCGCACGTTCGCCATACACCGGTTTCCAGGTTTCGTCGTTTGCCCGTCGTTCAGTGCCGGTGAGCGAGAGGTTCTCGCACCACAGTGTACACATATCATTGGGAATGCCGAGGGACGATTCGAAGAGCCGATTCTCGATCTGTATGCCCAGCGTGCTTTCTTCTATTACCGTACGACCTTTGTACGTTAGCATGTAATACATCTGGCTCGTCGCCTTGCCCGTTTCCTTTTGGTAGAAGGTAAAAGCATAGGCTCCGTCGGGCGACGAGAGTTTGTTTTCGGTCTCTTTGATGATGGACTGTGCCGTCGCTGCCAGAGGCAAAGCAATCAGACAGAGTAGGATAAGTTTTATTTTATACATAAGATTGGAATTTATTTGATTAAATTACGGCGCCACTATGTGGCGCACGAATGGGGACACACCAGTCCGTGGGCTTGCACCCACGGCTACGCACACATTGGCCCGCTGGGCCAGGAACTACCACTATTTCGCTTTCTGAATAAAATACTGTTTGCTCAATGAAGCGAACCGGCTCTTTCCATCGCGACGGAGATAACTGCCGTACACCACTACCGTTTCCTTCGGTGCATCTACTTTCGCTCCTTCGGGATAGGTCACTGCCAACATGTATGCATCCGTCTCCCAACCGTTCATATTGACGCAGGAATTCAGATGCATTAACCGGCCATCGGCTTGCTGGTTGATGTACAGCTCCGTCACTTTTCCCTGGTAGACCGAACGTAACCCGATCCAGTTTTCGCCCTGTATGCGTTCCATCACCGGAAGTTCCTTCTGCTCGGGCGTATCTTTCAGGATGATGACCGTGAGACCTTTCACCCGGTTCACTTCGGCAGGCAGGTTGAAAGAGTAATACGTTTCGGTCTCTGCCAGGTTGTCCTCTTTCGGTCCCTGGTGTTCTTCCACATACATATCGTTGGGATAGTCGTGCACGAAGTCGCTTTTGGCCAGGAATTCCGGATAAAGCGGACGGATGGCAACGGCCGATGCACCGTTGGTCACATGCAGGTCGTACCCACGCTTCTTCACCTCGCCATTGGTGTGCCACAGCCATTCAAAGTGCCCGTTCTTGTGCGTTTTCAGGTCGTCCACCATGTAAATAACCTGGTCTATCCACAGGAAGTGACGGAAGTTACGGCTGAAGTTATCGGCTACCGGACCGGTACCGTCGGCCAGGATGTACTTGATGTTTCCCTCGTCCATCAGGTGATAGAGATACCCACGCAAGGGCGAACCGTGATACTGTTGTTCGCGGCTCTGCCCTTGACCGTTGAACAGCACCACGTTGTGCGCCTGGCTCTGGAAGAAGTAGTTGCGGTATTCCGGACGGGGGTACCAGCAGTTGCCCGCATCCTTGATGATGTCCACCCCTTTGTGAAACAGGATGAACGAATTGGCATCGGCATGCGAGTGATTCCATGTGTAACCGCTCTTCACGGCCAGCATCGTGGCATCCTTCTTCCACGAATCGCGCAGCGTAGCCCAACCGAAATCGGCATAGAGTTTCGACAACGGAAGCGAAGGTACTTCGGGAGCTTTCCGTGCATCGGGCATCAGCAGGAAACCCATCGGCTGGTTGATGAACAGTCCGTCGCGGTGCTGTCCCGCCTCTACCTGACTGAGGTACCACAGCACATCACTGTTGCCGATGCCCATGGCGTAGAGCAGCATGAGGGAGCTTTCGGCTGTGATGTTCTTGTGGCTGTCGCCGAAATTGATATCGTAAAGCATGCCCGTACGCGGGTAGCAGATGTGCAGGAAGAAGCTGGGTAGCAGGGAGAGTTGCGGCACTTCGGGCGCTTTCTTTCCCGGGTGGATGTTCTGCCAGGCGTAGCGGAAGAGCAATGCTTCCGATATGCCGAAGTTGGCATAGTTCACGCTCTCGTACATACCACCGGAGGCATCGAAGGTTTTGGGCTTGTGTTGAAGCTCATCGCCGGGGAAGTCGAACCATTCTGGAATGGAATTGTTTACTTGTTCCACCCATTCGCGGGCTTCGGGTATTTCGTTCTGGAAAGCCATAGACAGTACGCCTGCCATACAGACGCAGGAAGTCCACCAGTTGTGCCCCATGGAGTTGAGCGAGTGGATGCGGGTGGGTTCGAGCAGCCAGTCCTCCAGCGCCGGGCGGATAGCCAGGCGGGTCAGCTCAGTGGTGATCAGTTTGCGCTCGTCGGCAGTCAGGGCGTCGTACACGGCATCGTATGCCACGGCGGCGTAGAAACTCCGGTGTGCCATCTGTAATTCCGAACGCCATGCCGGTTTGCGAAGCACCATCTCGGCATCGCTCCAGTTGCGTTTGGTCTGGTCTACGAGTTGGTCTTTCACCTTGTCGGCATACTTGCGTTCGCCCGTCATGCGGTAGGCCAGCGCCAGGTAACCGCTCTTGGTGAAGTCGTTCTTTTGCAACAGCTCGTCGGCAGTTTGCCTGATTTCGTTCCAGGCCGCTTCCATCGTTGCATCCGTCTTCACCCGTTGTTTGAGTTCCTGTACCTTTTTGTCGGTGAAGAACAGCGCCGGATGGTTCACTTTCTGCGCCCGACTGGTAACAGCTACCAAGCTGAGTAGTACGCACATGCATCTGAGAATAACTTTTTGTTTCATGCGATATGTTTTATAATTAAATTCCTATATTTGTATATTGTCACCTTCTTAATTACAACTATGATTAGAAAAATGCTTTACTTTCTGCCCGATATTCTACTGATTGTCGGGTTTGCCGTTGCAGGAATTGCCGAACTGGCTGTCCTGGGTTTTACGGCTTTCTTTTCCCTGATGGCAGGCATCGCTTTCTTGTTCTTTGTACAACTGGCGTTTGGCCTCCGCATCCTGGGGCTGCTGGTCAGTGCCGCCTTGTTCTTCGTTTCCGTTTACTTCCTACTGGCTTTCTTCTCTGATATCGCGCGGGCTGTTCCGCTTTCTATTCACCAATTGAAAGGCTCTGCGCTTGGATTCCTCCTTCTGGGAACTGTTATTACCCTTTCCTTGCTGACGTTTGTTCGTAACATCCGGTCGCGCTGACTTCCCCCCTACTTCCTTTATATAATACTACACCGGCACCGGTCCCTTGCCACACGGATGAGGCAACGGAAGCAACATGCGTCGTGCAGAGCAGCAACAGGGCAAATAGTATTCGTTTCATGGGATTACTGTTTGTCTTGAAATACGGATGAAGAGTGCTTCTCACTCAATCAGTCCGCCAATTAACAAAGGTATGAATTTCTTTTAAGTATTTTCGGATAGTCAAATGTATATGTACCCATTAATGACTTGTTGATTGCCCGGAAAGTGGATATATTTCCGGGATGTAAAGAGGGTAAGGCGGTAGAAAGGGAGCAAAATTATTTTTCTCCTATAAGTCATAGTTTACCTCTAGGAGATACCATGTACGAGATGCACATCTCATGCAGTACCAGATGTACATCTCATACAGTACGACATGTACATCTCATACAGTACCAGATGTACATCTCGTACATCGAGGGTTTAAAAGGTAGATAAGTTTGGTCGTAGCATAACGTATGCTTGCTTTATGAGAAAAAACAAAGGAGTTCAAGAAATATCATTTTTCATTGCTTGTAATTCATCCGAAGACTTATCAACAAGTGCTGTAACGAGGCATTTCATCTGATTCGGTATTATGCTATTTCACTTTTTCGAATAAATGCCTTTCTATAATTCCTGTTCCGCACCAATCAAAACTTATCGTTTCAACCAGGGTTGTAGAAAGCTTACCATTTTTAATTGTATAATTATAAAAACAAGAATGCCTCATCATAGGCATTTCCAATCTACCATTACTAATGGAATAGGACGTTTCGTAAGGTTCATATTCCTTATTGGGGTATGAAACAATTATTTTACCGTCCGATTGGAAATCATAAATAGTTTGGTATGTCGGGTACCTGCTTTCTTCGGAAACCGAATACGCATACTCCAACAGCATCCATTTTCCCAGAATAGCAGGATCATCTGTAGCCGATGACTCATCATAATCTTTACAAGCCCCTAATAGCATGCATATACTTATGCAAACCAATCCATAAAACCAGTGTTTCTTCATGTGTCTCAAATTTAATATTAATATTTACATAAGAAACGAAGCAGAAGTGAAAATACTGCA
The DNA here is from genome assembly GCA_031554635.1 of Bacteroides sp. Classification (GTDB taxonomy): domain Bacteria; phylum Bacteroidota; class Bacteroidia; order Bacteroidales; family Bacteroidaceae; genus Bacteroides. The sequence continues at coordinate 56,961 of JAVBVD010000008.1, forward strand.
TGCCTGCAACGAAAAAAAGAGACCTTTCCTTAAAAAAGTCTCTTTTAATATAAAAGCAAGAATATTTACTTGCAATGATACAGCTTAACGCAATGATTTCACCCGCAACACACAGAACGAGTAAGCAGGAACCTCCCCTTCGAGTGTATCCGAAATGGATACAGTACCCGTCACCGGTTTCGCCAGCTTATCATTGGGGCGACCGCTCAATACGGTGTATGTAGCTTCCGCAGCCAAAGCGCCCAATGGCTTCAAGTCCAGTTTCGTCTTCACGGCTACCGGGAGCAGATTCACCATCTTCACAATATAATCGCCTGTACGGCTATCACGTACCACGGACGTAACCATCCGCTTAGTCACCGCACTCGACTGATCAGACAGACTCATCCGGCTCGGGATGTACGTATCGCCTGCATTCTGTCCGTATAGCATCTGCACATAGTAATCTACCGTAGGCTTCACCTCCGTGTTGTTGAAATAAATCAAGTCCGGCGTCCATTGCGTATTGCCTTCTTTAGCTAGTAACGGAGCATACGATGTCAGACTCACCACATCGCCGTTTCGCTCCACGTTGGCCAGGTGCAAAGCCTCAGCCAGGGAGGTTTCGATGTTGCTGGGGCGGCCGGGCAGATGAGCCGCATACTCACCCAGATACACCTTTGGTTTGCTGCGGTCGTACCGGTCGTAATATTGCTGGTTGTGGATGTACCATCCCGGCGACTCGTAGTAGTGCTCGTCCACCATCTGCAGGCCGAGTTCGGTAGCGATGCGCCATCCTTCCTCATAGTCCGAACCTTCGTAGAACGGACCTACCGTTCCTATGATGATCATCTCCGGATACTTTGCCTGAACAGCTTTGCAAATCATCGCATAACGTTCCTCGAACACATCCGAGATCAGGTCCTCGTTGCCGATACCGATGTATTTCAGGTTGAACGGCTTCGGGTGACCTGCTTCGGCACGCTTCTTGCCCCAGGTAGACTTGGCATCGCCGTTGGCCCACTCGATCAGGTCGAGCACCTCCTGGATGTAATCCTGCATCTCGCTCATCGGAATACCGCATTGCTGGCCGTGACCGCCGTGGCTGGAGTTTTGGCAAGGTACACCGGCGGGAAGCACCGGAAGCGGTTCGGCACCGATATCTTCGCAGAACTGGAAATACTCGAAATAACCCAGTCCGGCCGTTTGGTGATAGTTCCAGATGTTACGTTGCGGTTTGCGGGCTTCGAGTGCGCCGATGGTGTTCTTCCAGCGGTACATATTGTCCAGCCCGTCGCCATGTGCCACACAACCGCCCGGGAAACGGATGAAGCGCGGTTTCATGTCGGCCAGCGTTTGTGCCAGGTCGGGGCGCAAACCGTTGCGATGCCCCTTGAATGTTTTCTGTGGGAAGAGCGAGATCATATCGAAATGCAATGTTCCGGTTGACTGCGGCATCAGCTCCAGCGTGGCGTTGGTAGCGGTTCGAGTGGCAGTGATCACCACCTCCTGTTTCTTCCAGGTAGACGATGTGCACTTCACCGTAGCCTCGCCACAGCTTTTGCCTTGCGCATCGATCACCCGTACCCGCACCTCTCCGCCTTTTCCTTGCGGATTGCGGGCAAACAGGGAGAAGATGTACTTATCACCCGCCTTTACCGGAATACCATCGAAGCCTTCATTTACCAGTGCGGCGCCCACTCTCTCCACATGGAGTAGCGCGTAATGCGGGTTATTGGCGTGTATGGGATTTATTGTGTCGATGGTAAAGGCAGCGGCATCACCTTGCAACGACCAAGCCTTGGTACTGTTCCATTGCGGGTCGCTGCCTTTCTTGTCGCTCGGATCGTATTCGAAATCACGGTTCTGCACCAGCTCGGCATAGAGTCCGCCATCGGCAGCGTAGTTAATGTCTTCAAAGAAGATGCCGATCAGCATGTCGCTGATGGATTTGCTCTGCTCCGGGTTGATCGTAATCGAAGCCTGTACCGGCTTCAGCGAAGCGAAACGGGTAGGATCGTCCGCCATCTTCTCGCTGTGAAGAATGCGTTTATAGTCCGCCATTTTATGTGCTTTGATCAGCTCGTCGATGGTCTGCCAGGACACCTTGTGGATAGTACCTGTCTGATACTTTCCATCTACCAGTAGTCTGACACGTTGATTGATACGGTATAGTTCGTCACGTAGCTCAATAACCGGAGTAAACGAATGGAAATCCTTTGTTGTAGTGCCGTAGACACCTTGTTGCGTACCGGTCTTACTCACCCAGGAGATGCAATACTCGTCCTTCGGGGTGCTGTAACCCACTTCAATGGCGCCACAATTGCCAGCGGTAGTCAGGATGGGGTATGATTGCGGTCGCCAGTTGATCAGGTCGGCCGAAGAAGCATTGGCTACCACGCCATCTTTCTCGTTCACGCTGAACAGGCAACGCCATAAGCCGTCCTTGTCCTGAAACACTACCGGATCGAGCATGCGTTTCTGAGGTCCCCAAGTGCCGTAATCGCTTCCCAGGAACCGATGTTCCGGGCCGATGGCGTACCATGTGTTCCAGCCGTCGATGCTCCAGGCGAAGTGTAATCCGTTGTGGTGGGTGTTCTTGTCGGTGGCATACGCAAAGAGGTAGGCCGAATCGGGTTCGTTCATTGTTTTCATCACCTTGGCGGAGATGCCGTGCGAACAGAAAAACAGGAGTAGTAAAAGAGTAAGTTTGTTCTTCATGATACAATATATTAATTAGATAAAGACCGTTTGTGTGCAAATACGCTAATAATGTTGAAGTTACGTCCTATTTGGTGTGCGATGTACACTTTTTGAAACAAAACAAAATGTTTTTGAATCATCTACCTGCTCCAGTATCATTCCTCTACCAGATACCGGTTAATGTTTCGTTCTTCTTTGCTGAACTCCACCCCCATCCTGATCAGTTTCCTTCCGTCTTTGGCGTAGGGTATCAGGTAGCCTTTTTCCTCTATCTGCCTTAAAGCAGCTTCGGCTGTATCGTTCAGCTTGAATTCAAATACATAAATATATTTGTCGGTCTTTACCACCGCATCGGCCCGCCCTTTGGCACTGCGCACTTCGGTCTCGATGTATTGTCCCAACAGCTGGAACACAAGAAAGAAGACTACTTGATAATGTCGCTCGGTAGAGTCGTTCAACTCATAAGGAATACCTGCGAAGAATGCTTTCAGACGTTCCATAAAAGCGGGAATATCTCCCCTTTCCAGTTCTTCAACGAAACGGCCAATGTAGAAATCCTTCTTGGTATCGTCCACACGGGTATAGAAAGGGAGCAGGAAATTGAGAAAAGCATATTTTACCTCTTCGTTGGGAAGTTGCAATGTGTACAGGTTGAACCGGGGATTATAATCCTTGATGGTAAGATACCCGCTCTGGTAGATCAATGGAATTGGGTTATTGGCTTCTGCGCGGTATTCGGCAAAAGAATCGGACTTCATCTCGACCCCATCCATAATCAGGCGCAGGTCGTAATCGCTTTGTTTCAACAGTTCGACCAGGAAAGTCGGCGTGCCTGTTTGGAACCAGTAGTTCTCAAGATTCTTTTTCTGCAAAGCGTTTAGTACACTGAACGGATTGAACATTCCCGGACAGGCTTTGGTAAAATGATATCCATCGTATTGCATAGCCAGCTGATCGACTGCTTCGTTGAAAGTAACTTGCCGTTCATCGGCCAATGCGGTAATCTCCGGGGTAAATACCTCCACCAGCTCTTCGCGGGTAATACCACAAATGGTGGAATAAGCCGTATCCAGACTGATGTCGTTCAGTTGATTCAAATCGCTGAACACACTCACCTGGGAGAACTTGGTAACTCCGGTGATGAATACGAAACGCAGATAGCGGTCGGCACTCTTCAATACTCCATAGAATGCTTTCAGGATGCGACGGTACTCGTCCAGCAACGGTTCGTTGAGCATGGCTTGGAGCAATGGTTTATCGTATTCGTCGATGAGAACCACTACGCCCATGCCGGTTTGCTCATGTGCCCGCTGAATAACTGCGGCAAAACGTTCTTCCGGACTTCGGACTATGCTTTCTGTTCCCCATGTAGCTTCCCAACCTTCTATTTGGAAAGTCAGCATGGATACAAGGTCCTCAGGTGCAGTGTATTTTTTAGCATTCAAGTCCAGATGCAGCACCGGATGTTTCTTCCAATTCGTTTCCATCTGCTCGATGGCCAGTCCTTCGAACAAGTCTTTGCGCCCCAGGAAATAGGATTCAAAAGTAGAGATCAGCAAGCTCTTACCGAAGCGGCGTGGGCGGCTCATGAAGTATGGTTTGCCCAGATTGGCTACTTTCCATACCAAATCCGTTTTGTCCACATAAAGATATCCATACTTACGTATGTCTTCAAATGTCTGTATCCCGATGGGTAGGTATTCATAATCTTTGGTGTAAAGCTTTGCTTACAAAGATAGGGATTATATTTATTTTGCATCTTGCAAAGGTCGAAAATGCAATCTTACTTTGGTTTCTTTAAGGACTAAACCAAGTTTTCTTTTAAAACCAAGCTAGGTTTCTTTTACGGTTGAACCAGCTTCACATAAGTGGGACTATTGCGGTTCGCCTTGATCCAGTTGTTTTCATCCAGTTTCAACTCCACCACCTGAATCGATGTACGGCGTTGTTCGTAGGTGTCTTTCTTCTTATCTTCCCCTACCCGTCCCGGATGCGTGAAATAGTACAGATACGCCCGGTCGTTACTGATCAGGATCTCGCCATGTAGTCCGTTCGGAACATCCTCGTTGCCGGTTCCCGCACCGTCGGGCATCAGACTTTCGCCGGGTTGATGCTCCCACGAATCGCCATCAGTGGAACGGTAGACGGTCAGCCCCTGCCAGTCGTCCAATATGAACCAGAAGTAGTTTTTCCATTGGAAGAGAATCGGACCTTCACCTCTGGTTTTCAAGGCAGTTTTAGGATTCGACCATTGATACAGGTCCTTGCTTTCTATCATCTTGAAATCGCCTCCCACAGGATCGCGGTAATACAAACGCCACATGCCGTCGGGCATTTTGATCACATCGGCATCGTAGCTACGGGGATTCAAGTGACCGATACGGCCCTCGTATTTCCAATCGCGCAGGTTGCGGCTCGTCAGGTGGGCGATGAAACCTTGCACCACCCCCCAGCGTTCGGCAATGCCCGGCTGTATGCTGAGATACATGTGCCACTGCGCGTCGTCGCCCAGCACGATGTCTGGCGCCCAAAGTGTGGCGCTATCTCCTCCGCATTCGAGTGGAAGATCGGGGACGTTGGCCGTACCTACGTATTTCCAATTGGCACCGTCGCCCGATTCGGCAATGCCGAGTGGGGTTTTAAATACCCAGCTTACGCCCGGCAACTCCGTCATTGTAGCGCGACGGTTGGTATAGAACATCCACCACTTTTCTACCTGCGGATTCCAGATCACAATAGGATCGGCAGCACCGTCGTACACCGGATCACGGAATAAGGGCTTGGGAGCCAATACCCCACCCCCCTCGACAACCGGCATGGAGGTTTTATTCACCAATTGCAGGTTTACGCACGGAGCTTGGCCGTAAGGAGACATCGCTTCACCGTGTTCCGGATGGGTGTAGCCAACTAGAATAGGCAACTGTTTCTCTCTGTTTTTTCCTTTGTAAGGACGGAGCACCACTTTGTTGTTCTTCCCCTGGATGGTAGCCAAGGCATGCACCATCCGGTCCGATTCACTGGGCACTACCCACAGATCGACTTCCGCATTGCTCCCTTCCAGGAAGAGAAGCGGACCGTAATTGGCATCACCTTTGCAGTTCTTGACCACGGCTCCATTTCCCACCCAGTACGCCCGCTCGGTGCCGATGGTGGTACAATTTTCCAGTCGCACACCACCATTGGTACGTAGCTCGAACCCTCCCCGGGTATTTTTTGCCGTACAATTGATAAAGGTGATCTTCTTGTTTTGTCCGTACGTGCGGTACCCATCTTCGCAGAGTGACTTCATATATCCTGGAGTCACCACGTACTTTTCTTCCCGGTTGGCCGTCCACGTACGGAACTGCACGTCGTAAGCCGGACCGGACGTTTCTTTCAGAATATCGTCGGTAGAACGAACTTCGCCCTCCACATAACAGTTCTCGAAACGAATATCCCCGGCATCTTTCTGAATATAGAACCCATGCCCGAAGGAACGCATGTACAACCGGCAATTCATGATCTTCGTATGGCTTCCGGTAATGAGGAAACCGCTGTGCTTCTGATGCCGTATCACATCCGGTCCGCCTTTGCCGAACAAATCGCCATATCCGTACGGAAACGATCCCTGTACCCAGATGGTAAAGTCGGACACCGTATTGCCATCGCCCTCCACGCAGAAAGCAGCCCCACCGGGCGACGTGCCATCGCCTACATGGATAATCTCCAATCCCTTTAATACATTCGATGCTCCCGCCACGGTTAACTCATTGGTATGAATCGGATGGCGAAGACGTTTGCGCAGTTGTGTGTCAATCTCCAGTTTCACTCCTCGAAGATCGAACGTATTGTGGTTTCCTGTGAAAACAAGGTAAGGATATTGCTTTCGCTCCAAGCGCCGGGCGATGGAATCCTCGTTCAGGAAATCGGACATTTTGTATAGCCCTGGAGTTAGTTTTACCGAGTTGCCGCTTTGTGTGGCATAGTAAGCCAGTTCTTTCAGGCTCGAAATGTGAATCACCTTACCGTGGGCGAATGAGAACGCCCCCAGGAGACAGGTGAGGATGAGTAGATTCTTTTTCATACGTAATATCTTTCTGAGTATGTGAATTGCTTATCTTTTCAGCGTAATGATGGTATATGAATACTTTGGAAATGTATAGGTAGCCTTCTTCTTTGCAAAGGTAGTCCGTGACGACTTAAATACTACATTATCCATATTTGCATAGGTATTCAACTCCGTAAGGTCACAACCGCCCATCGTTTGAACTTCTGCTTTAGCGTTAAACCGGAAGTTCTCAATGTTCAATGCAGCTTCCTGGGGCCGGTCGCTCAAATTGGCCACATAAAGAGTCATCTCATTTTTCTGATCATTGATTTTGGCAGTGATATCAAGCGCCGCGTCACTACTTGTGGTTGCGACAACACGGGGCTTCCAGGTCTTTATCATCATTTCATCGATATGAGCGGACGGCTGAAACCACAAGGTATCGGCTGTGTAATGAATACGTCCCTGGTTCCAGTCATAGTGATAGCCATGTGGCTGGAAAGTATTGGCAGTACCTATCATTTGAAAACAATCGCCATACCGTTGCAAGGTATTCCAATTATGTGCATGCGCCAATCCACGATCCCAGTCACAACGGCCTCCGTTTTCTTCCATGGGGTGCAGATTCAATTTGAACCCGGGAAAATCAACAGTGAGTTCGCTTTGAAGAGTGATGCCCATTTCGTTTTCAAACCAAGCTTTTGAATCCGCGAAATGAATTAATCCGTCATAGTGCGTATCCCAAGCCAGTTTGTCGCCCTTTCCTTTGGAGATAAACCAGGATACCATATCTTTGGTCAGCTCATACTGCGGTGTATCTCTTTTATATCCGTTGCGACCCAGATTCAGCGAAGTCATGATCGTCATTTCCGGGTCGACCTCCCACGCTGCTTCTGCGAACTTCTTCATACATTCTACATAGCCACGGGTTATCTGCCGTTCGTTATCTACTTGAATGTATTTCAAATTATACGGTTCCGGATGTCCCTGTTCTGCCCGCAACGCACCCCATTTGGTAGTCGCAGGAGCGTTTACGTATTCCACGAAGTCGCGAATGTCTTCGTATGATTCATCTATGCTCATACCGATGATGGCGGTTGCGTCGATTACTTCTGCCGCCTGCAACATCTCGATGAATCCGAAGCTGTGTGTGGCGTATAAATTAAATCCGCTGCGGAAAGTTACTCTGCGCTCATCTACCGGACCGAGCATTTTCTTCCAACGATATAAATGAGTATCCGCACCAACATCCACCATGGATCCATTGTAACGGAAAACGGTAATTCCCTGCTTTTTCAATGCGTCGACAAATGTTTTGCGAAGCGGATAACCCTTTACCCGCCCCCATTCGCCCGGCTGGAGAAAAGCAAATCCCAATTGAATCTTTCCCGGACTCTTTAGCGAGATGCCGAAACTACCGTTGATGGTATTTGCGTTAGGGGTTAATTCAAATGTTACCCTTTCGTACGGACGGTCTCCTTTCAATGAATAAGATTTTTCGGCAATGGCGTTTCCGTTCTCATCGCGAAGCGAAAGATAGATGGTTGTGGGTGTGTCCGATTGAATCCGCAGAATGCCATCGTATGGTTTGTCTTTGTCAAAGCGAATCCCCATCTTGTACAAACCATGATTGGTAAGTCCCACTTCTCCTTCTCCTCCCTCGAACCGAATAGTCTGTGTTTGTCGGCCTACATAAGCTTTACCATCACGCAACAGTTCGTAGTTGTATTGCGGATTTCCCGAAGTCATTTTGTCCCAGAACTTCGAAATCTGTTCCTTTCCGTTGATACGTTCGAGCATCGTCTTCTGTATGTTTGCGGGTAGCGAATCGAACGTAAGGAAACGCCCCGGAAATTCCCAATTCGAGATAATACGCCGGTGCCTGAGCGGATTGGTATTGTACACATCTTTGGAGTTAACGTCGTATTTTTCGGTCGGGCTGTTCCATGATATACGGTTGTATATATCCGTTTGAGCAATTAAATGCGGGATATTTCTTTCATCCAATACCACATATATCTTGGAATAATCTTCTTTAGGCAGATTCAGAAAATCGGTGTCGATGCTTTCTTCAAAGACTTCTCCATGAAGCAACTGACTGAATAATCCGCCATTGGTCTGATTATTGAGATCTTCTATATTCGTGCCATTGAACCATTTGGTAACTGTTGCGATTTGCTCACCGGCATCCACGTTCAATTGTACCGGCTTATTCTGAGCATTCGCCTGGCTGCATACTATCAGCAGGCATATATATAAAATATTCTTTTTCATGGGTGTTCGTAGATTACTTGCTTACTATCACGCCCCCTTCAGGCTGAATAATCAGTGTTACTTCACTGTTCTTATTTACATTGATTTCACCTGATTGAGGAGTACGGTCTTTTTTATTGTCCGAATATAAGGAAACTTTCTCTCCGGCAAACATCGGAAGTTTCACTTTTATTTTCTTTTCTTCTTTTTCCGCATTAATACCTGCTACGTACCATTTATCGTTCTTTCGGCGAGCCAACACCACGTATTTACCCGGATATCCGTCAATAAAGATAGTTTCATCCCAAGTAGTCGGAATATCTTTCATAAAATCAATGACAAAAGAAGGATATTCGGTCAGGTTATTCGGTGCTATCGCGAAATTCTGAACAGGAGTCTGAAACAACACTGCTGTCGCTAACTGGAAGATCTCCGTTGTTTTACGTGCTGTCCCTTTATTGTTGTTACGACTGTGGCGTTTGTTCAGCAACACCGGACCAAAATCCATGGAACCGACAGCATTTCGGATGAAAGGATGCAAACAAGCGTTGTAAGCCTCCGTGTCATTGGCATGTTGTGAGAAAATCAGGTTTTCGGAAGCCAGTACCGCTTCGCTTCCTACAAAATTGGGGTACATACGTTCCCATCCGCGAGGAAGTGTACATCCATGGAAGATAATCATTAAACCATATTCGTTGGCGTCAGACAGAATATCTTCGTACAATTTCATCGTTTCTTGTTTGTCTCCGCCGAAGAAATCAATTTTTAATCCTTTTACGCCCATATCTTTCAGCCATTTCATTTCTTTTTTGCGTGCTATGGAAGTATTCATCCGTTGCTTTGGTCCTTGGGGCGCATCGTTCCAATATCCGTTGGAATTGTACCATAAAAAGACATCGACACCTTTGGATTGTGCATATTTAATAAGTGAAGGCATACGTTCATAACCCACTTGTTTATCCCACAACGCATCGATCAGAATGTATTCATACCCCATTTTCGATGCAAGGTCTATGTATGTTACCTGATCTTCATAATTCATGCTATTGTCCTGCCACATAATCCAGCTCCAGGTAGCGCGACCCGGTTTATAATCCATTGCAGATGTATAAAGTGGCTCCACCACATCGAACGGAATGGTAGTTTCCACAATAGGTTTCAGATTGTCTCCGACCGTGATTGTACGCCAAGGGGTTTCTCCCGGTAAAGAAATGGCCGGGTTAACCAGTCCCACTCCGTTATTTTCTCCCGGTTCGGGAAATGCGATCGTATATAAACCGTCTTTGCTTCCCTCGCTTAACTTCGAACCGCAATACAAACCGCCTACTCCTGTTTCGGAAACCAATATCCAACCATTGTTCCCCACATGGAATAACCCGGGAAAAGTATATCCTACACCATATTTCGAAGGAGTGCCAATTGGTTCGTCGGCAACATATTCTTCTTCATAGCTCGGTTTGGTCTTTTCCCAACCACTCATGGGAACAGCCTGCGGAGTAAGAAATGTGGTAGTAAACGATGGGAATTTGAATCCGCTCAGTTCTTTTTCAATAATACATCGGGCTGTACTTCCTGTTTGAGGCAATATGTATTTAAATGCGATATTATTATCGGAAACTTGTAACATCACGCTTACTTTCTGTTTTTTAGGATTTTCGTAGGTGCATATTACTTCATTGGTCTTATAGTGTACCAACGATCTTTTTATCCGGTTTTCGGTATATGTCTTACTGATTTGATTTTCTTTTTTATCCACCAGTACCAATTCTTTGCTGAAATCGCTTACACTCGTTATAAGTCCCAATGGAGAATCTTCCAATAGAGTCTTACTTTTATAGTTTACCTGATAAGTGATTGATCCTTTTTTCAAGAATAAGTTAACCCGTAGGTTTCCATCCGGACTGCTGATAGTTGCGTTCTCTTCCGCCAAAGCGGGGAAGAATGACGAAAAGAGTACTATGATACAAATAAGGTATTTTCTCATGATTCAAAAGTGTTTTATCTAAAAACTGTATACACAGGGCCATAAAATCACCCCTATTTTGGATGAAACTATTTATTTGGAAAAAGTAACATTCTCCACGAACTCCCCGAAGAAGAAGCGGCACATATCCCCCGTCTTGTACCATCCCGGCTTTCCGGACATGTCGTCGGCTATCACCTGACCGTTTATTTGGAGGTTCTCGAAGCGGATGTTCTTCACCATCCGGTCTTCGCTGTACCCGGAGATGATGGAAAGTTCGGCGTTGGTTCCGTTGTAGCTCACATCCTTGAACAGGATATCTTCGATGCCCTGTCCCGGCGCTGTACAGTACTTCTTGTTATAGAAGATGCGAAGGTTGACCAACTGCCCTTGACGGAAGTCCTCTACCCGGATATTTTCGAAGCGTACCTTGCGCACGAGGTTGTTGTCGCCCGCATTGATGGCCATGCATCCCTGGTAATCAACTTGCTTCTCTTTGTGGTCCAATACATCGATATTGATATAATTCAAGTTCTCCAGTACCTCCGGGTTCTTCGTATCGCCGTGAATACCGATGAAGATGGGATGCGCCACATCTGCCCACAAAGTGGAGTTCTGCATGGTGATGTTGCTGCATCCGCCTTCAAATCCCAGACGCGTGCCATACACCGTGGTACAATCGTCCGAACTGCGGATGAACACGCCATCGTGCAGTACATTATTACTGGCAAATACGTTCATGCCATCACCCCATTGGTAGTAGCTGATGCTCTTTACGTTGCGAATGGTTACATCTTTCGATCCTCCTGTGGCGCATTGGGTGGTAAACAGCCCTTCTACCAGCACATTACTCGAATTGGCAATGCGGATACCTCCTTTCACACTATGATCAATCATGCCCCGACCGAGTATCTTTACATTTTGCGCCTTGTCAACAATGAGACGACCCATCAGCAGGGCACCGCCTGCTACATACACCGTCTTTCCGGAAGGAACCATCAAAGCGCCGCCTTCAATGGGGTGTATGCCGGGACCGAAGTAGATTACATTTTTATCTTTCGGGCTGGGTCTGTAGGTTTCAATGGGGTTGGCAAACAAGTGCAGGTTGTGGAAGATATCGCCATTGACTTCCACAGAGAGGTTACGGGGGTTGTCCAGCGTAAAGGTGAGGGTGTTACCCTGTATCTGTGGGGCGATTCCGTAAGAGAGCGGTCGTACGCAAACCGTATTTATCGGTCCATTGTTATAGGTGACAGATACTTCCACTTTGCCTGCAAAGTCAAAGTAACTCATGGAAGCGTTTTGAGTACGGTGCGTATGGCCATCTACCGCATCTACCTTGACGAGGTACGAAGGGGATGTTTGCCATTCTTTGCCGGCTTGCCTTACGGTCACGGTGAAATCGCCGTTCAGTGCCGCTCCTTGGGGAGCCGGATAGACTACCAATTTGTCCTGTGAATATACGGCGGTCGTTGCCAGCAACATCAGGAAGCAGATCAACGCCTGTTGGAAGTTTCTTTTCATTTTTAGTATTTTATATCTGTAACTATTACGTAATACGAATTAAACTGAAGGAACACGTAAAAGAACGCCCGAAAATCTTTAATAGTTATCCAGGTGCTTCTCCCTGCTTGCTGCTTGCGTGTGGCTAAAGAAAATTTCGGATTTTTTTTATTTGAACTCCATACTCAGTCCCCAGTGTGCGGCAAGCTGTTCGGCTTCCTGCTTGGTGAGGTGAACCACCGCCCCGTGCTTGGGCAGGAAGTTGGTAGCCTTCATTACTCCTTCGTTGAAGCGTCCCAGGTTCTTGAAATTCACAAAGTCCGAGGTCTCGCTGAAGCCGAAGTTATGCGGATCGATGCCGTAAATATCATACGTCAGCACCCACTTTTCCTCGCCGATGCGTTTCCATACATGGGGAGCCTCGCATGACTTCGGTTCCGGATCATACCAACGCGGATCGTATATGTACCCTCCGTTGACCCTATCCGATATGGCCTGTTTTACGCCGGGCGTCTCCTCGTGCGATACATAGAACAAGTGGTACTTATCCCCTACTTTCGTGATATCACCGTCGATGGCCGTCACCGACTTGTCGGGGTATTCGAACAGTAGCTGCGGCATGGATTCCAGCTTGTCGAAATCTTCGTTCACATAGACATAGTATAACTTATTGGGTTCGTTGCGGAATCGCATCGTGTAGTATATCATCAGTTTGCCCGCTGCTTCGTCATAAATGGTTTCCGGCGCCCAGGCGCAACCTATTTCATTGTAAGCAGCCGAGAGGGTATCGAAGTTTATATTCGTCCGTTTCCAGTTAATCAGGTCCCACGATTTCATCAGTACCAGTCCTTTGTTGTTTCCCCAACCGTATAGCGCCCTGTCGCGCTCCCATTCGGTTTCCCGAAGTCCGGCTTTTTGGGCGAAGACATGAAGGTCGGTCATTGCCACATAGAACGCACCGTCGGGACCACGGTAGATGTGCGGGTCGCGGATGCCTTTCTGTTGGGCAATGGTATCGCCTGCCATTACCGGATTGCAATCGTTCAGGGCGGTGAAGCTGTACCCGTCTGCACTCAGTGCCATGTAGAATCCGTGTGTGTCGTCCTTGTGAAACACCATCAAGTAGGCGCTCATATCCTTTTCGGTGGGTGCTGCGTTGCGGTAGCGGAAGTCCCTGAACAGACCCTTTCCTTTTCCGGCAGCTACCAGGGCGGGACGCAAGGCGTAGAATCCTTTGAAATTGTTATGATGCATCTGTGATACGTCGACGCGCTGGGCTAACACCTTCCACTCAGTTCCGTTCTTGCTGACCGAAAAAGTGCATGTATTCCCTTGATTCTGTATTTTCACGAAGAAGCGTTTGCCCCAGGTATTGGGCATCTTCTCGCTCTTTTCCGCACTGGAATAGATTGTAAAGTTCTTACCATCGGACGTAACTCCGGCGTATGCTTGTTCGTTGTAATACAGCAGGAGTCCTGCCTGACTTCCACCGTCGGCCTGTACTTCTACCTGAACTTCGTAGTTCTTATCTGTGGCTGTGGTGAGTATTTTACGGGCATCAGCAGGTGTCTTTCCCTTGGCCTCAATGGTGAGCGTACGGTCTTTCAGGCTGACAGACTGCGGAGCATACTCCTTCCAGAAGGTCCATTGCAGACCCAGTTCTGTTCCCTGGAAATCGTCCGAGAGTTCCATGCCGTGAGCGATTGCCTTTGTGGAAACTATCGGAGCACCTTGTTTCGCAGCACAATACCATCCGTCCGAAGTCCACTCCACCGGTTCGATCAATGTCTGACGACCCAGTGTATGATAACCGTTGGCGTATGCATGATACACTATCCACCAGTTGCCATTCACATCGTCGATAAGCGTTCCGTGCCCTTTGGACCACCAATTGTCCGATTCGCTGAATGTATGTACGATGGGGTTGTACGGGGAGTTTTCCCACGGACCTTCTACCGACTGCGAGCGGGCTGTCACCACCATATGGCTGGTGGCCGGTCCGGCCGTGCCGCCTTGAGCTGATGTCAGGTAGTAATAACCGTCTTTGTAAGTCAGCTTGGGCGATTCGAGGTACATGCCTTCTGTCTTCCATTTTTTCGGGTACCGCCATCCGTCGTACACCTTTCGGCGTTCGCCAATGGTGCTCAGTCCGTCATCGGCCAGGCGAATCATATAGCCATCGTCTACGTACAGATAGCGTTTACCGTCTTGTCCCACTACATGACCGGGATCGATGCCACCGACTTTCAGATCGATCGGACGGCTCCACGGACCTTTGATATCGTCGGCCCACGCTACCCAATTGGTTTCGTCGGCCGGATAATACAGGTAGAAACGATTATTGTATTTTACCAAATCGGGTGCCATAGCCGATCCTTTGTATTTCGGGAGGATGCGACATACCGGTTGCCAGTTCATCAAATCCTGCGAGTGCCACACGAGGAAGCCCGGTTGGTAGTAGAACGGGGAATGCGTCATGTAATAATCCTTACCGTCGCGTACGATGGTAGGATCGGGATAATCGCCCGGGAATATAACTTTCGGATATTCCTGTGCCCTTACTGCTCCATTCAAGCAGAGGAGCATGCACACGAAAAGGAAGTAGAAGTGTTTTCTTGCCATAATTATTTCATTTTTATTTTTTTGAATCGATTTATACCCGTAGTACGATTCAAAAGAAATAAACACGTAAGCGGCGGAAGAAAAAAATAGGAGATAATTTCATATTCAACTTTGACTTCGTCGACCGTTGGTTCGCAAGTGAATATTTATAGAGGTATTCCTATACATGGAAATGTTTTTCGCCCTTCCACACTCTTCAACCCTTCGCCAATCCTTTGTTTATTGGTCTTTCGGGGTGAAGATGGAATTCTTCACTGGTGATCACCATCTTCACCTTGTCTCGTCCTGAAATTGGTTGACTCATATCGGTTATATACATGTTTCAGTACATCAGCGTAATGACTAGCAGGCTGATTCTTTGTGATTTGCTGCTTTCATTTTGGCGTTCCACAGTAGTGGAACGGCTATTCCATTGCTGTGGAACAGCTATTCCACGGATGTGGAACGCAACTTTGCAACTATGAAGTGACAGGAATGGTGTGTTATTTTGAAATAGAAGCCTATGGCATGACTCTGAAACGTAACTAAGGAAATAGAATGCTGAGTTTCTTGGTATTTATCTCCTTTTTATTAGTGACCTAAATCAGGACAAGTCAATACCTTCTTTAATGCTTCTCCTGCTGCTGTATGTATTCATTCGGAGTAACCCCTGTGAACTTCTTAAACGTCCGGAAGAAAGAGCTTTTCGACTTGAAACCGCATTTCTCTGCCAGCGTCACCAGCGTATATTTTTCGTGCTGCCCCGCTTTGATGGCCTGTTTCAACTCTTCTACGCGGTAAGCGTTGATAAATTCGTAATACCCTGTTTTCAGGTAATACGTAAAAATGGCCGATAGCAGATGCGAAGAACAACCGATGGCAGCAGCCACTTCCGACTGTTTCAGATCTACATTCAGGTAGGGTTTATCTTTTTCCATGTATGCTTTCAGAGCATCGATTACCTTCTGTGCCTCCTCATCGCTTAGTTTCACGTAGTTCTCAGATGATGACGATGCTTCGGCTTTCTCCTCTAGCGATGCTTCGGCAACCACTGAGTTATCCGCCGGAGTTTTGGTCGTTGCTACCATTGCAGATATTTTCCGCTTTCTCATCAGCAGATACACAAATACTCCCAGCACCAGTACTCCGCCTGCATACCATTCCCAGACACTCTTTTCTTCGATGCTGAATGCCAGTCGGTCAGCAGTACTGTCGTTCAGCATTTTGCGCACGCGGAAGGTATAATGTCCGCCGGGAAGGTTATAAAAGGAAATCTCATTCTTCCCCATTACCTGTTGCCATGTTGAGTCCCGCCCTTCCAACCTATACTCGTAACGGGTCAACTCCGGGTTTTCATACCCCAGACTGACGAAGCGGAACGTCACATTGTTGCTATTCTTCCCAAGGGAGAGTATGGAATCGGTTTTTACATCGTAATTGCTGGCAAAGTGTTCGCCGTTGACCAGTACTTCTGTGATACGTATGGGCGAGGCGTGGATGGCACGTTTGGGATCGGCCACCACCAAGCCTTTGGTGGTAGAGAACCACATCTCCCCTTTCTTATTCTTTTGAACGAGTGCCCCCGGGCTACAGCCTGTTTCCAGATCGATCAGGTCGTTCAGGGAAGAAAGCGAGAAATCAGCCAGCTTCTCGTCGGCTTTCACTATCCCGAAATCCGTCGCAAACCAATAAAATCCATCGGCATCCTGATTCATGCTATACGATCCTATGGTAGGCAGCAGACGGCGAAAGTTCTTCAACTCCTTGTCGGCAGTATAAACTATATTGGGCAGCAGGAAGAAGAACAACGTTCCGTCCCGCCCTTCGCTGATGTAGCGGTATTGTCCGTCTTTGCGGATGCCTTCGGGCAGTTGCTCCTGGCTACACTTGCCAGTGCTAGCGTCGAATTGGGCCAGTCCTTTGTCCGTACCTACCCAAAAACGACCAGTAGAATCGATGTAAATACCATATACGATATTACCTGGCATTCCACTATTGGCCGTATTGTATTCCGAGACCTGCTTCGTGCGGCAATCGTAGCCATACAATCCATCCGAAGCGGCAATCCATAGTTTTCCTTCTTCATCTTCGACACACATAAATACATCGTTCGAGGTCAGACGCTCGGTCAACGGAGTGTCTGTAAAAGTACCCGTGTGGGGATTGAAGGCAGACATCCCTCCCAAGCACGTCCCTACCAACACTTGTCCCTCGTACGGATAAAGGGAGAAGATCAGGTTAGAGCGTAGTTTCTCTGCTCCGTTCTTTTCGCTTTCGAAGAAGCGCACCGTCCCATCGCTCTCCGTGATACAGTAAAAACCCTCCCGGGTACCGATGTAGGTATATCCGTCGTGCTGCAACGTGCTGCGAATAGCGATATCTCTGGTGGTAAAATCTTTCTTTTCATACAACCGGAAAGGCACTTGTACGTTGCGCAGGAAGTTCATCCCCAGGTAGTAATCCGTTCCACACCAGATGTTTCCCTGGGTGAGCAGAATAGAAGAGATTTTATTGGAAAGCAATCCTTTTTTCTTATCTGTCTGGTATGTAGCTGTGTACACCAATTGTTTCTTCTGCAAGGAGATCAGGCAGATGCCTTCGCCCTTTGTAGACGCTCCCAGCAGACCGCCTTCGTATGATAGTTGGGTAACCGGAACACGAATCTCTTCCCAATAGGGCGAAAAACGATAGGTTTTCAGGTCGAACGTTACGATTCCCCGCTTTTCGGTTCCGATGTAAAGTGTTTCGTTCACTCGTTGGAGACTGAGGAACCGGCCACATTCGGGCAACGTATTCGGATACGTCTTGGCGGTTCCCGACTTGGACTCGTACAAGGCTATTCCTTTGATGGTGAGTAGCCAACTGTTGTTCGTGTCGGACACACTGATACCCATCACCTGGTTGTCGTCGGGATAGATACTTTTTACATCGATCATGGAATGGTGAAGCTGCTTGCCGTCGTATACGTACAGTCCGTTGGTGGTTCCGATGTACAGGTGGTTTCGGCTGTCTTTTTCGAGCGCTTGTACGGGGCAGTTGATTTGTTCGGGAAACATCCGTTCGGCCAGTCGGGTGGAGTGGTTTAGCCGCCACAGTCCCCGGATATTGCCCACCCAGAGTTCGTGTCGCTGGGTTTCCATCAATGCGTTGACCAAGGAACCGGCGTATACGTTGGGTCTTCCGCCTCCCTCATATTCGTATGAAAGGTTGTACACTCCGTCGTATCGTTCTACGGAGGTTCCGGTCCCTACCCAGATAAAGCCATCTGAGTCCTTGTAGATGCAGTGGACAAAATTATCGTTGAGTGTCCCCCTTTCCCCGCGTTGTGTGATGGCGTAGTTTTGCCCCATCGTAACCAGGCTTGACAGGAAGAGGACGATGGTTAGTATGTGTTTTCCGATATTATTATTCATTCTCCTTTGATTTGTATGGACAAAAATAGGAAGAAATTGCAATAATTCCATATCCTCTCAGGATAATTCTATAACCTCCCAGAATAATTTCATAACCTCTTGGGATAATTTATTATCCTCTTATGATAATTTTATGGGTTGTTGTTATTATCAGAATAGAGGGTACCCTGTTCGAATACCCTCTTACTCTCAATACTACCTCAAGAAAAATTAATATCCTGATTCTGAAGACATGGTGGTTAATGTAGCATTCACTTTGAATATCACATCGCTGGCATCCTTGTATTCGAACTCGAAGCTGAAAGTGGAAGTAGTTGGATCGTAGATTCCGCTTCCGGAAACTACCTGCAAATTCTTCCATCCGGCTATACTGAGCGAGTTGTCACTATTCACGGTGATTGTCAGGCCGGTACTGTCTACATAGTCCAGTTTCTCCGTTCCGGTGTGGTAAATGCGGAGAGTATTCTTATCCACCGCCACAGCTGCCCTCATCAACGAGAACGAAGAAGTGATCTGCGTGCTTTGATTCTTGCTGGTACCTGTGTACATGTAATTATCCGAATAGGCATTGACCAACTTGATGGCCATCAGTACCGCCGTGCTTGACTTGGCAACCGCATACTCATTGCACGACTTTACCCGGAGTGGAAGCGCATACAACGCATCGCAATCCAACCCCTCCGTATGTATCTGCACCGGAAGACGAACATACGAGTCGCCCCCTTTGATGACACAATTCATTGAAGCGATGGAATAAAAACGGGACGGTAACTTTTGATATTGCACATCGGTGCTTGAGCGGAACTTTTTGTTGTAAGTCTCTACTGCTTCTTCGTCCTCTTCCAGATACACATGTACATCCTCGCTGGGATTCAGTGAGCCGCTGGCAGCTACGGAGAAGAAGGTTTCCACTTCGGCATTTCCCAAATCGATTTCCCGGTTTATCATACCTCCTTCTTCGGCAATGCCCACCAGGTATACCTGTTTCATGTATTGCTCTTCGTCCATTGGGCTTCCCTCGTTGCATCCCTGGAATGCCAGGCAAGCGGATGCAAACAACAAACCAACTATATATTTTTTCATCTTTTCTGCTTTTAAAATGTAATTACCAACCTGGATTTTGCACCAGTCTCTCGTTCTTATTCATTACCGTTTGCGGAATCGGGAAGAAGTAGTTCTTCTGCAAGAATACCCGTTTCTCGATGTTTTCGGAGTCCCAAATGGTGCGTGTGAAGTACTTCGCCCGTTCGTTTTTCTTGGCTTTGGTGTTGAAACCAATGATTGGTACGTTGTACACCTCGGCGGCGATACCCCAACGGCGGGTGTCGTGATAACGGTATCCTTCGAGCGCAAACTCTATTTTACGTTCCAGGCGGATGGCTTCTTGCATTTTCTCCACGCTGCTCAGCTCGGCATCCGTAATACCCGGCATACCGCTACGGAAACGAACCATGTTGAAGTACTTCTTCATCTCCTCCGTGTTGCGTGTTACGGTGATGCCCGATGCTTCGTCGGTATAGCTGCCCGTCATCTCGTTCATGGCTTCCACGTAGTTCAGCAGAATCTCGGCATAGCGGAACACGGCGAATGTCTTGGCACGGGTAGAGCCTTTCAGGTTGTCTTCCTGGTGGGTGAACTTGCGAATGGTATAGCCGGTACGGCAATAGTCGTTCTGGAAAGCCGGAGCCGGAGCGCCTGTTCCATCGGCATAATAGGTAATCTCCACATTCGTCACATTATCGGTACCTACGTACGAGGTTCCCGGCCAGATACAATGGTTATAACCCAGCGTAGCATAGTAACGTGGTTCCCGGTTGTTGTCTATGCGTGCCATGTTGGCGCTTACAGGATAGTTGCCCGAGAAAGTGTACCCTTGCCCTATCGCATCGCCCGCATGCTCGGTATCCGGGTACGGATAGTTGGCACTGGAGTGATGGATGTCGTACCCGTCGATCATGCGGTACGAGTCGACCAAATCCATGCATACATTCATACCGTTGCCACCTCCCAATACATACGGGGTGCCTATCCACTGCGGACTGTTGCCTTTGATGATGGCGTTGCAGTAGTAAATCAGTTCCGGATTCATGGTAGCCGGAACCGTTCCGTCGAACATCTCCTTATAGGATAAGTAAGGATCAATATCGCCTGCTCCCAGCGGGAAAGCGGAGGAAGATACAGTAGAAGGCAGTCTCAGTGTGAACTGTGTACGTGAAGTAGTATACAGAGCATACTGTCCGAGGTCGATCACTCGTTTGGCAGCCGCAGCGGCTATTCCCCAGCGGCTGTTGTCTTTCACTTGGGAGATGAAGTGCTTTCCGTCGGTGGTTTTCCAGTCGGCATAGCGGGTGTTCCCGTTGTACCAGAGACTGGCCGAATACAAACGCATGCGTGAGATAACTGCCAGGGCAGCTCCTTGGGTAGGTACATATTGGAAGACCTGTTCGCGTTCGGTAGGCAGCAACGTTGCTGCCTGACTCATGTTGGAGCAGATATAATCGACACACTCATCATATGTGTTGCGTTCCTTTGATACTTCGTCGGCACTGGCATCCACGTCGAAAGCCTGGTCGGGAAGGATGGGTACCGGACCGTACTGGCGGAGTAGACAGAAATAGAAGTAGGCACGCAGGAAATAAGCGCGTCCGGTGTAGTCGCGACGTTCCATGTCGGTGAGGTCCTTACACTCGCTGATGCGGGTCAGTACAATATTGGCCTTGCGGATGCCTTTGTAGAATTTGGCCCAGTTATCGAAATGTACATTCTGAGGCGTTTCGTTGCCCAGCAGGAAGTACATACCAGCATGACGGGCATCTTCCCAGGAAGAGAAACACTCGTCAGTTGCCAGTCCGAAGGGGAAAGTAGAGAGGGTGAAGAGCATGCTTTCGTCGGGCAGCAGAGCCGCCGTACCATTGATATACTCATTGACACGCACCTTGCTCATGAATACCGAGTCGATCGTTGTCTTGTCGTAAAAATAACGGTCCACGTCCAGGTACGATTCACAGGAGGCCATTCCGATTACCAAAGCCATCGCTCCCAACAGGCGCAGTGCCAAGCCTTTCGTTGTATATTTTAGTTTCATAATCAATCTGTTTTACTATTAGAATTTAAGATTTGCCTGCAACGTGAATACCCGCTGCAAAGGATATACGGCTCCGTTGGCCGATGCCTGAGTGGGATCCCACAACTTGACGTTGTCCCAGCAATAGAGGTTATCGCCGATGAGACTCAGGGTAGCTCCCTGCAAACCGATGTGACGTAGGAACGCTCCGGAGAAGTCGTAAGATATCTGCACGTTCTTCAGGCGAATGTAGGTACCGTCGGCCAACCAGAAGCTGGATGCACGGTTGTTGTTCAAATTCTCCCCGTACGTCAATCTTGGGAAGCGGGCATTGGGATTCTCGGTGGCGGTGGTACCTGAGTACGAGGCAGGGATCCAGCGGTTGGACTCATTGGCTACGATATCGAGCACATTACCCGTCTCCCGATTGTTGAAAGGATAAAATCCGGAGCCTCCATAGAAGTAGCTCACTTGCCCTACTCCTTCGACAAACGCACTGATGCAGAACTTCTTCCAGCGGAATTCAGCGGCAAAGCCATATTGGTAGCGAGGTACGGCGGAGTATTCGAGTGGTACAATGTCATCGTCGGTGATCCGGCCGTCGCCGTTCACATCCTTGTACTTGATATCACCTGGCATTACATTGGTCATGAATGTTTGCTTGGGGCTGGAAGCGATGTCGTTTTCGTCTTTAAAGAGTCCCAGTGCTATCAGGCCGCGTTGCACGCCACTCTGCTGACCGATGGCCGATTGGTACGGATAGCGGATGCCACTTTCTTCGAAGTGTACAATCTCGTTGTTGGAATACGTGAAGTTGGCACGTACCGTCAGGCTGGCATGTTTGTTGACCGTATGGGTGTAGGCAATGTTACCATCGGCTCCCCAGCTCTTCATCTCGCCTACATTGGCATAAGGTAAGGTGGTCAGTCCCATCTCTTCGGGTACGGAAGCACGCTGCTGGTAAATGCCCGAACGAACATCCCGGAAGAAGTCGACAGTGAGGTCGATGCGCTCCTTGAACAGCTTGGCATCGATACCGATGTCCATCTTCTTCGATTTCTCCCAGCGGAGGTTGTCCGAACCTACCTGATCTTCCGTCACTCCGTTGCCCGAAGCCCAGATACCTGATCCGGCATTGTTGACAAGGGTAGTGAGGTACGGGAAGCGTACTTTATTGTCGTTGCTGATGCGGTCGTTGCCCACCACACCGTACGAAGCTCTGATCTTAAAGAAGTCCAGGAAACGTACATTATCCTGCATCCATTGGTATTGTGTAGGTACCCATCCTCCTGCTATAGCTGGGAAAAGTCCGAACTTCTGTCCCTTTTCGAATGCTTCCGAACCAGTGTAGCCAAGGTTGCCTTCAATCATATAGGTATCTTTGAACGAATAGGTGGCGCGTGAAGCCAGACCAATGTAACGTTTCGGTATGGAAGCAATCAGCGTGCCGGCATCGCCCCGGATCTCGTCGTCCATGTAGAAGTGTAGCAATCCCGTTACCCGGTGCTTTTCAGCCAACAGCCTATTGTAGTTGGCACGCGCTTCGAAATGGATCTTTCGGGTAGCCAGATTCTCAGAAGTGTAGACGTCGTCTGCTTTCTCTACTTTCTTGATCAGGTTTAATCCTCCGTCTCTGTTGCGTCCGTCGGCATAGTACAGAGCGGGTGTTTTCAGTTGGGTTTGCAGCAGGTACGAGTAGTTGGTCATGGCGAGCAACGCTTCTACATTGAAACCTTTCACCCAGCGGTCCATGTCTTGCGTAAGGCGCAGACGGATGGTATTGGTATTGTCGAAGAATTTCTTATAACCGGTATAGTTCAGCAGCACGTACGGACTGCGTTGGTCGGCATTGGCGCCGTAAGCAGGAAGCGCTCCATTGGAGTACAGTACAGGTACCGTCACTGGGGTGAGGTTGGCCTGGGCATCCCAAAGGGCCTGGTTGTTGTCGCCATAGCCGGGGTATACATTGTTTACCATCACACTTTCGAGTCCCAATTCGATAATGGTACTCTTCGTGAGGTTGGCGTCAATGTTGGCGCGAAAGTTATACTTGCTATAACCTACGCTTGTGTCGTACTTATTGGCTGACTTGTCTTGCTTGTAGATGGCCTCTTTGTTCTGTATACCCACACTCATGTAATAGCGGGCATTGGTACCACCTCCGGTAACACTGATGTGGTGTTGCTGGTTCCATACGTAATCTTTCAGTACTACGTCGCGCCAGCTCACATTGGGATACAGGTCAGGGTCGAGTCCGTTAGAGAACATCTCCAGGGAAGTCTGGTCGTAGATGGGTTTTCCTCCTCGTACCACAGATGCTTCGTTGGCAAGGCGTGCGTAGGTGGCACCGTCTACATAATTGGGCAAGCGGGCCGAGTACGACAATCCCACATTGCTTTTCACGTCCACCGTAATCTTACCCGATTTACCCCGGCGGGTGGTAACCAATACCACACCGTTGGCTCCGCGTACACCGTACACTGCCGTGGCCGATGCATCTTTCAGTACCGTGAAGCTCTCGATATCGGCAGGGTCCAGTGTGTTCAGATCGCCTTCCACACCGTCAATCAGGATCAATGCCGAGGCGCCCGCACCAAACGTACTGATACCGCGTACCCAGAACTCGGAGAAGTCGTTGCCCGGTTCGCCGCTACGTGTCACGGCAATTATACCTGGTACACGTCCGCCCAGCATATTGGTCACCGAAACGGCAGGTACCTGCAGGTCGGCTGGTTTGATGTTTGTCACCGCACCTACCACCGATATCTTGCGTTGTGTACCGCGTCCTACCACTACCACTTCGTCTATGGTGTTCACATCTTCTTTCAGCGATACGATTTGTTGCGATTTGGTAGCCGTAACTTTTATTTCATAGGGTGCGTAACCGATGTAGCTGAATACCAGCACTGTTCCTTTCGGTAGATTTTCGATGCGGAAATTACCGTCCAGATCGGAAAGGCTTCCTTTGCCCGGTTTATCCTTAAACTGAATAGTTACTCCGGGTAGCGCCTCTCCTTGCTCTGTCATCACCGTACCCGAGATCGTAAGATTGTTCTGCGCCCACATTTGCAATGTATAAGCAAACAGCAGGGAGATTATGAGATAAATTCTGTGTTTCATATTTTATTGATTTGAGTGATCGTACAAATTAT
Organism: Bacteroides sp.; assembly: GCA_031554635.1. GTDB lineage: Bacteria > Bacteroidota > Bacteroidia > Bacteroidales > Bacteroidaceae > Bacteroides. The sequence continues at coordinate 81,619 of JAVBVD010000008.1, forward strand.
TCGATAGCCAGTTTACGTACATTCTTGCCGTCGCCACCTGCTATGTAGAGGTTGTCCTCCGAGTCGGCAGCCACATCGTGCGGGATGAAGAACGTAGACTCCAACGGATTGCCATCTACCTCCTTATCTGTGGATTTGGTTCCTCCGGCTACGGTAGTCACCCTTCCACCCGACTTGCTTACGGGGTCGTAATGAGATATTTTCCGGATAGCATTGTTGCTGCTGTCGGCTACGTAAATGTTTCCTTCACTGTCTACCGTCAATCCGAAAGGCACGTTGAACTTGGCTTCCAGGCGATCACCGTTTTGGAGTCCCGGTGAGGTCATTCCGGCAAATATCTCTTGCTTCCATACGCCTCCCTCCTGCCATATCTTCAGGATGTTGTGGTTGAAAGCTTCCGAGGCATAGAAACATTTATCTACTTTACTATACACCAGGAAGTTGAGGGTCGATCCACTGATGTAGGTTTTCTCGTCGATCAGCTTCTCCACTTTCAGTTGTCCGTCATCGGCTTTCTCTTCCAGCGAGAGGCGGATGAGCACTCCCATGTGGTTGCGTACGTACAAGTATTTCTCGGTATCGTCCAGTGTGCACGACCATTGTTCTCCGGTAGCCAGTTCGGCTATGTTTCCGCGGATCAGTTCGGGTGCCCAGCTATTGTCGCGGCGCAAGCGGTACACCTTTCCGGAGTTGCGGTAGAGTTCCACGCAGTATATAATGTCACGTGCCTCATTAACGGCAGGTTTGCCGGTACATAATCCATCCATGACGGTCACTACCTGATTGTCTTCCTGAGAGATGAGTCGCACCCGCTTCTTATGGGTTTCTACCGCCATGATATTGTCATTGGCTACCAGGTTGATACCTACTACCACTGAGAACATGGCATCGTAGATATTGCCGTTCACGTAGCCGTCTTTATTGAACATACCGCAAATGGTAGAAACCTTTTGGTTTTGAATGTAAGCAAAAGTCTTGTCGGTAGTTAGTTCTTCGTCACCTACCATTACCTTTATCGAATTGTCGCCGGCTCCTTGCTTGGGCACCAGGCAGTAGATGGAAGCTCCGTCAGTGGATAGGATACGGGCTTCTTTGTTATTGTCGAATATCACCTTCATCTTGGAAATATCCGTTCCGAAATTACCTTTCACGATGAGTTTGTCGCCGATGCCTCCAGATTCGGGAGTGAATCCGCTTAATGTCCGGGGTTGAGAAGCATTGTACTTGTTGTCCACCGTGGGGTGCTTCACGACCTCTTCACTACTACAGCCCCAAAGAGCCAATAGTAAAAGAAATAAAACCTGTTTCATACATTTAAATTTAATAGTAACATTTTTGAATTATCTTTTCAGGGTAATGACTGTATACGAGTACCGTGGGAATGTATAAGTGGCATTCTTCTTGGCCAGCGTTACTTGCGAAGGCTTGAATACTACCTTATCCTGCTGCTCGTAAGTATTGAAATCATTCAGGTCGCAACCGCCGATGGTCTGTACGTCGGCTTTGGAACCGAACCGGAAATTGTCGATATTGAGGACTGCGTCCAGCGGGCGATCGCTCATATTGGCTATATATATTGTCATTTCCGTTTTTAAGTCGTTCACTTTGGCGGTGATGTCGAGCGCATTGTCACTGCTGGTGGTGGCTACCACATTGGGCTTCCATGTTTTCATCATCATCTCGTCGATATGTGCGGAGGGCTGGAACCAGATGGCATCGGCTGTGTAGTGAATGCGTCCCTGATCCCACATGTAGTGCAGTCCGTGTGGCTGGAAGGTGTTGGCGGTACCTATCATGCGGAAGCAGTCGCCATAACGTTGGATGGTGTTCCAGTTGTTGGCATGAGCCAGTCCGCGGTCCCAGTCGCAACGGCTTCCGTTCTCTTCCATCGGATGCAGGTTCAACTTGAAGCCCGGAAAGTCTTGTGCCAGTTCACGTTGAAGCACGATACCCATTTCGTTTTCGAATGCAAGTCCCGAATCGGCGAAATGTCTTGTTCCGCTGTAATGAGGATCCCACGCCAGTTTATCGCCTTGTTTTCTGGAAAGAAACCAGGCAACCATTTCGGTAGAAAGCTGGTACTCCGGAGTTCCCCGTTTGAATCCGTCGCGACCGATGTTGAGCGAAGTCATGATCGACACTTCTGGATCGACCGACCAGGCGGCCTCGGCAAATTTCTTCATGCATTCCAGGTATCCGCGGGTCATTGGACGCTCATTGTCTACCTGGATGTATTTCAGTCCGTAAGGTACCGGATGTCCGTGTTTGGCGCGCAAGGCACCCCACGGGGTATCAACACTTCCGTTCGCGTATTCCACAAAGTCGCGTATGTCTTCGTAAGACTCGTCCATACTCATGCCGATGATGGCCGTTGCTTCGACTGCTTCGGCTGCCTGAAGCATTTCCACCACTCCAAAACTGTGTGTGGCATACAGATTGAAGCCACTACGGAAAGTCACCCGGCGTTCGTCTACCGGACCTATCATCTTTTTCCAACGATACAAGTATGTATCCGTGCCTACATCGACCATCGAACCGTTGTAGCGGAAAGCGTCAATGCCTTGCTTTTTCAGCGCATCGACAAACTCCTTACGAATGGGATACCCCTTCACCCTGCCCCACTCACCTGGTTGCAGGAAGGCAAATCCCAATGATACCTTACCGGAATTCTTCAGAGAAATACCAAAACTTCCACGAGGAGTATTCGCATTGGGAGTCAGCTCGAAGATGATTTTTTCATATGATCCGTCGCCTTTGATGGCGCAAGGCTTCTCGGCGATTACTTTCCCGCTCTCGTCGCGCAGGGATACATACACTGTTGTAGCTTCATCTGCCTTGATGCGCAATATACCGTCGTACGTTTTACCTTTCTCGAAACAGATACCCATGCGGTACAAACCGTGATTGGTAAGTCCAACTTCGCCCTCACCTCCCTGAAAGCAGATGGTTTGTGTTTGACGGCCAATATAGGCTTTTCCGTCGCGTACCAGTTCATAGCCATAGAGGGGATTTCCTGTGGTGGTCTTGCTCCAGTACTTGGAGATCTGTTCGTTTCCGTTGAGGCGGTCGAGCATGATCTTTTGAATGGGTGCAGGCAAGGAGTCGAACACCAGAAAGCGTCCGGGGAATTTGTAACCCGAGATGATCACCGGACGGCGGAGCGGCGGAGAGTTGTAGATGTCTTTGGAGTTTACGTCGTACTTCTCGTTGAGGTTGTTCCACTGTATACGGTGGTAGATATCTGTTTGGCTGATCAGGTGCGGGATTCTTCTTTCGTCGAGCACCACGTATATCTTGGAGTAGTCGGCCCGTTTCAGATTCAGGAAATCGACGTCCATATTCTCTTCGAACGCTTCGCCATGTAGCAGTTGGCTGAAGATTCCCCCGTTCGTCTGGTTGTTGAGGTCCTCGATGTTGGTACCGTTAAACCACTTGGTTACGGTGGCAATCTGTTCGGAGGCATTCACCCGCAGTTGTACCGGGGTGTTCTGCGCCGCTGCCCAACTGCTTACAAGCAGCGAGCATAAGATTGAGATCAGTTTCTTTCTTTGTTTCATACTATTGGATTTATTATTAGATGGATTAAATGCATTTTTTTATATAGGTACGCATCTCGCGGCGAGCCAGCAACAGGTGAGTTTCCACGGTGCGTTTATTGATGTTCATCATGTCGGAAATCTCGCCGATGCTCTTTTCGTGGAAGCGGTTGAGTGCGTAGATTCTTCGCCGTTGCTTGGGAAAGGTCGATAGTTTGGCTTTTTCGAGGGTCTTCAGTTCCTTTACTTCGTATAGTTCCTCTACGTTGTTGGTACCTTCTATATATTCATCGTAGAGATAACTGTTTACTTCTATCTTTTTGTAGTGACGGCGCAGGTAGTCGTATACCAGGTTGCGGGCTACCATGTAGATCATCGACTTGATAGTTTCTTTACGAATCATCGATTTGTAGGTCATCAGTCGCAGGAAGGTATCTTGCGACAAATCTTTCGCCATTTCGGGGTCGCCGACTTTGGACTGAATGAAATAAATAATTGAAGGGCGATATGTAGAGTACGCATCAATTATCAGCTGGTCGGAAAATGAGGTAGATGTTTGCATATCGGTGTTTTTTGTTTTTCATGATTCCGAAAGCAAAAGTAGAGAAAGAATAATAGCTGGAATGATGAAAAAGGGGGAAATAGGTGCCATGCAAACCAATGGAAACAAGAGAAATGATATGCACTGATTATCAGTGTAATAGAACGAGTACCACAAATTTATGGTACTTTGGATGAGTTGATTAAAGTTACAATAAATAATAAAACCCAAACAGTTTGCACCATTTGGGTTTTATCATCTATCTTTTATTGAAGCAGGAAAGTTGCTTCTATTCTTTTACCGGAGATTGTTTTTCCTTGGCGGAAGCTCTTTTCTCTTTAGCCGGAGCTTGGTTCTCCTCTACCGCTTCTTCCTTCGCTGAAGACTGGTTGCCTTTAAACAACAGTTTACGGAATGAATCGGGATAAGGTGTTTCGAATCGCATCAACTCACCCGTCAACGGATGGTAGAAGTTCAGCTTGAAAGCATGCAATGCCAGGCGACCAATCGGATCATTGCCATTGCCATACTTCACGTCCCCGATCACCGGATGTTTCAGATCCTGCATGTGTACGCGGATCTGGTTCTTCCGTCCGGTTTCCAGTTCCAGCTCCATCAACGAATAGCCGTTGGCACGCTTGATGGTGCGGTAATGCGTCACAGCTTTATCGCCTCCATTGTCCGTCATGCTCGAATAGGTAATGAATACCTTGTTGTCCGTGAGCCAGGAAGTCACCGTTCCGTGATCTTTCTCCATCTCGCCCGAAACAACTGCCACGTAGCGACGTTCGGCCACAATCTTGTCCCAATTGTCCTGCATGCGCACCTTCGTCTTCTCGTCTTTGGCAAACACCATCAAGCCCGATGTATCTCTGTCCAAGCGGTGCACGATGAATATTCGGTTGCTTTTGCTGGTCCGTTGCACATAATCGTTCAGGATAGAATGCGCCGTGCGTTCTTTCTGCTTATCGGTGCCGATGGAGAGCACCCCTTCGCGCTTTTCTACCACAATGATATAATTATCTTCGAACACGATCTTCAGCGCTGAGCTGTGGAACTCCTTCCGTCCTTTCTCTTTGCTGATCTGTACCTTCATGCCCGGACGAAGCGGGAAGTTGAATTGCGTGGTAATCACTTTGTCCACATACACCACCCGCTTGGCAAGCAATGATTTCAGCTTGGTGCGACTGGCATCCGGCATTTTAGCAGCCAGAAAGTCCATCAACTCCATTGGTTCGCGAACCGCATAGTCGGTATATTTGGCTTTGGCGCGTGTAGCAGCCCGTTCCATGCGTTCGTTGGCTGTCAGTTTATTTTTTCTACTCATGGTCGGGTCTCTTTTCAAGTAAAACTACATTTTCCACGTGGTGCGTATGCGGGAACATATCCACCGGTTGCACAGCTGTCACCCTGTACTTGGCATCGAGCAACTGCAAGTCGCGCGCTTGTGTAGCCGAGTTGCAACTCACATAAACGATGCGCTGCGGTTCGGCGAAGAGAATCACGTCGACCACATCCTGGTGCATACCGGCACGGGGAGGATCGGTAATGATCACGTCCGGACGACCGTACTCATTGATGAAGTCCTGCGTGAGCATATCCTTCATATCTCCGGCGAAGAACAGCGTGTTGCCGATGCCGTTGATGGCCGAGTTCACCTTGGCATCCTCGATGGCTTCGGGTACATATTCGATACCGATCACCTGGCGTGCCTGGCGGGAAACGAAGTTGGCAATGGTTCCTGTACCCGTATAGAGGTCGTACACCAACTCCTTACCGGTGAGTCCGGCAAACTGACGGGTAATTTTATATAGATTGTAAGCTTGTTCCGAGTTGGTCTGGTAGAACGATTTCGGTCCGATCTTGAAACGCAGTCCCTCCATCTGTTCGAAGATGTGGTCGTTGCCCCGGAACACATGTACATCGAGATCATTGATGGTATCGTTACACTTGTTGTTTACTATATATAATAAGGAGGTGATTTCGGGGAAAGAATTGGCAATGAACTGCAACATCTGCTTGAAAGGTACCATTTCGCTCTCATCAACAATCTTGCAAATGAGGATTACCATCAGCTCGCCGGTAGTCGATGTACGGATAATCATGTTGCGCAGCATGCCTTCCTGCGAACGCAGGTTGATGAAAGTATAGTTGTGCTCGTAGGCATAATCACGTACGGCATTGCGGATGCGGTTCGAGATATCGTCCTGCAACCAACATTTTTCGATGGGCAATACTTTATCGAATGCACCGGGAATGTGGAAACCAACGGCATTCATCTGGTCGTACACCACGTTCTGCTTCACCTCTTCGTAGGTGAGCCAGCGCTTGTTCGAAAATGTAAACTCCAGCTTATTGCGATAAAACTCCGTTTTCTCCGATCCGAGGATGGGCGATATCTCGGGCAACTCTATATGCCCGATACGACGCAGGTTGTTTTCCACCTCTTTTTGTTTGTATCTGATTTGTTCGGAATATGGGAGTACCTGCCACTTGCATCCTCCGCAAACACCGTAATGCTGGCAGAAAGGAACGGCCCGTAAAGGAGAGTATTCATGAAAATTTACCGCTTCGGCTTCGGCGTATTTGTTCTTTTTTCGTTTAAGCTGTAAGTCGACCACGTCACCTGGGGCTACATATGGCACGAAAACCACCAGGTCGTCTACTTTTGCGATGGCTTTTCCTTCGGCAGCCACATCCGTAATTTTCACCTTCTCAAGCAAGGGAAGTTCTTTTTTATTTCTTGCCACTTTTACACCAATCTAATAAATTATTCGGCAAAAGTAGCTATAATTTCCGAAAAACCGGTTGCCTGAGTGAAATATTCCAAATTGCTATCTCGAAATATCATTTATACGAAAAGTTTCTTCACGAAAAGTTTTTATGTTAATGAATTATGTATAGTTTTGCGCAACGAATAATTGATTCGAAACTTTATAACTTTAAAACGCTAGTATGGACAAAAAGAGAGTTTACACCTTTGGTAATGGCCAGGCAGAAGGAAAAGCCGGCATGAAGAACCTTTTGGGTGGCAAGGGCGCTAACCTTGCAGAAATGAACCTTATCGGGGTTCCTGTTCCTCCGGGATTTACTATTACAACAGATGTTTGTTCCGAATATTACGAACTGGGTAAAGACCAGGTTGTATCCCTTCTGAAAGGTGAAGTAGAAAAAGCTATCGCATTGCTGGAAGACCTGATGAAGTCGAAATTCGGCGACATCGAGAATCCGTTGCTCGTATCCGTACGTTCGGGAGCACGCGCTTCTATGCCGGGTATGATGGACACGATCCTCAACCTGGGTTTGAACGACGCAGTAGTAGAAGGCATCGTTCGCAAGACAGGAAACGGTCGTTTCGCATGGGACTCTTACCGTCGTTTCGTACAGATGTACGGTGACGTGGTACTGGGCATGAAGCCGACTAACAAGGAAGACATGGATCCGTTCGAAGAGATCATCGAAGAAGTGAAACATGCGAAAGGTGTGAAGCTGGACAACCAACTCGAAGTGGAAGACCTGAAAGAACTGGTTGCTAAATTCAAGGCTGCCGTGAAGAAACAGACTGGTCATGACTTCCCGGAATCGGCTTACGAACAGCTTTGGGGTGCCATCTGCTCAGTATTTGACTCTTGGATGAACGACCGCGCTATCCTTTATCGCAAAATGGAAGGTATTCCTGCCGAATGGGGAACTGCTGTGAACGTACAGGCCATGGTGTTCGGTAACATGGGCGAAACATCGGCTACAGGTGTTTGCTTCTCTCGTGACGCCGGATCGGGCGAAGACCTTTTCAACGGTGAATACCTCATCAACGCTCAGGGCGAAGACGTGGTAGCCGGTATCCGTACTCCGCAACAGATCACTAAGATCGGTTCACAACGTTGGGCTGAACTGGCCAGCGTATCTGAAGATGTTCGCGCTTCTCAATTCCCTTCTATGGAAGAAGCTATGCCCGAAATCTACAAAGAACTCGACGCTCTCCAAACAAAATTGGAAAATCACTATAAGGACATGCAGGACATGGAGTTCACCGTACAGGAAGGCAAGCTATGGTTCTTGCAGACTCGTAACGGTAAACGTACCGGTGCTGCTATGGTGAAGATTGCCATGGATATGCTTCGTCAAGGCATGATCGACGAAAAGGCTGCTCTGCAACGCGTAGAACCGAATAAGCTGGATGAACTTCTTCACCCGGTATTCGACAAGGCTGCTTTGAAGACAGTTAAGACGTTGACCCGCGGTTTGCCCGCTTCTCCGGGTGCTGCTACCGGACAGATCGTATTCTTTGCTGATGATGCTGCCGAATGGGCAGAAGCAGGCAAGAAGGTAATCATGGTTCGTATCGAGACATCTCCAGAAGATTTGGCCGGTATGGCTGTTGCACAAGGTATCCTCACCGCTCGTGGCGGTATGACTTCTCACGCTGCCGTTGTGGCTCGTGGTATGGGTACTTGCTGTGTATCGGGTGCAGGCGCATTGAATATAGACTATAAAGCTCGTACGGTAGAAATCGACGGTTTGGTACTGAAAGAAGGAGATTTCATCTCTTTGAACGGTACCACAGGTGAAGTTTACCTGGGTGAAGTAAAAACCATTGCTGCCGAGGTATCGGGCGACTTTGGCGACTTGATGAAACTGGCCGACAAATATACCCGTTTGAAAGTACGTACCAACGCTGATACACCGAACGATGCGAAGATCGCACGCGAATTTGGTGCAATCGGTATCGGTCTTTGCCGCACGGAACACATGTTCTTCGAAGGTGAAAAGATCAAAGCTATGCGCGAAATGATTTTGGCACAGGATGCGGAAGGTCGTCGCAAGGCATTGGCTAAGATCCTCCCCTACCAACAAGCTGACTTCAAAGGTATCTTCAAGGCGATGGCCGGTTGCCCGGTAACTGTTCGTCTGCTCGATCCTCCTTTGCATGAATTCGTTCCCCATGATGTAAAAGGCCAACAAGAAATGGCTGACGCTATGGGTGTGACATTGGCATACATTCAACAACGTGTGAGCTCGCTTCACGAACAAAACCCGATGTTGGGTCACCGTGGTTGTCGTTTGGGTAACACATATCCCGAAATTACTCAGATGCAGACTCGTGCTATCCTCGGCGCTGCTCTCGAGTTGAAGAAGGAAGGTGTTGAAACACATCCGGAAATCATGGTTCCGCTGACTGGTATCGTTTACGAGTTCAAGGAACAAGAAAAGGTGATCCGTGCCGAAGCTGCTGCATTGTTCGCAGAATTGGGCGACAGCATCGACTTCAAGGTGGGTACGATGATCGAAATCCCGCGTGCGGCGTTGACAGCCGACCGTATTGCTTCTTCTGCTGAATTCTTCTCGTTCGGTACGAACGACTTGACGCAGATGACCTTCGGTTACTCTCGTGACGACATTGCTTCGTTCTTGCCTATCTACCTGGAAAAGAAGATCCTGAAAGTAGACCCGTTCCAGGTACTCGACCAGAATGGTGTAGGTCAGTTGGTACGCATGGCTACCGAAAAAGGTCGCTCTGTTCGTCCGGAACTGAAATGTGGTATTTGCGGTGAGCACGGTGGTGAACCTTCTTCTGTGAAATTCTGTCACAAGGTAGGTCTCGATTACGTGAGCTGTTCTCCGTTCCGTGTGCCTATTGCCAGATTGGCAGCGGCTCAGGCAGCAATCGAAGAGTAAGAAATATTCTCTGAATAATAAGAAATCAGGCTACAAAGTTCCTCACGGGCTTTGTAGCCTTTTCTATTTACAAAAACAACTACAAATAATTTTATTTATTAAGGAATTATGATAACTTCGTCGGTCGATAAAGTTAACACGGTTATTATAGCTAAAAACACACAAATATGACTCATTTGGAACGATTCCTGGCGACGGTAGAACGTCGCTCCGTTGACCGGCCTGCTTCCTGGCTGGGAATTCCCGATACCCATGCCATTCCGGGACTTTTGGATTATTTCGGCGTAGCCGATCTGACAGCGTTAAAAGCCCTGTTGGACGATGATATTTATCCCGTCGAAGTTCCTTACCACTCTCCTACCAGTAATGCCATCTATGCGGCTTTTGATTTTGCCAAGAACAAAGGAGGTGCTCCGGATGAGCGGACACTGACCGCTCCCGGTTTCTTTGAAGACTGCTCCGATCCTGCCGATGTCGATACGTTCGACTGGCCCGATCCACGGAAGTATATCGATCCGGAACTCTGCCGCAAAGCCGTGGACGAAGTTCCCGACGGATATGCAGTGATGGGCGTGGTGTGGGCGGCTCATTTCCAAGATGCCTGTGCCGCCTTTGGTATGGAAACTGCCCTGATCAAGATGATGCTGGAGCCTGAAATGTTCCGGGCGGTGATCGACCGGATCACGGATTTCTACCTGAAAGCCAATGAGATTTTTTACGAAGCTACCAAAGGACGACTTCATGCCGTGCTGATAGGAAACGACTTCGGAAGCCAGAATGGATTGATGATCGATCCGGAACTGCTGAGAGAGTTTGTTTTCAAAGGAACCAAGCAGTTGATCGACCAGGCTAAGAGTTACGGTCTGAAAGTGATCCATCATTCCTGCGGTTCTATTTACGATGTGATTCCCGACCTGATCGATCTGGGTGTCGATGTGGTTCATCCCATTCAGGCATTGGCTGCCAAAATGCAACCCCAGGGACTGAAAGACGCCTTTGGCTCGCAGGTCTCTTTCTGTGGAGGAGTGGATGCACAACACTTGCTGGTGAATGGAAAACCGGAAGAAGTGAGAGCCAAGGTCAAAGAACTGAAGGCGATGTTCCCTACCGGTCTGGTTATTTCGCCCAGCCACGAAGCTATTCTCATCGACATTGCTCCCGCCAATGTGGAAGCACTGTTTAAAGCCGTGAAGGAGGAGTAAATAAGCAGACAGATTCCCAGTAAACTAGTTTAAATTTATACACAAAAAACATTATGAAGCGTTACGGAAGTGTTATCAACGTACGTCCTGAAAAATTGGAAGAATACAAACAACTGCATGCTGCCGTATGGCCGGGTGTATTGAAAATGATTACCGAGTGCAACATCCGGAATTACAGCATCTACTACAAGGATGGATTCTTGTTCAGTTACTTCGAATACATCGGCGATGACTATAACGCCGATATGGCGCGAATGGCTGCCGACCCCGAAACACAACGTTGGTGGGATGTGTGCATGCCTTGTCAGCAACCGTTGGCGACGCGACAAGAAGGTGAGTGGTGGGCCGGAATGGAAGAATGTTTTCACTGGGATTAAGCCGTCATGATGAAGTCTATATTGCGGGGTGCTTCGGGAAAATCGTTCCTGATCCCCTTTCTTCTGATTTCCAGCTTGTATCTGCTCTGGGGATGTGCTCATGGCTTGTTGGATGTGCTGAATAAGCACTTCCAGGGTATTTTCGAGATGTCGAAAGCCGAGTCGGGATTTATTCAGTTCTCCACGTATATCGCCTACTTCCTGATGGCGCTTCCGGCCGGGTTGGTCATGAAACGTTTCGGCTATAAGAAAGGTATTGTCTTCGGGTTGATGCTTTTTGCCCTGGGAGCATTCGCATTTATCCCGGCGGCATTTATTCACTCCCCTATCCCCTTCCTGTGTGCATTGTTTATTATTGCTTGTGGACTGTGCATCATAGAAACCGGGGCGCATCCATATGTGACTAGCCTCGGACCGGAAGAGTCGGCAGCGCAACGTATCAACATTGCGTCGGCATTTAACGGCGTCGGCTGGATTGTAGGTCCCCTGATCGGTGGTATGCTGATCTTCGGGGCGGACCCTTCCGATCATCTGGCACTTGCCAAGCCTTATATTCTGGTAGGTTTTGTGGTTCTTTTCATTGCGATTTGTCTGATCTTTACCAAGCTGCCCGAGATTATTTACGGAAAGGACAAGAAAGAAGCTCTTGCTTCGGGAGCAAAGAAGTCGGCCTGGCAGTATAAGAACCTGCGTATGGCGGTGTTGGCTCAGTTCCTGTATTGCGGAGCACAGACGGGTGTGTTCAGCTTCTTTATCAACTATGTCACCGAGCTCGATTCGAGTATCAGCAATCTGGAAGCCTCCCGCTTATTAGGCTTCGGAGGCATGGGACTGTTCCTGGTGGGACGACTGAGCAGTAGCTTTATCATGAGCCGCATCTCTCCCGATCGGTTGTTGGCACTCTTTGGCGGAGCCTCCGTGTTTTGTATGATTCTGGTTATGTTATCATTAGGCCAGGTATCGCTGTATGCACTCTATACATCATTTTTCTTCATGTCGATGATGTTCCCTACCATTTTTGCACTGGGGGTACGAGGACTGGGCGAGCATACGAAGAAAGCCTCTTCGTACATCGTGATGGGTGTAGGCGGTGGCGCCGTATTTCCTATTCTCATGGGATTGATCGGTGGCAGCAACATGGCACTCGGCTTTATCCTCCCCTTATTGGCATTTCTTTACATCATGTATTTCGGTTGGAGTAGTCGCGTGACAGCTAAAAGCTAATGTATATCAGTAATAATACATCTTATGAAAAGTCGACAGATTTAAAAAAAATGTAGACTTTTTTACACATACATGCAGTATTATCAGAACTACTGTATTTACCTGATATATTGTTAACGAAAAAATATAATTGCCATGAAGAAAATGATTTTTTATTCCATCTTGTGTATGTTTACTTTCTTGGGTTGTAGTAATGACGAGCAAGAAGATTTCGGGAGGGAAGGATCCGGGAAAGAAGATCCCGGTAAGCTTTGGTATGTGTGGACTGAATTTGAGGAGTGCAATGCAGACCCTTTTGATTTCATCGATGGGTTAAAGTTGGATGTGAAACATACAGTGTCATTGTATACGCGCTACTCGTGCACATCAGAGGCCTGGAATTCTTACAATATGCGCCGAGAAACTACATTTATGGCAAAAGAAGATTTTATTGGGGTCGCAATACCCCTTAGTAAAGATCATATTGGGGTTGGATTTCTAAATCTCCACATCAAGGACTACAGGAGCGAATGGAGAAAAATGGTAGATAAATACAGTCTTACATACGAAGGGCATTTATGCGATCTTAATTTAAGCAATATGTCGGAGGCAGAAGCCAAGTACTGGGCTGAAAAATTAGTCAAAAACTGTTACATAAAATCAGCCCAAGCGTGCCCCGAACCTCGATTCACACAGGATTATTACTAATAATATCGGATCGCCACGGCTACGGCTACGATGCACCTCTGAAGCAAACACTATGCTATAATAAAAATGAACGTCAAGTACTGGATACCCACCTGTAAGGTAGGGTGTCCAGTATTTGACGTTCAAAGCTGAATCACCATTTATTTAATCTCTTTGCCTATTATTTCTGTGATTTGTTTGATATTTCGTATATCTTTTCTTCTTTTGTATTCAAAAACTCACATATGGAAAAGAAAG
>JAVBVD010000019.1:0-24005 GCA_031554635.1 Bacteroides sp.
CTGCCTTTGACTTAAGGATTTCAGGATGGTTCGTCTGTGCTGTGGTGTTTTTTAAAACTGCTGTGGAGTATTCAAATGCGAAAGTCGAATAAACAAGACATCTTCTTCAAATTCTATCTATGAAACAATTATCTTGCATATCAATCATGTTGGCTTTCTTATTTGTCTCTTGTAATGACAGTACAATGGATTCGAAGCCTGAAGTATTAGAAAAGAAAATTCTTACCCATGGGGCCACCTCTACTTTGACAATAACCCGTTGTTGGTTCTTCCAACTCCCAGCTTTGTAATGGAAGGTACGGTACGTTTTCACAGGAACGCCCCCATATTTGAATGACTTCTCTGCGGACTTCACCCACTCTTCCACTTTTCTCAACAGCACAGAGTTACCACCCAGCCCGGTGATGAAATGGACGTAGGTCTTGTCCATCGCCCAATCCATGAATTCATGGCTGCAAAAATGAGAATCACCGCGGAGGATAAAAGTCGTATGTTTCCAGAATTTGCGCAATTCCTCCACAAGCCTGCGCAGAAGGTTGAAAATATTCAGAGACTTATTACCTCTTCCCGGGCGCAGGATGGGCAGGATCATCTTGCCACTAATGCCTTCGAAGATAAAAAGGGGCATGTAGCAATATTCACCATAATACGCATTAAATAAGGAAAGCTGTTGGCCTCCGTATGTGTTGGCGTTGCTATCATCACAATCTAAAATGATGCTCTCGGGTTCTTTGTCATAAGAGGATACAAAATGATGGACAAATTCCAACGCAATCTTATAAAGTTCGCGATTGCTCACCTTGTTTTCCAAGCGGGTCATGGTGGGCTGAGAACCAAGATCCTCACCATCGGTACTGCAGCCGGAACAAAGCTTGAGAATGCTGTCCCCACGGAGAGAATCACAGTCATCGGCATCCTCATAACCCGCAGCAATTTGAAACACACGCTGGCTGATCAGCTCTTGGAGGGTATGATGAATCAAGTAAGGTTGGCGATTATCCTGGATACAATTAGAGATGGAGCAGAGAAGGTCTTTGGATAATGCACTCTCACGCATCAGCATCACCCCCCCAAAAAGGAGAGAGGTCGGGAGAAGTAAAGCTACATTGGACAGACTTATTCTCAACGGGGGAGAAAGAAAATAACTCAGGAGAATCAACGGTATTTGTAACCTTTTTCGTACTTTTGCGCATAAGGAAGTTCTTTGTTTTTTGGCGACTACAAGATAGTAAATTCTGCTGAAATATGCAGAATTTACACTTTCTTTTTTATGTTAGTATGAATAATTCAGGATAGAGTCATTTAAAAAAATGCGTATGAAAAAGAGTATATTATTCATTTTGATCTTATGTGTTTTCACCAATCTTTTTGCTCAAAAGAATTCTTTACCTGTTCTTTTGAATACAGAATACGTAAAAGCGGATTCGAATACGTATGTGATAGAATACTATGACAGCGATCGGAAATATTTTAGTAACAAACACAATCCATTTGAAGGGTTTATTACCGAGCCTTGGCAAGGAAAACTTAAAAAAATATCTGGCAAGGGGACAGATATTTCTTCTATAATTAACGATGTATTATTTCCTTACCTGAGAATAAAAAAATTGGGGGAAGCCGTTTATTTAAGAGAATTCTACAATCTAAAAGGGGACTTAGAATATTTCTCATTAGGTATTCCTATTAAGAGTAAAATACCTATAAGAGTAATCGAAAAATTTGAAGATCGATTAAAAAAGGAAGTAAAACTTGAACTGGAATTTGACCCTGAAAGAGCAAAAGACGTCAACTTCATTTCATTTTCAAATAGGTACAAAATTCCTATAAAAGAATGAACCAGTAGCCCAAAAACGAGTCTGGTATCAAACCTATCAAGGATCTCAAGCCATATTCAACAACGATGTTGCATATAGAATAAAATATGAAACAAAACAATCCATCAAAGTAACATCAGCAATAATTCGTGCATCCTAATCAGAACAAGAATCAAAAGAAACAGACTAACTTTGCATAAAGAACATTAAGTGTTAACTCAATTCCCATACCCTAAAAACGAGAGATATGACAAAAACTCTGAAGTTAATATGCTTGTTTGCATTATGCAGCACCACGCTCATGGCACAAAAGGAGGAGACTTCCTTTACAAACCCGATCATCAACGCCGATGTACCCGACCTGTCTATCACAAGATCGGGGAGTGATTTCTACCTCATCAGCACAACCATGCATCTGATGCCCGGTACGCCAGTTATGAAATCCAGAGACTTGGTTCACTGGGAAATAGCCAGCTATGTATTCGACAAATTAACAGACACCCCCAAGTACGATTTACAAGAAGGAACCGCATACGGACGCGGCCAGTGGGCCTCATCCATTCGCTACCACAACGGTAAATATTACGTATTGTTCTCTCCAAACGATCAGCCATACAGAGCTTATATATACAGCACCACCAATCCGGAAACAGAGAAATGGGAACTCGTTTCACGAACTCCCCACTTTCATGACGCCTCTCTTTTCTTCGATGACGATGGCCGGGTATATGTATTCTCCGGAACAGGCTCACTCAAAGAGTTGAAGAGCGACCTTTCGGACGTAAAACCCGACGGAGTAAACATGCATATCTTCCAACGGGATAAAGAAGAGACCGGATTGCTTGAGGGAAGTCAGGTGGTGAAACATAACGGCAAGTATTACCTATTGATGATTTCGTGGCCCAGAAACGAAAAGCGCAGGCAACTTTGTTACCGTGCCGACCACATCACCGGACCGTACGAGAAAAAAGTCATTATAGAAGATAACTTCGAAGGATTCCCCTACATCGGGCAGGGCTGCATCATCGACGACGAACAGGGAAACTGGTACGGACTTGTCTTTCAGGATCGCGGCGGCATCGGCAGGGTGCCTCTCTTGCTTCCATGCCGATGGGTAGACGGGTGGCCGATGTTGGGCGACGATCAAGGTCGCACACCGAAAACCGGTACGGTACCACTGAAAACATACGACAGTGGCAAACGAATCGTGGAAAGCGATAACTTCGACAGCCGTACGCTAAAGATAAACTGGCAATGGAACCACAACCCAATCAACGAAAGCTGGTCGCTTACCGAACGTCCGGGGTACCTCCGCCTACGTACCAACCGGGTGGTAGACAACTTGTATGCCGCACCCAATACCCTCACGCAACGTATGGAGGGGCCAATGTGCAGTGGAATGATCGCTCTGGACCTTTCGAAGATGCAAGACGGAGACGTGTCCGGTTTCAGCGCTTTCAACGGACACTCGGGGCTCCTATCGGTAGTAAAAGAGGGCAAAAAGACGTTTCTGACCATGAGCACCAATGTGGTGAGTCTGACAGACAAAGAAAAAGCCATTACCGGCGTGGAGGTTGAGGAGAAAGAACGGGTGGAACTGAAAAAGAATACCATCTATCTGCGTATCGATGGGGATTTCAACCTGCACAAAGACATAGCTACTTTCTACTACAGTCTGGACAACAAGAAATGGATAAAGATCGGGACGGATTTCAAGATGCAATTCGACTACCGCAAACTCTTCATGGGTACCAAATTTGCGATCTTCAACTATGCTACCAAAGCCCCCGGTGGGTATGTGGATATCGACTACTTTGAATATAAAAGGTTTGAATAGAGTTTTCTTTTTTCCTATCTTTGACGAAATTCTTTAATCAATTTATAGGATGAAAAAACTTACACACCCCCCGCTTCTTGCATTGGCACTTCTCGTTTTCTCGTGTCAATCCCCCAAAAAAGAAGCCAATTATCAAGTAGTTCCTCTTCCCCAAGAGGTAGTTATTAACCAAGGAGAACCGTTTGTCATAGACGGAAGTACCCGAATACTCTATCCGCTAGGAGACGAATTGCTGCAACGTAACGCAGATTTCCTGTCGGAATACCTGAAAGAGTCCACCGGGGAAGCACTGAAAACGGATGTTGCCCCTCAGGATGTCCCGGCCAACAGCATCGTACTCAGTCTGGACCCGGCCATCGAACAGGAAGAGGGATACAAACTTCTGGTAACTAAAGAGCAGGTAAACATCAGCGGAAAGACGCCCAACGGAGTTTTCTATGGCATTCAGACCTTGCGAAAATCAGTTCCGGCGGTAGCCAAAGGAAACGACATCGTTCTGCCCGCTGTAGAAATCAACGATTATCCGCGGTTTGTTTATCGCGGAATGCATCTGGATGTATCGCGCCATTTCTTCCCCGTGGAGTTTGTCAAGGAATACATCGACCTGCTGGCTCTCCACAACATGAATAACTTCCACTGGCACCTGACCGATGATCAGGGATGGAGAATCGAAATCAAGAAATATCCGAAACTGACAGAAATCGGCTCGCAGCGGAAGCACACCGTCATAGGCCGGAATACGGACGAGTACGACGGACAGCCGTACGGCGGATTCTATACCCAGGATCAAATCAAGGAAGTAGTAGTCTACGCACAAGAACGATACATCAACATCATCCCGGAAATCGACCTGCCCGGGCACATGCTGGCAGCGCTGGCGGCTTATCCGGAGTTGGGTTGTACGGGAGGCCCTTACGAAGTCTGCCCGCGTTGGGGTATCTTCGATGATGTACTCTGCATCGGCAACGACCAGACTTTGCAGTTTATAGAAGACGTACTGGCAGAAGTAATGGAACTTTTCCCTTCTAAGTTTATTCACATCGGTGGCGACGAATCACCACGCACCCGCTGGGAAGCCTGCCCAAAATGTCAGGCACGCATCAAGGCGGAAGGATTGAAGGCCGATGCCCGTCACTCGGCCGAAGCCCGCTTGCAGACATTCTGCACCCATCGCGCAGAAAAGTTCCTTAACAGCAAAGGGCGACGCATGATTGGTTGGGACGAGATTCTGGAAGGTGATGTGGCACCGGACGCTACCATTATGTCCTGGCGGGGTATGGAAGGCGGTATCGAAGCAGCCCGGTTGGGACATGATGTAATTATGGTACCCACTTCCCATGCCTATTTCGATTATTATCAAACGGCCGACACCAAAGATGAACCACTCGCCATCGGAGGATATGTGCCATTGGAAAAGGTTTACAGCCTGGAACCCGTATCGGCTGTACTGAACGAAACAGAAAAACAGCACATCCTGGGCGCACAGGCCAACCTTTGGGTGGAATACATCCTCGACGGAAAGCATGTGGAATACATGGTATTGCCACGTATGGCCGCCTTGGCTGAGGTACAATGGACACTGCCCGAGAAGAAAGATTACCGCGACTTCACCACCCGCCTGCCCCGTTTGATGGAAATCTACGACCGCGACCAGCGCAACTATTCCAAGCATGCCTACGAGCTAAGTGCAACCTTTACTACCGATACGGTGAAACGAGCCATTGTCGTAGAGCTTAGCACCATCGACAACGCACCTATTTATTATACACTGGATGGCACCATTCCCACAGCCTCTTCCACACCTTACCAGGAACCGGTAACAGTGACACAGAACGCCGACTTCCAGGCAATAGCCGTTCGCCCATCGGGCAGCACCAGAGTGATAACCGAGAAGATCGTATTCAACAAGGCTACCCTTTGCCCCATTGTACTGAAAACACAGCCGAGCGGTAAATATACCTACAAAGGAGCTATTACGCTGGTCGATGGACTGAAAGGAAACGACAGCTACGCCACCGGACGCTGGCTGGGATTCCCCGGTTATGATGCCGAAGCAACCATCCAACTGGAAAAACCGTCGGAAATAAGCAAGGTAACAACAGAAGCTATAGTAGATATGAGTGCCTGGATCATGGGAGCCTCCGGATTAAAGGTAGCTGTATCTGAGGATGGAAAGACATTCCGCGAGGTGGCTGCTAAAACTTTCCCATTGGATACGGATATTATCAAGAAAGCAGTGGAGACATACGATGTGGAATTTGCTCCGGTCCAGGCAACCTATGTAAGAGTAACGGTAAAATATAGTCCCGCCCTGCCTAAGGGACATTCGGGCGAAGGTAAAGCTCCATTCCTGTTTGTAGACGAAATCGGAATAGAATAAGATTACCGGGAAACATTTATCACCCACCAAACGATCTGCAAACATATAAGGTTGTGAACTAAGAAAAGGGGAATCTTCACTTAATTGTGAGATTCCCCTTGACTGGTTTTTACGCGCTATGTATTAAATGCTGCGCTCTACGTTGGTAACAAAAGCACGCAGTCCGAGTTTATCGGATTGCATATCCAGTTTTTGCAGCGCATCGAGCAACGGATCTACCCGGTGATCTTCGACAATGGTGATAATAGCCGAACACATAGCAGGCCACGCATGGCTGCCGTAGTGCGGTTCACCCGTCTTCGAACCACGTCCCTGTACCTTTTCCAGATACGTAAACCCGCGGCAGTTCAAGCGGTCGAGGGTATAAATGATATTCTCGAAATGTGCCTCGTCGAAAGTGATCAATACTGATTTCATATCGTTCTATTTCTTATTTTTTTATAATCTCATGTTTATGCTCATCGAAATAAGCCTGTAACTCCCGCTTATGCTTCAAAACCCTGCGCTGACGTTTCACACCAACCCCGGCAAATACACAATACAGCGTGGGGATCAGAATCAGCGTCAGGATCGTGGAAATAGCCAGACCACCGATCACCGTAATCGCCATCGGGCGCCACATTTCGGCACCTTCGCCGGTACTGATAGCCATCGGGATCATACCGAGAATAGTGGTAGCCGTGGTCATGATTACCGGACGGAGACGGCTTCGTCCACCGGTAGCCACCGCATTAAGCACCGCTTGTCCGCGTTCGCGACACAATATAATATAGTCGATCAACACGATACCATTCTTCACCACAATACCGATCAACATAATGGCTCCCAGTATACTCATCACGCTAAGCGTGTTTTTTGTAACGAACAGAGCGATCAGCACCCCACTGAGGGCAAACGGAATGGAGAACATGATGATAAACGGATAGGTAAGCGATTCGAACTGGGCAGCCATCACAATAAACACCAGGACGACAATCAGCAAAGCCAACACCGCCAGATCCTGGAAGGATTCTACCAGGTCTTCGTACGAACCGGCCACCTGCACCGTGATACCCGAAGGCAGATGCATGTCTTCGATTACTTTCTTTCCGGCAGCTACCACATCGCCCAATACTCCACCGTCCTCGGAGGAAATAGCAGCGGCTACAGTCACAATACGTTCGCGGTCCTTACGCTCGATGGTAGGAGGCGCGAAGCGTTCCACAACCGTACCTACGTCTTTCACCCGAACGGCTTTCCCCTGCGCATTGTAGATCAGGATATTTTCCAGGCTCTCAATGCTGGTACGATATTCCGGAGCATAGCGCACTTTGATATCGTATTCGTCGCCATCTTCCCGGTACTTGGACGCGGTGGCACCATTGACACGGTTGCGCAGGAAGTTGCCCGCTGTGGACAGGTTAAGCCCATGCAGAGCCAGTTTCTCGCGGTCGAAATCCACCTGATACTCCGGTTGGTAATCACCACGGCTGATGTTTACCTCGGACACTCCCTTAATACCCAACAGTTGGGCTTTCAGTTGAGCAGCCACGGAGTCGGTCGTATTCAAGTCATATCCATAAATTTCGAAGTCGGCAGTGGTCTGGCTACCCATCCCCATTCCACCTCCTCCGAGAATCACCTGTGCTTTGGGCAACTCGGGGTATCTTTTCAGGTCTTCACGCATCTCGTCGCAAATCGTTCCCAGTTTCTTTTCGCGCAAAGAAGGACTCACCAATCCGATGGTAAAGTTCACAATGTGCGTTCCGTTATCCTGCATGGAAGCCCACGCATTGTCGGAATCGGCCTGCCCTACTGTATAGGTACATACATCGAACTCTTTCTCGTATTTCTTCATCCAATATTTGGTTAGCTCGTCGGCAATCTGCTGACTGCGTTCCGTACGGGCGCCGATGGGCAACTCGAACTTCACAGCAATACGGGAGTTATCCTGCGTGGGAAAAAACTCGGTACTGATCAGGGAGAGCAATCCCAAACTGGCAACGAAGAGTATCGCACATCCACTAATAATAAGGGTACGATGACGGATCGCCCAGTTCAGGCGACGAACGTACCAGTTGTCAAAACCATCCAGAAAACGTTCGATCGGAGAATAAAGTATCTTGAATGTCTTGCTCTGCCTCTTCTGCAAACGAAGCATCTCGGCACACAACATAGGCGTCATGGCCAGCGAAGCGATCAACGAGATCACCATCATGATAGTCATCATCCAGCCTAACTGTTGGAAGAGTACCCCCGACATACCTCCCACCAGGGTAAGCGGGAAGAATACGGCAATCATCGTCAGCGTAGAAGCAATTACGGAGATAGCCACCTCATTGGTTCCGTGAATAGCCGCCTGTTTGGGTTCCGAACCACGCTCAATGTGGGTAGTGACATTCTCGAGTACCACAATCGCATCGTCTACTACCATACCGATGGCAATGGAGAGCGAAGAAAGCGATATGATGTTCAGCGTATTGCCTGTGACGGCCAGATAGATAAACGACGCAATCAACGAAAGCGGAATGGTGATACAGATAATCACCGTAGCACGCCAACGGCCCAGGAAGAAGAATACCACAATGACCACGAACAGCAAAGCGAACAATACCGTCTCGGCCAATGAGCCGATGGTGTTCCGGATATTCTCCGATGTATCGATGATCACTCCCAACTTCACGTCGCTGGGCAGATTCTTTTGCAACCTCGGCATAGCGTCCAGTACTTCCTTGGAAATATTCACCGAATTGGCACCCGACTGCTTCTGTACAATAATCATAGCACCTTTCACACCATCGTTATAGGTTTCCTGTGCGCGTTCCTGTACGGTGTCCACCACACGGGCTACATCGCGCAAAAACACATTGGCTCCGTTGTAAGTGCCTACTACTACGTCCTGCAACTGACGCGACTCTTTGAACTCTCCTTCCACACGCAAAGCGTATGTTTCGGAACCGATATCGAAGTTACCCCCGGGTATGTTCCGGTTCTCGGCGCCGATAATGGCGCTGATACCTTCGATAGTCAGGTTGTAGGCTTCCAGCTTGTTGGGATCGCAATACACCTGAATCTCACGTTTGGGTGCTCCGGCAATCGACACTGTACCGACTCCGGGGATACGCGCCAACGGATTGACTACCGCATCGTCGAGTATCTTGTAAAGCGCCGACTGGCTTTCGTTGGCTTGCACCGAAAGCATCACAATGGGAATCATGTCGGTACTGAACTTGAAGATGATGGGATTGTCCACCTCATCGGGCAGCATGGAGCTAACCATGTTCAGTTTATCGCGTACGTCGTTCGTAATAACATCGATATCCTTTCCATATTCGAACTCCAGGGTGATCAGAGACATGTTCTCGGACGACTTGGAGGTGATATGTTTCAGATCGGTTACGGAGTTCAGTGTATTCTCCAACGGACGGGTCACGTTGTTTTCTATATCGGAAGCACTTGCTCCGGGGTATGATGTGAGCACCATGATGGTATTCGTCTCGATGTCCGGCAACAAGTCGATAGGCAACTTGGACAAAGAGAAAATACCAAATATCACCACTGCCAGGAAGCAGAGGGAAGTCATGATCGGTTTTTTTACCGCTCCTTCGTATAAACTCATAATGAATAATGTATTAGATTATTTTTCAACCTCTACTTCGGTTCCATTGACCAGGCGAACCTGTCCGGCAATGACTACTTGCGAATTGCTTTCCACACCCGACTTGAGTTCGTATTCAGTGCCCATGCGGCGTCCCAACTCTACTTTGTTGTGCGATACCTTACCGTCTTTGTACACGAACACATAGCGGTCGCCCGAACCGGCTTGCTTCACAACAGCCTGGTCGGGAACTACTACGTTCTCTTCCGCTCCAAAGTCGATCGTAGCACGGGCAAACATACCCGGGCGTACGCGTTGGTCACCGTTAGCCAGTTTAATCTCTACCGGGAACGTACGTGTAACCGCATCGATAGTGGGGTACACCAGACTGATTTGTCCGATGAACGATTCATCGCCATAGACATCCAGCTTCACATCCACTTTCGCACCTTTCTTTATCTTAGTGAAGTAACTTTCCGACACATTGATCATCAGCTTCACCGGAGTAATCTGTTCTACCACCAATACCGGTTGTCCGCCGTACATATCACCGTTGTCATAATTGCGGGCAGTTACTACTCCGCTGATCGGGCTTTTCAGGGTTGTATTTTCCAGTAAAGTCTCGTAGGCTGTTTTCCTTACCTCCAATGAAGTCTTGGAAGCATCCCATTCCGATTTGGAAGCTCCGCCCACCTTATACAATTCGTCCAGACGTTTGAATTCTATTTCCTGGTTTTCCAGCTGAAGCCTCGCCTGTGTCAGGGTGGAAGCATCCATCTGTACTACTTTCTGCCCCTTCGATACCCGGTCGCCTACTTCGACATAGATCTTATCGATGCGTACGGCCGTGTTGGGAGCTATGTTATTTTTCACCTCTGCCTCTACGGTAGCTGTGTACTCTTGTATTTGTTCTACCGGACGCGATGTTACCGAGGCTAATTTAACCCGTGGCTTTTCATCTACCTTCTTTGTTGCCGCTTCTTCTTTTGTCGATGCGCCGCACGAGCTTAAAACAGCGGCAGCCATCAGGGCAATTACATAAATATTTTTCTTCATATCTTTTGTTTTTCTTATTTTTCAATCATATTATTATTCCCCAATACCAGATCCAGATCAGCCTTAGCCACCAGATAGTCATAAATGGACTGGTTGTAGACTAATTTTGCCTGTGTTAAAGCTACTTCAGAGTCATTCATCTCGAGAATGGTACCATTACCGATCTCGTAACGTTTTTGGGCAATCTGACGTCCTTTTTCAGCCTGCACAATGCCTTCGCGGTTGCTTACTACCTGCTCGGTGCTAGCCGCCATCTGATCCATGTAACTGGTAGCCTGCATGTTGATCTGACGTTCTATATTCACCCGGTTGCTGGCCAACTGTAACAGTTGAATCTTGGCTTGTTTCACTTTAGAGAAGTTGCTAGCCTTGAACAACGGTATACTGAAACTAAGTCCTAGAGCCGATTTAGGATACCAATTGTATTCCGAGAACTTGAAATTATCCGACATCGATGTATACATGTAATCGAATGAAAGAGCCACAACCGGCATGAAATTAGTATTTTGCAATTTCAGGTTCTTGCCCAACAGTTCTTTGTTCAGATCCAGTTGCTTCAGGGTACTGTTGTTTTCCAAGGAGATAGCGACATCGCTCAGTTGTTGTTGGAACATCGCCATTTCGTGGTCTTTCAGATTACCTACTACTGCGATGGGGATACCTGCATCCATGCCGATAAGTACTTGCAACTGCAAACGGGCCAGATCGACTCCATTATGAGCCGAAACCACATTAGGCTTCAGGCTGCGCACCTGTACATCGGCACGAATCTTATCGTATTCGCTCACACTACCTTGTTTATACATGGCATCGACTATCTTGTAATTGGCTTCAGCCTGGTTATAGCTACGCAACAAAACGTCGTAGCTATCTTGTGCCAAAAGTAGCTGGTAATAAGCTTTGGATACCTGATTTACCAGGTCAAGTTTGGACGAGCGGGCTTTCTCTAATGCCAGTTCCACATCGGATTGTGTGAGGCTGATGCTCTTATACAAGCCCGGGGCAAATACCGGAAGGCTTACCGTCAATCCACCACCATACGTATTCTTGGTACCAATCGAGAAAACCTCGCCGGCCAAAGACATTTTTTGAGCTTTCACGCTGCGGGTATAACTCCCTCCCAACGCCACTTCCGGGAATAGTCCGCCCAAGGCCTCCCTCTTAACCTCTTTCTTCAATTGAATCTCCTGACCAGCCACCTTTATAACCGGATTCTCGCTCAAGGCAATTTGCAAAGCCTTGTCCAGTGTCAGCGTCAACGTATCCTGTGCTTCTTGCGCCCAAGCACCCCCAAAAGTCAAAAGGGCAATAAACGATAAAAAGATCTTTTTCCCTATTCCTCTTCTCTTATTCATAAATTAAATATCAGTTTTTCTATTTTTAGATTTGTTCTATTCACCACCTATTTGGCGTACTTTCGCCGATACTCCTGTATAAAATCCTCAAGGATCTGAGCACCTTGCGCTGTAGAGATTCCACGCAACCAAATAAGCATAATCGACTCATACACTTCGATAAAAGGATATTCGTCGGAAAGTTCCGAGTTAAGCAATGTTTCCAACTGCAAATGCACCTGATGATTGACAATCGCAAAGTTTACATCGTCACGAAAAAGACCCTGTTCCACACCCATCCGGAAGAAGGCCATGGTACTTTCGGCATCCTGATTCTTGTTATTTTTGGCCAATTCCCACACCTTGGGATAGCGTTTGATATCGTCAAAAAACCGTTTGTTGGTTTTGTGAAACTCTTCAATCGTGCGTTGGTAAATTTTCAGGATTACTTCGAGTACATTGCTCGAGCCGTTGAACACGGTTGTTATATATTCATGTATCTCCCGCTGGTGAGAAAGCAGGCATTCCGTTAGTAGGGTTTCTTTATCACAGAAAATCTCATAAAGCGTACGTTTCGATATAGCCAACGAAGCGGCAATCTGATCCATCGTTATGCCTTTAATACCATGAGCAGCAAATAGTTCGCCTGCCGATTTCAATATCCTTTCCCTCAATTCTATCCGGTAAGGAGTTTCAACTACGTTATTAACCATCGTTTCTTTCTTTTATTTATTTATCAAAAAAAGCAGCGCTTCCCTCTACCGTTAAGGGAAACGCTGCAAATGTACGCATAAAACTCAAAAAACCAAACCGGTTTCCTTATTATTTCATATGTATCTTATTATTATCAATGCCGTTGAAGAAACGCAACCGTCTTGTGTATTTCCTTGTACATGACGATATCTTCTTTGATAAAAGGTACCTCTTTGCGATAATCGTTCAGGAAACGTTCTAACTTCGGAGAAGTTTTTGCCGGACGCCGGAAGTCGATACCCTGAGCGGCGTTCATCAACTCGACGGCAAAAATATGTTCCAGGTTATCCATTATACGGAATAGTTTGATAACGGCATTAGCGCCCATACTTACATGGTCTTCCTGGCCATTGGACGAAACAATGGAATCGCTCGAGGCAGCATAACAATACATCTTGTTCTGGCTCACCATGGAAGCGGCGGCGTACTGTGGAATCATGAAACCGGAGTTCAACCCGGGATTCACGACCAGAAATTCAGGAAGCCCGCGGAGCCCCATGATGAGTTGCGCCACCCGGCGTTCGGATATGTTGCCCAGTTCGGCCAGGGCAATGGCAAGGAAATCGTAAGCCAATGCCAGGGGTTGCCCGTGAAAGTTACCACCCGAAAGTATCTGATCAGTATCGGGAAAGATGGTGGGATTATCGGTGACAGAGTTGATCTCGGTGAGCAACACGGAAGCTACATATCGAATGGCATCTTTCGTGGCTCCATGCACCTGCGGAATGCAGCGAAACGAGTACGGATCCTGTAGATGAGCTTTGGGACGAGCAATCAGTTCACTGCCTTCAAGTAATTTACGGATGTATTCGCCGGTTTCGATCTGTCCCTGATGCGGACGTATCTGCTGGATGCAATCGAGGAATGGGTCGATACGTCCGTCGAAGGCTTCGAGCGAGAGGGCGGCAATAAGATCGGCTTTTCTCGATACACGGAAAGCTTTGAGCAAAGCCGATACGCCGTTGGCGCTCATAAACTGGGTACCGTTGAGCAGAGCCAGCCCTTCTTTGCTTTTGAGGTGCACGGGTTCCCAGCCAAACTCTTCGAGTACGCTGATGGCCTCGCGCTTCTTTCCTTTGTAATAGATATCGCCCACACCGATCAGCGGCAGGAAGAGGTTGGCCAGCGGAGCCAGATCACCCGAAGCGCCCAGTGAGCCACGATCGTACACGATGGGCATGATGTCGTTGTTGAAGAAATCGAGGATGCGCTGCACGGTAATGACCTGTACACCACTGTGTCCCAGCGAGAGGGCGTAAGCCTTGAGCAGCATCATCAATTTAACAATAACCGGACGCACTTCCTCGCCCACGCTACAGGCGTGGCTTTTGATGAGATTCTCCTGTAACGTTTCCAACTCATCGGGTGAGATGCTTTTGCTATGCAACGAACCGAATCCGGTGGTGATCCCATAAAGCGGTTCGGCGGAAGAGGCTATTTTCTGGTCGAGATAGTCGCGGCACTTCTGTATGCGTTCCCGTGCTCCGGGTGCCAACTCCAGTTTCAGGTTTTCGTTAAGGATGCGTTCGATGATTTCGAAGGTCAACTGACCGGAACCTATTTGATATACATTGCTCATACTCTAAGATCTTGATTGACAATTTCCAACAATTCTTTTTCGCGGGCGCATGCTTCGCGCTCCAACTGGTCGGCCTCGTCCTGCAACTGCTGCACGAAAGCTTTATCTTTGATAGAGCCCAGGTTAATACGTACATTCAACAAGGCACCGAGTACAGCCGACCGGGCGGAAAGAAGCGCCACACAACCGTCGGTTACCGCATTTCGGTTACCGATCCGGATCACATCTCCAATGACGTTCATCAATTCGTACGCATTGCGAGCTACCTGCAAAGGAACAAGAGCAGCCTGCTTTGTAGCTTCCTGAATGGCTGCACTGCGAACGGCTTTTTCCTCATCAGTACCTTTGGGCATACGGAAACAGTCGAACACGGCATTGTAAGCTTCCGAATCACGGTCGATATCTGCTACAAACAGAAGTACGCGATTGGCCGCCAGTTGCCGGATGTGCGACATGAGTTCCTCGTGGGGCTCGTATCCTTTTTTACCGATGGTGAGTCCGGCCACCATACCCGTCAACGCCGAAGCGACGGCTCCGTTGAGTGCTGCCACACTACCTCCGCCGGGCACAGGTTCGTCGCCGGCGATCTTATCCAGGAAATCTCTGAGAGTTAATTCTGCTAACATAATGACTGGTTTTATTTTTCATATTATACATTCGGGTAAAGCGTACCACTTTTAATAGTGGTATTGACACAATTCATACCCATATAATAGGGCAAGATGTGGTAATCTGGCGTATTGAGCAACACAAAGTCACCATGTTTGCCGGGTTCGATGCTGCCGATACAATCGGCACGGTTCAACGCCGCTGCTCCGTTGAGGGTCAGTGCCGTAAGGGTTTCTTCGATAGTGAGTTCCATGTAGATGCACGCCAGAGCAATGGTGAGAGGGATGGAACCGGAGAATGCACTGCCGGGGTTAAGATCGGTAGCAAGGGCTACGGCACATCCGGCGTTAATCATCTGCCGGGCTCGGGCGTAGGGTTCTTTCAGCGCAAAAGCGGTCAGCGGCAGCAAAGTAGCCACTACACCGGCTTCGGCCATCGCACGAATCCCTTCGTCGGAGGCATGGAGCAGATGATCGGCAGAAAGGGCGCCCAATTCGGCAGCCAGTTCGGCTCCGCCCAAAGAAACAATCTCGTCGGCATGGAGTTTCACCTGGAAACCTTGCTGACGGGCAGTGGTGAGCAGCCGGCGCGACTGTTCGATGGAGAATACGCCTTGTTCACAGAACACATCGCAGCATTCTGCCAATCCGAACTGCTTGACAATGGGAAACATCTCCTTGATAAGAAACTGGATGTAATCGTCGGGCCGCCCTGCGTATTCGGCAGGAAGGGCGTGAGCACCCAGAAAGGTGGGTACAATGTCTACCCGTTTCTGCTCATCAGAGTTTAGAAAACGTATGGCTTCGAGCTGCCGCAGTTCCGTATCGCGATCGAGCCCATAGCCACTCTTCCCTTCTACCGTGGTAACCCCCATCCGGCTCATCTGCCGGATCAGTCCGCTAGCACCCGTACAGAGCGCATCGAGCGTACAAGCACGTGTGGCTTGTACTGTACTGGCAATCCCTCCCCCGCTTTGCATGATAGACATGTAGCTTTCGCCCTTTAACCGGCGTGAGAATTCCCCGGAACGTTCCCCACCAAAAACGAGGTGTGTATGCGAATCGACAAAACCAGGCAGGAGGCATCGGCCCCGGGCGTTATAATGCCAGTAGCCGTGAAAGAAACCATCGCGGCGTTCGCCCCGGCTGGGACCAACGTAGGTAATGATGCCGTCGGTGACTTCCACCGTACCATCGTCAATGATTTGCAGTTGCCCCATCTCCTTTCCGCAGCGTGCGGAAAAGCCCAATGGCGTCACGACCTTTGCATGAAATATAATCAGGTTCTCGTTCATTGTTTTACTCCATGATGCGTGATTCGAGTACTTGTTGCATAGAGAAATTCTCCAACCCAAGATAGTAAGAAGCGGTGTCGATCAACGCCTCCATAGGTACCAGTCCCACAATCTCGCTTCCCACAATGCTGATTCCATAGCGGCGGGCCTCGATCCGTGTCAGTTCGAAAGCACGGTACAGCGCCGTGCGGGTATAGTCGGTCATATTGATAGATACCTGGGTGATGTTCCGTTCTTTGAGTTCCACGCCCATCGCTTTGACATAACGAAGTCCGCCGTTGATGTGGCGGATGTTTTTGGCAATCCTGGTGGCAATCTCCAGATCGGCGGTTCCCAGGTTGATATTATAGGCTACCAACGGCATGCGGGCTCCGATGGCTACGCTTCCGGCTGTGGGGTGACGCTGTGCAGGACCGTAATCGGGTTTCCATTCGGGAAGACGGATCTTCGCCTCCATGCCCTCGAACTCGCCTTTGCGGATGTTGGCCAGGTTCTCACGATGGGCTGTTGCTGCCGATTTCTCGTACAGGAATACGGGTAGGCTGTAACGCTGAGCGATGTCCCACGCCAGATCCTTGGAAAGTGCAACGGCTTCTTCCATCGTGACGTTGCGAATGGGAATGAACGGTATGACATCGACCGCCCCCATTCTTGGGTGCTGACCGGTGTGGTGATTCAGGTCAATAAGTTCCACGGCTATGCCAACAGCCTCCAAAATAGCTTCACGCAACGCATCCGGCTCGCCTACCAAGGTAACAACCAACCGGTTGTGATCTTCGTCGTTGCTGTAATCGAGTAATTTCACTCCTGCCTTTCCGCGGAAAGGAGAGACTATCTTGTCTATTTTCTCCCTATTGCGCCCTTCGCTGAAATTGGGAACGCACTCCATAATTTTATTCCAATTCATAGTTATACAGTATGTAAGATTGTTTGAATATCCAATAACGCATCGTCTACCAGATAAGGCATGGTAATGTGGTAATCATCGGGATGGGAAGCATTGAACTCCTCGCACGTATGCATGGCATGTTCGTTGCGCGCCCACGAACGCCGGGCTACTCCGCCCATGACGTCCCAAAGCATGGCCGAACGCAAGATCTCGTCTACCCGTCGGCTACCATCGCACACCATGCCGAAGCCTCCGTTGATGGATTTTCCGATACCCACCCCACCACCGTTGTGTAGTGCCACCAGGCTCATCCCCCGGGCGCAATTTCCGGCAAAGCATTGCACAGCCATATCGGCCATCACATTGCTGCCGTCTTTGATGTTGGAGGTTTCACGGAAAGGAGAGTCGGTACCGCTCACATCGTGATGGTCGCGCCCCAGCATCACCGGACCGATTTCGCCCCGGCGTACCATCTCATTGAAGCGCAAAGCAATATTCATCCGCCCCACGGCATCCTGGTAGAGGATTCGCGCCTGGGTACCAACTACCAGCTGGTTCTTCTCGGCATCGCGTATCCAGTTATAATTGTCAAGGTCTTGCGGACGACGGTCTGTGTCAATGCACTCCATCGCTGCCCGGTCGGTTTTGAGCAGGTCCTCGTGTTTTCCGCTAAGGCATACCCAACGGAAAGGACCGTAACCGTAATCGAACAACTCCGGCCCCATGATGTCTTCCACATAACTGGGCCAGATGAAGCCGTCTTTCTCATCGATACCGTTGCGGGAGATTTCCCAGACACCGGAATCATAAATAGCTTTCATAAAGGAATTGCCATAGTCGAAGAAATATGTACCTCGGGCTACCAGCTCCCGGATGACTGCGTAATGCCGGTGCAGGGATTGGTCTACCAATCTCTGGAAGTCATCGGGCGACTCGTGAAGCATCTTGGTCCGTTCTTCGAAACTGACGCCGGCCGGACAATAGCCGCCTTCGTACACGGCGTGGCAGGAAGTCTGATCGGAAAGCAGGTGAATGGTAATATGCTCCTGCACGGCGTATTCGAGCAGATCGACCACATTGCCATGATAGGCTACCGAACAGGGCTCGCGCTTTTGCATGGCTTCGGCTGCAAGCCGATAGGCCTCGGGCAAGCTATCGGTGACGTAACGTACCCACCCTTGCTGCCGGCGGGTTTCGATGCGCGACAGATCGACTTCGGCAATGATGGAAGCTGCTCCGGCAATTTCAGCAGCCTTGGGCTGGGCTCCACTCATTCCACCCAAGCCGGAAGACACAAAAAGATAGCCACGCAGGTCGCCTCCCTGCGGAATGCCCAATTTCATTCGCCCGGCGTTAAGCAAGGTATTAAAGGTGCCGTGTACGATTCCTTGAGGACCGATATACATCCATCCACCCGCAGTCATCTGTCCGTAGTTGGCTACACCCATCTGCGCCGCAACACTCCAATGATGCCGGTTGTCGAACTCACCTATCATCATAGAGTTCGTGATAATCACCCGGGGAGCATCAGGGCGGGAATGGAACAATCCCAACGGATGTCCCGACTCGATAACGAGGGTTTGCTCATTGGTTAGTTCTTCGAGGTATTTCTTTATCAGAAGGTATTGCATCCAATTTTGACATACCTGTCCGGTTTCGCCATAGGTGACGAGCTCGTACGGATACAGGGCAATGTCGAAGCAAAGGTTATTATCGATCATCAGCTGGAACGCTCTTCCCTCGAGGCAGCGTCCTTTGTACTGGTCTACCGGACGGGCTTTCAGATCGCCCGGAGGTCGGAACCGATAGCCATAGATGCGTCCGCGCGTACGAAGCTCATGGAGAAATTCGGGAATGAGTGAGGGATGTAATTCGCTGGGGATGTAACGAAGAGCGTTCTTCAACGCCGTAACTGTCTGCTCCGGGGTAAGGGTATAACCACGGTCGGGAGCACGCCGGATGCCTGGCACAAATACCGGCTTGGGAGGTAGGAAACTATCCAGTGCTATTCTCATATTCCGTAAAAGGTTAAGTTTACAATCTGTCAGAAATAAATCCAACTTTCTTTCGCAAGATAGAGATTAATATTTTTATATGCAAGATTTCAACCACCTATCTTACAAAAAGATAAAAGCGTTTTATTCTCCGATCAAAACATCACGAAGAAGATTGCCCGTTGGTTCCTACCGTCTTTATTGACAACACGTTTAGTAAACACACAGCAAAACTAACAACCTTTTTTAGTATAAGTCACTGTTTGGTATTCCACAGCTGTGGAACGGCTGTACCATATCCATGAAACAATTATTCCACAATTGTGGAACGGCTATTCCACAGCTGTGGAACGCAACTTTGTGACGTGTTCTGAAATAGGCAATATCCCAATAATTAAAAGCCAGGTGAAAGCGGTGAAGAACGGTCGACTTCACCTCGAAACGCCGATGAATAAGGAATTTGAAACAGCTGAAAGGATAAAACATTCAACTAAAATATCTGGAGAAAACACAGAATGATCCTATACAAGAACTTTTTATCGGACCACTTCTTTCAGTTGAAACAGATATTTGGTGGTAACCTCAGCCGATTCACAGTTTTCCTCGTTGAGATAACTCTTCAGTAAATCGGGACTATCTTTTAATAAGATCATCATATTGTCTTTACCAATGAAATCCACTTCACCCGTAAGAGGATCTATGGCATAACAAACGCGTCTGGTGACCAGGCTCGAAGCCGCAATGGCATCGCCAACAGTTCCACCAAGCTTGACTTCCATCGCCTCATTACCGGCAGCAACGGATCCCAACGGGATAGCCGCAAAATAAATGTTGCCCCGTAACAAAAAAGCCGGAGCATACCAACTACCGAATTGCAATTTCTTGTAACGAAGCTTTTTGCAGTTTACATAGAGTTTGTCTTCATAGCGTGCAATAGCACAACGACTCCGCAAGAACTTGGGACGCAGTTCTGCCTCACTGGCGGTTAACTTGTAATCGGCACCACCGGTCATCATTACCTGGCTCCTCGAACGGCGCTCCAACTTCAATGTTGTTACCGTATCACCTTTTCCCACAAGAAAGTCTTTCAAGTTGCGGTACACCATGTCCTGGGCCGACGTTGGTAACAACGCCCCCATACTCATACAGACCAAGAACAACAACTTTTTCATAATATCTCCGAATTGCGTTTAACGACTGGAAAGTTACACGATTTGACGAAAAGGAACAAGTTTTCAGGCAGAAAAGTTTAGTATATGGTTTAAATTGGTTCTCAACCGCCATACAGGATGCTCCATGCTCTCCTATCCGTATGCTCAGTTTTCAGGATATACCTTTCACGACTCTCCCCATTGTGCATCGCCGTGGTTAATAAAGTCTAAATATGGCTGGCGGTTTCAAAGGAGCATTCCCTACTACTGTTAAAATCGTATTTTTGTAGCCTAATTAAAGAAACAAGAATGAAGAAACAAGAAGAAATCCGATCGACCTACCAAGGAATTATTGATACCACCGAGCAAAAACTAAGATCTGTCAAGCAACGTATTTATCGTATCGGTACCATGCGGCTGTTACTGGCCATCGCCGGTCTGGCAGGAATCATCTACTTCTGGTCAGAAGGCGCCCTAACAGTAGCCGTCATTGCCGCCATAACGTTTGTGCCATTTCTACTCCTGGTAAAGTTGCACAACAAACTGTTCTACCAACGTGAATACCTCGAGAAGAAAATCGAGATCAATCAGCAGGAGCTTAAGGCGATGGAATACGATTTATCGGCGTTCGACGGGGGAGAATCGTTCGTCGATCCGGCGCACCTCTACAGCTACGATCTGGATGTATTCGGTGATCATTCACTCTTTCAGGCTATCAACCGCACCTCTACCGAACCTGGCAGAAAGCAGCTAGCTGGTTGGTTCAACGACCACCTGAAAGAAAAAGCCAGCATCGAAAAGCGACAGGAAGCAGTGAAAGAACTTACCCCCGAACTTCAAATGAGGCAACGTTTCTGTATCTTAGGATTGTTGTATAAAGGAACACCCGCCGACGCAGAGGAACTGAAAGCATGGGCGGCATCTCCCAACTACTTTCGCAGCCGGAAGGGATTGCGAATGCTTCCCGCCGTCATACTGACTATTAACCTAGTACTCATCGGACTATCCATAGCGGGAGTTATACCGGGATCCATAGCAGGAGGAGTATTCGTGATGTTTATCATGATGAGCTTCACTTTCTCACAACGTATCACCAAAATACAAATGTCTTATAGCAAACGGTTGCAGATTCTGGCTACGTATGCCCGTCAAATACGCATCATTGAGACACAGAAGGTGCAGTCGCAGGCATTGCTGGAAGTTCAGGCAAAAGTACACGATGATAAGGGAACAGCCTCACAGGCAGTCGACCGTCTCAGCCGCCTGATGGACATGCTCGATCAGCGCAACAACGTTTTTGTGGCGGCACTTCTGAACGGACTCTTCTTCTGGGAACTGCGCCAGATGATGCGCATAGAAGGATGGAAAGAGATGTATGCCGAACATCTCCCCTACTGGCTCGATGCCATCGGTGAGATGGATGCCTATTGCTCATTGGCCACCTTTGCATACAATCATCCCGACTATTCATACCCTACAATCTGTTCCGATCATTTCCGGATAGAAGCAAAAGCGCTGGGACACCCGTTGATGAAACGCGAGAAATGCATACGTAACGATATATCAATGAGCAAACGCCCCTATTTTCTGATTGTCACCGGCGCTAATATGGCAGGGAAAAGTACCTACCTGCGCACCATCGGGGTAAACTACCTGCTGGCTTGCATCGGCGTTCCTGTTTGGGCTGAACAAATGGAGGTATATCCGGCGCAACTGATCACCAGCCTTCGCACCAGTGACTCGCTGACCGACAACGAATCGTACTTCTTTGCCGAACTCAAACGACTGAAGCTGATCATCGACAAGCTTCAAAATGGGGAAGAGCTTTTCATCATCCTCGACGAAATATTAAAAGGTACAAACTCGGTAGACAAACAAAAGGGCTCCTTGGCCCTTATCAAACAATTGTTATCCCTCAACACCAATGGAGTCATCGCTACACACGACCTGCTTCTCGGTTCATTGGTAGAGACTTTCCCTGGTAATATACGCAATCATTGCTTTGAAGCAGATATCAGAAATGATGAATTGACATTCTCTTACACCATGCGGGAAGGCGTCGCACAAAACATGAATGCCTGCTTCCTGATGAAGAAAATGGGAATTGCCCTCGTTGAGGAGTAAGAAACATCTCCACAACAAAAAAGCCGCCCTTCTCAGGACGGCTTTTCTCATATATAAAGCTTACAGATTTATTCTGCTTTGGGTTCTTCAACCACTGCAGTTGCTTCAACAGCAGGAGCAGCCGCTTCATTCTTCTTAGAAGAACGACGAGTACGAGCTTTCTTAACTGTTTTGTCCTTAGCCATGTTTTCGTTGTAGTCAACCAATTCAATGAAACACATCTCTGCGTTGTCACCCAAACGATTACCGGTTTTGATGATACGAGTATATCCACCCGGACGATCGGCAATCTTCACAGAGATTTCCTTGAACAGTTCTGTTACAGCATATTTATCTTGGAGGTTGCTAAATACCACACGACGAGAATTAGTCGTATCGTCTTTAGCTTTTGTCAACAAAGGTTCAACAAACTTCTTCAGTGCTTTAGCCTTTGCGACAGTCGTAGTGATTCTTTTGTGCTTAATCAAAGAGCAAGCCATGTTTGACAACATAGCGCTTCTATGAGAAGCAGTACGACCCAAATGATTGAATTTCTTATTATGTCTCATTTTTTATTCTTTATCTAATTTATATTTAGAAATATCAGTTCCAAACGAAAGATTCAGACCTTCCAGCAAATCATCAAGCTCGGTAAGCGATTTCTTTCCAAAGTTTCTGAATTTCAGCAGATCCGTTTTGTTGAACTGAACCAAGTCACCGAGTGTTTCCACATCAGCAGCTTTCAAACAGTTGAGGGCACGTACTGACAAGTCCATATCCACAAGTTTGGTTTTCAACAATTGACGCATGTGCAATACCTCTTCATCAAATTCTTCGTTGCCGTCTGCATCTGAGCTCTCCAAAGTGATCTTTTCGTCAGAGAACAACATGAAATGATAAATCAGGATCTTAGCAGCTTCTTTCAGTGCATCCTTCGGGTGAATGGAACCATCCGTACTAATTTCAAGTACCAGCTTTTCATAGTCAGTCTTCTGCTCTACGCGGAAGTTTTCTACAGCATACTTTACATTACGTATCGGAGTATAAATAGAATCGACTGGAATTACATTAACATCCGTGCAGTATTCGCGGTTTTCATCCGCAGGCACATAACCACGGCCCTTGTTGATCGTAATTTCAATCTGCATAGTTGCTTTGGAATCTAAACGGCAGATAACTAATTCAGGATTTAACACCTCAAATCCAGTCAAATACTTGCCGATGTCACCTGCTTTAAATTCACCAGAATTCTCGATCGTGATGCTAACTTTCTCGCTTTCGAATTCTTCAACAACTTGCTTGAATCGAACTTGCTTCAGATTCAATATAATGTTGGTCACATCTTCCTTTACGCCCGGAACACTAGAAAACTCATGCTCAACACCGTCGATCTTGATGGTGGTGATAGCAAAGCCCTCTAATGAGGAAAGGAGGATACGGCGTAATGCATTACCAACAGTAATACCAAAGCCTGGCTCCAACGGACGAAATTCAAATTTACCAAATCTCGGATCCGATTCCAACATTAATACTTTATCAGGTTTTTGAAATGCTAATATCGCCATGAAATTAATTATTATTTAGAATACAACTCAACGATCAAATGCTCTTTAATGTTCTCCGGAATATCTGCTC
>JAVBVD010000027.1:0-29723 GCA_031554635.1 Bacteroides sp.
GGCTTTTATGCTTTGAAGCGGAGTAATACGATAATTCATACTTACCCGTGGCTCAGGAGTGATATACGTTTTAACGATTTCCCCTTTCTTATAATTCAATGTTTCTATAATTTCGCCATTGCTATCCAGTTCATAATAGGGGGAACCGCCTAATACAGAAAAGGCATTCAGGCGTATGCCTGCAAGCATGGTAAACGCATCGGTGACTTTCCATTCATTATTCAACCATATCGAGTTTTCCCATGCATTTCTTTGTTCTTTTTCCTGATAGTTATTGATATTCCAATCGGCAGACTTCAAATCAGTGTACACAGATTGAAAACCATATTTTAGATCAAATTTATCATTCAATGTCCAATCGAATGACTGTTTTAAACCTGCGTGGTTAATGTGACTATCGAGTGTCCGGTCTCTGTCTAATACGTTCAGACTATTATTTGACGAATAAGAAGATATGAAAAATGAGGTGTTGGAATACTGGTTATTGTTGAACTGATGAAACCATCGTACATTGGCCGTTTGATTGCCCCATTGCATGCTCATCATATTGTCTAAACCCATGTTGTCTTTTCCGGAGAAAACAGAAACAAGCAATCGGTTTTTGTCGTTAATCTTGTAATTTACTTTTGCATTCAAATCATAAAAACTCAGTTTCGTTTTTTTATAATCCTCCATAAAGTTAAGGAACACATCAAAATAGGTACGTCGTGCAGAGACAAAGAAAGATGCTTTATCTTTCACTATAGGGCCTTCAATACTTAGCTTGGCTGCCAGAAGCCCGATACTTCCGTTGACATTATAGGAGTCCATATTGCCGTTTTTAGTCGATATGTCGAAAACAGAAGATGTTCCTCCTCCAAATTGCGCCGGAATTTGTCCTTTATAAAGGGAGGCATTGCTTAGCGCATCGTCATTGAAAGTCGAGAATATCCCCATGAGGTGGCCTGCATTATAAATAGTTGCATCATCCAGTAGAATGTGATTCTGTGAAGAAGTTCCTCCCCGTACCTGAAAACCGCTTGAACCATCACCGTCGGACTTGACACCCGGCAATAATTGTATCGAACGAATAATATCCCGTTCTCCAAATAACGCGGGAATTTTAGCCATCTCTTTGATCTCAATCCGTTCCACTCCAATTTGTGGATTTACTATTTTTTCTGTAAGGCCTTTGGATGTTACGACTACTTCATCTAATAGTTGAGTATCTTCTTTCATTTTTATTAGCAAAGTTTTCTGAGAGTTGTTAGTTAGTTCTATATTGGTTTCTAATGTAAAATACCCCAAATAAGAACAGATAATAACATGTTTTCCGGCAGGTAAGGAAAGAGTAAAATACCCTTCAGTATCTGTTGTTGTACCCTTGTGGAAATTGGATTTGCTGTAAACGGTAACTCCTGTCATGGGATGATTGCTCTGTTCCTCTACTACTTGACCTTTAAGGGTAAAGGTTGATTGAGACATGGCGTTTATTACCGACAAAAGGAAACAGGTAAGAAAAAAGACTCTATTCATCAATGTTTGTTTATAAATTTCAGCCGACAAAATTATGGCTAATAGGAAACGATGCAAAGAAAAAAAGTCGGTGAAATTAAACCATTAGTCGTTTGTTGTTGCATTTTTAAGACATACGTACTATTTTTGCAGATCATTAATGCACTGTGGCATGAAAAAGATAGACCTGCATTCGCGTATACAAAACTTTGATAATGTTGTTAGAATCGATAATGATTTTATCTTAGTGGAGGTCAATAATAGGGATAATCCTGATTTCCCCAATTTTAGCTATCTCCAACATCCGCATAAGTTGGAGACTACCACCATCAATTTGATGTTGGAAGGGGGCGAAATGGCATTTAATTTAGACTTAAAAGAGTACGAGGTTGCCGCACCTTGTATGATCACTTATTTGCCGGATCAAATACTCCAGTATGCCAAAAGAGGAAAAGATTATGATGTCAGGCACATCCATTTTTCAAGAAAGTTTATTGATAATATGACAAAGTACTTTAAGGATTATTCCTTATTCAGTCATTTGGTTAAAAACCAGCCTGCTATAGCCTTGACTAAAGAAGATTTAAATGAATTCCTCAAATTCTTCGACAAAGCAAAAGAGGTTGTTTTGGACGTCAATAACCCATACCGTATGGATATTATTATTCATTTGTCTGCCCTGTTCTTTTATGAAATATTATCTCGCATTAAAATCAAACCAGATGAAACATTCAAATCAAACCGCTGTTTATTGGTGAATAATTTTTTGGATCTGGTTAGAGACAATCACATGGAACACCGGGAATTGAGCTTTTACGCTGAAAAGCTATGCCTTACGACAAAATATCTTACAACCATTATTAAGAGAGAAACTGGAATTTCTGCGGCTGACTGGATAGAAAGATATGTAATATTACAAGCGAAAGCATTGCTTAAATCAACAGATCTTACTATACAGCAAATTAGCGACAAGCTAAACTTTTCCTCACAAGTTTTTTTCGGGAAATATTTTAAGAGATTAGTAGGAATGCCACCTAAAGAATATAGAAAAACATTGTGACTATAAAGACTGTAATACATTATCTGTTATCTATTCCCAATTGACATTGGCAACAATCATGTATTGTACTTCCTGCTTCTTTATTGGTTCAATGATACCCGGTACAACGCCCCCGTAGGACAAAGATCCGCCAGTTCCTCCCGGACATTAACACGATTCTCTTCCGGAAGAACCACCTGCATGCCGAAGCCCCTGTCCTTGAACGTAAAACCATTTTCGCTGTTGTACACACAGAGACCGCAACGGATGCACTTGGCTTGTTCCAACCACATCGTTCCGGTGACGTGGATTTTGTCCATCGCCGGAAGAGTGGAAGACGAGTTATACCGGGAACGTTTGATGGTTGAGTCTGTGGTATACTGGCGCAGTTTGCAGTCCGTTCGTCCGGCGCAGGCGCAATGCAGGCAGCGGGATGGAGTGGATACCGTTGCCTGTAACCGGGCCTTTTCTTTTTCGGTGAATCGTCCCAAGCGGGATTGGAAGTTGTTTTTATCTCTTTGGAGGCTCAGCGTCCTGTTACCTGATAAAGCAGGAGGCTGGAAACTGTCCTTATTTTTTTCGGGTTTCAGCGTTTCGTTAGCCGAAAAAACGGAATCATGCACTTCGGAGCTATACATTTTAGAATCAGACATTCCAACTACCTCCTTGATAATAGCACGTATGGATACAGCCTCATCAATAGTCCCCCGCCTGCAAGCCTTTTCGCAAGGCGCTTTACACGTATCACATCCGATTTCGGGAAGAGCAAAAACCCCGGCGATCATTTCACGGGCATCCAAATATTTCCCCACATCATAATATCCAAGCATCCGCTCGATATCAAGACCTTGAGGACAAACCAAAGAACAGGGAGCTTCGCAATCCGCACGGTGATCGCTCAATAAAAGCTCCAACGAAAGCGTGCGCACCTGCAACACCTCTTCACTTTGGGTGACAATCTGCATACCTTCCGTGGGATAGGTGCTACACGAAGGAATAATCTGTCCATTTGCCTGATTCCGTACTGCACACACCATGCAGGACGATTTATGTTTGAACCCTTTTGCATAACACAGCGAAGGGATACAGTGTCCCGTCCGACGCGCTGTTTCAAGGATTGTCTCGCCGGGAAGTACTTCAAAGGGGATATTATTGATGGTTATCTGCATAACTTATCTCTTTATTAGGGTTCTTTAATCGGAACTTTCCTGATAGCATCGAAACTGCATTCATCAATACACAGCCCACATTGCACACAAGTCCCCACATCAATCGTGTGAACTTCGTACGGCGTATACGGAATGGCATCCACCGGACAAGCCTTTGCACATTTCGCACAACCCACACAGTCATCCGTCACAATGTACTTCACCATTTCTTTACAAGTTCCCGTCTTACAAAGCCCATTGACATGCTCCTCATACTCATTACGGAAATACTTAAGGGTAGTAAGCACCGGATTAGGCGCAGTTTTTCCCAGCCCGCAAAGCGATGATTTTTTTACATGTACCGCCAGCTCTTCCAACTTGCCGATATCAGACATCTCCCCCTTCCCGCTGCACAACTTATCGAGTATATCCAGCATGCGACGAATACCCACCCGGCAGAAGGTACACTTCCCGCAGGATTGATCGCACGTAAAACTCAGGAAATAACGGGCCACATCCACCATGCAATTACTTTCACTCAATACCACAAGACCGCCGGAACCCATCATGGCCCCCATTTGGTTGAACGCATCGAAGTCCACCTGCACATCGCACAAATGCGCCGGAATACATCCGCCCGAAGGCCCGCCAATCTGCACGGCTTTCAACTTCTCGCCCCCTTCTACCCCACCGCCAATGTCCTGAATGATCTGGTTGAGCGTGATTCCCATCGGAACCTCGATCAGTCCGCCATGACGTATCTTACCCGCCAAAGCGAACACTTTCGTCCCTTTGCTTCCTTCCGTACCTATCTGATTATAGCAACCGGCACCGTTCTTCACAATCGATGGAACCTGGCTCAATGTTTCCACATTATTCACCAGCGTGGGGCGGCCGTTCAATCCTTCCACGGCAGGATACGGCGGACGCTGTTTCGGGAATCCACGCTCCCCCTCGATCGATGCGATCAGAGCCGTCTCTTCCCCGCAGACAAACGCTCCGGCACCTTCGAATATCGAAATATCGAAAGAGAAACGACCACCTGCCATATCGGGGCCGATCAGATTCCGTTCCCGGCACATCTCAATAGCGGTACGTATCCGGACCACAGCCAACGGATATTCGGCCCGGATATAGAAGATTCCCTGATTGGCGCCGACAGCATATCCGGCGATAATCATCCCCTCGATCACCCGGAACGGATACGATTCCAGCATCATACGGTCCATAAAAGCCCCGGGATCGCCCTCGTCGCCGTTACAGATCACGTACTTTTCTTTTTTGCCCGAAGCGGCTACGATTTCCCATTTCTTCCCGGTGGGGAAACCTCCGCCTCCACGTCCCCGCAGACCGCTGGTTTGCAGGATTTGAATCACATCCCCGGGTGTACAGGAAGAAACAGCCTTTTTCAACGCATCAAAA
Organism: Bacteroides sp.; assembly: GCA_031554635.1. Taxonomy (GTDB): domain Bacteria; phylum Bacteroidota; class Bacteroidia; order Bacteroidales; family Bacteroidaceae; genus Bacteroides. The sequence continues at coordinate 5,104 of JAVBVD010000027.1, forward strand.
CCGCCGTGGGCGATGTATTCGTCGATATTCAGCGGAGCCAGAAAGCCATATCCTTCGGTGGAAATGTGTTTCTGCCCGGCCAGAAAACTGTCGATCACCCCCGTCCGCTCGTCCTCCGATTTCCAGATCACATTGTCCCACGTAACATCCGTATGGAAAGTGTCGATATGGTTCAACAAGTTGTTTTTCAGCCGCTTCAGGTAACCGGCCGGTTTGAAATGGTGGTGCAGGATCTCTTTGATTTCGGCAGCATTTACGTTGGGATAGCGGGTGATGGTACCGTCCGGAACCACCACATCGATCAGCGGGACCTTATTGCACACGCCCACGCAGCCCACCGGTTTGAAGTTCACATCGATGCCTAGTTCGCCGGAAGCTGTTTTCAACTCCCGGTATATGTCCGAAGATCCGCTTGCCTGACAGCACGAGCCCATTCCGAGACGGATCTCCCCGGTCACCCGGCCTTGAACCCGTTCGGCCTCTTTTTTTTCTTCCGCTTCCTGTTGGGTCAGGAAGTCGTCGATCACTTCACGGACCTTCCCGGGAAGCACATGCCCGTATATTTTCTCATCGATCTGCACCACCGGAGCCAGCGTACAACATCCCAGACAGGCAATCTTCTCAATCGAAAAAAGTCGGTCGGAGGTAGTAATGCTGTCCGCTTCCATGTTCAGTTCGCGTCGGAAAGAATCGTACACATTGCCGGCTCCTTTGACATGGCACGCCGTACCGGTACACACCTTGACCAGATGCTTTCCGTAGGGAATATGCCGGAACTGGGAGTAAAAAGTCGACACACTGATCAGTTGCGCACGGTCTACTTCGGTCCGCTCGTAGATGCGTTCCATGGCTGCGGAAGGCAGGTAGTTGAATGCATCCTGCAGGGCTTGCAACAGCGGGATAATCATCCGGCGGGACGTGCCGATACGGTCGATGATGGCATCGACTTTCGCCTGTACGGCAGTGTCCGGAGTATCAGTTGAATGGCAGTGGCAGGTCATATCAGTTGGCTGTTACGCAGTAAATACTCTTTTCCGTCCGCACCACAATCTTCTTGTCGGTAAAGGCGGGTGTGGCAAAAGTCCGTTCGCCGGTCTCAAACGAATCGATCAACCGGAATTCGTTATCAGCCGAGAAGAGATGCATCTTCCCGTCGTTGCTGAACAGGTAGATCTTTCCCTCGGCAAGGATGGGCGACGAATAGAATTCGGTACCCAGTTCGTGTTCCTTGCGCAACTCTCCCGTATGGGCATCGAAAGCGGCCACCACCCCGTAACTGGTAGCCATGTAGAGATTGTCCTTGGTGGCTACCGGACTGGAAACTTCCGGGAGGAAATCAGTGCCTTCCCACAACACCGCGCCATCGGCTGCATTGATAGCCACCAGTTTGGAGTATTCGCTGGCGCCGAAGACGATGCCGTTCGAACTACAGGCGCTGGCGCCGACTTCACCTGTCAAACATTCCACCCGCCAAAGCTGTTCACCGTTATTGGGATTATAGGCGGTAATGGCCGGATTGCCCATCAGTATCAGTTGGGGGACGTTATTTATATTCGCAATCATGGGCGAACTCCAGGTTACCTTTTCCGTCCGGCTCTTGCTCCAACGTTGGGCGCCCGTTGCCAGGTCCAGCGATACCACCTTCGGAGAGTTCCGGTTGTCATACTGCACAATCACCGAGTTGCCGAATATCAGGAGGGAAGAGGCGTACCCGTAATGATTGTCAGGTACTCCGAGGTTCTTGGCCCAAAGCTGCTTGCCGTCCACATCGGCACACAGGATATCGCCGGTGGCAAAGATGGCGCACACCTGTTTGCCGTTGGTGGCAACGGTGGAGGCAGCCAGTCCCGTATCATCGGTTGTTTTCGGCATTTGAGCGGGAGAACCGGAAATATTCGATGCCGCCAGCGACCACAGTTTTTCGCCCGTGGTGAGGTCGTAACAATAGAGTTCCCGCGCCTGATTATCGGCCCCCGAGAAGAATACCTTATTGGCATTGATAACGGGGGAGTTGTATCCTTTCCGGGGTATGTTCTGCTTCCACGCAATGTTTTTCCCGCTGCTCAGGTTCCACTTGACAGGTAGTCCGCGGGCAGAGGATATGCCGTTGGAATTATTGCCACGGAAAGCATTGTGGGTCACTTTAGAGATTTCGGGCTGGGGCGCTGCCACCACTGTATCCGCCACGGTTGCATCTGCTGTTGTCGCACCTGCCAGCGTCGTATCTGCCAACATTGCCGTGTCTCTGCCGAGGCTATCCGCGTCTTCCTGCGGAGGAAGCTGACCGGTGGCAGGATCATCCCCCTGCGCCATTATTCCGGACGGCGCTTCCGCTTCTGCCTGTCCGGCCGATTTCAGGTAAGGCGAGCTCAACACGACAAAGACCAAGGCTACGGCTGCCAGTCCGGAGGCCATCCATACCACATAGGTACGCGCCCGGGTTTTGATGGCCCATTCATCGATCGGGTCGATCTCCTTATCCGGGATGTTCTTATCGCGGGCAAAGTACAAACGGGTGCAGACGACAAACACCGTCAGCATGCCCAGCAGGATATAAACTCCCGCCATCAGGTGGTCCATGCGCACAAAATAGGCTTTCCGGGCCAGCAGGTCCAACTGCCGTATCTGCTCCTGCAACACCGGGTTATTGGCGTTCTGGTCATTGATCTCCTTCAAGGTCTCCACCACATCGGTTTGCAGCGGGGTAACGCCCCTCACCTGAAAATAATTGGTGATGAGCATGATCGAGAAGGTTACTATAAAGATAGCCGATACGATCGCTATATTCCGGAGGATTGCTTTCTTCATATCTCTGCGTTCAACGTTTACTATTTTGCGGACAATAACTGAAACACCTGCCACAGGCCACACACGCGGACTGGTCGATTTCGTATTGCTTGCGGGTTCGCTTCACTGACAGCCCGATCAGAGCGACCCCGATCACCAGCCCGGTCAACGCGCCTGCGACGGTGGAGTACAACTTAAAACCGGCCTGCACCGCTTCGTATTTCCGTGTCAGTTCTTCGACGGTTCCTCCCTGCCCGTAAAACGCCTCCAGTTCTACCGTGAGAACATCCTGCGGGGCCGTTTCGTGTTGCATCACCATCTCATAGAGTCGCACGTCTTTGTTGACCCGGCTCAACTCGCCACTGACCGAGCGCATCAGAAAAGCTCCGGCCAAAATCATGAATGGAAGGATAACGAAATAGCCGACGATCCGCCTGACTCCCTGCAAACGGCTTTCCTTGACTTTATTCTGTGACGGCGGCCGGATGGCATCCACCGGACAGGCATTGTGGCAGAGTTCGCAGTTGATACATGCCTTCTGGGTCAGTTCGACTTTCCAGATCGAGACGCGGGAGAACAGGCTCAGCAACGCTCCGTACGGACAAAGAAACCGGCAGAACGGTCGCCCGGTAAAGATAGCCGCCACCAACAGCAGAACCCCGAAGAGTATCAGCCCCACATCGCCTCCCAACCGGAAGATTCCGACAAACGGATCGAACCGGCAGATGATGAAACTGCTTCGTGTCACCGCATACAGCAGGGCAAAGATGAGGTATATCCAGGGAATCATCCCCAGCACCGTTGTCACTGCCTTGGACAACCGGTAGTTTTTCAGATTCACCAATTCCTGCAAGGCGCCAAACGGACAGACTCCGGCACAGAACACCCTGCCAAACAGAAAGGCGAACAGGATGGGAAGTATAAAGAAGAGGAATACCGACAAAGGCAGCAGGTACGTATCGTCGGCCAACGCCAAGGCTACATTCTGAACGGAACCTATGCTGCACACGCATCCGGTGCGGAAGAATCCGAAGTAGGCTACCGATATAATCGATACCCATATCACCGGCCGGCGGGTGCGTTTTCTGATCACCGCCCACGCCACAATGCCCATCAGCAGTACCAGCAGGAGGATATCCACCGTGATCCACGCCGTCTCATTAGGGATCTGGTGCATGATATCGGGATATTGGTAGCCCGACTCAAAATCGGGTTTGGGGAACCTGTTCTGGGCATTCACCTGTCCGAAAAGCAACAGCGACATGCCTAACGTATATAGATGCTTCATCGTCATTCTTTTAGTTTGTAAGCTGTGTCCAGCGTCACGCGGGTGATGGCCCCGGAAGGACAGGCGGTAGAGATGGTACATTCGTTGCAGTCCTTGCACAGGTCGCGCTTGATTTGCAAGTACAGCGAGCCGTTGCCGAAGGAGCTGCATCCCTTGACACATTTGCCACAGCCGTTGCACAGGCTTTCATCGATGGTGTATTCGAAATAAGGGTCTTCCACAAATTTGCGTTCGATGGCTCCGGTGGGGCACATCAGGTTCTCGGCGGCTGTATTGAGTTCTTTTACATTCGACCGGTAATAGCCGCCACACAAATCGCAATAGCCGCATACTTTATTGGCATGCAGGCATTTCACGGCGGAGACGGGGAGTACGCAGTGGGTCTCGCAACGGCCGCATTGGGTGCATTTCTGCGGGTCGATCTGCCAGTAGACGCTTGCTTCCTGCCATTTTATTTTGCGGGCCAGCCCTCCGGAAAGGATCAGGATGGTTCCTCCCGCTACCGCTGATCCAAGGATGCGTAGGAATTCCCGGCGTTTAATTGGACTTTTTTTATTTTTCATGATATATGACTATTTTCAAATCATCCAGTCCTTCTATTTGTGAACAAAGATAGTGTATTCATGTGTATCTTGTATGAATCAGATGTAGTAAAATCTCAGAAAGATTCTAAGTTCTGATTTATTCCGCATGTGCAAGGAACTCTTCTTTTTTCAAACAACCTTACACTACTACATACATAGCAGTGTAAGGTTGATAAAGGAAGATGTAATCAAAACCCTTATATTTGCGTTGGATAAACCCCGTTTCTGCAAACTAGTATGAATAATACATCTTACTCACGAAAACATATTTGAGCTATAAAGCTCAAAGAGGAAATTAGCATACTATTCTCTATAAGAAGACAAGGGGGTAGCACGTGCTCTTAGTTTACAGAGGAAATATAACATTCTGCAGTAGATTTTGCGACTTTTCGTGGATATTTATATCGGGATCATGCTAATTTTCCTCTTGTCTTCCACCGCCCAACGCTTGATACAGATTGATGACACCCTGAATTTCATCGAATCGGTTGGATACCTGTAACAACTGCGCTTGCAACAGCGTTTGTTGAGCTGTCAGCACTTCGAGATACGTCGTGCTGCCATGGCGCATCAATAGTTGGGTACTGTTGACTGCCGATTCCAATAGTCTGATTTGTTTTTCGTACAAACCGACCTTTTCCTGTGCCGATTGGTAAAGCATCAGCGCGTTGTTCACTTCCACACCTGCATCGAGCAGCGTTTGTTGGAAGGTTAGTTTAGCCGCTTCTTGTTCTGCTTTGGCGATTTTCAAACGGGCTTTGTTCCTGCCCTGATTAAATATGGGCTGTGTAAGCGAACCGACAGCTTGCCAAAGGAGTGCCCCCGGATTGGCGATTACCGCCCCACCGCTGTTTGTCCATCCCGCACTGCCGCTCAATGTAATGGAAGGATAGAAGGATGAACGCGCTTCGCCCACAGCATAGAAAGCCTGTTTCAAGGAGGCTTCGGCGCTTTGCACATCGGGACGGTTGGAAAGCAGTTGCAGCGGGATTCCCACTGATATTTTTTGTGCCGACGATGATGTTTCTGCCAACAATGATGCTTCTGCCAACAATGATGCTTCTGCTGACGATGATGCTTCTGCCAACAATGATGCTTGACCCAACGATGTAGTTTGTGTCAACGATGATACTTCTATCAACGACGATGCTTGTACCAACGATAGAGTTTGAAATAGCAAGTTATTCCCAAGCAGCGATTGGTCTTCAAGCCTGCCACGCACAATCGCACGAGGCGTTTCGCCCAATGTAGCACACAACGCATTTTCGACTTCTACAATCTGCCGACGCAAGTCGATAACCGCAGCATCTACCGTAAGTTTATTGGCCTCGGCCTGTGCTACGGCGGCCTCATTCGTTTGTCCCGCCGCTTTCAACGCTCGAATAGTCTTTACGTTTTCTTCCCACATCGTGACGGTCTGCGCGGTAATCTGATATTGGTCGTCCAACATCAGCAAAGTAAAATACGAATTGGCAATATTGGCAACGAGCATCGTTTGTACTGCCTGACGGTATGCCTCGCTTTGTTCCAACGCGGCTTTTTGTTGTTGCCTGGCATTAGTCAGCCGACCGAAAATATCGATTTCCCAATGGGCGGTTACGGGCAGTTGGTAAGTTCTCGTTGCCGCCGCCCGGTCGAAACTGCTGATTGTTCCCTGCGGATCGAGTGAAACCGACGGGAAGTAAGACAATCTGGCCGCTTTCAGCGAGGCTTCCGTTTGAGTGATACGCAAACGGGCAATCTGCAAATCGGTATTGTTTTCCAATCCCGTTTGGATCAACCGTTGCAAGTCGGCATCGGTAAACACGTTGTTCCATGGCAGGTTGCCGATGGTCGCCGTGTCGGTCGCTACAAAGCTTTCCCCGAATAAATGATCGGTTTTCACATCAGGGCGCGAATAGGGCTTGTACAGCCCGCAGGAGGAGAAGTTAATAATGAAGAATGAAGAAGTAAGAATTAAGAATGTTGTTTTTCTTAATTTTTTCACTGCGATTCTTATTATTCTTACTTCTTCATTCTTAATTTCTCCTCTTTGATAGTTGTTGTTATCATAATTCTTAAATTCTTCCTCTTTGATAGTTATTGTTCTCATAATTCTTATTTCTTAATTCTTACTTATTAATTCTTCATTTTTCCTCTTAATAGTTGTTGCTCTCATAATTCTTAATTCTTACTTCTTCATTCTTAATTTCTTAACTCTTAATTTCTCATGCGTCCATTGGAAGACGACGAACAGCGACGGTACAAGGAACAGCAGCGCTATGGTGCCGATAAGCAGTCCTCCCACTACGCCCGCGCCCAGCGAACTGTTACCGTTAGCTCCTACCCCCGATGCAAATACCAACGGAAGCAAACCGAAAATCATGGCTAAAGCCGTCATCAATATAGGGCGCAGACGGGCTTTGGCGGCAGTCAGTGCAGCGGTAGTAAGACTCATGCCCGCCCTGCGCCTTTCCGTAGCGTATTCGGTCAGCAGAATGGCGGTTTTTGCCAACAGCCCGATCAACATGATCAGTCCCGTTTGCAGGTAGATGTTGTTTTCCAATCCCAACATTCTTGCGAATACAAAACTGCCCATCAAACCTGCGGGAACGCTCAGCAACACGGCGAAAGGAATGATAAAACTTTCGTACAGCGCACTCAGCACAAGGTATATCATCAAAAGGCAAATGCCGAAGATGACAAGTGTTTTGTTGGCCTGCTGGTTTTCTTCGCGGGTGATACCTCCGAAATCGTAACCATATCCTACGGGAAGGTTGGTCGCCGCCACCTCTTTTACCGCGTTGATGGCATCGCCCGTACTGTATCCGGCAGCAGGCGTAGCGCTTACGGCAATGGAACTATACATATTGAAGCGGTTCAACGCTTCGGGGCCATACGTCTTTGTCAGTGTAACGAACTGCCCGATAGGCGCCATCTCGCCATTGCCGAGGCGCACGTAATTGTTATTCAGCGACGCTTCATCCATGCGATACTGTGGGTCGGCCTGCACCATGACACGGTACATCTTCGAGAAACGGTTGAAGTTCGAAGCATACGTTCCGCCGTAATATCCCGCGAGTGTGGACAGCACTTCATCGGGCGAAATGCCTGCCCGCATGCATTTGGCGGCATCCACATCGACCTGCCATTGCGGATAATTGACGTTGAAGCCCGAGAAAGCCAACTCTATTTCGGGACGGCCGTTCAAGGCTTCGATATATTGTTGCGTGACGTTATAAAACGTATGGATGTCGCCGCCCGTCTTGTCCTGCATGTTGATGTCCAACGCATTGCCCATGCCGTAACCCGGAATCATCCCCGGCGACATGGCAAACAGGGTGGCGTCTTGTATATCCGCCGTGCAGGCGTATATTTGGTCGATAACGGCCTGCACCTGGTCTTCCGGTTTGCGACGTTCATCCCACGGTTTCAGACGGATGACAAACATGCCCGATGTACTCCCCTCTCCCGCCAGCATGCCGTATCCGGTGGTTTTCATCGTGTGGGCAACCTGCGGAATAACCGTCAGCCGTTCTTCAATCCGTTCCATCACCGCATCGGTGGTGTTCAGCGAATTGCTCGGTGCGGTGACGATGCTGACAAACACCACACCCTGGTCTTCTTCGGGAACCAACCCGGTCTTGGTCGTATTCATCAACACAGCAAGCAGTACGACCGAAGCGGCGAGCAGCGACCACGTAAGCCATTTACGCTTGATGAAAAACAAGGCACCTTTCTTATATTTTTCCGACATGACGCCGAATGCAGCGTTGAACGCTTTGCGGAAACGGGCGGCAAAGTTGTTCTTCTGCGTACCGTCTTCGTTGGTATAAGGCGTCAGCAACAGGGCGCACAATGCGGGACTTAGCGTCAGGGCGTTGATGGCCGAAATCCCCACGGCAACCGCCATCGTCAGTCCGAATTGCCTGTAAAACACACCCGAGGTGCCGCCCATGAACGATACGGGAATAAACACCACCATAAATACCAGGGAGGACGAAATAATAGCGTTGCTGATGCCTTTCATAGCGTCGGCGCTTGCCAGGTACGACGAACGGTAGCCCACGTCGAACCGCGCCTGCACGGCCTCAACTACGACAATGGCATCGTCCACCACCGTTCCGATAACCAACACGAGGGCGAACAGTGTAATCATGTTGACGCTGAATCCCGCCACGGGCATGAAAGCAAACGCGCCCACCAGCGACACAACAATTCCTACCAACGGAATCAGTGTGGAACGAATGTCCTGCAAAAACACATATACCACGAGGATAACCAACAGGATGGCTTCAATCAGTGTCCGCACCACACTGTTTATAGATGCGTACAGGAATTCGTTGCTGCTCGTCACCTGTGCGATGGCAATTCCCTTGGGCAGACTTTTGGATACTTCGGCCAAATAAGAGTCGATCTGGTTGTTGGTTTCCGTAGCGTTCGAACCCGACGTTTGGTATATCATGCACGATACGCCCGGATGCCCGTCGAAATTTCCACGGAAAGCGTAACTGTCCTGTCCCAATTCCACATCGGCCACGTCTTTCAGTTTCAACACTTCGCCATCAGCGGTACTGCGGATGACGATCTCACCGAATTCATCCGGGGTGGTCATTCGCCCTCTGTATTTCATGGTGTATTGGCGGGCTTCGGTAGAGTTTTCGCCGAATGTCCCGGTAGCTGCTTCGATGTTCTGTTTCGCCAGCACCGCATCTATATCCGACGGGATAAGCCGGTACTGCGCCATCACATCGGGTTTCAGCCACACACGCATGGAATAGGTGCTGCTCCAAACCTGCACGTTGCCCACGCCGCCAATCCGCAGTATTTCGGGTTTCAGGTTGATATCGAAATAATTCGACAGGAAATTCTCATCGAACGAATCGTCGGGGCTGTAAAGCGAAAAGATTTGCAGCGTACTGTTCTGCTGCTTGCTGACACTTACCCCGACCTGCGTTACTTCGGCAGGCAGTTGGCCGATGGCCCTCGATACACGGTTTTGCACGTTTACCGCCGCCATATCGGGGTCGGTTCCTTGTTTGAAGAAAATACTGATCCACATTGAACCGGTGTTGGAGGCGAATGAAGTCATGTAGGTCATGTCTTCCACACCGTTGATGGCTTCTTCCAACGGAGCGATGACGCTTTTTTCTACCGTTTCGGCGCTTGCACCGTTATAGCTTGTACTTACATAAATGGTAGGCGGGGCTATGTCGGGAAATTGTTCCACAGGCAAGCTGGACAAGCCGATAATACCCATTACTACGATGACAATGGATATAACAGCAGAAAGAACCGGACGTTCTATAAATGTCTTGAACATATAATTAAGAATTAAAAATTAAGAATGAGGAAGTAATAATGAAGAATTTCCATGCGGAGCCTAATTCTTAATTATTAAGAATTAGCCCTACTCCCTCGGAAACAATCTCGTCGCCGATGTTCAGTCCACCTGTTACGATATACTCTTTTCCGCCGTTAACGCGTTCCACGGTGATTTGAGTCGATTTCGCTTTACCGTCCACCACTTTGTAGGCAAAGACTTTATCTTGTATTTCGTAAGTTGCTGTTTGAGGAATGACGATGCTGCCGTTGTGTTGTACGGGAAGAATCACATTGCCCGAACCGCCACTGTGCAGCAAGCCTTTTTTGTTCGGGAACATGCCCCGCACACTCACCGTTCCGGTAGTTCGGTCTATCACGCCGCTGATGGTTTCGACTGTCCCTTTCTCACCGTATAAAGATTTATCATTCAACTGCAATTCAATGGCGGGCATTGATTTCAATGCCTCGTCTTTGGAACCATATTGACGTACCAAGTTCAGGAATTGGTTTTCGGTCATGGAAAAGTACACGTACATTTCTGAATTGTCCGATACCGTTGTCAAGGGTTGCGGGATCGAAGCGCTCACCAATGCGCCCACACGATAAGGCAAGTTGCCTACCACGCCGTCCGAAGGGCTTTTGACTTCGGTGTACGAGAGGTCGTTTGCAGCGCTCAACGCTTGCGCTTCGGCCTGTGCCAACTGTGCTTTGGCCGTCAGCAGATTGTTTTCGGCTGTCAGGCGTTCGTAGTCGGAAACCACATTTTGGTCGAACAGTTCCTTTTTACTGTTGTATGCCAGTTGCGCCGATGATACCCCTGCACCGGCGGCTTCCACATTGGCTTTCGCCATTGCCAGAGCCGCTATGTAAGGCACTTGGTCGATAACGAAAAGGATTTGTCCCTTTCGCACCTGTTGTCCTTCCTTCACGCTAAGCCCGGTGATGAAGCCCGGCACCTGCGGGTAGATTTCAATATCCTGCTTCCCGCGAATGGAAGCAGAATAAGAGGACGAAACGGTTTGGTCAGTGGCAGCAATCTTTAGTACATTGTATTCTGTTGCTGCTGCCTGTTCCGTTTCCGTAGATGTGTTTTTACAGCCCGAAATGAGCAGGCTGCTTACTATAACTGCTACCAATGATGTTTTGCTGATTTTTCTTTTCATTGTTGAATTGTATTTTGATTTTAGTGAACCGCTGTTTTTGAGAAGAAGTTGATAATAAATACGCCTCCGACAATCAATGTTATACCCATGATTGCAGGAATGTCGACAGTCTGTTTGAATACGAAAACAGAAACCAGAGTGGTGAGAACAATGCCCAAACCGCCCCAAATGGCATAAGCTGTGCCAAGCGGAATAGCTTTCAACGAAAGCGACAGGAAATAAAAACACACAAGATAGGCAACCGCTACGACAATTGCCGGCAGTAGTTTTGTGAAACCATTGGATGCTTTTATAAAACTCGAGCCAACGACTTCAAACAGAATTGCTAAACTTAAATACAAATAATGCATACTTTACCTTTTAAAATTTGATGCAAAGGTAAAGCGTAATTAAACTGGCTATTTTGACAAAAGTCAAAATCACATATCTTCCTGATGCGGCTTAGACTTTCCTTAAATTAGAAGAAAAAGGGAGTAGACGCAAGATTAAAGATTGCTAAATAGATCTTGATTCTTTATGAATACACTGATAAAAGTTGCACAATTATGCAATAAACATTATATTTGAAGTATCATACGCAAGATTATTACATTCAGAAAACGCCCATTGGAGAAATTGAAAAAGCATTGAAAATAAAGGAGGCTTATTATGAAGACAAACAATCATCAGGTCGTTGATTACAGTGCCGTTCTTGAAAAGAAGTTTGGAAAACACGGTACTTCCGAGCGTGCGCTATTTGATGAAGAAGCATACGCTTTCTATACAAGTCAAATCCTGTTGGATGCGCGCAAGAATGCACGCCTTACCCAAGAGGAGCTTGCCAAACGTATTGGGGTTAATAAGTCATATATCTCCCGGATTGAAAAAGGTATAACTGTTCCGAGTGTAGCTACATTTTATCGGATCATAAATGCGCTGGGAATGACTATTGAGATTACTCCAGCAGTATAATTCATTGTACAACAGAACTTTCAAGTCCGTCCCTGCATTGGTTCGGACTTTTTTAGTTCAATGTCAAACAAGTGCATAGTCATAAAATCATTTCTTCCTGATGCGGCTTAACGTTTCCTGCGAAATACCCAAATAGGAGGCGATATAACCCAAAGAAGCCCTTCTGATAATTTCGGGTTCATCGTTGATTAAAGCTTCGTAGCGGTCTTTGGCAGATTGTGTTTGGAAGGCATAGTTCCGTTCAATCATCATATCGCAATATTCCTCAATCATTTTTCTGCCGATGGTGTTTACCTCATTGTATTTCTGATACATATCTTCCATTTCTTTGCCCGGAATGTATTGAAACACACAATCTTCAAGGCATTCAATCGTTTCCCGGGACGGCTTGTTGCTAAAAGCCGATGGGCCGCCGGCAAAAGGTAAGTTTTCGTATCCGAACCAGATCGTTATTTCCTGTTCACCTTTTTTGTAAAATGAACGGATCAGACCTTTCTCAACGACAAAGAAACTCGAAACAATCTGACCTTCCTTGATGATGTAACTTCCTTTCCTTTTAGAAATAGTTCGAACTTTCGAGTCGAGTTCTTTGGCTACCTCATCAGGAATATGACCAAATTGCTTGAATTTGCTCACGAAAAGGGTGGTATCTTGTATGGATGATGACATGTATCTCATTTTATAACATTGTTTGCAAATGTAATATTAATTCTTGGGATCTGCCACATCGATGCCACAAACTATCACGCTCAGGAGAGATGCTTTGGGGCGTTTGATTCTTTATTCCGTAACCATGCGGTGATCACCCGAAAATATTTAGTTATAAATTGTTATCGTCTAAACAAAAGCATTGACTAATCAATTCTTATTATATATTTGCAATCGAAGCCTCATGCATGGGCATAGATTGAATCTATGAACATATAAACTGTAAAAATAAGAATATGAAACTTTTTCAGCAAACAGTATTAGGAGGTAAAACCCTCAAAAACAGAATGGCGATGGCTCCGATGACCCGCAGCCGGGCAAACGCCGAAGGGCTGGTCAATGAATCGACCGTATTGTATTACACCCAAAGAGCCGGTGCCGGACTGATCATCTCGGAAGGCGTCAACATTTCCGAACAAGCCTTGGGAAGTCCGCTGACTCCCGGTATCTTCACCCAAGAGCAAACACAGGCATGGAAGCAGGTAACGCAATCCGTACACGAGAAAGGAAGTGTGATCTATGCCCAACTATGGCATACGGGACGTGCAGGCCATTCGTCCGACAAAAAGGGAGCTCTGCCCGTTGCCCCTTCCGCCATCGCCATCACCGGACAGCAACATTTCACGATGAACGGTTTACAGGATTACGAAACGCCAAGGGCGTTGACCATTCCTGAAATCAAACAGATTGTCGAAGATTACAAGCAAGCTGCCATCAACGCGCTGGAAGCAGGATTCGACGGTGTGGAACTCCACGCTGCCAACGGATACCTGCCCCATGAGTTCATTGCGGACGGCTCCAACCAACGCACCGACGAATATGGCGGAAGCATCGAAAACCGCAACCGTTTCGTGCTGGAAGTCATGCAGGCATTGGTAGACACCCTCGGCAGCGATAAGGTGGGCATCAGGCTATCCCCTACCAATCCGTTTAACGGCATTTTCCACAGTGATCCCGTGGCACAATTCACCCCGCTACTGGAGGCACTGAATAAGATGCCGCTGGCCTATGTGCACTTTGTCGATGTTCCATTTTCTGCTGATCAGTTCCCTCACTACCCTAAGAATATAGTGGAAACCTTCGGCACGCTTATCGAACATACATTCATCGCCAACGGAGGATATACGCTGGAAACAGGCGAAGCCGAACTGGAGAAGGGCATTGCTGATATTATTTCGTACGGAACACTGTTCTTGGCCAATCCCGATTTGCCGAAGCGTTTCGAATTGAAATCCGCGTTGAACACGCCGGACAGGGCTACTTTCTTCGGCGGAGGTGAGAAGGGATATACCGATTACCAAACGCTTTAGAATTAAAAATGAAGAATTAAAAATTAAGAATGAGGAACTTCAGTAATGAAGAATGGAGTTTGTGAACGATAGTCAATCTCTGAATATTCTCGGACATTATTTTGCTATTGGTTACGCCGAATGCTTTTCCCAATCATTAATTTTTAATTCTTTATTCTTAATTTCTGAAGTTCTTAATTCTTAATTCTTAATTTTTAATTTCTAAAGTTCTTAATTTCATGAAGCTAGAGTCATTAGGAATCCTGTTGGAAAGAGCGTTGTGGACCATGACAGGCGTATTGAATACCCGTCTGAAACAGCATGGGATCGACCTGCCACACTCCCAATATTCTGTGATGCGGGTGCTGTTCGACGAAGACGGCATCAGTCAGGCAGAGATTGCTGCCCGACTGCATAAGGATGCAGCGGCCATAAAACGCAGCATCGACAACCTTGAAAGCAAAGGCCTGATAGTCCGCAAACCCGCATCGTTATGCAAATACTGCATTCACCTCTCCGAAACAGGGAGGAACATGCAACCCGAAATCATGCGCATCGCCGCACTATCGATGGAAGAAATACTGAAGGACTTTTCGGCGAACGATGTAAGTACGCTGGCCGACCTTCTGACCCGGATTCATACATCAAATATGAAACAAGATGAAAAAGCTAAAAGGCAACGGGATTAAGATCCTGAAAATCGTACATCTGTTACTCGCCGTCATGTGGATAGGCGGCGGACTCGCCATGATACTGCTGTTGCTCACCACCTCCCCGCAGGAAAGCCACGAGATGTACATGCGTTCCCTGGCCCTGAAACTGATTGATGACTGGTTGATCATTCCCGGCGCCATAGGCATCCTGCTGACGGGCATCGTCTACGGAATTTGGACGAATTGGGGGTTCTTCAAGCAGAGATGGCTGACGGTGAAGTGGATACTTGCCCTGTTCATGGTACTCTCCGGAACGTTCCTGATGGGGCCGGAGGTAAACGGCAATGTCTATCCGGTTCAGAATATCCCGGATTACACGTTGCAAAACAGCGAGTTTCTCAGCAACGTATCGCAAACCATACTGTGGGGAGTGATCCAGATAACTTTACTGGTGCTTACCGTTATCATTTCTGTGTTGAAACCGTGGAAAGGGAAATAAGTGTTTGTCGAACTCAGACACTTTAGTCAAAGAACCATAGGTTATACCCATGCATTCAAGCAACTTGAAAGAAACACTTTGCCTTCATTTTGTTTTCAAAAAACACTTTATCCTAGTGATATAGATAGACATTACCAAAAACATGTAACCTTTTCGTGCTTCTGTTCGTCTAATGTGATATAAACATCAATGATATACTGCCTTGGAAACCAAGTTAGTTATCATTAAAATAAAAGACATTCATGAAGAACCCAGTTACATTCCTTTCACTGTTATTCCTATTGTCGATAAGTCAGGTAAAAGCCCAATCGCTTGATGCAACCGCCGAAAACATTCGATTTGAGAGTGCAGGAGGAGTCAGTCTGGCCGGCACAATCTACACGCCCCAGCATCCGCACGCCGCAGTGGTTCTTGTACATGGTTCCGACCAGACACCCCGAATGAGAGATTTCGCATCACTTCTGGCAAGGAACGGCATTTCCGTATTAACCTATGACAAACGTGGAGTTGGCGAATCTGGCGGGATTTATGTCGGCATCGAAGTAGGCACCAATAATGTGGATCCGGCTAATTTGACACTACTGGCCGAGGATGCGAACGCCGCCGTAAATATACTTCATCAGCGCAATAAAACCTTGCCTATCGGTTTGGTTGGTTTCAGTCAGGCAGGGTGGATCATTCCCATCGCCGCTACTAAGAATCCGTTGGTGGATTTTATGGTATTGTTTAGCGGGTCCGTGGTACCAACGCTCGAACAACTCCGGTTTCAGTTTTTCACCAACGGGAATACCGATTTCTGGGACAGCCACACCGAGGCGGAGGTACGCGAACATATCCGAACTGCTCCAGATCGTTATCCATTTGAAAACACCGACCCATGCGAAACTCTCGGCATGCTCTCCATCCCGGGCCTCTGGCTTTTTGGCGAAAAGGATATACAAGTCCCGGTAGGGTTGTCGATAGAACGTCTCAACAAACTTAAAGCGCAGGGCAAACCATACGAGTACTGCTTATTTTCCACATTGGGACATCACGTCTCTGGATCTGCCGAACCCGTTAGCATCGCTATTCATTGGATGAAGAACAGGATGCGTCCTTGGGTGGCTCCGAATACGATTACCTTTTTCATTTTTTACTGTGTCTGTGTTTGACATTAAGATTCTTTCCCCGCCTCATAAGCCTGCATAATGGCAGGGTTACCGAGGATATCGCCTTTGGCCCATGCACTGAAACCGAAGACATGGCCTGCATCCGTCAGGTCGGGCGTCATGCGCAGGAAGTTCTTGTAATCGGCCAATGTGCCTTCCACTGCATCTTGCTGCGGGTCGGCACAAGTGGCGATAAGATAAGCTTTGCCTTTTAATTCGCTATAACGCGGAACAGTGCGGTCGATGAGCGTTTTCAGTTGCCCGCACATGGCGTAGAAATAAACAGGTGTGCTGAAAACCAATACATCGGCCTCCACCATTCGGGCGAGGATATCGTTCATGCTGTCTTTCTGGACGCACTTTCGGGTGTCGGTGCAGTTCCCGCAGCCTGTGCAGTAATTGATCTTTTCATTGCGAAGAAATATCTTTTCAACGCTGTGTCCCGCTTCCTGCGCCCCGCGCATGAATTGATCGCACAATAAGTCGGAGTTGCCCCCTTTGCGCGGGCTGGCCGAGAGAATGATTACTTTTTTATTCATGATTGTTGAGTTCTTATCGTATAAAATTGGTGAATATCGGTTCTTCCCGTTCGGGCAATTGAATCCCTGCTTTCTCAGCAGCATCCTTGCAGGTGAGAAACCAAGCCATGTTCCTCCCCAGCGTACGCATCGTTCGAAGCCCCTCTTTGTCTTGCATTACCTCTTCCGGTTTTTCGCCATGCACCATGTTCCAATAGCTGGAAGAAATGACAGGCATCTCCTGAATGGTAAAATACTTATTGAGTTGGTCGAATGTGGCGGTTGTTCCGGCGCGTCGTGCCGAGACCACAGCCGCCGCAGGCTTCAGACGAAAAGCTTGGTTGTCGTTCCCCGCAAGATCGGAAATAAACACCCTGTCCATGAATGAGGTCAATGCGCCGTTGGCCGACGCATAATATACCGGACTGCCAAAAATAAACCCGTCCGCCTGTTTCGCGATTTCAAGGAACTCGTTTACCTTATCTTTTGCAAGGATGCATTTCCCGGTTTCCAGACACTTGTAACAGGCAATGCAGCCGGAAATCGCTTTATTCCCAATCCAAAAGATTTCCGTTTCAACGCCTTCCTTATTCAGCGTTTCGGCAACTACCGAAAGTGCCGTATAGGTGCAGCCCTTAGGGTTCGGACTGCCGTTTACCAATAATACCTTCATGCTTGTTTCTTTTTAGAATTTATTTTCTGCAAAGATAAAGCAAGAGCCGCAGGCGGTGGTTTCGCTTGCGGCTCATTTAAGTTTATTGAAAAGGTCAAATTTTATGGATGGATGTTTGTCGGGGCAACGCCGTATTCCTTCTTGAAAGCGGTCGAGAAATGGGAAAGGCTTTTGAAACCGGTTTCCAGATAGATGTCGGACACTTTTTTGCCCTCTTCGCTGATTTTCCGGTAAGCCGATTCCAGTCGCTTCTTCATCAGCCACCGCTCGGGCGACAGGTCGCGTATCTTTTTGAAATAACGCTTGAAGGTAGCGAGGCTTCTGCCGGTGAACGAGGCGATCTCTTCCAGCGAAAGGTCGCACATATAATTCTCATTGAGGAAGTCGAGCAGGTCGATTTTCCACGGTTCCACAAAGTCGAAAAGCGTTACGGAAGAACTGGCATCGACGCGAAGCAGGGCTTGTATGCCTTCCTGCAATTTCATTTTCACCAACTCATCTGTCGGCTTGACGGACGAATCGAAGTAAGGGATCATGGAACTGAACAGGCTGGTTATATCGGGCGTTGGCGGCACCTTTATCACACTGGAGTCACAGTCTTTCAGGTCAGTGGGGAGTTTGGTTTTGTCCATCTGGCGGTAATATTCCCGCAGGAACTTCCGGCTAAAAACAAGGAATATCGCCCGGAATTGTTCGTTTCCTCTCGGTCGGTTGGTCATATTGATGCGGTGATTCTTCCGCAGGAACATGCATTCGCCCGACTGTACGGTAACGCTGTCTTTGCCTTCTTCGAGCAATAATTCGCCCGAATATACGTACACCAGCATGTGGTCTTTGGCCATGTGTACACAGGTTTCCAGTTCATTGAAGTGAAAACCGAAAAACACATCGGAATAATTCAGCATGAGCGAGCCCGACTTCGATTGTCCCATAATATTGACTTTTACAATGATTGGGCAAAGGTACGAAAAAATACACGGATGAGAATAATACCTCACCCGTGTTACTTTTAGAAAGTTTAATCATTGGGAATTAACTCCCTGTAAATTAGTTCTTGGAAATTAGAGCTTTGAGGGTTAGAGCCTTGGGTATTTACAGTCTCGGATCAACAGCCTCTGAACTATCATCCGCCGGATCATTCCCGGAGTCATCCGTGTAATCCGTTTCCTGTACACCCATACGGTTCACGGAAACATTACGAAGCAACTCCTTCAACATTTTGCCGGGCACAAAGATTATTTTGCGCCGGTAGATGGTAGACGCTTTGACATCTTCCTCGGTAGCCTGCGCTTTGGCCTGCATACCGGGACGCAAAACCCCAAACTCGCCCAACTGTACACTGTGCCCCATGTCGAGGTTGTTCACCAACACATCGAGCAGTCCTTCGACCACCGAGTTGACCGTTGCGCGGTGTATACCACTGATTTGTGCCACTTGGTGACGCACCTTGTCGAAGGTAAGCATTTCGCCCGTCACCGCTCTCACTACATACTTCGGGGTCTTTTCCTTGTCGAACCCGAACACTTGTTTCACAACCTTGTAAGTAATACTCATACTTTTAAGTTTTTAATGATTGATACTGTATTTGTTTTCTCTTGCTAACGTTAACGATGCAAATATAAAGCGTCGTTTTCGAAAGTCAAAGGACAAGGCTACAGCATGCTGTGGCTGGGAAAAAGTGGGGTTTTTGGGGTAAAAACCGGACAAAATGGGGTGGTAAACCAGAAACTTTTTTTTTTCGGAGGGGTGAAAAAGTGGATGGAATCGCCCACTGAAGGGGTTGTAGAGGGTTATTTTTTATGACTATCCGCATCCCCTCCCTTAGGACGGGTACTCCCTTGGAGGGAAGAATGCGGATATTCATATTATTTTTATCGTAGGGGTATAATGCGATACTTATCTGAATATCTCATGCAGATTTCTTTGAAGTATTTTTTTATCAGGCAGTTATGTCTGATATTCCGTTTGTGCCATTGGCGACGACACAAATGTCATAGTATTGTTTTACAATTCATTGGTTGTTGCTCAATGTGCTATCGGTTGGGTTGAAATCAAGAGGTTGGGGTGCAGAAGCTTGCCCTCTAATTTCGCCTCCCAATTTGATTAAGTCAAATAGCCGAATGACAGCCCAGTTGAGTTCATCTTGATTACAACAATAATTCTCTATTTCTCCATAGTTTTTATAGTCAGAAATATTAAATCCGTCTTCGATGTCATTATACCAGATTACTTTTCTTCCACAAATTGCGACACTCCAGAATCCACCACCTTCTTCTCCGTAGTCCTTTTCGGTCCACTTCATAGGGGGTATTTTTATTAATTGCCAGAAATTCCACAATTCTCCTGTCAGTTTATTTTCACCTTCCATGATTATATCATAAAGTTCACCTTCTGATATAGGGCTCCATTTCTTCATCTATTTTTATCTTTAATTCTACAGCCACCGTTTTCACTAATCCAAGTATTTCCCAAAATATGTATCAACGGCTTTCTTGTTATATTTATCTTCGCCTCGCCAAAATTCCACATACGTCCAATCATGTTTGGAACTCGTGGGGCGGTCGTAAGAAGCAGGTTGCAAAACGCCTATACAAGCCAGAATCGCAAGGATTATACTTCTTTCGTCTTTACTCGATTTAAAGTTAGGAACATCTTTTATCTTATCTCTCAAAACACTCGGGTAATCGCCCTGTTTGCACGAACCTGCAGCGCTCAATATTCCTTTGAGAATCTCTAGATCCTCTTTTGTCGGATCTGTAATTTGTTCTTTTGCAAATTGTTCTAAATCAAAGAATGTGTAAATTAAATCACCGTGCCGAACACCACCCCATTTTATACGTTCAAAATTCAGCACATTCAAATCTTCGTTTTCATAAAAATCATGTCCGTAAATTCCATATTTTAAATCTCTGCAGATTTGGCACGTATAAGCAGTATGAACGATTACTCCATTTTCATAAGAATGCCCCGAAACCACAGGTGTATATTGGTGTGGCGTAAACAATTTGGCAATAAAATACGAGCCAATTCCCGAACGCCAATCCAGTCGCCGGGTTGACAAACTGCTTAAAAATGCTTTCGCCGCTTGTTCGATTGTGATTTTATCCGCCATTTCAATAATTCTTTTTACACAATCATCATGCGAAATTGTCAGAGGGTCAAACATGAGTCCCTTTTCTTTTGCATAAGCAAAATCTATGGGATTTGTTTTTCTGTCTTCATCACCAATCCAACCATTTTTCCAATACGTCTGAAACAGAATGTTTTTCGCTTTTTTGTCCATATTATATTTTCATTGTTTATCTGTTGTTTTTCCATGTAGCTCCAAAGATAAAAAATTAAAACTATACGGGTTTTATTTTACCGGATATTCGTCTGGTAGCGTCTGTCAATCAGGGAAAACATGCTAAAAATTCAAAATTGCTGAACAAAAAGTGCAATTAACACGAAAAATGCACTTTTTATTCAGCAATTTCTTTAATGTCTGTCTAACATTCTAACATACAGTACTATATAGAACGATTAATCGAGTTATTTTATTTCCCGAACTAAAACATATATCTGTTTCTCTGAATGATCGGTAAATGTTTCTTCTTCAAAGTTTCCAAACTTTTGAACGACCCTAAATCCAGCGCATTTCAGGTATGAATCCAGTTCCTGAGGGAAAAACATTCTCATGTCCAGATTCTGGATGGAATGAAACCCACCGTTTATAAAATAATGCCATTGGATGCGGTTAATCTGGGTGGTATTTTCATAACGCATGGTTTGTTTTATCCGTACTTCCCTCCCATCGTTGGTGGTATATTCAGCAATTATTTTCTGTTCTTTTTCGGCCTCGGCAATGTAGTGAATATTCGGGTTAAAGCAATCCAGCAGGAATAAGCCCCCTTCTTTGAGATGGTTTTTCACACGATCTAACGCCATAAACAGATCTTCATTTCTGTATAAATGATGGATGGAATTGAATGGAATAAAGATCAGGTCGAATTCTTCCTGCAGGTTCAATGTCCGGATATCTGCTTCGATGAAAGGAATGGCTAACCCTGCTCCGGAAGCTTTTGCCTTTGCTTGTTCAAGCATGGATGCGGTGTAATCTACTCCGCAAATAGTGTATCCGGCCTGTGCAATGGGTAGCGTAAGCCGGCCTGTACCGCAGCAAAGTTCAAGTATTTTTGCCTCCTTGTTTTGCGGCAGCCACTTTTTGTAAAATGGCAGATCGGACAGGAAGGTATTTAATCCGTCATACATACTTGCGTCATAAATCAAATCGCCAACTTTGTAATCTGTATTCATTTCTTTATTTCTTGTTCATTGTTTATCTGTTGTTTTCTCCACATGGCCCGGTTTTCTTCCCCCTTCTGCCAGTTCTCTAATCAGGTCTATCATTAATCCATTTACGAAAATTACAACACTACTAATCGGTCCTGAATACATAATACCTAAAAGCAATTGACCATCCCCATTACAAGTAACTTCTGCACCAACAAAAGCGACAAACACAAAAGCATGTACTAACAAATACAAGAGCAGATTAAAACAAAAAGAAAGAACAAATCCATTTCTCCCAGCACGCTTCCGAAGTATTCTACACACATATAGAAGATCAGCTATAATGGCAAGAATAAGAAAAATAAAACATGCGATTTTGTATCCAATGACACAATCAGAAAAACATTCTCCTAAAACCGATGCCAAACCAAACATTGGGTGAAGACTGAGTATTGGGAACATAGGAATTAATAGAATTAATCCGCTAATTAGCCCGTAAATGGAGTATTTAAAAACCTTTGTTGTTACTTTCATTCGATCCAATGTTCATTATATTTTTCAACATTCCATTTATTATTCATTTTTCATTTTTCCATGTAGCTCCAAAGATAAAAAATAAAAACTATACGGGATTATTTTACCGGATATTTATCTGGTAGCGTCTGTCAATCAAGGAAAACAAACACGCTGGCAATTCAGAATTGCTGAATAAAGCAAGTACCTGAACATGTCGAAGGGATCGTCCTTGCCGGCATATCAATCTAAAAATAGAACCTTCTAAATTTGCAGGGTCGTTTATAGGGTCGTTTATAGGGGCATTGCCCGAATTTACAGCAGCATTTGCAGTATCTGTTGAGGGTCGTTTAAGTTCAACTGCAAAAAAACGCCGAAAGACTTGACAAAAGCCTTTTCGGATTGTATATTTGTAAGATGAAACCATCGCTAATAACTTAAAACGAACTTATGTATCTTGCAACCACCAAAACCTGACGATTGAACAGTACTTTATTACGACAGAACAGCTGACAATTCCTTCCGAATATTTATCTTTGCTGACGAAATATGCCCCGGGCGGTGACCTCCTATGCAAGGTCTACCGCTTTTTTTATGCCTGTTTGCTTCGAAAAGTGTACTACACTCTTGCATCCGGTGTACTACATTCTTGTGCTGCGTGTGTAACACGGAAGTCGCTCGTGTGCTACACGGGGAGCTGGTTTGTAGCACAACGCCCACAGATGTGTACTACGCGGGGCGTTTTCAGGTTATATACCGGATTTTTCCGGGTGTTTTTCTCTTTCGGGAGAATTCCATCAGTCACGGTTCTCTTATTTTCATGATCCTTTTTCTGAAAATTTGAACGTACGTAAATCCTTACATTCCTATCGGATATTCTGATCCCTGATAATGTTATTTTATAAACTCAACACGAAAAGTTCCGGGAAATCAACCTTCAGGTTCTTACTAAAAAGAATGTTGTGAGGGCGTTTGAAATATATTGCAGCGTCCTGTAACGGTATATTTCAAAATAAAAACTATATTTGCACATATAAACTAACGTTCATCTGCAATGATAAGACCCGAAGTCATACAATTAATAAAGGAGACGCTGCAACGCGTGGCTCCCACTGCAAAGACCATATTATATGGTTCGGAAGCTCGTGGAGAGGCTCGTCCTGACAGTGATATCGACTTATTGATATTGATAGAGGGGGATAAGCTTACCTTGGAAAAAGAAGAAGAAATAACCCTTCCGCTTTATGAGTTGGAACTGAAAACCGGGGTATCTATCAGCCCCATGGTTATGCTTAAAACGTTGTGGGAAAAACGTCCCTTTAAAACCCCGTTTTATATAAACGTAATGAATGAAGGCATTGTATTATGAAAGAAATTCTGGATGAAGAAAGCAAAAAGGCTCTGGTAGCTTATCGGATGCAGCGTTCGCGAGAGACTTTGCAAGAATCTAAGGTGATGCTTCGCGAAGAGTTTTATAATGCAGCCGTCAATCGAATGTACTATGCTTGTTATTATGCCGTCATGGCATTGTTTGTGAAGTAACACCTTCTCTACCTTGTTCGAGAAACGCCACAGTGGTGATTATGACGATTTTGTCTTTTGCGACCGGGAAATGGTCGAAGATCTGTTGCCGAAAGTTCAAATTTTTATTGATGCCATAGACCAACTCCTTCTCTCTTAGATATCCGGTAGATATTATCCGGTCCCCGAGTAGATACACTCTTGCATCCGGTGTATTACATTCTTGTGCTGCGTGTGTAACTCAGTGTATGATTCTCTCCAAGCAACAGAATACTTCTCGTATTTACTTACTCTGCATTGTCTTGCAGCCATTTCAATCTGCGTTGGTCGGGTAAATGTTTTACCGAAAAGCTCTCAAATTTGGCGTTAAATCCGTTCCCGTCGGGACATGCACCCATTAATCCGACCATAACAGGGCAATTGTCTTGTAACCATGCGTTTCGCATCATGACATAGTTTTTATCATCGAAGGAATAAAATACTTCTACTGCATCCAATCGTCTTACCGCCTTTATCCATATAAACGGAACAGGTTTTTCCAAAGTGATTACACTCCAATCGCTTGTTTTATGGGTTACAACCGTACTAAGGTTATATTTACCATCAACAAACTCTATCCCCGCCTTGATATAGTTCTCATGGTCTATACGCAACATCAGTCCCGACTGGTCAAAGCGTACTTTATAGTCGCCCGATATTTTTACCTTCACTTCAAACTCACCGCCATAGGTGCTGTAAATAAAAGGGGC
>JAVBVD010000049.1:0-44333 GCA_031554635.1 Bacteroides sp.
AGCACAAGGGTTCCACCTCTTCCCATTCCGAACAGAGAAGTTAAGCCTTGTCACGCCGATGGTACTGCGTAATAGTGGGAGAGTAGGTAGCCGCCATCTTTTGAAAAGCCTTTTCGTAGAAATACGGAAAGGCTTTTTTGCGTTTATACAAGTTTTTGTTAATATTGAGCATTTGTTTTTACCCAATTGTTCAGGATAAAACGTCTGTTGGGATTTCTTATGTTATATTTCTCGCATAAAGTGCGCATTATCTGATAAATAATGCGTACTTTTGCAACTTGTTTATGAAAATAAGAGTATTAGTTTAATTTATGATGAACGATTTAATGAGCCCCGATTACATTTTTGAATCCAGCTGGGAGGTATGTAATAAAGTAGGGGGAATCTATACAGTTCTTTCTACGCGTGCAAACACGCTACAGGCACAATTACGCGATAAGTTGTTCTTTATTGGCCCCGATTTCTGGAGTGGCAAAGAAAATCCGTTGTTTATAGAACTTGATAATTTCTGTGTTGCATGGAAGCAACATGCGAAAGAGAAAGATAACTTGTCGGTACGTATAGGCCGTTGGAATATTCCGGGTGAGCCTATAGTGATTCTGGTAGATTTCCAGCCATTCTTCGCCATGAAGGATAAGATATATACGGAAATGTGGAATCATTTCCAGGTGGATTCCCTTCATGCATATGGGGACTATGACGAAGCTTCCATGTTTTCGTATGCTGCTGCAAAGGTGGTGGAGAGTTTCTATCGCTACAACCTGACCGAAGCGGATAAAGTGATCTATCATGCTAATGAGTGGATGACCGGACTCGGTGCGTTGTATCTGCAGATAGCTGTTCCCGAAATAGCTACCATTTTTACTACTCATGCTACTTCTATCGGTCGATCCATTGCCGGAAACAATAAACCCCTTTACGACTATCTGTTTGCTTATAACGGCGACCAGATGGCCCAAGAACTGAATATGCAGTCTAAACACTCGATTGAGAAACAGACAGCGCACTATGTGGATTGTTTCACTACGGTGAGCGAAATAACCAATAACGAATGTAGGGAACTGCTTGGAAAAGCGGCGGATGTGGTGACTGTGAATGGTTTTGAGGATGATTTTGTTCCCAAAGGAAGCACGTTCACCGGAAAACGCAAACGCGCCCGTTCTACTATGTTGCATGTAGCTAATTGTCTGCTTGGAACAAATATGGGTGATGATACGTTGATTATCGGTACCAGCGGCCGGTATGAATTCAAGAACAAGGGGATCGATGTATTCCTCGAAGCTTTGAATCGTCTGAACCGGGACAAGAACCTGAAAAAGGAGGTGTTGGCTTTTGTCAATGTACCCGGTTGGGTAGGCGAACCGCGTGCTGATTTGAAGGAACGCATGAAGAGCAAAGAGAAGTTCAAGACACCACTGACGGTTCCGTTCATTACGCATTGGCTACACAATATGACGCATGACCAGGTACTCGACATGCTGAAGTACATGGGAATGAGTAACCGTGCAGAAGACAAAGTGAAAGTGGTGTTTGTTCCTTGTTATCTCGATGGCAAGGACGGTATCATGAATAAGGAATACTACGATTTGTTGTTGGGAGAAGACCTGAGTGTTTATCCGTCGTACTACGAACCGTGGGGATATACTCCGCTGGAAAGCGTGGCTTTCCGCGTGCCTACCATAACGACCGACCTGGCCGGATTTGGGCTTTGGGTGAATGGTTTGAAAAACCAACGCGGCATTAACGATGGAGTAGAGGTGTTGCATCGTTCGGACTACAACTATTCGGAAGTGGCCGATGGCATCAAAGAAACAATCTCCCTGTTCACCGGGAAAAGTGAAAGTGAAGTAAAAGAAATACGTAAATGCGCTGCCGAAGTGGCCGAACAGGCCTTGTGGAAGCACTTCATTGTTAACTACTATAAAGCTTATGACATTGCTCTGCGCAATGCCATGAAGCGTCAGATGAATTAATTTCTTTATTAATAAATAGCAAAGGCATTATGAAAGTTAAAGTTAGTAATGTGAATACTCCTAATTGGAAGGATGTAACTGTTAGATCACATGTTCCTGCCGAACTACAGAAGTTGGTGGAAATCTCGCGGAATATCTGGTGGTCGTGGAACTACGAAGCTACTGAATTGTTCAGTGATCTGGATCCGGTACTTTGGAAAGAAGCAGGTCATAACCCTGTTCTTCTTCTCGAACGTATGAGCTATGAAAAGCTCGAAGCACTGGCAAAAGACAAGGTGATATTGAAACGTATGAACGATGTGTATACAAAGTTCAAAGAATATATTGACGCTACACCGGATGCTACTCGTCCTTCGGTAGCTTACTTCAGCATGGAATACGGTATGACGCACGTCCTCAAGGTTTATTCGGGAGGTTTGGGTGTATTGGCCGGTGACTATTTGAAAGAGGCTTCTGACAGCAATGTAGATCTTTGTGCCGTTGGGTTCCTGTACCGTTATGGTTACTTTACACAGAGTCTGGCAATGGACGGACAGCAGATTGCTAACTACGAAGCACAGAACTTCGGCCAACTTCCGTTGGACAGAGTGATGGATGCTGATGGCAAACCGTTGAACGTAGCTGTTCCGTACATGAACTATTTCGTACATGCCAGCGTTTGGCGTGTGAATGTGGGTCGTGTTTCGCTCTACCTGCTTGATACGGACAATGAGTTGAACAGCGAATACGATCGTCCTATCACTCATCAATTGTATGGTGGCGACTGGGAAAACCGTTTGAAACAGGAAATTCTTCTGGGTATTGGCGGTATGCTGACATTGAAAGCTTTGGGCATCAAGAAAGAAGTGTACCACTGTAACGAAGGCCATGCTGCATTGATCAATGTACAACGCATTTGCGATTATGTAGCCGAAGGTTTGGATTTCGACCAGGCTTTGGAATTGGTACGTGCGTCTTCACTCTATACTGTTCATACTCCGGTTCCTGCCGGACATGACTACTTCGACGAAAGCTTGTTCGGTAAATACATGGGTGGTTATCCTGCTATGATGGGCATCAGCTGGGACGATTTGATGGATCTGGGTCGTAGCAACCCGGGCGACAAGGGAGAACGCTTCTGTATGTCGACTTTCGCTTGCAACACTTCGCAGGAAGTAAACGGCGTAAGCTGGTTGCACGGAAAAGTATCGCAAGAGATGTTCTCTTCTATCTGGAAGGGATATTTCCCCGAAGAAAGCCACGTGGGCTATGTAACCAACGGTGTTCACTTCCCAACCTGGAGTGCTACCGAATGGAAACAACTGTATGCGAAGTATTTCGACCAAAACTTCGTGTATGATCAGTCGAACCCGAAGATTTGGGAAGCGATTTACAATGTGCCCGATGAAGAGATCTGGAATACACGCATGGCGATGAAGAATAAGTTGGTGGACTATATCCGCAAACAATTCCGTGATACATGGTTGAAGAACCAGGGTGATCCTTCGCGCATTGTTTCATTGATGGACAAGATCAACCCGAACGCTCTGCTGATCGGTTTCGGTCGTCGTTTTGCTACATACAAACGTGCACACCTGTTGTTTACCGATCTGGACCGTTTGGCTAAGATCGTGAACAATCCTGATTATCCGGTACAGTTCCTGTACACCGGTAAAGCTCACCCGCACGATGGTGCCGGACAAGGCTTGATCAAGAGAATCATTGAAATCTCTCGTCGTCCGGAGTTCCTTGGAAAGATTATCTTCCTCGAAAATTACGATATGCAGTTGGCTCGTCGCATGGTATCGGGTGTGGACATTTGGTTGAATACACCGACTCGTCCGCTCGAAGCATCGGGTACTTCCGGTGAAAAAGCATTGATGAATGGTGTGCTTAACTTCTCCGTACTCGACGGATGGTGGCTGGAAGGTTACCGCGAAGGTGCCGGTTGGGCGTTGACTGAAAAACGTACGTACCAGAACCAGGAACATCAGGATCAGCTGGATGCTGCTACTATCTACAGCATCCTCGAAACTGAAATCCTGCCGTTGTACTATGCACGCAATAAGAAAGGTTTCTCGGAAGGTTGGGTGAAGACAGTGAAGAACTCTATCGCTCAGATTGCTCCTCATTATACCATGAAGCGTCAGCTGGACGACTACTATAGCAAGTTCTATACCAAGTTGGCCAAACGTTCCAAGACATTGAAAGCCGACGGCTATGCAAAAGCAAAAGAACTTGCTGCATGGAAGGAAGAAGTAGCTGCTAAATGGGATTCGATCGAAGTGGTTTCTTTCGTGAAGACAGAAGAACTGATCAGTGGAGAAATCGAAAGCGGAAAAGAATACACCATCACATATGTGATCGACGAAAAAGGTTTGAAAGATGCCATCGGTCTGGAACTGGTGACTACATACACAGCTGCCGACGGCAAGCAACATGTATATTCGGTAGAACCGTTTGATGTAATCAAGTGTGAAGGCAACTTGTATACATTCCAGACTAAACACAGTCTGTCGAATGCAGGAAGCTTCAAGGTATCGTATCGTATGTTCCCGAAGAATGCGGATTTGCCGCATCGTCAGGACTTCTGCTATGTACGTTGGTTCATCTAATACAACATTATTCAATAAAAAAGCCCGATTGCAAAACCGGGCTTTTTTATTGAATAAAAGTTAGGTACTATTTTAGGATCTCTGCTAATTTAGCGAGTAGTGCGTCACCATGTAGACCGCGTGCGATGATGGTTCCTTCACCGTCGATAATAACCGTGTGCGGAATACCGGTGATACCATACAGCTGAACTCCTTCGCAGTCCCAGAACTTCAGGTCGGACATTTGCGGCCAGGTCATGTTCATCTTTTTGAGAGCCTCTTTCCAGGGTTCTGCGCTCTTGTCGAGTGATACGCCTACGATTTCAAAATTCTTACCTTTGTATTGCTTGTAAGCATCTACCAGGTTGGGCATTTCCTGACGGCAAGGACCGCACCAGCTTGCCCAGAAGTCAACCAGTACCACTTTGCCTTTTCCTGCATAGTCTGAAAGCTTGACGGGCTTTCCATCGGGAGTCAGCATCTCAAAATCGGTGAATTTTTCACCAATGTCTGTCTTGACCTTCTTATCCAGCATCTCCTTGATCTTTATAATCACCTCTTCGTTTTGCACGGCAGCCGGTAACTTTTGGATGAAAGCGAGGCTCTCTTTAGGAGCTATTCTGGAGAAACTTTGTTTGAAGAGCATAATTCCTACCGGATTGGTAATGTTCTTCTCGACTCCGGTCTTAATAACAGCATCCATTTCTGCTTCCAGTTGGTCGAGTTCTGCTGTTTTAGCTTCTACCACTTCGGCAGACAGTGTGGTGTCTTTACTGGTTAGATATGCCTGCGTAGCTTTCTGGTTGAGGACGTTGAGCTGGCTTCTTACTTCCTGATAAGCATCGTTATTGGGAGTACCTGTAGCCGAGTCGCTGTCTCTTGTCAGAGCAATTGCGATTTTACCATTTTCAAGGAAGAAGTCCATATGGAGTCCTCCTTTCGGGTATACCAGATAGCGGTTGACAGCGGAGTCCTGTGTGCCTTTAAATTTGAAAGTTCCATTGGAAACAATGGCGGTATCAATGCTAACCATCTGTCTTCCTGAAACTTCCTGTAACAAAACAGTGTCGCCGTCCGTAGCTCCTTCGATTGTTCCCGTAATGACATATCCGGGGGTAGGAGTACATGCCGCCATGCCAAATGCAGTAGCAGCTACAGCTAAGTAAATGAGTTTTCTCATATTTTTGAAAATTTGGTGAATAAATATATATGCAAAGATAGGCCATTTTTTGAATGAACTTAATGTTGTGTAGTTATATTATAATAATCCATCGGCATCTTCTCACATTATTTTGTGAAAAAGAATACCAAAATACTTTCTAAGTCGTAATAAATGTCTATATTTACCGCGTATTACAGATTTCGGTTAATAAGGACGTGTGTTATTTCCATAATTCAGAGTAATTTATTTCCTTCTTAATGACTTCTCTTTACAACCTTATTAATTAATTAATTATTTTTTCAATGAACATTTTTATTGCAGGATTGAGCTATAAAATTAGCGATTCCGATTTGACCGATTTGTTTGCAGAGTATGGAGAAGTTACTTCTGCTAGAGTTGTTATGGATAGAGAAACCGGTCGCTCTAAGGGCTATGGATTTGTAGAAATGGGAGACGACGAAGCTGCTAACAAGGCTATCGCTGCGTTGAACGAAACAGAAATCGCCGGTAGAACCGTTTCAGTTTCTGAGGCTCGTCCTCGCACTGAGTCAGATGCTCCGCGTCGTAGCTATGGTGGCGGCGGTGGCAACCGTGGCGGTGGTTATGGTGGCGGCAACCGTGGCGGTGGTTACGGTGGTGGCAATCGTGGTGGTGGTTATGGCGGTGGCCGTGACAGATATTAATGATTAGAACTCAAGTCTTTAGAATGTAAGACATATGATATAAAGAACCGGCGGATATTTAAATCCTCCGGTTTTTTTGTTTTATATCCTTTTCGCACTTACTTTTGCAAACAAAATGTAGAGAATGAAACATAAAGCTCATTTATTCGGGAAATACCGTTATCTTTTTTTTGACCTGGACGGAACATTGACCGATCCTTTGGAAGGAATTGCCGGGTCGGCTGCTTATGCGTTGAGCCATTTCGGCATCCGTGTTGACGATCTTCAGGAACTTACTCCTTTCATAGGACCTCCGTTGCAGGAGTCGTTCATGAAGTATTATCACCTGACGGAAGAACAAACATCAGAAGCTATGCTGAAGTACCGCGAACGCTTTGCGGATGTGGGTTGGTGTGAGAATAAGGTATATCCTGGTATTGCTCATTTGCTGGGTGCGGCCAAGCAACAGGGATATCAGCTGATGGTAGCTACTTCCAAGCCTGAGATATTTGCACGGCGTATAATTAACCACTTTCAGTTGGACTCGTATTTTACCTTTGTAGGTGGATGTGGGTTGAATGGAGAACGGGGCACGAAGGCTGATGTCATATCGTATGTGCTGGAGAGTGCCGGGGTGGAGGATGTCAATGAGGTCGTTATGATAGGCGACCGGAAGCATGATGTGATAGGAGCGAAGAAGCTTGGAATGGATTCTATCGGCGTACTCTACGGTTATGGAAGTGAAGATGAACTGGCTACTGCCGGAGCTGATTATATTGCCGGGAGTATCGGCGAATTGGAAGAATTGCTGTTGGAACAGTCGTAACGCTGA
The DNA here is from genome assembly GCA_031554635.1 of Bacteroides sp. Taxonomy (GTDB): domain Bacteria; phylum Bacteroidota; class Bacteroidia; order Bacteroidales; family Bacteroidaceae; genus Bacteroides. Next base: position 7,203 of record JAVBVD010000049.1, read on the forward strand.
TTCCTTATTGAATAAAACAAATCAGGGAAGCTCTTTCGGGCTTCCCTGATTTGTTTTATAAAGAATTAGTATAGATACCAATCTTTGTCTTGCGTCATACCGCTTTCGGCCCAACTTCTGTATCTGGGGAAGCTTAGGTCGATGCGTTTCTGCTCGGCAGGAATACGAGGCAGTTTTTCTACTCCTGAAAGATGGATGGCAAACGGGAAGATGTTCTTCGTTGCATTTCCGTCTTTGTCGTAATGTATATCACCACCAATGTAATACTGGCCTCTGGACGGGTTAGAACGGTCGTCGTTTGTTCCAAACCATTTGGCAGCAGCCCGTTTGGACGGTGCATATCCGGGTAAATGTACTTCGATATCACCGGTACGCGCTTTCTGCGGTGAGTAAGGAGTGATGAATGGGTTGTATGGAGCCATCCAAGCGTTGTTCTCAAAGTCACTCATCTTCATTACCTTGTCCTTGAGCTCTATAGATAACTTGTAGATGTACGTTTGTTCTTCGGGAACGATAGGAGGATAAACAAGGGTCGGTCCGATAGCTTCAATGGCATCCGGACAAATATCTATAATGAACCCATTTCCATCCACCTCAACACTGTTTGTGATGTCTTCTGTGGTGTTTTCTACTGTGTTGATCAATGTCATCTTCTGAACAAGGCTCTTGTTGAAAGGTACGATGACGCTGAACTTATTGTGGAAAGTAGCACCGTCAAAGATGATGTTAAACTCATCTTCGATCTTAGTTACGTATACATTTGTATCGGGATTGCTTCCGCCTACTTGTGTGCGCGTAGCCACAGAAGAATTATACTTCACCATCAAGTCATTCAAATCGTAGTCGAAGAATATGGGCCAATAGTCTTCATAACCCAGATATCCTTTGTAGTGTTGGTATTTAACCACATCCGTAGGATCTTCAATGGTAGGAGGAGGATCCAAAGCATTGATCGGATCCAATTGTACATTGAACATCATATCGTTACAGTCGCGGTCGAAATATCCTCCCCATGTGCCGTCGTTCTTCATGTCTTCAAATCCAAAGCAGATGTACGGATCATTTGCAGTTCCGGCATTGAAATAAATGTTGTGCTTTCTTAGCTCTTCAGTCGCTTCAGGGTTCCAAGGCGTACAAGAATAGATGAGTGTATTTTTAATAAGATTGTTAATGCTGCTATTGGTAAGATGCATAGGATGTAATACCCAAACAATGGTAGTATTGGCCGGGAATTCCTCTTCCAATGCTCCTGTTGCTTTGTTGTAATATTTGAGTTGCACATAATCTCCCGGAAGCAATGTCCGGGTTGGATTCTTAGAATCTTTTACTTTGGCTTGCGGGAAGGCGGAGATAAGTTTTAAATCAGCCTTTTGTTGTGCAGTTAAGTTGGGGATATCCGATTGGGGACCATCATAGCAGAAATAACCGAATTCGTTGGTGAAGTCTCCATCCGAAACCAGAATAGTTACCCATACCTTTGCTTTTTTCTCTAAATGAATGGTAGCATCTTTCAGGTACGGGCTGTTGGCGGGTACCGTTAATTTACCATTGCTGCCGCTGGGGAAAGCTGCTGTGATTTTATTCAGTGTAGCAGCACTTACATTGATTACCTTGCTGGCGTCAATGTAATTGGGCTTACCGTTTGCATCTATATCAGATGTAGTGAAGTTCTTTCCCAGAAAGAGGTCAAAAGTGGCATTGGAGGTACTTCTTGTTGTGCCGCTTTTTTGCAGCGCAGCAGTTTCCGAGTTGGTTACTACCGCAAATGTTGCCACACCATTACTGCTGATTGTGGCGTGCATCAAGCGGGGAGCAAACGGACTGGATGAATACGCGTACAACTCTGTCACATAAGCAGGAAACTGTTTCGTGTTGGTAAATTTACCGGAAACAGCCACGCCACTACCAATTGGTTCCACTCCTTCTTTTAAGAAGATTCCATAACTGGAAACCACACAAGGGTTTTCCGCGTATAAATCGAAATCTGCAACAAGACCTGTTGGCGCATCATAAGAAAGGGAGAATTGGACGTTTTGTGTCGTCGAGAAGTCGAGGTCCGAAGGCTCTTGGCTCACCACAGTAACTGTGGGGTCGTACAAATCTTTTTGGCATGATGACAGCAATATCGGTGAAATCATGACACAAATGGCTACTAATTTTACAAATCGCTTTACCATAGATAACTGATACTTTAATAATGAAATATTGATACAATAATTATTCCGTGTCTCTTGGTGTATGAGTTCGCAAATTTAAGAATAATAAATTACATTGTTCTATATTTCTTTGTTATTTTCAGTTTTAGTGTTTATATTTAAGAACAAAATATGATTCGCATTCTGAGTTATAGATTGGGATTATCGGACTATATAATCGAAATCCCCTTGAAAAACCATTATGAATAGTGGGTCTTTCAAGGGGATTTATTTGTTTCTTAAAGTGAATTCCGGATCGGTTATTGTATCTTTACAGGTATAAGCCTTACCGCTCCGTTTAGTCCGGATGGCAGAGGCGCCCAGTCGGCATACATTTTTTTCTTATAACTCAGATCCACGATGTTCGCATCCTTGAACTTGCGCCATACTACTCCCTGGCGGTCCAACTCAGCAATGCGGTTGGCAGGAAGATTGGTGACTTCTACCTCTATCAGATTCTTTCCGGGGCGGAGCAGTTTGCCAACTTTCAGCTGGTAAGGTACTGCCCATGCTGTTCCGGCATCCTGTCCGTTGATGCGTACCTTGGCGCTCTCACGCAGATCGCCCAGATCGAGTATCCACTCGTCGGCGGGTATGGTCGGAAGCGAAATATTGTTTGTGTACAAACCGATAGCCATGGTGATGGTAGCATTGGGGTGATTCAGTGTGGTCCAGGATGAAGGAGTGTCGATTGCGAAAGTACCTTCTATGGCCGGTTTGCTTTCGACGAAACGAAGTGTCCAACCATGATCCAGACTCAGACTGAAGTTTTCTTCCTGATAGTATGCCCATGCCGGAGTGTCGACTGCCTGGATAAACGTTTGCAGAATTACACTTTCGCCCGATTGGAGTTGCAGGCGTACTTGCAACCGTCCGTCTTTGGTGCGGCTTTGTGCCAGTCCTTTTTCTCCGTTCATCGGATTGAAGAGCATCACGGATTTCACATTATCGGATGAGATACCCAGAGTCACCCAGTCGTTGACTCCCTTGTTTTGCAGCGCGCTGATGAAGTAATGATGCCCGGTATCGTTTGTCCGGCGGATGCATTGCAGTCCGTGGTGTAGTTTCATCTCTTCGGGTTGGACATCGCATTTCTGTAAGGCAGATAGGTAGTCGCTGCCTGTTATAATGCGACCTTTCTGGAGGGTACTGATCTGTGTGTTACCGAATGAAGTTGTTTGCGGAAGTTGGTTCTTGATCTGTGCAAAGCTTTTGCGACGGGCATCCAACTGACCGAATCCGGGTACATCTTCGGGATAGTTTTCCATGAATACAATGGTAGCTCCCTGCTTGGCTAAGCTTACCAGATGTTCCAGTACTGGTGCCGGCATTAGTTTTACCGCCGGTACGATGATGGATTTGTACCGGGCACCGCCTTGTGTCTGCAATTCGCCATTGACGAAGCGGGTGCTTTGAACGTATTTATCAGAGATGTAATCGACATCATATCCGGACTGGCTGATCTGGTGGATGGTTTTGATGAATTTGGGAGCCATCTTTTCCATACCGTGAACGGTAAACAACAGCAACCGTCCGCCTTGTTCCTGCCACATGTCGTATACGGGCAGGTACACCAGAAAGTCGTTGTCCGGCTTACCCATTTGCAGGAAGCTCTGGCAACGTGTGATGTAGTCGAAGAAAGCAGGAGCGTCGCGCCAGATACTGTTGGTGGGCGACATATTGATAGATGCATAGAACAGCCATCCCGGCCATTCATCCTGTTTGGGCGAGTAGGGAGTACCGTGGAAGAACATGTGGTTAACACCCGAAACGAACATCAGGTCCATGTCCGGTTTGCACTGCGACAGGGAAGTACGGAAATGCTCGGTGAGCCAGGTGAATGTCTCCGATGAAGTATATGTTTTTCCGGTTATGTGCGCCGCCGAAGAAGCGTATTTCAGCATCGACAGGTCGGAATCGTTCTTGCGGGTCAGGGAGTCCTGACGTAATCCTTTGATATGGAATTGTGACAAACCGAAACCTTCGCATTCGGGGATGTCTACGGATGCATAGGTGTCGATGAGGTTGGCAGGCGAACCGTGTGCCTGGTTGCGGGTGATGCTTCCATGTTTATGTGCCCAGGAACTCCACTGTGCGGTGAAGTTATCTAGGAGCAGGTCGGAGATGGTTTCGCGGTAGTCCGATACAATGCGCCGGGTAGCATCCGGGCGGGTGGCGTCCAGAAACTCCGGGAAGTGTTCTTCCAGCTTGTATCCTCTGCGTTTGGCAAACTGATTCAGAAAATCGGGTGTCCAGTCGGCACCGTACACCTCGTACGAGTCGTTGAAGAACGTATGAGGGTAGGGGGTATTGCTATTTTTGAATGCCTTGTCGAACCGGGCGAAGTAACGGTTTACCGCTCCTTTCGACAAATGATCCATCACGAATCCTTCGCCTCCGGGTGCCGCGCGTTTCACCATTTGCCCTGTTTTACCTATGTATAATACGATCACCTTCCAGTCGCCTGCCGGAGCATTCCACTGCAAGGTACCGCTTGACACTTTCGAAGTCAGTTGGAGACATTTCCCGTTGGCATACGCCATGACACGGCTCAACTGTGTATAGCTTCCAGCCTTCAGGTCTTTCGGGGCTATGTTCAGTTCGATCATCTTTCCGCCTGTGACGTTATAGGTCTGGAAGATCGCTTTGGTAGCCGCATCTTCCACACTTACTTCCGGACCGCCAAACGGCCAGCCTGTACCTGTGTTCATATCGACCTCCACGCCGGTACGTTTTCCTTCTGCCTGGGTATGTTTCAGCATTTCCATCCAGGCGGGCGACAGGAATTCGATGTTGTTCGCATCGTTGCCTTGTACCCCATAGATCGGTGTAATTTCCACTGCGCCCATTCCGGCTTTGGCATACTCATCGATGTTGTATGTCAGGTTGGGAGCATCCACTGCGTTACCCAACCACCACCAGCGGGTACCGGGACGTGCTTCGCTTGTTACCTGCGGCCAGTCTTGCGCCATCAGGTTGCTACCGGCCAGTAGCAGTCCGGCTATGAAAAAACTCTTTCTCATATGTATATTGATTAAATAAATTTCTATTTATAGTTGACTTCAAGTTGGCTGTTTACATTGAATTCTTCCTTTATCCGACTTTTATCTGCCACCGTCAGGTCGATTTTACTCAACAGAAATCCGTCGGAAAAACGGATGCTTCCGGCTTCCTGCGACTCTGCCCGAATGTTGTGCAGGTAGAATTTTTCCAGTTGCAGACTGTCGTTCCAGCCCGATGCCATGATGAAACGTTTCACATTGGTAGCTTTGATGTCCGACAGGTAGACGTTGCGGAACTGCGGATATCCTTTCTCTTTCGGTTCTACGGGAGTGAGCATCACCTGCCAGTGTTCCGGAATCTCTTCGTCCTTGAACTCAGCGGGCAAGGTTGAATAACTGTACTTGGGGTTCCAGTTCAGGTCGGCAGCCAATACCTGAATCACGCTGTCGGCTTCTACCTGCGTCATGTAAATGTTCTCCACGATACCTCCGCGGTTCATGGCCGATTTCAGCCGGATGACGGAAGATGTACCGTACGCCTTTAAGTTGTAACCAAGTACATTCCGGATGCTCCCCGACGTTTCACTACCACAGGTAATCAGTCCGCCGCCTTTCCGGGCGATGCATCCGCGAACCACCACATTCTCCGTGGGGCGGTTTACCCGCAGGCCGTCGGCATCACGTCCGGCTTTGATGCAGATGTTATCATCGTTGCAATCCACGTCACAGTTTTCCACCAGAATATTGGTCGATGAGTCGATATCAATTCCGTCCGTGCTGGGTCCGTGGCCGCCTACATTATTATTAATGGTGATGCCGTTGACCGTGCAATGGTCCGAATACAATATCTGGCACGCCCAGAAACCCGTGCGTAGCAGTGTGAAACCGCTTAGCGTCACATCCTTGCTGTTGGACACCAGAATGCCCCGTACCCGTTTGCAGTCGTAGTCTACAATCCAACGCAATCCCCGTTTTTCGTATTCCTTGCGCATGTTCCAGTATTTATCCCAGAACACCTTGCCCCGGCAGTCGATGGTGCCTTTCCCGCTGATCGATGCTTTCTCGGCGTCCATGATGTTGAGCACAGCCGATGGCCATACCATTTCGATGCCTGCCACCCTCGACCGGAACTCCGGATAGTTCTCAAGCTCTTCACTGGCTATCAGCGTGGTTCCTTCGGAAAGCCGGAAATCGACTCCGCTTTTGATGAACAATGCCCCCGTGCGGTAGTAACCCGGATTGAGCACCACCGTTCCGCCTCCCGCCACATAACAGGAGTCGATGGCTTTTTGTAACTGGTTGGTCATCAGTACAGTCGAGTCATTTACCACACCAAATATATTGGCGTTCAGTACCCGTTTCGAATCCGGTACCTGATTGGCGCCTACCTGGGCTACCCACGAAAGGTCGGGTGTGACGGATACTGCGCCCCAGTCGAATGCGAGCGTTGTCTTCTTTGTGTTTCCGCAACCAGAGGCTATGCCTGCGAGTGCCAATGCAAATAAATAATAAGCGATTTTCATATTACAAATTCCTGTATGAACAATTCTGTTTACCTTCTTTCTGTTTTAGACATCCGATATCTGTACACTTAGTTTCCATCCGGTTTCTCGATTTCGGTGAATGGACTGAGGTTCCATTTAAACGATTCGAGCGCATCGGGAGATGCCGGATCGAACCCTTTGTAATCGGTAACCAGGTGTTTGATAATCCCGTCCAGCTTCGCCGTCTTCATCCCTTCCACCACGCATTTGGCAATTTCGTATGCTCCGTACGGGTTGAAGTGCGTGTTGTCGGCAAGGTCGGTTTTCTGTCCCGGATAGCTTCCTGCCGGGTAGTGTACAAATGCTTTCTTCGATGCTTCCGCGCCCATTGCCTCGTACAGCACACGTGTCATCTGGTGCAGGTCGATGAGCGGAATATTTTCTCTGGCTGCCAGCCATCTGGTAGCATCCGGATAGTCGAGATGCGTATCTTGTATTTTACCGTTTTCGTCGAAACTGCGGCGTTGAGTAGGGGTTACGAGCACCGGTTGCGCTCCCCGTTCGCGTGCTTCGTCTACGAATGTTTTCAGGCTGGTGAGGAAGGAGTAGAACGCCCCTTTGCCCGGTCCTTTCTGCTTTTGGTCGTTGTGCCCGAATTCGATAAAGATGTAATCGCCTTTCTTCATCTGCGACAACGCCTTTTTCAATCGCCCTGCCGAGATAAATGAGTTGGCCGACTCGCCCGATTCGGCATAGTTGGCAAAACACACCCCGTCGTCAAAGAACCGGGGAATCATCTGCCCCCAGCTTGCCCATGGTTCGTTGTCCTGATCGACTACGGTGGAGTTACCACATAAGAAGAGGGTAGGTACTTCCGGAGCTTTTTCGATGGTGAGCGATGCCAGGCATGGCACGTCGCCGTTGAACTCCAGGGTCAGTTTGTCGTCCCAGTTCAATTTCAGTTTCTCACGCTCTTTGATGCGTACATTCTCTTTGTCGTTGATGTGTATATCCCGTTTGTTGATGACAAACGAGCGGGTGATGAATTCATTTTTCTTTGTCACAAGGTTCTCGATGAACAACCGTCGCGACTCTCCCCGCACCGTGGTACATCCGGCTTGTTTCTTGTTTCCCAGCACCACCGTAACCTTGTAATTTCCATCGGGTACATTGATGGAGAAGAAGAAGGGCTTGTTGCTGCCTTTCGCAGGTGCCGGCAAGAAATCGAATCCACATCCCGTTTCGGCAGAAAATACCGGGATGCCGGCATAGTCCGATTGGTACACAATGGCAGGATCTACCGTTTTTATCTTTTCTTTCTTGGGAGACACTTTCGGCTCCATGGCTTTTCCTTCCGAGGCATAGCCTGCCAGTACAAGGGTCGCAACAAACAATATATTCTTTCTCATACAATCCGTTATTTTGATGTTTTATAATTCAGTCGCTAAAGTAGAGCTTTCGGCATGATTGGTAAATGGATAGTTGTACACATGCATAGAAAATCGTATATAAAAGAGTACATTCCAGTTATTTCGTACAAAAAACAGCTATTTGTATACTGATTCATGCTTTTTTCTTTCCATTCTGAATATCTTTGCCGACCAACACTTAATATGCAATATACCATGAAAAAAGTACTCCTGATTATTGTCTTCTCCTCTTTGTGGGCATGCTTCCTATTTGCTCAGAAGAACGTTTATCTGTTTTCTTATTTCATAAACGATAGCCGTGACGGGCTGCATCTGGCTTATAGTTATGACGGGTTGAAGTGGACGCCGCTCAACGAGGGGAAGTCGTATCTGACGCCTGCGGTAGGCAAAGACAAATTGATGCGCGATCCCAGTATTTGTCAGGCTCCCGACGGGACATTCCACATGGTATGGACATCGAGCTGGACGGACCGTATCATCGGTTACGCTTCGTCGAAGGACCTTGTTCATTGGTCCGAACAACAAGCCATCCCTGTGATGATGCACGAAGAAACCGCACACAACTGCTGGGCGCCCGAACTGTTTTACGATGCTCCGTCACGCACCTATTATATATATTGGGCGACGACCATTCCCGGACGTCATGGGGAGGTAGCTACTTCGGAAAGTGAGAAAGGACTGAATCACCGCATCTACTGTGTCACCACGAAAGACTTTAAAACCTTCTCGGAAACGAAGATGTTCTTTAATCCCGATTTCAGTGTCATCGATGCGGCTATCGTGAACGATCCGAAACAGAAAGACCTGATTATGGTAGTAAAGAACGAAAATTCCAATCCCCCCGAGAAAAACCTGCGGGTGACACGGACGAAAGATATCCGGAATGGATTCCCCACCGAAGTATCGGCACCTATTACCGGCAAGTATTGGGCCGAAGGACCGGCGCCGCTTTGGGTAGGCGATTATTTGTATGTGTATTTTGACAAATACCGCGATCACAAGTACGGTGCCGTTCGTTCCAGGGACGGTGTAAGTTGGGAGGATGTGTCCGACCAGGTATCGTTCCCGAAAGGTACCCGGCATGGTACGGCTTTCGCGGTGAAGAAGAAAGTATTGGAGAAACTATTTACCGCAAAGTAATTGTACAATCGTCCAGACTTTCCACAATGGCCAGACTTTCGACGGCAACGCCGCGTTGTCGCAACATGTCGCCCCCTTTTTGAAATGCTTTCTCAATGATAAACCCCATGCCTTCCACGGTAGCTCCTGACATTTCGGCCAGGCTCAGTATTCCGAATGCGGCATTCCCGTTGGCCAGAAAATCATCAATGAAAAGTATATGGTCTTTCTCGTTCAGGAAGTCATTACTGATGCAGACCGTGTATTCCCGATCCTTTGTGAAGGAATGCACGGTGGTAGTTATCATATTTTCCATTGTCTTGGGTTGTTTCTTCTTGACAAAAACCACCGGAAGATGCATCAGGTAGCCCACCATGATGGCGGGTGCTATGCCACTTGCCTCGATCGTAACGATCTTGTTGATAGGTTTGCCGGCAAAACGCCGCATGAACTCCTCGGCAATTTTCAGCATCAGGTCGGGATCCATTTGATGGTTGATAAAACTGTCTACTTTTAAGATACCGCCCGGGAAACACTTCCCGTCCTGCAAAATACGCTGTTTTAATAGTTCCATATCTTTTGTTCTATTCTATTTTCATTCCATGTCGTCGGCTTCTGTTTCCTTTATCCGGATCACCAGGTTGGCGATGATGGCAGTCAGTCCACCAGTGGTAATGCCCGACGCGAAAATCCCTTGGATGCTCTTGGGCAATGCCGACAGGATATCGGGCATTAATTCCACTCCCAATCCCATCGATAAGCTGACAGCCAGTACCAATGTTGCCTTCCGGTCGATCTTCTGAGAAGCGATGATGCGTACTCCGGCTGCTGCTACCGTACCGAACATCAGTAGCGTAGCCCCGCCCAATACCGGTTCGGGCATCAGCGAGAATATCACTCCTACAAAGGGGAACAGCCCCAGCAGCACCAACATGCCGGCAATGTAATAACCTACATAACGACTTGCCACCCCTGTTAGTTGAATGATACCGTTGTTTTGTGCAAAAATAGAGTTGGGAAACGAGTTGAATACTCCGGCCAGGAATGAGTTGAACCCATCGGCCAGTATGCCTCCCGATACCCGTTTCATGTACTTTTCCCCTTCGATCGGCTCGCCCGATACCATTGAGTTGGCAGTAACATCGCCTGTTGCTTCGATGGCTGTGATGAGATACACCAGGGCCATGGCTATGAAAGGAGACAGGCTGAAATCGACTCCGTATTTGAAAGGAACCGGCAGATGAATGCCGGGCGTATGACTGAAAGCGGCGTTCATGTCCACCATTCCCAGTGCAAAAGCCAACAGGTAGCCCACGCACAGCCCCAGAAAGATCGAACTCATCCGCAGGTACTTATTCTCGCACCGGTTGAAGAACAATACGCATGCCAACACGGCTCCCGCAACACCCAGGTTCTCGACCGAAGCAAATGTACCCGCCTTTATGGCATTGTGTCCGCCTCCGCAAGCCACCACACCTACTTTGATCAGACTTAGCCCGATGAGCATCACCACCGTGCCCGACACGATGGGTGTGATTACGTTCCGCAAATACTTGAACGTACGGCTTACAATCATTTCAATGGGAGCTGCCGCCATGCAGCAACCGAAGATGAGCGGTAGTCCGCCGGCCAGTCCTGCCGAAATAATCGGCCCGATGAAACTGTAGCTGGTACCCTGTATGCACAGCAGTCCGGCACCAAGAATTCCAAAGCGCCGGCATTGAATAAAAGTCGATATTCCGGAGACTACCAAAGCCATCGATACCAGGAAACTGGTTGTTTCCAGGTCGAGTTGTAACGCTCCGGCGATGATGAGTGGCGGAGTGATGATGGCCACAAAGATAGCCAGCAGGTGTTGGAGTGCCGCAAAAAGGGTCTCTTTCAACGGCGGACGGTCTTCTATACCGTATACCAGGTCAGTAGGGTGTGCCATAGGACTGTTCGGGATATATGTGTTTAAGGAGCGTACAAATATATGGTATTTATTTTACATCTCCACTACCCGGTAAAAAGTTCCGTGTTTGGTACGTCGCGAAGAAATATTGAGTTTATGGAATACTCCCCAGGAGTTTGAAAAATCTCCCACACACTGACGCACCTTGCTGAAATCCTTTATTCATCGGCATTAGAGGTGCGTAAGAGAAACAATTAAAAAATTGAAGCATCCGGATTAGCCACACTCAAAAGTGTGGCTGAGACAATACAATCCAGACAAGAATATGTGGTAAACTACTTCAAGGAGCGTCATACAAACGCATCAGCCGAATCGTTAAACGCAAAAATAAAGGGATTTAGATCGATGTTAAGAGGAGTGTCCGATCTACCATTCTTCATGTACCGTATAGCAACAGTCTTTGGCTAACCTTTGCCACGGACAATCGCCGCTGATCCGATTTTGTTGGTTTTATGCAATAGAATGAGGTGCTTTTTTAGAGTGAAATATGATAGTTTTTAAGATCCGCGCCTTTCCTATAATTGGATAATTATTTATGCTCTTGGTATATTATTCCATCTTCTTAGCTATGTGATTAGCTATATTGATACAGGTCTATACAAGTGATATATATTGTTTTAAACAAATAATAAGGATGATATGTGTGGATTTAAGATATGGAATTTAATCTATTTTAATTACGTAATGTTTGGAAATGGGCCATATTTTTCCAGTAATATTAAAAAAGTAACTTTTTATGATATTCTTTTTGGTAATTAGATGATTTGTACATATTAACAGATGATCTTTGCATTCGGAGAAAGAAGTAAGGCGTTATCTTTGCACTCTATAAATATAAATAATGTTTGAAAAGATGAAGCGGATACTTTTAATGTTAGTTTTATTGCAATCTTTTGTGATGCTGGCTGTGTCGCAAACAGATTCCATTTATTCTATTGTAAACAATGAGATTGTTACTAAGTCTCAGTATGTGGATTCTTTCTATTCAAAAGTTTATAATAATATAACCCCATTTACTTTTAAAGCGAGCAAATCTGTTACTATAGGGCAGGATGTTTATGATATTAATATGATGCGGTACAAAGGTTGGGGTATAGATGGCGGTTCTTTTGAAGTTGTTGAAGTAAAGGATGATAATGGGAAAACTTTATTGCAATTGCAGAACTCGGAAGCTTGGGAGAATATTGACTCTAAGTTGAGGGTATTTGGTTATTATTATTTTATACCTATAAAAATAGACGCTACTTCTACTGCATTGATATTTGTGGGTTTTATACGTGCCAGTCAACCTTCTTTTGTAACAATTGTTGTGCTGAGGAATAAAAAGGCTACGCTGGTTTATAACAAACAACTATTTATAGCAAGTATTAAATCCGGTACTATCTATTTGTCAGATGACGCAGGTGAAAATGATGTTGTACATAATTATCGTATTTGGGTTGAAGGGGGAGTGTTGAAGTTTCGCGAGGATTAGTATAAGTAGGCAGTTTAGAATAGAAAGTATGAAACGTACCATTTTAATGTCGGCATTGCTGCAATTATTTGTAACGGTAGTTATGGCACAAACAGAATCCATTTACACCATTGTGCATGATTCCATAATTACTGATACGCAGTTTATTGATGAGTTTGACCAGGAGATTTATGACAACATCACTCCGTTTTCTCTGAAAGGTAGTCAGGTTATTGATTCTTTGCCGGATGCATATACGGTCAATGTTATGCGGTATAAAGGTTGGGATTTGGAAGCTGGCTTTGGTGAGGTAATTGATATTAAATGCAAAGAGAAGTCCGTACTACAATTAAAGAACTCTGAACAATGGGCATTCCTATATGGGGATTTAAAGAAGTATTCGGATAATCCCTATTTTGTTCCAATTCCTATAGATGCTTCTTCTATGGCAATACTATTTGTCGGATTTATACGGGCTAATCAGCCAGCATTTGTTACGATTGTTTTATTGAGGGATGGGCAGGCTACACTTGTGTATAATAAATCTTTGTTAATTGAGAGTGTTGTAAAATCAGCAAGCACATTTGCCATCAATCTATCTGATGATACTGGTGGAGATCCTGTTGTGAATAATTATTCTATTTGGGTTGAAGAAGGTGTGCTGAAGTTTCGTAAGATCTGATAGGCAATAAAAGAGAGCAGCTACCTCCCGGTACCCGCTCTCTTGCAAACTTAAAACAACCAACAAAAGAAAATAGCCAATATCGACTATTTCTTTTCTTTCTATTTTATTATCTAATAAATAAAAGTTCCCGGTACTTCGGAAGTGTCCACATCTGGTCGTCTACGATCAGCTCCAGTTTATCAATATGATAACGGATCTCTTCCAGCATCGGTACGATGGTATCGTGATAAGTAATCGCTTTCTCGCGCTCGCATTCGATCTTGTTGGCTACCTTGCGGGCTTCTACCATCGCGTCTACATGTTCCTTGATGAAAGCAGTGCGATCGGCAATCTCTTCGATCAATTCCACGTTACGAACGGACATGGCAGTGGCTTTCTCGGCCGAAACGATGGAGCGCAACTTATACACATTATTGATCAATCCCGTCTGATACTCAGTAGCAACCGGGATGATGTGGTTCATCGCCAGATCGCCCAATACGCGGGCTTCAATCTGAATCTTCTTGGTGTACATCTCCCATTTCACCTCGTTGCGTGCTTCGAGTTCTTTTCTCGTCAGTACGCCGGTGGATTCGAACATGGTAATGCTCTCCGGTTTGAGGTAGTTGTCGAAGATCACCGGAACGCTTGTCTCGCAATCCAGACCTCGTTTCTGTGCTTCTACCTTCCACTCGTCGCAATAACCATTGCCATCGAAATGGATGGGTTTGCACTCGCGGATATAGCTGCGGAGGATAGACAGAATGGCCGACATCTGCGGTTCGCCTTCTGCTACCAGAGCGTCGACATCTTTTTTGAATTTCTTCAACTGATCGGCCATGGCAGCATTCAGAGCAATCATGGAGCAGGCGCAGTTGGCTTGCGAACCAATGGCGCGGAACTCGAAACGATTACCGGTGAAGGCGAAGGGAGAAGTGCGGTTGCGGTCCGTATTATCCAACAGTAGTTCGGGGATGTGGGGGATGCCCAGTTTCATACCCTGTTTCCCGCTGAGGCTAAGTAGGTCTTCGACGGTACTCTCTTCGATATGCTCCAGTACCTGTGTCAATTGCTTGCCGAGGAAAGAAGAGATGATGGCGGGAGGAGCCTCGTTGGCTCCCAGACGGTGTGCATTGGTAGCGCTGGAGATGCTTGCCTTCAGTAGTCCGTTGTGGTGGTAAACAGCCATCAGTGTATTGACGATGAAGGTAAGGAAGCGCAGGTTGTCTTCGGGCGTCTTTCCCGGAGCCATGAGCAGGATGCCGGTGTCGGTTCCGAGCGACCAGTTGTTGTGCTTGCCCGATCCGTTGATGCCTTTGAAAGGCTTTTCGTGCAGCAATACCCGGAAGCCGTGGCGACGGGAGATCTTACGCATGAGCGACATGATGAGCAGGTTGTGGTCGTTGGCCAGGTTGCACTCTTCGTAGATGGGAGCCAGCTCGAATTGGTTGGGTGCTACCTCGTTATGACGGGTTTTCAATGGAATGCCGAGCTTCAGGGCTTCCACTTCGAGGTCTTTCATAAACGCTGCCACGCGGGTGGGGATGGCGCCAAAGTAATGGTCTTCCAACTGCTGGTTCTTGGCGCTGTCGTGTCCCATCAGGGTGCGTCCGGTGAGGAGCAGGTCGGGACGGGCGGCGTACAAACCCTGGTCGATAAGGAAATATTCCTGTTCCCAACCGAGGTAGGCGATCACTTTCTTCACTTCGGGATTGAAGTATCGGCATACCTCTACGGCTGCTTTGTCGACGGCACGCAGGGCTTTGAGCAACGGAGCTTTGTAGTCGAGCGATTCGCCGGTATAGGAGATGAATACGGTAGGGATGCACAGGGTGTCGTCTACAATGAAAGCGGGTGAGGAGGGGTCCCAGGCCGAATAGCCGCGGGCTTCGAACGTATTGCGGATACCGCCGCTGGGGAAGGAGGAGGCATCGGGCTCCTGCTGAACGAGGAGTTTGCCGGTGAATTCTTCCAACATGCCGCCTTTGCCGTCGTGCTCCACGAAAGCGTCGTGCTTCTCGGCAGTACCTTCGGTGAGCGGGGCAAACCAGTGGGTGTAGTGTGTAGCGCCCATCTCGACGGCCCATTTCTGCATACCGGCGGCCACTTCATTGGCAATGCTTCGATCGAGGAAACCACCGTTTTCGGTGGCGTCGATCAGTTTGTTGTATACCTTGCTGGGCAGGTACTTGAACATTTTCTCTTTGTTGAACACGTACTTGGCGAAATATTCCGACGGGCGTTCAACGGGAGGGATCACTTCGACAGCTTTCTTCTTGAAGGCTGTCTCTACTACTCTGAATCTAAGTTTGGACATAAACAATTGAAGTTAAAGTTGATTTGCTATAAGTTTATTCTCTCAATTTTTTTTATAATGACAGGCCGAAGACGAAGTAGGCGCCTTCCGTATAAGGGTTTACCACGACTTTGCCAAATGCCGGAACAGTAAACGTATCGGTGATGCGGATGGTTTTTGTCGCTTTCAGCCCGATATTGGTTACATTGAACTTATCGGCATACATGCCTTCCCAGGGGGTGAACCCAATTTCGGCGGCAAAATCCAATTCTCCTAACCGGAAGGGAGCTACTGCTTCGATGTAGGTGGAGTAAGCCCGGTCTCTGTCGGCCTTGGCATAGTCGGCTCCGGCAAAGTTGGTGTTCCAGCTAAGGGCCAGCAGACCGAAGTTATACCCTATCGTTCCTTCGAAAACATGAGCGGTGGTGTGGGCGCCGTAATCGAAGTACTTGTTTTTCTTCATACCCGAACCGGTAAGCGACTGATTGAACCAGTAATCGGTTACTGCCAGTTTCAGGCCTCCGATGGTATAACTTGCCGTGAGGTCGACCTCCTTGGTGTCTTCGCTGTTGAAGCCTGCCGAACCCCATGCGGTGAGCGAAAAGCCGCTGCGTGCCACCGATAGGGTGGGTTGGATGCTTACTCCGCCGCAATCATTACCACGCCAGATATATCCGCTTACCAAATCGGCTCCAACAGAAGCCTCTGTCTTTTCCTGGGCTGCGACAGGAAATGATACAGCCATTCCTAATAACGTTGCCGCTATCATTTTCGTTTTACTTTTCATTGTCTTTTTACCTTTAATGAATTAGAAAATGGGTGGCTGTACACTCCACCATTATATATAGCGCGCTGTATTTCTTTTCTGGTTTTCGGTTTGGCTTCAGGCTGAGGTTTACAGCCAGTTCCTGATGCGGCGCATGGCTTCGACACAGTCTTCCTGTTCGCCAAAGGCCGTGAGACGGATGTATCCTTCGCCGCTGGGGCCGAATCCTACGCCCGGTGTACTCACCACGTTCACTTCGTAGAGCATCTGGTCGAAGAAACGCCAGGAGCTGATGTTGGATGGTGTTTTTACCCACAGGTAAGGAGCGTTGACTCCTCCGAATACCTTCAAACCGGTACTTTCGAGTCCCTCTTTCATGATCCGGGCATTCTCCATGTAGTAATCGATGGTTTCTTTGATCTGCTCTTTTCCGTCTGGCGAGTAGATGGCTTCGGCTGCCCGTTGGGTGATGTACGAGGTGCCGTTGAACTTCGTGCATTGGCGGCGGTTCCACATCTTGTTGAGTGAGACGCGCTCGCCTTCGAGGCTTGTGGCGGTCAGCTCTTTTGGTACCACTGTATATCCGCAACGTACGCCTGTAAAGCCGGCTGTTTTCGAGAAGCTACGGAACTCGATGGCGCATTTCTTCGCCCCTTTGATTTCGTAGATGGAGTGGGGGATTTCCGGATCCCGGATGTATGCCTCGTAAGCTGCGTCGAACAAGATCAACGTGTCGTTGGCGAGGGCATAGTCCACCCATTTCTTCAGCTCTGCTTTGGTCAACGTGGTTCCCGTGGGATTGTTGGGGTAGCAGAGGTAAATGATATCGATGCGTTTGTCGGGAATCTGCGGAATGAAGTTGTTCTCACTGGTGCAAGGCATGTAGGTAACGTTGCTCCATTTTCCCTCTTGCTCGAGCACTCCGGCCCGTCCGCACATCACATTACTGTCGATATATACAGGGTAAATAGGGTCGGTCAGTCCCACGCTGTTATCGTGGCGCAGTATGTCGCCAATATTTCCCGTATCGCTTTTCGCCCCGTCGCTCACAAATACCTCCGACGGGCTGAGCTGTATTCCGCGGGCGGCGAAGTCGTTCTTAATAATAGCCTCAATCAGGAAATCATATCCTTGTTCGGGGCCATAACCGCGGAATGTTTCCTTAACCGCCATTTCTTCTACTGCTTTGTGCATAGCTTCGATGCAGGCAGGCGGTAGTGGGCGGGTTACATCTCCGATTCCCAGGCGTATCAGCTCTTTCCTGGGATGCGTTACCTTGAAAGTTTTTACTTTTTTGGCAATGTCCGAGAATAAATAGCTTCCCGGTAGTTTCAAATAATGTTCGTTTACTAATGCCATTTTTGTTGTAGTTGTTTAAGTTTGAATATATAAAGAATCGCTAATCACTTATGTGTATTTCCCCGTCGAACACCTTAACTGCCGGACCGGTCATCAGCAGGTGCCCGCTGGCTTCGTCCCAATGAATGTTGAGTGTTCCACCGTCCATAACGACGTCTACTTGCCGGCTTGTGCGTCCGGTCAGGGCAGCTACGGCGGCAGTGGCACAGGCTCCCGTTCCGCAAGCCCGGGTGATGCCCGAACCTCGTTCCCACACCCGCATTCGTATGTTGTCCGGGCTAATAATCTGTGCGAATTCTACATTGATACGTCCGGGAAAGAGCGGGTGATGTTCCAATTGTGGCCCGATGATCGATAAATCGATGTTTGTGATATCGTCTACAAATGTCACCAGGTGTGGGTTTCCTATGGAGATTTGAATGGAATCGAACGGATGTTCACCGGCAAAGTCGACGGCTATGGCTTCTGTAGGAGCGCCCATGTCGACCGTAACGGTTTCTACTATCCCGTTAGAAATATGCAATTGAAGCATTTTGATACCCGAAAGCGTGTCGAGGGTGACAAATTGTTTGTCCGTCAGCCCGTATTCATATACGTATTTTCCGATACAGCGGCTGGCATTTCCGCACATCATTGCTTCCGAACCGTCGGCATTGAAGATGCGCATACTGAAATCGGCTACATCAGACGGGCCTATCAGCACCAGTCCGTCACTCCCTATTCCCGTATGCTGAGCGCTCCATTCTACGGATTTCTCCGCCGGGTGGGCTATGGGAAATCGGAACGTGTCTACATATATATAGTCGTTGCCGGCTCCGTGCATTTTGGTGAATTTAATAGTTGATGTCATTGTGATGCTGTTTTGGTTATTTGATATTTCATTTTGTTTTAATTCGATGCAAATATACGACTAATTGTTTATTTTATACTGAAAAAGCTTTCTTATTTCTATTTATTTTTAAATAAACTTTCAAAAAGGCAGAAACAAGGGCACTCAGGTTTTAAATTAAAACTAAAAATAAGAAATAATTGTTCGGATTGTTATTGGATAAAAAGAAACAGAGTTCTCTTTTGTGACAGTTTGTCATAAAGCGCTTGTAATGAGGGTGTAAATGGTATTGTGAAATAATCTTTTGCAAAAAAGTATTTAAAACTCTTGCATGTTTGCTAAGAATAACTACCTTTGCACCCGCAATCGAGAGAGATGCGATGAATAGAAGTTTTGGTGCGTTAGTTCAGTTGGTTAGAATACCTGCCTGTCACGCAGGGGGTCACGGGTTCGAGTCCCGTACGCACCGCTCCATGAGGGAAATCGAGAAATCGGTTTCCCTTTTTTTGTCATCCTAATTGTTTTGATATTGAACTTTTTTCGTACATTTACCCCGCCTCGCCATTGCTTGTGAAATGTAGAATTAGAAATAAATGGAAGTTCTTTACGAAAATATAGCCCATTATACCCATGGGATGGCTACGATGTTTTTTGTATTTATCTCGATCCTGCTCTATCAAAAGCGGATGCAGAACAGTCTTGTCCGGTTCCTGTGTCGGGTAATGATGTTCTGGGCTGTGATTTTCCTGAAGGATGTTGTATATCTTGCCGACGGTCTCTGGACTTCCGCTCGTGTCATTCGCATAACTTCAAGCATTGATATGCTATGCATACCAGTTTTTGCTGTATTTCTTTTTGAAGTTGTCAAGCCGGGCTGGACCACCTCGACCAAGGTTTTGTTAATGCTGCTACCTACAATTATTCCTGTCGGCATTATCATTTTTACAGATTCGGTGGATATTTTCAGAGGGTTGATACTCTACTCGAATATTCTGGCGGTGGTTATTGCTGCTCTGCTGTTGCGTTCCACCGGTAATTTCAACAGATACATTAAGGAAAATTACTCGTATACCGAAACCATAAGTATTTACTGGTTGAGGAAAGTGGTATTCTTTCTTTTGCTATTGTTGCTTGCCTGGTCGGTGGTTGCGTGGACTAACCTGATGCTGGGGGAATCCGTGTATTACCTCTTCACGATTGCTTTCTTTACCTATATTTACCGACATACGATGAGCCACCATGTCATCTCTGTGCCTGATACCCTGAACCCTTTTATGCACGACGATTACGGAAATGAGGTACAGGCGACCGCTACCGAGAAGGTTCGGTTCGCTGCCAAACTGGTGAAGACCATGGAAGAAGAGCATATGTTCCTGAATCCCCTGTTAACCTTGCGGGAAGTGGCGACAGCCACAGGAACCAATCGCACTTATCTTTCGGAATACCTGAACAGGGAACTCAAAACCAATTTCTACGATTATGTTAATTCATACCGCATACATGAGGCCGAAAAGCTGTTGTTAAGTGATAAGAGTGTCAAGCTGGAGGAAGTTTCGGTACGTTGCGGTTTCAATTCCCTTTCTACTTTCCAACGTTCATTCCAAAAGGTAAATGGAAAGACTCCGGCGAGATTTCGCGCCGAAGACGCGTCCAAAACGGTGGTTTTTACTAATTGACCGTTGATTTTGAACGATTGAACGTCCCTTTTGTTATTTGCGGAGTACTTTTAGTGCTAAATTAATCGATGTTTTTGATGGCCTATATTCTTGCTATTGAGTTATGGAAAATTCGTATTAATAACATAATTAATAATCAAGAGTCATGGCAAAAAACACCAAAAGTAAAGAGGCCGGGTATGCTCCTTTTACCCGGGATGACATCAATCTGGAAGACGGGCGCAATACCCGTGCGGAAGAACTGTTTCTGGAACTGCTCGATATTCCCAAGCGAGTTCTTAAGAAGAAGAAAAAAGGCAAGGAAGAGAATATCGTAGACGATGACTTCTATCCGACCTCTATGGATGAGATAGTACGCATGGAAAACATGATGGTACAGGTCGAAGCTGCTATTGACGATCGCTCCGACCGCGAATTCCTGGACAATGTGGCGTATATGAAGGATATTCTTGCATGGTCGAAAAAACGCCATTGGAATTTCGCCTGGTGGATCATTATCTGCGTAGCTATCGTGGCAATTTATTACTTTGTGACGGCAGGCAATGAGGCAGAAAAGAGGGATGAAATCATGAACTGGTCGGAAGAAACACTCAAAAGTAATTATGAAGGCTATCTCGGTACCAGCCAAAGGGCGATTACCTACTGGGAACAGCAAATAGCCCAGTCTACCGATGAAGCAACGAAGAAAAAGAATACTGAATCGCTCGAATATGCGCAGAACCAATTGAAGGAACATGAAGCGGAAGGAGCGACCGGCTTTCAGGAAAAAATGGCACAATATCGAAACAGAGACGCCTGGGCCGACCGGGTTTCGGCTCTGTGGTGCCTGCTGTGGATCGGCCTTTACATTGTTGCCGAACGTCCTCAGGGATATAAATTGTCGAAGCGCCGTATGGAGATAAAAGTATACAGCGGGCTACGTAAAGCTCTTTTCTGGGTAGCTGGTTTATTCGTGGGAATGGCCGGTGCATTACAGGTTACCGAAACGGTAACTACCTGGAGCGATGGCAGCAAAACCCGGGATAACGACGCTCTGGGTATCGGTGTCTTGAAGATCGGATTGCTGCTCGCGGCCGTTCTGTTGGTACTTGTCGCAGCACGTATCGTGATTGTTATCGCAACTGTCATGGGTTTCATCCGAAACTATGATTGGATTGCTATAGGAAAAGAAGCTGCCAATAAAGGAAAGGCACTAACCGTTAAAAAATAAGAATCTGCGGAATTTGTAGCTCTTTGGAGTTGCTTTAGCAAAAACGTACATTATGTAAGCTCTGGAGTTCAATAGCTTCAGAGCTTTTTTGTTATTTCTCCTTCCGGTTGCTTTGAAAATGTACAAAAAGTATTATCTTTAGCACATTAACCCTACAGAAACCATTCATAATCGATGATTTAGTTCGCATATATAAACTGTTGTATCATTCTTTGTAGCAATAGTTTACCATGTATATAGCTTAATTAATAAGCAGATAAATAAAAATGCAAATTCTACATTATGTATTTTTTATTATATCCCTCTTCGTTGACAAGCGCACTGACGAGATTTTTGTTAGTGGTGTTCTGCTTGTATACACCACACGGTTTTGCCCAACAGTTTCGTTTCAGTCATTTGTCTGCCGATAACGGACTGTCTCATAACAGTATTCTGGATGTTGTTCAGGATGAAAACGGATTTATATGGATTGCCACACGCGACGGACTGAACCGTTATGACGGTAATCACTGCAAGCTGTATCGAACCATTCATCGGGATGGGAGTAGTATAGGTACGTATACCTCCCTGGTTGTTGGGAAGAATGGAGAAATTTATATCGGCGCGTCACATGGACTATATATATACGAAAACACCTCCGATTCGTTGCGAAGTTTTGACTACATGACCAAAGACGGGCAAACAATAGACAAGCTGGTAAAGTCCATTCAGACGACTGGAAACGGATGGGCTTATGTACTATGCGCCGGAAACTTGCTTTATCAATGGAGGCCCGATACGGAAGAACTGAAGTGTTTCGACTTCTCCCAGCTCAACACTCCAGCGAATGAAAAAGTGGAGCTTCATACTTTGTTTGCAGACGCCAGGAATAGAGTGTGGATAGGAGCAAACCGAAATTGTCTTTACCAATTCGAAACACAAAGCGGGAAACTACGCGAACATCGGATCTCTATACCGACACTCTCCAATGACGATATTGTGGCCATAGGAGGAAATGATAAAGTACTTTATCTCGGACTAAAATTCTCGCAACTTGTCCGTTTTGATACGGAGACCAAAGCCTGTGCTTCCATACCATTGCACTCCCATACCCCTTTTCTTATCCATGACTTGATAGTTGTAAACAATACGGTCTATGTGGGAACAGAAAACGGACTGTACATCTATGATGATATTGATAAAAAAACAGTCAATGTAAAGAAAGACCCCTTTGACCCCCGTTCGCTTTCTGATAACTCTATCTATGCACTTTGCCGGGATAGCAACAACGGAATCTGGATTGGAACCTATTTCTCAGGGGTGAACTACCTCTCTACGCAGATGCAACAGTTCATGACTGTTTATTATCCGCTGGCCAACCGAAACTCAATCTCAGGCAATGTCGTGAGAGAAATTATGGGTGATCCCTCTGGAAATATCTGGATTGGAACCGAGGATGCCGGACTGAATTATCTGAATACCACCACCGGAGAAATCAAACGTTACGGAATGAAACAAGGGTTAAGATATACCAATATTCATGGACTTGCGTTTATCGGTAACCACCTGTATGTCGGTGTGTATTCCATCGGGCTCGATCGGATCAATCTAAGCACACAGCAAATAGACTATGCCACGGTCTCTTCCGGACAGCATGATAAACTTGGTTCCATTTACTCCATCTGTCGCGATTGGAACGATTCCATCTGGATCGGTACTGATTACGGTATATACCGGTTTCTCCCTGCGGAAAAACGTTTTATCACTATTCCCGGATTGGAAAATATTTTTGCTCACCAACTCATGATCGATTCCAACCAGAATGTATGGGTTGCTTCGGTAGGAGGGGGCTTTTTTTGTTTCCACCCGAAGACGGGTGTGCAAAACTTTACGGAAATGATTCGGGAGGAAACCGGAGTCACTGTGAAAACCGGCCTGTCGTTGTATGAAGACAGCCGGAAAAGAATCTGGCTAAGTACGTTGGGGGACGGTCTTTTCTGCTTCGATCCCACTACCCGGCAAATCACCCATCTCTCCGAAAAGAACGGGCTTCCCAACAATGTCGTGCACCGACCGGTGGAAGATAACGCAGGATATATCTGGTTCGGCACGAATAAAGGACTGGTCCGCTATGCTCCCGACGAACATTCATTCGTTGTGTTCACAACCCGGAACGGCTTGCCCGCTAATCAGTTCAATTTCAATTCGTCGTACAAGGCAACCGACGGCAAACTCTATTTCGGGACAGTATCCGGACTGGTGGTGATCAATCCCGATGCTTTTCCGGAACGTAGCCAGAGTCTTCCGGTATATATCACAGAAATCTCCGTCAACAATGAGATACAACGTCCCGGAGGAAGGTATCTGAAACGATCTGCTCTGACTACCCAAAGACTGGAACTGCCCCACAATAAAAATTCGGTCAACTTCCAATTGGCTGTTTTGTCCTTTTCCGAACCTTGGCCCGAACAATATGAACTGCGGCTGAATGGATACGAAAAGGAGTGGAGCCCGGTATCTGAAAACGGTCAGGCCTCCTTTCGCAATATCTCCCCCGGCGATTATACGCTGGAACTCCGGTTCGTTTCCAATCAGGAAAACGCAAAGGAACTTTTCCATTTGTCTGTTTCCCCTCCGTGGTGGAAATCTATCTGGGCCTACATCAGTTATATGTTATGTTTCCTGTTGGTCGTTACCGGAAGTGTTTGCCTGGTCATGAATAACATCCAACGGCGAAGGCGGCAGTTTATCCGCCGTCTGGAATATGAAAAAGAACTGGAGACGCAGCAGTTCAAAACCCTCTTCTTTACCAATATCACCCACGAAATACGGACTCCCTTGTCGCTTATAAAGGTACCGTTGGAATATATTTTAAAGAAAGAGACATTCGAACCACGCATCCGGAAAGTACTTGAAACGATTGATAAAAACACCAACCGCCTGATTACATTGACCGAACAATTCCTCGATTTTCGGAAAGCCGAAAGCAGTAGTCTGAAGCCTCACTATGAACAATCTAACATCAACCTCCTGTTGTGCGACATCTTGCAACGTTTTCAGGATACCCTTCAAATCAAACACATCGAACTGCACACTCAACTGCCCGATACGTCCGTAATGGCTACCATTGATATAGAAATGTTCACCAAGATGATCAGTAACCTGCTTAACAACGCTGTGAAATATGGGGATTCGTTTATCGAAGTATCTCTTAATATATATGACACCTTGTTCCGGATACAGATTAAAAACGACGGCGAGGTGATACCGGCCGATATGCAGGATAAGATATTCGAACCGTTTATGAAACTGACTACCCCCAAAAAAGGCTTGTCGCGTAGCGGATTAGGGCTTACACTGGCACGTTCGCTAGCCGAATTGCATGGAGGACGACTTGTATTCGTGCCTTCCGGAGACTTGAATGTGTTCCAGCTTACTCTTCCGCTCTTGCAACACTCCCAGCCGGCTCCTGATATCCGGAATTTATCAGAAAACGGTAAAGCGATTCTTCCGGAGGTAGTGGAAGATGACTGTGTCCTCCTGGTGGAAGATAATGAAGATATGCTGAGCTTTTTGAAAGACAGCCTTGGTCATCATTACCGTATCCTGACGGCAGTCAACGGCCTGCAGGCAATTGACCAACTCAATATGCACTCCAAGATTGACTTGATTATCTCCGACATTATGATGCCGGAGATGAACGGTATCGAACTACTGAAAGCTGTCAGGCAGGATGTGATACACAGTCATATCCCTTTCATCTTGCTGACTGCCAAAACAGACTACAGCTCCAAGATGGAAGGATTGGAAAACCGGGCAGATGCCTATGTGGAAAAACCATTCTCTTATGAGCACCTGCTTGTGCAGATCAATAACCTGTTGAACCGGAGAGCCCAGTTTAAGGAACAGTTCGTCCATCAGCCGTTGACCAATAAAGACGAACTGGAACTATCTAAAACGGATAAAGAATTCATCCGGAAATTGGATACGGTGATCGATGAAAACCTGAAAAACCTACAGTTTGGCATCGACAACCTGGCAGTGGCGGTCAACCTGAGTCGCTCCTCCATGCACCGGAAGATAAAGAGTCTGCTCAACCTTACTCCCAATGATTATGTCAAACTTTATCGATTGAAAAAGGCGGCTTCCCTGTTGCAGGAACCGCATAGTCGAATCAATGAAGTAGCAGAGCAAACGGGCTTCACCAGCCCCTCTTATTTCACCAAATGCTTTCTTTCCCAGTTTGGGGTTACTCCCAGGGAATACCTGAAAACTTATAAAAAACAGAAATCCCATTGACAGATAATTACAAGATAGATATTCCTCTTTTCGCGAACTATCAATATCCTTTCAAAAAATAGCAGATTTCTGCTTTTACTTTGAAAATACATTGGTGGCCAGTATCTTAGCTGAAGCGTTTAAGTCGAATTTTAATTGTTTAAATTATGGGACAATCACACTTTTTCGGGTTGGTTATCGCCTTGTTTCTATCCGGCGGAGTCAAAATTTGTGCAAATACAGATCCAACCTTCCTTGTTGCCGTTAAAAATAACCGGGCGCCTTTATTGACTAAGCCCTATATAGCACTCCCTATAGGGGCGGTAAAGGCGGAAGGATGGTTGAAGGAACAGCTCATACGAATGAAAAAAGGGGCTACCGGGCATTTGGATGAGTTGTACCCCCAAGTCATGGGCGCACGCAACGGCTGGTTAGGAGGCGACGGCGATGTTTGGGAACGGGGACCTTACTGGATAGACGGTTTGCTGCCCCTGGCTTATCTGTTGGATAACGATTCACTCAAGGCTAAAGTACAGCCCTGGATCGAATGGATATTGGCTTCGCAGAACCCCGACGGTTATTTTGGCCCGGAGACAGACCGGAGCCCTGAATTTGGTTTGCAACGAACCAATGCCAAAGACTGGTGGCCCAAAATGGTGGTACTTAAAATCATGCAGCAATATTATTCCGCAACGAACGATGCACGCGTAATTCCTTTTCTAACCAATTACTTCAAATACCAGTTGGCCGAACTGCCAAAGAAACCACTGAAACACTGGACGTTCTGGGGCGAACAACGCGGAGGCGATAACCTGATGGTGGTATATTGGCTTTACAACCAGACTGGCGATTCTTTTCTGCTGGAACTGGCCGAACTGATCCACCGGCAAACTTACGACTGGACGAAGGCCTTTCTGGAAGGCAATCTGCTCCGTACCCCTTTCAGTACACATTGCGTCAATCTGGCACAGGGATTCAAAGAACCTGCCATTTACTATCAGCAAAACCAAGATGCACAATATGTCCAAGCTTTGAAAAAGGCAGTGGAGGATATGCGGCATACCATTGCGCTTCCCATAGGCCTTTGGGCGGGCGATGAGCTGCTGCGTTTCGCCGACCCGACACGGGGTTCGGAGCTTTGTACAGCCGTAGAGATGATGTTCTCACTCGAAAAGATCCTTGAAATAACCGGCGACGGTTCCTGGGCCGATCATCTGGAACGGATTGCTTACAATGCGTTACCTACTCAGGTCACGGATCATTTTGATGCACGGCAGTATTACCAGCAATGCAATCAGATTATGCTGACCCATCAGGACAGGGATTTTGTGACCTGCTACAACGGTACCGACCAATTGTTGGGGCTGCTTACCGGGTATCCCTGCTGTACGTCGAATATGCACCAGGGTTGGCCGAAGCTGGTGCGACACCTTTGGTATGCTTCTGCCGATAACGGGGTGGCCGCCCTGGTGTATGGTCCCTCATCTGTAGAGCTCTCCTTGGCAAATGGTGATCAGGTACGGATCACTGAGAGGACTCATTATCCAGCCGAAGAACAGATCGAATTCACCATCGATTTTACTTCCCGAAAAACCCGAAAAGCCTTTTTCCCCTTCCACTTACGTATTCCTGCCTGGTGTGAACAACCTGTCCTGAAAATAAACGGCACACCTGTAGAGTGGAAGAAGGACAAGAACAACATCGTACGTTTGGAACGGACGTGGGAAAAAGGAGACAAGTTGGTATTGGAACTGCCCATGCAGATACAAATCAGCCGTTGGTATAACCGTTCTGCGGTCATTGAGCGGGGACCTCTTGTTTATGCACTGAAAATGGCTGAAAAGTGGGAAAAGAAATCCCTGTCCTCTCAATACGATGGTTATTATGGTGATTGGTATTATCAGGTAACATCGGAATCACCGTGGAACTATTGCCTGCTGGAGAATCATTTGATGCAGGATTCTATTCCGCTTTATTTCCAGGTAGAGAAAAAACCGGTGACTGCTGATTTTTTCTGGAACCAGGATCAGGCTCCTGTCCGGATACGGGCGACAGGCAAGCGCATTCCCTCGTGGAAAGAATACAATGGCTCTGCCGGGCCTATCCCTTTTAGTGTGCAATACCAGGTGGATACGGAAGAGGCAGAGCAGATCGAACTAATCCCATACGGATGTACTACTCTACGGATTACAGAATTTCCTGTTACCCGGAAATAAGTTTAGGAAACTGAAAAGGACCAATTTAAGATAATCTATGAGAAATTTGACAACAAAAAAATGTGTAAAGTACTGGCTGTTTCTCCTGTTGGCTTGTTTATGCAGTATACAGGTTTACGGGCAGATGCGGCGGGTATCCGGAACTGTGACTGATGAAAGAGACGCAGGAATGCCCGGTGTAAATATCATTGTCAAGGGGCAAAGTCGGGGAGTGATCACCGACGTTAATGGGAAATACTCCATCGAAGTGCAGGCGGGCAATAGCCTGGTGTTTCAATTCCTGGGTTATGCCCCTTTCGAAGTGGTGATCGGTACCGAAAGGGAAGTCAATGTAAAAATGAAGCCCAAAGTGGATGAGCTGGATGAAGTGACTGTCGTTGCATTTGCCAAGCAGAAGAAGCAGAGTGTTATCGCATCCATTTCGACCATCTCGCCCAAAGAATTGAAAGTACCGTCCAGTAACCTGACTACCGCGTTGGCCGGACGTATTTCGGGAATTATTTCCTATCAGACCAGCGGAGAGCCGGGCGAGGACAATGCCCAGTTTTTCGTGCGGGGAATCTCTTCTTTTGGTGCTACTGCTAAGAAAGATCCTCTGATTCTGATCGATAACATCGAAGTGGGTTCCAATGATCTGGCCCGCCTCACACCAGACGATATTGCAAGCTTTTCTGTGATGAAGGACGCCACTGCTGCCGCCCTTTATGGAGCCAGAGGAGCCAACGGTGTAATCTTGATTACTACCAAAGAAGGAAAAGAGGGAAAAGCCAAGTTGAATGTGCGATACGAATGTTCCTTGAGTGAACCTACGCAAAACATATCTCTGGCCGATCCGATAACCTATATGAAACTGCACAACGAAGCTGTGCGTACCAGGAATCCGATCGCCTCATTGCCCTACTCACAGGAGAAAATAGCCAATACCCTCCGACCAGGCAGTAATCCGAATGTGTATCCGGCAAATGACTGGTACCATATGCTGTTCAAGCCAATGGCGGTGAATAACCGTATCAACTTCAACCTGAGTGGTGGGGGAACCATCTCCAATTATTACATATCAGGTTCTTATACCAACGATAGCGGGGTACTCAAAAACGATCCTAATAATACGTATAAAAACAACATTAACCTCAACCGCTATGCGTTGCGTACGAATTTCAATATTAATATTACCCCTACTACCCGGGCTACCGTACGTTTGCATGCAGCCTTCGACGATTACAGCGGCCCCCTGGAAGGAGGTTCGGCATTATATAATAAGGTGATGAGTGCTAATCCGGTAGCTTTTCCGGCGGTGTTCACTCCCGATCAGTATCTGGAGGCGCGTAAGCATACCATGTTCGGCAACAATTCCGATAATTCGTATGTGAACCCATACGCCGAAACAGCCAAGGGGTACAAGGAATATTCCTCATCGACCATATTGGCACAGGTGGAGCTCCGTCAGAAACTGGATTTCCTTACCAAGGGACTGGCTGCACGGATGATGGTCAACACGGAACGTTATTCCTTCTTTGATGTGCGCAGGCAAATCACTCCCTATTTTTATACGTTGGGCACGTACGACCGCGATACAAAACGATATACCATTCGTCCGCTGAACGAGGGTAGTAACGCACTCAATTATACGGAAGGCGGCAAAGACGTGAGTTCTTCGCTCTATATGGAAGGGGCATTGGATTACAACCGGACCTTTGCCGACAAGCACCATACAACCGGTTTGCTTGTATTCACCATGCAGCAAAAACTGTACGGAAATGCCGGTAACCTGCAAAACTCGCTTCCTTACCGCAATATGGGGCTGGCCGGGCGTTTCACGTATGCGTACGACGATCGTTACTTCCTGGAACTGAACTTCGGGTACAACGGTTCCGAACGGTTCGATAAGAAACACCGTTGGGGGCTCTTTCCTTCGGCAGGGGTGGGGTACATCGTGACCAATGAAAAATTCTTTCCCGAATCGTGGAAAAAAGCTGTTTCCATGCTGAAATTCAAAGCTACATACGGATTGGTGGGAAATGATGCCATCGGCGACGGGAGGTTCTTTTACATATCCAATGTCAACCTCAACGATGCCGGAAGGGGTATTTCTTTTGGTACCTCGCTCAATACCTATAGACCGGGTATATCTATTTCCCGATATGCCAATGATAAGATCTCCTGGGAAATATCCCACAAAATGAATCTGGGGATGGAACTTAATTTATTCAATGATCTGTCATTGCAATTCGACTATTTCACGGAGCGTCGTGAAAATATTCTGATGAACCGGGCATACATCCCTTCTACAGCCGGATTTGAAGCACCTGTCAGCGCCAATGTAGGTGAGGCTCAGGGACGCGGATTTGAGGTGTCGCTCAACTACAACCATCATTTCAATCAGGAAACCTGGGCGACGGCTACTGGCAACTTCACCTATGCTACCAGCGAATACAAAGTATACGAAGAACCCGACTATGCGGCTACTCCCTGGCTTTCACACGTAGGGCTCCCCATTGGACAAACGTACGGTTTCATTGCCGAACGCCTCTTTGTGGATGAAAGGGAAGTTTACAATTCGCCTACCCAAAACTTCGGTGGCGATATCCGGACGGCTGCCGGAGACATCAAGTACAAGGATATCAACAATGACGGGATTATTGATAATCTCGACAAGGTGCCTATCGGGTATCCCTATACACCGGAAATTATTTATGGTTTCGGCTTCTCTTTCGGACACAAGAATTTAGATGTATCGTGCTTCTTCCAGGGATCTGCCCGTTCGTCGTTTTGGATTGATCCGCCTTCGGTCTCTCCCTTCCTGAATGGGCAGCGTGCCTTGATAACCGAGATTTCCAACAGTGTCTGGACCGAGGACAACCGGGATATCAATGCTTTTTGGCCCCGCTTGTCCGAAAAATTGAGCAACAACAACGTGCAGACAAGTACCTGGTTCATGCGTGACGGCTCTTTTCTCCGGCTGAAATCGGCAGAAGTAGGGTATACGTTCCCGCAGAAGTGGATGCAAAAACAACGGATCAGCATGCTTCGTCTCTATGTGAGCGGCAGTAACCTGCTTACCTGGAGCCGGTTTAAACTCTGGGATCCGGAAATGAAAGGCAATGGACTTGGTTATCCGGTTCAACGGGTATTCAATGTCGGGCTGCAAATTAATTTCTAACGTTAACATCATACAGCTATGAAGATATACAATCATTTAAAAACCGCATGTTTGGTGAGCTGCTTTGCAGCAGGAATGTTTTCCTGTGACTATCTGAACGTTGTTCCAGATGACATTCCAACGATCGATCATGCATTTGAAGACATGGCACAGGCAGAGAAGTATCTTTACACCTGTTACAGCTACCTGCTGCCTTATATGGATTCTGCCAAAGATCCGGCACTTATGGGATCGGGCGAATTCCTTTCTTATGCTTCGGGCCATGGCGCTATCAGCCTGTATAACCTGGGACTGATTACCGGTGGGCAAAATACCAGTGCGCCTATTTGTAACAACTGGGAGACAGACAGCTGGTACAATTCTCCGTATCAGGGAATTACGGTGTGTAACACCTTCCTGGAACGAATCGATGAACCCTTCGACCTGGATATCCTTTCCAAAACCCGATGGATCGCAGAAGTGAAATTCCTTAAGGCGTATTACCATTATCTTCTGATACGCTTGTATGGTCCGGTGGTGATCCGTGACAAGAACCATCCGATTGATTCGTCGCCCGACCAGATCAGGGAGTATCGCTCGCCGTTGGACGACTGTGTGCAGTATGTTTCCGACTTGCTGGATGAAGCTACCAAAGACTTGCCTTTACGAATCGAAAACGAAACCGAAGAGTTGGGACGCGCCACCAAGCCGATCGCCCAGGCTGTAAAAGCCAAGTTATGGATACTGGCTGCATCGCCCCTGTTCAATGGTAACTCCAATTATGCCAATATTGTGGACGACCGGGGTGTCAAGCTGTTTCCGTCGGCAGGTAAAGACATGACGAAATGGGAAAAAGCTCTGAAAGCTTGCGAAGAAGCTGTGTCCACTTCCGAAAGTGCCGGAAATGCGCTTTATACATTGGGTAGTCACTCATATATTCTCAATGAGGAACTCAATCATCAATTGGAAATACGCAACAAGATCTGGGATCGTTGGAACAGGGAAACCGTATGGGGCTACACCCGGACAGGAACATACTACCTACAAGCCGATGTAATTCCCCGACTGACAACGGACGCTCTGAAAAATTCATACGTACGAGGTGGATCGTTGGCTCCGACTCATTTTGTGGCCGACCTGTATTACACGGAAAACGGTGTACCGATGGATGAAGACAAAACGTTCGATTATGCCCACCGTTACGACCTCCGGGAAGCCCGGGAGGAAGAAATGTGGAAGGTAAGCACCACGACTGATCCCAGCACAGGAAAACCATTTGTGACGGCCCAGGTTCATTTTAACCGTGAACCGAGATTCTATGCTTCGCTGGGATTCGACGGCGCCCTTTGGTGGGGTAATGGGAAAACGGATATTTCCCGCTATGACGAACTTTATAAAATAGCCGGTAAATTCTCTCAATTACAGGGACAGACCTGGAACTCGCTCTATTCGGTGACCGGCTATTTTGCGAAGAAACTTGTTGCACCTGCAACAACATTTAATACGACTGATTTTCTGGCGGAAGCGGCTCCGTTCCCGATTATACGGCTATCGGACTTATACCTGCTCTATGCCGAAGCCTTGAACGAGGTAAACGGGCCTACGCCACAGGTGCATGCATTGGTCAATGCCGTCCGTGCCAAAGCCGGACTCAAAACAGTAGAGGAAGCGTGGCGGCAATATTCAACCAATCCGGCCAAACCGCAGAGCCAGGATGGCATGAAGGAGATCATCCGGCGTGAACGGATGATCGAACTGGCCATGGAAGGGCAGACCATGTGGGACATCCGCCGGTGGATGGAAGGTACCAAATACTGGAACGGCAAAGTCGAAACGTGGAATGTGAACGGTAAGTCGCCCGAAGCCTATTATGTGAAAAAAGTGTTGACATCTGCGTTCAACACATTCTCTCAACGAGATTATTTGTGGCCCATCAGCCAGAATCAATTAGCTATTAACCCCAAACTGATACAAAATTATGGTTGGTAATCCGCTAAAAAGAAAGAGTATGAAAACGCATATTTATATACTCATAGCAGTTCTGTGGACTGGAGCATGTACCGAACCGGAGATCGGATCGACAGCAATGGACAAGGTAGCTCCCGGCAACGTGACCGAGGTTAAATTCATCAATGTGCCGGGTGGGGCTGATATCAGTTACACCCTGCCCAATGACAATGATCTGCTCTACGTCAAAGCCAATTATATCCTGGAAAACGGCAAACCCATGAGCGTGCGTGTTTCCATGTACGAAGACACCCTGCGCATACGCGGATTTGCCAACGAGGCCCCACAGAGGGTGGAACTGGTGACGGGTGACCGGAGTAAGAACGAGTCCGGTCCCGTGGAAATTACAATTACCCCGAAACGGTCGGCTATCTATAACATCCTGGAATCTCTGGAGATGGCAACTGCTTTCGGAGGAATTGTTTTAATGTGGGACAACGACACAGAGAGCGATGTTGCTATGACCCTTCTGCGCCGGACGGGTATGGGGAGTTACGAAGAAGTAAATACCTATTATACCAATGCTAGGATTGGTCGTCAGGCAGTCAGGGGAATGGAGTCCGAAGAAATGGAATTCGCAGTATATATCCGCGACCGTTGGGAGAATGTAACAGATACGGTACGGTCTACCTTGACGCCCCTTTACGAGGTGCAACTGCCTCCGGGTTCTTACCGGGAGTACAAAATGACAGGCGATAGTCCGGTAAGTTACGGATGGGCTCTCGGATTCGCGCTCGATGGTGACTTGACACAGCCTTGGGGCTGGTTCGCTACCCCTTCTGTAGATGGGGGAATATGGCCTTCCCGTTGTACCATTTCGTTCACTTCGCAGGCTTCTCTCAGCCGGGTACGCATCATACAACGACACCCGGAAATGTGGGAGAACGGTAATCCCAAGAAATTTACCCTTTGGGGTAGCAACGATCCCAATCCGGATGGCAGCTACGACGGATGGACGCCATTGAAAACGTTTACTTCGGTCAAGCCGTCGGGATATCCCTCGGGACAATATTCGGACGAGGATGCGTATGTGGCCATAAATGGCGAAGATTTTGAGATGGATGCTGACAAGGTGGCTCCTTACCAGTATTATCGGTTTGAATTTACAGAAAACTGGGGAGGTGATAATACGTGGGTCAACCTGTTCGAGATCTTGTTCTGGGGACAAATGTGATCAGTAACTAAATCAATTTGTATATGAAAACAAAAAATATATTCATTGTACTCATCGTGTCTGTAGCAGTGGGAATATACTCCTGCGACGGCATGAATGACCTGCACCAACCTTACCTGGATCGGGGAGAAATTGTGTATGCCGCCAAAGTGGACTCTGTGAAATCCTTGATCGGAGTAGAGTCGCAAGTACTGACCATCTATTATCCGCGTCAGCGGGTTGAAAAAGGATTGATCACCTGGAACTTGGCGCAGGATTCTCTTTGGTTCGATTTTCCGGAAGTGTATACCACTGGCATATCTGAGATTACAATCACTGGTTTGGAAGAGGGAAATTACACCTACGATATCTTTACTTTCGATGCGCATGGCAATCGGTCTGTCTCGTACGAAATTACCAGTAATGTAGTATCTCAGAACACCATAAACGGATACAAGCAGTTGCTTGAAATGTCGGCGTATTATCTGGAATACGATAAGTTACCTACTCTATTGAAAAGAGCACAGATCAGCAATGCGCAGAATTTTGGCGGTAGTGCCTGGTTTATGTGGGAAAATGCCCCGTTACCTGGTGCGGAAATCATTTTCCGATACCAGAACCGTGCCGGAGGGATGGTAGAGAAAATATTTGATGGTAATCAGGTGGCGAATGGTTGGGAGAGCAGTCTGACAGATGCACTTGTTGATCCTCCCGGACAGAAGTTTACCCACCAAACTGTTTACCGGAATCTGAATTATCCATTTGAAACGACCATCGACCTGGGCGAAGAATATGCGAACCGTTATTACCTGTATCAGGGCCTGATTGAGGAGTATGTGTTCGAGCCGGTAGAAGATGAATTTTAAAAACATATCGTATGAAAAGTATATTCGGAAAATACATTTTATGGCCGTTTATAATCGGCTTTTGTGTGCTAGCCTCCTGTTCGAATACCAAAGCGGATGATCTTGAGGTTATTCCGACAGATGATTACATTCTACGTAAGAATACCTTCGATAAGCTGCCCGGATGGAAGTTCAGGTGCAAGGTACTGGCAGAAAAAGAGACTGTAAGAACGTATGGAGGGCGGATTGAGTTTATGAAAAAAGTAGATAAGCTGTTTGAAGACGCCAGTTCCTATTTTCAGGTTCCCGGGATAAATGATTCCGGGAACAACCAATTACATTTTTTTATGATAGAAATGGTAGAGTTTGAGGGTATGTCCAAAACCTATATGTACGACACCAGCGGGGAGCAGGACCAGACATACGATATTCGTATTATCATCAATGGCTTTCCCAAACCGGATGATGTCTCGGGCGGATGGCTGCCTGCTCCTCGACTGGCTATCGGCCACGATTTCGATGGCCTTTTCGAGGGGTATGCCATCGACGCGTTGGTGCACGAACTTGGGCATTCGCGGGGTATGATAGATCTGTATGCCACGCAAGTGACCGAACCGGGCAATAATCCCATTAATGGCCAGATTTATCGGGCGGGGCGGGGTATCATGAATTATCCGTATGGCGAAACTATCTGGCAGGAATACTCCAAGTTGCTTCTCAACGCATCGTCCAACCGGAGGATTGCCTTCCATCATTATCATTTCTTTCCGGCCGGATACAAAGTGAAAGTTATTGATCCGGCTGGAACGGTCGTCACTGATTGCCATCTCCGTTTTTATCCGGTCTATCCGTACAGCAACCGGGTGACGGAGACGCCTCTGTATGAAGGCGCTCCCAGTGTGACCGGCTTCTTCAACTTTCCGCAAAATCCGTTTATCAACAGAGGATCAACGGATCCCAACAATAATATTTATAATTTTCTGGTGGAAGTAACTCACAGCGGAAAGAAAACATATACATGGATGCCTATCCAGGATGCAGAACTAGCCGGAGTGAAAGGGACAGAGACATATGTGTTTGAGATAAGGATAGAGTGAATACGTTGGATCTCCTCATTTGCCGTTGATTTGTGATCCGGCTATCTGGAAATACATTATTAACTTTTAATCATAAGATCATGTCAAACTTTTCAAGGAGAGAATTTCTCAA
Source organism: Bacteroides sp. (assembly GCA_031554635.1). Lineage (GTDB taxonomy): Bacteria > Bacteroidota > Bacteroidia > Bacteroidales > Bacteroidaceae > Bacteroides. Next base: position 43,466 of record JAVBVD010000049.1, read on the forward strand.
AACCGGAGCAGTTGCCTTGGCGGGAATTACCATCGCTCCAAGTTCTATTTTAGGTCAGAGTCACGGGCATATCCCTCCCAGTGACCGATTGAACATCCTTGGTGTAGGAGTTGGCGGACGTGGTGCAGGTGTACTGCGCGCCATGAAAGGCCAAAATATAATTGGTCTTTGCGATGTGGACTGGAAATACAGTGCCGGTGTATTTAAAGAGTACCCTAATGCCAAGAAGTATTATGACTATCGTGTCATGTTTAACGAATTAGGAAAATCTGCCGATGCCGTGATGGTGTCAACTGCCGACCATACCCATGCCATTATTGCTGCAGAAGCTATTGCGATGGGCAAACACGTGTATTGTGAGAAACCATTGACTCATACGGTGTATGAATCGCGTCTACTTACCAAGCTTGCTGCCAAGCATAAAGTGGCTACTCAGATGGGTAATCAGGGTGCCTCAGGTGAAGGAGTGCGCAAGATATGTGAGTGGATATGGAATGGCGAAATCGGTGAGATAACCAAGGTGGAAGCCTTTACCGACCGTCCCATTTGGCCGCAGGGGCTAAGCCGACCGGTCGAAAGTGAAAGAGTTCCTGAAACATTGAACTGGGATTTATTCTTAGGTCCGGCTCAATACCGGGAATACAATCCGATCTACACACCATGGAACTGGCGCGGCCGGTGGGATTTCGGGACAGGCGCCTTAGGCGATATGGCTTGCCACATCCTTCATCCTGTGTTCAAAGGGTTAAAACTGGGTTATCCCACCAAAGTTCAAGGCAGCTCTACCTTGTTGATGACAGACTGTGCCCCCAATGCACAGATGGTTCGATTTACTTTCCCCGCACGCGACAATATGCCGAAGGTGGCC
>JAVBVD010000043.1:0-51161 GCA_031554635.1 Bacteroides sp.
AGTGATACAACTGCGGTTGGAGTATGAGGATTGAGAACTAATCGGCAGCGGTACCAGCGACTGATACGGAACCTAACAACAAGATAAATTGCGGTACCAGAACAGCGCTATGAACGGTACCACGGGGGCGATATAATCATAAATCTTTGAGTAGTTTGTATTTATTGCTATATTTGTTTGAAATATAAAAAAACAGACAAACATATATACATAATGAATTCAGATCTCACCATTTTAAAACGCATAGCTCATTATTTAATGTTATGTGGTAGTTTTACAGAAAACATAGGCCTTCTAGATGGGAAAATGGGCATGGCTATCTTCTTTTATAATTATGGGAGGCGTGTAAAAGACAAAATGTTTGAGGACTTCGGTGGAGTACTTATTGATGAGATCTACGATGATATTCATTTAAGTACCCCAATTAGCTTTGGGAATGGCTTATGCGGTATTGCTTGGGGATTAATGTATTTAATGCAAGAAAACTTTGTAGAAGCAGAGGTTGATGAGGTCTTTGAGGAAATAGACAAACAAATAGTAAGACTGGAATTTAGAGATTCTGTAGATTATTCTTTGAAAACCGGCTGTGAAGGTATAGCTCGTTATATTATTTACAGATGTAAAAATGGAATTAGGGCAAATTCGGCTATAAATCCTATTTTTCTTGAGCGTTTGCATGAAAATCTATCAAAAAGCACAAATAAAAAAAATGCAGGGTTGATAAATGCCTTGGATCGTATCATGAATGGGAAAAGAGTCGAAGGTAATTGTACGGACTTATTGAAGTCACTATCCGTTGATATTGAGTATGATGAAAGTGATATATTTAATGAAACAAGACCATTAGGGATTCTTGATAATGGGTATACTGGAATTGGACTTAAATTATTAGAAAAGGAGGCTTAAAAAGAATTATTGTTTACCAGTAAAATTTCAAGATATGGAGAATAGAAAAATCCCCAAACTCTCTTTTTGCATTACATGTAAAAACAGGTTTCACCAAATAAAGGAAACTCTTTCTAAGAATTTGGAAGACAATCGTATGTTTCAAGAATTGATAGAATTTGTTCTGGTTGATTTTGGTAGTACGGATGGTCTCAAGGGTTGGGTGTCTGCAAACTTTATGGAAGACATCCGTTCGGGATATTTGAAATATTATTATACAGAAGAATTACCTAACTGGCATGCATCAATAGCAAAGAATACAGCGCATTTCTTAGCTCAAAATGATATTGTTGTGAATTTGGATTGCGACAACTTTACAGGGCTTAATGGTGGCAGATTTATTATTCGCCAATTCTTGCTTAATCCGGGCAAGATTGTTATTCATCAATCTTCGGGAGATGGCTATGATGGTTCATATGGCAGGATCGCTACAAGAAGGTCTCAGTTTATTGAGATAGGGGGATATGATGAGAGCTTTGAACCTATGACTTTTCAGGATGACGATTTGATGTATAGGTTGATAGCTAATGGTGCTAAATATATTGCGGCTAGGGATAGCCGATACAATCAAGCAATTCGCAATACAAAAGAGGAGGGTGTTATTTATGCTAACTCTCAGTTAAGCTGGAGAGAAATGCTGGATTTAAACCGCGCTAGGTCAAAAGATAACATTATGAAGGGGAAGATTATAGCCAATAATCGCATATTTGGAATAAGAAAGAATACATATTGCATTGATGAAATATGTTTGTAAACACCTGTTTGGGTAGATGAATATGTTTTACGCTAAATAGGTTCCGCAAGTATTAGCTATACATTATCTCTAAAGACGAACCCAATCGTTTATCAGCTATTTGTTGGTAATCGATTGGGTTTGCTATTTGGGATATTTCTAGCTAATCCCCACGCAATTAAGGTGCAATCCTCAAATAAGCGGGGTCAGAGAACTAAGATTTTGTCTGTAGACTTATGATGTAATTATTGAAAACCTAAAAAAATAAACAAAAATTCAGTTTGCAAAAGGTTAAATAGACTACATCAACCTCTTTCCCGCTATATTAAAAAACCACTTAAAAAAATCTATCTACTTATATCACAATCAATCGATTAAAAATTACATGAGAAAGTCGTGATGTACTCGAAATGACTTTCATGTAGTAGTCATGTAGTATTCAAACATGTTGTTTTTGCATTTAAAAGCTATACTTTTAGTCATCGATTGATGACAAAATGATTTTATAACTAATGCCATGATAAACAAGAAGATATTTTATTCCTGATTTGTCGCTGCGCTCCCATCTTTGTCATTTGCAAAAAAGAAGTGCAGTTAGATAAACCCTACACTTTTACACTTCATAAAATCAAAATATTATACTAATTATCGGTCAATTATTATGAAAGAAAACATTGATAAATTAAATCTTCGATTGAAGTTTGCATTAAATAATGAGCATATTTCTATAGGCCTCTCCTCTGGAAAAATGGGATTATGTATTTATTTTTTTCAATTAGCACGAACAGAAAACAATAAAGAGTATAATAAAATTGCAGAAAAGTTACTTGATGACATTTTAAATCAAGCCTCTAAAATAGCTTCTATTAACATAGAAGATGGAATGTTAGGAATATCATTAGGTATAAGCTTCCTAATACGGAACAATTATGTTCAAGGGAATGAGAATGCCGTTTTAAAGGATATTGATGATGAAATATTCAAGTGGATAACCTTTAATTATATAAACGGAGATACATCTGTTCTTATTCAAGCATTGTATTATATATATGTAAGAAAGCTATCGACTTTATCCAATGAGTCAGACTTCTTTTTCAATGAGCTTGCTATACATATAATTAATGAACTTCATTCAAAGATGGAATCTATATTGGCGGAGGAAGCTGTTCGATTTAGTCTTGATACAAAATTGCCCTTGTTTCTTTTTGCACTAAGTAAAATATATCAGCTAGATATATATAATCATAAAATCATTAACATTCTTAGGGAAATTACTCCATTTATATTATCAAAGTATGAGTATCTTGATTCGCAAAGACTTTATTTGTTATGGGGTATCAGTAAAATAAATCTCCACATTAAAGATGAACGATTGGCGGAGCATTGTAACTTGCTGGTTTCCCGCATCGATGTAAATAAACTAATTGGCGAGTTTCGTAACAAGGGGGTTTTTCTTAAAGATGGTGTTGCTGGTATTTGCTTACTCATATTATCCTTAGAAGAAGAGGAAAAACAGATGTTAAACATTAAATACTTTCAAGAAAAAGCTAAAGAAAAAATAGAAAGTTCGTTAATTTGGGATATGCTGAATGATGCTAATCACTTCGAGGGTTATATTGGATTATTAGGCTATTGTGGAGTATCAATAATTTTGAAGAAAATGAACATATATGAAGGTTGATTTAAAAGACACTACGTTTCTTATCGCGGTAAGATTGGATTCTATTCAACGTTTAGAGAATACGTTGACTGTTACTTCCCAAATATGCAGATATTTTGACACGAATATATATCTTGTTGAGGTAGCGGAGTATTGTAATGGGATCTTAAAATCATTATTATCCCCAAAAGTAACATATATTTTTATAGAGGACAAGGATAACGTGTTCTATCGAACAAAATACTTTAATCAATTAACAGCCACAATAGAAACTCCCATAATTGCATTATGGGATACAGATGTTGTTATAGATAGAAATGCTATTGTAGAAGCCATAGAAAGTATACGTACAAATAATGCAGACATCGCCTATCCTTATAATGGGGTTTTTATGGAGACATCAGAGATTATGCGTCAATACTATTTAAAGACCAAGGATATCAGAGTCTTATTTAGAAATATAAATAAGATTGATTATTTGTACAAACACAAGATGGTGGGAGGCGCGGTGATGGTAAATAGAGCTAAATATATCAGTGCTGGAATGGAGAATGAGAAACATTATGGCTGGGGGAATGAGGATTTTGATAGGTTTTATCGTTTTGAAGCGTTGAACTACAATATTTATAGGGTTAATGCTCCTTTATTCCATCTTAGACACCCAAGAGGAAGTAACAGTTTCTTCCGATTAAAGATTTTTGAACGGCTGTCATCTGATGAGAGTGTTGGAATGAAAAATAGTTCCAAAGAGGATATAGACACCTTTTTTTTAAATAAGAAATAAGCTGAATCATGAGACTATTTACAAATAACGAGAGTTATCAAAATGTATTTGTTGCATATATTGATTTGTTAGGGGTTAAATACACGAATAAATACGCTAATAAGTATTTTAATGAGCATCCACATAAGTACAACTTATTTGGCCTATCTGAAATGCTCACGAATTATGGGGTACATAATACTGGTTTAAAAATAACAAATAAAGAGGACCTTCATTCTTTAGAGCCACCATTCATTGCTCATGCAGGGAATCAATTCGTGACTGTTAAAAGTGTTTCTGAAAATAAAATTAGTTATTATTGGCAAGAAAAAACACTAACAGTTCCCTTAAAAGATTTTTTTGATATTTGGTCTGGGGTGGTGCTAATTGCTGAAACAGATGAAACATCCAGTGAACCCAACTACAGCCAACATAAAAAAGAAGAACGGGTAGCTTCTGTTCTGTCATTATTGTTGCTGCTAGCTGGAGTCATTTTAACAGGGAATGGGCTTTATGAAAATCTTATAGGTCAGAACTGGGGCATTACTATATTGTTAATATTAAACTTAACAGGAATATATATAGGGTATCTTCTTATACAAAAACAAATCAATATACACAGCAGTATAGCAGACAAGATTTGTTCACTATTTGCTCAAAGCGATTGCAACAATGTGCTGAACTCTCCTGCAGCCAGATTTATGGGAGTTATAGGATGGAGTGAATTGGGATGTTGCTATTTCTTGTCAAATACATTTATACTTCTTTTTGCTCCTCATTTTCTACTTTATCTAGCACTTTTCAATGTACTATCTCTGCCATACAGTATTTGGAGTATATGGTATCAGAAAATAAAAGCTAAAGCATGGTGCCCATTATGCCTCATTGTGCTACTGTTATTTTGGCTGCTCTTCATTACAAATATATCATTTGGATTTATTCAAACTCCAGATATTTCAGTCTCAAATATTATGTATATAGGTTCAATCTATGGGATACCTTTTATATTAACGAGTTTATTGTTGCCTCATCTGGTAGAGTCTCGAAAGCTTACAACAATAACACAGCAGTATAACAGCCTAATGACAAATGATAAAATATTTTTAGGACTACTAAAAGAACAGGCTTTTTATGAAGTAGAAAATGTATCTACTATAATATTGGGCAATCCTAATGCCAAGAACACAATAACAATTTTTACAAATCCACATTGTAATCCCTGTTCCAGGATGCATAAAAACATAGAAAAAATATTAATAGACACAAAAAGCCAATTCCGTATTCAATATATCTTATCAACATTTAGTGATAAATTAAAATCTAGCTGTGAGTTCTTCTTGTTTGTAAATAAACTATATTCGGAAGAAGAACGAGATCGAATATATAATGAGTGGTTTGATAACGGAAAATATGATAAAGAAACCTTCTTTAAACAATATGGTTTTGTAGAGAATGATAACATCAGTGATGAATTTAGAGAACATTTGGAATGGAATAAAAGAAACAAACTACGAGCAACGCCAACAATTCTTTTTAATGGATATGAATTGCCAGAAATGTTTTTCCAACGAATAGAACTGTTGGCTTATTTTACAGATTTATAGGCCAATCCAAATTAGATTAATATGTACAAATCTTTTCCTCATTACCAACAGCTCGATTCAATAGACTGTGGTCCTAGTTGTTTGCGAATGATTGCCAAACACTATGGGCGTACTTATTCCCTGCAAAATTTAAGGGAAAAAAGCTTTATTACCCGGCAAGGAGTTTCCATGTTGGGCATTAGTGATGCTGCCGAAGAACTTGGTTTTCGATCTCAAGGGGTACGTATTAGTTTGGATCAATTACAGGAAGACGTTCCACTTCCCTGCATCCTTCATTGGAATCAAAACCACTTTGTGGTGTTATATGCTATCAAGAAGAAAAAAAGAGAGTACGTTTTCAATATATCTGATCCGGGTAAGGGGAAATATCAAATAGACAAGATTGGATTTGAAAAATGCTGGATTAGCACCAAGGATGCTGGGAAAGACTCTGGTACAGCCCTGTTACTGACTCCTACTCCGGATTTCTACGAACAAATAGATGATCAGGCACAGCAAAAAAAGAACTTGTCATTCTATGTGAGGTATCTGTTTCCCTACCGATCACAATTGATCCAACTGGTGGTAGGCATGTTGTTGGGAAGTGTCTTTTCGCTGATTCTTCCTTTTCTCACTCAGGCTGTAGTAGATCAGGGAATCGGTAATAACAACCTGAACTTTATAACACTGATACTGATTGCTCAATTGGTGTTATCGCTGACACAATTGGGCGTCGGTTTCATCCAAAGTTGGATTAGCTTACACATGAATACCCGGATAAGTATCACTCTGATTTCGGACTTTCTTGCTAAACTAATGAGACTTCCTATCCGCTTCTTTGATGCTAAAAACATTGGAGATATCATGCAACGCATAGGCGATCACGGACGTATTCAGGGCTTTATGACCGGAACTGCGTTGTCAACCCTCTTTTCCTTTTTTAACTTCTTCATCTTCGCCTTTATCATGGCTTATTACAACTTGACCATTTTATCGGTCTTTTTGTTTGGGAATACCTTATATATATTATGGATACTCTTGTTCATGCGATACCGGAGAAAACTGGACAACGCCCGTTTTGCTCAGTCGTCAGCCAATCAAAGTAACATGGTACAACTCATCACCGGTATGCAGGAAATCAAGTTGAATAACTGTGAAAAACATCAACGTTGGAAATGGGAGTCCATACAAATCAAATTGTTTAAGATTAGCGTCAAAGGCACTGCTTTAGGGCAAATTCAACAAATGGGGTCTGTCTTTTTTGGGCAGATAACCTCGTTGCTAGTTTCGTACCTCTCAGCAAAATCTGTCATCGATGGAAGTATAACATTAGGAATGATGATGTCTATCAGCTATATTATAGGACAATTATCTGCCCCTATAGGCCAACTGATCAGTTTTAGCCAGTCTTTACAGGATGCAAAGATCAGCTTGGAACGATTGAATGAAATTAATAACAAAGAAGAGGAGATGATATGCGTAGATGATAAGATTAATACACTTCCGGAAGACAGGGCGATAAAACTGGAAAATGTGTGCTTCAGCTATGATGGCGCGGAAAGAGATTATGTACTGGAGGACTTGAATCTAACTATACCTCAAAATAAGGTAACAGCCATTGTCGGTGCAAGTGGAAGCGGGAAGACGACTGTCATAAAACTTCTATTGGGTTTTTATGATCCAGTTAAGGGAAGCATTAAGGTAGGCGGTTGCTTACTGAAAGATATAAACCCCCACCTTTGGCGGCAACATACCGGAACTGTTATGCAAGAAGGGTTTCTTTTCTCAGACTCTATTGCGAATAATATTGCCATCGGCGAAGAAGTTGTCGATAAGAACAAACTAAGATATGCTGTGGAAACAGCCAATATAAAAGATTTTGTGGAGTCACTTCCTTTAAAGTATAATAGCAAGGTTGGTATGGAGGGAAATGGAGTCAGCCAGGGGCAAAAACAGCGTTTGCTGATCGCCCGTGCCGTTTATAAAGATCCTCTTTATCTGTTCTTTGATGAAGCAACTAATGCATTGGATGCCAATAACGAGAGAATTATTCTGGATAATTTGAGCCGATTTTATGAAGGTAAAACGGTAGTTATCGTAGCACATCGTTTGAGCACTGTACAAAAAGCGGACAACATTATTGTAATGGAGGCAGGAAAAGTGATCGAATCTGGAACTCATAAAGAATTGACAGAGAAAAGAGGAACTTATTACACTTTAGTAAAAAATCAGTTAGAATTAGGAGCGTAACTATGACTGGAGAGAAACCAAATATGGAGTTAAGAAGTGAAGAGTTTGATGAGGTGTTAGGTGGTATGCCCCATTGGATTCTTCGTTGGGGAATAACTACGATAACTTGTGTGGTACTTATACTTCTTATTGGAAGTGCTATATTTAAGTATCCGGACATAATTAGCTCTACTGTTAACCTGACCAGTACTACTCCTGTAGCCGGAGTGGTTGCAAAGAGTTCTGGAAAGTTGCAGGAGTTATATGTATGTAATAATCAGCAGGTAGAAGCGACAACTTTTCTTGCCATCATTGAGAATTCGGCTAAGACTGATGATATCATAAAGTTGAAAGAAATATTACAGAAGTTGGGTTCCGGACTCGATACGGTTGTTCTGATTCCATCCCAGCTACTTCAATTAGGAAGTTTGCAATCTCTTTATTCCTCCTTTAGTCTGACTATGTCGGAATATCGGCAATTCAAGGAATTGGCGTATCATTTGAAGAAGATTGACCTGATGAAGGGAAGAATTACTCAAAATGAGGTTTACTATACGAATATGTTGCGACAAAAAGATATATCAGAAGTTCAGATTGAAATTTCTCATCAACAATATACAAGGGATTCATTACTGGGAGCAAAAGCTCTTATATCTAAAGAGGAGATAGAAAGGACTCACAGTCAATACTTACAGTCTATTCTCTCGGCTGAGAATATGGACCGTTCTTTAGAGAATCTACAGATTCAATTGGCACAGATGTATGAGTCTCTATATGATGCGGAATATCAATACCAAGAAAAGAAAAATACATTGGAAACTGAATTGCGTTCATTGATAAACCAGCTAAAGACCGAAGTGAATACTTGGGAGATGAACTATGTGCTAGCTACTCCCGTAAAAGGTAAAATTACCTTTACACAGTACTGGACAGAAAATCAGAATGTGATGGCTGGGAATGTCGTTTTTAACATTGTACCTGATAACCAAGGTGAAATTATAGGAAAAGCATTGTTGCCGACAGAACGATCGGGAAAGGTCAAAGTAGGGCAAAAAGTAAATATACGATTTAGCAATTTTCCAGATACAGAATATGGAATGGTAAAAGGGCTTGTTAAGAATATTTCTTTAATACCTGCTATCAGTGGACAGGAAGCAAAATCATACATTGTAGACATTGAACTTCCCAATGGATTGAAGACCTCGTACAATAAAACTCTCCCTTTTTTACCGGAGGTAGAAGGCCAGGCCGATATTATCACTGATGACATCACTTTATTGGAGCGTTTCCTGTTACCGTTAAGGAAAATAATAACGGAAAATCTATAAATAACTCTTTCTTATCTATTATATGTCTAAATTGAATCTTATATATTAGTAATACTTATTTATAGTGAAGCTGTGGGACTATAAATATTTTAATCAAACTCTACAGTATATATTTATTTATTTTTGTATGAAGAAAATTTCAAAAATTGAGTTGCGTGATGTAGACATTTTGTCTAAAAAGGAAATGCAGAATGTGGTTGGAGGGTATTATAGTGTACTTCCATGGAATTGTGCTGAAGATGAAGAGTATAGTGTATTTTATTTACGTTGTATGAAAAAGGAAACAAAATTCCCTAAAGTTGATGCATGTCTTGGAAAGAGCGTAGGAGATGATTGCAGTTTTGAAACTGGGTATGGTTCTTATTCCATAGGGCGTTGTTTACGTTTTGCCCCTAACTATACTCTTCATTGTTCTGATTTGCGTTAAGGTAATAAATAGGATCCAGATTAATTTATTATTTCTGGATCTTATATAAACATAACATCAATGAAAATAAACTCAATGAAAGATTACTCAAAGCTAATTATTGTTTTAATTTGTTCTTGCCTTTATTCATGCGGGCAAGCACAGCAAAGTAACAACACGTCGTTGCCTGATCCACAGGTTCGAGCAGGAATAGCCAAACTATCTGGCAAGATTCTTGCGTCGATTCCGTCACAAGTTTCTTTGAACCTTATCTTCCAGAACCCTGTTACTGCCCACGAAAGTGTCTATGAAGCAGATTCGGACAGTGACGGACTTTTTCATTTCGAAGTTCCTATAGAATGCTCTCAAATTCAAGCCTCCATTGTAATACCTGGCTATGGAGGTGCTTTTGTCGTGTTGTCATCTGACGTGGATACTCATATTGAAGTCCGGGTTGGATCCGATGGAGTGAGTCTGGCGAAAACGGACCAGATTAGATTTCTATCCTCCAAAGACGAGAAAAACTATGGCAATGAAATTGCATCCAGGTTTGCTTCCAAGGTAGGAGCCAAAAAGCCACTGTATGAAATAGCTCCTGAAGCGTATGCCAATGAGGCGGCGGCCTTTATGAAAGAAAGAATCGATTATGCATTGGAAGGAGCAGCGCTTTCTGATGCCGGCAAGGTGTTTATAACCAATGAATTGGCTCTTATGTATTTGTATGGGCGGCTTTTGACTTATAAAGAGGCTATGGAACTGGCGTATGAAAATATCGAAGGACGGGAGAAGTTGGTTCAATTTGTCCCCAAAGAACCGAATGCTTCCTATTACTCTTTCTTGAAACAGTTTCATCTGGATAATCCTCTGTATCTGTATAATTCAGATTTCTCTTTGGTGATGCAGCGGATACTCTCAGCGAAAGGCTTGAATATCCCTGCTATTTCCGACACTCCGGTTCAAGAGTGGCTCAGCGGAGTTAAATCTACGCTGGCAGCATTGCTCGGATTTGATTCGGGGCAATTTTATGATTTATTGGCGGCCCATGCGTATGCCAAGCAATTTAATGATGAGTCGGTGCCTTTATCAGTCAAACAAAAAGAGAATATCACCACCTATTATAAGGATGGAGAGATCGCTAACATACTTCTCCGAAGAAATGAGGAAGTTATCAAACTGGCTGATGGCAAAAGTGGTGTATTTGTTCGTGAAACTCCTGCGGTTCCTGGCAGCGAACTGATGAATGCCATTATATCCCAATACAAAGGAAAAATAGTTGTCGTCGATTTTTGGGCAACCTGGTGTGGACCTTGCTTATCGGCAATGGAACAGACCAAATCCATTAAAAGTGAGTTGAAAGACAAGGATGTTATTTTCGTTTATCTTACGAATACATCGTCTGTTAAACGGGAATGGACTGAGACAATCAAAAAGATAGATGGCGAACATTATTATCTGACTAAAGAGGAATGGGGTACCTTGATGGATCAATTTGATTTTACGGGAATTCCGTCTTACGTAATCTATGATGGACAAGGTAACTTGAAACATAAATTCACCGCTTATCCGGGTGGAAACAAAATGAAAGAGCTTATTTTGCTATAAGACAAAGCGGGGATACGAGAATCACATCCTGGAGTCAAATAAGATAAAACTCTTGCCCTGAAAAAGGTTAACCCAATCAAAGGTCAATCTATTTCAGGACAAGACAATACAGCAAAACAGCTATCCATTAACACCATGTTTGATATGAAGAATTATTTTATTTCTATAGCTATACTCATATCTTGCTATTCAGGCCATGCCTCCGCTTGTATAGTATCTGTTCCTAAGATACAAACAGGGATAGCCAAACTCTCTGGCGCAATAATAGACAAAAGAGCTGAAGATCAAAGAAGAGAATTATCAATAACTATTTATAATCCATTTTCCGGTGAGCCTTCTACCTCAAATTCAAGTTCTGATGAATATGGATATTTTGAATTCAATATTCTGGTGCATACTAACATGGCTGTTGCCTTCTTGAATGCCGGGATTAGCGATAATAGTTTGATTATAACATTAATACCCGAAGAAGAGGCCGAATTAAAGGTTGAAGTTGACGAACAAGGCAATGTTAGCGCAAGTCTGACTAATACGCCTTTAAATTCTTTTGATATTTTGGAGGGTGCAGGTCTGTTCATAAAGATGGACCGAAGCCAATATGATTCCCCTTCTCTGGAATGGCGAAGCCAATATAATCTTACTCCGGAGGAATACTACGCATCGGTAATGAAAATGATCCATGATAGGATTGATAAAGTATTATCTAATGAACATCGGTTATCCGATTTCGCAAAAAGCTATTTATCTAACTACTATTTATTATATGTGATTAATAGGACGTTGTTTTATTACAAAGAGGAAATGCTCTATAATTATCAGCACATGCACCCCGAAGAAGAATGGAAGAAATATGTGGAGCCTGCACAACCTGATAGAAGATACTATTCTTTTTTGAAGGATATTGGTTTAAACGATCCTCAATATCTTTATATCCCAGAATATTCCAAAACGGTGACTAAAATATTGCAGACAGAGGTTTTACAGATTCCGCAAATTGGCGAAACCTCTATTGCCACATGGGTTAATCAGGTGAAATCATCCTTGATGGATATATCGGGTGTTGACTCAGGCCTCTTTTATGACTTCTTAGCCATGAATGCTTATGGTTTACAATTCAGTTATGAATCTGTTCCTCTATCTAATAAGCAGATAGACAATATCAGTAATTATTTTGAGAATAGTTCCTTTCTGAATTTTCTATTGAACAAGAATGAAAAAGCTGCTAGATTGCATGATGAAAAGAACAAACTGACTGTGCAGGAAATGCCGGAAATTAGCGATAGTGGTAATGTGTTACGAAACATGATATTAAAACACAAAGGACGCATTGTGTGGGTTGATTTCTGGGCAACTTGGTGTGGACCATGTATAAAAGCTATTGAAGAGATGAAAGAAATCAAGTCTATATTGAGAGATAAAGGGGTAGACTTTGTCTATTTAGCAAATCCAACTTCCTCGAAATCAATTTGGGAGAAACGAATAAAGGGTATTGGTGGCGAGCATTATTTTCTTAACACAAATGAGTGGAATACTATTTCGGATGACTTGGGAATAGAAGGAATACCTTTCTATTTGCTTTATGACAGAGAAGGCAAACTAGTAAAATCATTTGTTGGCTATCCCGGAAATGAATCCTTGTTAAGGAGCGTGAATGAGATAAAATAGAACATGCTGTCCCATTAAATTCCAATTGACAATACATAAATTCGACTTTTCGCATGTGAATACTCCTCAGGAGTTTGAAAAACCTCCACCGCACTGACGCACATTGCTGAAATCCTTTATTCATAGGCATTAGAGGTGCGTAAGAGGAATCGTTTCTCTTACACACCTCTTACGCACTCACCGGTTTTTATCGTATGCAACCGCCCATAAGAACCTTGCTTCTTCTTGTTTTCAAACCTGGATACGTCTGTTTTCACGATGTCTATTCCTTGTTTCGAACCTGTAAACCTTTTGCTCCATCCGGATGTTCGCCCCTCTTAGATCCGGGTGGAGGGCAGTTGCACACCCGGGTCTAAAAGATATGTACACCCGGATGGAGCGACCGCTTTCCGGCCCTGATGACCTCGAAGCGTAGTAGGAAGCAAAATGCTTCATGCCTGGAAACCAAAGATTTGATACGTTCTTTCTTCAGCTGAATATACTATAACGCCAATGTCATGGCAATTGGCTGGTCGTAGTGCGTAGGAGGTGCGTAAGAGAAACAATTCCTCTTACGCACCTCTGATGCCGATGAATAAAGGATTTCAGCAAGGTGCGTCAGTGCGGTGGAGGTTTTTCAAACTCCTGGGGAGTATTCACATGCGAAAGTCGAATTACTTATCTGGTGGATTTAGAAAGCCTGCATCTGAATAAATTATGACAACCCGCAAGCTGTGTAAGACAGTATAAGACACGTTTTACGGGGGTTATACTGTGTAGCTACAGAAATTTTCGCGTTTAACTAAACAGGATTTTTTCTGTAGCTACAGAGAAAAATCTGTTTAGCAACGCAGAAAAACATACGGATAATAAAATGGCTAAATATTTACATCTATGCACAGTCTGCATCAAGGATGAAGCTCCCGGAACGCCGCATTCTCTTCCTGCACCTGCTGAATGGTTAGCTTCAATTCGCTAATAGGCAAATCGAACGCATACCAACCGGTATAGCAACCAGTGACGAACCATTTACCATCAATCAGATCGAACACCACGCGCAAGTCATATTCCGACTCGTCATAACCAGCCTGGAATTCCTTATGCTTCGGTTCATTCACAAGAAACTTGGACACATAAACGGCGCCTCCCTCTTCTTCGATGCTTTCTTCACGCAACGTCTCGGAATCGAGTAACGGCCATTTCTCTTTGGTAAAAGGGAAGGTCTTCTCGTGTTCGCCATCATCGGTCATCAATGTAATGGGTGTTTTCAACGGAAATTTGATGCGCGTCATCTGGAAAGCGGCGCTACCGGTGAACTTATCAAGAAAGGTCTTGAAGTCTTCACTACCCGTTTGGAACGACTCTGCTTTCTCGGGAAAAGAACTGCTGCTCAGCAAGCAGGTTACTCCCGACAACAAGGTGGTCAGAAGCAGACAGAATACAATGCTTTTTGTTTTCATATTCCTTGACTAATTTTCAGCGCGCAAAGATAATATATCTTCCTAATATACAAGCAGAAAGAGGCAATTATTTACGACGAAGATATTCGTAACCAAACCGACAATAGAGGCACTTCTTCCGGTCGCAATATTCACGTTGTAATTGAAGCAATGCCTGGGAGTCGGCAGCGGTGAAAACGGGCAGTCCGGCACCGCTCCACAAACGGGTGACGTGGTTGTTCTCGGCTTTGAGTGTTTCGAGGAAATGCCCGGCCCGTTCGCACATCTGTTGGTTGGCTTTGTGGCAACCGTACGCATATAGAAAAGGCACGACGGTGTTGATCACCAGCAGGTCTTTCGAGGCATTGCCCAATTCTTTTTCCCGCTGGGCAGCCTCCTTGCCGAAAATATAATGCGTTTCCCAATAAGCGGAAGTACGGGTGGTAAGTATTTGCCTGATTTCATCGAGGGTTTTGGCTTCCATGACGCGGGAGAAAAGAGTCGCCCCCTGGTGATAGAGATAGGCCAGTTGCGCCAGGCGGACGTGTGGGAAGTTGCCCGGACGCAGCCGCAGGAAGCGCCAGCGGGAAACATCCAGCCCGGACGGTAGGCCGAACTTATGGCTCAGGTACCGGTATTCCTTCTGCAAACGGAGGTAATAGGCATCTCCCTCTGTTTCCTCGAGCAAGCCGGCCAATCCGAAGAAGAAGACTTCCACCTGGAACAGGTCGTCGCGGTGCTTGTCTACCGACCGGTAGGGAATGAGCGAGCCCCAGGCTTCGAAAGCATCACCGTTGAGACCGAAACCGAAGTTACGTGAGAGGGTCAGGAAGAAGGCGTCTTCCCAATACCCATTGTAGCGTTTCAGGCGGTCGGTAATGAGTGCGGCTTTCTGTTCGAAACGCTCGGCTTGCAAAGCAGTGAGCCAGGAGTGTACCGTTAGTTTGGGCAGGGTGGAAAGGATGGAATAACACGATGGATAGGCATCGGCTTGGCGAAGTTCGGCGTAATGCTGGCGCACATGGTCGGGGCAAGTCAGTACCAGTTGCGGTATGCGTTCGCCGTTGGAGCGGAGAATGTCACAGTCGGCCGTTTCGCACACGTGCAAAATAACGGTATCATACGCCTTGTCGGTATCGTGCCCGTGCCGGTACCAGTCGGACGAAGAGCGGTGCACTTCGACATTGCCCACCCAGAGCGTACCGTCTATTTTCAGCTTGGCATTGAAGAAATCGGGACCGGAATGAATGTTAGTCAAACCGCTGTCGATGACCTCTATAGATTCGCCACCGACCGTTTGAAGGCTTTTCAACGGAAAGATTTTGTGTTTCCACACATATTGAAGAAGTAGTTCCATGTTAAGAAGAAGTTAATGTAAGGTGCAAATGTAATAAAAATGCTATCTTTGCAACTCATATTCTTGAATATTAGTCAGTATAAAAATGAAAATAGCATTAATTGGTTATGGAAAGATGGGCAAAGAGCTCGAAAAAGTTGCCCTCAGTCGCGGACATGAAATTGTCAGCATCATCGATGTGAACAACCAGGAAGACTTTGAATCCGACGCATTCAAATCGGCCGATGTAGCCATTGAGTTCACCAACCCGATGGTGGCCTACAATAATTACATGAAAGCATTCCAGGCAGGTGTGAAACTAGTTTCGGGCAGCACCGGATGGATGGCGGAACATGGCGACGAGATCAAACGACTCTGCTCGGAAGAAGGGAAGACCCTGTTCTGGGCTTCGAACTTCAGCCTGGGCGTGGCTATCTTCTCATCGGTAAACAAGTACCTGGCGCGCATCATGAACCAGTTCGATGCATACGATGTGACGATGAGCGAAACACACCACATCCACAAACTGGATGCTCCGAGCGGAACGGCCATCACACTGGCAGAAGGCATCCTCGAGAATATGCAACGGAAAGACAAATGGGTGAAAGAAACGGCTTCTGCCGCCAATGAACTGCCCATCGAATCCATCCGCGAAGGCGAAGTGTTCGGCATCCATACCGTCCGCTACGAGTCGGAAGCCGACATCATCTCCATCACACACGATGCGAAGAACCGCGGCGGGTTTGCATTGGGCGCCGTACTGGCTGCCGAATATACGGCAGGCCAACAGGGGTTCCTGGGCATGAGCGACTTGTTTCCGTTCCTAAACGATTAATACTATACACACCATGAGAGAAGTAACACGTGCGCAATGGATCAAATGTATCATTGTCACCCTCTTATACCTGGCTTTCCTGATTTGGGTGAAAAGCTGGTGGGGACTGATTGTAGTTCCATTCATCTTCGATATTTACATCACGAAGAAAATACCCTGGACGTTCTGGAAGAAATCGAAGAACCCGATCGTCCTCAATGTCATGAGCTGGGTAGACGCCATTGTCTTTGCACTGGTGGCTGTCTACTTCGTGAATATCTACCTTTTCCAGAACTACCAGATTCCTTCTTCTTCGCTGGAAAAGTCGTTGCTGGTGGGCGACTTCCTGTACGTAAGCAAGGTTAGCTACGGACCACGTGTACCGAACACTCCCCTATCGATGCCGCTGGCGCAACATACCCTGCCTATCATCGACACAAAGTCGTACATCGAGTGGCCGCAATGGAAGTACAAACGCGTAGCCGGATTCGGGAAGGTGAAACAGAACGACATCGTGGTGTTCAACTTCCCTGCCGGCGATACGGTGGCCATCAATAGTCAGCAAGAGGACATCTACACGCAGATCTACCGCGAAGGAAGAGCCATGTTTGCCAGGCAGGACCTGGTAGACAGTCTGCCGCCTCAACAACAGCGGGAAGCGTTCGACCTGTACTATGCTGCCGGCCGCCCCAAAGTAATGAAAAACCCGGCCAAATACGGAGAAATAGTCTACCGCCCGGTAGACAGGCGGGAAAACTACGTGAAACGTTGTGTCGGCCTGCCCGGCGATACGCTGCAAATCATCGACGGACAGGTGACGATCAACGGGAAAGCCCTCGAGAACCCGGAAGAGATGCAATTTAACTATTTCGTGCAGACCACTGGTCCGGAAATCCCCCAAGAGATGCTTCGGGAACTGGGCATCAGCCTCGACGACCAGATGTACCTGAACGACTACGGCTACATTCGGGCGCAACTGGCCAAAAACCAATACACGCAAGCCGAGATCGAGTCGAGCATTCAGAATAACAATGTGTGGCTTTTAGACATGGGACTGGACAGCAAAGGCACCTCGGGGCAGCTCAACCCGGCGTATCACTTCCCGCTGACCAAGAAGATGTACAACACCCTGAACGGCAATAAGAAACTGATTGCCAAGATATTCATGGAACCGGAGGCACCGAGCCCCTTGTACCCCCTCAACAAGATCACCAACTGGGATCGCAACAATTACGGTCCGCTGTGGATACCCAACAAAGGGGCTACCATTCACCTGACGCTGGAAAACCTGCCGTATTACGAACGCTGCATCCATGCTTACGAGGGCAACAAGCTCGAAGTAAGGGGTAGCGACATCTACATCAACGGCACGAAAACAGATACGTACACATTCCGGATGGATTACTACTGGATGATGGGCGACAACCGCCACAACTCGGCCGACTCCCGCTCCTGGGGATTTGTTCCCGAAGATCATGTCGTAGGCAAGCCCATCGTGGTATGGCTCTCGCTGGATAAAGACCGCGGATGGTTCGACGGAAAGATCCGATGGAACCGCATCTTTAAGTGGGTACACTGATCACCTGACCAACATCGACCGGGATGAAGAAGAGTTTAAAATGGACCGCCATCGTCGTCGGAGCAATGATCGTTGCCGGATTGCTCCGCGGCTTTGCTGTGACATCCTGCCTCATCCCATCGGAAGGAATGGAGAACTCCCTCTTGGAGGGCGACCGCATCCTGGTAAACAAGTGGAGCTACGGTCTGCGTACTCCATTGATGCAATGGTTCGGCTATCAACGGTGGAACAGCACCCGGGCAAAGAAAGGTGACATCGCTATATTCAACAATCCCGGCGAGACTTCACAACCCGTCATCGACTGCCGGGAGGTGTTTATCAGCCGTTGTGCAGGTGCACCGGGAGATACTTTGTGGGTGGATTCGCTCTTTACCCAGATTCCATCGAAGAATCAGCTGAACCCCGACCGCAAGCAACTCTATACCTATCCCCGCGAACGCGAACATCTGGTAGACTCTTTGCTCACTCTTCTTTCCATTACCGATAACTCTCTAATGGGACAAGACTCCCTGCGCAACGTGCGCAGTTTCAGCCGGTACGAGTACTACCTGTTGACGCAAGCAATAGACGGCGAACTTTGGATACAACGGATTGCCGCCGATTCAACGGAGCAAACATACCCGCTGATCGTTCCCGGACAAGGAGCATCCATCCATGTCTATCCATGGAACAAAATCCTGTTGAGAAACACGCTGGTACTACACGAAGGCAGACAAGCGGAGATTATCAATGACACTTTATATGTAGAGGGGTATCCCGCAGAGGAATGCCGTTTCGCCAAGGATTATTACTGGATGGTATCCGACAACTCCATCAATCTCTCGGACTCTCGCCTCTTCGGCTTTGTGCCGCAAGATCACCTCATCGGGAAAGGAACCTTTGTATGGTTTTCCAAAGAAACGGACGTAGAATGCTATGCAGGATATCGATGGAACCGGTTCTTCCGGCAAGTGAAATGAAACCTGTCTAAAGCAAAAAGCAGTGAATAAAAAACACCAAATGGTAAATTGTAAATGAACAAATTCGTCTATCTGTCCACTGCCTATCTGGCTCCGGTTGAGTATTACGCCAAACTGCTGGCATATGACACGGCTTTCATCGAGCAACACGACCATTACATGAAGCAAACGTACCGCAATCGCTGTACCATTGCCGGCCCCAACGGCAAACTCCCCCTTTCCATACCGACCGTAAAGCCCGACAGCCTGAAATGCCCGATGAAGGACATTCGCATTTCCGATCACGGCAACTGGCGGCACCTGCACTGGAACGCCATCGAAGCGGCCTATAACAGTACCCCTTTCTTTGAATACTACAAAGATGATTTCCGGCCTTTCTACGAGAAGAAGTATGAGTTTCTGGTCGATTTCAACGAATCATTGTGCCGGTTGGTTTGTGAATTGATAGACATGCAGCCTCGCATGGAACGAACAATGGAATACAAAACGATACTCGCTCTGGACGAAGACGATTTCCGCGAACGGATTCATCCTAAAAAGGACCCTCTTCTTGAGGATCCTTCTTTTATTGCGGTACCTTATTACCAGGTATTCGAAGCGAAGCATGGATTCCAGCCCAATCTCAGCATCGTCGATCTGCTATTTAACATGGGGCCGGAAAGTTTGCTGGTTTTACAGGATTCTATTTAGATAAACGTTGCAGGAATTCGGTCAGGCTATCCTTCTCGGTCAATCCCAGCTTCTTCCTCAACCGATACCGGCTGATCTCCACACCCCGCACCGAGATATTCAACAACGGAGCAATCTCTTTCGACATCAGGTTTATCTTGATATAAGCACACATCAGTTTCTCGCGGTTGTTCAGCTCCGGGAACTGCTCATCGAGTCGCTTGAAGAAATCGTGGTGCACGACATCAAACGTTGTTTGGAATGCCTGCAGGTCGTCGTCGTGTTCAATACTGTTATCAATATGGTTGATCATGCGGAGGTTCTTCCGGCGAATGGCAACCAAGTTTTCCTCACTGATGGCATGTGAAATGCCCAACGCTTCTTTCTTTATATCCTGCAACATCTCATTCTTACGAACCATGTTGAGCGACATTCGGATCAGTTCCTCCGATTGGTGCCGCAATTCCGACTGGAGATGCTCTTCTTTCAGCGTATTGATCACTTCATCTTTCTTTTGGCTGTCTTTCTGGAAAGCCCGCTTCTGTTTCAGAAACTCTTCTTCTTTTTGCTGTAACAAGCGCTTGCGGCTGGCTTCCAAACGTATATACAGATAGTAAATTCCAGAGCCGCCCAACAACACATAGCAGATATAAGCCCAGATAGAGCGATACCAGGGAGGAAGGACCTCGAATGCAATGGAAGCAATGACAGGTGCCTCACCTTTATCGGTTACGATCTTGACATTGAACTTATACTTACCCTCTTTGAGTTCAGTATATTCTTTGATGGTATTTTCGCTGTAGGCGCTCCATTCTTCGTCCTTGGCCCCTACCAATTGGTACGAGTAGTATATGACGGATGATTTATCGTAATTGTTTACACTGTATTCTATTCGCAAAGAGTTACTCTCATAAGGAATAATCAATGTCTCATCGACCCCTTGAAGAGTGCGGTTGTAAATCAGCGAATCGCGTACACCGGTCAGGTACACCCTTCGTATCTGAAGATTCAGGTGTTGGGAATGAGGTTTCTGGCTCAGGTCGAGCAAAGAGAATCCTTCTTCTGTACCTATGATGTAACGACTCTTGTCACAAGCATAAATACTCTCGAAACATTCGATCAAAGATCCCCTCAAATAGATCTCATTGGGATCCTTATAATAATTCTTATGAACCGGATCGTATCGCAGAATCTTTAGCATGCCGTTGGTAACATACCAGATATGACCTGCCGGATCCTTACTAATATAAGTGTAAGCTACCCGCCCGTCCAATTGATTCTCCAGAGAGGTAAATCGCTCCATTTCATCGCGGATCTGATCGTAACGGAATATTCCTTCCTGCGATGCGATCACAATATCGTCGTCGATTTTATCCACGTACACATCGTTATTGGGCGACAGCGTTTCGTTATTGTAGTTGGTGGTCTTGATCACTTCCGTCAGGTCGTCGGATAAAGTCAACCGGAAGAGCCCTTTCCCTTTATTAGCTACCCAAATGACATTGGAGCCTTCGACAAACATGGTCTTACAGGAGTGGGTGAAACCCTTGACCCGGGTAAGCAACTGCCATTCTCCTTTGACTTTGTGCAATAAATAGAAACCATTGTACGAACCGGCCAGCAACAGATCGGGCTTGTGTCCGAACTGTACCACTTTCCAAACCCCGCGTGTATCTTTTATTCTATACAAGGCGTTCCCGTCCACCACAAACACCCCGTTATCCGCACCGACAAAGAGTTTGTCATCGTATTCATCCATGTCCCAAACCTGTCCTTCGGTCATCGGGACAAATTTCATCCGGATGGATTCATTCAGTTTTTTAGGAATTTCGGTACAATACAGCCCTTGATTGGTACCCAGGTAAAGATCATTCTTATAACAGGAAGAAGCATAACCCGAGCCAATGACCAGCTTGTTGCCATACAAAGCAAAAAGAGGGGCATTCAGGTGGAGGCAATCGATACCATTGTCCAGCCCCAGCCAAAGATTATTGTCCCTGTCGAAAGACATGCCCAACACGGTTTTGTTCTGCAATCCGTTACTGGTCGATATCTTTTCTATTTCGTTAGTTTGCATGTTCAACAGCATCACACCGTCATGCACCGATCCTAGTGCCAGTATAGAATCCTTCACAGCCGCGCAAAACAGAAGATTGTCACGGATAAACGAATCGGCCGCCGAACGATAAGGAGTCAACGTACTACCATCGTACACGAATAAACCGTTACGACTGGTCACCACCAGTATTTTATCTTGAGAAGGAAGCATCTCAGCGACTTTGTAAGGAGACAAAATCTCCGTATTGACCAACACCGAAAGTTCATCTCCATTCAGCACGGATAGTCCTGCACCGGATGCAATGTAGAATTTATTGTGGATAACCGCCGAACGTTTGATTTCTGCCTTTGACAGAATACTTTTCACCCGCCCGTCTTCCAAGTAGAAGATTCTCCAGTCCGACTGATAATACACCCTGTCGCCTACGATATGTACATTCCAGATAACTCCGATGTCGGTATCCTTATCAAGACTGTCGGACAGGCAAACATATTTCATCCCTTCACGGCGGTCGGGCATAAAATAGCCAAACTGCCCCATTCCACCGATATAAATACGACCATCACTTCCTATTTTCACAGCACGTGCCTTGGCATTGTGTATGGAATAGGTATGCCATTCCACACCGTCATATTCCAGAAGACCTTTGTTATTAGCAAAATACATCCAGCCATTCTCGTGTTGCGCGATCATCCAGTTCTGATTTCCGGAGTGATATTCCCGCCGGGGATAGTTGGTCACCGAACGCTGCCAACCGGCATACGTTGGTAAAGCAAAAAGTACAAGAAGGAGAAAAACGAATGATTGGTGCTTCATAGTAATCAAATTTGTGCAAATATAATTTTTAAAATTGAATATAATAATTACAAGCATCTATATTATTTAAAGGAAATGAATAATAAACAGCGTTCCTTAAAGGTTAAATCGACTACATCAACCAAAGATTTTCAGCACAGTAAAAAAAAGAATAAAAACATGATATACTACTTATTATCAAATATTTAAAAACGCACTGAGAAGTCAATGATGTAGTGAATAGGACTTTCATGTAGTAACCGCGTAGTATCAAAACATATTGCTTTCACATTTCAAAACCCTACTTTCGCTCATCGAATGATTGAAAAATGATTTATAACTAATACCATGATGAACAAGAAAACATTTTTATTCCTGATCTGTTGTTGCGCTTCCATCTTTACTGCTTGTGCAAAAGATGATAACAACACGGCAACTCCCAAACAGGAAGAGTCCGAACAGCCTACAGGCAAAAAAGAAGCTACGCTCTATATAAGTACTACCACACGCTCGTACGACTTGAGCAAAAAGGAAGTGGAAATCAGTTCCAAATCAAGTATGTCGCCTACGACTATTACGCTGGATCCTTCTACCAGATACCAGGAAATGGACGGTTTCGGTGCAGCCGTTACAGGTTCCTCCTCTTATAACCTCTTATTGATGTCGCAGGCCAACCGCACCAAGTTCCTCACAGAAACATTCTCACACGATAAGGGACTGGGATTCAGCTACATTCGCATAGCCATTGGTTGCTCCGACTTTTCTTTAAGCGAATATACTTGCTGCGACACAAAAGGAATCGAGAACTTCGCACTGCAAAGCGAAGAGAAGAACTATGTAATTCCCATTCTGAAAGAAATCCTGGCTATCAATCCTGACATTAAGATTCTGGGATCACCCTGGACTTGCCCGAAATGGATGAAGGTGAACAACCTCACCGATAAAGCCCCTTTCAACTCCTGGACAAGCGGACAACTGAATCCGATATACTATCAGGATTACGGCACTTATTTCGTAAAGTGGATTCAGGCTTTCGAGAAAGAAGGAATCAAGATTTATGGAATTACTCCGCAAAACGAACCGTTGAACCGTGGTAACTCGGCTTCACTGTTCATGGGTTGGGATGAGGAGAAAGAGTTTATCAAAACAGCGCTCGGTCCCCAGATGAGAGCTGCCGGACTGAAAACGAAGATTTATGCCTTCGACCATAATTACAACTACGACAACATGGCTGCGCAACAAGGATATCCCTTGAATATATACAGCGACAACGAAGCGGCACAATACATCGCCGGAGCGGCTTACCACAATTACGGCGGAAACCGCAGCGAGCTGCTAAACATTCAAAGACAAAGTCCCGACAAGGAACTGATCTTCACTGAAACTTCGATCGGTACCTGGAATGACGGTCGCAACCTGGGCAAACGACTGCTGGCGGATATGGAAGACGTAGCCCTGGGAACCGTGAACAACTGGTGCAAAGGAGTGATCGTATGGAACCTGATGCTGGACAACGACCGCGGCCCCTGGCGCGAAGGCGGATGCAAAACCTGCTACGGAGCAGTAGACATCAACTACGACTACGCAACCATCACACGCAACTCACACTACTACATCATCGGACATCTTTCCTCGGTAGTAAAACCTGGAGCCGTACGTATCGGAACCACCGGTTACAGCGAATCGGATGTGATGTATAGTGCTTTTGAGAACACAGACGGCACCTATGCCTTTGTCATCATCAACAAAGGGTCGGCAGAGAAGACGTTCAACATCAACGAAGGAAAGCAAAGCATTACTTACAAACTGCCTGCTTTGTCGGTCGTATCTTTCCAATGGAAAAAGTGAAAACCACTATATTTAATAACTTATTTATTAATTCTTTTAATCTTAATAGTATGAGAAGACAATTCTTACTATGCCTGATGATGACAGCCGCCTTGTTCGGAGTCTCATCATGTAATGACAAGACCGATGAATTCGATGATCCGGGCACTAGCTCCATCATTTCATTGGAGGGTCCTTCTACCGCCTTCATGGGCGACAGTATTTCGTTCAGTTTCGACATTTCAAGCACTGGCGTCCGACTTAATCAGTCGAAAGTACAGCTCTTTTATGGAGAAACGATCGTATCGGAAAGAATCATGTTAACTCCCAAGGAAGGTCAATATTCCGGGAAGATTTTGATTCCTTTTATGAAAAATATCCCCGATGGAACGGTTAATGTAAAACTGCGTATCCAGAACGAACGTTTTGCTCACGCTGAATTAATCAAAGACATTGCCATCACCCGCCCCAACTTCAGCAAGTTGATCTTAAGAGGCGAAGATGGTAAAACGTATGACATGTTGCCGGTAGCCGGAAAATCTCACACGTATGCAGTAACTGATGATTTTCCCAGCGAATACAATGCAAAGATCGAAGCTCCCAAGTATGGTACAAATGGCAATACCATGGTTTTCGGAACAATGGACAGCAAGATTACTAACGGGGTAGATGGCCTCATCAACTTCGAAGCAGATAACCAGGGGTACGAAATTACATTTAACACCCTTACTTATGAAGGAACTCCGTTTATCAAATTTGCTGTTAATGATGTAGAATTCGAAAAAATTGATGACAACAAGTCCAAAGTGGAAATGGAGTTTACACAAGGACAAGATATCAACATAACAGGATTAAAAGCCGATTATGCCAATTATTGGATCAATCCAGCCTTCTTTGATATTGTTAAAAACACTAACGGAAAGACGCTCAGATTCCGCGCT
Source organism: Bacteroides sp. (assembly GCA_031554635.1). Taxonomy (GTDB): domain Bacteria; phylum Bacteroidota; class Bacteroidia; order Bacteroidales; family Bacteroidaceae; genus Bacteroides. The sequence goes on from JAVBVD010000043.1 coordinate 25,312, forward strand.
AGAACCGGTAAATATCGCTTAACTGTAGACAAGAGTCTCAAATACTTCAAGGTAGATGTCATGAATGGAAATGCATTGGCCGATTTGTCAAGCTTTGATGTTCTTTGGTGTGTTGGAGATGGCAATATTGGATTCCCTTCCTATAGCAAAAATAAGATAAACTGGAGTACTGCTAACGCTATATGTTTGGCTCCCATGGGAGACAAGAGACATGAAATCGTATTGCAGAAAGGTGTCACCATCAATACAGTTAACTATAAGTTCTATGGAAACAACAACTGGGGCAATGAGTTTGTATCTACAAAAATCAGCTTAGGAGATACTAATCCTTGGTTTAAGGTTAACTCAGATCCGAGTAATAATGGAAATATAAATGCTAGTAGCACAACACTGGTAACTAATTATTATTACAGAGTTATAGTCGACCTATCCGGAGGTAATTCTAATGCCAAACTCTACGCAACAGAAGTGGTTTCTATTCCGGAAGTAGAGTAATCCAATGTCTAATGAATTAAAAATTAGTATATGAAAAATAAGAATATAATAAACTGTTGTGCTGCGTTGTTTGCCTGCTCAATGATGTGGCAACCCGGTATAGTATTGGCAGAAACAGGTTCAGCAAATGTATATGCTGTCGAACAGCAGAAAAGCGGACAAAGGGTCATAACCGGTTTGATCACGGATTCGAGTGGTGATCCTATCATCGGTGCCACTGTAATGGTAAAAGGCTCAAATGCTACCCGCGGTGTAATTTCCGACCTAGATGGTAAATATTCAATTTCGGTAGCCGACGGAGAGGAACTGGAATTCCGTTACATCGGATATGTAACTGTAACTCGCGAGATCAAGAAAGACATCAAGATTCTTAATATACGTATGGACTCTGATGCGTATAATCTGGACGACGTAGTGGTAATCGGTTACGGACAACAGAAGAAAGAGAGTGTAGTAGCTTCTATGTCAAGCATTGGTCCAGCCGAATTAAGTGTAAAAACAAGAAGTTTAAATAACAATCTCGCTGGTAAAATCTCCGGTTTGATTGCTGTTCAACGCTCAGGTGAACCAGGTTGGGACGACGCCCAGTTTTGGATTCGTGGTGTAAGCTCGTATGCCGGTGGTACCAGTCCGTTAGTACTTGTTGATGGTGTACCCCGTAAGATGAACGACATTGATGTCGATGAAATCGAGACATTTACCGTATTGAAAGATGCATCTGCCACAGCAGTATATGGTGCCGAGGGTGCAAACGGTGTTATCCTAATTACCTCCAAACGCGGTAAATCACAAAAAACAGTGATCAACATGTCTGCACAATATGGGGTTTCCACTCCGTTGCGCCTGCCCAACCTAATGGATTCTTACAGCTACCTGAGCCTGTTCAACGAAGCCAGCTGGAATGATAGCGGTAATCCTTCCGTAGGCTTTGTGACTCCGGTATCCGATGATATATTGGAAATGTATCGCACAGGAGCTGATCCCGACTTGTACCCGGATGCATCCTGGATGGATATGTTGAGAGACCATACTTCGAACCAACGTTATACCATCAATTTCCGTGGAGGAGGTGACAAAGTACGTTTCTTCGTATCGGGAGCTTACTATACAGAAGATGGTATCTACAAGAAGAACACCGGTGCTGTATTCGATTCGAATGTAAACTTCGAACGTTACAACCTTCGTTCAAATATTGACTTCGACTTGAGCAGAACCACACGTATGTCGGTAGATATGAGCGGACAATACATCAACCGTGTAGCACCCAGTTCCACCGCCGATGCTATCTTCAACGGTATGACTTTAATGCCAATCCATCTGATCCCAAGAATTTATTCGGACGGCACACCTTCTGAACATCCAGAATCGGATAGTTCCGGTCTTCGTCAGAACCCATACAACTTCCTTTATTACAGCGGATACAGTAAATCCTGGGAAGCTACCGTGCAATCTAAAGTTACATTAGAACAAGATCTGGATGTGCTTACCAAAGGTCTTTCTGTTAAAGGAACTGTCAGCTTTGATGCCAAGTCGGGACAATATATTAACCGAACGATGAAAGCTAATTCATACTATGCACGTAGTCGCAATGCCGACGGAACATTAAAGTATGAGCAAAGACATGCAGGCGAAGCATTGAGTAATCCTTCGGGCGCCAGCAGTGAAGGTGACAAGAAAATCTATCTGGAAGCTTCTTTGAACTACAAACGTACATTCAGTGGCGTACACGATGTTACCGGCTTGGTTCTTTATAACCAGAAAGAGACACAAAGACAGAATGCCAGTTCGGGTATCAACTTGCTACCATTCAGAAAACAAAGCGTGGTAGCGCGTGCTACATACGGATATGACAGCCGCTATATGCTCGAAGGCAGCTTCGGTATGACGGGTAGTGAAAACTTTGCTCCGGGCAACAGATGGGGTATCTTCCCAGCCGTAGGTGCTGCCTGGTTTGTTAGCCATGAAAAATGGTTCGAACCTGCAACCAATGTAGTGAACAAGCTGAAATTGAGAGCTTCTTACGGTAGAACCGGTAACGACGACGTACGTGTGAATGGAAACAGCAAGCGTTTCCCTTATCTGGAAGAAATGAACCAAGGAGCAAGTGGTATGAACCTCGGTATCAATGGTGTATCCAATGGTGCCAATGCAAACTACATGGGTGGTTTGACAGAACTTTGGGCAGCCGCTCCGTTATTGCAATGGGAAGTTGAAGACAAAATGAACGTAGGTTTCGACTTAGGTTTGCTGGAAGGTCGCCTGGATATGTCGGTTGACTATTTCTCGAACCGCCGTAGCGATATCTTGATTACCCGTAGTACCATTCCATCAATGACAGGTCTTCGCCAGAATCCGCTTCAGAACTGTGGTATTGTAACCAACAAAGGTATCGACGGTAATGTCACATTGAAAGAACATTTTGGTAAGTTGAATGCTACTATTAGGGGTAATTTCACTTACACCCAGAACAAGGTGATAGATACGGACGAAATCCAGCATATCCTCCCTTATCAGGACTATACCGGACAGATGATTGGCAAACCTTACCTCTATATCGCAGAAGGACTGTATACACCGGATGATTTCAATATCACTTATAATTCAGTAACCGGCGCACAAACGTACACATTGAAAAGCGGCTTACCCAACCCGGGTGCACAAGTAGCTCCTGGTGATATCAAATACAAAGATGTAAGTGGAGATGGCAAGATCGACGACGATGACAGAACCTACGGTCACGATATTTACTCAGGAACTCCGAAGACTGTTTACGGTATCGCATTAGATCTTGAATACAAAGGTTTCTTTGCTGGTATCTTCTTTCAGGGAGCCAGTGGTTGTGCAGTGAACCTGATGTCAAAAGCATCTAACTTCATGCCGTTCAACCAAGGTAAGGACGCTTCTTCCGCTCGTATGGAAGCCATGTCTCGTTGGACTGTATCCGATCCTTACAACACAAACGTGCTTTACCCACGTTTGCATGCTTCTGAATTCTCGTACAACATAAAGCCCAGCACATGGTGGTACCGCGACGCAAGCTTCATCCGCTTGAAGAATGTCGAGTTGGGTTACCAGTTCAACAAGAAACAACTGAAAGCGATCAACTTCCAAAACATCCGCTTCTATGTTCAAGGAACGAATCTCATCACTTGGGACAAAGTAAAATATTGGGATCCTGAATTGGGCGATGCTAACTCTGGTGCAAAATATCCTATCTCTCGCAGTTGGACTGCCGGTGTTGAAGTTACATTTTAATAAAGAGACATATTATGAAACTAAGAAATTTATTATATACAATCGTTGTGGCCGGGCTTTCATTGACCGCTACTTCCTGTTCGGATTACCTGGACATTTCCAAGGAAATGAACGAAAACCTAACGTTGGATAAGGTGTTTGAAAACCCTTCTTATACACGTAACTGGTATGGAAACATTTACGCCTGTATGTCTGAATACTCAGAAACAGGTTCGGGAACCAATGCATTCAAAAACCCATGGTCGATCATGGCAGGTGAAATTTTTTCGCAAAACAGCAATGCCAAAGATGCGATGACTGCAGGGTATACAGCCGGAAGCGGACAATTTCACCGCTGGGCAACTCTTTACCAATACATTCGCCAGGCAATGATCTTTATTGAAAGAGCCAAAGACGAAGGTGTAGGTAGTGATTCAAATGTAATCACCCCGGAAGCTATGGCGCGTATGAAAGATGATGCCAAATTTCTAATCGCTTATTGTTATTTTACCATCTTTGAACAATACGGTCCATGCCCCATCGTTACTACGATCGACGATCCTGCTTATCCGGAAGTGTATGACTACAACAGAGCAACTGTTGACGAAGTGGTGAATTACATTGATGGATTATTGGAAGAAATCATTCAAGGTTCTAACCTCCCCAATTCCGTTATCACAGGCAAGACTGGTACGATCGGTTCTTCTTTCAACTTAAATGAAGTGGTACGTCCTACCAAAGTTACTGCCATGGCGCTTCGCGCAAAATTGTGGATGTTTGCTGCTTCTCCGTTATTCAATGGTGGATACGAAGCTGCCACTAAATTAAAGAACAGCGAAGGCGAACAGATTTTTCCGGAAAAAGATGCCAGTAAATGGTTGAAGGCCAGAGATTACACCAAAGCTCTGATTGATTTTGCAGAAGAAGAAGGACATGCGTTGTATCAGGTACTTGTAAGTGGAACGAACCAACCGAATCAGTCCGTATACAAATTATTCCAGGTCTATAACGAAGAGATCTTATGGTGTAGCACGGTTAACAGCTACAGCGAGACAAGCCAAATGGAAAAACGTACCAACCCACGTGACATAAACTCTTGCTATGGTACTATCGGCCCGAGCCAGGAATCAGTAGATATGTTCTTTACCAAGGATGGTTTGACTATCAAAGAAGACCCGAACTATCACGAAGATGCACTGGTCAAAGTAAGCAATCCGGCTTACGCAGAAGCAGCCAGCAAAGAAGATGCTAACATCTTCAACATGTACTCCAACCGTGAACCCCGCTTCTACGCCGACGTTGTTTATCAGGGAAAGAGTTGGTTCAAAGTCTATATGGATAAAACCGGAAATGCCAATTATTTCGTTGACTTCTCATTAAAAGGTGGCGCTGGTCCGGGCTCAAAGGACACCCCGGTGGTAGGATATTTACTTGGCAAGTTTAAGAATCGTACTATAAATCACGCCACTGGTGATACACAATCATTCAGACGTGTTTCTATCATCTATCGTTTAGCCGAATTTTACTTGTTCTATGCAGAAGCTTTGAATGAAACAGATCCGACCAACACGGATATTATCAAGTACTTGGACAAAGTACGCGACCGTGCGGGAATTCCGGGATACCAGAACCTGGCAGATAATGGCAAGAAGAATATCATAGGAAATCAAGTGGCACAACGTGAAGCCATTCAGAGAGAACGTTTTGTTGAGCTCTTCTGCGAAGGACAACGCTATTTCGACATCCGTCGTTGGATGATTTGTGGAGAGGGACAAGCAGCCGACCAAACCAAACTCAGCGGTATGAACGAATACGGAACACCTGATATCGCTATCGGTACCATGGGTTCTTACTACAACCGTACTGTTATTGAGAACAGAATGTGGGACGATAGAATGTATCTCTATCCCATTCATAACAACGTTACTCAGCTGAGTCAAGGTAAAATACAACAAAACCCGGGATGGTAATCCCCACGACAACACGACTTCTTTATAGAAGATTATAGGTTCAATAGGTATGACAAGAGGCAGGGTCTCCGGAGGCTCTCCGGAGAAATCCCGCCTCTTGTTTTTTCAAAAAATCAAGATGTTTTATCATGAAGCACCCCTTACTGTTCGCCCTCCTCGCTTTCTTCCCTTTGACTTTTGCCCAGGCTCAACGCGAAAGCAAGACAATCAACGAAGGATGGAAGTTCCTGAAAGGCACTACGACCGCTGCCGCAAGCAGCACGTACAACGATGCCTCATGGGAATCCGTGCATATTCCACACACCTGGAATACCGATGCATACACACACAAAGATTATTATAAAGGTATCGGATGGTACCGCAAACGTATCTCTATTCCACAGGAATGGAATGGGAAACAAATATTCCTGAAACTGGAAGCAGCCAGCAAGGCTTCGGAAGTATATCTCAACGGACAACGCATAGGCGATCACCGCGGGGGCTATACAGCCTTCACCTTTGATATTACCGAACATTGCTCGTTTACATCCCCCAATGTACTGGCTATCCAGGTAGACAACGGATGCGAAGACATTCCCCCCATTTCGGCCGACTTTACCTTCTTCGGAGGTATCTACCGCGATGTATGGCTGATCGCTGTCCCCAAACAACATTTCAACCTCACCAACCATGGATCCGACGGCTTGTTTATCAGCACCCCCCAAGTATCGGAACAGGAGGCTCGTCTTCATATCAAAGGAGAGATCAAGAACGATGCCGCCCAGAAAGCCACGGTAGAGGTGGAACACACGATCTATGCTCCCAATGGGAAGAAGATAGAAAGCATTCAGAAAACAGTCACACTCAAGGCCGGAGAGCTATATACATTCAATCATGTTCCGTCCCCCGTGAGGCAACCGAAACTCTGGTCGCCCGAAACTCCGGAACTGTATCGCGTGACCACTACCTTGCGCGACAAACGAAACAGACAAATTCTTGATGAAGTCAATCAATATACCGGTTTCCGCTGGTTTCGTTTCGATGGAAACGAAGGATTCAGCCTCAACGGGAAACCTTACAAGTTACGTGGTATCTGCCGTCACCAGGACCAGAAGCCGGTAGGCGTTGCCATGAGCGACGAGATGCATCGCCGCGACATGTTGCTCATGAAAGAGATGGGCGCTAACTTTATCCGCATCTCTCACTACCCGCAGGATGCTGCCATCCTGGAACAGTGCGACAAGTTGGGCATGCTGGCATGGGAGGAGATTCCCGTCATCGACATTGTTCCCGAAACGGAAGGATACGGGGATGTAGCCGCGTTGAACCTCCGTGAAATGATCCGTCAGCATTACAACCACCCGTCGGTCATCACCTGGGGATATATGAACGAGATTTTACTGGTTACTCAACGACGCTACAAGACTCCGGAAGCACTGAAGCCCGTACTGGAACGTACGCTGGCATTGGCACGCCGCCTGGAAAAAGCATTGAAAGAGGAAGACCCCTACCGCAACAGCACCATGGCTTTCCACGGAAGCAACTATTACAACGAAGTGGGACTGGGTGAAATCACCGATGTCATCGGATGGAATCTTTATTCCGGATGGTACGGAGGCGACCTGAGCGGGTTCGAGCATTTCTTTGGAGAGCAATACAAGAAACATCCCACGCACCCGATGATCATCAGTGAATACGGTGCCGGCTCGGACAAGCGAATCCACTCGTTGAAATCGAAGAGTTTTGATTTCAGCATAGAATATCAGCAGAAATACCTGGAGCATTATGTCAAAGCCATTGAAGATACACCCTATCTTTGCGGAGGCACACACTGGAACTTTATTGATTTCGCTTCGGCTTTGCGTGACGAATCCATGCCGCGCATCAATAACAAGGGATTGGTCTATTCAGACCGTACTCCCAAAGATGTGTTCTACTATTTCAAATCGGTGTTCAGGAAAGACATCCCTGTATTGTACATTGCTTCCCGCGATTGGAAGCGCCGTGCCGAAGTTCAGGAGGGAGAGGCGCCGGCAACACAACCGGTGAAGCTGTACACCAACCTTGCCGAAGCGGAATTGTTCGTCAACGGACGATCGATAGGCAAAAAACAAAGCGAGAATTGCAGTATCGTATTCGATGTGGCTTTTGAAAACGGTCCGAACTTCCTTCGGGCTGTCGGCCAGAAAGACGGTAAAACAGTGGAAGATGGTATGCAAGTGTTGTTCAACACCATTCCTTCCCGCCTGACGAATGAGAATATGAGAGGGCTGGAGCTAGCTGTCAATGTAGGAAGCAATTGCTACTATACCAGCGAGGAAAGCCATCTCACTTGGTTGCCCGACCGTCCGTACGAAACCGGAAGCTGGGGTTATTTATCTCACGAGAAAACCAAAGAGCAACAGTCACAAACGGAGATCAGGCAAACGGCCGACGGTCCGCTGTTCCAGACCTTGCGTGCCGACCTGAAAGGATATCGCTTTGATGTTCCCCAAGGGGTATACGAGTTGGAGTTGTTCTTTGCGGATATTCTTCAGGAAACGGAGAAACTCCCCTATCAATTGGGAAAAGAAGGTACTACCGTCAGCCTGGGGAATGCGTTCCACATCTACATCAACGACCGGAAGGTAGAAGAGGCCTGTTGCCCGGGTGAGGAAGTGGGTGCTTTCTACTCCACCCGCAAACGATATACCGTAAACGCCCGGGAAGCCGGTATCGAAGTACGTTTCGAAACATTGAACGGAACGAACTTCCTGAACGGAATTAAATTGAGAAAATTGTAACGTTATACAATAGCCATAGTAAAAAGATATCATGAAGAAACCATTTTTCGTTCTCACTTTCCTCCTTTTCACCGCAGGAGTGTATGCACAATCGATCTGGGACTTTACCCACTTACAACAGGTGAAACAGTCGCTCTCGCAACCGCAATATGCTGCTGCTTACGAGGAGCTGCTAAAGAATGCCGACCGGAAACTGACGGAGACTCCTCTGTCGGTGATGATGAAAGAAAAAACACCGGCCAGTGGCAATAAGCACGACTATATGAGTCAGGCACGTTATTTTTGGCCCGATCCATCGAAGCCTGACGGGAAACCGTACATCAACCGTGACGGGGTGTCCAATCCCGAACTGGAGAAGTTGGACCGGGTACGCCTCGGCTGGATGGCCGATAATGTGACGGAACTTTCGTTGGCCTACTACTTCAGTGGTGATGAGAAATATGCGCAAAAAGCTACTGAACAGCTCCGGGTATGGTTCCTCAACAAAGATACGAAGATGAACCCGAACCTGAATTACGCCCAGATCATTCCGGGACAAAACGGGGATAAGGGCCGCAGCTACGGGGTAATCGACACCTATTCGTTTATCGAAATGCTCGATGCGATACAATTGCTCGAAAAGTCGAAAAGCTTCACAGCAAAAGACTCCAAAGAGCTCAAAGCCTGGATTGGCAAACTGCTGGACTGGCTCCTGACCAGTCCGCAAGCCATCGAAGAGAGCAATGAAAAGAACAACCATAGCATCGCCTACGATGTACAGGTAGTAGCTTTTGCCATGTACGCCGGTAACAAGAAAGTAGCGGAACGCATCATCCGCGAATTCCCCGAACGACGCCTTTTCAAGCAGATCGAGCCGGATGGTTCTCAACCTCACGAATTATGGCGTACGCTGGCTTTCGGATATTCGGAATACAATGTTCAGCACATGATCGATATCTTCGTCATGGGGCAGAAGCTAGGCATCCGAATCGACCATTCGACCTCTCCCGACGGACGTAACTTCTATAAAGCCGTCGACTTCCTGGCCGCTTATCTGGGCAAGGACGTCAAAGAATGGCCCTATAAGCAGATCAGTGACTGGAACGGCAAGCAACAGGAGTTGTGCAAGGACCTGTACCGCACCTGGGTGTTAAATCCCGAACGTACCGATTACCTGCGCTTGTACAAAAAATATCGCCGGATAAATGCCAAAGACCGTTTCAATATTCTCTTCGTGCAACCCGACGAGGTGGAGAATGCGTTTGCTTTTGCCACCACACAGTTGGAACTTGCCATGAAATGTACCCAGGAAGTGAAAGGCAAAGTGAGTAACAAGAAACTTGTCAGCCCACGTTCTCTGGAGAAAGACGGCAGTCTGCGTGTAGTCACACCGGGCGACTGGTGTTCCGGTTTCTTCCCCGGATCGTTGTGGCAAATGTATGCATACAATCATTCCGACTATTGGCGCCAGCAAGCCATCAGCTATACCTGGCCCATCGAAGAGGCGAAATGGCACCGCGGGACACACGACCTGGGCTTTATGATGTATAATTCCTTTGGCAAAGCGTACCAACTTACCGGTGAACGGTCGTACAAGGATGTAGTCCTACAAGCCGCCCGCTCGCTTATCACCCGCTACAATGACAAGGTGAAGTGCATCCGCTCGTGGGACTTCAACCGGGACCGCTGGAAATTCCCGGTGATTGTGGACAACATGCTCAACCTGGAACTTCTTTTCTGGGCTACGCAGGAGACAGGCGACTCCACCTTTCACCGCATTGCCGTGAACCATGCCAATACCACCCTGGCCAATCATTTCCGCAACGATCATTCCTCCTACCACGTGGTGGATTATGATCCCGAAACGGGCGAAGTTCGTTTGAAATGCACCCTCCAAGGCATTGCCGACGAATCGGTCTGGAGCCGCGGACAAGGCTGGGGACTGTATGGTTACGCCATGTGCTACCGCTTTACGAAAGATCCGGCTTACCTGAAACAAGCAGAAGCCATTGCCGATTTCTTCTTCTCTCTGCCCAACCTGCCGGAAGATTTCATTCCGTACTGGGACATGGCAGATCCGAAGATTCCCAATAGCCCGCGCGATGCTTCGGCGGCAGCCGTCATGGCTTCGGGACTTTATGAGTTGTCTGCCTACACATCGGAAGCCAACAGTGTACGTTATAAAAACATAGCCAATAAGATCGTTAGTAATCTGCATCGTCACTACCAGGCGGAACCCGGAACAGCCCAAGGCTTCCTTTTGCTCCATTCCACCGGTAATCATCCGTCGAACGACGAGATCGATACTCCCATCAGCTATGCGGATTATTACTACCTGGAAGCATTGACCCGAAAAGCTGAATTGGAAAGATAATATAACACAAATTCTCTTTTTCCCTGATGGCCTGTAGTGATCCCTAAACGGAACTACAGGCCATTTTCATATGCATCGGGAGGCTTGTGTTATCAAAGCGTACAAATTTGTCGTGTGCGCACACAATTTAATGCCGGCAAAAGTTATTGACTTTCGAATTATTGACTATCTTTGTCGCCGTATTATCATAATCATCTAACTATTAATATTATGGCGAACTTATTTTGCATCACGGACAAAGTCGTGATTATTACCGGCGGAGCCGGAATTCTGGGCCGGGGTATTGCTGAATACCTGGCAGGCGAAGGTGCCAAGATTGTTATCCTCGACAGAGACGAAAATGCCGGACAAGCGCTGGTAACAGACATCAAAGCCAAAGGTGGCGAGGCCTGTTTCTTCACAACCGACGTTATGAACCAGGAAGTGCTGGAAAAGAACCGCGAAGACATCCTGGCTGCGTACGGACGCATCGATGTATTGCTGAATGCTGCCGGCGGCAACATGCCGGGCGCTACCATCGGTCCGGATCAGACGATCTTCGACCTGCAGGTAGATGCTTTCCGTAAGGTACTCGATCTGAACCTGATCGGTACGGTACTTCCCACACAGGTATTCCTCAAACCGATGGTCGATCAGAAGTCGGGCTGTGTGGTTAACTTCTCCTCCATGTCTTCTTTCCGTCCATTAACTCGTGTAGCCGGATACGGCGCTGCCAAGGCAGGTGTATCTAACTTCACCAAGTACATGGCTGTGGAAGTAGGCAAGAAATTCGGTGAAGGCATCCGTGTGAACGCCATTGCTCCGGGATTCTTCCTGACCAACCAGAACCGTTCGTTGCTCACCAACCCCGATGGTACGTGGACTCCGCGCGGGGAAGATGTGATCCGTCAGACTCCGTACGGACGTATGGGACGCCCCGAAGAACTCTTCGGCACCATCCATTACCTCATCAGCGAAGCTTCCAGCTTTGTGACTGGTACAGTAGCCATCGTCGACGGTGGATTCGAATGTTTTTCATTGTAAACCCTTAAATTATCAAGTATGTATTTGTGCGAACAAACCTGGCGCTGGTACGGACCCAATGATCCGGTCAGCTTGTGGGATGTGAAACAAGCCGGCGCTACCGGTGTGGTCACTGCCCTTCACCACATCCCCAACGGCCAACCCTGGACGGTGGAGGAAATCATGAAACGTAAAGAACTTGTGGAGTCGGTAGGTCTCCGTTGGTCGGTTGTGGAAAGTGTACCTGTACACGAACACATCAAGACACAGACAGGCGACTTCCAGAAGTATATCGATAACTATAAGGAAAGCTTGCGCAACCTCGGCAAGTGCGGCATCAACATTGTGACATACAACTTCATGCCGGTGCTCGACTGGACCCGTACCGACCTGGCTTATGAATTGCCCGACGGTTCCCGTGCCCTCCGCTTCGAACGTGCAGCTTTCATGGCATTCGACCTCTTCCTGCTGAAACGCCCCGGCGCCGAAGCCGACTACAGCGAAGCCGATAAAGCCAAAGCCAAAGCCCGTTTCGAACAAATGAGCGAAGCCGACAAGCAGCTCCTCGTTCGCAACATGATTGCCGGTCTGCCCGGTTCGGAAGAGAGCTTCACACTGGAACAGTTCCAGAAAGAGCTCGACCGCTATGCCGACATCACTCCTGCCAAACTCCGTGCCAACCTGATATATTTCCTTCAGGAGATCAGCCCTGTAGCCGATGAAGCTGGTGTGAAACTGGTGATCCACCCGGACGATCCTCCTTATACCATCCTCGGCCTGCCGCGTATCCTAAGCACAGCCGATGATTTCCAGGCACTGCTCGATGCCGTTCCCAACGAATCCAACGGACTTTGCCTCTGCACCGGATCGTTCGGTGTGAGCAGCGCCAACGACCTCGAAGGTATGATGCGCCGTTTCGGCGACCGCGTGAACTTCGTACACTTCCGCAGCACACAGCGCGATGCCGAAGGCAACTTCTACGAAGCTAACCACCTGGAAGGCGACGTTGACATGTATCACGTAATGAAAGCCTTCCTCGAACTGCAACAACGCCGCCAGGTGTCTATCGCCATGCGTCCCGACCACGGACACCAGATGGTAGACGACTTGAAGAAGAAGACCAACCCAGGCTACTCCTGCATCGGCCGTCTGCGCGGACTGGCAGAACTTCGCGGACTGGAAATGGGTATCGCCAAATCCATGCAAGAATAAGCATCAGTTTATATAGTTAAGAAAGGCCGGTGGGAGATGCTCCTATCGGCCTTTCTTATCTCCTCCCGGTTGGTTTTCAATAAAAAAACGTATATTTGTACCCAAACCCTGCGATATGATGAATACAGCCGTACGAAGACTCCCCATCGGGATACAAACATTTGAGGAGATACGCAATGATAACTATCTCTACGTAGACAAGAGCGATCTGGTATGGAAAATCGCCAATGAAGGAAAGCCTTACTTCCTGAGCCGCCCGCGCCGCTTCGGAAAGAGCCTGCTGACATCCACTTTTAAAGCTTACTTCGAAGGAAGGAAAGAGCTCTTTGAAGGACTTGCTATTGAAAAGTTTGAGACTGAATGGACACAATATCCGGTGTTGCATCTGGATCTGAATGCTGAAAAGTATGAGTCCATCGAGCGATTGAATGGCATATTACAGCGACACCTGAATCTTTGGGAAGAGATGTATGGAAGAGATGAGCGAGAAATTAGTCCTTCCGACCGTTTCGCCGGTACTATTCGCCGGGCTTATGAACAAACAGGCCGACAAGTAGCGGTTCTCATTGATGAATACGACAAGCCAATGCTGCAAAACCTTCTCAATGAGCCTCTATTAAATGAATACCGTTCCACTTTAAAAGCTTTCTATGGTGTGCTGAAAAGCGCCGACCCGTACCTACGTTTTGTCCTACTAACGGGAGTTACCAAGTTTGCACAGGTAAGTGTATTTAGCGACCTCAATCACCTGAGGGATATCAGCATGTCACCGGCATACACCACCCTTTGCGGCATCACCCGTGACGAACTGATTCAAACTTTCAAACCGGAAATCGCAAACCTGAGCCGCAAGTTGAATGTGTCGTTCGATGAAGCAGTCGACAGACTGGAATCACAGTACGACGGGTATCATTTTGACGAAGGAGCCACTGGCGTATTCAACCCCTTCAGCTTGCTGAATGCCTTACAAGATTCGAAACTCAGCGATTACTGGTTCCAAACCGGCACGCCTACATATCTGGTCGATCTCCTGAAACAGAGCGACTACGACCTCCGCTTATTGATAGACGGCATACAAGTACGCTCATCCGCCTTTGTCGAGTACCGTGCCGAGAAAAAGAATCCCATCCCGATGATCTACCAGAGCGGGTATCTTACCATCAAAGGATATGACGATGAATTCGGGCTTTATACCCTTGCTTTCCCGAACAACGAAGTTCGTAATGGTTTCCTTGACTTCCTCGTACCTTATTATACGCCGGTGAGCACAGACGAAACCGGCTTCCTTATCACCCGCTTTGTGCAGGAACTTCGCGCAGGCGAAACGGAGGCTTTCATGGAACGAATCAAGGCATTCTTTGCCGACTTCCCTTATGAGCTGAACGACAAAACGGAGCGGCACTATCAAGTTGTCTTCTACCTGGTGTTCAAGTTGATGGGCCAATTCACCGAAGCCGAAGTACGAAGCGCCAAAGGAAGGGCCGACGCAGTGGTAAAAACGCCTAATTACATCTATGTCTTTGAATTTAAGCTGAATGGTACTGCCGAGGAAGCCTTGCAACAGATCGATGAAAAGGGGTATTTGCTTCCCTTTGCAACAGACGGCCGACAGGTGGTTAAAGTCGGAGTAGAGTTTAGCAAGGAGGAACGGAACATCAGTAGATACATCACAGGATAACATATGAGTACTTTTGCCCCTTTCGCCCGCCCCCTATACGTCATGCTGAAACCTGTCGGTTCGGTATGTAATCTCTCATGCAGCTATTGTTACTACTTAGAGAAGAACGCGTTGCTGCATCCGGAAGGGGGTATCACCAAATCCATCATGAGCGACGAACTGCTCGAACGCTTTATCCGCGAATACATGGAGTCGCAAACGCAGCCGCAGGTACTCTTCACCTGGCATGGTGGAGAAACGTTGATGCGGCCCTTGTCGTTCTACAAACGGGCAATGGAACTACAGAAACAATATGCACGTGGCAGACAAGTAGACAACTGTATTCAGACTAACGGCACGTTGCTGAACGATGATTGGTGCAGGTTCTTCAAAGAGAATAATTGGTTAGTAGGCGTTTCCATCGACGGTCCGCAGGAGTTCCACGATGAATACCGCCGCAACAAACAAGGGCTACCCTCGTTCCACAAAGTGATGCAGGGCATCCGTTTACTCAATAAACACGAAGTAGAATGGAATGCCATGGCGGTGGTGAACGATTTCAACGCCGATTACCCATTGGAGTTCTACCGTTTTTTCAAGGAAATAGGTTGCCGATACATTCAATTTACCCCGGTAGTGGAGCGATTAATCGATGGGCAGGGCAGCACGCGTTTGGCATCTCTGGCAGATAAGAACGGGAAAGAGAATCTGGCAGATTTCTCCATTTCACCGGAGCAATGGGGGAATTTCCTATGCACACTCTTCGATGAATGGATCAAAGAAGATGTCGGCACTTACTTCATCCAGTTATTCGACTCCACACTGGCCAACTGGGTGGGCGAGCAGCCCGGCGTATGCACATTGGCCCGTACATGCGGCCATGCCGGAGTGATGGAACACAACGGCGATGTATATTCCTGCGACCACTTCGTTTTCCTGGAATATAAGCTGGGAAACATCTATACCCATACACTGACGGAAATGATGTACAGCGAGCGTCAACTTACGTTCGGTAACCAGAAGGAAAGCAGCCTCCCCAATCAATGCCGCGAATGCGATTACCTCTTTGCCTGCCACGGAGAATGCCCGAAGAACCGCTTCTCTACCACATCGAGTGGCGAGCCGGGACTTAATTATCTTTGCAAAGGCTATCACCGTTTCTTCGAACACGTGGCTCCTTACATGGACTTTATGAAGAACGAACTGATGCACGAACGCTCACCTATGCATGTGATGCAGCATTTGCAAGAGATCAAAGAAGCATAAGGACTGTTTCCTTTATTGACAACACGTTTAGTAAACACACAGCAAAACTGACAACCTTTTTAGTATAAGTCAGTCATAGTTTGCTGTTCCACAGCTGTGGAATAACTATTTCACAGTAATGGAACGGCTATTCCACAATTGTGGAACGGCCATTCCATGGCTGTGAAACATCAATTTACTTCAGTTCAAACGGAACAATCCCCTTGATGTCGGCAGCCGAAGCACCGATTACGGCTTCGAACTTACCCGGTTCTGCTACCCAGGCGCCTTTCGTATCATCGTAGAAGCTAAGCGCTTCCTTATCGATGGCAAAGGTTAGTGTCTTTTCTTCACCCGGAGCCAGTTTCACCTTACCAAATCCTTTGAGTTCCTTGATAGGACGTGGCAGGGAAGATTTCAGGTCGCTGATATACAACTGAACCACCTCCTGACCTTCGCGGGAACCGGTGTTCTTCACATTTACAGATACGGTGAGAACTTCGTCGGCACCCATCACTTTCTTATCGGCAGTCGGCTTGCTATATGCGAAAGTGGTGTAGCTCAATCCATGCCCGAAGGGGAAGAGCGGCTTCACTTTCTTCTGCTTGTCGGCCCAACGGTAACCTACGAAGATACTTTCGTTGTACTTCACGTTGATGCTGTCGCCCGGATATTCGCCCAATGCATTGGCACTGTTATCTTCCAGACGAGCCGGGAAGGTGAACGGCAGTTTACCCGATGGATTCACATCGCCAAACAAGATAGAAGCCAAAGCGTTACCCGCTTCCGTACCACTGTACCAAGTCTCAACGATCGACGGAACTTCACCGACCCACGGCATAGCCACAGCGTTTCCGCTGATAATTACCACCACCGTATTCGGATTGGCTTTCGCCAGTTCGGAGATAAGAGCATCCTGATCGTACGGCAAACCAAGTGATTTGCGGTCGTTCCCTTCGCAATCCTGACCGTCGTTCTTATTCAAGCCACCGATGAAAAGGACGATATCCGCATCTTTGGCAGCAGATACGGCTTCATTGCGCAACGCAACGGGATCGATGGTCTTCTTAACCGCTTTAGCACCCTTCACATCCTGTTCGGCCACGGCAGGCGATGCGTAACCTACTACATACCTCACTTCGGCAGCCGAACCTACGCGAGCCTGAATGCCGGCCAACGGAGATACTTCGTACTTGGCTTTCAACGAAGAAGATCCACCGCCTACGGTCATCGGCTTCACGGCATTCTCTCCCACTACAAGCACTTTCTTCACCTTATTTACATCTACCGGAAGCACGTTGCGATTGTTCTGCAACAGCACGATACCGGCCTGAGCAATCCGGCGACCTGCCAATGCGTGTTCTTCGGTGCCAAACGATCCATACGGGCGGTTGGGCGCCATGTTGGTACGGAATACCAGACGAAGAATTCGGCGTACCTTATCGTCGAGTTCCTTGGTGCCTACTTTGCCTTCTTTGATCATATTCAGATAAGGCAATGCCAGGTAGTAATTATCGTATGCGTTGCTGGCACCCCAGTTCAGGCCGTTCGTCCAGCTTCCGAATTCCATGTCGAGACCATTGAAGATAGACTCTTTCGTATCATGTACCCCACCCCAATCAGATATCACCACACCATCGAATCCCCAGTCGCGTTTCAGGATATCGTTCAGCAGGTACTGGTTGTGACAAGCGTGTTCGCCTTTGTACTGGTTGTACGCCCCCATGATGGCCCATGCGCCGCCTTCCTGTACCGCCGCTTTGAAAGCAGGCAGGTAGATTTCATACAGGGCACGGTCGTCGACAATCACGTTGATGTGTCCGCGGTAGATCTCCTGATTGTTCAGTGCATAGTGCTTCACACAAGCAGCCACACCGTTCTTTTGTACTTCCTTGATGTAAGGAACCACCATTTTCGAAGCCAGATACGGGTCTTCGCCCATGTACTCGAAGTTACGTCCGTTGAGCGGAGTGCGGTAGATGTTCACACCCGGTCCGAGGAGTACGTTCTTGTTGCGATAACGGGCCTCTTCACCGATGCTTTTACCATAGAGGGCAGACATGTCGAGGTCCCACGAAGCAGCCAGCGCCGTCAATGCCGGATAGGCGATGCACGAGTCGTTGGTCCAGTTGGCACCATACCATTCGTCCCACAATACTTCGGCACGGATTCCGTGCGGACCGTCGGTCATCCAGTTCTCGGGGATGCCCAAGCGGGGTACACCCGGTGAGCTGAACTTAGACTGCGCATGCAGGATGGCTACTTTTTCTTCTACAGTCATTCGTTTGAGTGCATCTTCCACTCTTACTTCAATAGGTTTTGCCGCATCGAGGTAAGCCGGCACCTGCGCCACAACGGGCAGTGCGGCAAGCGACATTCCTAAAAACAATGCTTTTACTTTTACTTTCATTGGTTTGATATATTATGATATTATGTTTTGCACAGTCTATTTCATGCCCAGAGCATTGATGTACCCTTCCTGTACCACACAGTTCCTGAACTTGCATGCCTCGATGAAATCGGTCAGAATCTTACGCGATTCGGCCTGATCGGGACGGGCGTCACGTATTTCCTTATAGGTAGTGCGGGGCGCTTCGGAGAATTTAACCACATTCGCCCAATTTTCCGGCGGAGTGATACCTACGAACGATGAACCGTCCATCTTCTTGTATGGCCAGAATGTATAACCGATGTTGACTTCCTTCATCACCTGGCAGAAGTTGGCCATCCACTCGTTGCTGTTGTGTCCTATCTCGCCCATATACATCGGCAGGTTCACGCTATCGCGGAACTGGATGAATCCCTTGATGGCCTCTTTCGTGGCATCACCTCCGTAACGGTGGCAGGTATACATAATCTTGTCATCGAACTTCGAATCCTTGAACGGTTTAAAGTTGCCATTCCATTGAGAACCGCCCAGGAGAATGATGTGGTTCTTGTCGACCTCGCGGATAGCGGCTACCCCCATCTTGTACACATCTTCAAGCTTACCGTTGAGTTCGTCCACGTTGGGGAAGTACGGCGCAATGGGCTCGTTGAAGAGCTCGTAACCGAGAATAATCGGTTCGTTCTTATAATAAGCGGCAATCTTGCGCCAGATGTCGCAATACAATTTCTGGCTGGCGGCGCTTTCGAAAATCCAGGGATAGCCGTAACTATCGTCGATGTTATCGCCCGTCTGACCTCCCGGTGCGTCGTGCATATCCAGAATGAGGTACATTCCTTCGGCACGACACCATTTTACAACAGAATCAACACGCGCGAAACCGTCTTGGTTCACGGTAAGCCCCATGTAGTCTTCGTCGGTAAAGAGTTTATAATGGAAAGGCAGGCGGATGGTATTGGAGCCTGTACTCTTGATAAATTTGATATCGTCGTAGGTGATATAGTTGTCTTTGAATGCTTTCCAGAACTCGTCGGTAAAGTCGGGCCCTACCAACTGGCGGAACATTTCATCGATGAAACGGCCTGAATTTGTTTTGTTGAACCGGAACATATACCCTTCGGGATTGAGCCAGTTGCCCAGGTTGGTTCCCATGATGAAGAGTTTCGTTCCATCGGGCTGAATCAGGTCGGCTCCCTGGATGGTAACAAACTTAGTAGCTTTGGCATCCGTCTCGGACTGTGCGGGTGTACATCCCAGCATCCACAACAAGCTAACTAAAATAAAACAAGGTGAGAATCTTTTCACATTCATAATCTTTATGTTTTTAATGGTAGATAGCCAAAGGTAGAGAATTAAGCGATAAGATTATGAATAAGGGTGTATTTGGTGGACTCACAGAAACGATAATAAATTCATAGACAACAGAATAGCACCTGAATAAGAAGCTAAAAAAGTGGATAGATTATCGCCGCATTCAACGGATTTTCCGGACTAAATCTTCGAAATCGTCGCGCAATACCCGGGCTTTGTTCTTTACCTTTGCCCGGTAATTGTAGATTGTATTTACGGAATAACGCAGGAACTCGGCTATCTGCGAACTGTCGTCGATTCCCAACCGGATCAGTGCAAAAATACGCAGTTCCGTATTGAGCAGTTCGCCTTTCTTCAATACAATCTGCTCGTCCTCGCGCAAAAGCTCATTGAACCTCCGCACGAAGTCGGGGAACAGGTGCAGGAAAGCCGTATCGAAGTTGATGTAAAGTTCCTCCAACTCGGGTTCCAGTGCTTCGGGCGAACGAGTAATCTTGATTAATTCCGCCATTTGACCGGAAGACGCCTTCTTGTTCACCATCCGCCGGTACCCGTCCAGCTTATCGATGTATGTGGAACAGAGTTTGATAAAGCGCGCGATGTATTCCTCTTTGATCTGGTTCGATTCGAGCAACTCCACATTCGTCGTTTGCAGGCATTCATTCATGTGATGCAGCTCTTTATTCAGGTTCCGGAGTTGTCCGTTTGCCTGTTGCAAGTGGTTTTTCGCTTCAGAGAGCTTTTTCATTTGCCGATAGATGAATGCCAATGCCACGATCAGTAAGAGAGTCAGCGCCGTAATGGAAAACAACGACCGCTGCAATTGCCCGTTTTGTTTCTCGATCATCGCTTGATATGTCTTATCGATCAGCCACAGGATATCTGCCGTTTGCCAACTTCGCAAGCGGGCATTGAAGAATTTCGTTTCGCTCCACGAAAAGCGGATATAACGGTAAGCCCGCTCCACTTCCCCTTCTTCGTACAATATCTGGGCGAGGGTCCACAAAGAGGCATGGTCCTTGATGGCCGACTGGATATCGGAAATAGCCGAAAGGGCCAGGTAGCATTTCTCTTCTTCTTTCTGACCGGATAGCTTGTATATCTCCGAACGGTGAAAAGCCACCAGCGCATACGCCGAAAAACCGAACTCTGTACGCATCAGGCGCATGTCATTCACTTTCATAGCCTCATCGAACCGCTTCTGATCGCGTAGGTCGACCTCTTCCCGCCGAAGGTATTCCTCAGAGTCGTGTGGAGCCAGTTGCCGGATGGAGTCTTTGTACAGTTGGGTAATATGCCGGTAGCGAGAGGCGCTGACCTCATCTTGCGTAAAGAAAGCCAGTTCGTTGTACAGGTTATCGTAACAAATGTAATAGTCGATGAGGAACCGTTCGGCCAGTGTACGCCGGTCGATAGAACGCAGTACATCGCCTGCTTCCATATAAAGTCCGGTAGAAGAGAAGAGATACGACAGCGCCAATTTGCATTCATCCTTCCGTTGACCGTCGTTCAGTTGGCTGGCTATGGCAATGTTCCTGTTCAGGTAGCAAATAGCCGAATCGCAGATAAATGATTTGTATTCTTTGTATATCTGCATGTTCAGGTCATAACGTTCTGTCGATGCTTCTTTCAACTGTCGCCCATACGCGGTGAGTTGCTCAATACGTACCTTCTTCCGGCGCACATACGTTTCGTGCTCCAGAATGGTTTTATCAAGCAAGTTCAGCAATGAGTCGGTTTTGGTTTCAGCCTGCATCGTACCGGCCATCACACCCACCAACAGCAGTATCGCGATCCGTATTTTCATCTTATTGTCATAGCATTCAGAACAGTGACAAAGATAAAATAAAAAACATAGAATCGCCGCATTTCGCTGTTTTTAAATACGGATTACCTGCCTGGTGTGAAAATGGGGTAGCGAGAAGTTTAGATCCAATGAGCCGAAGGTTTATAACATTCAGGGCGTTGGTTTAAAACATTCAGACCGTTGGTTTAAAAGGTTCGGGTCGTTGGTTTAAAACATTCACTCAGGAACTTAAGGAGATAATCGCATATCGCAGGAAGATTTCACCCATCAACGCCCATCTTTCGAGTTTATTTTCTATATTTGCCGTTGCTTCTGAAGAAACGGGCGTAAACTCGCTATATATCTTCGAGCAATCAAAGAGAGAAATAACATCAGAAATTCGATCAATACAATAAAATTATGCAAGAAAGCGGAACCATTCATGACCGTATGAACCAACTTGTCGATAAATTCGGCAGAGGAAGAAACACCGTATTCGCCTCATTGATAGGAACAAATGAGGCCAACATAAGGGGGTATATCAGAAACATACCGCCAAAGTACGATATTCTCGAGAAAATCGTAAGATTACTCGGAGTCAACCCGGCCTGGTTGTTTACGGGAGAAGGACCGATGACGAAAGGAGAAATGCTATCGGCCATCGCACAGAGCCAAAAAGGAAATGCCGGCGGTGGAAAGGCGGAAACGGTTGCCATTCCCGTGATCGATATCGCGGCAGCGGCAGGAAACGGATACGAAAATCCGGAATACCTGGACGAAGTGGACTCATTGGAGCTTCCCACCAGCATGTTGAAACCGAACTGCGCCCATTACTGCATCCGCGTGAAAGGGGAAAGCATGACACCCACCATCCTGGACTCCAGCTATGTCATCATCCGACTGCTGGACCGTGCGGAGTGGGAACATATGCCCGAAGAACATGTATATGTGATCTGCGACAGAGATGGACATGCATATATCAAGAGGGTGAAGAACCGCTTGAAGGAAAAAGGATTCGTCGTTTGCATGTCGGACAACCCCGATAAGTTCAACTTCCCGAACTTCAACCTGCAAGAAGAGGAGATCAACCGCTTTTTCCATGTGGAATGGTTGCTCACCGCACGTATGCCGAACATTCACAAAACGTATTATGCACAGATCGGCGAACTACAGGATTCTGTCGACGAGCTGAAACTGGAAATGAATAAGGTACTAAAGACACTCCATCCATCCAGATAAATTCAGAATTCTACTTATATATCAACGTAGAAAGATATTCTTCGGCCAGCATTTCATTGGCCACTTCGAGTAATTCCTCCGGTGTCAACGCCTCAATACGGCGGAAGAGTGCATCGGAGGATTCGTATTTCCGGTAGTGCAGAAACGATTTGCCCATACCCAGGGCATTGTTCTCGTTATTGTCCGACGCCACCCCGATCTGCCCGATGAGTTGTTTCTTGGCGGCGGCAAGTTGGGAAGCGGTCATCTTCACATCGCGCAGTTGCTTCAGTTCTTTGTACACCAATCGCAAACAGGTATCCACATCGTGCGGATCGGCACCGAAATAAATGCAGAAAGCGCCTGTATCGGTATAAGAAGTGAGATTAGACTCCACATTGTACACCAACCCGCGGCGTTCGCGCAGGGAAACATTCAGGCGACTGTTCATACCGGGACCGCCCAGGACATTGTTCAGCAGATAGAGCGCCGTGCGCTTGTCGTCGTATGCGTTGTAAGCGCGGCTTCCCACCATGACATGGGCCTGATGGGTGTCTTTGGCCAGTTTCACCACACCCGGCACATACAAGGGAGGAGGCGTACGACGGTTGTCAACGGTCACTGCCGGAATATCCGCCAGGTATTTTCCCGCCAGGCGAAGCACTTTCTTGTAGTCGATATCGCCTTGTATAAAGAATACCATGTTTTCAGGCTGGTAATAGCGACGGGTGAACGACATCACGTCGTCGGTACGGAAACTTTTCAACAACTCCGGCTTGCCCAGAATATTCCGGCCCAACGGGTGGTCGCGAAACACCAAATCCTCGAAGTCATCGAAGATTAGCTCGGAAGGAGAGTCGTCATACGAACGGATTTCGTCGATGATCACTTCCGATTCTTTCTCTATCTCGTGCTGTGGGAAAGTGGAACAAAATACAATATCCGCCAATAGCTCCAACGCCCGTTCGAAATGCTCCGTCAGGAAAGCGGCATACACCACTGTTTCTTCCTTGTTAGTATAGGCATTCAGATCGCCACCTACATTCTCCATGCGGTTCAGGATGTGCCAGGCACGACGTTTGCGGGTTCCCTTGAACAGCAAATGTTCCACGAAGTGGGCCATTCCCTGTTCCTGTTCGGCTTCGTCGCGCGTTCCGGCATTGACGGCAAATCCACAATAAGCCACATTGGATGCCGAGGGTTTGTGTATCAGCCGAAGCCCGTTGGCGAAGGTATATTCGTTGTAATTCATTTCGTTAGCGTTTCTTTTCTATCTCCAGTAGATGACGGTATAACAACCGGCGCCGCAAAATTACAATAAAACTTATTGTCGTTTATCAGATTTTACAGATATTTGCATCCCATAAGGCAGTTACTGCAACTGAATAACGAATAAACAAAGAATAAATGATAGAATCGATTCAAGAACTTCTGCAAAAAGAAGCACAAGCCGTACTGAACATCCCTGTAACAGACGCATACGAGAAAGCCGTAAACCTGATCGTGGAACAAGTACACCAAAAGAAAGGCAAGCTGGTAACTTCGGGCATGGGAAAAGCCGGACAGATTGCGATGAACATCGCCACCACTTTCTGCTCCACCGGCATTCCATCGGTGTTCCTCCACCCCAGCGAAGCACAACACGGCGATCTGGGTATTCTTCAGGAAAATGATATATTGCTGCTGATCTCCAACTCAGGCAAGACGCGCGAGATCGTGGAACTGACCCTCCTGGCTCACAACCTGAACCCGGCGTTGAAATTCATCGTATTGACCGGTAATCATGACAGTCCGCTGGCACATCAGGCCGATGTATGCCTCAGCACCGGCAAGCCGCAGGAAGTTTGCGAACTGGGCATGACGCCCACCACGTCGACCACGGTAATGACCGTCATCGGCGATATCCTGGTGGTGCAAACCATGAAGAAGACGGGATTCACCGTCGAAGAGTATTCGAAACGTCACCACGGTGGCTACTTAGGCGAAAAATCAAGAGAATTATTATGCGACAAGTAATAGGTATAGGGGAAACCATCCTCGATGTTATATTCCGTGACGACCGTCCGTCGGTAGCTGTCCCGGGCGGATCGGTATTCAACGGCATCGTGTCGTTGGCACGCATGGGTGTGAAGGTGAACTTCATCAGTGAGACAGGCAACGACAAGGTGGGAAAGATCATTCTCAACTTTATGCGTGAAAATGGCATCTCTACCGAACACGTAAGTGTCTTCCCCGATGGCAAATCACCCGTGGCGCTGGCTTTTCTGAATGAGCAGAGCGATGCGGAATATATTTTCTACAAGGACTATCCCCGCCAGCGGCTGGATGTCAAATTCCCGCCCATCACCGCCAATGATATTCTGGTTGTGGGCTCGTACTTCGCCCTCAATCCGGTGCTGCGCGACAAGGTGCAGGAACTCCTGGAGCAGGCGCGCCGGGCCGGAGCGCTGATTTACTACGATCCGAACTTCCGGGCCACGCACAAGAACGAAGCCATCAAACTGGCGCCCACCATTATCGAGAATCTCGAATATGCCGACATTGTACGCGGTTCGGCGGACGATTTCTTTTACCTGTACGGAGTACGCGAAGCCGATAAAGTATACAAAGACCGGATCAAATTCTACTGCCCGAACTTCCTTTATACGGCAGGCGCCGAACAAATATCCCTGCGCACCCGGAACATCGCCAAGGATTATTCCATCGAGCAGACGGAGACGGTAAGCACCGTCGGAGCAGGCGATAACTTCAATGCCGGACTGGTGTACGGTCTGCTGAAATACAACGTGCGCCGCGACGACCTCCCTACCCTTTCCGAAGCCACCTGGGACAACATCGTACAGTGCGGCAAAGACTTCGCGGCCGAAGCCTGCAAGAGCTTCAACAACTACGTATCTCCGGAATTCGCACAACGTTACAATAAATAACGATGATCGATTCGTGTTCAGTGATTAATGAATAGCAGATAAAAAATCGATAAATAATTAATAATCACCGAAATTAATCACTGAACACTAATCACTAATCACTAAAAATCATCTATCTTTGCGCCCGAAATAAAAGATATACAGATTTTTAATGAAGACATTTGAAGAGCTTGGCGTTTCTCCGGAGATACGCAGAGCCATTGAAGAGATGGGATACGAAAATCCCATGCCGGTACAAGAGGAAGTGATTCCGTACCTTTTAGGAGAAAATAATGACGTTGTAGCTCTCGCA
>JAVBVD010000011.1:0-77933 GCA_031554635.1 Bacteroides sp.
ATCTTTGCTCCCCTATGGGACGAGTTAACACGCCGGCACTGACAGCCGAGCAACGCAAAGAATTAGAACATGGTTTACGCGAAGGTGCCAGCCATTGTTTTCGCCAACGCTGCCAAAGCATTCTACTGAAAGCTGATGGTCGTGATTCTAAAGAAGTGGGATCCATCACGGGCTTATGCGCCGTGAGTGTGAACAGTTGGCTCAAGCGATATAAAAGCGAAGGTATCTCCGGTTTGCTAACCAAACCCGGTCGAGGCCGCAAGGCTGTTCTTTCCCTTGAAGAAGATAAAGGACCTATCTTGTCTGCTATCAAAGCCAACCGGCAACGCATGCGTACAGCTAAAGCACAATGGGAAGCTGAAAGCGGGCGACAAGTGAGTGACAGCACGTTTAAGAATTTTTTAAAAGCCTTGGCGGACGATATAAACGCATAAGACGCAGACCCAAAGGGCAGCCTCTGGCCGAACATTACCAACTTCAAGTGGAGAAACTCCAAGAGCTGGAGGATATGAGTGTGAAAGGCCAAATTAATCTTTACTACGGGGATGAAACTCATGTTTGTAGCGAAGGATATGTTCCTTATGGTTGGCAATTTCCTGGAGAAGATGTCTGCTTTCTCTCGGAAAAATCTTATAAGTTCAACTGTTTTGGACTCATAAACAGACAAAATCAGTGTTACTGGAAAATCACGCAGGAGAATATTAATACCGCGTTTATCTTGGAATTCATGGAAAAACTCTCTTGGGAAATAAGCAGTACAACCTTTGTTGTGTTGGATAATGCAAGAGTACATAAAACTAAAGACATTATGGAAAGAGTACCTTATTGGCAGAAGAGAGGATTGTTCCTGTTCTTTCTCCCACCGTATTCTCCCCACCTGAACATTGCAGAAACACTCTGGAGAAAACTCAAGAAAGAGTGGCTTGATCCAGAAGATTATCTGAATAAGGAAAGTCTGGCATATGCACTTGACAGGTGTATGGCAGATATGGGAAAGGGACAAAGAATTAATTTTTCGCATTTTAATGCAAACTAATTTTTATTTGGTACTTATTCGATATAATTCATTAAATTTACCGGATAAACTGGTAATCTCCGATGCCATGGGAACAGCTACCAATACATATCTCTATTCCGCTAACGGGCGTAAACTGAATGTTACGTCACGGTGGGGGACTTCCAGTTCGAAAAATACGGATTATGTGGGGAATATGATTTATGAGAATGGGGCATTGAAGCGGATTCTGGTGAATGGTGGCTATCTTGAAGGTGGTATCTATTACTTCTATCTGACCGATCATTTGGGTAATAACCGTGTGGTAGCCAAAGCGGACGGCACGGTGGTGCAGAGCAATCATTATTACCCTTTCGGAATGAATTTTGCGGAAGGTATAACCACTTCTTCGCAGCCTTACAAGTTTGGTAATAAGGAGTTGGATACGGATCGGGGACTGAATTGGTATGATTTCTTGGCTAGGCATAAGGATGGATTCCGGTTTATGTCAATAGATCCACTTTGCGAAAAGTATTATTGGATTTCGCCTTATGTTTACTGCATGAATAATCCAGTAAATAGGATTGCCCCCAAAGGATTAACAGATTATTTGGTAAATGAAGATGGTTATATTTATGAGAAAAATCCACTTTTTGAGTGGGCTAAGAGATGGATTGGCATTGAAGACGAACAGGATAAACTTATAGCAACGAATGGAGAGTCATTGAGTATGGGAGTAGGCATGATCAAGAATAAGGAGTATAAAAAAGGCGACAAGGTATTAGGGCATTATTTTAATATTTCTGATGATGATGCAGCGGAACGGGTATATATTTTCTTGTCCGAAAACACGAAAGTTGAGTGGGGGAGAATAAAATATGGGAACAAGAGAGATGCTGATAATATTATATCAACATCACATAAAATAGCTGATGAAAGATTGATAATTCCTCTAGTTATGGATGTGTTAAATAAGAAACTTGAGATTGAGGAAATAACACATAGTCACTATAATGGAGGGCCTCCTTCAGGATACTTGAAAGGTCAAATGAGGAATGACGATAAGTTGTTTGTGGATTTTCTAAATCTAAACTTTCCTAGCAACAAAATTGTACATCGAGTTTATGATGTTCCAAACAAAAAGTATATTTACTATAATAGCATAGAGACATATGAAAGATCGGATGAAAAATAGTATTTCTGTAACAGGTGTAATAGTTGCAATCTGCATAGGATTAACAGTTTGTAAAGACGTTAATAAAGGAACTACCTTGCAAAAATTTGAAATTATAAACATTCAATTAGATAAAGTAATTAGTGGAATTAAGGACAGTGCTTTTATTAAAGAAAATCTAGCAAGCGATGACTATGTTATTGTTATGGTATTAAGAGAATTTAATTCAAATCTTGAGTTCTGCTTTACATCAGCAAATAAAAAAGATATATCTAACTTGTATATCTATGATAATCTAACAAGAATTGTAGGCTATACTAATAATAAAGGTGTGGAAATAATTATATTATCTGACGAAAAAAGTAGATATGATTTTGAAAGAAAATTTTATAAGTTTCTAATTCCCACTAAAGAGAAACGGTATTTTGATTATATTTATTTTCCAGAAGATTTATATGAATTGGATGACCATGGAATACCAACCCCCAGAGTCCTGTTTGATCCTTATTACTATTTCTTTTATTTTAAAGAAGGGAATTTTGTCCCTATAAACTACAATGTTATTCCATAGCATATACAAAAACAATTATTGGAGTCGTTTAAGGCGCACTATCTAATAATCTCATAAAACGAATGGTAAACAATGATCCAAGTAGAAGATTATTAGACAGTGCGTTCTAGGCACCTGTATTGAAATAATTAATAGAAACAATATGTTTGATTTTGTTTTGCTATGTACTTAGTGTAGTAATAGACCTGCAAACTGGATCAGAGAAAAAAATGACGAATATAAATCCAATCCAAGAGTATATTTACTATAATAACAGAGATATATGAGAAATAAGAGAAGAAATAGTATCCCTGTAATTTGTATAATTAGTCTAATTTGCATGGGATTAACAGGGGGTAGCTGTAAAGGTGATGCACAAAAAGGAACCATCTTACAGAAATTTGAGATCATAAACGCCTCATTAATCAATGTTATTAATGGGATTAAAGACAGTATGTATATTGAAAAACATCTAACTGAGGACGATTATGTTATTGTTATGGAGTTGGGGGATTTTGACTCAAACCTTGAGTTTGGCTTTACATTTGCAAATAAGAAAAATATATCTAGCTTATATATCTATGATAACCTTATGAGGATTGTAGGTTATACAGAAAACAATGATGTAGATGTAATAATATTATCTTATGAAAAAAGTAAATTTGATTTTGAAAGAAAATTTTATAAATTTCTAATTCCCACTAAAGAGAAACGATGTTTTGAATATATTTATTTTCCAGAGGATTTATATAGAGTGGATGATAAGGGAATACCTTCTCCTCCAGTCGTATTTGACCCTCATTATTACTATTTCTATTTTAAAGAAGGTAGTTTTATTCCTGCAAACTACAACGTCCCATAACTAATCTAGTCATGACTTTATGGGATACCTAAAAAGTTTCTAGTATTATGTTTAGACCAATTAATGCTGTATGAAAGATAAAGTAAAATATGGAAGACTATAATGAAATAGAAAAATGGGTAATTGTGTAAGAAAATGGCACATCGATTTTATGATGTTCAAAATAAGAAATATATTCACTATAATAGCATAGATACATATGAAAAATAGAGTAGAAAAGAGTATTCCTATTGCTTGTATAATAAGTGTAGTTTGCATAGGATTAATAGGTTGTAAAGAGTCTGTATGTAAAGGAACTTCTTTGCAGAAATTTGAGATTATAAACACTCAATTAGATAACGTAATCAGTGGGATTAAGGACAGTACTTTTATTAAAGATAATCTGGCTGACGATAATCATGTTATTGTTATGGTATTGAGAGATTTTGATTCAAATCTTGAGTTCTGTTTTACTTCGGCAGATAAGAATGACATTTCAAGAATGTATATATACAATAATCTTAGAAGAATTGTGGGTTACCTTGATCATAAGGGAACAGATGTAATAATATTATCAGAAGAAAAACATAAATACTATTTTGAGGATAAATTCTATAAGTTTCTAATACCTACTAAAGAGAAATGTAATTTTGATTATATATACTTTCCAGATGATTTATATGTGGTGGATGATAAAGGGAAACCATTTCCTTCAGGACTATTTAATCCTTATTACTATTTCTTTTATTTTAAAGAAGGGAATTTTGTACCTATAAATTATAATGTTCTTCCATAACTAATTTAATTACGACTTTATGAGGCGCTTAAATAGAGTCCCATGATAGGAAAGTTACTTATGAGTATAATCATGTAGTTGAGCAAATATGCATATGAAAGTTCTAAAAGGTTCCTCACTCCCCACCGTTATGGTGATATGTGTACTGATATCTTTATTGGTACTGTTCGCCATTACGCTTTTCGATATGAACAATTTATTCTACTCTAACTACCACACCGCCAAACAACGCAAAGAAAATATTAATTCCGCTTTCGTATTATACAGCAATGACAGCACATTGATTTCCTCTCTGACGGAAAAAAACGGATATCAACTCTACGAGGATGAAGCCAATTCACTCGTTCGTTTCCAGATACGACCGTGGGGACTGTATGAATGCGTCACTGTATCTACAGCTGATACGATCTCCAGCTCCACCCGGCTATTGGGTAAAGTGCAAGACAGCGAATACGAAGCTGCACTTTGGGTATGCAGCCGGGACATGGTGCTGGCCCTTGCCGGATGCTCGGAAAGTATGGGGAAAACATTTATTCCGATCAATGGCATCAGTTATATCCAGCTCGGCAACATCCCTTTCCGTGGGAAAGAAATAAGCGATTCGTACATCGACCTGTCGGAAATCGAACTTCCTCCTGTTGATTCGTCATACATCGAACAGATCGATTTGCTGAGGAGCCAAACGGAAGCATCGACCTTACCGCAAAGAAACGAAGTCAGTCCTTATTACAGCTTTGGAAAACCAACTGCCCATTTCCAACTTTCAGGCGCTACTGACCAGCTTTGTGTGCGGGGGAATGCCGTATTACATGCCGATGAGATTACCATTTCGCCGGATGCTGTCCTCAGTGATGTGATCCTGACCGGCAGAAAAATTACCATAGAAGAGGGATTCGCCGGTTCTATGCAGATCATAGCCACCGATACCGTCGTTATCGGGAAAAACGTACAGTTACATTATCCGTCCGGAATTTACCTGGAAGGAAACGCAGGGAAGACCTACCTGGAAATCGGGAACCACAGTCAGGTGAATGGGTATGCCATCGTCTTCGGTAGTACGGAAAAGACTTCCGGCATCCATATCGACGATAACTACCATCAGGATTCGACCGCTGTTTTCCGTGGGTTACTTTACGTGGATGGCATTGCCGATGTGCGGGGAGAGTTATCGGGTGGAATATACCTGAAAGAGTGCTATTATCTTCCTGAGAACGGAGTCTATGCGAGTACGATGAAAGATGCCAGATTCTCCCGCCACAGCCAGATAGCCTATCCGTTTTTCTTTGCCCATACCACCTACCGGAGAAAAGAAATGAAGACCGTACACTAAAGGTTTTTTTACTTTCGTTGTGTTTTTGCGGAAAATAAACTATATTTGAATTTCATTCGTAATCTGACATACAATATGACGAATAAGTTACTTTATCTAACCATCCTTTTCTTCTCGTTGTGCTTCATAGCCTGCGATGATATTTTCGTAGAGAATATTTCCGATAATGCGGTGAATATCGTAGCTCCGGGAGTCGATGCTGCGTTGCAGAACAACAGTGTTTCGTTGGTATGGGAAACGCTGGAAGGCGCCGAAACTTATCAGGTGATTGTTGTTTCTCCTTCGTTTGATAATATACAAACGTATGTTTGCGACTCGATTACCGAAGACTACAAAATAAAGGTCGACCTGGATCCCGGCAAGTACGAATGGTCTGTCCAGGCACATAACTCCGCTTATGAATCATTGAAGAGTACCCGGAAATTTGAGATCGTTGAACCATGAAAAAGAAGGCAACCACATACCTCCTGTTGATTCTGTGCGTAGTTGTCTGGGGAACTATCGGATGGAAAGTGTATGCTGCTCTGCAGGAGAATACGCCCATACCTGTTCCGCCGGTCAAGGTGGCAGTTGCGCCGAAGAAAGATACGATCTCCCTTTTGTTGAACTACCGGGATCCGTTTCTGGGAGGATATCCCAAACACAAAGCAACGGTAGAAAAGACGGTTACAGAACCGGCTGTACACAGAGAAGTCTACGCCGCTCCACCTCAGGAGGAAATTGTGCCGGACTTTCAATACAAAGGTGTTATCCGGTTTGGGAAAATGACCCAAGCCATCGTTAACCGCAATGGCGAGAGCCTGATGCTGAAAGCCAATGAAACGGTCGGCGAGTTCAGTGTTGTACAGATAACGGACAGCAAACTGGTGGTAAGCCGTAAGAACAAGAAATACGAACTGTCGGTACAATGAATCGCTTGAGGAAAATAGTGCGCAAACGTGTATCAGGTTCCACCTTGTTGGAAACGATTACCGCATCGGTCATTTTCATGATCGTGTTCGTTATGGCCATGGATACTTTGACGCGCCTGCTTACTTTCGATAGCAATGATTCGGATTACATCGTGATTGAGAATGAATTGAACAAGTGCAAGAAGCAGGTGTGCCGGGAGGAACTGCGTCCGGGAACCCGGACATACCAGTATAAGTGGGGAGAGATCGATGTGGAAATCTCACACTACAAGGATCAGGTTTTTCAGGTAAGTATGGTTGCCACCGGGCAAAAGAAACATCGGAAGACGAGTTACCGTTTCCTGCAGGCCAATCCATAAAACACACCGAATGAAGAGATACATACCGTCGATTGCGCACAAAAAGCTTTGCGGAACAACCATGGCCGAGCTGCTGGTCGTTATGATTGTGTCGGGGATTCTATTCCTGTTGCTTTTCGACGGGCTGCGCATCGTGCAGCAATACGGTCGTATTCTGGATCGCAAACTCACCGCCAAGTCCGGTCTGCTTTACAGCCACCAGGTACTCGAAACATTGATGGGGAAAACCGATAGTATTTGCATAAACGGGCAGGAACTATTGTTTTATACAGGCAATGCGGCAGAAGCCACCCGAATAGGCATCGACAGCACTTGCATGGTGCTATACGGAGAAGGGACTGCCGACACATTATTCGCCGGATTGATAGATGCCGAAGTTCACACGTTGCCCTCCCATCCGTCAGGGATCGATTCTATATTCTTGTCCGTCTGTTCGGGCCGTGATACGGTTCGGCTGGACTACGGACTTTCTCCATACAGCAACTTAACAAGGAATGAATTTGCCACAGATGATATCGATGAATAATAAAAGCACCAAGATTAC
The DNA here is from genome assembly GCA_031554635.1 of Bacteroides sp. Taxonomy (GTDB): domain Bacteria; phylum Bacteroidota; class Bacteroidia; order Bacteroidales; family Bacteroidaceae; genus Bacteroides. Next base: position 7,500 of record JAVBVD010000011.1, read on the forward strand.
GGATAAGAAGAAGTACCTTCTTTTTTCGCAACTGCATTCCCTGCTCAGTTCCGGGTTGAGTTTCAGTCGTGCGTTCGATTTGCTGATCCAGGGGGAGAAGAAAAAAAAGGATGCGGAGGTGTTTCGGAAAGTTTATCAGCTTATTCTTGTGGGGAATGAATTCTGGAAGAGCATGGAGTTGTCCGGCTCGTTTGCCGATCTGGATTGTGGGGTTATTCGTATTGGTGAAGAAACCGGAAAGATTGGTCAGTCGCTCCAGTTCCTGAGTGATTATTACCGGAAGAAGAACGAACAACGCCGTATGTTGGTGGGGGCTTTGAGTTATCCCATTGTCATTGTTGTGACTGCCATGCTGGTGCTTTTCTTCATGATTACTGTCGTGGTGCCGATGTTCGAGCAGGTTTATTCGCGCATGGGAGGGAGCTTGCCGGAAATCACTCAGTTTATGCTCAAACTTTCTTCCCATTTTCCCCTTGTTTTTACTTTGACAGGGCTTGTGATCCTTACGCTTGTCAGTATTAAACTCGTCTATGGGAAGACTGAGAAATACCGACGGATCACTTCTGCTTTTCTTCTGCGTATTCCCCTGATCGGGCATCTTATTCGCACACATCACCAGGCGCAGTTCTGCAAACTGTTGTACTTGCTTGTTAGTTCGGATGTTCCTCTGCTTCGTTCGCTAACGATGCTCGAGACTATCATTGAGTTCTATCCTTACAGTCGCTCCTTTGCTCAGATAGCCGAAGGTTTGAAACGGGGGGAGTCTTTCTCGGAAAACATGGAGAAGTACCGGGATATTTATGGGAATAAGCTTATTACCCTTATTCGGGTAGGGGAGGAAACGAATTGTTTGGACAAGATGCTGTTGGCGCAGGCCGATGATATCACTGCCGAACTGGAACACGAACTGAAGCAACTGGGCAATGTACTGGAGCCGGTTCTGATACTTGGCGTCGGTGGGATTGTTGCTTTTGTACTGATTGCTATGTATATGCCGATGTTCCAGCTGGGGCAGACGATTAACTAAAGATATACTTTAAAAAAAATCGAGCAAGAGAAAAACTCTTACTCGATTGCACGGGAGGAGAGGCTCGAACTTTTTAATTTATATATCCCAGAGTCCCGCCCCTAAAACTTTTTACGCTCTACTAAAGTCTTTATATCTCACTCAAAACGTCCGAGGTTTATCCTCGCACATGTACTATTTATTTCTCATTCTTGTTGTTCTGTTGAATACATTAAGAACCCTTTGATAATAAAATTGTTATCAAAGAAGTTGGTGGTGATAATAAATTCATTATCTTTGTTGCGTCAATCGAAAGAGCTCTTTGAATGACTGATGAAGAAGCGTTAAAGGCGCGGGAAAGAGAACTGCTGGAAAACCTCAGTTATTTCCTCCTCAACTATCGCCAGCTTATTGCAAATGGCTTTAGGAAAAAGGTGTTGGACGACGAAATTAAGCTTATTCAGCTTGAACTGGATAAACTAAAGGAAGTCAAATGACAGAAAGAAAGTCCGCCGATTAGCTACCGGCGGACTTATCTTCATTACTTATTGAGCAGTTTTAATATTTATGATTATGGGAGTTAAAGAAGAATATTTTAGATTGAAAGAACAATGGATTCAGTCCCGTGGGGCTGAACGTGAGATTGCCCAACATGAGCTTGATGCCTTCTTCAATTCTTTGAATGACAAAGAAAAGGAGTTGGTAAACGAGGCGATTGCTGAAGATTTCGAGCGGATTCACAAAAAAATAGATGAAGCAAAGGAGATAAAGAAGCGGATTGAGATAAGGCAAATGCTTGCAGAAGTGCTTCCTTTCATCTCCATATCTGAGTTTGCTAAGCAATATTTCGGTAAGTCTGCTTCCTGGCTTCATCAGCGAATCAATGGGAATGAAGTTCATGGTAAGGCCGCGGCTTTTACCTCTGAAGAACTTAATGTTTTAGCCAAAGCATTAAATGATGTAGCGAACAAGTTGACGAATGCTGCTTCTGCATTTGCTTCATAATCAAGTACTATTTAAGAATATAAGGAAAGGGATCTCTAAATGAGACCCTTTTTTGTTCATAACTCTTTTGCCTTTAAAAATGTCCGATATTTGTCCGGCCTATAAAATAAAACAGCTACAAGTCAATGACTTATAGCTGTTTGTTTCTGCACGGGAGGAGAGGCTCGAACTCCCGACACCCGGTTTTGGAGACCGGTGCTCTACCGACTGAGCTACTCCCGTGTTTGCGGCTGCAAAGGTAACAGAAACATTTTAACCTGCAAGCGGGAGGTTGAATAAATTATAAAATTTGTAACTCTTCGTACATGATGCGGTAGGCAGAGGCTTTCTTTTCCAGCGCCAACGGGTAGGCCCGGGAGGACGAAGGCATGCGATACAGCCGCATAGCCCGCCCCTCGAAAATGAATTCAGAGAAACTTCCTACGAGTGGTTCGGCCACATCGAATTGTGTTAGCAGCGTATCGGTTGCTTTCTGTCCGGTGGTGACAATGGCTTTGCAAGATGGTATTTGTCTTAACAAAGCGGCTACATCGGTAGCTTCCACTACCTCCAGAAATTTGTCAGATGCATTGTCTTGCAATCTTCGGATGGACGTAGCAGTGTCGAACAACGCAATGCCTTTCTCTTCCAGAAAAGGGACAAGTAATTCACGGCGGAAGGCTTTCTTGGTTTCGTTCAGGAAATAATCCTTGTTGCCGAAGAAAAGTAACCCGGTGATGCGCCACATGTCGTTATTCAGGTTGGGGTAGTAGAAGTCCATCGACCACCGTTTTCGTTGTGGTGGGAAGCTGCCCAGCATCAATAGACGCGCATGTGCGGGCAGAAAAGGTTTCAATGGATGGTTCTCAACCGGTGGCTGAGTAATAACTGGATTTTCCATAAGTAATGAATTTCCTGCAAAGATCGTTATTTTTTTGATGAATAAAAACTATTCACAGGAAGTGGTGCCACATCCCAAGTTGCTCATCTCTTCCGTTACTCCGAAATCGAATGCCGGATATTGATACATACTGAATTGAGGCTCCGTTTCGCCCGTGGTAAGTGTCCAAAGGCTGTTGTACTCTTCCGGATCCTCGCCCATCGACAACAGCTGTCGCAGATAAGCTGCCAACGACTTGTTTTCCATAATATACACCTGTCCCAATTCATTGATAATGGGACTGTGCCGACGTGTCGGGTCGTGATCGAACTGAAGAATGCGTTGTCCTTGTTCCGTAATGCCAATGAGCTGGAATGTCATGCTCTTTCCGATGCCCGGCAGGTTGAGTACATTGCGGTCGGTTGCCAGGAAGGGCAGATGGTGCTGCTTCAGAAAGCGGCGGATCCGCAAGGCAGTATCTTTACCCGAAGCCAGTAGCTCCGATAATTCGCAGGCTTGTTCGGTGGTTAGCCGACCGTATCGCTTTTCTTCCTGTTGCTCCTGCATCGATCGGCTGTTGGGAGCGAATACACCGTAATTTTCTCTGTATCCTTTGACAGAGAATGTGTAGTAACAAAGCACTCCCTGCATGTTGAGCACCTGTCGTAACTTTGCTGTGTGCCCTCGTCGCGAAGATGCCACGGTAAATACCAGTTGGTTGGTGATGAGCCAGCCTGCCGATAGTATTTTGTGGATAGCATCTTTGGCTTCCGGAGTAACCTCCAGCGGAGTCTGGAAGTGCGTCTGGATGATAAACTGTTTCACGCCCACCGCCGAAGCTTTCTCCTTGAACTCACGGAGAATCTCCACCAGTTCATCGTCGATGCGCATGGGGAGGTATGCCAGTATCCGGGAGCCGAGCCTTACGCGTTGCAGTTCCGCATATTTTTCTCCGTCGGGTCGGGAGAGGTTGGCTTTTCGCTTGCGTATTACCATGCGGTATATGGCATCGAGCATGTTTCGCAAGGTTTTGTTCTGACTCATCAATGCGTCGCCACCTGTAATCAGAATATCACGCAGCTGTGGATCTTTCTCGAAATATGTCATTAGCCGGCGTAGTTTCTTGTCCCATTGTTCTTTCGGTTTCAAGGACTCGAATTCAAAATTGAGGCGGGCGCTCTGGAAATCGTACATCCGTTGGCACGATGCGCACAATCCGCCGCAGGCACGTCCCATGGTGTCGGGGATCAGGATCGCCACTTCCGGGTAGCGGCGGTGGATGTTATGCCCTTCGGGAACCAGCCAACCGGCGGCATTGGGCTTGCCGGCTTCCACTTCGTCCTCTTTCTCCCAGGCGCGGATATTTCCGTATGTCTCCACCAGGTGAGGCGAGTACAGGATGTAACTTCGGATGGCATCGTCGTTGTAACCCTCGCCAAGCACATTGAGCAGCGATAAATAATAGGGAGTGGCGAAGAAGGGCATTCCTTTTTTGCGGGCGCGTGACAGTAAGAACATCGATTCGGGCGAAAGAGAGTTGCCCAGGAAGCGGTTAAGTTCGGTAGGGGTTTTTATGGCCATGGTCAGATGAAATCTGAAATCGTTCCACCATTCGTTGACCAGCCGGTATTTTTCGTTGTAGTTGAGCCCCTCGGGGAAATGAAAGCGGGTAATAGGGTGTTTGCGGCTTTCAATTTTCTGAATCAGGATGTGCAACATGCGTTCTTTGTTATCTTTCCGGATGTCCGTCACTTCTTTATCCAGCCCTGTCGGCCAGCGTTCCATCCGGTGATGAATGCGTTGGGGTGGGGGAGGCGGAATTTCTTGATGGTGGTGGCTTTCAAACAAATGGAACAAGTCGATAAAAAGATCGGTAGGTATGTCATTGTCGGACAGTCCATCTACAAGAAACAGATAAAGTTGAGTGATGGTTTGCACGGTAATTGTTTCTCCGGTAGACAGTTCGTGAATATGGTTACCATCATACATCAGGAGTAGTCGAATTTGCTTCGCCACACGGCTCTCTTTGTCAGTGAATGTATCGAGCCATTCGCTTATTTTTTCTTTAAAAGCAGTGGTGTCCGGGCTTTGCAGAGCGAGTGCTACTAATTCCGGAAGTTCCTGATAATAAAGTTGTTTCAACTGAGAAAGAGTGAGTGCGAGCATTTTCTTTTGTTTCATACGCGAGTGGATTTAGTTAATAATTATGCCTAAATATAATAAAAAAAGCGGAGGTGGCTGACCTCCGCTTTTGGCTTTATGTGTACTTTTACGATTCTTTTCAATTTGATAACATTCAGAATTACTGAGCGTTGTCCTTTTTCTTTGGTTCTTTTTTAGCTAGCAGGATGATGTTGAAAACGTATTCCGCCATCCATTGTTCCGAGTATCCGAGGCGTTCTTTGTACTGGCGTATCTGTATGGCAGTCTTGTGTACATCGTCTTTTTTCCATATCATCTTGGTGCATACGTCGTGTACCGTTTTTTCGGTCATGTTACGTAGGGTGTTCTTGAAAATAGAGGGGATGCGGAATTTCCATTGCATGAGATTTCCCATCAACATCATCAGGTCGGTGGAGAAACCCTGGTACATGAACAGATACGATTGAACGTCATTCTGCGAACGGCAGTTCTTCTTGACCGATAAATCGATTTCCTTGAAGAACATTTCGCTCAATCCGTAATCTTGTATCAGCATTTTGCGTGCGGCGGCTTTTTCGGCCATACCGAGTTTGCCTCCTTGCGTGTTCACTTTGAACAAGCGTTTGAAGTTGGCCACATCGGGTAAGAAGCGAATGTTGGTAATACCGAGATTCACGGCAATGACCGATTGGAAGTAAACGCGCGTCAGTGAGACGAAGTCTTCCACGTTCACTTGATTTCCGGCGTTGTCTTTTTTCTTGAGGAAGTTAAATATACTCATATTTATATTATAGTATTGTTCGACAAATGTGTTGTCTTCTTTTATTCGGGTGCAAACTTACATAAATTAGTTGGGTTGTACAAATCTTATTCTGTGCAAAGCTTTGGGTGGATGGCAGTTATTTCTTCAGTCGATAGGTGAAACGCTGATTTTCGTACACCTGCTCCACGATACCGAAACGAATGAACCGGGCCATCAGTTGGCAGGCTGCCCGTCCGGAGCACTTTGCTTTGCGGGCATACTGGCTTACGGAGAGGCTTTCGTACTCGTTCAGCAAGTCGAGCAGGAGCTGTTCCCGTTCGGTAAATGTCACCAGCTCGCCTACGGGGCTGGTGCTTTGCTCCCATACTCTCAGGTGTATGGCTGTGGCTAGAATATTCTCATCTTTTACCCGGACATAAGCCAGCCATTTACCTTCGTCACTTCTGGCACATACCGGCTTTGTTTTACTTGCAACGATTTGTACTACAAGAATGGAACGTCCCTCTATCCGAAAAGTCTGCATGGTGTATTCTACCTGCGGCGAACAGTAAAGTTGCGCTGCCGCCTCAATCATATAGATTTCTTCCTCGGAGCGTATGCCTGCAATTTTCCCATTGTCTTTCACTCCGATCAAGAGCCTGCCGCCTTCCGTATTGCTGAAGGCAGATAGTGTTCTGGCGATTTTACGGGCATCGGATATCTCGAATTTGAAGTCCTGATGTTGATGCTCTCCTTCGGATATAAGCGCATATATATGGGCTGAATCAGCTTGAATCCCTGTTTTCATGCCTGCAAAAGTAGATAAAAATGCTGAAAATCGGCTTTTAATCGCCTTTTTAGATATTTGATGAAAAAAAAAAGAGATTTTTCTTGCAATTATCTCAGGAAAGAAATGTATTTTTGCCAATCATTATTAACGAAGAAATATTTGAAGGATTATGAAAGAATTAGTAGAAAAATTGGCAGCTCTTTATGCAGCATTCGACAAAGATGCAAAAGCTCAGGTAGAAAACGGAAACAAAGCAGCTGGCACACGTGCTCGTAAGGCTTCTTTGGAAATTGAAAAAGCAATGAAAGAATTCCGTAAGGTTTCTATTGATGCTTCAAAGAACTAAGAAATTTTTGCTATAGCAAACTAAGGCCATACTTACAAGGAGTATGGCTTTTTTGTTGTTCAGAATTCTCTTCTCAAGCGTTCCAGAATATGGTGCACTGCCGGACAGGTTTCCGCATTACGGATGGTGAGTGCATGAATCTGATGAAATTTCTTCCGGTCGGTATGTGGATATTCCCGGCAGGCTTTCGGACGATCTTCGTAGATGAAGCAATAATTGTCGGTAGCCAGAAACGGGCACGGCATTTCCTTGAAAACATAATCCCCGTCCTCGTCAATACGTAGGTAGGTACTGATCACATCTGCCGGTTTCATGCGCAGGCTTCGGCCGATGCGCTCAATGTCTTTGTCGGTAATGCGCGGACCGAGTGTGCGACAGCAATTGGCGCATTCCAAACAGTCTGTGCAACGAAATTCTTCTTCGTGGAATTGATGAATCACATCGTCTAACTCGTGCAGACGGCTTTTCTTTATATTCTTGAAGAATGTCCGATTTTCTTTTTCTACTTTCTTTGCCCGCTCGGGGAGGGTATTCAAATCCATATACACGATGTAATAATGCCGCAAAGATAACGCATTTTACACACCCTATATTATTTTGTTCTTACTATCTCTGCTATTCTGTACTAATCGCTATCTTTGGAGGCATGATGAATGAAAAAAACGAACAATGAAACATTTTACCCCAATAACTCTTTGTACCCTGCTCGTGCTTCTGATGCTGCCCGTCGCCCTGCGGGCACAATCCAAGATCGTCAAAGACTTGGACGGCGATGGCAAAAAGGACAAAGTATACCTCAATGATTCGCGAATAGTGTGCGAGTTGTCGAGCCAAAAGAACCAAAAGCACCAAAAAAACCGGAAAATGCTGGCCCCGGAAATACACCCGGAGCCTGCCGACTTTTGGTATCTGCATCAAACGCCCGAAGGATTCGGACTGTTCTACCACTGGATGAGATATGAAAGCAGCTATGAGTTTGCATTCGACAAGGAAGCCGGCAAAATGCGTTTGACCGAAATAAGCCATTCTGCTCTCGGAAATGCAGTCAATGACGGTAGCGGCGAGTCCAGTCTTGATTTGCTGACCGGCGAATACAGCGGTACTTGGCATTATTACGATGTGGAGGGCGATACATTGATACAAATTCCTGTGATCGAAGTGAAGATGGACCACCCGGCGATGTATTTCGAGGACTTTACAGACTCCATCTTTTGGGAGAAGGAAATAGCCCTGATACAAGAATACCGGGAAAAAATCGAGCTGGAAAGTTCCTACCCTAAACATCGGAAATTCCTCTCTGCCGAAGAAAAGGAGAACGACGAGTGGAATTATAAAATTAGCCTGTCCGATACGCTGGAACACTACGTAGTCCAACTGGTGACCTCCAAAGAAAAATCGGATTACTGGACCCAATGGAAATGCCTGCAAATCTTCGAACGGTCCACCGGGTGTTTTGTGCAGACCATCGACCTGACCGAGAACGAGCACAACGGTTATGACAACATAACCCCCGGAGATTTTAACTTCGACGGACACGAAGAATTCTCCCTGTTTGAAGCCAGTTACAACCTTGGCAATTCGTCCGAACGCTATTTCCTGTTCGACCCCGAAACAAAAACCTTCTTCGATAGCGGCTTCGATGGTACAAACCTGAATTTCAACAGTAGCACCCAAACAATCACATCCTACAACCGCTGTTGCGCAGGCACCGAAGAGTACACTGCCGAGTACAAGCTGGTCGGCAACCGGATGGTACTCCTTGAACAACACCTTTGGCAAGCCGAACGGGATGAAAATGGCAACCCATTGTTCGATAAAGACGGAGATCTTATCATGGTGGAAGAAGACAGTGGCACATCCTATATAGATGTTCAACTGCAATCCGCCGGGCAGAAAAAGAATTTCCAACTGCGCCTGGCCATTTACGACGAAGACATGGCAGGAGGTTTCGTGCAATACAAAGACTCTAAGGAACGCATCCCCATCCATCTCGACCGTGCCGAAGACATGGAAGAAGACGAAAGCTACCCCGACGGCAGCCATGCCCGCATACTTTACTACCATGAAACGTACAATGGTGAAAGCACCGGTGTCTATTGTTTTATACTCCGAAATGCTGACGTTGACAACATTTACTATACACGCAAAAAAGACGGGAAAGTATTTGCACTGAATACAGAGAAAGAACTGGGAATAAAGCTGAAAAAATGAAAACCATGAAAACAAAAATCCTTTTAATCGCCTTGGCCTGCCTGTCCACCGTGGCATGCGGACAAAACAAATCCAAACAAACAAATACCGGTATGAAACCAGAGCCAACACCAACATCAACATCAGCGCCAGATCTAGAGCCAGCACCAACATCAGGGCCAGCGCCAGTACCCGAAGTAAGCCAACGCTACGAGATAGCCCGCTACGAGATAGCCCCCGATGAGCAATTGGTCTACGGCCAGCAGATGACCGGCGGTATCAGCTACGACTCCGATGGAAACGCCATCCATTGGGACGGTTACAAGTACATTCCCGTCAAGGAAATCGACTTCAAAACCACCTCACTTATTTTTGCCGGGAATAAGATCGCCTTCAAAGAATTCTTCCCAGTCAAAACAGCCGATCTCTCATCGCTCAAAGTGATTCACCATACCATCGGGTATGACAACAGCACCACCATACTATCTCCTACCGAGAAAAAACTATATACAATGTGGAGCAATGGGGCCGTTTCGGAAACAAACATCGATGGCTATACCCACGTTACCGGACCGGTTTTCAAAACCAGGCAAGGCAAACTCTACTACCTTCCCGCCGGAAATGAGTTCCTGACAGAAATCGGCCTGCCACTCGATGCGTCCACCTTGCAACACGTGACCCTCAACTACTATGCCGACAAAAACGGCCTGTACTTCCTGGACCCATACAATCAACATTCGCAACAACTCGAAGCTGGCCACGGGCTGAAGCCTTTACTATACGACCGCTATTTTACCTACGGCGATGCGGCCTACCCATATTGCGGCAACAGAGAACCGAAAGAGATACGGATCAACGCCACTCGTCTCAACCGGCTGGATACCCCGTACACCAGCTACCTGGGCGACGGGCAAAAACTCTTTGAACTGCCCTATAGCACATCCACCGATGTGCGGGATATGGTCAGCCCTAAAAACATTGTACAAATCGGAACACCTGCCGCACCGTTCAACGAATGGCATTATTTCGACATCATCACCGTTGGCGGCAACCTCAAAGGCAAAACACTTTACTACTCCACCAGGAAAATATACGCCGGCAGTGGCTCGCCGCATGCACTGATCAAAACCCCCGAAGGCTTTTACGGCCTTACCGGTTCTTCCATGGAACTGGAAGCCCGGAAGCTGGACAATGTAATGATATACCACTTGGGCACACAGCAATACGAACCCATCGAGCTCGATAAATTCCGACGGTTGACCACCAACTTCTACATCTACAAAAAACAGATGTATTACAGCAACTCACATCCGTTTGCCACAGATATCAAGGTGGAAGAACTGGCCCCCATATCCCTGTATGGTCAGCCTACCCAATTCTACACCGATGGCAACGTGCTGCTTGGCGGTTACAACCTGGGCGATCTGAAAACCGAAGAAAAAGACGGGCACCTCTGGTACTCCTTTGCCCGGGAACCCTTCCGCGATGTCGATTGGGGCACCCTGCAAGTGGTCAACGAAGAAACACTGGTCGATAAAAACAACATCTACCTGATAAATAGTTCCATCCTGCAAATCATCCCCATCAAGAACCTGAGGCTGAATGTGAAAGTGCTGGATGTCTTGAAATAAAACAAAACAAAATAAAACGAAATAGAATCACCATGAGAAAAATAACAATCGCATTAGGCATGCTGGCATTTCTTGCAGTCGGTTGCGGAGTGTTAAAGAAAATACACACGGGAACAACAAATCCACCGGTCCTTACCATTGATCATTTTGTTGGCGAATGGAGATCCGAATTTATTCTTAATCCTGAAGACCTGACGGATGACTTTATAAACAGTTCTTTTGAATTGCGTTTGGCAAAAGACAAAATAAAAGAAAATGCGCTGAAAGGTTGGCATTGTTCGGTAGTGCGTGGCGGGCGAAGAATTGATTGTGCCGAAGAAGAACCAAGTCTTCATGGTTACCTGAAAAACGATACGGTTTACCTGCATTTCGTCAGTTCGTGGGACGTGGAGGGAGAGGCAAAACTTTACCTCGACCAGTCGGCCCAAAACCAGTCCACCGTAATTTGGGTATTGGGCGGATTTAAGAACACTCCGCAGGGTTATGAGGTTAGGGGCGAAAACATGGAGCATTACATGCCTGTCACAGACACTTTGCAAAGAGTTGTTCAAGGTGCTCAAATGATCTTGCCCGATAACTCAACGCCAGTCAATCAAAAAAGGGTAGCCAGGATTCAAGCGGTGATGGCTGAAATCAACGCTTTGCCATTGAAGTGTGATACGCTTCATTATAGACCTTTAGAAAGATATGTCCCTTTTGAATTATTCGAAAGCATCGCATTTGACAATAAAGGACATGTTAGAAAATATTTCTGGAACAATGATTGTCACGACGGGGCACATGAAAATACAACGATATCTGCATATTACAACGAGAAAGGTAAACTTATCTACATCTCTTATGAAAGTGGCAGTAATTGTGAAAGCACCTCAGAATCCTATTGGGTTCACAACGGGCGGATTGTTGATTTCAATGCCGAATTTTACTGCGGTTGCTGCGAAGATACAAATGACATGTTGACAGAGAGGCAGGTAATTAACCGGCGTCCTAAGATAGGAAGCGTTTTAACAAAAACAATAGATTGTGAAACACCGCTTACAGACTTTATGAATACACACTCTCTTTTGAAGATGTTGAATCGCAAAGAAAGGCATGGATTGTTCGATGACGAGGAGAGAGAAATACTGGAACCCAACGAATGACAAACAAGGTAGCGATCAACTCACAGCCTTTGTATTTACACAAGGCAACAACTTTAAAAATTATGAAACAATATCACCTTCTTCTTGCGATCATTTTACTACATCTGTCAATCGGTTGTAGGGCACAAGAGAACCCAAGTAAGTTATACGATGCCATAGATCTGCAAAGCAATTGCCAGTACGGACTGATGGCAGTGTCGCTCGATGGCAAGTGCGGTTTCATCGACTTTGCAGGCAAAGAAGTTATTCCTTTGGTCTATGATCAGACAACAAACTTCCGGAAAGGACTGGCCGTATTGCGACGCAACAATCAATGGGAAGTGCTGGATACCAGCGGAAAACTTTTGCTTACTCTCGATTATACATCGGCTTATCCCATGGACTGGAACCTTATTCTGGTAGAGTCCGAAAATAAATATGGCTGGATCGATCTGACCGGGAAGGAGATACTTCCTTGCGTCTATGAGGCTACTTATCGCATTATGCCGGGATATATATCGGTCAAGAAAGCAGAGAAGTGGGTCATCTGCACGGATAAAGGGGAAGAAATCACACCTCATATATACGATGATGTGGACGGAGTTTCCGAAAACCAGAGTGTGACATTGGTCTGCCGGGGCGGAAAATGGGGAGTCATCGACGGCAGCGGAAAAGAGATTGTGCCCTGTGCCTATGATACCAAACCGTGGTTTGTAACTTCGAATACCCTGCTGGTCAAGAATGATGGGAAATATGATCTTCGCACACTTTCGGGTCAAACACTGACCACACGGCGGTACGACCAATTCAAGTTCGTATCGTCTGGCCTTATCGAAGTGGAACTCAACGGGAAGCAGGGAGTGATCGATTCATTGGGAAAAGAAGTGGTTCCCTGCCGGTATAATGATGTATCCATTGCATCCGATGGTTATGTGCGCGTGAAACTTGCCGAATGGGGCCTGACAGATGCTTCGGGCAAGGAAATTGTTCCTTGCAGATACAGCTACATCGGGCATTTCACCGATGGCATGGCGCAGGTAGAACGGAATGGCAAGTACGGATTTATTGACTGGAGTGGACATGAAGTAGTACCTTGCCACTATATGCGGGTGGAAGAGTTCTCCGAAGGACTGGCCGGTGTGGATCTCCAGGGCTACCCCGACTACCAATGGGGATTTATCGACACTACCGGGAAAACAGCCATCTCCGGGAAATATGCCGAAATCTCCCGGTTTTCAGACGGGATGGTTGCCGTTTGCCGGGATGATCAATGGGGATTTGTCAATTCAGCAGGGAAAGAAGTTATTCCGTGCATGTATGAAAAAGTGGGCGACTTTATCGGTGGAGTGGCTCTCGTATTTCTCAATGGGAGTTATGGAGCCATTGACAAACAGGGCAGGGAGGTTCTTCCTGTCATGGCTGAAATGATCGACCGCACCAGCAGGAAATTTATACTATATTCCATGCAAGGAAAGTGGGGATACATCGAAACAGAGGCGCCTATCTTGTGCCTGGGGGAATTTTAATTTCTACTTTTTCCTCACAAGACATGGCGTCAATATGAATGATAGTAATCCTGCGGAAATCCCACTAACAATCAAATTCCCATATTGTCTGAAATCAAGTCCGCCCAGAAGCCTTATTAGCAGTACAATTAAAATTATTGCAATAAATACCACCCAATACATGGCATTTATTCTCACTTTTACATTTTCCTCTACAGGCATCCGGTATATGGTATAGATAATTACAAGTCCTCCAATCAGGGTGCTTCCGTGTTGCAACATTTTCAAAACAAGAATTTGCATTCCTGAAATTTCTATTGCTTTTGTTAATGCAGGAAGTGTTTGCACAAAATAACCATTATCATGGGTAAAACTATCCCAAAGTAGATGCGAGCCTGCTCCAATAAGAATAGAAAGAATTAGAATAAACCAATTTCTCACCACATATTTATTCCAATTCACTTCCTTGAATACGCCAAACCGTGCGTTCAGAAAATGCGGCAAATTATCAATCAAACTGTTTCTAACGATGTTGTGGAAGATAAAAGCGACAAGAATTCCTAAAGGCAAATCAAACCAGAACAATCCTACCATCGTATGGCTATAATTGCTTTGGATTCTCATTCTCAGGAAATATTCAAAGTCGGGTATCATACTTCCAATGACAAGACCTGTGAGCGAAAACCACTTTTTGCTCAAACAATTTAATGGCAAAACAATCGCCGGATGCGAAAATGTGAATGGCATATTCTTTTTCTTTCTGTTTTTAAATCAACAATTTATTGTTTGGCAGCATTTTCTTGTACTATTTCCGATACGTAATATATTTCTGCGAAGATAGAAAAAATCATTAACCATTAGACTATTTACATAAAATTTACTTATATACACCTGTTCGTTTTTCCGCATTAATACTTATCTTTGGGGCATATACGATGAAAAAAACGAATAAATGAAGACAAGATTCCTTACGATAACCACCATACTCCTTTTAAGCTTTTGCACAAAGGCTATGGCCACATTTTGTGTGGACAGAATCTACCGCGAAGAAAAAGTGAACCTGTACCTTTGTCAGAACCACAGCGGGTTCAACGAAACGCGGGGTTTGTTGTTTAAAGGGAGGGCAAAAGTGCTGAATGAGTATATAAAAGATAAAATAGCCAAAGGCGAACTAACCGATAAACGGTTTGAGATTCAGGTGTATGACGCAATCTTAACCTACCAGCACTTGGAACTGACGCAAGGGAAAAACGGCTATTTTGTGAGCCTTTCGGGATACGCTTCATTGCAGGAGCTGATGACCATTGTCGATTACTTTGCAAAGCCCGGCTGGCAGCCATTCCTGACTGGCGATTATCAGACCATCGGCTCCGAAATGATACTAAAACAGATTGACCGTTTCTACGAGCAGCATACCGTACCCACCACATTCGGGTACGAGCCTTTCCCGGTTTGGGAAAAAGAGGAAGTCTCTCTGGAATATGCGGGCGACAGTTTGAAATATGTAATGAACCATACTCCACTCTCATTTCAGCCTACTTGCTCTTTGCCGGTTAAGATCCAGGACAGGTTCTTGTTTTTTCAAGCGGATAGCATATTCGTTGTTCAGGACATACAGGTCATTAAAACTCAGAAAATCGAAGACTCAATGTATGAAGATTTTAATGTGTATGTATTTCCTAAATGGGTAAATATCTGCTGGGGAGGAGAAGATAATTGGGCTTTTAGTTATTCGTATGATAAAAACAGATTTAGCAAAAGGAACCAATGAAACTGAAATTGATCGTAATAAGTGCGTGTATGCTGATGAACCTGGCAGGTTTTGCGCAAAGCACTGACAGTACGCCAACGATGAACCGGTGCGTGGTGGATACCGTCATTAAATACGGTGCAAAAATTTCCCCGACGTACAAAAAGGCAGTTTGTACGGAATTGGTCATACTGATTATTGAAAAATTCTATCCTTTGGACAAGACCGACAAAAATCGGATACGGATCATTATCAATGAAAACGTTCATGATCTGTTGGCTAAAGACTCGCCGCTCCCCAAAGGCGTGTATTACGCCCTGACAAAAAAGGGGGTCGGCACTCCGGTAGACAGTCTTACACAGGTACGGCCGGGAGACTTTGTTCAGTTCTGGACAGAAACCTGGGGACATTGCGGAATCGTAAAAAGCGTGGATTGCCAAGCGAATATCATGGAACTATACTCCTCTTTTCCATCGACAGATGGTTATGGAATACACCGGTTCAGGATTCCTAAACATTGTTATTTTGTGAGACTGGTAGAGAAAATGAATCAGAAAAAAACAGCAGATACTATATAATATGAAAACAAAACTCCTTATAATCACTGCATTGACATTGCTTACCCTGTCATGCAAACAAAACAATGCTCCCAAAAAAGCCGCAGCGGGTAACGAAAATCAGCAAGCGATAGAAATGCTGACGGAGTTCTACACACTTTATATGACTGAGCAAGATAAAATGCCGCCCGATTTGCAAGCGATTGAAAAGATAGAACATAAATTCATCACCCAAGAATTTCTGAAGAAACTAAAATCTTCCGGATTGGAATATGATCCCTTTCTCAATGCGCAAGATTGCAGCATAGATTGGATAAAAACCCTTGAAATCACATCCGTTCAGGAAAAAGAAAACGCTTACAAAGTTTGCTATCATTATGATAATGAACACACAAATTGCATGACATTGTATCTCATTACCGAAAACGGGAATTTTATGATCAATGGAATCGAAGACCTGTCCGGTGCTTTGACGGAAGAAGACATTGCGATATACATACAAGACCCGATGAAAATCACCCTGTACCGCCCCAACGAAGAGGTGTACGAAAACAACAGAGACTTCATCGGGCTTTTCGCAACATCCGGCGCAGCATACCGCTTGCAACCGACCAAAGGAAAGTACCATGTAGGATACAACGATTGCTGGCAAGATTCAGTGGTGACGTTCGCACCCGTTCAAGGCGGTTGCCTGGTCATGATTGCAGGGCTTTCAATGTACAATAACAAACCGGTACAATCGGCCATTGAAAAGCCTTTCGAAATGTTGCCGGACGAATCTTTGCCCTTTACTTCCGGCGACCGGACGTACACCTTGCAAGCCACTTGTGCCAACAGCGATTTCCGCGAAAGTTCCACGCTGAAAGACTACTATTTATATATATCGCAAAAGGGGAAACCGGAAAAGCAACAACTTCTGACAATATCCGAAGTTCAAGGCACCGTGCCGGAAATCCTGTTCATCGGCGATATCGATGGCGATGGCCTGCCGGACTTGCTCATAAACGCCACATCGAATTACGAAAACCGACGGCTGGTGCTGTTCCTCTCATCGTTTGCCGGGGAGAAAGAACTGTTGCATCTGGTTGGCGAAGATCCCTATTGGTTCGATTGCTGACGCCCAATACACAATGAATATGAAAAAACAGATCTTCATCTTCTTAGCCTTGCTGCCCGCCATGCTATGGGCACAAGACCACCACTGGTGCGACACCACCTACATGCGCGGCGGTTACGCTATACACTTCCGGCACTTGGATAGCAACGGTGCAGACAGTGCCTTATCTCAACAATTGACCCGGCAAAGCGAAAAGATCGAAGACCCGTCAGAAGCCGATATCCTGCGCGACGAAGAAGCGATAAAGACTTCG
Organism: Bacteroides sp.; assembly: GCA_031554635.1. Lineage (GTDB taxonomy): Bacteria > Bacteroidota > Bacteroidia > Bacteroidales > Bacteroidaceae > Bacteroides. The sequence goes on from JAVBVD010000011.1 coordinate 24,514, forward strand.
CTGCGCAAGAAAGTCAAACTACATTACAATACCTCCCGCTGGGACTCCACCTATCAGTATCTTTCGGCCATCACCTGCCGCAACGGACTGAAACTGATTTTTCCGGACGGCATCACCCTCGAATCCTATTCTCCGAAAACCAATGTACTGGTGGTAAACAACTGTGGCATTCCGCAAACCTACGACCTGAATACTGGCGAAGACGGTTACGAGTATTCGGCCCTTTTAGCCGGGAAAGACTTGCGCGCCGTAGCCGAAAAAACGCAGGACGACAGAGACAGCCAACGCTTGCTATTGCAAAAACTCTCCCGCGAAACCAACAGATATGACACTATACTCGCCATCTCACAAGAAGTCAACCAAGGTTTCTATTACAACAACTACCTTCTGTATCGCGGGAAATTCTACCTTTATTCTCAGGAAACCGAAGATTGGTGGGAGCTGATATTCGAAAAACAGAGAAAATAAATTCAACATTACACCAAGTTCAACATCTTACACTACCATCATCATGAAAAAAACAGCGTACATTCTTACACTATTCATCCTCACGCTGCCCGGCACCCTATCAGCACAAAGCGATGACGAAAAACAAAACCTCCGGACAACTGCCGAAAGCTATATGGAAGCCGTCCGCGTATTCGACTTCCTGAAAGCCGCCCAATACGGCGATGAGCATACCCGCATAGAGATGGCGCGGAATGACTCCTCCTTCCGCGCCCTCAGCCCGCAAGAACAGCGAAAAGAAAAAGCCCGCTTGCAAAACGGCAAATACATCGTCAAAGACATGGAGATAGTAGGCGACTCCGCTACCGTCAGCTTCGATTGGGAACCCGGCCGTAAAGGCACACAGATGTTTATCCTGTACTCGGGTGTCTATTTCGTCAAGACCGACGACGGGCGATGGCTGGCCGAAACCCTGTCGTTCGAAGCAACCATAGACCGCGAAAGCAGACGGGAATACCGGAAATGCAAAGAACAGTTCTTCCCCATGGGCTATTACAGCACATTCCCCCTCAGTTTCGACATCGTCCGCAGCGAGCCGTTGCCATTTTGGAACGACGAATATCCCGCCGGGAAAATCTATCCGTTGGAAATATTGGAAGATTACAGGCAGGCAGGGATAGACCTGCTGACCGTACGCTACGAAAATCCGCAACAAGTCGATGATTTGGAAGAAACACTGACATACGCCGATTACCTGCTGATCGTGAAGGATGAGAAAATCGACCTGAGAAATAAACTACTCCTGGCCAGGTACGATTCCCTGCACTATGAAGATGGTTTTTACAGACCCTACTATTGGGATGATGCCCAGCAGTTGCACATCTCCCGGATGTCTGCCCCGCAGTTCGATGCCGATGTGCAGTGCCCGTACCGCCGGGAAGAACATACCGTCTACGAGATAACAAACGAGGGACAGTTGTACATAAGCCACAAGCACACCTTCACCCGCATGCAACCCGCCACGTACGAAGCGTTCAAACGCCTGTTCCCCGACGTCCGTCCCGGCAACCGGGAACCGTTGGCAAAAGACGGTTTCACGCTCGGCCCAACCCCGTATATCCCCATCATTCCGCCCCTCTCCGGAGTGGAGGCCACGGCCCTGGGCAAAATAGAAAATTACCGCGGCTACGACCTGTTCCTAACCTCGCACACAGACCGGTTTTCAAGCCCTGTGTCCGACAACGTGGTTTCTTCTGCCGATTACGTTACCGTCATCCGCCCCTCGGCTCCCGAAGAAGAGGTTTCCTTCTCCCAAATAGGCTATGAGTACACGGGGGAGGGTGGAAGCAATACATTCTCTTACTATGTCGATGCCGATTCCACCCTTGTAGTCCGCCGCATCAACAAACAATGTTGCTCTGCCAGCGGTTACAGTGTCTCCATCGATACCGACAAAACATCGCGCTACACCTTGTCCGACGATGGGAAGGCGGAAGAGACGGAAGTCATGCAACACATCATTAACTCCGACTTCTTCGATCTGAAAGAATTGGAAAAGCTGAAAGATGTGGAAGAAAAATGGCGCCCGTATCCCCGGAAAGAAGACCCCGAATTGCTGTTCCGCAGTGCAGAGGCAACTCCCGAAAGCGTCGGGCTGTACTTCTACGTCGACAAATCGGAAAAAGGCAACCTGTGCCTCTGCTTCTTCAGCACGTACAATGTTAGCCAGCCGGTGGACTACATCACCATCTGCCCGAAAAAAAACAAGCTTCCACCCCTTGCCGGCCGGAAAGGAAAGCCCGCCCCAACAGGTTCCAAACTATTCACCGCCCCAGTGAGGATACCAACCAGCGAAGGCGCCATCGAACTCCGCCCCGACGGGACGTTGAAACTGATAAAGAAAGCCAAACGGTAGTCCGACCCCGATTCGCTGCCGCGCACATGCTGAAAGGTGGAATGAATAAAACTATTAGCCTGCTTGCATAATTCTATCTTCGCTTATGCATACAGCTATTCATAAACTTTCTTATCGGTAATCGTTTCAGTGCACTGATACGATTACCTGTACACTAAAAAATAATGCTCGTATTCATATCCGGTAATAAATATATGCGATGGCGTGAATAAATTTATTAAGTCCGGCTAACGCACGGTCATGTGGAAATAGAAACATTCAGGTAATTTGATTTCTGCGATTATTTTGTACATTTGTCCACTTTGATTGAATATAATATATGAGTCGAATAATACGAGTCGTTAACGAAACAACTCATTATAAATGAAAAAAAACATCCCTTTAGTCCTCACCGTCCTATTACTGGCCGCCTGCACCACCTGCCGCGCCGACCTCACCGACAAATGGTTTTGGCTGGGAGATACCGTGGTAGTGGTAAACAATATTCCCTACCGCGTACGACACGTACCGCAACAAGAATTCGACAGCCTGCACGCCATCTATCGTGTAGTTCCCGAAGCTCCCCTGAAAGATCCTGCCGAAATAAACGCTGCATTAGGCCCGGAATACCACCTGGACTATCACTACACCTCGTATGACGACGGAAACGACGAGATGGGAAACTACGGCATCTTCCTGAAAGAATTCCGCCGCCACAAGAAATTCCGGTTGATCATCCCCGAGAACGATGGCCTGATAGGCTACTTCCCACGCGAACGAATCCTGATGTATGCAGGCGGACACAGCAGCGACCAGGCCTTCTTTGTCGACAACGGCGAAGGAGCCTACAATCCCGAAGAATCCGCCACCTCACCCGATGGACGTTTCCGCTTGACGGGTATGTATTCAGGGCAAGACCATGTAGATTATACCTTCGAAGAAAAGGATAGAAAGACTGGCCGGTATAAGCATTTGTGCAGTTTCTCTGATGTTGTGAAGGAGATGACCGGCGATTTCTTCTACAGCCATTACCTTGGTTATATCTACGAACTGTACTGGGCAGGACACACGCTTTATTTCCGCACAGGCGGCGGTCCGGAATACGATGATAATTACTCCTCCTGGTACCGTTATTATGCCATTACGCCCTACAGCAAACTGCCGCCATCGCCTGCCTGGGAGAAAGGTATCTACCTTCCTGATCCTGTTTTCAGGAACTACTGCCTGACACGGTTCGATACCAATGGCGACGGTGCTATCTCGGAACAGGAAGCCGAAGCCGTCGCCGAGATCAACATCGACGGGCAAGCACTCACGTACCCGGTACATAATGTCTGCGGTATTGAATCGTTCAAAAACCTGGTTCGCTTCCACTGCGCGCACAATCAGATACGGAGCATCGATCTGATAGGATTCGACAAACTGCAATTCCTCGACTGTAGCCATAATCGTCTGAGCGAACTATGGCTCGGCTGCGATAGTTTATTGGAGTTAGATTGCAGTCATAATAAATTACGCTACTGCGAACAGTCATGCCCGGCGCTGAAAAATCTCAACTGTAGCTACAACCAACTGGAACGACTCAATGTAGAGTCATACAAACAGCTGGAATATGTTGACTGTACCGTCAATCCGGAGATGAAACAGATATATACGGTAAAGACGCAAAACTTTAACCTGAAAGCAGACGAAAATGTAGAAATAGAAATACTCCAGTAATTCGATACAACCGATTTTTATGTACATTTGCCCACTCTAATTGAATATGAAATATATGGAAAACGTACTTAGATTGAACCCTTTTGCGAGCAAAGACCTGATGTTTGTCACCGGACTCATCTTTGCTATTTTATTGTTTGCCACACTGCTGGTTTTAGTTATCGGTTGGGTAAAGCCACAAGCAAACCTTCAGGAACTGAAGTCGCGTATCAAATCCTGGTGGATCATGGCTACTATATTCATCGGGGCGACCATCTTTAATACGAAAATCTCCTACGTAGCTATGGCCTTTCTGTCCTTCGTCGCATTCCGGGAACTCTACTCCATGCTGGGCTTTCGGCAGTCCGACCGAAGAGCCATCTTCTGGGCTTTCGTATCCATTCCCATCCAATATTATTTGGCGTACGTGGGCTGGTACGGAGCTTTTATCATCTTCATTCCGGTGGTTATGTTCCTGCTGTTGCCCATGCGTTTAGTATTGAAGGGCGATACGACAGGCATTGTAAAGTCGATGGCCAGCCTGCAATGGATACTGATGCTGACCGTTTTCAGTATCAGCCACATGGCCTATCTGCTGTCGCTTCCCGAACTTCCCGGATTCGATGCCGGCGGACGGGGGCTGTTGCTCTTTGTGGTTTTCCTGACAGAGATAAACGATGTGATGCAATTCACCTGGGGAAAACTGTTCGGGAAACATAAAGTCATACCGAAAGTCAGCCCGAATAAAACGTGGGAAGGCTTTGTGGGAGGAGTCATATCGACCACCATCATCGGTTATTTCCTCGTCTTCCTGACCCCGCTGAACACCTGCCAGGTATTGTTCATCAGCTTCTTCATAGCCGTTTCCGGATTTATCGGAGACGTAGTCATGTCCTCAGTAAAGCGTGATGTGGGCGTCAAGGATACGGGAACGATCATCCCCGGACACGGTGGGATTCTGGACAGGATCGATTCGCTGGCCTATACCGCTCCGGTCTTTTTCCATTTGGTATATTACATCTGTTATTAATGCAGGCGTTCATCTTGCGGTTTACGTACAGCTTTCTGTTGCGTTGGATTCTGAAGCTGTTTGTCGGAGTAAAGTCCGATAAAGCCTCCTTCCTGTCGGAAGAAAAACAATTCATCATTGTGGCCAATCACAACAGCCACCTCGATACAATGGCCCTAATGTCGGTGATGCCGTCCAAAATACTTCCTAAAGTGAAACCAGTAGCAGCCATCGACCATTTCGGGAAAACAAAATTCCAACAGAAACTGAGCAATTATTTTATCAACACGTTACTGATTTCGCGTACAGGCGGATCGGCCATCAAGCAAATGAAACAGGCGTTGGACGAAGGGTATTCATTGATCATCTTCCCGGAAGGAAGCCGGGGAGAACCCGACGAAGAACAGGCTATGAAGCCGGGAGTGGCCCTTCTACTCGCTTTATGCCCGCAAACGAAATATGTTCCTGTTTATATGACAGGAATGGGCAAAGCGATGCCGAAAGGAGATAATTTGATTGTTCCTTATGAGTCTTTTCTCTATTTTGGAAGACCCACCACCATTCAATCCACAGATAAAAAGGAAATACTGCTACAAATAGAGCAGGACATCAAAGGACTAAAGAAACGGGCATCTGATCAATAACTTTTATAAAGTGGTGCTTTGTGTCCCAGCGTGGTCTACCCTCTTTCATTAAGTTCTTTGCCCACGGCGCACAACCGGACGAAGCAGGTGATCAGACTTCCCAAAGCAATGATTCCCAGTGCAACGGTCAGCAATAATTGCCCCCAGTACACAGGCAGAAAAGCGGCGATTAGAGCGGATGCAGTAAGAATAGCCATCCGGTGCTGTTTCGCCATCGGCCCCTGAAAACGTTGAGCCAATCCGCACGAACCACCCAGGATACGGATATAGGCTGTTAATGCAGCCAGTAATGCGGCAGCCCAGCCCAGTTCTACCGCCCATGGGAAAAGAGTGGCTGAATAACCGGCTCCCAGTAAAATAAACGAATCGGAAACCCTGTCGGGAAGGTCGTTAAAGATAGCTCCCGTAGGCGTACGCATACCTCCTTCTACAGCAACCATTCCATCCAATAAATTGCATATCAGCCGGCATTGGATAAAAACAGCGCCTAAAAATAAAAAGACAGAAGTTACAGGAAAATCGAAAAAGCGGAAAGCGAAGAAGAATGACAATCCACTCAAAAAAGCAAAAGCCATACTTGCAGCCGATATCCCGTTAGGAGTTGCCCCCTTGCGTTGTAACAGTCTGGCGGCATTGTTTGCCCACGATGTGTTCCGTGAACTGATGGGGCGGCGGTCTTTTTCTGAATCTTTGTTTTCCATAAGAGTGGTATGTTGTTTTTTGTAGTGGTTGCAAATATAGCACATTTTATTTCTTTACAAAATAGTTCATAAAACTACTGCTAAAATACCGAAAACCGTTGGCGCTTTCCGTTCGGTTGCTTACTTTTGTAGGAGTGAATGCGAATGTACTCGAGAAACTGAGGATACTGGCGGAGTCGGCTAAATACGACGTCTCCTGCTCGTCCAGCGGCACGGTGCGGTCCAACAAAGAAAAGACGTTGGGCAATACCGTGGGCGGTATCGGTATCTGCCACAGTTTCGCTGAGGACGGGCGCTGCATCTCCCTGCTTAAGGTGATGCTCACTAATTATTGTATCTACGACTGTGCCTACTGCATCAACCGCCGGAGCAACGACTTGCCGCGCGCCACGCTATCGGTCAGCGAACTGGTAGACCTCACCATCGAGTTCTACCGCCGCAATTACATCGAAGGACTCTTCCTCAGTTCCGGTGTTGTCCGCAATCCCGACTATACCATGGAACGGTTGGTACGGGTAGCCAAGGATCTTCGTGAAGTGCACCGCTTTAATGGCTACATTCATCTGAAAAGCATTCCCGGCGCCAGCCGCGAGTTGGTGAACGAGGCCGGACGCTATGCCGACCGTCTCAGTGTCAACGTGGAGATTCCGAACGAGAAAAGTTTGCAGCATCTGGCGCCGGAAAAGGACCATGCCAGTGTCTTCACTCCCATGCACTACATCCAGCAGGGTGTTCTGGAAAACAAGGAGGATCGGAAGAAATACCGTAACGCTCCCCGTTTTGTGCCTGCCGGACAAAGTACACAGATGATCGTAGGCGCTACGCCCGAGAGCGATAAGGACATACTGTACCTCTCGTCCGCCCTGTATCAGGGACCTACGATGCGACGTGTCTACTATTCGGGTTACGTGTCGGTGAACGAGTACGACACCCGTCTGCCGGCCCTGAAACAACCGCCTCTGGTGCGTGAGAACCGTCTGTACCAGGCCGATTGGTTGATGCGCTTCTACCACTTCAAAGTCGATGAGATTGTCGATGAGGCTTACCCCCATCTGGACCTCGAAATAGACCCGAAACTCTCTTGGGCGCTTCGTCATCCCGAACAGTTTCCGGTGGATATCAATAAAGCCGACTATGAGCTGATACTCCGCGTGCCGGGCATCGGTGTGAAATCGGCCCAGCAGATTGTGGCTTCCCGCCGTTTCGGGCGTTTGGGATTCTACCAACTGAAGAAGATAGGTGTGGTGATGAAGAAAGCGCAGTATTTCATCACATGCCATGAGTTGCCCGTGCGTACCGTGAACGAGATGACCCCACAAGCCGTCCGTTCCCTGCTCGTAGCCAAACCCGAAAAGAAGAAAACGGACGACAATCAGTTGTCACTCCTTTTCGTCGACGAATAACGCATATCTTTCCTAATTATCCATCGGCAAAAGCCTGTTTTCGCATGACATTATGAACATCTTTATATACGATAAAACATTTGAAGGTTTACTGACGGCTGTGTTCGACGCTTATTTCCGTAAAACTTTTCCCGACACCCTGCTATCGGAGGACGAGCCTCTGCCATTGTTTTACGACGAGGTACATACGGTAGTGACCGACGAAGAGAAAGCCGGACGCGTATGGCGTGGGTTACAAAAGAAACTCTCAGTCACGGCGCTTGCTTGTGTAGCCCAAAGCTGGCTGGCCGAAACGCCGGAAGTACCTATGCTATTGTTTCGTTACATTCGCAAAAACATCGATTCTCCCCGCTCCATTGAAGTCAACTTTGCCGATCCCGATGTGCTGGAGCTCTCCCGGGTGTGGAAGCGTGTTCGTTGGGAAAGCAACCGGATGCTGCAATTCGTTCGTTTCCAGAAAGCAGCCGACGGAACATTCTTTGCCCCTTTCGAGCCGCAGTTCAATGCCTTGCCGCTTGCCATCGAACACTTCAAGGATCGTTTTGCCGACCAGCGGTGGATCATTTACGATATTAAGCGCCAGTACGGCTATTACTATGACCTGGAAACGGTGACTGTAGTCACCTTCGAGGGCGACGACAAAGCCTCGCACCTCATCTCCGGGATGCTCGACGAAAGCCTGATGGACAAAGATGAGAAACTCTTCCAGCAATTGTGGAAGACTTACTTCAAGGCCATTGCCATCAAAGAACGCACCAATCCCCGGAAACACAAACAAGATATGCCTGTGCGCTATTGGAAATACCTCACTGAGAAACAAGATTAGTGTTAAATAGTAATAATATCATCGGAGTAGTTGTTCAACTATAAATATAGTTGATATATTTGCGTGTGTTTCAATCGTAAAGATCATGTTTATGGCTAAAAAAGGAGAGAATAATCTGCCGGAACTGACTCGCGCAGAATTGGAGGTCATGCAAATAATGTGGGACAAAGGCAAAGTGTTGGTCCGGGAGATACTGGATGAGATGCCTGACCCCAAACCTGCGTACAATACGGTGTCTACTGTGGTACGAGTGCTTGAGAAGAAAGGCTTTGTCGGGCACAAGGCTTTTGGCACTACCTATCAATACCATCCGATCATCAAAAGAAAAGAATATACCAGCGGATTTATGAAGAATGTGTTGAATAACTTCTTCGGAGGATCTATTCAGCAAATGCTTTGTTTCTTCTCAGATTCAAAGTCGATAACCGTGAACGAGTTAGATGATATTATCCAGGTGATGAAAGAGCAAAAATAGAGTTTATGAAATCCCTATTCATCTATGGTATTGAAAGCATTGTATGCACTGGTTTGTTACTGGTGTTCTATCGGATGTGTCTGGTACATGCTGTTTCGTTTCGGGCCAACCGTCGTTTTCTGCTTATTGGAACCTTGTGGACTTGTTTCATCCCGATGTGCCGGATCCCGGTGTGGCCGGTGGAAGAGTGGCCGGCTGATGGCTGGGTAGTGGCAGGTGCGAAAAAACTTCCGTTGGAGACGTATACGCTTAATGAGATGGGGCTGGTGTTTTCTATAACGATAACTTGCATATTACTTACCATGTTGCTTGTTCGGATGAGACGAATAAACCGGTTACGCATCCAGTCCGGACTTTTGCAGAAAGAAAGCTATGTGTTGGCTCTGAATGAGAAAGTGAAAAATCCTTTTTCTTTTGGTCGTACTCTGTTTATGGCTCCTCATTATACAGTGGAAGAACGATCTTATATAGTAGCGCACGAAGTCAGCCACATTCGGCACAGACACTCGCGGGAGAGAATCTGGATGGAAGTTTTGAAAGCGGTTTGTTGGTTTAATCCTTTTGTGTGGTTGGCTGCCCGCTATTTATCCGAGGTGCAGGAGTTGGAAGCGGATGCCGATGTGTTGCATGAAGGAGGAGAAGTGAATGAATACAGAAAGGTTTTGTTGAAGCTGGTTCTGGGGGTGGACGATGAAGTAGTATGCGGTTTGGGCGGTCGTCCATTGAAAGAACGCTTTTTGTCGATGAACCTTCAACGAAAACCACAAAATAACCGGATCTGGTTTTCGGTGCCTTTGTTGGCGGCCATGATGCTATTTGCTTTCACTACCCGGTTGCCCTCCATGCCTGCTGGTGAGATTCCGGTTCAGTCAGGTACTTTCCCCTTGATGTTGGTTGATGGGAAACCTTTGGAAGGTTCAATGGGAGATATACCTTCACAGGATATAGAAAGCATCCGGGTACTCGATAAGGACTTGGAACCCTATATAGAGAAGTATGGAAACAGGGCAGAGAAAGGTATTCTGCTTATCTCATTAAAAAAATAGAAAGAAAATTTGTTTTGTAAGATGAAGAAGGCGGTGTTGAAAAACATTGTCTAAGGGGATTGTATTATCTGATAAAGAATAAATATATGAGGAAAGAAGTATTATTTATGGCCTTTGTAGCCTTTTCTTTACAGCTCTGTGCACAGCAGAAATGTAGTATCCAAGGGACTGTTAAAGGACTTACCAACGGTGAAGTGGTCGAACTGTGTCGTATTCATGGAAATACAATGGAGACTTTCACAAGCGATACGGTGTATGGAGGCAAGTTCGCTTTCGAGGTGGAGGTGGTTACGCCACCGGTAGAGCATATATTATTGTTGAGCCGGAGCGATGGTTTTCCGAATACCTTTCTTGACCTTTATATCGCTCCTGGTCAGAAGGTGAACATCACCGGAGAGAATAAATTGGTGAAAACCTGGCAGGTACAAAGTTCCATTGAGGAGCAGGCGATTCAGAATCGTTTTGTTGAGGCTGCCCGCACATACATGGATCAGCGGCAGATATTGCAGGTTGTTACTACTTCGATGTGGAAAAAGATAAGCGAAACCAAATCCTCGGATGAGCAGAAACAACTCAGAGACAGCATCCGGCAGGTATATTACCCGCAAATAGATTCACTGGAGTATCTGGTCATGAAGAAAGAAATAGAACTGATGCGAGAAATGCCGGTTAATCCCATCTGGATGTACAAGTTAGAGAGCCTGAGCAGTAATGTAGCCAAGAGAGAAGATTTCCCTTACACAGAAGAAGCGAGGGCGCTGTTTCAGGACTTGACTACCGAGCAACGTGGTACGGAACTCGGGCTAAAGATTGCGGCACAACTTTTTCCTCCCCAGATTCTGCAGGTGGGCGACCGGCAGATGGATGGCGATCTGTATGATTTACAGGGGAATATTCACCACCTGGCCGACTACCAGGGGAAGTACATACTTCTTGACTTCTGGAGTGTTGCCTGTGTTCCGTGCCTGATGGCTATGGACGAAACGGGGGAGGTTTCCGAAGAATGGAAAAACAAACTAACCATTGTCAGTATCAGTACCGATGAGAAAGCAGTCTGGGAAAAAGTCTGCCAGGTCAAGAAACTGTCTTGGGTCAATCTCAACGACCTGAAAGGCAGCCGGGGAATATGTGCCTATTATGATCTCAAATCAATTCCATATTATGTCATTCTTTCTCCCGAAGGAAAAATTGTACATACCTGGTCGGGATATCAAAAAGGAATCATCCGGAAGAAAATAGGGGAGTGGGTGAAATAACTGTTAGTCAATCACCCATCTCTTATTATAAGGCGCCGTTTTCTTCGGATCGTAATTCATACCCTCCTGAGTAGGGATTTGCAGCACGTATGTCTTTCGTGTCTTGTTAATCAGTGACGCATCGCGTAGCCACGGGTTAAAGTCGCGCAACTGTGCATACGTGACGCCCTGCTTCTGCGCAAAATTACTCAAGCTGTCGATGGGAGTGCTCACGCTTACCTCCTTGCAGGGGATCACCGGATATAGATCCTCAGATTTCAGGAGGAACCCGTATCGTTGCGGATCGTTGAATACGGCTTTGGCTGCCAGGATGCGGAACATGTAGCGCGAAGTCTCTTCAACCAGCCACAGGTCCATGGCATGCTCCGCCGATTGTTTGTCCAGTTGTCCTGAAATGCGTCCCTGTCCGGCATTGTACGAAGCCGATACCGCCATCCAGTCACTATATTTTGCATACGCTTCCTTCAGGTAACGGCAGGCGGCGCGGGTAGACTTTTCAATGTGATAACGTTCGTCTACATTATCGGTCACTTCCAATCCAAACTGACGGGCGGTGGCGGGCATGAATTGCCACAGTCCGGCAGCTCCGGCGGGTGACTTGGCTAATGTGTTCAAGCTGCTCTCTATTGCCATCAGGTATTTGAAATCATCGGGAATACCGTTCTGTTTCAATATCGGTTCGATGACCGGGAAGTAACGGTTGGCCCGCTTGATCATCAGCATCGTAGACGAGTGCATATACGTGAAGGCCATCATTTCCCGGTCCATCCGTTCACGGCGGTCGTACCGGCGTAAGTCGATGGTAGTGCCGGCAAAGGTAGCCTGGGCAGGGACAGAGGGCGAAGCAACGGAGTAGGGTACTTCCGGTTGATCGGAGTCTTGGTGGACTATATGGCTGCTTCCGGTGAGTATAGGAATGGTGGCGCCGATGCAAACGGCCAGTATGATACTCAGGGTCCAGTTGGTACGGGTAACTTTCATTGGTTGTATTTTAAATGGACACAAATATAAGTTTATTTTATTTCAGGCGAAGAACTTTTTGGTTACTTTATATGTTTTTGAGATATAACTTGAACTATTAATATGAATATAGCGATTAGCGGAGCTTCTGGTTTTATAGGGAGGCATCTCACTTCATTCCTTACCGCAGAAGGACATCAGGTGACTCCACTGGGACGGATTTTATTCCGTGAGAATATGTCCGGACTGTTGAGTCAAACATTGTCACGCTGCGATGTTGTGATTAATCTTGCCGGAGCCACCATTAATCGCCGATGGACGCAGAAATACAAACGTGAGATTTACGACAGTCGCGTTCATCTTACTCATAAATTAGTTCAAGCCTTGCACACTACTGTTCACAAACCCTCTCTTTTTATCTCGGCATCTGCTGTTGGCTACTATCCGGTCAATGGTGTTTTTGATGAATATACTGGTATGTATGGCGAGGATTACCTGGCTGAATTATGCCATGCCTGGGAGAGGGAAGCCATGAAATGTCCCGCGCAAACCCGGCTGGTGATTACCCGTTTTGCTGTTGTACTGGCGCCTGATGGTGGAGCATTCAAAAAGATGCTTCTGCCATTGAAGGGAGGGGTGGCTACCGCTATTGGACCGGGTAACCAACCTTTTCCTTGGGTGGATATGCGCGACTTATGCCGGACATTCTTGTTTATTATGGAGCATAAAGGATTGTATGGAGCAGTGAATGTGATTGCGCCTCACATCGTTACCCAACGGGAGTTCACCCAAGCCGTTGCCCGCAAATACCATGCCTGGCTTCGCATAACGGTTCCGGCATTTGTATTCCGGCTGTTGTATGGTGAGGCGGCTTCGTTTTTAACTACCGGACAGTGTGTGCGTCCTACCCGGTTACTCGAATTCGGATTTGTGTTCGATTCGCCTACCGTGGAGGCTTTTTTAGAGAATCTGGAAAGCGATATGAATGATTAACTATAAAGACAGCAAAAATTATGGAGTACGAAATTATCCACCAACCTGAACAAAAAATGTTTAAAACAACTTTAGAGGGACGTACAGCTTTTGTACAATACCGTCTGATGAACAACAGTCTGGACATTATCCACACCATTGTGCCTAAACCACTTGAGGGACAAGGCATTGCCGGCGCGCTGGTAAAGACAGCTTATGAGTATGCATTGGAGAACAACCTGAAACCGAAAGCGACCTGTTCGTATGCGGTGAAGTGGTTAGAGCGACATCCGGAGATGGTGCAAGGATAGTTTCCAGTGATAATCTGGTTGAGAGCCTGCCGATGAGGTAAATATCACGGGCAGGCTCTCAATTTTATACCATATCCGCTCCGGTCTTCGCTTCCTTCACACCACCCACTTTATAGAAAGGAAAGAATGCCGAAACTACCGTGAGCACAATGCATATACCCAGACAATACCCCAGAAGGGTTTTGATAGACAATGTAACGGATTGCAACTGTACCATATTATATAAGGTATTGGTTGCAATCTTTTCTGCATCCGGCATGCTGAACCCTTGCCCTATAGCGCTTTTCAGTACAGAGGTATACCGTGCAGCCGCAGCCGGATTCCCCATTTCCAATGTTTCCGACAATACCATCAGGTTCTTCTGTTGCAGGTAGTATAGCCAGTTGGCAAATACCGACGCGCAAATGGCCGGCGCCAGTACCGAACGGGTGGAGATCAGAAAGAACGCATTGTGAATGTATTTTGACTGTGGAAGCCCTTCGATGACATACACACCAAACGATACGAACAGCAGCATCATACCTATCCCACGCAGAATCATCGGCAGGAAGAGCAATTGGTAAAGCCCGTACGGATGTACCTGGAAATAGAGGAAAGCCAGCGACAAGGTGTAGCAAAACAATCCCAATGAAACGATTCGTCGCATCCGGAGCTGTTTCTCGAACCAGTACCAGCTGATGACCGCACCGGCGATTAGCCCGGGTATCATCCACAAATACAACTGATTGGTTCGGACGGTATCCAGCCTTAATACCAGGCTTTCGTACTGCGAAACCAGGATGCTCGAAGTTGAGAAGAACATCAGGATGAACATAAAGCAGTAACCGATGGTTGAGTTCCGGTTTTTCAGCACACTCAGGTCGAGGTAGGGTGTACTGGAAGTCAATTGCCTGCGTACGAACAGAATGAGCGACACGAAGATAACAGCCGTTGCCACTATGATTTTCTTGGAGGCAAACCAATCATTGACTTTCCCGTATGTAACTACATAAATGGTGGACAGAAAGAAGAAGGTGATATGCCCCACGCTGATCCAGTCGATATCCCGGAACGGCAGGCGGATGGGGCGGCGCCCGTACCGGAAGCATACCAGCACAAACAAGATAGCCAATAGCAGCAGTCCCACCATGAAGTAGTACATGAACTGCCATTGGTAGAGATAGGCCAACCGCGAAGTAAGCGCCAGCGAGGCTTGTCCCAGTCCGATGCTTACCGGATAAAACAAGGCATAGAACTGACTGCGCTTGTTGCCGGGACTGAGCACCGGCATCAGGATGGTCATGATCTCCAGCAAGACAAATGCTTTCAGGAAACCAATGAAGAAACTGCACAGCGTGATCACCTCTATGTGTTGCGTAGAAGCGCAAATCATGCTCAGGACGGCTTGCAATATAAGATCACACAACAAAATAGTTTTGGTAGTGACGATCGGCCGAATCTTGACGATCAGCGGATAGCCTACCGCCATACCGGCCGATGCGGCGTAATAAGCCATGTTAATATCTTCCGTCAGTACGCCCAGGAAACCGGAGATGTCCAGACTGCTACCCGTATAAGCCCCGTTGATAAGCATCGTCGGAATGAGAATGACGTATGCCGATACCAGTTGCAGCCAGGTAGGTACCCATTTGCGGAAAGGAGCTTTTCGTTGCGTAGCCATATCCGGTAGAGGTTATTTTATTTTCGCTTCGGTTTCGACCATCATGCCTGCCCGGAGCAGAACGGCATCTTCGGGAGGGAGGTTCACGAAGTCGATACGGACGGGGATGCGTTGCTGTATCTTCACGAAGTTACCTGCTGAGTTATCCGTAGGAACCAGCGAGTACTTCGAACCGGTAGCTTCCGATATGGCGGTCACCTTCCCTTCGAACACTTTGCCGGGGAGGGCATCGACCTTGATGTTTACCTCTTGTCCGAGGTAAATATGCACGATTTGTGTTTCCTTGTAATTGGCCGTTACCCACTTCTCATCATCTTTGATAATGTTCGTGAGGGTTTGTCCGGCCTGTACGAACTGTCCTTCTTCGATCTGCCGGCGACCCATATAACCGTCATAAGGCGCCGTAACTACTGTATACGACAGATTCAACTGCGCCATCTCAAGATCCGCTTTCCGGCGGAGGATGACGGCGTCAGCGCTCCCGGTTTTCTTGCTGGCTTCGACCGATACGGACTTGGCCGATTCTTTTTGTTTCAGCAGGGCATTGTATCGCGCCTGCATCGCCTCGTATTCCGTTTTCACCTGCTCGTATTGCTGCTGCGATACCGATTCTTCGTCCAGCAGGTTCTTGTAACGCTTGTAGTCCTGCTCCAGTTTCCACAAACGGGCTTTGGTCTCGGCAATGTTCGCTTCCGATACTTCCACGTTGGTCAACGACGTATTAATGCTCGACGACAATACCCCGGAAGCCGATTCGGCATCCATCAACGCCGCCCGGGCATCCATCAGTTTGATTTCGTATTCGCGGTTGTCGAGAATCACCAACGTATCACCTGCTTTTACAGGTTGGTGTTCGGTAAAGCGTACCGACTTGATGTATCCGGGTACACGTACGTTGACGGGGATGATGTACTCATCGACCAGGGCATCGTTGGTTATTTCGTACTTCGAATAACGCCAGAAGAAATGGATAATCCACCCGATACCGCACAGTATCAGCAGGATACTGATGGAGTTAATAATGATGTTTCTCCGCCGCCGGCTTTTCAGTTCCAGGTGTTTCTTCTTCCCCGCGTCTGCTGTCTGAATTTCTTCTATTTGGTTTTTCTCTTCCATATTATAAGTTTCCGCTTGACCTTAAGAGTTGATAATACGTGAAAATGGCATTTGCTTTGGCTGCCGTGAGCTGAAGTTCCGCATCCAGACGGACGCTGCTGGCATCGAGCAAGTCGGTAAGTACCACCAGTTGGTTGAAGTACCGGTTCTGCACGATGCGGTAGTTTTCGTTGGCCTGGGCTACCGAGTTAGCCAGCGCTTTGATCCTTTCCAAAGCTTCCAGATGCCGGGTGTATGCTGCTTTTACCTGTATGCGGATGTCCTGCATCTGCCGTTCTTCCTGTAAACCTTGCAAGGCAACCATCCGGCGGCTGGCGCTGACGTTGTGCTTGTTGCGGTACAGGGAAGATAGCTTGTATGACAGTACCAGGGATACATTCCACGTGTTCATGTACAAGTCCGTCGGGGGCGAAGTGCTGGTGATAGGACGTTGCAACGTGTTGGCCATCCGCAACGATACCGACGGGAAGTAATCCCCTTGCGTCAGTTGCAGGTTTTTGTGGGCGATATTGGTTTCGGTCCGGGCTATCTTCAATTCCGGATACTCTCCATAAGCCTGCGTTACGTATTCTTCGAAAGTCAGTAGCGCGTGCGATGTTTCCAGTACTGTCGTATCGGGTACGAGTAGCAGAGATTCGTCCAGCCCGAGGGCAATATCCAGTTGCTGGGAGGAGATGATGATGTTATCGTTTGTTTCGCGCAGGGCCAACTGGTAATTGGTAAGTTGCAGTTCGCTGCGGATAACGTCATTGGTGGTGAGCATACCTTCCGATTTCATTCGGCGAATGTCGTGCAACCGGCGTTCTGCCTCCCGGATGTTGTATTCGAACACTCCTTTCTGTTTGTACAGCCGGAGCAATTCTAGATACTTACCCATCAGGAGCAGTTTGGCATCGGACTCGTCTTTATCCAGATTCAGCAGGGCGATTTGTTTCTCCAATGCTGATTTATCGACATTGTTCTTTATCTTACCTCCCTGAAACAAGGATTGGGTAAGTTCTACATTGTAGTTCTGCATCCAGTCCGGTGTATCGGGATGGGTAGCGTCGGATAGTCCATGACGGAATACGGTAGGTTGCCCCACATATCCTCCGATGAGCCCAACGGAGAGATCGGGTAGGCGCAGTGACTTGGCTGTAGCTTCCCGGTCTTTGGCAATGTCGACGTTGATGTGTGAGGATTGTACCTTCAAACTGTTCTCAATGCCTAACCGGAATAGTTCGTCTACACTCAAATGTTGAGACATCTGGGCGAATGATTGGCTGGTTGGCAGTACGGCGAGGGCAACAGTCAGGCTAATACAGGTAAATAATGTTTTGTAGTTCATACGTCAATACTATAAAAGTGTATACGTATTGATTCAAGGTTCTGTCGAAAAGGCACGTAAGAAGTTTGAGTGATGCATTCAAGCCCTTGCTGTCTTTATTTAAAAAACGCTGCAAAATTATAAAAAGTTCTGGTTCGTTATTCTTTTTTGTTGAAAGTAATTCTTTTCCCCAAGAGTTTTAAAAATCTGTCACGCACTTACGCACCTGTTCTTAAATCCTTTATTCATCGTACTTAGAGGCGCGTAAGAGACATTGATTTCTCTTACGCGCCTCCTACGCACTTCGGATGTTCTATTTATAGTATGCATCTGGCTGTAAGCGCCTTATGTTCTTTTGTTTTCAAACCGGCATCTGTTCGTTTACACAGTATCTTTACTTGGTTTTCGGGTTGAGAAGTCTCTTCCTCCATCCGGGTGTACAGCCCTCTTAGATCCGGGTGTAGGGCGGTTGTACACCCGGATCTGAAAGGACTGTACATCCGGGTGGAGCGAAGCGTTTCCGACCCTGATATCTTCGGAATAAAATAGGATGTGAGGTGTTTCCTACTAGGAAATCACTGATTCCCAGTCAGGAAAATTAATTTTTGATAGGAAGGCGCTCCCAAATGAAGCGGGGAATCATTCGCCAGAAGAATACCAATATTCGATATCGCCAGTCGATCACCACTACCCGTTGCTTGCGGTTCAGTGCTTTGACAATGTGCGCGGCTACACGGTCGGCCTGCATGAGCAGGGGATATTTGCGGTCTTTCAGCAGATCGGTGGCGACGAAACCGGGGCGGATATCTGTGAAACTTATCGGTATATGTTCAATGCGAGCCAGCTGGGCCAAGGCATCGATGTAAGTATTCTGAAAACGTTTGGTGGCCGAATACGCTGCGGCCGAACCCAGTCCTTTGGTCCCTGCGATGGAACTGATGACCGCCAGGTGTCCGCTTCCTTGTGCTTTGAAATAGTGGAAGGCCGCATTGGTCATGCGGATGAATCCCTCTACATTGGTGCGGGCGGTGTTGATCTCAATCTCCGTTAGCAGTTGCCGGTTCTGGCTACCGATGCCGGAACTGAGCAGGAACAGATCCATGCCGCCCAGTTGGTTGATAAGTTGTTGAAGCGAGTCGGCAGCATCCGGCTGGGTAACGTCCAATACCTGTGTCCGGATTCGTTCCGGGGCCGTTTGCCGGAAGGCTTCCAAAGCCGTTTCCCGCCGTCCGGCAATGCCGATCGACCAACCTTGTTGCAACAACAGTCTGGCAACTTCGTAACCGATGCCCGAGGTGGCACCTATGATAATGGCTCGTTTCATGTCTTGATTCTTATTCTTATTTATTCGAAGAGATGCCTGATGGTTTTCCAAGGGGCGTAAAGTATCATCCGGGGGCCGGAGAAACGCATCACTTCCTTCATTCGTTCGCGCATGTCTGGTTTGTAGCAATGTACTGTGCACTGGCGGCAGTTGCTTTTGGCATTGCCGAACGGACACCGGTCCAGCCGGGCGTGGGCATACCGCAACAACTCTTCGCAGTCGGAGCAAAGCGTTGTGTTCTTTTCCTTTTTGCGACAGTATAGGCGGATCATCTGCTCCACGGTTTGCTTCTCCTTTTCGATGCGCGATCTCTTCATGTTCCTTTGCTGCTGTTGGCGGGTGACTATTCGTAGATCATCTTCTTCGTCATTCCGCCGTCAATGGTAATGTTCTCGCCGTTGATGAAGTTGTTTTCCTCCTGACAGAGGAATATACACATCCGGGCAATGTCGTCCGGCCGGCCTACGCGCCGGGAAGGGTGTTGCCCGTGGTCGCGTTCGGACAGGGAATCGTAGTGGTAATTCTCGATCCAGCCCGGTGCGATGGAGTTGACTGTGATGTAGTATTCGCTCAGCGAGAGCGAAAGCGCATGGGTGAGCGAGTAGATACCTCCTTTCGAAGCAGCATACCCCTCGCAACCCGGTTCACTCATCAGGTACCGGGTAGAACTGAGGTTGATGATGCGTCCGTAGCGGTTGGCGGATCCTTGCTGTTTCCGGTGGATGGCCAGTAAACGGGCGGTAATGAATACCGGACGAAGATTGATGGCCAGAAGTTGGTCGAACGCTTCTACCGTCATCTCGGTGATGGGAGCGAAACCGCCGACTCCTACATTATTAATAATAATATCCAGATCGCCCCAATCGGCAAACAAGGTTTGGATACATGCTTCCAGTTCCTTTTCCCGGCTTACGTCCATGAAGAAAAACCGGGCGCCTGTCGATGTTGCCAATTCCCGCCCGGCCGCTTCGTTGGTGTCGCAGAAAGCCACCTGGCATTCTGTGGCAGCGAATGCTTCGACAATGGCGCGTCCTATTCCGCAGGCACCGCCGGTAACAAATACCCTTTTCTTCATTTGGCTTACCAGTTGTCGGTGGTGTGGCCGCTGGCTAGCAGCGCTTCGATGCGCAGTTTATACTGGGTAGCCCCTTCGGCCAGGTATCGCGGAGCTTCTACGCTTCCCATGCCATGGACTACGATGGGTGTCTGCCATACCATGCCCGAATGAATGGCGCAAAGCTGGTACGGGCGTAGCAATTCGTCGACCGAGAATTTGTTGCGTCCGCCGCTGCGGTAAGCCACACTATCGGAACCCGTGGTGGTTACTACCAACAACGGTTTGCCTGCTACAGCCGGGGTGCGTGCCAGATACGTGAAAACTTCGTCTTGCCATTTTTTAAGAAGAGAAGGAGCCATGGCCCAGTAGAAAGGGAACTGGAAAACCACTGCGGAAGCGTCGGAGATGATTTTCGTCCATTCGTCGACATCGAATCCAGGTCCTTCCGGATCGTACAGATTGTAAATCATAACTCCCTCGATCGGTTTGATGGTGTCGGCTAACTCTTTATTGGCCTGTGATTCTTTAAAATTGTGGTGTGCCAGCAATACCACCACTTTCCGTAAATCTTTGATCATGTTTATATTGTTATGGATAAAAACTAAATAGCCGGGTAAAGATAGGTATTTAAACGAAACATTACGTATTTTTGCGGCGGATAAAATGAGTTAACAATAAGATGATAGATTTTGACCAATTCCCTTCTCCATGCTATATTATGGAAGAGGAACTGTTGCGGAAGAACCTGGAACTGATCAAGCAAGTGTCTGACAGGGCCGGGGTGGAGATTATTTTGGCTTTCAAGTCGTTTGCCATGTGGCGTTCATTTCCCATCTTTCGCGAATATATAGAACATTCTACTGCCAGTTCGGTATACGAGGCGCGTTTGGCGCTCGAAGAATTCGGCAGTAAGGCACATACCTACTCGCCGGCTTATACGGAAACAGACTTCCCGGAGATCATGCGATGCAGCAGTCACATTACATTTAATTCGCTCTCGCAATTTGAACGGTTTGCTCCGGAGGCGGTTCGCGAAGGAATCTCTTGCGGCATTCGTATCAACCCTGAATACTCCGAAGTAGAAACGGAATTGTACAATCCCTGTGCACCCGGTACCCGTTTTGGCTTAACCTCTGATTTGTTGCCCGACACGCTTCCCGAAGGAATCGAAGGGTTTCATTGCCATTGCCACTGCGAATCGTCTTCGTATGAGTTAGAACGTACATTGATTCATCTGGAAGAGAAGTTTGCCCGTTGGTTTCCGCAGATTCAATGGCTCAATCTGGGGGGAGGACACCTGATGACGCGTAAAGATTATGATGTGGAACACCTTATTCTATTGTTGCAAGGCCTGAAGAAGCGCTATCCGCATGTGCGCATCATACTTGAGCCCGGTTCGGCTTTCACGTGGCAAACCGGGGTGCTGACTTCTGAAGTGGTGGACGTGGTGGAAAGCCGGGGAATACGTACGGCCATTCTGAACGTGAGCTTTACCTGCCACATGCCCGACTGTCTGGAGATGCCTTACAAACCTGCCGTACGGGGTGCGGTGACTGATGGGGAGGGACCATTTGTGTATCGCCTGGGAGGCAATTCCTGTTTGAGTGGCGATTATATGGGGCACTGGAGCTTCGACCATGAACTGCAGGTCGGTGAACGTATCGTATTCGAAGATATGATTCACTACACCATGGTAAAGACAAATATGTTTAATGGAATACACCACCCGGCCATCGCTTTGTGGACAAAAGAGGGGCAGGCCAAGGTGTACAGGCGATTTGTCTATGAAGATTATCGCGATCGAATGAGTTGATAATCAATAGGATTTTACTTTGTGGTAAAGCAAATGGTAATTTTCAAGTTAAAAAAAGAAGCAGAATGTTTGCAACTTTACGGAAAATCTATACCTTTGCATCCGCAATTGCGAAAGTAGCTCAGTTGGTAGAGCATAACCTTGCCAAGGTTAGGGTCGCGGGTTCGAATCCCGTCTTTCGCTCCACTTAGTGCTGCCCAGGTGGCGGAATGGTAGACGCGCTCGTTTCAGGTGCGAGTGTTGAGAGACGTGCAAGTTCGAGTCTTGTTCTGGGCACTACAAAAGTAAAAGAGTTCTTTAAAGCAAGTATGGAGAGATGGCGGAATTGGTAGACGCGCTACTTTGAGGGGGTAGTGTCAATTATGACGTGTGAGTTCGAGTCTCATTCTCTTCACTTTACAGTAAGTTTCGCGAAAGTAGCTCAGTTGGTAGAGCATAACCTTGCCAAGGTTAGGGTCGCGGGTTCGAATCCCGTCTTTCGCTCCACTGAATGTTGCCCAGGTGGCGGAATGGTAGACGCGCTCGTTTCAGGTGCGAGTGTTGAGAGACGTGCAAGTTCGAGTCTTGTTCTGGGCACCTGTTAGGATACATATTTGCGAAAGTAGCTCAGTTGGTAGAGCATAACCTTGCCAAGGTTAGGGTCGCGGGTTCGAATCCCGTCTTTCGCTCGTTTTTTGATAGCGTACCTTATGGTGACGCTTTTTTTATGCCCGTACGGGTGCTTTTTCTTTACATTTCTTTCGCTCGGTTTCCTTAAAATGCAAAAAATAACAGGAGCTACCCGTATATTAATTTAAATTACGTATATTTGTCACCCAATGTACTGTGAAGAGTGAATGTATGATCAATAAAATACGCTATTTACTGCTGTTGCTATTACTGATCCTGCCAATGTGGCTGGGTGCAGTGACCCGTCCTACGTATAATGTTCTTTACATACATTCGGGCGAGCCAAGGAAATCCTGGTTTTCTGACCCGGAGAAAAGCCTGAAAGCAGGATTCACTTCATCAAACGTTCGTGTGAACATCGTAACGGAAGAGTTGAATGCGGAACTGTGGACTTTTGCTTCCGAGAAAGCGCTCATGAGAAGGTTTTGTGAACGGGCCAGAGAGCGGAAAACGGATTTGATCGTTACCTCGGGAGATGAGGCTTTCTATTCTTTATTAAATTGTGGCGATTCATTGCCCCTTCAGATTCCTGTGGTCTATTATGGAATTAAATATCCTGATGACTCTTTGATGGAGGGACTTACCAATGTTTGCGGATACACGACCACCCCTGATTTCAATCTTTTATTGGAACAAACGCTGAATATCTATCCCGACATGCGCGAGGTAGTGTGCGTGTTGGATGACAGTTTCCTCTCTCAAAAAGGATATAAAGAATTCGAAAAAGGATGGCAGAAATACTCAGAAAATCATCCCGATTGCAAACTACAGACTTTTAATGTTCAGGAGGATTTGACGAATAAGGTCATCATGTCTATTTGCAACTCCCGTTATTCTCATGGGCGTGTGGTGATTGTGCCCAAGTGGTCGGACTTCTTTGCTTTCTTGGGTAAAAACTCCAAAGCGCCTTTCTTTTCTACGCAAAGTGAAACATTGACAAACGGAGTGTTTTGTGCGTACGATGCCGATCCCAACGAAATAGCCCGTCTGGCCGGAATTAGAGCCGGAAAAGTGTTGCAAGGGGATAAACCCGAGCATCTGGGAACTTCCCCGGTTTATCTTGATTTTATTTATGACTATAAGCAACTCTCGTTCTTTCATGTAGACAAAGAACGGGTGAAAGGCGGAGTGATCATGAATATTCCTTATAATGAGAAATATCAGTGGTACTTCGTTTTGTTGTATGCGTTTATTCTGGCGCTTTTTATTGCTATTGTCGGTTGGTTGGTACGTGTCAACCGCCGGGAATCACGCCGAAGAATGCATGCGCAGACACGATTGCTCGTGCAGAACCGTCTGGTGGCGCAACGTGATGAGTTTGATAATATCTTTCACTCGATACGCGATGGGGTAATCACATACGATACCGATTTAAGAATTCACTTTACCAATCGCTCGCTGCACCGGATGCTCAATTTACCGGAAAATGCCAACCGTCCCTACGAAGGTCAGCAGGTGGGTACGCTGTTTAAGATATTCAATGCAGGGCAGGAGATATTGCCGCAAATGCTTAAACAGGTACTGAAAAAAGAACGGCGTCTTGTTATACCGGACAACTCGTTTGTGCAGGAGATAAATCACGGTGTTTATTTCCCTATATCGGGTGAGGTGGTTCCTTTGTATATGAATGGTAAGGTCAGTGGAGTGGCGCTTTCTTTCCGGAATGTATCCGATGAAGAAATGAACAAGCGTTTCTTTAGTTTGGCGGTGGAGGAAAGTTCTATTTATCCATGGCAGTTCAACGTACGTACCGGATTGTTTACATTCCCTGCCAGTTATGCCCGGTTGTTTGATTTGGAGAATACACCGATTACGCGTGAAATCATGGAATCGATGGTTCATCCGGATGAACTGCCCGAAATCTTACGTCTGTTTGACAGCGTGTTGTCGGGTTTGAACCTGCGTACCCGTATGATGTATCGCCAGCGTAGCGCCAATGGCAAATATGAGTGGTGGGAATATCGTATATCGGCTTTGAATGGAATGACGGATGACCTACCTTATAATATATTAGGTGTATGTCAAAGCATACAACGTTACAAGGACACGGAAGAAGAACTTACTGATGCACGTGACAAAGCGTTGCAGGCTGATAAGTTGAAGACGGCCTTCCTGGCCAATATGAGCCATGAAATACGTACTCCTCTGAATGCGATTGTCGGATTCTCCGACCTGCTGAGTGATACAAGCGACTTCAGCCAGGAAGAGATATCAAACTTTATCTATACGATTAACCGCAATTGCGGATTGTTGCTGGCGCTGATCAATGACATTCTCGACTTGTCGCGCATCGAATCGGGAACGATGGACTTCCAGTTTACCAATCATAGCATTCCGTTGATGCTCAAAGAAGTGTATAGTTCGCAATTATTAAATATGCCGCCCAATGTGAAGTTGGTGCTTAGTCTGCCTCCCGATAGTAAGAAATACATCCTGACAGATAATGTACGCCTGCAGCAAGTGATCAATAACCTGATCAATAATGCAGCCAAGTTTACTTCCAGCGGTTCCATCACGTTCGGATATATAGAAGAAAAAGAAGGATTTACCACGCTGTTTGTCGAAGACACGGGAGTGGGTATATCCCAGGAAGGAATAGATCATATCTTTGAACGTTTCTATAAAGTCGATAACTTTACCCAGGGCGCCGGATTGGGGCTGAGTATCTGTATGACGATTGTAGAACGATTAAAGGGGACAATCTCCGTGACTTCCGAAGAAGGGAAGGGTACACGGTTTATGGTTTGTTTGCCCGATAGTTGTGAATTTTGATTTTAAGTTTGAACTGACAAAAACATTTTAATGATCGTCAGCGTTAATTATAGTTAGAAGTTAACGTCGTTTAAATACATGGTAAAAGCGTGAATGTATGTTTACGGGATTGGTGGAGCGGATTGAAATAGTTCCTTTTAGACTATTTTATCCGACTTATGGAACTTTCTTGTTACATGCAGAGCGTCTACCTTTGTCAACAATTTGATTTATTTTAAAATAGCGAGGAAATGGAATACAACATTAAACCGGCCTCAGGTCGTCTTGGCGTACTTGTAGTCGGAGTAGGTGGAGCAGTAGCCTCCACATTTATTGTAGGAACATTGGCTGCCCGTAAAGGACTAACAAAGCCTATAGGTTCAATCACACAGTTAGCCACTATTCGTTTGGGCAAACGCAATGAAAACCGATTCCCTAAAATAAAAGATGTAGTACCTTTGGCCGGGATGGACGACCTGGTTTTCGGTGGATGGGATATTTTCCCGGAAGATGTCTATGCAGCAGCTCAGCATGCTGAAGTACTTGAACAAAAAGACCTCGAAGGGGTGAAGGAAGAACTTCAGGCTATCAAGCCGATGAAGGCTGCTTTCGATCAGGAATGGGTAAAACGTTTACATGGTACACATGTGAAAGAGGCTACCAATCGTTGGGAACTTACCGAACAATTGCGTCAGGATATCCGCGACTTCAAAGCTGCTAATAACTGCGAACGCGTAGTTGTTATCTGGTCGGCAAGTACGGAAATCTATCTGCCTTTGTGCGATGAGCATCAGTCATTGGCTGTTTTTGAAAAGGCCATGAAAGAGAATAACAAGGAAGTAGTAGCTCCAAGTATGTGTTATGCATACGCTGCTATTGCCGAAGGTGCTCCGTTCATTATGGGTGCTCCCAACTTGTGTGTGGACATGCCTGCTATGTGGGAGTTTGCCGATCAGAAGAAAGTAGCTATCTGCGGTAAAGACTATAAGACTGGCCAGACCATGTTGAAAACGGTATTGGCTCCGATGTTGAAGACCCGTATGCTGGGCCTGGACGGATGGTTCTCTACCAATATCCTGGGTAACCGCGACGGTGAGGTACTCGATGATCCCGATTCATTCAAGACAAAAGAAGTGAGCAAGCTTTCGGTAATCGATACCATTCTGCAACCGGAACTCTATCCGGACCTGTATGGTAAGATATTCCACAAGGTGCGTATCAACTACTACCCGCCGCGCAAGGATAACAAAGAAGGTTGGGACAACATCGACCTCGTGGGTTGGATGGGTTATCCGATGCAGTTGAAAGTGGATTTCCTCTGCCGTGACTCTATCCTGGCTGCTCCGCTGGTACTCGACCTGGTGCTGTTTTCTGACTTGGCTCAACGTGCCGGTATGTTTGGTATTCAAGGTTGGTTGTCGTTCTACTTCAAGAGCCCGATGCACGACTTTGAACATATCCCCGAACACGATTTGTTCATTCAGTACACTAAACTGAAAAATACACTGCGTAAAATGATTGGCGAAGAAACACTCGATTATATCGACTAATCTTCCCTTCAAATGAAATATGCATTGATTGCTGCCGGACAAGGATCCCGTCTCGTTTCTGACGGGATTCTTACTCCGAAGCCATTGGTAAATGTAGGCGGAACACCCCTTCTGGGGCGATTGTTCCGCATTTTTCTTGAAAATGAGGCGGAGTCAATCTGCATCATAATCAACGAAGAAATGGAGGAAGTACGCCACTTCCTCGAACAACAAAACTTGCCCGTTCCTTTGCAGGTGGTTGTGAAATCTACTCCGGATTCTTTCCAAAGCTTTTGTGAGCTGATGCCATTCCTGCAGGGAGATGGTAAATTTTGCCTGACTACGGTCGATCCTGTTTTCAAGGAGCCGGAGTTCAGAGCTTATATCCGTACCTTTGCGGAGAATAAGGAGCTGGATGCCTTGATGGCGGTGACCGATTTTATAGATGATGAGCGTCCGCTCTATGTGAAAACAGAGGCGGATATGCGGATTACAGGATATGCAAGCGAGTTCTATCCGGAAGCGCGATATATTTCCGGAGGGATCTACTGCCTGGGACAACGTGCCCTGGATCTGCTGCCCGAAGCCCGGAGAACAGGGATTTCGCGTATGCGTGGTTTTCAACAGTATATGGTGGATGCCGGGTTGCGGATGCAGGCATACCCTTTCTCCAAAGTAATTGATATTGATCATGCGGCTGATGTACAGAAAGCCGAACAATTTTTAGAAGAATAATAGAGCAAATGACTCCTAAAACTTTTGCTGGAATACAGCGATTTACTCTTTTCTCGCCCAACCATGTGGGAAATGATGCCTCGATTTTTGCTGCGGTAGCGAAACACTTGACGAATGCCGGGCATGCGGTGAATATGTATACCGAACAGAATTTCCTGACTGCCCCGTTGAAAGAAAAGTATGTGTTTACGATGATGCGTAGCAAGGCTGCCGTACGTAATTTGCAGAAACTTGAGAAGCAAGGGGTAATGGCCGTCAATTCGGCTGTTGGTATTGAGAATTGTACCCGCGAACAAATGACTACCTTGTTGATTGACAATGAGGTGCCGCATCCCCAGAGTCTTATTTGGAATACGAATGAGATTATTCCCCAACATCTGATTGTGGGTACCTCGTTCGAACATTGCTGGGTGAAGCGTGCCGATTTTCATGCCATTCACCGGGAGGATGTGACGTATGTGCGTACGTACGGTGAACTGAAAGAGGTGATTGCCGAATATGCATTGCGCGGTATCGACCGGGTGGTGATCAACGAGCACCTGAAAGGCGACCTGATTAAGTTTTATGGAGTATCAGGTACGGATTTCTTTCACTGGTTTTATCCGTACAACGGACAGCACAGCAAATTTGGCCTGGAAGAGATCAATGGGGTGCCGGTAGGTACTACTTTCTCAGAAACCGGATTGAAATGGGTATGCAACGAGGCGGCCCGCGTGCTCGGCGTACAGGTGTACGGTGGTGATTGTATTGTGGCCCCTGATGGCAGCATCCGGATTATCGACTTTAACGATTGGCCCAGTTTCGCTCCTTGCCGCGAAGAAGCTTCGAAAGCCATTGCGCAGGTGATCTTGCAGGATGCCGAACGGGCGGAAACGACAAACCTCCAGTGCAATGAACAAAACAGATAAAAATGCCGAACTGCAAGCTTCCCTGAAATCGGCAGATACGGAAGAGTGGATCGATTTGCTGTTTTACCGTCCGATCGGCTATCGGTGGGCGGTGTTGTTCCGCAACCTGGGTATCTCGCCCAATGCGGTGACTATCGCTTCCATCTTCCTGGGTATTGCCGCGGGGGTGTTGTTTTATTTCTCAGAACTCTGGATAAACATCGTTGGCATGTGCCTTCTGGTATGGGCCAATATGTACGATAGCGCCGACGGGCAGTTGGCGCGTATGACGGGACAGAAATCTGAATTAGGACGCATCCTGGATGGCGTATGTGGCGACTTGTGGTTCATTTCCATTTATGCGGCGCTCTGTCTGCGATTGACTCCCGAATGGTCTTATCAGATCTGGGTACTGGCAGCTGTAGCCGGTTTCTTTCATAGTAAGCAAGCCTCGATGGCCGATTATTACCGGAATATCCATTTGTTTTTCCTCAAAGGGAAATCGGGTAGTGAACTCGATACTTCTGTACGGCAGCGGGAGATATATCGCGCTATGCCTTGGAAAGGGAATTGGTTTCGTAAGATCTTTCAACTGTTTTACTGTAACTATACACAGTCACAGGAACAGCTTTCTCCCAAGTTTCAGCGTTTCTTCGCTGTTGTAAAGCAACGGTATGGCAACGAAGCGGTGGATGCCGGACTTTGCGATCAGTTTCGCCAGGCGAGTTTCCCGCTGATGAAGTATACCAATACGTTGTCTTTCAATACCCGGGTATGTGTATTATTCATCTCATTGATCGTCGGTCTTCCGTGGATTTATTTTATCTTTGAACTTACTGTATTGAATATTCTCCTGGTATATATGGTGTACAAACACGAAGCGTTGAGCAATCGTTTGTATAACCAAATCCGAACAAAGTAATGAAGAATAAAGTACGTAATCTGTTTTTGGTTTTTGGCGTGGTGGCAGTTGTCGTCATGCTGCTCACGTTTGATATCTCATACGATGAATTACTGAGCAACCTGAAACGTGCCGGCTATTATCTTCCGCTTATTTTGCTGTTGTGGTTTTTTGTGTATCTGATCAATAATTTCGCCTGGTATATCATTGTGCGCAGTGGTGGAGATACGGGCAAACTCACCTTCGGGCATTTGTATAAACTTACTGTGTCCGGATTTGCGCTGAACTATGTCACCCCGGTGGGGCTGATGGGAGGAGAACCTTACCGCATCATGGAACTTACGCCGTACGTGGGAGTAGAGCGTGCAACTTCGTCTGTGATTCTTTATGTGATGATGCACATCTTCTCGCATTTCTGCTTCTGGTTGAGTGCAGTGGCCATATACGCTATTTTCTTCCCGGTGAAATGGGCTATGGGAGTGGTGTTGTGTCTCATTACTTTGTTGTGTGTCATTCTCGCCATTCTTTTTGTAAAAGGTTATCGGGACGGTATGGCTGTGGCGTGTGTACGTCTGGGAAGTCATATCCCGTTTCTGCGGAATCCGGTGAAGCGTTTTGCCGAGAAGAACAAAGACCGCCTGGAGAATATAGACAGCCAGATCGGTTTGCTGCACCGGCAACGAAAGAGTACTTTCTACAGTGCCTTGTTGCTTGAATTTACAGCACGGGTGGTAGCTTGCCTGGAAGTATGGCTTATATTGAACATACTTACTACGGACGTCAGCTTCATGAGCTGCTTCCTGATAGTGGCATTCTCATCGTTCCTGGCCAATCTGTTCTTCTTCATGCCGATGCAGGTGGGAGGACGTGAAGGCGGGTTTGCTTTGGCTGTGGGAGGACTTTCACTCTCAGGGGCTTACGGCGTATATGCCGCTCTGATTACCCGTGTACGGGAAATGGTTTGGATTGTTATTGGACTGGCATTAATGAAAATAGGAAATGATAAATAAAGAACCCGTAAAAGCGATTGCCTTTGATTTCGGAGGAACACTCGATTCGCCCTTCCTGCACTGGATGGATATCTATTTGCAGTTGTACGCCCACCGGCTGAGTTTGCCCCTGACGCGTGAGAACTTCCGCGATTCGTATGTGCACGCCGAACGAATGATGGAAAAGCAGCAGCCTGTAAAACCACACCATTCATTGCTGGAAACCCAGCAGTTCAAAACCCGTTTGCAGTTCGATGATCTGATCGGACGGGGGATATTAGCCGACACTCCTGCCAACAGAGAACAGTTGCCTATGGAAGCCGCCCGCCTGGTGACGGAATATTCTTCCGGCTATGTGGAACAGTCCAAGGGAGTACTGGAAGCGCTCTCGAAACGTTATACGTTGTTGCTGGTATCTAACTATTACGGCAATATCAAACAGATTGCTACCGATTTAGGGATTGCATCTTACTTCCATTCGATTACCGACTCCACCATTGAGGGGGTACGCAAACCCGATCCT
Source organism: Bacteroides sp. (assembly GCA_031554635.1). Taxonomy (GTDB): domain Bacteria; phylum Bacteroidota; class Bacteroidia; order Bacteroidales; family Bacteroidaceae; genus Bacteroides. Next base: position 55,416 of record JAVBVD010000011.1, read on the forward strand.
GCCCTTTGGAGGATAGCCATCGAGCGGGCTTCGTTCCCCATGAATGAAGTAGTCATTGTAGGCGATTCGATGAAGAACGATATACGGCCTGCATTGGCTTTGGGTTGCCAGGCTATACAGGGCATCCCTGTACTGCCGGAAGAATCTTCGGAGGTGACTTGCATTACTTCTTTACGTGACTTGCTTGCTCTTTTATAAAAGCTGCGATATACCTGGAGCTTTATTCCCAGACTCCACCTCCTTCAAAAAAGAAAGGCGATCCAATTGAATGGTCGCCTTTCTTTTTATTTGATCTCGATCTCTTCTTTCATGTCAATCTCTTCTCCGTGCGAATCGTAAAATACATATTCCAGGAAGGCGAGTTTTTGACTGGGAACGATCTTGATACCGAATCCGTACTTCATTTGCCATCTGCGTTTCATGGAGATAAGTCCCTGATTCACGTACGCGGCGATGTACGGGTGGATGTGCAGTGTAAAGTTCTTTACCTTCAGTTTGTTGACCAGGTAGTCGATTTTGCTCTCCAAGGTATCCGTAAACAGGATAGATGATTTGATGGTGCCTTTGCCGAAACAGGTAGGGCAGGTTTCCGCGGTATTTACATCCATGGCCGGACGTACACGCTGGCGGGTGATCTGCATCAGTCCGAATTTACTGAGCGGCAGAATGTTATGCCTTGCCCTGTCTTTCTGCATGTTGGCACACATGCGTTCGTAAAGCTTTTGACGATTTTCGGCTTCGTTCATATCGATGAAGTCCACCACGATGATACCACCCATGTCTCGCAACCTTAACTGGCGTGTCAGCTCATCGGCTGCTCCCAGGTTTACTTCCAGTGCGTTGGCTTCCTGTCCATTGGCATTTTTCACCCGGTTTCCGCTGTTGACGTCTACGACGTGAAGCGCCTCCGTGTGTTCAATGATCAGGTAAGCACCACTCTTGTAGGAAACAGTTTTACCCAGTGAGGCTTTGATCTGTTTGGTGATACCGAAATTGTCGTAAATGGGAAGCTGCCCCTTGTACAGTTTAACGATACCTGCCCGTTCAGGGGCGATTAGAGTTACATAATCTTTGATCTCGTTAAAAACCGGCTCATGATTTACGTAGATGTTCTCGAAAGAGGGGTTGAACAGGTCGCGCAGCAATCCTACCGCACGGCTGGTCTCTTCGTAAATCAACGTAGGGAGCTTGGTCGATTTTTGTACACTTGTGATAGCTTCTTCCCAATGCTTAACTAAAACTTTAAGTTCCCCGTCGAGCTCCGCTACGCGTTTACCTTCGGCTACGGTACGCACGATGACTCCGAAATTCTTCGGTTTGATACTCATCAGCAGTTGTTTGAGCCGGGCGCGTTCTTCGCTCGATTTAATTTTTTGCGAAACAGAAACCTTGTCATTGAAAGGGATCAGCACCAGGTACCTTCCGGCGAAGGATATTTCCGAGGTGAGCCGTGGCCCTTTGGTCGAGATAGGTTCCTTTACCACCTGCACCACTACTTCTTGTCCCACCTTTAGTTCGTTGGCGATGGTGCCTTCTTTTTCGAGGTCGGGAAGCGTGGTTGCTTTGGCGATGGAATTTAATCTTTTTTTGTCACTTAAAGTTTGCTTTACGAATTTTTGGAGAGAATGGAACTGTGGTCCCAGGTCTAAATAATGAAGGAAAGCGTCTTTTTCATAGCCCACATCCACGAAACAGGCATTCAGTCCGGGCATCAATTTCTTGACACGTCCTAAATACATATTGCCCACCGAAAAAGAGATGTTTCTTCCTTCGCTCTGGAGTTCCACCAGGCACTTGTCTTCAAGAAGTGCGATGGATACCTCTTTGGGCTGTACGTCAACTACAAGTTCGCTTGTCACAATTATTTTCCTCAAAAATTTAAAGTTTGTAGAATGAACGAATCAAGGGGGTGATTGTTCATTAGGAACGGGTTCTTACAATAAAGAACAAACCCGTAAGACGTTGCTTCTCAAGTTTGTTCTTTATCTTGTCAGTTTATCAGACTAAAAAAATTATTTTTTGCTTTTATGTCTGTTCTTTCTTAGTCTTTTTTTACGCTTATGCGTTGACATTTTATGTCTTTTTTTCTTCTTTCCGCTTGGCATAGCCTCAAAATTTTATGGGTTAATACTATTGTTTATTATTTCTTTACCGAAAGGGTGAACGTTTTAGCCGGTTTGAACGATGGAATGTTGTGTTCCGGGATAATGATTGTAGTATTCTTTGAAATATTGCGAGCGGTTTTCTGCGCGCGTTTCTTTACTACAAAGCTACCAAATCCACGGAGGTACACATTCTCTTCTTTCGATAAAGAATCCTTAACAGCGTCCATGAACGCTTCGATAGTCGCAAGTACTGTCACTTTGTCGATACCAGTGCTCTTGGTAATTTCGTTTACAATGTCTGCCTTAGTCATTTCTGATAAAAAAAATATTATTACTAAATATACTTTTGTCTTCCTAATTTTTTGGTCTGCAAATATATAGCTTTTTAGTCTCTCAAAAAAATATATTCTGAACAATTTTCTAAAAAACTCATGCACCGTACGGCGGGTTGATTGAAAAAGGTTACTTTTGCGCGACTTACTTGCAAAAGTTTAATTAGTTGAGCATGAATAATTTTAGTGAGATATTGATAGAATGGTACCAGGCGCATAAACGCGACCTGCCCTGGCGGGAATCGTCTGATCCGTACATCATCTGGATTTCGGAGATTATCCTCCAACAGACGCGGGTGGCGCAGGGATATGATTATTTTGTACGTTTCATCGACCGTTTTCCCGATGTGGCGACACTTGCCGAAGCTGCCGAAGATGAGGTGATGAAGTATTGGCAGGGATTGGGGTATTATTCGCGTGCACGCAACTTGCATGCTGCGGCCCGGAGTATGAACGGTGTGTTTCCGCATACGTATGCCGGCGTGCTGAGTTTGAAAGGAGTGGGCGAGTACACGGCGGCTGCCATCTGCTCATTTGCATACGATATGCCTTATGCGGTGGTAGACGGAAATGTGTATCGTTTGCTTTCGCGTTATTTCGGGGTAGATACGCCGATTGATTCCACACAGGGCAAGAAACTCTTTGCCGCCCTGGCCGATGAGATGCTCGATAAGAAACGACCGGCTGTTTACAACCAGGCGGTAATGGAGTTCGGAGCTATTCAGTGTACCCCCCAGAGCCCTGATTGCCTGAACTGTCCGTTGGCTGGCGGCTGCCTGGCATTGGCGGGAGGAAAGGTGACGCAGCTTCCTGTCAAGCAACACAAGACCAAGACCGTGAATCGTTATTTTAATTATATGTACGTGCGGGCGGGTGAACATACCTATATTCATAAACGTACGGAAAACGATATATGGAGGAACCTGTTTGAGTTTCCGCTGATCGAAACTCCGGCTTCCGTGGCCGAGGAAGACTTTCCGGCGCTTCCGGAGTTCCGCTCTCTGATCGCTGCGGGAGAAACTCCTGTGGTGCGTTGTGTGTGCCGGGATGTGAAACACGTATTGTCGCACCGGGTGATTTATGCCAATTTCTATGAAATAACATTACCCGGGAACACCTCCTCGTTTGCTGCTTACCAACGCATTGTTGCGGCCGAAATAGATAAGTACGCCGTGTCACGGCTGGTGCATTCCTATCTGGAAAAATATACATAAAGTTAATCGTATATTTGTTTCGTTTCGTAATTCTCATTATTTTTGGCACAAATTCATTTAAACCATAAAGATTATGTCGATTAATAAAGTGATTTTGTTGGGCAATGTAGGACGCGACCCCGAGGTACGTTACCTGGATACCGGGGTGGCTGTAGCAACCTTTCCTTTGGCAACTACCGAACGTGGCTATACACTGGCCAACGGAACCCAGGTTCCCGAGCGTACCGAATGGCACAACCTCGTTTTATGGCGCGGACTGGCAGAGACTGCCGAGAAGTATGTGCACAAAGGTGACAAACTTTACATCGAGGGGAAAATAAAAACCCGTTCGTACGATGATCAGGCAGGTGCCAAACGTTACGTAACTGAGATCTTTGTGGACGTTATGGAAATGCTGACTCCCAAATCGACTGCACCCGGTACTACAGCAGGAATGCCGCAGCAACAACCTTCGACAGCTATGCAACAACAGCCGGCACAGCAGGCTGCTTCTCAGCAGGATAATTCGGCAGACGACTTGCCGTTCTAAGGAAGGATATGTCTAACTAAATAACCACCCATTTGGACCCTGACGCTTATTTATGCCAGTTGGCAAATATTCTTGACGGAATTTCCGTACATTCTCCTTCTCTCTCAGCAATCATAGCCATTGTTTTGGCTGGATTGCTACTGCTCGCTTCGGGCTTTGCTTCGGCATCGGAGATCGCTTTTTTCTCCCTTTCGCCCTCCGACCTCAACGACATTGAGTCCAATCATCATCCATCGGATGAGAAGATCAGCTACCTGCTTGAAAATTCCGAGCGGCTTCTGGCTACCATACTCATTGCCAATAATTTTGTGAACGTGACCATCATCATGCTTTGCAACTTCTTCTTCATGAGTGTGTTCGTGTTCCTTTCGCCGGTGGCGGAGTTTCTGGTGCTGACGGTTGCTCTTACTTTCCTGTTGCTGCTCTTTGGCGAAATTATGCCGAAAATATATTCCGCGCAGAAAACGCTTGCCTTTTGCCGCTTTGCAGCTCCGGGAATCTATGCCTTGCAGAAGTTCCTCTGGCCGTTTTCTTCCTTGCTGGTACGTTCGACTACGTTCCTGAACAGGCATGTGGTACGCAGGGGGCGAGGCATTTCTGTCGACGACCTGTCGCAGGCGTTGGAACTGACCGATAAGTCGGAGTTGAAAGAAGAAGGAAATATCCTTGAAGGCATTATACGCTTTGGTGGAGAAACCGCCAAAGAGGTGATGACTTCCCGCCTGGATGTGGTCGACCTGGATATTCAGGTATCGTTCAGGGAGGTGATGACGTGCATTATCGATAATGCGTATTCGCGCATTCCCGTTTATTCCGGTTCGCGCGATAACATCAAGGGAATACTCTACATTAAGGACTTGCTTCCGCATGTAGATAAGGGGGATAACTTCCGCTGGCAGTCGCTCATCCGTCCGGCTTACTTTGTGCCCGAGACAAAGATGATCGACGACTTGTTGCGCGATTTCCAGACTAATAAGATACACATTGCCATCGTAGTCGATGAGTTTGGCGGAACATCGGGCATTGTCACGATGGAAGATATCATTGAGGAGATTGTGGGTGAGATCCACGACGAATACGACGATGAAGAGCGTACGTATGCGGTGCTCAACGACCATACATGGGTGTTCGAAGCCAAGACGCAGCTTACCGATTTTTATAAGATTATCCGGACAGAAGAAGAGGAATTCGAAAAAGTAGTGGGCGATGCCGATACGTTGGCTGGAATGCTGCTTGAGATCAAAGGCGAATTCCCTGCGCTTCACGAAAAAATTGTCTACAAGAAATATGAGTTCGAGGTGCTTGCCATGGATAGGCGACGCATCCTGAAAGTTAAGTTTACCATCCTTCCTGCGGTGACTAAGGAGGCATAACGCGCTCTGCACGATGGCTGTTTTTTTGCAACATACCGATGAGACTGTGCGGTGGGGTGTCTGGAAAATGGACGAAACCCTCGATGAACTGTTGGCTCTGCTTCCGCGGACGGAATGGTACCGGGAACATGCCGCGACACGTTTTCGCACGCTTCATAGGCAGATGGAATGGTTATCGGTCCGTGCGTTGCTTTACCGGATGTTGGGTGAGGAAAAAGAAATTGCTTATCTGCCCAGCGGCAAGCCGTATTTGTCCGACGGGACCTTTCATATCAGCATTTCGCATACCAAAGGTTACGTTGCGGTGATACTGAGAATGGCGGGCGGCAAGGGTGTGCCGGGGGATGCGAGTGCAGCGGGCGAGGTGGGTATCGATATTGAGCAATATGGAAGCCGCATACACAAAGTGGCGCATAAGTTCATGCGCGACGATGAGGTGGCGCCTGCTTATCAGGGTGACAATACCTGGGGATTGCTTCTGCACTGGTCGGCCAAGGAGGTGATGTTCAAATGCATGGATGCCGAAGGAGTGGACTTTCGCGAGCATATGTATATCGAGCCTTTCACCTTGCAGGAACCGGAAAATGCTTTGAGTTATGTGCAAGGCGCCTTCCGGGCAGAGGAATATAAAACCGGACGCCGGACGCAGTTCTGCATACGTTACCTGATCCGCCCCGACTTTGTACTTACCTGCTACAATGGGATTGATGGCTGAAATAAACATATACGATCCAAACAAAGCAGCAGAGAAATCCGAAGCTTGAATAGGAGGATGGATATATATTATAATAAAGCCGGATGACTCATGGCGAGTCATCCGGCTTTATTATAATATACAGGGTGTTCCTTACAACTTTTCCAGTTGCACGGTGAAGTGTCGCATCAAGGGAGCTTCCCAGGCAATACGTACTCCACGTGTAACACGCTCCCGACGGTCGAATACATTCTTCAGGGCAGCGGCGATCACGTTCATATGGTTGTCCGTATACACACGGCGCGGAATAGCCAGGCGAAGCAAATCCAGTCCGCCGAAACGATTCTCGCGGGTAACCGGATCGCGGTCGGCCAGCAGGTAACCGATTTCACAAGCGCGGATGCCGGCTTCCAGATACAGTTCAACGGTCAATGTCTGTGCGGGGAATTCTTCCTTCGGCACACAAGTCAGCACCTTGGGGGCATCTACGAAGATGGCGTGTCCACCGGCGGGGCGTTGGTAAGGAATGCCGTACTCATCGAGTTTCTGTGCCAGATAAGCCACCTGCTTGATGCGGGTTTCCAGGTTATCGAACTCTGTGTTCTCGTCCAGACCCACAGCCAGTGCGTTCATGTCACGTCCGTTCATGCCGCCGTACGTCAGGTAACCTTCGAATTGCACGCAGAAACCTTTGGCGCCGTCGAACCAATCCTGGCGACGGGTGGCGATAAATCCGCCCATGTTCACGATACCGTCTTTCTTGGCACTCATCGTCATGCCGTCGGCCAATGCGAACATTTCGAGCACGATTTCCTTGATGCTCTTGCCGGCATATCCCTCTTCGCGGGTTTTGATGAAATAAGCATTCTCGGCAAAACGAGCGGAGTCGAACAATACCGGTTTGCCGTATTTGTCGGCAATGGCACGTACTTCGCGCATGTTCTGCATCGATACCGGTTGTCCGCCGGCGGTATTGTTGGTGATGGTTACAATAATAAAGGGAATGCGGTCGGCATGTTCCTGCAACGCCTTTTCCAGTTTGGCAGGGTCTACGTTTCCTTTGAAAGGAACTTCGAGTTGTGTGTCTTTGGCTGCGTCGATGGTGCAGTCGAGGGCGATGGCTTTGCGTCCTTCAATGTGTCCTTTGGTGGTATCGAAGTGCGAGTTGCCCGGAATGATTTCACCTTCGTGCACGAGGTACGAGAAGAGAACGTTCTCTGCCGCACGTCCCTGGTGGGTGGGGATGACATATTCGAAACCGGTGAGACGAGTGATGGTGTTTTTCAGGTTGAAGAACGAAGAAGCTCCGGCGTAACTTTCATCGCCCAGCATCATCCCTGCCCATTGGCGATCGCTCATGGCGCCTGTTCCCGAGTCGGTAATGAGGTCGATATACACTTGTTCTGATTTCAATTGAAAGACATTGTAATGGGCTTCTTTGATCCATTGTTCGCGTTCTTCACGTGTACTTTTACGGATGGGTTCTACCATCTTTATTTTCCACGATTCTGCAAAAGGTAATTCCATATTTCGTATATTTTATTTTTGTACGGCAAAGTTAACGGATTCCTTTGTTTTACACAATGGTTTGGTAGCATTTTGTTAGTTTGTGTCTGCATATTAAATGCATTTTTAGAAACTGTCTTCTCATCTGCTTTCAACGGGCTAATTTTTGTCAAGAGCAGATTTATGAATGATTAACGAACGCTTCTATGTGGGATACATATTTTCACATAGAAGCGTTGCACTTATGAAAAGTAGAATACCATGCTTTGAAAAATAAATTTCATTCCTTGTCCTTAACCGTTTGCAAGTATGTAATGGGGTGTTTGCTGCCTTCAAACCCTCCATTACCTAGTAGCAAACCCATCATTACCTGGTAGTAAACACCCCACTATCCGGTAGCAAACACCACATTACCCGGTAGTAAATTTCCGGCCGGAAACGGGCATAAAAAAAGAGGAAAGCTTTCACTTCCCTCTTTTACCCCATTTTAAAATGGATTATCTACTATGAGACGATACAAATATACGAAATCTAAAACCGAATGTCAAGTATTCCGGCAATTATTTTTCGACGAGCGTGATGGCATCCATGCAGAAATAACCGGGAGTCAACATACCGAATACCGGATGATTATCTGTCGAACTCATTTCGAACTCGATGTAGCTGGCTTGCGCAAAGATGCCCAGATCCAACCATTGCCATTCGTTGACGATCTCTGACTTGCTGTTTCTAAAGTCGGCCAGGTAATAGTCAAATTCGCCAATCTTCACATCCTGGGCGTTGTATGCCAGGACGGTTATCTTATACCAATCGTTGGTTGTGAACTTATAGGCATCGATACCTGTACCGGCATTGCCCTCTTTGATGGCCAGGTAGGTGTAGGTACAATTGGTCACCCAACACCCTTTGAAGTGATACTTGTCGGGGTTGAGATTCGTCATTCGTATCGGAGTATAACTGTTGGCGTATACGGTCAGGTAGGTGTTGCCTGTTTTTCCCTTGCCGGTAATGGCGCCGATACTTTGAACTCCCGGAGTGCTTGTGTCCGTTTTATTGGTGTAGGTGGCGCCTCCTGCAAATCCCCATGACGCGTAGTAATGGTTCATCTCCACCAGTTTATTCTTGTCCTGGAACTTAACCAGATAGGATGTATAGTCATCAGCTGCGGGTAGCTGTGTATAGGCGATGTACTGACTATCGGCTGTGGTCAGCTTGCCTTCAAAACTGGTGGTTACTTCTTGCTTGGTGTCATTGTCGTCGTTGCTGCATCCATAGAATGCCAATGCGGGTAATAGGAATACTAAAAATAGCTTTTTCATTTTACTTTTTATTATTGATGTTATTATTGTTTAAAGTGCAAATCTTCCACTGCCATTACCTCGGTCGACAGTTCGCCCGTCACTCCGGCTTGCTGGTTCACAGCGCAATATATCTTCACGAAGTCAATGCCGTCCAGCGTTACCGGTTGTCCCTGTTCGTTTACCGCCCATTCCAGTTTGAACTTACACAGGTCGGTCGAGTTCGGATGGTTGTCGGCATAGCCCCACTCGTAGCAGTATCCCACCCATTGTCCGTTTTCCAGTACAGCATTATCGGCCAGGCGGGTGCCTCGGAACGTTGTCTGTTCGTCCATCCACAGGGGGTAGTACGATGACTGTTTGTGGAACAGGTTGCGCGTCAGATATCCTTCGTTGCCTTGATTGTCCTTCCAGCGCACATCCCCGTCGGCGGGACTGGGACGGTAATATGTGATTTCATACCCGCGTGTTTCGGTACTTTTCCCGTATTCGCTACCCGCCAGTTCGTACCACGGGTCGTCGGGCAAGCCGTTGCCATTCACATCTTTCGACACCAGTACAATGCCTGGCTCGGCGCTACCGCCCGGCTTACCGGTGGCTGTTCCGTACATGTTGTATGAGGCATTACCGTAAATCTTGATGTCGTACTCGCCCGGTATGTTGCGTACCTGTTGCGAGAAACCCAACACCACGTAACCTCCAAAGCTGCCCAGAGTGAGCATGGAACGGTTGCGTATACATTCGGTAGCATAGTCCAGCACCTGTTGTGTGTTGTATCCATCCTTGTAGGCCGAGGTGACCGTATTGATAAACTGTCCCGGAGCCGGTACATACTCCCATACCTTGTTGGCAAAGGCCGAGGGGGCATTGTCGTCGATGATCTCTTCGTCGATGTTGCTTTGCGACCGCCGGTTGCTGAAAGCGATGGAATTAGGATTCATCCCGACATTGTTCAGGCGGAACTGCAACTGTCCTTGCGGGTTGAAGCAAAGCACATCGCCTGTCACCATGTAACTGTATGCATCGGTGATGTACACATTTCCATTGAAAGGGTTTACTTTGATGGCGTATGGAGTCGTGATTTTTGTTCCGTCGGCGATGAAGTTATCGCGCTCTATCGTTCCCGTGCCCAGATTGAGTACCTTGAACGTAGCCGATTGGGTCTGGTAATTGTAGTTATACAGGTAAGCCAGTTCGTCGTTCACGGCAAAGTTGAGCACTCGTTCGTTGTATGTCTTGCTTACAGCATCCGTGTAGCTGTCGATCTCTACCAGGTGGTAATCGCCTTCGGAGATCACCTCGCCCCGGGTGACGACGAGTACCTTACCGTTCGGTCCGGCTAGTATCTTTCCCGGATTGGGGCCAACTTCAATGTCCTTCGTCTTTGTGAAGGTTACGGGGTCGATCACCGATACGGTGCGATCCACTCCGATGCCTCCGGAGTCGAGCCCGCCCGAGTTCGATACATACAGTTTATCGTTCTGCACACAGATTCCGTCCGGGTTTCGTCCTGCATTCACCAGCCCGTCGATGTTGAGCGAAGCTGTGTCGATACGCGCCACCGTTCCATCGAACGAGCAGACGTACGCCTTGTCGTTGTGGAAAGCGATGGAGCGCGGTTGGCGCGAACTGCCTTTGGCTGTACGCATGGGGATCTGCTTGAGGGAAAGTCCGCTGTGCAGGTCGATCACTTCGATAATGCTCGAAACGTTGATAACCATGTAAAGTTTGTTTCCGTAGATCTCCATGTCGTTGGCAGTATCGCCCAATCCACGTCGGTTAAGGGCTAGGAAATAATCGGTTACTGTGCGGCTGTCGGCGAAACTATGACGGGTAAGGCTGCTGTTGTTCAGATTGAACAAGCCTTCGTTGAGTATATAGATTTCGGCCGTCTCCATTTCGGGAGGGGTGATGCCACCGGGAACTTCGTATTGGTCGACCAGATCGTCGCAGGCATGGAGCATCCATCCGGCAAGCAGGACGAACAGAAGCCGGAAAAATATTCCGGTAGAGCAATTGTGTAACTCCTGTCTCATAACTTATTTAATAAATGACTTTGACTGTAGCCCGTACCGAGCGTCCCGGCATGGGAAAGGTCTTAATAATCTGATAATTCTTGTCCGTCAGGTTGAGAGCTTCCACAGTGAGGTTGCACTTGACGGCACGTATGCGGAAGTCGCGTCCGGCCGAGAGACTGTGGTCGCTGTAGCCATCGAGTGCGTTCTTCTGTATGTTTTGCCCCAGAATGTATCGTTTCCCGGAATAGAGGAATGAGTAGGAGAGGTTGATCCACGGGGTTTCAATACCCGCTTGTCCCGAACCCGACACACGGGGAGTATAGGTGATCTGCTGGCGGTACGTCTTTCCGTTCGGGTCGGTCATATCCAGCGCGCGCTGGTACGTGTGATTGCCCGATAGGTTGATCCGTATCTTGTCCGCCGGTTGCAGGCTGATGCTTCCCGTTACATCCATTCCTTTGATCTCCACTTTGCCGAGGTTCATCATGCTCCAGATAAAGAGATCCTTCGTTGGCACCGCCACGATCTTGTCCGTCACCCGGTTGTAATACACATCCACCGTGGCCGACAGGTAGGGTATGAACCGGTTGATGCGTTTGCCGTATGTCACTCCGGCATTGAACTGCCGGGTGTTTTCGGGCTTCAGCTTGACATTGCCTATCTGTCCGTAATACAAATCGTTGAAGCTCGGTAGGCGAAACACATCTTTATAAAAAAAACGCAAGTGGAAATCTTCACCCGCAAACGGTCGGAAGGTGGCGCTTACGTAAGGCGATAGGCGACGGAAATTACCGTACGCTTCTCCCTGCTTCACCTCCTCGTTGACAACCGTTGCCAGCATGGAAGCTGACGCAGTGAACCATTCGCTGACGTATTTCCCAGCCAGCGCCGTAAGGTTGGAGTAGCGGGTAGGGCAGGCGAAACCGGTCTCTTTGGTGTCCAGTGTATTGATGCTTCCATCGGTCGATAGCGAGAACGAAAGCCGGTCGGCTGCCCGGTAGAGCAGTGATCCCGAAAGATAGTACTCCTGTTGGTAATACCGGTTCTCCATTGCTCCGCTGTTGTTCAGGTAATCGGGGTCGAGATAGTTCTGGTAATTCCAGTTCCACTTCGCCGATGTCTGGAACGCCCATCGCCGGGAAAACTCTTTCTTATATTGGCTTTGCGCAAAGAAATTCTTGTCCCACAAGTGTTGGGAAGCATAGTTGTAGTAGAATGTGGTAGCATTCGGGAGCCCGCGCGACGATTGGTAGTAATACGCTTTCACCCTCCATTGCTCCGTATCGGAGAAGTTTCCGAAGAGCCCCACTTCCGTACGCAATCTTTCTACTGCCGTGTTCTTGCGCTTCTCCTCCGAAGTCTGGTCGTCCTTGCCGCCATAATATAAGGTATAAGGATACTGCCCGTCGCTCGACATCCATTCGCCGTTGGCCGAGAGCGCCCACTTGCTTGCAAGCTTCTGCTCCACGGAGAACGAAGGATTCACCAATCCCCAGAAACCCGTTTTGAACGAAGCCGTGAGGTTGGTCGGTTTGCCGTCGGCAAAGCGGGGAGTAAGCGTTTGTATATTCAGGATACCGGCCGAAGCAAAGAAGCGCGCCGGCTGAAAGATGTTATCGTTCTGACCGTTGCTCAGTGAGAGGCGGTCTACGTTGTCAAGCGAAAATCGACCGATGTCGATCTGTCCCGTTTGGCAGTCGGACAGCATAATACCATCGTACCCCACCGCCGTATGTTCCGCTCCCAAACTGCGGATCGATACCGTTTTCAGTCCACCGATACCGCCGTAGTCCTTCACCGTCACCCCGGCAAAATGCTTCACCGCATCCGAGAGCTGCAAAGCGTTGAGGCTTTTCAACTTCTCGCGCGAGAATGCCTGTGTAGGCGCTGCTGCCCGCACCTCCCGTGTCAGGTAAGCATCGCTTACCACCACTTCGGACAGGGCGTACACCCGGGTAGTGTCGAGTTTCATTCCTTGCGCAGCCAGCGACTGCGGAAGAACCAGACACCCGGTGCATATCCCCAGGGCAACAAGTAAAGTCAGAGTGCGATCTATCATCTTTATGAATTGTTTTCGTTCAAGATGTCCGGGCGAATCACTTCGGCCGGACATGAGAATAAACCTGGCAGGGTTTACCTTAGAAACAATTACTTTCTTTGACAGAGTGATGAATGAAATGACGGGACGACCTGTCCGCTACATTAGACTCAACGCTTTTTCCTCGAAAGCAATGAAACACAACGCATGGCAGGTCTTCTGACTCGTTTCTGTTGCTGAGCGCCTTCCCGGAATTTCTTCCAGTGGCAAATGGTATTTGCTCACAACACACAATGAAACTTACAGCAGCGGGACTGTTCAGGATTTACACCTGATTCCCTTTTAATTGCCCCTTCGGATGAAGGGTTGCAAACCTATGCGGGGACAAAAGTAGAAAGAATATTGTTAAGGTACAAGGAATGAAGCTCTTTTTTCGAAATCTCTTTGGCTAGCGTCCAATCGGCTGAATCTTTCTCCGTACATCCTTCGAAATCTCCAGAAACATGTAATTCAGTTTCCCCGAATGAATGCCCTTCTCATTATCTGTATACTTCTTATTAGCATACTGTTTCGACTTCTCGAAAGTCAGTAACGACATCTGGTTTTGCGACTTTCCCACCAAGGTAGAATCCAGTTTCTCGTCGGGAAAGAAATCATCCAGATCCACATCACCGATCATCGTCGTTTCGAGAAACTCCTTTCCCTTGTGCGATTTGTCGGTATAGTAACCCACAAACATATGCCCGGGCGTACGTACCAGGATCGGATCTATATTGATGGCGCGGAGCAGGGAGGCGAACAGTACGCTTCCGTCCACGCAGTTGATCTGCGACGATTGCAACGCATCGTCGAACGTACGTACCCGCTGCGAGAAAACCACATTGCTCGACAGGCTTGTATTGGAGATCGAACTATAGCGGAAGTTGCGCTTCTGTAACACATTCCACAAAGCGTACACCTGTTTCTCGACTGCACCTGTAGTGGTGTTTTGATAACCCAGGAAACGGTTTACGATGCGTGTGTTCAGCGCCTCGCGCAGCAGTTGGTCGATCATCGGGTTCTCCTCATTCACGTAAGCAGCGAAGAAGATACCCGTATCGTGGAACTTCACCCCGTTGGTGACATACCCCAACAAGCACTCATTCACGCTACGGACGGAGAACGTACGTACGCGTTGTCCCAGCTCGTGTTCGTTGATCTCCACGGTGATGGCTACGCTGATGGGATTGGCCTGCGCATTGTTTCGCAACGCCTCGTAATTCCAGATGATATCCGGATAGATGGTGTATTCCGTGCGCGCCTTTTCGAGCACGAATTCCGATACCGAATGGGCGAAGAAAGGAGTGCCGTTCACATTAATGCGCACGCGGCTGTATGCATTGCGCGATTTTACCTTGATGGAGATGCACGATTTGGGATTACCCACATAGACGGAGTCGGAGGGGGTAACGATCAGTGCGTCGGTAGTGGCTACCGATAGGATGGCCGATGGGAAGATATTACCTCCCAGTTCGTCGGTGATCTCGAAGTCGGGGCGGAACGAGTTGTATCGTAGAAAGGAGATTCCAGTGCCGATCAGCAATAAGATGCCGACGATAATGCCGGCTATTTTCAGCTTACGGTGTTTGACAGCTAATTTTATCATGAATGTTTACTCTTTCAGTTTTGGTTTCAGCAAATATAACGCATATTTTTCAAAAAAGTCTTCTTTGTCATAAAAACGTAACACTTGTTTCACCTTGACGTAATAAAATGGCTGCATCTTTGTTGCGTCAATGAAATAAAGTTTAACTTTGTATTAATTAAAATAGGAAAAAATAATATGAGCGATTACCGTATTTTAGTGGTCGACGATGAAGAAGACCTGTGCGAGATTCTTAAATTCAACCTGGAAAATGAGGGGTATGATGTAACTACCGCCAACTCAGCCGAGGATGCCCTGAAACTTGATATCAGCAGCTACCAACTCTTACTGCTCGACGTGATGATGGGCGAGATTTCCGGATTCAAGATGGCCAATATGTTGAAGAAAGATAAGAAAACAGCCGGTGTGCCTATTATATTCATTACGGCCAAAGATACCGAGAATGATACCGTTACCGGTTTCAATATCGGGGCCGATGATTACATTTCCAAGCCTTTCTCACTGCGCGAGGTGATAGCCCGTGTAAAGGCCGTGCTTCGCCGCACTTCGCAGACAGATACCGAAAAAGCTCCCGAACAGTTGACGTACGAAACGCTGGTGATCGACATCACGAAGAAGAAGGCGTGCATCGACGGACAGGAAGTGGCGCTCACCAAGAAAGAGTTCGAGATCC
Source organism: Bacteroides sp. (assembly GCA_031554635.1). Classification (GTDB taxonomy): domain Bacteria; phylum Bacteroidota; class Bacteroidia; order Bacteroidales; family Bacteroidaceae; genus Bacteroides. The sequence continues at coordinate 70,841 of JAVBVD010000011.1, forward strand.
TGTTGCTGCTGTTGCAGAACAAGGGACGTGTTTTCTCCCGTGAAGACATTCTGAACCGCATCTGGAGCGACGAAGTGTATGTGCTCGACCGTACCATCGACGTGAACATTACCCGCTTGCGCAAGAAGATCGGCGTGTATGGCAAGCGCATTGTCACCCGTCTGGGGTATGGTTACTGTTTCGAAGCCGAATAACGATGGAACATTCAATGAAACGACATTTTCCTGCGTTCAGCAGTAAATTGTTCCTCTCCGTCATCTGCCTGTTTCTGGCATTTGCCGCTTGCTTTCTGATGTACCAGTATCAACGCGAGAAGGAGTACAGGGTGGAATTACTCAATACACAGTTGCAGGATTTCAACTTCCGTCTGTACGAACATATGGTAGACTACCAGTATGCCTTCGATACATTGACGCAGTATTTGCAAAAGCACTCATTGCCCGATTCGCGCGTGACCGTCATCAGCCTGGAAGGAAAAGTCCTGTTTGATAGTTACCGGCAGGATATCCAGAAGCTCGACAATCACATCAACCGCCCCGAAGTGCAGGATGCGTTGCGCGAAGGACATGGGTTCAACGTGCGCCGTACGTCCGAGACAACAGGGTTGCCCTTTTTCTACTCTGCCACGCTGTATCCCGACTACATCATCCGTTCGGCGCTTCCGTACAATGTAAGTCTGGTGAGGAATCTGCGTGCCGATTACCACTACATCTGGTTTACCGTCATCGTCAGTTTGATATTGATGGTATTCTTCTATAAATATACCCGGAAACTGGGCATGTCTATCAACCAGTTGCAGGAGTTTGCCATGCGTGCCGACCGCAACGAGCCTGTCGAAATGACCATGCAGTCGTCCTTTCCGCACAACGAACTGGGCGAAATATCACAACATATCATTCGCATTTATAAGCGCCTGCACGAAACGAAAGAGGCGTTGTACATCGAACGTGAGAAACTGATCACGCACTTGCAGTCTTCGCGCGAAGGGTTGGGAGTGTTTACGCAAGACAAGCAGGAGATTCTGGTGAACAACCTCTTCACGCAGTACAGCAACCTTATCTCCGATTCCAATCTGGAGACCACCGAGGAGGTGTTTGCCATCAATGAATTGCGCGATATAACCAACTTCATCAACAAGATGCAACAACGTCCCGGTGGGAAGGAAGAGAAGCGCATGTCTATCAGCATCAACAAAAACGGAAAGACGTTCATCGTGGAATGTATCATCTTCCAGGACTTGAGCTTCGAGATATCCATCAACGACGTCACCCAGGAAGAAGAGCAGGTACGATTGAAGCGGCAACTGACGCAAAACATCGCCCACGAACTGAAAACACCCGTCAGTAGCATACAGGGATACCTGGAAACCATTGTGAACAGCGGCGATTCACTTCCCCGCGAGAAGATGGATGTGTTCCTCGAACGCTGCTATGCACAAAGCAACCGGTTGAGCCGGCTATTGCGTGACATCTCGGTACTGACCCGCATGGACGAAGCAGCCAACATGATCGACATGGAGAAAGTGAACCTCAGCATGCTGGTGACGAATATTGTCAATGAGGTGTCGCTGGAGCTGGAAGAACGCCAGATCACTGTGGTCGATTCATTGCGCAAGGACATCCAGTTGCGCGGCAATTACTCGCTGATCTACTCCATTTTCCGCAACCTGATGGATAATGCCATTGCGTACGCCGGTACCAATATACAGATTTACATCAACTGCTTCCGCGAGGACGAGCATTATTACTACTTTAGCTTTGCCGATACCGGGGTAGGGGTTTCGCTGGAACATCTCACACGGTTGTTCGAACGCTTCTACCGGGTGGACAAAGGACGCTCGCGCAAGTTGGGCGGCACAGGGCTGGGGCTGGCCATCGTCAAGAATGCGGTGATCATTCACGGAGGAAATATTTCGGCCAAGAATAATTTGGGGGGTGGATTGGAATTTGTATTTACATTGTCGAAAGATAAATAACTCGACTTTCTGCTCTGTGGTGAATAATAACCAAAAAAAGTAAAAAGTTAGCGCTTTTCCTCGCCAAGTAGTGGGAAATTAGTACTTTTGCCTGTCTTATAAGAAATTAATTGAATGGTGAAAAAACTACTAATAGCAATCCTTCTGTTCCCGACTCTGCTGTCAGCTCAGATCAATACCGACCGGGTGATGATGATTGCCCGTAATGCATTGTATTTTGAAGATTACGTGCTTTCAATCCAATACTTCAATCAGGTGATCAACGCCAAACCCTATATGTATGAACCCTATTTTTTTCGCGGACTGGCGAAAATAAATCTGGATGATTACCAGGGAGCAGAGGCCGATTGTGACCTGGCCCTTCAACGAAACCCATTCATCGTTGGTACCTACCAGATTCGTGGACTGGCGCGCATCAAGCAAGGCAAGTACGACGGAGCCATCGAAGACTACAAGATGGCGCTGAAATATGCCCCCGAGAATATAACCTTGTGGCACAACCTTACCCTGTGCCACATGCAGAAAAAGGATTATACTGCTGCTGAGGAAGATCTGGGCAACCTGCTACGCATCTCTCCGCGCTATACCCGTGCCTTTCTTATGCGGGGCGAGGTGGCGTTGAAGCAACAGGATACCATCCGGGCGCTGAACGATTTCAATACCGCCATCCAGATGGATAAATACGATCCCGATGGGTATTCCGCACGTGCCATCGTGCAACTGCAACAGGCGAAATACGCCGATGCCGAAGCCGATTTCGACAAAGCCATCCGCCTGAGTGTGAAAAATTCGGGCAACTACATCAACCGCGCCTTGGCGCGCTTCCACCAGAACAACCTCCGGGGAGCCATGAACGACTATGATCTGGCACTCGATCTGGATCCGAACAACTTCATCGGTCATTATAACCGTGGATTGCTCCGTGCCCAGGTGGGCGACGACAACCGGGCCATCGAGGACTTCGATTTTGTTCTTTCCATCGAACCCGACAATATGATGGCTACCTTTAACCGGGGTATTCTCCGCGCGCAAACAGGCGATCACCGAGGGGCGATCCAGGATTATACCACTGTTATCAACGAACATCCCAACTTCCTGGCCGGTTACTACCACCGTTCGGAGGCTTACCGTAAGATAGGCGACCGTAAGAAGGCCGAACTCGATGAATTCAAGGTGATGAAGGCGCAGCTCGATAAACGGAACAATCCCCAGCAGGGAACCAAAGACAAGGCGACTGCCGAGAATAAGGAAGGAAAAGAAGGACAAGACGGCGAAGAAGGCGAGGATGGCAACAAAACCCGCAAGAAGTCGGACAAGAATATGGACAACTACCGGAAAATCGTGATTGCCGATGACTCCGACGCTCCGGAACAATACAAGAACGACTATCGCGGCAGGGTACAGGATCGCAATGTGAACATCAAGATGGAATCGATGTACGCGCTGAGTTATTACGAAAAGATGAGCGAAGTGATGCGTGTCGTGCATTACCACAAGTTTATCGACGATCTGAACCGGAGTAACGTGTTGCCGAAACGCCTGCGTATCACCAACATGGAATCGCCGCTGACCGAAGAACAGGTGCAGTATCACTTCAGCTTGATCGACAAGCACAGCGCCGATGTGGTAGCCGATCCGCAGAATGCGCAGAAACGTTTTGCCCGGGCGCTCGACTTCTACCTGGTACAGGACTTTACCAGTTCGGTAGACGATCTGACGCAGGCTATCCTGATCGACGAAACCTTCTTCCCGGCTTATTTCATGCGTTCGCTGGTGCGTTACAAGCAACTCGAATACCGCCGCTCGGAAGAGACGCTGATTGCAACCTCGGGTGGGTCCGTACCCGCAAAGACCGAGGTAGGAGCCAACGATTACGATATCATCAAGGGCGATCTGGATAAGGTCATCTCCCTGGCGCCCGATTTCGTGTATGCCTACTACAACCGTGCCAACATAGCAGCCATGCTCAAGAACTACCGGGGAGCAATTGTCGATTACGACAAAGCCATCGAGTTGAACCCGGAATTTGCCGAAGCTTACTATAACCGTGGGTTGACGCACATTTACCTGAGTAATAACAAGCAGGGAATAGCCGACCTGAGTAAGGCGGGCGAGTTGGGAATCGTTTCGGCATACAACATTATCAAGCGTTTCACGGAGACTCCTGAATAACATTTTTCGCCTGATAATCAGAAAACTCAAAAGATTTGTTTACTTTTGCGTGCTAAAATTGAAAATATAACAAAAAATAATATGATAAAGATTACTTTTCCTGACGGATCTGTCCGTGAGTATGATAAAGGAGTGACTGGCTTGCAAATAGCTGAAAGCATCAGCCAGCGCCTGGCGCAGGATGTGTTGGCTTGCGGCGTGAATGGTGTGATTTTTGATTTGGGACGTCCTATTACCGAAGACGCTTCGGTGGTGCTTTACAAGTGGGACGACGAAGAAGGTAAACACGCTTTCTGGCATACCAGCGCGCACTTGTTGGCCGAAGCTTTGCAGGAACTTTATCCGGGCATCCAGTTCGGTATCGGTCCGGCCATCGAAAACGGATTCTATTATGATGTGGATCCGGGAGAAGCGGTGATCAAGGAAGCCGATCTGGTAACCATCGAAAACAAAATGGCGGAACTGGTGGCAAAGAAAGAAGCTGTCGTTCGCGAAGATATCTCGAAAACCGATGCGTTGAAGAAATTCGGCGATAGAGGTGAAACATATAAATGTGAGTTGATCTCGGAACTCGAGGACGGTCACATCACTACCTATACACAAGGGGCGTTTACCGACCTTTGCCGTGGCCCGCACTTGCCGACGACTGCTCCGATAAAGGCTGTCAAGCTGCTGTCGGTAGCCGGTGCTTACTGGCGCGGACGGGAAGACCGCAAGATGCTGACACGTATCTATGGTATCACCTTCCCTAAAAAGAAGATGCTCGAAGATTACCTGGTGATCCTTGAAGAAGCCAAGAAGCGCGACCACCGTAAGATCGGTAAGGAGATGGAGCTGTTTATGTTTTCCGAAACCGTCGGTAAGGGATTGCCTATGTGGCTGCCCAAAGGCACCGCCCTTCGTTTGCGCCTGGAAGACTTTCTGAAAAGCATTCAGAAACGTTTCGGTTATCAGCAGGTGATGACGCCGCACATCGGTAACAAACAGTTGTACATCACTTCGGGTCACTATGCCAAGTATGGCAAGGACTCGTTCCAACCCATCAATACACCGGAAGAGGGCGAAGAATACTTGCTTAAACCGATGAACTGTCCTCACCACTGTGAGATTTACAAATGGCAGCCTCGTTCGTACAAGGATCTGCCGTTGCGCCTGGCCGAGTTCGGTACGGTTTACCGTTACGAACAGAGTGGTGAGTTGCACGGTTTGACACGTGTACGCAGCTTTACGCAAGACGATGCGCATATCTTCTGTCGCCCCGACCAGGTGAAGGATGAGTTCCTCCGCGTGATGGACATCATTTTCATCATCTTCGGTGCGCTGAACTTCGAGAACTTCGAAGCACAGATCTCCCTGCGCGACCCGAATAATCGTGAAAAGTACATCGGTAGCGACGAAAACTGGGAAAAGGCCGAACGCTCCATCGTGGAGGCTTGTGCTGAAAAAGGTCTGAAAGCCAAGGTTGTTACCGGAGAAGCTGCTTTCTACGGACCGAAGCTCGACTTTATGGTACGCGATGCCATCGGACGTAAGTGGCAGTTGGGTACCATTCAGGTAGACTACAACCTGCCCGAACGTTTCCAACTCGAATATACCGGTGCCGACAACATGAAGCATCGTCCGGTGATGATTCACCGTGCACCGTTCGGCTCCATGGAACGTTTCGTAGCCGTGCTCATCGAACATACCGGCGGTAAGTTCCCGTTGTGGCTTACACCCGACCAGGTGGCTATCCTGCCTATCAGCGAGAAGTTCAACGACTACGCGCAACAGGTGAAGGCGTACCTCGAAAGTCAGGATGTACGCGCTATCGTGGATGAGCGTAACGAGAAGATCGGACGTAAGATTCGCGATAATGAAATGAAGCGTATTCCGTACATGCTCGTTGTAGGTGAAAAAGAAGCCGAAAATGGCGAAGTAGCTGTGCGTAAACAAGGTGAAGGCGATAAAGGCAGCATGAAATTTGAAGATTTCGCTAAAATTATCAATGAAGAAGTAAAAAGTATGATAAATAAATGGTAACTTTGCCGCCTGTTAATAAATAACAGCGTTAAAGTTTCCTGTTAAGGATCGACTTTGATATAAGAAATAAAAAATAATTGATAAAGTAGTTTTAAAAAACAAACGGAAGTACCATTTTTGAATGAAGAATGACAGAATAAAAGAGCAGTACCGGATCAATGAACAGATCCGAGCTAAAGAAGTCCGCATTGTGGGCGACGAAGTAGAACCCAAAGTATATTCCATCTTTCAGGCTCTGAAAATAGCTCAGGATATGGAACTGGATCTGGTGGAAATTTCACCCAACGCTCAACCTCCTGTTTGCCGTATTATTGATTATTCGAAATTTCTGTATCAAATAAAGAAACGTCAGAAGGAACAGAAGGCCAAGCAGGTGAAAGTAATTGTGAAGGAAATACGTTTCGGACCGCAAACCGATGATCATGATTACAACTTCAAGTTGAAGCATGCCAAAGGATTCATCGAAGACGGGGATAAAGTGAAAGCTTATGTGTTCTTCAAAGGACGTTCTATCCTCTTTAAGGAACAAGGTGAGGTGTTGCTGCTTCGTTTTGCCAACGATTTGGAAGATATTGCCAAGGTGGAACAGATGCCGGTATTGGAAGGAAAACGTATGACGATTTTCCTTACTCCGAAGAAAGCGCCTGCTCCGAAGAAGGCCGAAAAACCTGAAGGTAAGCATCACGAAGGAAAACCCGCTCAAGGAAGTAATCCTGTTGAAGCTCAAGGCGAAGAAAAATCCGCTGGCGAAGACAAAGAATAAAAAAGAAGTGCGTAACGCGCCAGGTATAGTGCGTTGCCATTATTGATAATTAATCATTTAAAATTAACTAAGATGCCAAAGATGAAGACTAACTCCGGTGCCAAAAAAAGGTTTACCCTTACCGGAACAGGTAAAATCAAGAGAAAGCACGCTTTTCACAG
>JAVBVD010000033.1:0-132004 GCA_031554635.1 Bacteroides sp.
AAAAATTAAGATCGGCACGATTCCCATGCACCCGGTTCACGGAAACACGAAGATGAGATACGCCATCGTGATCGATAAGCAGGAGCCGATTATCGTCTCCACCGCAGCGGCATTCCTGACTGAGAAATGGGCGGAAAACACCTTACGCAATCAATCATTGACTGTAACCGATGCATATATCGCCGAGCCGGGTGAACATACGATCTGTATTTATGCGCTGGACGAAGAATTGATTATTGACCAGCTAATGCTGGATTTCGATCTGGAAAGGAAGCATTACCTGATACCTGTTTGTAACAAATGACACTGCCTATCATACAAAAATTGAATATCAATAAAAGGAACAGCGTACCTGCATTCGCCTTTGTATTGATTTTGTTCATAGCGCTATTGGTAAACAGCAGAGATAGCAATATTTTATGGACTTTGCTCTCTGTTATTGCGGTTTGTAGTATGATGCATACTCCTTCTACCCCAATAACAGTCAGACGTAGTGAACTAGTATTATTGATTCCCTTGTTACTTGTTTTATCTTTAAGGTGTATATCCGCCAAAGAATTTGTTTACAGTTATGATTTGGTAGCTTACATACTCCTTTATTTCTCTATGAAAACCCATGCTGATTCGCCTAGGTTTCAGGTAATAGTTGTTTTAGCATTCGTTTTAACCGGTATATATGAAGCGTTGTATGGGATGGTTTCATTCCAAACACAAAATGGTGGAATCATTGGACATTTCAATAATCCGGCAGGGTATGCTGTGTTCTTTGCCGGTTTAACGCCATTGGCGTATCACTTGATAGGTTCATCCGACAAATGCCTAAAGATTATTGGCAAAACAGCCATTCTGACTTTTGCTATTGCCATCATTTTATCCCAGTCGCGTGCAGGGGTTATCTCTCTGCTGTTTTTTTATGCCATTATATTATATACAAAAGTCAGGAACAAAAGTTTATTTCTCATTGCCATGTTAGGTTTTACACTTATCATAGGATATTTTCTCTACGAGTTCAAAGCCCATTCTGCTAATGGACGGCTATTAATCTGGGAAAACTCCTTAAGAATGATAAGCGACGCACCTTTGTTCGGACATGGTTTTAATGGTTTTACATCCAAATACATGCTATACCAGGCTGAGTATTTCAGAGAAAATCCCGATAGCCCATTCTCCTTGCTGGCCGATGATGTACTACACCCTTTCAGCGAATACCTGAATTTCATTATCAGGTATGGATTAATAACATTTGTTCTGGCTTTATCAAGTATCTGCATAGCATGCAAGGGAAGTTTTCGAGATATACATAAAAGGCATCTCACTCTATCACTAATTGTTATAGCTGTATTTTCATTATTTTCTTATCCACTGGAATATGGTACCACGCAACTTATTGTAATCATAAGCATCTTATTTCTTGCCTCCTCCCGGTCTTCTACAGTTTATACTATAAAAATCAAGCACTCCCGTATCGTAATGATTCCGCTTGTCGCCCTATTACTCTTTCAAGCGATAACCTTATATAAGAACAATGAAAAGTGCGTTGCATTGGAACATAAGACGGCCAATGCTCATGCCATTACGGAGGATATTGTCCTACAGTATGAAGAACTAGAAGAAATCAATCATTCGAATCCGTATTTCTTATTCAATTACGGGGCTGTTTTATCTCAAATGGGCAATTATGAAGGGAGTATAGCATTGCTGGACAAGTGCGAAAAGCACCTGAATAACAGCCAGGTACAGTTGTTTCTAACAGAAAACTACATAAATCTTGAGCAATATGACAAAGCGGAACTCCATGCATTACAAGCATCCTATATGTATCCATCCCTATTTCGCCCTCTTTTTTATCTAACCACCATCTACGACCAGACAGGACAAATAGACAAAGCAAGAGCGGTGGCGCAACAAATAATAGACAAACCCATGAAAGTGCTAAACTTTGACAGCAGCCTTATAAAAGCCAAGATGAAAGAATACCTAAAGAATAACGAACTTCCATAAAGGAGAAACCCCTTCTGAACTGTGATAAAAGCACTTTTGATTTAAAATTGAACCATATTGAATGATTTGAGAACGTTTCAAAAGTGAAGTGCCGCTACCTTTGTGACACAATCTAACAGTGAAGAATGAAATTACAAACTTACATAACAATAACTATTATTATCTGTACGGTTATTGCCGGATGTTCTCAAAGAGAATGTCCACAGCAGATAGAGATCGCATTAGAAAAAGCCGGTTCAAACAGAAATGAGTTAGAGCAAGCATGGAAGCATTTTGCAGGTAGAGATGACTCGCTTAAGTTGAGAGCTGTGGAATTCCTTATAGAAAACATGGACATCCATTATACCAAGACTTATTATTGGGAAACATCCGACGGTAAAAAGATAGACTTTTCCGAATTCGATCATCCTGATTTTAAAAGTGCGGTAGCTGCTATCAACATTTTACGCGAAAAACATAACGACTTGCATTTTAAAGATACCGTATTGTACGATATACATGAGATGAAAGGGAAGTACCTCATTGAGCATGTAAACCGCAGTGTGGATTCTTGGCGTTCTTCACTTTATAAAAACATTCCTTTCAAAGATTTCTGTGAATATATATTGCCTTACAGGGTGACAATCGAACCGATAAGTCACTGGCTTCCCATTTATCAAGAACGATACAAGTGGGTGGGCGACAGCTTAAAGCGAAGAAGTATGCCCGATGTCTTTGACTATTTAACTGTAGATTTCAAGGAGTGGTTTACGTTTACTTATGGAGAGGTTCGCAACGAACCGTCGTCGCGGCTTAGTGCCCAACAGTTGCTATTTAGAGAAAAAGGAGAATGCGAAGACATCGCAGCCCTGGAAACATTTATCCTGCGCTCGCAATCCATCCCCACAGCTTATGTTTCCATTCCTTGTTGGGGTACATCGTTTGGAGCGCATTTTGCCAACACCGTATTTGATAGAGACATGCGCCCTTCACGCTTTGATGTAACACGCAGTAGCGAAACAGATTACGGATTGGAACGTGAACCGGCAAAGGTGTTGCGATATACGTATTCGCGACAACCTCAAACATTGGCGGAGCAAAATCTCAGTGTGGAAATTCCCGAAGGATATTTGCGGCAATCCAATTATATAGACATCACTTCTGAATATTGGCAGACAGCAGACGTGACCATTCCTCTACACAGCGGGATGGATTCCACCAAAGTAGTGTATGCGGGTACATTTAACCAGGGTGCATGGAATTCCGTGTGGTGGGGACAATGCGACAATGACAGCGTGACTTTTAAAGATATGCCACGTGGGTTGGTCATTCTTCCGTTACGCTTTCAACAAGGAGAATTGTCCTCTGCCGGATACCCTATGATCAATGGTTATAATCACCGACTACACTTAATACCCGACTTAAAGCATCGACGGGCAGTTACGATAAAAGAGCAGGAACATTATCTCCGTTTTCGTCCAAACAGAACGTATGAACTCTATTATTGGGACAATAATTGGGTCTCTGTCGGGAAAAAGAGAGCACAAGCTAATGAAGACCAACTGGAATTTTCCAATGTACCACAAAATGCGCTTCTATTGCTTATCCCCGACTATTCAGAGAGGAAAGAACGTCCGTTCATCATTATGCCTGACGGCACTCGGTATTGGTTTTAACTTTTAAAAGATAACAAATGAGATTTCTACTACTTTTCGTGTTGATACTGTTTGTCGCTTGCAAACCTAAAAAGGACATTGACATGTATCCATGCCCTGTGGCAATAGCCTTACAGCTCCACTACATTGATAATAACATAACGCTTTCCAAAGAAAGTCTTCAAAGGCTAAAGCTCTTTTTTGAGCGGAATGATAGTATAGCAAGGGTTGCTTACGAAAAAGGAAGTAAGTTAGAAGATATATCCTTATGGTACTATCCTACCATGGATACGCTGTTAACTTTCCTTACCCCCATAGAATCTAATGATATGATGGTGAATATCAAAGAAAAATACTCCTTGAAAAACAGTGTGCGGGCATGGGCTTTGCGAAAAATAATATTCAACCGTAAAAATCTGGACTTTGATAAAACAACTGTCGATCGTTTATTGACAGCTTGCAGCGATTTGGAGCATGCTGCTATCAATGAAAAAATATCTTCTAAGATAGAAAGGGATAGTCTTGTAAATATTTTGTCAGAGCAACAACTGAAAAAGTATTTCAACATACAGGTGCAGGCACAAGTCCGAAAAACGGTATTGGAACAAATGGATAAATTGAAAAAGAACGGACTCTATATAAACGAAGAAGACGGGGGTAAATTATATCTGAAATTGTTCCGTCACGAAATAGAAGCAAAAGAAGTATTAGAATATATGAACTTTCTGGGAGACAGTAAAGGAACTGAGAAAGAACGGCTAAAAACACTCGCCAAAAGGCCCTTGGAGTCTCTCCGATTAGAATCGCTGAACAGCTCCTCCAATGACTTATTAATGGATGTGTTGTGCAAGTGTGCCGTGACAGGGCTCAATGAGCAACAAGTAGAAAAACTCCTCCAAACATATCGCCGGGTTTTAGAGGCCGATTACGAAGCCCAATATGTTCTTGAAGAAAAGTTCAACAGAGGAGACGAACAAAAACATTACCTGGAAGAGATCTTATCCACTACACAGATAAGTTTGTATTTCGAGCATATCTGTAAAGAGGGTGCAACAAAGAAGGCACAAAAAGATTGGGATGAGATGAAAGAGTGCAAGACTTTTCCCCAGAAAGACAACACTGACATATTGCCACAGTTAATTAATTATGAAATAAAATTAGCAGTAACCAACAAGTGGATTTCTCTAAACAAGACCCGGGAACATTTATTCGCTAAAGAAGAAATCATAAACAACAGACCTCAAATACTAACAGATTTCAAAAAACATAAGAGAGAAATGAAAGAAAAGGAGGTTGTGAGATTCTAGCAACCTAATTATTAACAAATAAACAAGAAACTATTATGAATAGAAAAAACTTCGTATTTAAATTTATGGTATTTATCCTTGGTGTCTGTCTTTTTTCCTGTCAAGGAAATGAGTACTTATCAGGCGAACAATCACGTGAATATCAGGTTAAGCAACCTGTTTTAACCGATGCGCAGATTGAAACTCTGAAAAAAAATGAAAAAAAGATAAACAAGATGCTTTCTTTTGAAGATGGAAAATTTGTTTTCAGTGCCAAATCAGGCTCGGAAGTTGGACTCGATGACCATCTATTTCAATATTGCTTGAATCGAGTAGAGGAAAGAAATCAGTTAATAGCCAATATGGAAGAACAAGGCTATGTAGCTGTGGAAGTCAAGAAGAATTGTGTAACGCTCACAAGAGCAGATACTCAAATTCAATCCATGCGAAATATTATTATAAATAGAGAATTCTCTATTGAGGTTCATCTTGGCGGAATAGATGGAGTTTGCCTGACTGATATTAATATTACGGATGTGTATCTTTCAGATGAAACAATGAAAAATATACGTGAAATCAGCAACATACCGAAATGGATACCATACTCCATTGCTTCAGATTTAGCACATAAAATGGACTTCGCTGGAAAATATGGACAAGGAATTGTCTTTTGGTTTGACGAACATTCTCCTTGCATGCATATATGCGAAAAATATATGGGTTGCACTTATGAAAAAAAGAATGCGGGAGATACCATCTGGCTTACTTATGAGATGTAATTAAGAGCGAATTAGTGATCTCCTTTTCTTTCATTTTATATTTCTGAAACTAACCACCATGAATAAACAACCATTTATCCTCATCTTCTGGCTTCTGATCGCAAAATCCTTGCCAATGTATCCGCAGCAAACTACCGTTGATACCCTGTCTATTGCAACAGCCGAAGAGCTAAAAGCTTTTTCCCGTCATGTAAATAACGGAAACAATTATCGGGGGAAAGTGGTACAACTGACACAGGACATCTTTCTGAACGATACCACCGCATGGCAACAATGGGACAGTGTACCACAGGGGAAGAAAGAACAATGGAACCCCATAGGACACATAATAGACACGGATAGCATCGTGGCTTTCCAAGGCACATTTGAAGGGAATGGGCACTGCATCTATGGACTATACATCAACCGTAGAAAAACAGGTGTATTCCAAGGACTGTTCGGAGTTGTCAAAAACGCTACAGTGAAGAATCTTACAATAAAAGCGTCCGTTATCACAGGATATTTGTATACAGGAGGAATTGTGGCCTATTTGATAGGTCGCTCAACCATTAATAATTGTCACAATTTCGGCAAGATAATAGCTGCAAGAAACCAGGTGGGCGGTATAGCTGCTTTTCTGAACGCAGAAGCCTCGGCAGCCATTGTCAACTGTTCCAACAGTGGAACTCTAAAAGGTAAAAGTATTATAGGAGGAATTGTTGGTCTTGTATATATCGATAATGAAGAGAGCAAGAAAGGTAGAAATAAAATATGTGGCATAGCTATTTATAATTGTTTTAACAGAGGAACAATTGAAGGGTATAAAGATATTGGAGGTATTATTGGATATCATTCAGTTCAAGCACATATCAATAGAACAGATACTATAGCGAATTGTTACAACGTTGGAAACATACTTTCCCAATACGTAGCTGGAGGTATATGTGGTACCTATTTCAGTTTTCAATATAGAGATAGAGACAGAAGAATAGATAGCTACTGTAAGCCCTCATTTTCCAACTGTTATAACACGGGAACTATATCTATAAATTATTCTACCGCCACTGATTTCATAATCGGTAGCCTGTTTTGCATGAACTCAGAATTAGCAAAAATCATGGCAAAAAACAGCGTTCCATGTTACTATACCATGCAAACAGGTGTTATACTTCCCCATGAAAGGGTGCTTGTTACAAGTCCACATGCCCTGTTTATTGCTCTTCATCCCAGTACGAGACACATATCCTCTCCCAGCCATTTCCATGCGCTTACACCGGAAGAAATGCGGTCTGACAGTTTCGTTGACAAGCTGAATGTATTTGTTACAGAACACCCCGGCCCCTACAAAAAATGGAAAAAAGATACGGAAAACAGAAATGGGGGATTTCCTGTTTTTGAAGAATAAGCCATGAGAGAATCCATCTAAAAAAATGCCTATGAGAACCATCCTGTGTTTTATAAGCCTGATAACATTCAGCGTGTGTACCTTGCACTCGCAAACCAACTTACTGGATACCGCCCTGACAAACATGGCCAGGCAACTCACACTTTACCCCAAGGAGAAGTTGCATCTGCACATCGACCGGTCCACCTACCTGCCGGGAGATACCCTCTGGCTGAAAGCATACACGGTACATTCCACATTTCATACACCCTTGCCTGTAAGCCGCTACGTTTATGTGGAACTGATGAATCCGGTAGACTCCCTGGTACAAAGAGTAAAGCTGCGGCGCGATTCCCTGGGACAGATAAGCGGTTACCTGCCCATTCCCGAGAGAATACCCGAAGGAGTGTACGGATTGCGGGCCTATACCCGGTATATGCTGCAAGAAGGAGAAGAACACCTCTTCAGCCGAAGCCTGCAAATTGCGCCACAACCTGAGTGGATACATGCCCGCCTGGCGGCATACTCATCGAAAGCAGGCAAGAAAACAAGATTCGACTTTAACTTGTATGATAATGTGAACAAAGGCATTGTGGCCCCCGAAGCTAAAATAATACTTCCCAAAGGAAAAGCATCGGCAGTACAGCAACGAGAAGAAAAGGTGATTGCCACATTCAGCCCCAACGAAGTGGCAAACAATCAGAGTTTCATGCTGAGGCTGTCGGGATTCGGCATACCGTCCTACGAACGATATTTTGCCCTTAGCACCGAACAGGAGGACTATGATATATCGTTCTATCCCGAAGGAGGATATCTCATTGGCGATACCGAGTGCCGGGTGGCTTACAAAGCACAGGACATCAGTGGCAACAGCGCCCGGGTACATCTGATACTGCAAAATGAAGCGGGGCGCGTGTTACTTGCCGATTCCACACTGCACGATGGAATGGGAAGCTTCACATTCACGCCGCAGACGGGAAAGAAATACAAGGTGGTGGCGAAAAACGGGCAACAACTGAACAAAGTATTCGATTTGCCCGGAGTACAACAGGCTGCATACTCTTTACGGACAGAGGTAAGGCCTGATCATACATTGCAGGTCATCACATTGGCAAGCGCCGGAATGCCAATGGATAGCCTGCTATTGATGCTAAGTATACGGGGGATACCGTTCCACGTAGCACCCCTCGTGGATAAAAAGACAATCATAGACCTGGCGACATGTCCGGAAGGTATCATTCAATGCTTGTTGCTTGACAGCCGTTACAACAAACTGAGCGAACGGCTTTGCTTCAACCATCGGCCCGCACGTATGCAATACGGATGGAATACTGACAAAACCGTTTACCACACTGGAGAGAAAGTGCAAGCGGAATGCTGCCTCACCGATTCACTTGGCCAACCGCTACGTGGAAGTTTCTCCGTATCGGTCACCGATTCTCAGGTTGGAGTAACCGACACCTCACACCATATTCTCTCCTCTATCTTTCTCACATCCGAGTTGAAAGGATATATCAGCAATCCAGCTTTCTATTTTGACACCAACAATCCCATGGCTTCACAAGCACTCGACCTGTTGCTGATGACCCATGGATGGAAAAGATACAACCTGCCGCATATACTAAAAGGAAAATGGGAGCTCCCAAACGAGCAACCCGAGGTAGCCTGCTCCATATCCGGGAAGCTGAAAGCCAAAGGGCTGTTCGGCAAGGAAAAGCAAGGAGAGGTAACCCTTACTCATGCAAAGTACAAGTTCCAGCATCACGCGTTATCCACATCGGACGGAACATTCAGGTTCGACGGTTTTGAATTTCCTGACTGGACTGAATTTACGCTCCAGGCCATGAGCGTGGAAGATGACAAGCAAAAGAAGCAAAAGCTCGTGGTGGAAGTGGAACCGGAGAAATTCGCAGAACAACCATTACGGATGCCACAGGAAATGATTCGTAGCAACGGCAACAATGGACCGGATGCCCCGGTTTATTATGGAAAACCGGTGGTGACCTATCTAAACGGGATGGCACATGTATTGCTCAACACCTTTACGATAAAGCCAGAACTATGGGGAAGTACCAATTACCGGGAAATGAACCGGAATGAAATAGCATCTTACAAAGCCATAAATCTAAGTGAACTACTTAAACAGCTTGATATAAAAACGGTAGAAAATCAACCTTATTTTATATCTTTATTTTATAATAAAAAAGAAGTAAGGCTATTCATTGACAGTTTTCTTTATGATAATAGGGCACTTGATTACATCTCTCCTGAAAATGTAGAAAGTATACTATTCATTGAAGATATGGATCCGCTGAATTTTCAGTTGTGGGCAGGCAATGCTTATGCTTTTCACAATAACAGAAGAAAGCATCATCTTCAGAAAGAATTCCATGTACTTGATATAACATTAAAAACGTCTTTTGACCCACGGGATATTTCCGTATTCCAAGGAACAAGTAGAGGCGAGTTTTGGCATTTATCTTATGGTTTTGTCCCCCCCACCCTTCAAATAGATAAAACGTCCATTTATCTTTTAGGCTATCAATCCCCTGTTGAGTTCTATTCACCCAAATACGAACCCAAGCACGAGAGTGATCCCTATGAAGTTCGCCCCACATTATTTTGGAAACCCAATTTACAAACAGACGAAAAAGGGCGTATGGATTTCTCTTTTAATATTCCAGGCAATGCTCCCACTACTTTGGATGTAACAATAGAAGGAGTATCGGAGAAGGGAGAGTTTGTTTATGTGACAAAAAAGATAATAGTTTCTGAAGAGAAAGAACAACGCCATAAATAAGCAACCATATATACAAGGTTTGATAACATCCACCAAAAAAGGAGTTTAAATCGGACAATGTTCTTCTTCATAATCTGCATTCCAATCGGAGTATGAATAATTCAGGTTAGCTTGTGAAACTTGAATTAGTACTATAGTCTTGTAAAAAAGGTTCTTTTTCAACTGCGTGGAATAACTAAGAAACTAAAGCCGGCCGGTCCGCCGCCACCATTCTCCAAACGAACAAGTACACTGTTCCAGCCCTGTTTGAACTTAAAAGGTGCAATATGCTCGTCAATATGGTACCAACTTGTTCCATTGTCCTGCCAAACCTCTTTTCCATTGATCCAAACCTTGCCGCTATCATCAGTACCGATTGCTACAAGCATGGTGGTTTCTTCGTCGAAAAAGAGCTCTGTATAGCCATAATAAGTAGAGTGATTGGTGGTAACAGGTACGGTGTTGTGCATAGACTCGCTTTGCATAAACTTCCACCGAAGTGTTCCGTCCAAGCGTACTTCCGGACCGATGACTTTCAGCGGATGTGATTCCGTTTCCATAATGCCGGTTCCCCGTTGCCCATCCGTATATACGGCATCAAAATCGATGGAGACCTCGGGTGGATGGATGATAGAGAAATCATCCCTGCCGTAGTTCTCCCATGGGCCAATCATATACCAGGTATTTATGTAAAGCCATCCTTTTCGTTCGGCATTTTTGGAAAAACGACGCCCCGGCATGGCTTGTGCCCGTACCATGGCTTCATTCAGTTTGGCGCCCGTGTACTGACTGAATGGTGCTTTCTTTCCTGAAGAGGCGAAATTAGTGGCGCCCATTCCGACCTCACCTCCATCACCGTTACCGGCTCCGCCGCCGCCACCCTGATTGTTACCGGGCCTGCCACCACCTTGTCCTGGGCGCGGAAGTCCGAACAATCCTTCCAGACGTGCTCCGGCCAAACCTGCCTGGCGACTGGCTTGCCCTAACAGTCCACGGTAGTTGTTCAGGTCGGCTGTGTTGTGAATGCCCAACCTGGCACTGGCATTGCTGCCGGCAGACTGCTCCCACTCACCTCCGTTTACCTGGTTGCTGATAAGTTGATTGAAACTCGGCATACGGGAAGCGCCTTGCGTTAACGAACGATACACTTCCGGAAAGGAAAGCCCTTTCGTCAATGCTTGTCTGGCAGCATTGACAGCCAGATGGTTCTTCTGAATTTCATTCTCATATTCCCTTAACCGCTCGTAGATAGCTTCCACAGGAACTTCGGTTCCTAATGGAGTGTTATCGGTTTGCGGAATGTTCCGGGCCAGTGAGGTATTATTGGCATCGGCAGGAGCAGAACCCGGCAAACGACGCTTCTCCACTTTATCGAGCAGATTGTCTTTCCGTTCCCGCATTTTTTCGGCCATCTCCCGGAACTTACGCAATTTGTCTTCCAGTTCCTTTTTCACCAATATCTCCGACTGTTTCACCAATTGCCGCGAATATTCCGCCGGAAGCGCCCGTTGAGACTGCGCCTGCTTCATCTTCTCATTTTTTCGCGCGGTTTGTTTAGCTGTTTGCTGTTTGTGAAGTGCCGATAAGTCGGGCGCTTCCTGTTCCTTAGTAGGAAGGAAATAGAAATATGCCATCACTCCTCCCACACAAGCTACGGCCAGTATCCACGAGAGGACTACCGTCCACTTGCTACTGTCTGTTGTAGTTTTCATCATACGTTCGTATTCCTATGTTACTCAGGTTATAAAATTGGCAGGCATCCATCACTTCGACAAAACGTCCGAAGGGGGCATCCCTGTCCATATCGATCCGGATACGCCGGTCGGGGGTACTGATACAGGTACTCCGCAATTGTTCCATCAGGAAGTTGGTGGTACAAGCCTGTCCGTCCCAGAACAAGTTACCTTCACTGTCCAGCCCCACAATGGCCTGCTTGTCGTCCGGCTTCAACTTGATAGCCGATTGCGAAGCTGGCAGATTAATCGGAATATCCTTGTTCTTTATCTTCGTCATAGAAGATACGAGGAAGAAGATCAGCAACAGAAATACACAGTCGATTAGAGGAGACATGGATACTTCCGGCTCGTCGTCATTATTAAATAGGTTTAATCTCATAAGAACTTCATTAATAGGGTTTGCTACCTAAACGTACACGTGTGTGTGTGAATCCTTCGATCTGGCACCGGTCGAAAACATCTATCACCGTGCTAACGGTCACCGTACGGTATGCCGCTACTTCAATGGGGGTATCGGTGCCTTTCCGGCTTTTCAAATCGCCCAGAAAAGCCGACAGGTCTTTGATGGGGCGATACAGGCTCTCCCCCGAATAAGCATCGTGGTTGAGTACCTGGTATATACGCCCTTTCTCGTCCACGGAGATAATCACCGCATCCTCGGCACTGCGCTTGGTAGACAGACTGGAGGTCATTGACGGAAGCGAGAGTGGAATCTGCATTTCCCATTTCTTCATCATCGTAGTTACCAGAAAGAAAATCAACAAAAGAAACACACAGTCGATCAAAGGCGACATGGGTACATCTACCTTGTCTTCGTCATCGTAATGGATGCGCATGGCTATTCCTCCTTTCTCAAGTTGGGTTCACCTTCTTCCGTGAGATAAAGCTCGGTAATCACTTTTTCGAGTTCCACCTCTACCAGGGACGACAGACGTGTAATGCGGTTCTTAATGATGAAATACAAGCAAACGGAAGGAGCTGCAATGATAAGACCAGCGGCTGTGGTGATCAACGCCTTCGAAATGGAGTCGGAAAGAATGGATGCTCCTCCCTCGTCGCCATACAAAGCCACGAGGCCGAATGCCTCAATCATACCGACAATGGTACCGAGCAATCCCAGCAACGGAGCTACCGAAGCAATGACCGACAGCGGATAGATGCGGGCCAGGTGGGCGCGTATATCACGGGCCACCATGTCGCCTGCCGTTTGACAAACAGCATTCTTATCTGCTTTCCAATATTTGAAGAGATATTGCAGGGAAGCAGCCAGTGTAGAAGGATACTTGCCGCAAGCAGCCAAAGCACCTTCGATATCCCTGCGTGACATACATTCGGCCACCGTTTTACGAAGTTTCTTCGGCGCCAAGCGTCCCGAGCGGGAAGTTACCATACGCTGCAAGGCAATGACCAGTGCCACCACACCGAGCAGATAGAGCGGATACATCCATACACCACCGGCTTTGATTTGTGCGGCCCAGTCGATCTGCACTTGCTGTGTTGCATCGTCCTCATAGTCATCGGTATAGAAGGACTCATCCAGTGTAATTTCGTCATCTTCAATCACCACCGAAGCACCGACTTTAGTAGGCAAGATACCCGGCACTCCTTCGAAATCGTCCGGGTTTTTGCCTAATAGAACAGCATCGAAACCTGCATCGCGGCCTGTGGGGCACAAGAAAGAAAGGCCGGTTAATGTAAAATCGCCAAAGTCTTTCCACAAATCACGGGTCGTTACCATCCAGTGGCTGGGAGCTTCTTCCTCTATCCGGAGGCCTACAGTAATTTCATCGCCTTTTCCGGCATAGTAACCATAGTCATACTTCTTACCCGGACCATTGGCGCGGGCATACTCATCGTAAGCAAACCGAAGACCGACTTGTCCCCCACCCCATTTCACATACGTAAAGGTAATGTAGCGAAACTCGCCCGGACCGGGATTTTCCCGGATTGGAATGGATAGCCCGGTTAATTCGGCGGGACCATACGCCGGTTTTGTGTACACGTAATGCGTGCTGTTCTTTGTGTATCCTCCCTTGCGTATCGATTTCTCGTGGGCTCTCCACTGAGCTCCGGCAGGAACACTGTCTTTGAATAACGCAAATAGGGTACTTCCGCTTTTCTGTGCGGAAACGGGCATGGCTAGAAGCGCCATCCCGATGAGCATGTAAACTGTTACAATCTTTGTAATACCTTGTTTTTTCATGATTGATATGGATTATTAAGTTGTTCGTCTCATTAGTAAATGAAATAATTGCGCTCCCTGTTACCAGAGAGCGCAATTATTTCATTTACTAATTACTTTTCCTCGTAATCGCGCCATTCCAGTTCTCTATCGCTGAACTTCAAGACAAATCCTTTCCAAATTTGCTTGTTACTTACCAGATCCAGCGGATGCCAGATGCCGTCTAGTTTGGAGCCTTTAAAGGTATCGCCACGAGTGGTCTCTTCAGGATACGGGACATCTAACCATTGGAATATCTCGGGTACTACGGTAGTGCTTTCCATGAGCAACTGCTCATTATTAAAAGCGGTATAAGTGGTATTGGGAACATCCATGTACTTTATATGACTGTTGGTAACCGGTACATACACACTGCTTCCGGAAGAGTTTGTTGTCAATGTACGCAAACGCAACGGTTCCGTAGGAATACCATTCACGCTCTTGATTTGGTTCACTACCAAGGAGTCGTTTTGCAGGTATTCGGCTCCTTTATAGAATTGCCAGTAACCGATCAGGTCGTCGTAGATGGGGCAATTAGACGGAGTCAGTTTCAATAGACCGGCATACTTCGCAACCTCTTCTGCTCTTAACGCACGTTTCCAGATACGCAACTCTGCAAAATAGCGACAGGACCAGCGCAGACCTCCATTGATAGTGAGATTATAGTTATCCGCATAATTTTCAGCCTTTTGGTCAACCGCACTAGAAATGGGCCTCGTAACTATTCCATCATAATAAGAAGTTATATTGACAGTTCCTTTCTTATAGGCTACATCCTGAGTCACCGTATTTCCGAAATCGTCAGGATCACTTGTATCCTTTTGTATTCTGTCTTCCACATCCTTGAAAGAGTAAGTGGCTGTATAGGTATGCATCGATGGTGTTACAAAGTCACCAGCCAGATTACGGTCAGTATCATACTTCCCAAACACATGAGCCGCGGAAGCATTGTATGTATGTTCCATGCGGAATTTCCAACGTTGTTTAGCCATAATATCTACTCCATTCTGGGTTCCCGGAATATAACTTCGGTTGTCCGACGGACGGGCAGCCATGATATATTCTACCGTCATGCCATTGTCTGCTCCCGCCACAGCCGGCATGGAGTAGAGTTGCCGTTGTTTGCCGGTAGTTTTCACTTCCGTAGAATCAATTACAACAGCCTGGAAACTCTTATCGAAACGGAGCAAACTCATGTACTCACCTTTCATTTCTTTGGATTCGGTAAAATGAGGATAATAGAAGATACCGAACATGTTGCGCTCTTCACGTGACATGCCACCATACTGTCCGGAAGCTGTTCCGCCGCAGTTGGAAGTAACAATAACCAACCAATCTTCGAAATAAGCATTCTCCCTCTGGTTGATAGCATCTATCAATTTACCGATGTGCCCGTCCACTTTTTTCATGGCTGCGGAATAGTTGGCATTGGCAGAAGTCCATCCGCCATTCTTAGCGCCATCCAATACATCCCGGAAAGAAACGTAAGTGATGCGATAATTATCATCATCCCAATGGCTAAGCACCTTGTTTACCGTTTCTTCGTCGGTTGTAGTGGTTACAATCCGGTCGGCCTGGTACATCAAAGTTTCGTTCTGGGTTTTCCAGGGAGTCACCACCAGCGACTTCAATGCCTTGTTATAATCGGTAACATATTGCAGGAAGCCAGGATAAATCTTCAACGATTCATCGAACGAAGGATCGTACGGTGAAGGTTCCGCGATATAGGATACATCGCCGATTCCATGACGAATGGGAAGCGTGCCGGTCAACAAAGAGGCGTTTGCCACCGGATTTTCGGCAGTCAATCCCGATTGATCTTCCACATGTTCGGCTTCCAAACCCTCCCACATGTACTTGCTATGTGGTAACATTTTCATGATGGTCCCGTCGGCCGGGAGGGCTTGTTTTACCAAGTCCCCGCCTCCAGCGCCTTCAATGTTGATCCACAACACATATTTCCGTATGTCGTTTTTGCTACCCTCTTTGATATCGCCTTCTATCGATGCAGGGGTATCGTATTCCGTACAAGCCGCAGCAAGCAGCAAAGCCATTCCTGCCAGCAAGCTGTTTGTTATTCTAAAAAACTGTCTCATAGTATATCGTATTATTTATAATAATAGGTTCCAAATTCTGCGAGTTTATGGATTCTGTCCAGTTGATGATTCGTCTCCGGACGATTCGGGTAAGCCACATCGTCCCAATCAGTCGGTTTATCCTTCGCATAGTGGGTAGGACGGTCGAACGTCAACCGCATTCCTTTGAAACTGTAGTGATTTCCAAAATCCACATAAAATAAATTCTTGCGGTCGGGATGAAAGTGCAAATGATTCGGATCGTTATCCGAGTCATAAATTGTTGTCCACCGGATGTTTCTTGTATTCCCGAAATCCGGCAAATCAGTTTCTTCGTAAACAAGCTCGTCGTTTGTTATTTCAACAATGATATGCTGCGGTGCATACGAAAAAGCCTCCTTATTAACTTCATACAGGAATTTTTCTTCGGTATTTCCATTTGCGATATAGAATCCGTCTGCCGCGCTCGCTTCATCACCCGGTTTAATAACTATATAATAGGGAAATTGAGGCGTCGTGGCTTTCTTGTATATTTCTGCATCTTTATAAGGATAAACTGTCTGACTGGCTGCATCCGTATATTTTTTGTACTCATCACTTTGGGAGATCCAGAAGGTTGTACGACTTCCATCAAACAAAGAGGCCGGTTTATAGGTATCCGGATTGGCTCCTTTCGCCTGAGATATATAATAATTATCAGGTTCCATATTAACACCTGAATAGGCAAAAGCTACCCATTTTGAACGATCAGTGTGATAAGGTACCTTTCCCGACTGCGTATAGGGAGACGAACCATCATAGGACGACACGACATTTCCACTAACCGGATTATAATTCCATTGTTGCCATTCCATAGGTGGATATACACTTGTTGCCAAACGTACATTATCATTCAGTTCAATTCCCCACCAACTAAAAAACATGGTGAAATCACGTTTAAAATATGCAGATAACTGATAGGCCAAATAGTTCATATCACTAAGGCTTAGAGTTGCTCTGGTACGATTAAAGTGTGCCCAGAAGCCCCAACCTGTTTTAGCGTCACTGCCTACATAGTTGCCTATTTGCATAAAAAGCAGAATAGCCGCACAGTTCGAAGCACTAGTACCACTAGAGACACCATTAATGGAAAGATTAGTAGAGTACAGTTTACATGTATCGGCAGCAACATATTCCATCACACTTTTTGCTGCATTTCCCAAATCCCATGTATAGCCAATACTCAACTGCCTCGAGTCGGCAGGTTTATAATTAGCAATTGTACTGATGGTATACGAACTTACCGCTTGGGTTCGCCCGTTCATCCAATTATTTTTTTGCAGGAACCATACATAAGGTATGCACAGAAATGCTTTGCTGTAGCTGGTAGACCAAAGCGTACTGGCCTGGCTAGTTGCATAAGTAGAAGATAAATAGTTGTTATTTTCCATCCACCCCAATAAGTTGGTTATATCACCGGACTTAATACGCTCCGGATTAGTCACCATATCTATCATATCTGCCGATTCCAGCAACTCGTATGTTTTCGAATTCACATACGAGAAACGTTCGTTTTCAAGGTGTACATCCATAACTACCCGTTCAGGAAAGCTAGGCATCGGAAAGTTCTCATCAACCCCATCCATTCCATTAAAGCGATAAAAACATTCCATCAAATCATCCCATAATCCCAGAGCCTCGTCCAATTGTGAAGCAAATGTCGGCGAAGTACATTTGGTTTTGATGTAAGAAGTGGGAACAGAAAACACAATATGCTCGCCTCGAAGTTCAATCCAAGGTACGGTAGTAGCATTTATCTTCGTAGTCCATTCTGCTGCATCAGTTTTTCCTCTTACATAATCTGACGACTGATAAGCTCCCGACACTCTCAATTGTATCTTATCTTGCCCCGTTTGACCATCTTTTCGAATCCAGATTGTTCCACCAAATGGATTTTTCACAATATTTTTCCCTGGGAACAAGGCTTTTGTCATCGATATCAATGGATAACGCTCCACAAAGCTTCCATTAGTGTTCAAAAAATTAGTCATGTCGCGAACATGTGATCCTATCAACACACTAAGTCCCAATGTGCCGTCGACCTCAATAGTTACAGGTTCGCCGGCTCCGGCATATAGTCCAGTACTGTAATACGGATCCGGAACCTGATTTACCCCTAGAGATGTAGCAGACACATACCGCTTCGTCATATCCAGTTCCAATGCATAATCTCTAACCCGTACCTCTTTGGTGGTATCTACCAGTCCCGGAAAAATAGCCGCATATTCCCACATACTTACGTCTATTTCGGACAAATCGGTAGAACCTCCACTGGAACTATCCGATGTGTTTTCATCTATTCCACTCTCTATATCATACTGGTAACCAATATTGCATCCAACCAGCAGACTCATCAGCAGAGATGTGGTTACTATATAGAAATTTATCTTTTTCATACGCATTTTCTTTTGATAAGTTTATTCATTAACGCCAGTCTTTTTCAACACCCATCCCTGACCTTCCAACTTCCAGTTCTTATCCATGGTGCATCCCAACCATTGCAACACCTCATAAGGTAAGTCTACGGAATTGTAGCACTGATGATAAAACGTTGCATCCGATTCCAAAGGTGGTTTCACGATATTCGACGCTTCAGAAATTCCAGATACGTAACATGGCATTCCCTCTATAATAAAATCCGTACTTCCGTCACCCGGAGCATACTTGGAGTAATCCTTTAGTCGGCTCTTTCCGTAATCTTCTTCCCGATCACAAGGCCAATAGGCTATCAAATTATCCGCATATTTATAGTCGTTCATCTTTTCTAACCAAGGTCTGCCTCCATATTCTATCATATCGGCCTGCGGAATCACTGTGTCGTAAATCTGTATGTTAGTCATTTCAAACCATGCATTCCGTATAAAAGCAGGAGCGTATGAAGAAGCACATTCAGCGCCACAGATGGTAAGAGGTGTTCCGTCATACGACCAACATGCTCTAAAATTGCTGGTTAGGTTCGGGCCATTTGTTCCTATCACACCGTCTACATAAATCTGAAAGAAATCTTTATTAGATCCGGTTCTGGGTTCGAACGTTAATGACACCAGATGCCAATCATAATCGTTCAATACAGTCGGTCCACGCATAGGGCCTCTGGCCTTACTGTAGTCATCCGCATAAACTCCAGGGAATGTTGCATTATTTAAAAGAATACTCCATCCCGCATTAGTACCTACCGAAGAAGTCCCCGCATTGAGTATTTTTCTCTTTGAAATAACAGGTGCTTTGATCGAAGTTGTTCCGTTTACACGAAGTAAAAATTGTATAGTATATGATTTGCCCCAATTTCCACCATCATCCATGGGAAACAAAGTAGGATCCTGCAATACGGCTCTTTCGGTATATCCCATTAAAGATGCATATCCTGTTCCCCAATTTGCTTTGTCGAAGGCCCATTTAGGAGTACTATAGTTATATTTCACGGTTGCCGCACTAGGAGCAATCTGTACATTCTTTGCCAGATTTAAGTTGTTTATTATTACAAATGTACGAGCAGTCGCATTTTCATAACGATTGCTGGTATTCAATGCTCCAGCCACTTCACCTCCGTAATTGGAAGTAAGCAGTACCAACCAGTTCTCATTTTTGAACTTAGGCCGCTGTCGCAAAGTACTCAATGCTGTTTCAATATATCCATCTAATACTTTGACAGCATCCATCACCTCTGGGGTTGAATTGTTACCAGCATAAAAACCAGCTTCCTCGCCGGCATCCTGTACTCCCTTAAACTCCACAATGATTAATTGAGACACTGAGGTTTCTGTACTTTTCAGTTCATTCAGCAAATTTTCCTGAACATTAAAGTCATTGGTCAATACTGGAGCTTTCATTCCTTCCCGCTTAAATGCTTGGTAAAATGTAGCATCCGCAGCGTATAAAGAGATTTTTGCATCCTTCTTCTTCTGTAACCATAAGTCCATAAAAGAAGGGGCTTCCAACTCATGTAATGTTTTTCCGCCTGTAATACCCACCTCGTGTGTACTTACCCCTGTCATCAGGTTAGCCCATCCGCGTTCGTTGGATATTTTAGTCGATGCACTAATCTTTTCGCTGGTTTCTGCCAAACCACTAAATGTATATGTGGAAGTTTCCCGCAAGTTCTTCAAAGAAGGAGCCTTTCCATCATTTACAGCTTGCTGAATAGCACTCCCTGAAGCTCCATCCACAATTATCATCAACACATGATTGTTTTCATATGCTGACGTAGATTCCGGATAATATTCCCTCAGCAATTGTTCCATCTCTTTATTATCACAAGCAACTGCAATCAGGGTGCTTGTACATATCATGATAAGTTTTATTATTTTTCTCATCTTCTTATCTTTTTAGGTACTAACCTTAATTATTCATATTAACTTCCAGCATCACAGCATTATAAATCTGCCGGTCATCAAACATACTAAAATCGCCCAACAGAAGCAATCCATTGTTTTCTTCCGAAGTTCTGGAATATAACGATTTATAAATTTGTCCCATAAATCGTCCGGGTACATTGAAACGCTGATCCGGATCTCCATCTTCATTCAAAAGCAAAAAGCCACGACGAGTAATTTTATCATACTTTGTAAACGATCCAGCAACAACTATTTTGATAATTCCATTCAGATCAACCATTTCAGCATACGTCGGCGTACCTCCTTCGAATCGGCCCTGAATTTTAAAGTTTGTATCCAGATGTCCTTCTCCGTCTATCATTGCAATACCCGGACAGCTTACTCCGCCAATTTCCGTAAATTCACCTACAATCAACGCTTTATTTCTGGCTTTATTATAGCGAATCATATTAATACGCCCATTAGCTCCACCACTTATAGAAGAAAGAAAACCTGAATCTACATTTCCGTTGGCGTCCAGTTTCACTATATTATTAGCAGCTATACCATCAAACGAAGAGAATTTTCCGACTATAATAACCTCATCATTACTGTTCATTGAAGCATCTGTTATGTGTTCGGAAGTTCCGGTATGCTGTATGCCTACTCTATAACTTTCATCCAATGCACCCGAGAATGAGTTTCCCCACTCGGCAACTAATGCAGGTTTACTTTCCATTCGAATAGCCGATGGAGCCGACTTGGCATCTGTTGCAACCACCAGTAGTTGATTATTATCTTTTCCATAAAGCAGGCATTCCGAATAATCAACCCGACTATATTCATTAAAATTTCCTACTGCAATTATTTTATCATCAGAAGTTACAAATGAGCGTACAATGGTACCATTAGTACCTCCATTAAATTCAGGTACCCGTACAACTTGCGTCCCCCCACTAGTCTTTGTCAACGTTTGCGCAACAACAGGCTGCCGGCAATCATTTCTCAAAATGACTATATTCTTCATCATCTTGGAGAATGTAGAGATATTCTCTGTATTTCTTACGCTGCTACTATTCGGTGCATCGGTGCTTAACGGCGATTTATTCAACATTTCGTATCTGGAAAATGTACCCGAGGCAAGCATCATTAAGCCATCATCATCTTTTAACTTATTGAAATAATTCAGCGAGCTAATCCGAATATTATCATTCATCCATTCTAGACCTGTTATGTATACCCCTCCATGCCGAACTTTATATCCCTCATTCTGGGCAGCGATCATATTCCCCTTATTATCCATAAAACCAATTCCGCCAAAATATCCAGTTTCCGAAGAGTTTATCTGGTTTTTCTGCGAACCCGACTGAGTCAAATCTCCTGCCAGGTAAAATCTCATGGTCTGATTGCTGTTATCAGATCGCGGCAATGCATCAAAGCAAGTAGTGCCCCACGTAGTTGTACCGTAGAAATACTTCTTGTTTGTCAACAATACAAATCCCTCATCCACAGAAACACTTCCCAATATAGTCAGCTTAGGCCCGTAAAACACCTGATTATTCAATTCCATATAGGCTGTTCCGGAACTTACCGCATCGGGAACTAAAATGGTTACAGTAGAATCGGTAGCAGCTACAATGGTTTCTACTTTCGAATCGGATATGTAAAAATTAAAATCATACGTTGCCTCTCCGGTAGTAGGATCCTGATGTATATATTTAGCCAATCCTCTGGCATAAAAAGTAACCTCATCCTTCGGATAAGCTCTATTGGGTAATGGATTTTCCATTAACAACTTCACCTCCATAGCTTCGCGCCCACCAAAGTAGGGATCTTCGACAAATTCATTCGTATCCGAATTGCATCCGGTCACACACCACCCGGCCAGCATTGTGCCAACCAAAGCTATACATATATTAGTTATTCTTCTCAAAGTCTTCATAGTACACACTAATTTCTTGTTCTTGACTATTTTCATTATTCTTTGGGACGGTATACAATTCCCGCCTGTATGGCTTTACTTGTAAAATAATATGCCTGAAAGCCAAAGGTATGCTGTGTCAACCGAATAACATGTACCACTCCATTAGTAGGCTGGATATCACAGGTTGCCACATGTGTCCATTTGGGGTAAGACACGTTCTCGGGACGAAAAATCACCTTACGGGCTCCCGCATACTTAATGCCGCTAGCATCATCGAATACTACGCCCAAACGCATGTGATAGTCGTTTTCCCGCGTTATATTGATTTGACCGGGATAAGTACTGAGTGCCAATGTATCAACCTGAGCAATGTCCTTGAGCCGGTATTTATCTTTAAAGATATACATGGACAACATGTCCCGCCAGACTTCGGGTTTTACCTGATCCAGGTAAAAGTTACCATCTTCGTCCGTCGCCAGTTTATCGTACCCTAAGGTCCATAACATTTGGTTCAATTGTCTCATGCTTCGACGAATCGATTCATTGGTTGGAGCAAAGAATGTAATTTCTTCGGTCTTACACACATTTTCCAGACCAGCCAGTGAGATAATCTGCGATAAATCACTGAATAATTCTTCGTGGTAAGGACAAGTATTAAAGTATTCCCATACATTTCCATCATAATAGGGATTAGCTTTTCCACCATCCACCAGGTAACCATCTTCCTTGCAACCTGTCAGTGTCAGTACAAACGCCAACAACAGGGTTCCTATTTTATATATTGTCTTCATAAGCTATTTCTATTTATTATTATTCCCAATATGCGTTATATGACATGTACGGATTGTGTTCTAATGATTTTTTGGCAATGGGCCATGTCCATGATCCTTGGTTGAAGTTAGAACGTCGTTCAGAACACCCGCTTCCATCGGTAAATACCGCAAACGATGCGTCATAGAGCTTGCCGGTACGAACGAGATCATAAAAATAAAATCCTTCGCCGATTAACTCGCGTACGCGCTCCCAATAGATTTCGCTTTCCAGAGCTGTACTTTCATCAAACAAAACAGCATTGGCTCGTGTACGTATTTTGTTGACCTGAACCAGCGCTTCCGAAGCATTACCACTAGCAACCAGCGCTTCGGCATACATCAAAATGGCGTCTGCCAACCGGAAAATAATCTGATTACCCGATGCGGACGTAACGCTGGAACCGGAATACGTATCTACATTCATAAACTTGGTTACTTCATTATAACCGAGAGCAGACGTGTTGCCCGCATCGACATCTGTAAACCAGGCTGTGGCACGTCCGTCTGTTTCTTCAGCATATTCGTAAGCATGCCCGCCTCCGCCAATACCTTCATCTTCCAACGGATATATCTTTCTTAAGAAAGCATTTGAATAATAAAAAGAAGGAGAGCTTTTGCCAGTAAAGCAAGAATAAACCGCACAATTCGAAAATACCACTGACTGATTAAACACCTCGTTATAGGAGATATTCTGCGCAATTTCAAACAAACCTTCGGCCGATCCTCCCTTAAAAATTTCCGATGTTTGCTCCAAAGATAACAATTCGTATGCACCTCCGTTCTTATTGATTAGCTGATCACCCAATTTCACTACATTCTGATAGTATTTCGTTTTCTGGCTACTGTCGAACTGTACCAACCACAGGTTCATGTGCATCATCAAGGCAAGTACGGAACCTCTATTGGCACGTACTCCTTTTTTGGAAACGATCATATAGGACCAAGGCAGTATTTGAGCACTGGAATCCTGATCGAGCAACGTTTGCAGTTCGACCAAACAATTGGTGAGTACAGTTACCATATCCGTGCGAGGCAACGGTGCTTCATTATATGCATTGGTAAAATAAGGCACATCCTTAAACAAGCGAACCAGATAGAAATAAGTCAGGTTGCGCATAAATACGGCTTCGGCCTTGTACCGACTTACTTCAGTAGCCGACAAGTTCGGAACTTTTTCAAT
The DNA here is from genome assembly GCA_031554635.1 of Bacteroides sp. Classification (GTDB taxonomy): domain Bacteria; phylum Bacteroidota; class Bacteroidia; order Bacteroidales; family Bacteroidaceae; genus Bacteroides. The sequence continues at coordinate 24,143 of JAVBVD010000033.1, forward strand.
TTCTTTGATCAAGATATTGCAACTCTGTATAACCGTGTAAAAATAACTCCAGTCAATAATATTGCCGCAATACCAGGAATCAGTCGCAGAGTTGTCACGTAAACTGCTCAAATCATTTAACCGCAAGCAATTGATCCAGCCGTTACTTTTAGTCGGATTTTTCTCCGTAGTACTGGAGGTGTTTATTACCGGCGCACAACGCAAATCACCCGCACACATAACGACCCCGGATTTCATCATCATGGCATCACGAAATTGGCTATAAATGCTTAACGTGAAAGACTCCACACTTGCTGCCGACCCTTGGTACCAGAACTTGTCGCCGGGCAGCTTTTCTTCATCGTTCTCATTAATTTTGCATCCGCCGAGCACACACACGAGCAATGCTAACAGGATACATATTTTCTTATTCATAATTTTACTTTTTAAATTCGTTGATTACAAACCTAACGTAATACCAACTGTGTACGAACGGGCATTCGGATATCCTCCGGATGTATCGTATCCCAAACTATTCACACTCTCCGGATTAATACCCGAATATTTGGAAATGGTAAAAATGTTGTTCATACTTGCCCGCAATTGCAATGAACTCACGCGCAGGTAACTAAGTACTCTCTTACCCAACGTGTAACCTATTGAAACGGTATTCAACTTAAAGTAAGAACCGTCTTCCATAAACAACGTCTGGTCCAAACGGAACGGATTAATGGTTTTGGCATGGATATAGTCGTATGGATTGGGATACCCGGCATGGATGTGATCCGGGGCCCAGAAATCGTACGATTCTATCGGAGTCAGTGCCGCACTCTTGCGAAGTACATCCATTTTGGCTATTCCTAACGGATCGGTGTAGGCGGCAAAACGATCGGCCAACGCCTTGTTGATAATGTCGCGTCTCAACACAAACGAGGAGTTGGTATTGATGGAGAAGTTCTTGTAGCGTAGGTTGATACTTAAACCACCCGTTATACGAGGTTGTGAGTTTCCGACAATCATCTTATCTTTTTCATCAATTACATAGTCTCCGTTGACATCTACCCAGATAGGATCGCCTGCCTTGAAATAAGATTCCGAGGTCTCGGTACCTCCTACACGCAGTCTTTTACCGGTAGCCGGGTCAACGGGCACATCTTCGTCTCTGGCATATACCCCCTTGTTAACGTACAGGTACATACCCAATGCATTGGCACCCAACCGGTTGACAGAAGTGGCCTTTGAATTGATAATCTGCCGGGCCTCGTTCGGTAGTTTGGCTATCACGTCCTTGTTCCAGGCAAGCGAAGCCATAATATTCAAATCCCAATTGCTTTGTACACGAAGCGGACGAAGACCAATGGTGCCTTCCAAACCGTAGTTTACAATACTAACATCTGTACTCTTGATCTTAGAGAATGCGTTATGGCTGGTCAATTCCACATCACTCAACTGGTTGTCTACCTGTTTGTAATAGGCATCGATGGTAGCCGATAACAGACGTTTCCAAAAATTCAATTCAAAACCGGCATTCCATTGCGTAGTCGTTACCGGATCTAAATTTATATTAGGCAGGTTATCAAAATTGATAGGGGTGTACGAATTACCATTGTATGTGTAAGAATCTTTGATGTCGTACTGACCGTAAATATTATAGCGGGTAGCTTTGTACTTCACGGTACGTCCCCAGCTCACACGAAATGCCCCCTGTGTAAGGAAAGTGCTACGCATTTTATGCATAAACGGTTCCAAGAAGAAATTCCAACGGAATCCCAATCCAGGATTGATCACCCATTTCAGTTTCTCGCCATACGCGGAGTTCATCTCCGGACGCAAGGTAGGCGTAAACACGTACTTTTCTCCCAAAGAAGTTTTGGCACCCAGCCCAAAACTCGGATTGAAAATAAGGGCAAACGTATTGTTGCTTTGACTTAATTTGGAAGTACCATCAGCCAGACTCGGTGTTTGGCCAACAGGTCCCAAGATGTAATCGCTAGAGAGACCTATCATGTTCAATGAATTACTGGACTTCTTCTCGGATGAATATTCAAAACCAGCAGTTAGTCCTAATCGTACCCAATACAATGAGAACTCTTTGTTTGCCGTAGTACGGGCATACAGATTGTATGAATTCGAGTTCCCCGAATACATTTTGGCACGCTGTATAGCACTACTTGAGGTATTCAAAGCCGCAGGTGTAAACGTATCTTCGGTCGATGTGTTGTATGTATATCCAAACGTCCCGTTCCAACGAATACCAAAAGGTAACTTATATTCGAGATTGGCCGAGGTGTTATAGCTGGTTCCGTTGCTCTGATTATCAACCGCAAATACCGACAAAGCCTCGTTGGTCATCGAATACATGGAAGGGGGAGGCAATAAAGAGGAAGCGCTCGATCCCGAAGCTACTCCGGTTTGCGAGACCGCGCTACCGCTACCCACACTTTTATCGGTGAACGTGACACCGGCCTTCACTGACAGATTAAACTTATTATTCGGACGATACCCCATGGTCATACTAATGCCATACCGGTTGAACTTGGTGCTTTTGATGATACCCTGTTCCGTATAATAGTTTCCATTGATTTTGTAGTTAAAACCATCGTCTCCACCGGAAAAATTCAGGTTATGGGTTTGATTATATGTGGTGCGATAAAATACATTCTGCCAGTCGGTATTGTTGTTCCAATACGGATTCAAACTATCGGACAGCGCTATCAAGTCATGAATTTCGTTAAATCCATGGTAACGGGAAGTATCATTCTGGAGAATCTGCTGCATGCGCGCCCGCCGCTCGGCACTTCCTACTACCACATCGCGCAAACTAGGTGGAGTCTTCACCACAAAGTTACCGGAATAAGAGATGCGCGGTTTGGGGGAGTTTCCCTTTTTGGTTTGAATCAAAATAACACCATACGCACCGGCCGAACCGTACAGGGAGGTAGCCGCCGCGTCTTTCAATATTTCAATGGATTCGATGTCTTCGAACGGTACCATGGACAAGGGACTGACCGTAGCACCGGATAGCAAACCGGAAGAATCATAATCGCCCGCATCTGATTGTGGGATACCATCTACCACAAACAAAGGAGTAGCCGAAGAAAGGGTGTAATCTTCCACACTGTTACCCGATCCGGTTTGTACCAACGATATATCCGAAATACCGCGCAAGGTGATTTGCGCATCGGCTCCGGGTGTACCATTGTTCATCTGAATATTCATACCGGCCACACGTCCTTGCAACAACTCTCCGATGTTGGAAACAGGCGTATCCGCTATATCTTTCGGATCGATTAGTTGGTATGCCGATGTCACCTCGGACTTTGCTCTTTTTTCGTAACCGATAATAACTTCTCCCAACATATTAGCAGACTCATGCATGAAAATCTTCAGATTTTCCAAGGGCTTGTCGCCCAGTTTATGAACTACCGTTTCATATCCGATGTAGGTGAATACCAGATCGCAGTTAGCAGGGGCGGTCAAAGTAAATTTTCCATTCATATCGGTCGTTGTAGCCTGGCGCATGTTTTTAGTTCCGGTCTTCCGATCGGTCGGAATGATCGACACCTGGATAAGCGGCTCCCGTGCTCCATCTTTTTCAAGCACCACCCCACTGACTTTGATGTTTTGCGCCATACCTTCCAATGCGGAAACCAGCAGCAAAACAATCAATAAACTATATTTATATTGTTTTTTCATATTACTTTCTATTAAGATAATCACTCGTCTCCCAATTGCGGCGTTCCGGTAGCAAAATAGAAGATGATTTTCCAATGTCCTTCTTTGTAAATAGCAAAGTCAAATTGTATAGAAGCCGAACGGCGGTAGTAGCGATCCATATAACTTGCACTCAATACTAAATGCGCCCTATCGCCGGCCGTATTGGTGTATTGGGTTTGCATACCATCAAAAAGCGGCATCGGATATACCACGTCGTACTTCACATGTTTGTCGGTTATTTCATTAATAAATCCATGTACCAACGTATTCCAATTTGTTTCATTGAACCTTTTCGGATCAATAACACTCCAATCCTTATCAAAAAATTCCAATGTCAGCGTATTGTGTTTATCCGGACTGTCTACGACTTCCTGAAAATAGATGTACACATCCGTCGTACTATAATACGAAGAATACGAAGAAGCTCCCTTATTACGAAGCAAGTTGACAACATCTGGATTCACATATTCGACCGTAGGCATACCGGTGACTTCATCAAAGATAGTAGGTTCGAAGTATCGTTCTCTGTGCGGCATTAGCCTCATCTTCGTGGTATATTTATATCCACCCGAATTGCTAGCCAGCACATCAAAGACATAACCAGAATCGGGCTGACAACGTATCACCTCCGAATTGGCTTCACTCCACATAATAAACTCTCCGGAGTGCTTGCGAACATCGAACAACCGACGATACTCTATTCCACGCTTGGCTTCAATTTCCTCAATGGATGTTTCATTCCCAAGATAGGGTTTTTTCCATACACGTACCGGATAATACGCCTCCAATTCCGGAGCAGGCGTACCATCGACATGACGCATATTCTGAATTTCAAATGTCAATGGCAAAGTGGCATTACCGGAATTAAAAGTACCCGTCAGAAAGGATGTTTTTCCCAACACCGGTTTCCAAACAGTGGTTGTAAAAGAAGCGTCGCGATCGTATGCATCTTTTACCTCTGGTAAGAAAGATTCCACACATGCAGTTGTCACTCCTGCCAGAACTGTCAGAAGCATTCCGCAACCCATATAATTGATTATTCGTTTATTCATTGCCGTAATTTTTTAGTTGAGAAATTAAATAGCCGAAACCAAATTCATGACCCGGAGAAAGCACATGTACCACCCCGTTTGTACAATAAATATCCATCCAATACACTTCGGCATTTTTCCAGCGTTCCTTCATATATGTTTTCCGGGTATCACTGAAAGTTAAATAAGGTATTCCAGCGGATTTGACGCCACTTGCATTGTTATATCCACAATTCATATTCATCCGGTACGAATAGGTCAGACTTGTGGCCAAAACCGTAGCATCTTCCTGTGCATAAATGGTTTCAAAATCGTACAATCCCGAGAAAACATATCGGTTTATCAATGTATCCAGACTGTTTTTATAGTCGTGTACCAAAGTGATAGTCGGATGATCCCGGTCTGTCTTATCCGGATTATCGATTTCCACCTCTTTGTGATAGTCGAATACCTCCTGCAATGAAAAATGCTCATCCAGTCCATTTCCTCTCCGGATCAGTTTCCAGCCTTTGCAGGCTTCTTCGAAACAAGGATCGGGCGCAGCAAAAAATGTGTATTTTTGGGATGCATCGTTCAGCAAGTCTTTCACATTCGTCAGCTTCTTAAACTCATCGGTTTCCAGATTGAGCAACACCTTCAGCGAATCGTAAGTAAATCCCAACGCAGGGTCGCCTTGCGCTATGTATTCATAAATGGTTCCGTTGAACCGATGAATACCCGCACTTTCGGCCTTTGCATCTGTCATACTTATATCCTGACATGCCACCATGCAACATAGTATGGGGAATATTGATAGTCGTAGTAACTTTTTCATTCTTTATTTTCCTTTCCAATATTCATTCTGCGTTAATTTATTATTTGCTTTCAGCACATCATCGGCCACCGGCCAGTACATGCGTCCATTGGCTATCATCTCTCCAATTTCAGGATGGTTACCCAATAAACGTTCTTCACGGATGAGGTCGTACCAACGCCAACCCTCTCCCATTAGTTCTCTACGGCGTTCCTTAAAGATGAGGCTAATTAATTTCTCATAATCGTTGCCCAGATCCGCAGAAAAACTTAAACCTCTCAATTGCCTACGCGAACGGATGTCATTTAAATCTTTCAAAGCATCGGCACCTCTTCTCAATGCTGCCAAAGCCTCGGCACGCAACAACCGTATGTCTTCCAAACGCGAAAAAATAATAGAAGATCCGAATACAGCATAGTCTCCGTCGGCCGACCCGTCTTGTATCACTTTCACTTTACAGAATACTGGTATATCCGATTGCATGTTTCCTACATAAACCGCTGTATCTCCATCTACTTTGAAGCGCCCGTCATTGATTTCTGAGAAAATAGAGCGTAAACTATCTTTGGATACATAGATCTCCGGATATATCTTCCGGGTATAAGGTTCCGCCAAAGTGAGCGACTCTAAGTGCCCGTCGGTGGTTGATTCTGTTTCGGTAGCCATAAAATTGAATCCGATAATACGGTTCAAACCCAACGAAGGGGTCTTAGTGGCAAAAATACCCTGTGCACCTACTAGATCAACTGTAGAAGTATAATTGGGAGCATCGGTGGTTCCGCCCTTTCCTATTATAAAGTCAGCATAAGCAGCCACATCCAAATAATTTCCTTTCCAGGCAGCGATATGTGCCAATGCTGCATACGCGGAGAAACGCGTCATAAGTTTACCGTACCAGGCAGCTTTATCACCATTATAATAAAGATTTCCACTGCTTCCATAGACCAACGGTAATTTATTGACCACAGCCAAGAACTCTCCTTCGGCATAATTCAATATGGTCTCAACCGGTGTACGCTCCATTTTGGGAAAAGAACCATTGTCATACGAATAGACGATGAGTGGAACATCTCCCCAGATGCGCGCCATATAGAAATAAAGGAATGCCCTAAGTGCACGCGCCTGTGCCACATCATATTCCAACGTATTTTCCGAGTAAGCTTTGTCTTTGCCTACTACATTGGGAGCTTTTTCAATAAACAGGTTCGCCGCATTAATGGCTTTATAAAAACGACTCCAATTGGCCACTGTCTTCAACGATTCGTAAGGTCCACGCAAATCGCTTTGACGTACTCTGCCTAAGTCAGTCCTGTTATATACGGTAAAGTCTCCGCCCCGTAGTTCGCCGCACAGCCAGTGCGTATTCTCGGTGGCTAATGCCGCACGGGTTAAGCCATAAACTCCCATGAGCGCACCCCGGTTCTGGTCTAACGTAGTCCATTGCTGATCCTCACTTGCTACATGGTAAGAGTCTACATCCAGAAAATCATTGCATGCAGTCAGTGTCAGGCAACAAATGCCCGCCAGAGCAATGGCCCAACTCTTTTGCAGCCGGATTAAATTATTGATTAACATAGCTGTTATTTTATATTAGATTTAAAAATTAAACTTCAATCCCAGTTGTACAGATAAGGGAATCCGTTGTGCATATCCGCTGTACACTCCGTTGAACCCGGCTGCTTCAGGATCGCCGTCCTTAAAGTCGCTCAGGGTAAAGAGGTTGTTAGCAGTAAGGTAGAAGTAAAGGCTTTCCGGCGCTTTCTTTTTATCTCTCGCTTTCAAAGGCATGTTATATCCCAGTGTCAGTGTACGCAATTTCAGATAAGAGGCGTCTTCCAGAAACAGATCCTGATCATACCGGTAGGAAGGTATCTGGCTCATAGGGTTATACAACGGATAGTTTTTATTCATATAGGTATCCTGCCAATAGAAAATTTCTTTGACGGCAGCCAGTGAACGGGTATTATCCAGGCGCATAAAGTCGTACTGTTGCGAAACGCGATAATTGAGCACGTCCTGTCCGTAAGCAAAGAACAAGTGAAAAGCAAGATCCCAGCGTTTGTAAGTGAACTTACTAGAGAAACCTCCGGTAAGGGAAGGAAGAGAATGTCCTTTCAAAACTTTATCGCTCTCGTCGATCACATTGTCACCGTTTATATTAGTCCACCGGGCATCTCCTTTATCGAAAGCGACTCCATCCATCATCAGCGGTTGTCCTTTCACCAAGGTCTCAGCCTGACTGTTATATACTCCTTCATTCTGGTATACCCAAAAACGATCGATAAACTCACCCACTTTCAACAGACGGTCGCCTACGACCAGTTCCGTGTATCCACCAGGTAACTTTTTCAGTTCGTTCTTATTAGTTGCCGCATGTACAGAAGCTTCCCAGTTCAACCCTTTGCGACTATGTAGTAACTGACCATGCAACGTAAGTTCCACCCCACGGTTATTGATATCCATGCCCTGTTCGTACTGGTATTGATAACCGAATTCTTGTGGAACAGGGGTGGCAGCTACCATGTCTTTATCGGTGTTGTTATAATAAGCAAGTGTTGCAGAAAAACGTTTCCACAGGGATAATGTAAGATCAACGTTGAACTTATCGGAGTAGGGCCATCCAATGCCGTATCCTACCCATCCGGTATTATATGGACGGGTAATGGTACCATATCCGTTCATGGAGGAGATAGCCGACTGACCGCGCCAGGACATGCCTTCACCTACATATTGAGGGCCTGCGGCATAGCGATCGGTTTCAAAAATCTTTCCGATACGCGCCCAAGAAGCATTCAGGGACAAGTCAGTCAATACCTTCGATTTCTTTGCAAACATATTTCGGAAGTTCAAGCCTGCCGAGAAAGCGGGAGAGAATAGCCAACGATGATCAGACTGTACTTTCGTTGTCCCGTCCTCACGTAGCAATACGCCCAGCTTAAGTATATTTTTGTAGTAATAGTCGAGCATAAACGCGTTCGAAATCAGTCGGGCATCAATCTCATCGGCATACCGGTTGATGTTATTCTTGCTAAATCCACCACCACTCAGATTGGGTTTGGTGTCGTCTGTGCCTTCGTATCCACGGGTATAGATGTAATGTTGCAGGTCCTGAGACAATGATCCGTTCCACACCGCTTTGAGCACATGGGATTTGCCAAAGAACAAGTCGTATCCCACCGAAGCCTTACCCATTATCCGACGGTTATAACCCGAGAAATCAGACGTATAACTAGCCCCGTCGGTCAATACTGAAGGCCAGAATACATGACGCATATTGGAATTATAATCCAACAATAGGCGGATATCGGCATGCAAGTTCTTTCCTTTATAAGTAGCACCCAAAAAGCCATTCAGCAAATTAGTCAGGTTTTCATCCTGGGTATAATCATCATTGACTGCCAGAAAGTAAGCATAACCACCCAATGGGGAGACAGGTGTAGACAAATCGGGTAGATACTCCATCTCCGCATATCTGTCGAGGAAGTTTCGGTTACGATAGCGGTCCATGCGCGTAGCATTTAACAAGGCACTTACCGTAAGTCCTTTTAATGGTACCATATTCAGTCCGAAACCGGCATTGAAACGATTCAGCCCGGTATCGTCTGATACACCGGAAGTAGAAGTGTATCCCGCCATGGCCATGTAGTTGGCTTCGGGACGCCCCCCTCCGATCGATACACCTACATTATATAAAGGTGCGTTTTTAAAGTAATTATCGGTCCACTCGGGTTCTGCAAAATAATCGGATGAGGTGTTTTGCAAATAGTTGGGCATACGCAGCAAATAAGCTGCTTTTTGCGCTGGTGTAGTACAGGCATTGGCAAACCCCAAGCGAAATTGCTTCTCATCGGCTGCATTGGTCATGCGTATGCTCCCTGTGGGCATTACCATCCCAGCCGAAGCATTCACTGAAAAGTTTTTTCCACCATAGTATCCGTCTTTCGTACGAATCATAATCGCTCCATTTGCGGCTAATGGTCCTAACTGAGCCAAGCGAGCAGGATCTTTTACTACCTCAATAGAAACAATCTGATTAATATCCAAACCAGCCAACAGATTGGTGGCTGTACCCATCGGATTTACATCATTACTCTTAATGTCGTAAATAAATGAGTTGTCAGTTAACAAAGGAATACCATTTAAATAGACTGCCGGTTGCACGCCTGATACATCCCTGTTGGAAAAGACAGGCGAAGAAAGGCCGCGGATCAGCATACTTTGAATGGTTCCCGGTTCTCCATTGTTTTCTTGCACGTACAGCCCGGGTATGTTTCCTTTCAGCCCTTGCTGAGCGGACATAAACGGAGAACGAAAGACAGATGTTACATCTAATGAATCATTGCGATTCCATTTTCCATTCCGGGTACTCTCCTGTGCATAGCCTGCGCAACAAAAACTTCCGATGTACAGACAAGGCAGACAACGAACGAACAATTTGTGCAGCAAACTCCTAGGATTGTTCTTCTCAATCGAGTTCTTCATAATATCACCAAAATTAAATTTATGTGCTGCAAAAGTATTCACTAAGAACCACATAAAAGTTCTTAATTCATTCAATTAAGTCATATTTTAAGTCTTTCGATCGATGAAATGACCAAAAGTTCGATTTTAAACCAATAAGTCTAATTTTCATTCAGGCCTAACAGATAACAATCAACCCCATTTTCGAGAAACAGACTCCTTTGGTTTAAAAATGGTCTATTTTGGCATAAAAAAACCTCCCGGGCTTTTAAACCTTGGAGAACACATATCGATCAGCAATTATCGCAGAGAATATTTTTTGATTACTTTTGAAACCTCAACCTGTGATCAAAGTCATTTTACCGAAAATCAAACCCCTTTGAATGATTAGAGAACCTGGGATCCTTTTATATCGCATATATTTGCCAATGCAATTTTCAATCACAAGGGATTATTTTTTTTAATTTAATAGAGAAAACAAAATGAATAAGAAAAAACTCTTAAAAGCAATGTTGCTGAGCATGGTTCTGATAACAGCGATGCCTGTAACAACCATGGCACAGGAAGAAGTACAGGAAGAAAAAGACTCCAAAGAGGAAGCGCCGAGAAGAAAAAAGGCGGCACCTCAGTTATTAATTAATGGTACGAATCAGTCGGCTACATTCACTATCGATGCCAGCGAGTTACCGAATGGACTACCGATTCAGTTGACAGCTCCCAACGGTTTCACAGTAACACCGGCAACCATCCCTGCCACAGCTAAAAAAACAACCGTAAAGGTGACACTGAACAGTACCAAAAGCTATACAGAGGGTATATTGATTATGCGTAGCGGCGATATTCGCAAATATGTAAAGATAGGCGGATATGGAACAGCCCTTCCGGCAAAAGACATCAGCAAATCTCCTATCTATAAAGGAACGGATAATAAGTTCGAGAAAACAGCCGGCAATGGCTTTGCTCCTACCGCCAAAGGCTATACCGTTGAGTTCCGGACAAAAGCCAATGATATGGAAAAAGAATTCAATGCTTATTTTGTTGACGGACTCGGTAATGGACTGAAAGCCAATATTAATAGCGGAGAAGGACAATACGACACAGGCATAGCTTTGTATTGCGGATCCGGTAAGAAAGGCATCTCCAATCCGTTTACTTCCAGTGAGGGTGGCCGTAAAAAATTCTATAATACCGATGGACTGGCACATACGTACCGTTTTGCCGTCACTCCGGACCAACGTATGTTTATTTACCGCGACGGTTTGCCTATCGATACCGTTCGCCTGGCAGATTATGGAACACAACCGGATTTTGCAGTAAAAAACGGAGAAGCCGTTGAAAACCTATTGAGGAACCCCGGATTCGAAGGCGACTTCGATACCAATAAAGGAAGTACAGATGGCTTTTTAACAGCTATTGAAGGCTGGAACATTGCCATATCCGACAGATATTGCTCTGAACAATACCTGGTGAAACAGGAATTGGATAATACTACGGACTTCAATAACCACATTCTTAAACTACGTCCGTATAAATGGTCAAAAAGCTGGGGAGATCCTCAGATCATACAGATTGTAGACGTAGCTCCTAACGAAACCTATACACTATCAGCCTTAGCCCGAGGAGGTATCAAAAAGAAAGAAGGCAAACTGACAGGAAAAATTGTGATCAGTGAAATGCAGGACCGGGAGAAAAAAGCAGAAGCAGTGATCTCCAGTAATACCTTTGAAACGTACTCATTGGATTATACGACTTCTGCCAATTGCAAGCAACTCCGCATCGTACTCCATACCGGCGGTGGCGGATGGGGCGAAGATATCAGTCCGTTAGAAATTGATAATGTGAAACTTACCGGAGTATCCCGGAAATATGCTCCGAAAATCGGATTTGAGAACCTCTCGTCCGATCTGGAATACTTCACTTACGACTTGTCCGGCGCATACGCTCCGGTGCAACCGCAACTCGATATTGTATTTAAATAACTCCCATAACCAACCGTTCAGGTCAGGAGCAAATCCTGCCTGAACGATTGGTTTTTTATCCGATGAAAGACAACATGAAAAGAAAATTATCTATACTATTGCTTGCGATAGTTTCTATCACAAGCAGCTATGCGCAAAATAAAAGTTTCAAGCCCGGAGTTCTCTGGAACGACACGAATGGCGCTCAAATCAATGCTCATGGCGGATGTGTGGTATACAGCAACAATACCTATTACTGGTTTGGAGAAGATCGTACCGGTATGATCTCTAATGGAGTAAGTTGCTATAAATCGACCGACCTATACAACTGGAAACGTATGGGACTAGCCATGGCTACCACAGGAGACAAAAGAGAAGACATGAATGACATCTCACAAGGACGCCTTTTTGAGCGCCCTAAAGTGATCTATAACAAGTCGACGAATAAATGGGTGATGTGGAGTCATTGGGAAACCGGACAAGGGTATGGCGCCGCCCGTGTATGTGTAGCCACTAGCGATAGAGTGGAAGGGCCCTACAAACTACATAAAACTTTTCGCCCCAACGGACAAGAATCCAGAGACCAGACGCTTTTCATGGATACCGATGGCAAAGCCTATCATTTTTGTTCCACAGACATGAATAACAATACGTACATATCCTTGTTGCAGGACGACTACAAAGAGCCTACTCAGCAAAGCAATATGATTATGAAGGGGATGAAGTACGAAGCAGCCTCGATCTTTAAAATAAAAGACACTTATTTCGGTCTTTTCTCCGGTTGCACCGGATGGAACCCCAACCCCGGACATTCGGCCCATAGTACAGACATTCTGGGGAAATGGTACCCCGGATATAACTTTGCAGTGGATGTTCAAAAAGAAACCACCTACAAATCGCAATCCTGCTTCGTGTTCAAAGTGGCGGGCAAAGAAAATGCCTATGTATACATGGGCGACCGTTGGAACTCAAGCAATGTGGAGAAGTCTCACAACGTATGGCTTCCTATCAGTATGCGTTCCGGATATCCGACTGTAAAATGGTATGATGAATGGAACTTATCCGTATTCGACGATATGTATCGATACAAAAGGGCCAAAAAGATAGAAAAGGATAATAAATACACTTTACTGGAAAAACAATCGAACCGATTGGTGTCCAAGCCTGCCAATAAAGGTTTTACCCTGGAGGATGATAATGACGAACTCAATCTGAGCCTCGAATTTATCCCGACATCCACCCCCAATACTTACCGGATCAAAGATACAAAAACCGGAAATCTCTTAACTTCGGTATTTGGTACGTTGCGTCTTAACCCTGATTCCGGAAATGACTTGGAACAGGCATGGACGCTGGAGCTCTTACCTGACGGGTATTATAACATCAAGAGTACGAAAGACAACAAATTCCTAACCGTTTCAGGTTCTTCTACCCTTGCCGGTACAGGACTTTATCTAGCCGATCTATCGAGCAGGTATATGCAAGACTTCGCCATCTATTTTGACTCCAAGAAGTACAAATATGAAGAAGCGGATATCTTTTCAAAAGCATATAGAGACCAAACCGGCCTAACGAATAAGTAGTAACCCTTTTAGTATAGATTCATGTCACCTTTATATATATATAATAGAAATAAGCAGGCGAGAAAGCATATCTTACTCGTCCTGGCTTTATTTCTTTTCCTGTCAGGATTCCCCGCACTTGCCGAGTCAAAAGAGGTTGTAGTTATTGGGACTGTTATCAATCAATTGCCTACTTTACCTACCAGGGTTAAAGTAGGCAACTCGGAAGTTCCGGTCACTTGGGACAATGTCGGTACGGACCTATTCAATAAAGTCTTTGAAAAGGTCTCTGTGAAAGGGACAGCTCTCAACAAGGGAGTAAAAACAGGCGTGGAAGCATCTGTGTGGATATTACCCGAAAACCTGGTGTATCTCATCGATGCCGGAAGGATCTCTCCGAATAAATCCCAACTATTCGATGCAGCCAAATCACTGAGAGGTGACGCGTTGCTCAATGAACAGCCGGACAAAAAATACACATCCGCCGCTGATCAATGGGGATATATAGAAAAAGGTACAAATAAGGATCAACTGGTGTATGTAACACCTGGTGATGAGCAAGACTGGGCCAGTTCATTTATCAGCGACGGAAACGATAAAGACAAGGGATTGGTCTATAAGTTGACCTTACAACCAGGTGTTTACAAAATAACAGTGGCTCACGTTCCCCGCATTAAACTCTCTTGGGCAAGCTGGCTGCGGGTGAACAATGCCCGAGTAAATACTCAGACTTTACAGACGACTGTTTCGGAGGATAAAATCCGTCCTCCCGTATTTATTTCGCACGACCTGAAAGTCACCACCCCTACTACACTTACTTACGAAACAGATAAATTATCCGGGCAATTCTGGGAAAATGCCAGCATCAGCCTGATTGCCGTAGAACAAGTCAGTTCAACGGTTGAAGCGCCTATCATCTCTTCAGCCGGAGGGGATTTTTGGGAACCACAGCTCATTCGGTTGACACACAAAGATCCTCAGGCAGAAATCTATTACACACTCGACGGCAGTAAGCCCGACAGAAACAGTACTAAATACTCGAATTCCATTTCATTAGACAAAACCTCAAGAGTAAGTGCGATAGCGTGTACAAATGACGGAATGAGCAAGGTGCTTACCGCCGATTTTGTTATAAACACCTGGGCTGTAACAGCAACAGCGTTCAAGCTTGCCGGAGCCAAGGAGGTGAACAATATAAAAATCAATTGGATGCAACGGAAAGATGCCGATCTTTATAAAATCTATAGAGATGGGATGTTAATCGGAGAAGTCAAGGGTGATACATTCGATGATTATAACCTTCCGGTGGGTAAAACGTACGCCTATTATGTGGAAGCTTATAAAGAAGGAAGCAAAGTAGCAACCGCCATATCCCAACAGGCAACTTCCTTTTCACCTACGGGAGTAGTTCGGACGTACGACAATAAAAACGGCAAATATACATCCAGAGGGAGCGATAAACCAGGCGGTTTTAAAATAGGTAATCTTTATTTTTCCTACAAATTCGAAAAGGAAGCGAATGATTGGATCCTTTATGAAAGTTATTCTCCAACAGGGTTGGCCAATAGTTGGAGCACACCGCGTATATTGGCTTCCTACCCGAATGTAAAGTTCGAAGGTATCGGATTCCAATACAATAAAAAGACAAATAAAGTAGTTGTATCTGCACACTACGAAGATCAGGCCGGGTATACAGCCGCCAAAATCTATCTGGCGCAGATTACTCCGAAAGGAGAGCTGGAGGTGGGTACGATGGAAAGACCGTTGGGATACGACTCGAGAGACCAATCGGTGTTTATTGATGATGACGGAACGGCTTATCTTTTGTCCGCCACACGCACCAATAACGACATCAACATCTACAAGCTGGATGAATCCTGGACAAAGCCCGTTTTACTGGTCAATACAGTATTTATAGGCCAGCACAGAGAAACGCCCAGTATCATTAAACAAGACGGTACCTACTATTTCTTTAGTTCCAAAGCTTCCGGATGGTATCCGAGCCAGGCGATGTACGCTTCTTCTACCCGTTTGGACGGCGCATGGACTTCATTAAGAGAAATAGGCAATAACTCTACCTTTGGCGCCCAGTCCAATAGCATCAGAAAGCTGGGAGAAGAGAAATCCATCACCGGATTGTGGAGCTATCATTGGGGAGCCCAATTCCATCACAAAGATCCGGATGGTAATTTCCCCAGAATCTCGGTTGTTTCGTTCAACGAAGGGTATGCATCCATGGATTACTACAGGTACCTGGAGTTTCATGATACATATGGTATCATTCCCGTTCAGAACGGAAAGAATCTCACGCTGAACGCTCCGGTAACGGCTACGGTAGCCGCATCCAAAGAGGGAAAGGCCGAATGTATTACAGACGGAGCCGATATGAATTCTTCCGGTTACTTTCAAGCGGGCTCCTATCCATACTCATTGACGATCGATATGCAGAAGATAGCAAAAATATCGGAGATCAATCTTTCGACACGAATGGTAAATGGCTCTGAAACGGCTTATCAATATACCATTGAGGGCAGTCCGGACGGACAAGAATATACAACAATTGTCGACGGAACTAATAATTGGCAAGTGGGCTTCCAAATCCTGGAAGTGGAAGACCCATCGGACTTCCGGTATTTGCGCCTGAACGTACTACGTGTGATCAATGTACATAATAATAACTCCGCTACCTGGGCCGAAGGGATTTATGAATTCACAGCTTTCGGAACTCCTCAATAATAATGCATACCATGAAAAAGAACTTTATATTTGTGCTCTTCTTGCTGTTTACCATAAGCACGACGCATGCTCAGAAGCAAGTTTCAATTGCAGAAACCCCAAAACATACAATTTCATGGGTGGACACTTCACTCAACGGTTCCGAAAAATTTGTACTCCGAGTCGATGGAAAGCCTTTCTATATGACTAGTGTACAGGTACGTTTAGACAAATTAAAAGGCTATTTGGGTTGGGATAATGCCGCCCTGGAAGCTGTGGTCAGACAAGCTGCCGACGATGGTTTCAATTCGATATCGCTTCCTATATGCTGGCGGGATGTAGAACCGGAGAAAAATAAATTCGACTGGACAACACTCGATACGTACATGAATTGGTGCAAAAAGTATCATATCAAGATGGAGTTGCTCTGGTTTAGTTGGAGCAGTGGCGGAAGAATACAATGGCTAACCAAAAACAGCCAGACCAGTGTGAAGGAATTGCGTGTACCGGACTATGTATGCTCCAAGGAGGGAACAAGTGAGTTTACCATACTTCGCAAAACTGATCCGTGGACATTGGATTGGCAGGATAAGGATCTGCGCAATCGAGATAAATATGTTTTAGCGCAAGTGATGAAGCACATTGCCGATTGGAATGCAAGTAACGGCAATCCTCAAACAGTTATAGGAGTACAATTGGGCAATGAGCCTCATGGACATGAACAGGAAGTCTCCCCCGCACAGATTATCGATTATTATCACCATGTAGGTGCAGCAGTGAAAGAGTCTGAATATATGGTATGGACCCGTGTGAATTGTGTCAGTTGGATGACTCCCCGTTACATAACGGCCAACGAAGAAAAGCGTACGAACGGTGGCACGAACATTGATTTTGTGGGTATTGATGTGTACGGAACTACCGCCCAATCTGTAAGAGGAAACTTCAACGGACAAATGCCCCGGACGGGTAAGAACTATGAGATGATTATGGAGATCGATGCGAAAGATCCTAAATCGCCCATCTATCAGTTGGCAGCACTTTCCGGAAATAAGGCTTTCAACTACTACAACATGGCTGCGGTCGACGGTAACGACTTATACACGAATAAAGAAACCATATTGGTAGAAAGGCCTCACATCTCAGATGTACGAAAAAGAAACAAGATTCTGAATCTGGCCAATGAAGACATTGCCACGAAAGCGCATAAAAAAGGATTATATGTCTATAATTACGACGGTACTATTGTAAACAGAGAAGAAGCCGGCATCGACGGAATCAGTTTCAAAGCATCCTTTTCCCGTGCACAGGCCATCGGCATCCGTCATAGTGAATCGGAATATGTATTATTATCCACAGACACAGGACGTTTCATTATTCCTGATTCTATAGAAATGGTGAGCGCCAGTAAAGGATATTTCGATAAAGAAAACAAATGGGTGAAAGAGCAAGAACTTTCATTCAGCAAGAATCAGATCGATATGCCAGCCACATCGGCTGTGTTGATTACTATCAAGCAAAAGTAATAATTATAGAGTTCAGTATGAAAAGACCAACATTAACCTTCATCATAATGCTTTTAATTGCTATGAAAGGGTATTCACAAGAAACTGTAGTATTGAAATCCTCTGACTTTCAACACTACATTCAAGCATTCAACCAGAATGACAATGAATTGTACAAACAATACATTCCCAATGATGCTGCCTGGGAGTTTCTGAAAAAGAACATTCCGTTCTTTGAATGCCCGGATAAGAATATTGAAACGACCTACTACTTCCGTTGGTGGACGTTCCGCAAACACATTAAGCAAACGCCTACCGGGTTTATTATCACAGAGTTCCTTCCCTCAGTATATTGGGCGGGGAAATATAATTCCATTTCCTGCGCAGCAGGACACCATTTCTACGAGGGGCGTTGGTTGAAAGACACGCAGTACCTGAATCGTTACGCCCGGTTCTGGTTTACTGAAGGGAATCCACGCATGTACAGTTTCTGGGCAGCCAACTCGTTGTGGGCTTGGTATCAGGTAACCCAAGACCCTGTTACGCTGGAATTATTGCCCGATTTGATTGAGAATTACAAAACCTGGGAAAAAGGTTGGCAGCATCACGGTCATTTTATCGGAAGAAACAGTGATGGATTGTTTAGCACGTATGATGACCGCGATGCCATGGAAATGCAAATTGGTGGAAGCGGTAAACGCCCTACAATCAATTCGTATATGTATGGCGATGCCATTGCCATTGCTAAAATAGCGAGAAAACTTGGAGAAAAAGATATTCAAGCAACATATAGCCTAAAAGCAGATACGATCAGAAATCTTGTTATGAATGGTTTATGGGATAAGGATGCTACTTTCTTCAAAACACGTTCACTGAAAACTGACCGTTTCGCCAATGTGAGAGAACAGCATGGCTATACCCCATGGTATTTTAATTTACCCGAGCAGGGTAAAGGATATGAAAAAGCATGGGAATATATTAAACGGAACGATGGGTTTAACTCTCCCTATGGTCTGACAACGGCAGAGCAGTCGCACCCTCGGTTCATACTTACGTATGAAGGACATGAGTGTCAATGGAACGGCCCGGTATGGCCTTATTCCACTTCTATAACTTTGACATCCCTTGCTAATCTCTTAAATAATTACCAGCAAAATACAGTTTCGAAAGTAGACTTCTTCGAGCAATTCACTAAATACAGCCGATCGCACAGAATCGTTGATGAGAAAGGCAATATCCTACCTTGGATTGACGAAAACCAAAACCCATATACAGGAGACTGGATTTCGCGCACGCGGCTGAAAGTTTGGAAAAACGGAACTTGGTCAGACGAAAAAGGAGGGGTCGAACGGGGAAAAGACTACAACCATTCTACCTATTGCGATAACCTTATCTCCGGATTAATAGGACTTAGACCGCAAGATGACAATACCCTTGTTGTCAACCCTCTGATTCCTGAACAGGCCTGGGATTGGTTCTGTTTGGATGGTGTTAAATATAAAGGGAAAATCATCACGGTAGTGTATGATAAATACGGAACTAAATACAACAAAGGAAAAGGATTGGTCATTTTTGTAGATGGACAGATAAAGGCTACGGCAGAGACAATCCGGGAAATAAAAATAGAATTATGATCATAAATAAAATATATTCATTACTCCTCCTTTGCTTGTTATTTGTAGCTTGCCAAAACGTACAGGCCAAAGATAGAAGTTTAAATTTCGACTCTGACTGGAAATTCCACTTAGGAGATATTCCTGAAGCCGTCAAATCTGAATATGACGATTCCCGGTGGAGAAGATTGAATTTACCACATGACTGGTCAATAGAAGGTGATTTCAGTGAAAGCAATCCTGCAGGATTTGGCGGTGGTGCACTTCCCGGTGGAACAAGCTGGTACCGTAAAACTTTTACTATTGATGGAAAACAAAAAGGCAAAAAGATATTTATTGATTTCGATGGCGTTTATATGCACTCCGAAGTGTATATCAATGGACAGTTGTTAGGCAAGCGTCCGAATGGATATATTTCGTTCCGTTACGACATGACGCCTTATATAAAATACGGCCAGCCGAATGTAATTGCCGTAAAGGTCGATAACAGTAAACAGCCTAATTCCCGTTGGTATTCCGGAAGCGGTATTTACCGCCACGTGTGGCTGACAATACTTGAACCTGTACATGTGGATTTATGGGGAACGTATGTTACAACACCGGAAGTTTCTCCCGAAAAGGCTGACCTGGCTGTCGCTACTACGGTAAAGAATGATAATGCCGCATCTTGCGATGTCGAAATAACTTCCATTATACTGGACGCACAAAATAAAGAAATATACAAGGCAACAAAAACCACTCAAGTTGTTTCGGGAGGGAAATCTGTCTGCAATCAGACTCTTGCAGTATTCAATCCACATCTATGGACGGTTGAAAATCCATATCTGTATAAAATAAAAACAGAGTTAAGGGTTGCAGGAAAATTGACCGACACATATTATACAACTACCGGAATACGAACTTTTGTATTTAATGATAAGCAAGGTTTCTTTTTGAATGGCGAGCCGATGAAAATAAAAGGTGTATGCCTGCATCACGACTTGGGTTGTTTAGGATCGGCAGTTAATGCCCGTGCCATAGAACGTCAATTGGAGATATTAAAGGAGATGGGATGTAACGGAATACGGACGGCACACAATCCTCCTGCTCCGGAATTACTGGATTTATGCGACCGGATGGGCTTTATCGTCCAGGACGAAGTTTTCGATATGTGGACAAAAAATAAATCGAAATACGATTATGGAAATGATTTTGTCGAATGGTATGAACGGGACCTGACGGATTTTATACTACGGGATCGGAATCACCCGTCTATATTTACCTGGAGTATCGGCAATGAAATATGGGAGCAATGGTCCCATGATCCCGGAGATACATTGACATTGGAACAGGCAACAACTATGTTTAACTTACAGGATATCCTTACTCGCAAAGAGGAATACAAAAAAATGCATCCTTATTCGTTGATCCCCTTGCGCCTTATAGAAATTGTGAAAAAACTGGATACGACACGTCCTATATCAATCGCAAATAACGAAACAGAAAAAAAGAATCTACTTCTTCAAACAAACGGGTTGGATATTATAGGGTTTAATTATAATAATCACAATTGGGACAAGTTCCCTGAAATGTACCCCGGGCAGAAGCTACTGATAACAGAATCAACTTCCGGTTTGATGACTCGCGGATATTACGAAATGCCGTCTGATTCTATATTCATACGTCCTCATGCCGAGAAAGCAAAGTTTGACCGGCCGAATAAGGAATGTTCATCGTATGATAATTGCCATGTACCATGGGGAAGTACACACGAGAAAAGCTGGAACATGGTCAAAAATACAAATTATATTCCGGGGTTCTATGTTTGGACAGGATTCGATTACATCGGCGAGCCGACTCCATTCGAATATCCTTCCCGCAGTTCCTATTTCGGAATTATTGACCTTGCCGGATTTCCGAAAGATGTATATTATATGTATCAATCGGAGTGGACGGACAAAGAGGTGCTACACCTCTTTCCACATTGGAACTGGCAGAAAGGGCAGGACATTGATATGTGGGTTTACTATAACAATGCCGACGAAGTGGAACTGTTCGTGAATGGTAAATCGCAGGGCGTAAAAGCGAAAGGAAAGAATGACTATCACCTGTGTTGGCGCGTGAGATATGAACCTGGAACCGTAAAAGCGATTTCCAGGAAAGCAGGAAAAGTAGTGAAGGAGCAGGAGATCTGTACGGCAGGAGATCCAATGCAAATCCGCCTGACAGCCGACCGCAGTACAATTAAAGCCGATGGAAAAGATTTGAGTTTCGTGACGGTGGAAATACTCGACAAAGACGGAACACTTTGTCCGGACGCCGACAATCTCGTCCATTTAGAAGTTAGCGGAAACGCCTTTATTGCGGGAGTAGACAATGGTTCTCCCTATTCAATGGAGCGCTTTAAAGACAATAAACGGAAAGTGTTTTATGGTAAATGCCTTGTCGTATTGCAAAATAACGGTTCAAAAGGAAAAGCCGTTTTAAAAGCAACCTCGAAAGGGTTGAAAGCGACTGAAATAACTATTTCAGGGAACTAATAAAAACATATTCATAATAATCGAATCATAATAATGAAGACTGTTAATTATCTCATCATCACTCTGTTCGCTCTTGCGATGTCTGGGTCTAAATCTGTGAATAAATCGAAAAATCAGGTGAATCTTATTTATAACGGCATTCCCTGGTTCGATAACAACGGGAACATAGTCAACGCCCATGGAGCCTGCATCGTTCAGGAAAACGGACGGTACTATCTCTTTGGCGAATGGAAATCGGATGAGAGCAACGCCTTTCCCGGATTCAGTTGTTATTCGTCGGACGATTTGGTTAACTGGAAATTCGAGAACGTTGTTCTCCCTATGCAAAAAGAGGGCATTCTGGGCCCAAATCGTGTCGGCGAACGCGTGAAAGTTATGAAATGCCCTTCCACAGGAGAATTTATCATGTATATGCACTGTGATGATATGGGTTATCACGATCCACATATCGGTTATGCAACTTGTCAAACAGTTGATGGAGACTACGAATTCCATGGACCTCTTTTACATAATGGAGAACCGATCAAGCGATGGGATATGGGAACTTTCCAAGATACAGACGGGAAAGGATATTTGCTTATTCATCATGGGATCATTTATCGCTTATCCGCCAATTATCGTTCGGCCGAAGCTAAAATATTAGATGGATTACCTGATTCAGGTGAATCGCCTGCTATGTTTAAGAAAGGTGGAACGTATTTCATGCTTTATTCCGGACTAACCAGTTGGGAAAAGAATGATAACTTCTATTTTACCGCTCCGCATATTAAAGGTCCTTGGACAAAACAAGGATTATTTGCACCTGCAGGCTCACTTACTTATAATTCTCAGTCAACATTTATTCTTCCTCTTATTCGCGGAAATGATACAATTCCGATGTTTATGGGTGACCGTTGGTCATATCCACATCAGGCATCTGCTGCTACATATGTTTGGTTACCGTTGCAAGTCAATGATAAGAAAATCTCCATTCCCCAATATTGGCAGTGTTGGGATATTGAAAAAGTTGAACCGGTTAACCCTTTGATAAACGGAAAAGAGGTTGCCCCGAAAGATATTTTCTTCAATAATGAACTTAACTGGCAGACAATTGCAGGAAAAATGGCTTCTAATCTCGAAGGTGATCACATGGAAGTTCCATTCGAAGGAACACAGATTGCCATTGTCGGCGAAACAAATAAAAGAAGTGGTTACGCACGTGTGACCTTAACAGATGGAAAAACAAATGAGATAATCACTTCATCGCTTGTCGATTTTTATAGCAAAAATTCAGATAATGCTATACGCTATCTTTCGCCTAAAGTCCCGAATGGAAATTATAAATTAAGAATCGAAGTAACCGGCATCTCTCCAACGTGGACAGACAAGACAAAAACCATTTTTGGAAGTACGGATAGCTTTGTGACTATAGACCAATTAATCATCTTTGAGAAATGAGTAAAACTAGAATCGCAATCGCCTTTTTCAGTTGTATCTGTGCAACTTCCATGGCCCAGACGGTGGAGTATAAAACAAATCCGGCCACTGCCGCCATTCAGGAACTTCAAATAGCCAATGACGAGCGTGATATGAACTGGATAGTAAATGCTGATGGAAGTCAGTACACATGGATTACGGATAAATATGGCTGGGGACTGGGTTACTTCACCGAGACCTCGTCCGGCAAGAAGAGCAGTCATAACTGGTATCAACCTTCCTCCTTTAAAAACGACCAGGCAACTTACAAAGCCGGTAACATCCAAATTGACGTAAAACGCAGTATGGACAATGGAGACCTTATAGAGGAATATATATTCACCAACATCGGTCAACAACCAGTATCGCTAACGGACATAGGCATTTATACCCCGTTCAATGATAACTATCCAAATTCCAAAACTTGCATAAGTGCTCGTACCCATGCCCATATCTGGGACGGAGGAAGTGCAGCCTATATCAATGCCATGCATATGGGAGCTAAAGCTCCACACATAGGATTGGTACTTACGAATGGATCGGTAAAAAGCTATGAAATCTGGGAACGTGGTGACCGTAAAGCAAACTCTCATACCCGGGGAATCATCGCTTTGAATCCTTCGGATACCGAGCTAAAGCCCAAAGCCACTTATTCTGTCTCCTGGAGAGTTTTCAGTCACATGGGATGGAATGATTTTTATGATAAGCTGCCAAAGAACGGAAGTATTATCGCTAAAAGTAATCAATACATCTTCGAGAAAGGTGATGCCGCCCGGGTGGAACTTCAAGGTGATGCAATGCTTTTAAATAAAGCAACTATCAGCCTGAACGGAACAATCCTTCCTGTAAAAAAAGCAGATGGCAAATGGGTAGCTGAAACCATCGTAAAAGGATCTGGCGCTATGAGATTTGAGATACAATATGGCACTCAAAAAAAGACACACATCGATTGCTTTGCCTACGAAGATTTCAATAAGTTAATCCAGGAACGAGTAGGCTTTATTATGGACAAGCAGCAATATTCCAATCCTTCGAGTGCCAAGAATGGTGCATACATGGTATATGATACCGAAACCAATCAGATTTATCAGAATAACACGAAGAATCCAAGCCCGGCAGACAGAGACGAAGGCGCCGAACGCTTAGGAATGGGGGTATTATTAGCCAAACAATATCAGTTGACCAAAGACGAAAAGATCAAAGAATCTTTATTGAAGTATGTTTTTTTTGTACGAAACAGGTTACAGGATGCCACCTACAGAACCTGGTCGGATGCCACCAAAAGCGGAAGAAACCGGGCTTATAACTATGCATGGGTAGCTGATTTCTACTTCCAGATGTACAAAGTTACCGGAGATAAGCAGTACGCCATGGACGGCTACAAAACAATGAAGTCTATGTTCCGACAGTTTGGATATAATTTCTATGCCATCGGGGTACCTATCCAAGCCGGATTAACCGCATTAAAAGATGCAGGATTGAACGAACAATACGAAACACTCAGAGCCGATTTCATGAAAATGGGAGATACGTATATTGAATATGGTTTGAACTATCCGTCCAGTGAAGTGAATTACGAACAAAGCATTGTAGCTCCTGCCATTGTATCTCTTACCGCCCTGTATTTATCGACAGGTATGGAGAAATACCTGAATGAAGCCAAAAGACAGATGCCTGTTCTGGAAGCTTTCAGTGGATTTCAGCCCAGCTACCATTTGAATGAAGTGAGTATACGTCATTGGGATGGTTATTGGTTTGGGAAACGCGAAATGTGGGGCGACACATTCCCGCATTACTGGAGTACCGTAACCGCTGTCGCATACTATAACTTCTATTTATGCACAAAGGATGTGAGCTATCAGAAGCGGGCAGAGAATATCGTGAGGAATAATCTTTGCTTATTCTTCGAAAACGGTGCCGCATCGTGTGCCTATTTGTATCCTTACAAAGTAGACGATAAGAAAGGCCAGTTTTATGATCCGTATGCAAACGATCAGGATTGGGCGTTGGTTAATTATCTGTTTGTAAACAAAGGTATATTCTAAAAATTAGATGCAACCTCTTTCATACGGCTTATTCATGAGTTGTGAAAACTACAATTGTTAAATTCTTCATATGCGAAAGAAACCCTAGCAAAAGAGAGTGATACTTTGATATGTTTTTCGTATTTTCATCGCGTAAACGTCCCTTTTTCAGTATGCGCTATGAAACACACTCGTTCTTCTATCATTGTATTATTTGCATTCGTAATAGCTCTCGCTTATGGACAAAATAATAGTTCCCATTACTTTTGGACGATTGACATCGACAAAGGACTCTCTCAGAATACAGTAAATACGATATTACAAGACGATATCGGGTTTATGTGGTTCGGAACAAAAGATGGATTAAACAGATACGATGGAGTAGCATTTGAGGTTTTCTCAAAAAAAGATGGAGTTCTGGGAAATAATACCATTACAGCACTGTATCAGGATAAAAGTAAACAGATATGGATAGGAACTGATGCCGGGGTATATATATACTCGCCCAACACGGAGGTTATCCGTACTTTCAACCTGAAAACAGAAGCGGGCACTTTTATCACTCAATCAGTATCATTTATAATAGAGCATAATGATCATATATACATTTCGGCCTCATCCGATGGGTTGTTTAGATATTCTGTACGAGAAAACAAACTGGAGCAAATTCCGGTTCTATGGGCCGGAGTAACCAGGTTGTTTTTTGATGAGAACAATGTTTGTTGGATCTCATTTTATTCCGACAACCTGTATTATTCCACAGATGATTTCAAAACGTTCCATCCATTTATCTCCAATGATGGTACACAACCATTTAAAGGTGATATTATTAATAAAATAATTGGCGGTTCAGATAGCCAGTTGTATATCGGTTCGTCCAAAGGCGGACTTAGAAGTATACATACCAATAACCGGAAAGTAGAGAACCTGATATCTACAGATCAGGAAGGGAACAATCTCTATGTAAGAGAAATTATCCCCTATTCAACTAATGAATTATGGATAGGAACGGAATCCGGCTTGTATATCTATCAAACAAATACAGGCAAGACTACACATATCGTTCACGAAATAGGGAACCCCTATTCAATATCCGACAATGCCATTTATTCGATGTGTAAGGATAAAGAAGGAAGCATGTGGATAGGTTCGTATTTCGGTGGTCTTAGCTATTATCCCAAACAACTCAATTCATTCGAGAAAAAGTTTCCACGGGATGGAGCCAACTACTTTGGCGAAAGGGTACGGGAGTTTGTAGAAGACGAAGATGGCTCTTTGTGGATTGGAACAGAAGACAATGGCCTGGCACGTTACTATCCTCAAACCGGAGAAATCAAACAGTTCAAAAATCCACTTATTCATAGCAATGTGCATGGACTTTGTCTGGATGGGGACTATTTATGGGTGGGAACTTTCTCACGAGGAGTCAGCCGGATAGACCGTAGAAACGGAACAGTTAAAAGGTATTGGCGGGAACAAGTTCTTGATTTTCAACCCAATGATGTGTTCTCCATTTATAAAACAAAGGACAAACAGTTGTTACTAGGAACGTCCAATGGATTGTATAGATACGACTACATCCGGGATGTTTTCGAAAGAGACCCCGGTATACCTTCCATCCTTATATTTGATATTCATCAGGATGCGCTTGGAAACTTGTGGTTAGCCACCTATGAAAATGGGTTGTACAAGTTTGATGCAGAGCGCAAGGAGTGGATGCATTATGCACACAGCCCTTCGGACAACCGGAGCCTGCCTTATAACAAAGTCCTGAGTATATTCGAAGATAGCAAACATCAACTTTGGATTTCGACCGAAGGTGGAGGATTTGCCCGGTTTGATTATAAAAACAACTGTTTCCATAACTACAATTCCGATTGGCTGAAATTACCAAGTGATATCATCTACCAGATGATAGAAGACGAAAAAGGTTTTCTATGGCTAACAACCAATAAGGGGTTGGTACGTTTCGATTCTCAAAGCAATAACACTCAGCTCTACACGATAACCGATGGGCTATTGAGTAATCAGTTCAATTACAAATCGAGTCACCAAACGAAACTGGGGCGTATCTATCTCGGATGCACATCCGGTTTTATATCTTTTGTCCCGGCAACATTTAAAGAATACAGATATAACCCGCCGGTAGTTATCACCGATTTCCTATTGTTTAATAAAAAAGTACAGCCACAAGCATCAGGATCTTTACTGACACATAGCATAACTTACACCGATGCTATGACACTGTCCTATAAACAAAATTCAATATCGTTGCGTATAGCAGCGCTAAGTTATTTGAATACAGATAAAAACAAACTTCTGTATAAGCTCGAAAACTACGATACAGAATGGAAAGAGTCAATGGGAGGATACATCAATTATTCGAATTTACCGCATGGCTTATACACGTTTTATGTAAAGGGAATGAATAATGAAGATCAACAGACTGTTCTTCGTCTGAATATTAAAATCAGTCCTCCTTTTTACCTCACAGTGTGGGCTTTCATCCTATATACATTACTTCTCGCATTCATCATATACCGTATTGCCCGTTATTATCGTAATCTTGTAATCAGGCAGAATAAACGACAAATGAAGAAGTTTGAGCAAGAAAAAGAGCGGGAATTGTATAATGCCAAGTTTAATTTTTACACAAATATTGCCCATGAGATCAGAACTCCATTGACTCTGATCAAAGGTCCGCTGGAAGCGATATTAAGAGAGAAAGAATTGGATAATGAACTCAGACAGGATCTGGATATCATGAACCGGAACTCGGACCGGCTATTAAGTCTGACCAATCAATTGTTAGATTTCAGAAAGATAGAGAGCAATCAGACCAGACTTATATTCTCCTATTGCAATATAACGGATATCCTCCGCTATAATTACCAGTTGTTCATCCCGCTGATTAAACAACGTGAGTTACAGGTAATCACTCAAGTCCCTAAGGACGATATTTTCACCTCTGTCGACAAGGAAGCGTTGAACAAAATAATCAGTAACCTATTGAGCAATGCAGTAAAACATGCATTGACAGAAATAGAACTTCGTCTCTATGCGAATGATTCAGGCACAGAATTCTGTATAGAAGTAAGCAATGACGGACCTTCAATACCGATGGACATGAGGGAAGAAATATTCAAACCTTTTGTTCAGATACAAGATAACAAAGAATCGACAGGAACAGGAATAGGGTTAGCGTTGTCGCATTCACTCGTAGAATTGCATCAAGGTAGTATGATCGTTGCAGATACCACTGAAGCATGTACATTCTTAGTAAAAATCCCCATGAAAGAGGGAGAGATAATAAAAGAGAGTGCCCCGGCTGCCAATACAATTTCCCCTGATCCGGAGCAGACCAATAAGGGCAGTGAAATACGACCTGCAAACAATGCCGGATTAACGCTATTAATCGTAGAGGACAACGGTGATATGATGGACTTTGTGGCACAGCAATTAAGAAAATCGTACACTGTATTGACTGCCGAAGATGGACAAATCGCCCTTGGAGTATTGAAAGATCATACAGTACATTTGATTATCAGCGATGTAATGATGCCCAACATGGATGGATTAGAGCTTTGTAAAACTGTAAAAGCAGATATTGCATATAGTCATATTCCCGTCATACTACTCACTGCCAAAGCCGATATCGAGTCGAAGATAGAAGGATTACAGCTGGATGCAGACAGTTACATAGAGAAACCATTTTCTATAGAATACCTGAAAGCCTCTATTACAAGTTTATTAAATAACCGGACCAAGTTACGCCAGGCATATCTTCAATCTCCGTTTGTATACACAACGGCAATAGCCACCACAAAAACCGAAGAACTCTTTTTGAAACGATTGAGTGAAGCTGTCAATGAGAATATGGAAAATCCGGAATTCAATGTCGACGATTTAACGAAGGCTCTTGGCATGAGCCGGACAAGTTTGACTCGAAAGATTAAGGAGAGCCTGGATATGTCTCCCAATGATTATATCCGAATCGAGAGATTAAAGAAAGCCGCATTTCTACTTAAAGAAAAGGAACTGTATATCAATGAGGTTTGTATTAGAGTTGGATTCAATACTCCATCCTATTTTTCCAAATGCTTTCAACAGCAGTTTGGCGTACTTCCCAAGGATTTTACACATCAAGATAATAAAAAATAAAACCTTTGAGAAGCGAGTTCCGGTCTGTTTGGCTGAATAGTTATTGATACAAGAATTCAGCAAAAGCTGCAAGAAATTCTTCTCTTCAAAGAGAGTGGTTGGTTTGTTACATCTTTAAAATTGATTCTTGCATCCGACTTTGCTATTTTGGTATTCATTTGCAATATCATTAATCCAAAAAGTCTAAGACATGAGAAAAAAAACAATCGCACTATTTCTTATTTTATTAATGTGTTGTAGTTTGACGTTGACCGCTCAATGGAAAGCTACCGGAGATAGAATCAAGACAACCTGGGGCGAACAGCTCGATCCCCGGAACGTACTGCCTGAATACCCCCGCCCTATTATGGAACGCAGCAAGTGGATGAACTTGAATGGTCTTTGGGATTTTACCATTCTTCCCAAAGGAGCAGTCATTCCCACTGCATTCAATGAGCAGATTCTGATTCCTTTTGCAGTAGAATCATCTCTCTCGGGTGTTGGAAAAAGAGTGAACGAGATGCAGGAATTGTGGTATAGCAGAAGTTTTACCATTCCAAAGGATTGGAACAAAAACCAGGTTCTGCTTCATTTTGGCGGAGTAGATTGGGAAACGGATGTATGGGTGAATAACATAAAAGTAGGTAAGCACACAGGGGCTTACACTCCGTTCTCATTCAATATCACAGCTGCATTGAAGAAAGGAGATGTAAACAAACTTGTAGTGAGAGTATGGGATCCAACCGACAAAGGCCCACAACCCAGAGGAAAACAAGTAAGTAAACCTGAGGGAGTATGGTACACTCCCGTGTCGGGGATTTGGCAAACAGTATGGCTCGAACCTGTAGTTGCCAATCACATCACCTGTCTAAAGACCACGCCGGATATCGATTCGAATCAGGTGAATGTAAAAGTTACGACAAGTCACCCTGTAAATGGGCAAAAAACGATGATAAAGATCTTTGATAAAGGTCAACTTATCACTTCGGGCAGCTCCATTAACGGACAACCGGTAGAGATTCTGATGCCTGCAAATATCAAACTATGGTCGCCCGATTCACCGAACCTCTATCAAATGGAAGTGAGCCTTCTAACCGGAAATGTCGTAACCGATCAGGTGAACAGCTATGTAGCCATGCGTAAATACTCCATGAAAAGGGATAATAGCGGCATTGTTCGTCTGCAACTGAACAACAAAGACCTGTTCCACTTTGGTCCTCTAGATCAAGGTTGGTGGCCCGACGGACTATACACGGCGCCAACCGATGAAGCGCTGAAATATGATATCCGGAAAACAAAGGACTTCGGATTTAATATGATTCGCAAGCACATCAAAGTAGAACCTGCTCGTTGGTACACCCATTGCGACCAGTTAGGAATCATTGTTTGGCAGGATATGCCGAGCGGGGATGAGAATTTCGAATGGCAAAACCGCAAATACTTTGATGGAACTGAACCTAAAAGATCAGAATATTCGGAAGCTACCTACCGTAAGGAATGGAAAGAAGTAATGGATTACCTGTATTCATATCCCTGCATTGGAGTATGGGTCCCGTTTAACGAAGCCTGGGGACAATTCAAAACATCGGAAATAGCAGCATGGACCAAAAGTTACGACCCTACCCGTCTGGTGAACCCCGCCAGTGGAGGAAATTTCTATAACTGTGGGGACATGCTCGATATTCATAACTATCCTCACCCTGAAATGTATCTTTACGATGCGCAACGAGCAACCGTATTGGGTGAGTATGGTGGTGTGGGGCAAGCTATTAAAGGACATCTATGGGAAACCGGACGTAACTGGGGGTATATTGATTTCACAAACTCGCAAGAGGCCACCAATCAGTACCTGAAATTCGGAGATATACTGTACCGGATGATTGATCATGGATTTTCGGCAGCTGTATATACCCAAACGACCGACGTGGAAATAGAAGTCAATGGCTTGCTTACCTATGACAGAAAAATTATAAAGATGGAAGAAGAACGAATCAGAGAAATGAATCGGAAGATATGTAACTCACTATCTAAATAAAGTATGTTGATCTTATTAAATCTAATTAAAAGCCGATATCAAAATGAGAAAAAATAACTTACTCAAATTATGCTGCACACTTGCATTAGTCTGCATATTTGCGGCTGTAGAGGGAGTACATGCCTCTACTATACGAACCGAGTCGGAGCAGCAGTCACAAAGGACCATTAAAGGGAAAGTTGTGGACGAAGATGGAGAGCCCCTTATCGGGGCCACGGTACGGGTGAAGAATGTAGCCACAGGAACAATCACTGATAGCAAAGGGCTGTTCAATCTGCAAACTCCTCAAACCGGCATGATAGAAGTTTCGTATGTGGGTTACAAGCCCCTGGAAGTTGCGTTATCCAGTCAGCAGTTCTACACCATTGTATTGGAAAGCCAAATTATTCTGATGGACGACGTAGTTGTCACCGCATTGGGAATAAAGAGAGAGCGAAAAGCATTGGGATATGCCGTAGGTGAAATAAAAGGAGAAGAGCTGAACACAGCCAAAGAGATGAATGTGATAAACTCCCTGGCCGGAAAAATAGCCGGAGTGGTTGTTACTCAGGGAGCTGGTGGACCAGCCGGAGCCTCCAAAATAGTAATCAGAGGAAATACTTCGCTAACCGGCAGTAACAATCCTCTTTATGTAGTAGATGGTGT
The DNA here is from genome assembly GCA_031554635.1 of Bacteroides sp. Taxonomy (GTDB): domain Bacteria; phylum Bacteroidota; class Bacteroidia; order Bacteroidales; family Bacteroidaceae; genus Bacteroides. The sequence goes on from JAVBVD010000033.1 coordinate 56,292, forward strand.
ACCGCTCGACAATACTTCTTTTGGCTCTGCCGGCCAATACGGAGGATATGACTTAGGAGATGGAATTTCTTCGATCAACCCAGACGACATTGAATCCATGTCTGTATTGAAAGGACCGGCGGCCTCGGCACTCTATGGAAGTAGAGCGGCGCATGGAGTCATCCTGATAACTACCAAAAAAGCGAAAGCATCGGCACACAAGAGTTTGGGAATTGAAGTAAACTCGAACATAACATTCGAAAAACAATCCACTCAATATGACAATATCCAGAGAACCTATGGACAAGGATGGAGCGGTACATTACAATTGGACGACACAGACTCCAAATCATCTTCTTCGAGCTGGGGACCCAAATTTGACGCCGGGATAATCTTAGCATCATTCGATGGCGTTCCTCGTCCATTTGTTTATATAGACAATAATGTGGACGGCTTTTTCAATACCGGAGTTACAGCAACAAATTCGCTGATCTTAAACTCTGTAAAAGAAGATAATAGTATCCGTATTGCATATACCAATCTGACCAACAAGGACATTATGCCCAATGCCACTATACAACGAAATTCGATCGATGTTCGTGATATCTTTAAGATCGGTAAAAAACTGGAAGTCGATCTCAAAGTGAATTATGTAAATGAAGTAGTGGAAAACAGGCCTGCACTGTCTGACTCTCGTACCAATGTAGCAAATAACCTGATGAATCTGGCTTCGAATATAGACCAGGCCTGGCTCAGGGACAATTATCAGAATGCCGATGGTACATATTTCGACTGGAACAGTGGCGATACATGGAACATTAATCCCTATTGGATTCAGTATGCCATGAAAAACGAAACGAAGAAGCACCAGTATATGGGCATAGCATCGTTGAAATACGACATCATGCAAGGCCTGCATGCAAAGTTGACAGGAGGAGGCGAGAATGTAAACTTCAAATTTATGGATTATATTCCCTACTCGACCCCGAGTGAACTACTAGGCAAAATGCAACAAAGTATTTTTGAAAACAGCTCTTACAATTTGGAACTTCTGGTCAACTATCAAACCCGTGTAAAAGATTTCGGATTCAACATTACAGGAGGAGGAAACATCTACCATGTGGACAACAGGAGTACAACGATTGTAGCTAAAAACATGGAAATGAAAGAAACTGTAGCCCTGCAAAGCTTCCTGGAAAAAGAAACCACCCAGGGAGGCTACCGGAAACAAATTAATTCGGCATTCCTGTTTGCCAACATATCCTGGAAAGACTTTTTGTATACAGACTTAACCATGCGAGCCGATAAATCGTCGACCTTGCCATCCGACAATAATGTCTATTATTACCCTTCGATAAGTGGTAGTTTCTTATTCTCGGAGCTGCTGCCTAACAAGAAAATAATAAACTATGGAAAAATACGCGCATCCTGGGCGCAAGTAGGAAGCGATACCGATCCGTATATGTTGGAGTTGAATTATAAAATGACTGATAAAACTTTCGACAAATATCCGACAGGGTATATCAGTTCTTCTGTCATTCCTAATAAAGACTTGAAACCTACCAAAACGAACTCCTTTGAAACAGGATTAGAATTGAGAATGTTCAACGACCGATTGGGTTTTGAATTCACATATTACACTCAGGATAGTAAGAACCAAATCATGTATGTCCCTACGTCCGTTACATCGAGTTATCCGTCACAACTAATCAATGCCGGTAATCTGCGAAATTCGGGAATAGAAATAACGTTGAATACCCGCCCAATACAAAACAAAGATTATTCATGGGATTTGAATTTCAACTTCTCCAAGAATAATAATAAAGTGATAGAGCTAAACGAAGGAATTGAAAGCCTCGAAATAGCAGCTGCCCGCTGGTTGGGTGTGAAAGTATTGGCCCTCCCGGGCGAGGAATATGGAGTTATTATGGGACAGGATTTCAAGCGTAACGAAAACGGAGACATTATTATCAATGCGCAATCCGGCCTGCCCGAGATTACAGACGACCTGCAGAAACTAGGTAAAGCTACCTGGGACTGGACAGGAGGATTGTCTACTTCATTCAGATACAAGAACATCAAATTATCGGCTATTATCGATGTTAAAGTGGGTGCAGATATGTTCACCATGACCGACCGCTCGCTTGTAAAATCAGGAAAATCAATGAAAACCATTGAGGGGCGCGATGCATGGGACCGATCGGAAGAGGAGCGAATCAGTGCCGGAATATTAGCAGGGAACTGGGCTCCTACGGGTGGTTACGTAGCTCCGGGCGTTATTGAAGAAACCGACGCGAACGGAAACAAAACGTACCGGACAAATGATATCATAGTGAATCCCCGGGATTATTGGGAGCATGTCACCAACAAGACTGCTGCGCCTTTTATGTACGATAACAGCTATGTTAAAATGCGTGAGCTCACTGTAGGTTATGTTTTTCCAAAGAAATGGATCAATAAATACCTTGAGTCACTGTCCGTCTCGTTTGTTGCCCGAAATCCGTTTACAATTTACAAGAATATACCGAATATTGATCCCGACTCAAACTACAATACTTCTGCCATTGGCCTGGAGTATGGGTCACTACCTACAAGACGAAGCTTTGGTGTGAATGTTAATGTCAAATTCTAACAATCTCCTATTATGAAAACAAATCATATACGAAAAACGATTATCCTGTTTACAGTAAGTTTCAGCTTATTGTTTACAAGTGGGTGTACCGATTTTGAGAAACTGAACTCCAATCCGGATGTGGCAACAACCATCAATCCCAATGCTCAATTATCATACGTTCAGCTATGTATGGGAGGAGATTGGTTAGCTGCCCAACCTTTCGCATATTACTACTCCGGATTTATCCAGCACTTACAGGGAGACTGGTCTTCCACCCATTACGGAGGAGAATATCTGATCGAAGATGCACAATTCCAACAACCTTGGGATAGAATGTACACCAGGCATCTTAAGAATCTTGTAGATGCAATCTGGCGTACGGATGGAGATGAAACTTACAAGAATGTAAACGCCGTATCCCGTATCATACGTGTCTATTATTTCTTAATTCTCACGGATATGTACGGGGATATTCCTTATTCGGAAGCTTGTGCAGGGTACATTAACGGCAACGTAGCTCCCCGCTTCGATACTCAGGAAGAAATATATAAAGATATGTTTAAGGAACTGACAGAAGCCGAAACACAATTGGACCCTGCCGGAGATGTGATCACGGGGGATATCATATATGGTGGTAACATCAATAAATGGAAAGCTTATGCTAACACGTTGGCTTTGAGAATTGCCATGCGTTTGGTAAAGGTAGAACCAATGTTAGCTGAAGATTGGGTAAGTGAAGTATTGGAACGTTCGTCGGGATTGATAGGAAACAACGATGACGGTATTATCAAATACAAAGATATGCTGGATTGGGATGGTGAAGAATTCAGACGCAACGGGCTGGCACAGTTATGGCGCAGCCGCGAAAATTATCCCATGTGTTATTTCTGTACTTCGTTGTGGAATTATATGAAAAACACAAACGACCCTCGCTTACTGGTGATATCCAGATGTTATGCTGAAGATTCAACAGACCCGGCCAACCGAACAGATCTGACCGATTTCATTATAATGAATGCTCCCGGAGGAATGGCTCAGATAGAACCTGTCAAGCCCGGATTCTATTGGTGGGACAACTGGCCTGCCGGATTTATGTACGAAGGTACTTATTATGGAAAAGAATGTCGTCCACAGCTGAACAAGGCTTTTATTAAAGGAAGTTCCCCCTTTGTATCGTTGAGCTATGCCGAAAAAGAATTTCTTCTGGCCGAAGCTAAAGTTAGATGGAATTCACTGAGTGGACTACAGGAAGCCGAAGTACATTATAAGAACGGAGTAAAAGCGGCCATCAGTTTATTAAAAAAGTTTGAAATGGAACAGACGATCTCTGACAGTCAGGTCAATACGTATCTGGCAGCAAATCCGTTTCCAACAACTAAAGAAGAGCAATTACGTGTTATCAACGAGCAACTATGGATATTGCACCTGATAAACCCGGCCGAGGCTTTTGCCAATTGGCGCCGGACAGGCTATCCGGTTCTTAAATCATCCGTAGAATATGGTGCCGTAACAATCGACTCGCGGACCATTCCCCGTCGGTTGAAGTATCCTTTGTTCGAGCAAACATACAATCCAAAAGGATACTATGAAGCCCTGAGCCGTATGGGAGGCGTGGATAGCTGGAATAACAGAGTATGGTGGGATAAAGAAAATTAGTTTGAACAGAAATTAAAAAACAGAAGATATGAGGACTATAAATAGAATGAAGACATTGTCTATAATAGCGTTGGCAAGCATCTGGAGCTTCTTTAGTGCTTGTAGCGATGACTATAGCAAGGAATCTATCTCAGAGGATGATTATCCTCGGATTGTAGCCACCAAACCGACATTTCCCTCCAGAGGAGAGAATGGAGAACTGGGTGTTTTTAATGTAAGCACCAAAGATACACTATCTGTAAAGGTTCTATATACCCCTTATAAGTATGTAAAGGCAGTATGGTATATAGACGGAGTGGAAGTAGCAACCGGAGATGAGCTGCGTTATCACAATGAGAATGCCGGTATCCATCATTTGAAACTCGTTTTAAGTACAGCTAACTATGAAACGACCCGGGAGGTGAATGTCAATGTATATGCAACAAGCTCGGGTGGCGAGTTTTCGGGTTTTGAAATAAACAAAGGTGTTAATATTGGAATCTGGTTATCACAAAGTGCATTGAGAGGAGACGAGCGAAGAAACCGCTTCAAGGAGTCGGATGTACTCTTCCTTAGCCAGCAAGGATTTGACCATTTACGTTTGCCTGTAGATGAAGTACAACTGTTTAAAGAATCGGGTGAGATAGACGAAGAAACGATGGCGCTGGTGACACAAACAGCCAATTGGTGCCAGCAATACAACATGAAACTTATATTCGATTTCCATGTACTCCGGTCTCATGATTTTGGCAGTGATAACAGGCCTCTGTGGACAGACACGAGTGAGCAGACTAAGCTGATAGAAATGTGGAAAACCATTCACAATCGCTTATTGCACTACCCCGACAATCTGTTGGCCTACGAACTGCTCAACGAACCAGTTGCTCCTGACAATGGTACCTGGAATACATTACTTAACCGCCTGGTAACCGAGTTGCGCAAAGTAGCCCCCTCACGCATGTTAATAATAGGTTCTAATTTATGGAATAGCTTTACCACCATGCAGGATGTACAGATACCGGCCAATGATCCTAATATCATGCTAACCGTCCATTATTATGAACCGTATTTGCTGACACATTATCGGGCCAGCTGGACTGATTTTGCCAATCTGAATTTACCTTTAACATATCCCGGGCTTTTGATAAGCGATAACGATTTCAATAATCTCTCATCTGCCCAACAGGATATGGTACGTCCGTACAAGAAAGAATACACACGCGAATCGATACTAAACGATATAAATGTGGCGGCGACTGCGGCAAAGGCAAAGGGGGTGAAGTTATATTGCGGAGAGTTCGGTTGCTTGCCATTCTCTAATCTCGGTTCACGTTATGCATGGTATAGAGACATGGTTTCGATTTTCAACGAAACACAAACAGCCTATGCAGCATGGGAATATAATTCAATCTTTGGGTTCTGTACCGAAGAAGGCGCATTGAAAGACGCTGCTTTGGTGGACATCCTTACGGGAAGGGAAAGCGGGCAACTAACGACAATCTATTCGATAGAGGCCGAGGACTGCGTACTGGATGGAGGACTCATGGTGATACAGGATAACGGCTCTGCATCGGGAGGAAAGCATGTCAATCAGTTCTGGGGAGAATCCACCATTAAGTTCAATGTTACTGCAACCGAAGCCGGAGAATATTATCTGAGAACGCGCTATGTATGCGGCATAGATGTGTGGATGTATGTCCAGGTGAATGGGGGGCTCAAACAGATGATACCTTGTCCAAGCTCGGGCGACTGGTGGAGCGGATTTACCACTGTAGAGACGAAAGTGAACTTATCGGTAGGAGAGAATTCAATCATCCTTTCACCGGAACCGGCAGGCAGTCCTATTTTGGATAAATTTGAAATTTGCCAGATTGTAAGATAATCATTGATTCAAACATTGACAGACCATAGAATCACAGTCCATCTTCAATGGTCTGTCAATGTTACCAGAAGTACGATATAAATAGAAAAATATGAAAAATAAAATAGTACGTCTTATACTGATCGCATTAGCAGGTATATTCTCCGGCTCCTGCTTCTCGCCAATGAATACGAAATTTGAAATTGAAAAAGGTGTAAATATAGCTCATTGGCTATCCCAGAGCCAGAAAAGAGGAGAAGAAAGAAAAAACTATTTCCAAAAAGAAGAGGTGAAATATCTCAGCTCATTAGGTTATGATCATTTGAGATTACCTGTTGACGAGGAACAGTTGTTTGCAACAGATGGTACACTGGACCAAGAGACGCTCTCTTTAGTCCACAATTTTATTTTGTGGTGCAAGGAGTACAACCTGAGAGTTGTATTTGATTTGCACATCTTACGTTCCCATCATTTTGGAAACGATGTACGTCCCTTGTGGAAAGAGGAATCCGAACAGGATAAGTTCGTTACGATGTGGTTAGCCATCAACAAAGAGTTGCAACATTATCCCGAAGATTTACTGGCCTTCGAATTGCTGAATGAACCTGTAGCTCCGGACAACTCCGATTGGAGTGGCTTAGCTGCTCGTACCATCAAGGCATTGAGAGAGGTTGCCCCCCAAAGAATGATTATAGTGGGTTCCAACTCTTTCAATAGTGTTACTACAGTAGATAAATTGGAAATTCCTCAGGGAGATACCAACCTGATACTCTCCTTTCATTATTATGAGCCTTATGCATTGACTCACTATCAGGCGCATTGGTCTCCATTCAAAACGCTGGATGCAAAGCTGTATTATCCGGGGCAACTTATCAGCAAACAGGAATACGAGAAATTAACCGATGAAGAAAAAGAAATTATGGCTCCATACAACAGGGTCTACAACAGAGAAACAATTGCAGCAGAGGTAAGCAAAGCCCAATCATTTGCCGATAGCCTGAATGTAAAGCTTTATTGCGGCGAATTTGGTTGCTTGCCTCATGTAAGTGACGAATCTCGCTATGCCTGGTACCGCGATATGATATCCATCTTTAATGAATATAACATTGCTTATACCAGCTGGGAATACAAAGAGATTTTTGGTTTTTGTAATCGGGATGGCTCTCTGAAAGACAATCAATTATTAAACATTTTATTAAATAAACAGGAACACTAAACTATCCACAACATTATAAGTCGGTATCAGATACATTCAAAGAAGTTTGTGCCTTTTGCAAGGCATCACCTTCCAATGACACACGAATGGTGCCCGTCTGCCCATCCAGCGAGCGGATAAGCACTTGTGCCTTTCCACTGAACGCCTGGATGTCCAACCGTTGTTTATCTGCCAACGGACGTTCGGTATGCTTGAATGCGGGATCGCCATTTCCATATCCCAACAGCACGGCGGGACCTTCGAGGGTAACAGTCATCGCATTCATGGCATCGGGCATTTCCCTACCCTTGGCATCACGCATCGTGATATTGAGTACGACAATATCCTGTCCATCGGCTTTGAGCTGTGTTTTATGAGGTTCGAGTGATGCCTGTGTGGCTGTACCGGTAGTTTCCACTTGCCGGCGAAGCGTTTTCTTGCCTTGCTTGTAGCCTTGAGCCGCTACTCGCCCCGGCTGGTAAATAGTCGTCCATTCCAGGTGCCCGTTGCGTGGCATGGCTTTCCGCCCCAGGTTCTTGCCGTTGACCGTCAGTTCTACCTCATCGCAATTGCTATACACCAGGATACAGACACTATCTCCTTCCTGACCTTTCAGGTTCCAATGCGGGGAGACGTGCAGCACAGGTTCTTCTGCCCACCACGATTGCAGGTAGTAAGCCTCATCCTTGGGAAAACCACAATAGTCGAGGATGCCGAATTGCGAACCGGTAGCAGGGTATACCAATGGATTAGGTTCTCCCCGGTAGTCGAAGCCTGTCCAATAGAAGAGTCCACCCAACCACGGACGATCGGCATAGAATCGCCAACCTCGTTCGATCACGTTGTACACCCCCTTTTCGCCTGTGCGGTTAATGGGTGCCATCCATCCTTTCGACGTATCGGTTGTATATACATTGCGTGTTCCGCATCCGGTGGTTTCTTCGGTGCCCAACGACGAGAGCCATTCGGGATGCTTCTGCCGGTACCCTTCGATATCGTTCTGAACCAGATAGTTATATCCTTTCACATCGACTCCGTGCAGGAGCACCACTCCGCCGGAATTTCCCACCGTACTGGGGCGGGTAGAATCCATCCTGTGAATGTACTCGCTCATGGCCAGGGCGATACGTCGGCCCGATTCGGTTCCTTCGATGGCCCATTCTTCATTGCCCACACTCCACAAAATAACGCATGGATGGTTGCGATCGCGCTCTATCATTCTACGTAGCAGACTGATGTGCTCCTGGTTAACACCCATCAGTCGATTCTCTTCCAATACGAGCATTCCGGTACGGTCGCAGATATCGAGCAGTTCCGGAGTGGCGGGGTTGTGCGAGGTTCGGATGGCATTGCTCCCCATCTCCTTAAGACATTGTACCCGGTAGGCCCAGAGCTCATCGGGTATACCCGTCCCTACCCCGGCGTGATCCTGATGGAGGTTCGTTCCTTTGATCTTCACCGGCTTCCCGTTCAACAGAAATCCATTGTCGGGATGAAATTCGATGGAGCGAATGCCAAATACCGTGGGGTATGAATCGGTTAGCTTTCCATCGCAATAGATATCTGTGTGCAGGGTGTACAGGTAGGGATGTTCCAAGTTCCAGAGTTGTACGTTGGTCAATGCGGGCAGGGTTTGCTTGATGGTTAGGCTCGATTTTCCGAGCAGCTTTTCTGTAGTTTCCCGGCTGCGTGCTATCTCTTTGCCGGTTTCGTCCGTCATCCGGTGAACGATGGTGAACGAGCGGGTGTCCAGTGCATCGTTGCACACATCGGCATCTACATAGACATTCGCTGTACGATAATCAGAACTCAATTGGCTCGTGACATACGTACCGAAGGGTGCCACGTGTACGGGTGCTGTTTTGCAAAGCCACACATGGCGGTAGATGCCTGCTCCTTCGTAATACCATCCCTCTTCCGTCGTGGCATCGGCACGTACCGTCAGCAGGTTATCGCCTCCGTAGTTGAGGTATTCAGTGATGTCGTACACCTGCGCCACATACCCGCTGGGCTCGTGCCCCAGGTAGAAACCGTTGCAAAAGACTTGTGCGTTGCGGAAGATACCGTCGAACTGTACGGAGATCTGCTTCCCAAAATCGATAGCGGGTACAGAGAAATGTTTCCGATACCATCCGATGCTGGTTTCGGGGTATCTCCACCCCACTGTTTTGTAACCATGACTGTGGCTGGCTTCGGCACTGTAGGGCAGGTCGACTACCCAGTCATGCGGCAGATCAACCTGCGTCCAGGCGCTATCGTTGAACTGATTCCAGATCGGTCCGCGGTTGTGATCGGAAGATTGTGCTTTGGCCAGATAGGTGAAATATTCGGTACCGTGGGTAAAGTCTTTTTCCATACTTCCCGCATGGCCATAGGCAAATTTCCAATTCGCGTCGAGGTTGATTTTCTCACGTATATTTTGTGCCTGAGAGGAAGTCCGGCAACAGAAAAGAAGCAGGCAGAGAAGGATAACGAAGTTATTTTTCATGGTATGCATTTTATGATAAACTAGATGTTGCAAATATACGTGGTTACCACTTACCAGACTTCGCATTATTTATCCCATTCCGGCACTTTTCTAACAAAGTTCAGGATCGAAGGGGGTGAATCTTTTAAACCAACGGGGCGAAGGTTTTAAACCAACACCCCGAAGGTTTTAAACCAAAGCACTGAAGGTTCTAAACCAAAGCGCCGAAGGTAGTACAGGTTAATCTGCTCATTTCTCAACCCGTACTCGCTAAGCAACGTATTAATCCAGTACTTTAAAACGGGCAAACCGCAAAAGTAGTTGTTTTTCACCGGCATGTTTGAAACGAATGGTAGCTTTGGCATTATCTCCGGTACCTTCCATCTTCAATACCTCACCTACTCCGAAACGTTCATGTTCGATGAATTGACCAGGCTGCAATACTCCGGGTACGGAAGAACCGCCCGGCAATGAAGATGAGCCCGTACGTGGTTGCGGGATACTTGCTGATGATCCCGAAGAAACTGTCGGTGAAGAAGAAGTCCCCGCCGACGATACAGAAGCCTGCCTTACCAGTTTCAGGTTCCGAGGCACCTGAGGAGCAAACGACGGGGCAGCACTCCGTTCATTGCCATAAGAGCGATCGGTATTCCGTGACCGGCGATCGGTAGAGTCGTTATTTTCCCAAGGCGGTACATCGCCCAAGCGACCCGATTCCCGGCGAAAACGACCGACTTCCTCGTCCACCCGCTTCGCCACATCCGTCCCATGCGGCCGCTGAATAAAACGATCATCAATATCGTTCAGGAAACGGCTACGTGTGCACACCTCCATCTTGCCATACTTCGACCGGTTGCGGGCATACGACAGGTAACAATGCTCCCCGGCCCGTGTAATAGCCACATAGAACAAGCGCCGTTCTTCTTCCAACCCTTTGGGGGAATAGTTCGACATGCTACTGGGAAAGAGATTCTCTTCCATTCCCACCACAAATACATTCTTGAACTCCAAGCCCTTGGAAGCATGAATAGTCATCAATGTTACTTTCTCGCCATCCCCATCCTTGTCCGAGTCGAGATCGGTCAGTAAAGAAACCTCCGATAAGAAATCCGTCAGCAACACCTCCGTGATACCTTCTTCCAGGCGCGACTGACAGAAGTCGCTCATGCCGTTCATCAGTTCGTCGATGTTCTCCTTGCGGCTCATGCCTTCGGGCGTGGTATCGAGATACACCTCATTGATAATACCCGTCTGACCAACAATCTCCCGGCCTATTTCGTAGGCGTTTTTCTCGCCCAAACCGGTTATAAAACCTTCGACCATCTCCCGGAATCCCTGCAACTTGGCATGCGTACCTTTGTTAATATCGATGCCGTACTGCAACGGTTCGCACATCGCCTGCCACAGGCTCACGCCATGAGCAGTAGCGGCAACAATGATCTTATTCACCGTCGTATCGCCAATACCCCGCGCCGGATAGTTGATGATTCGTTTAAAGGCTTCCTCGTCGTTCGGGTTTACCACCAGCCGGAAATACGAAATAATATCTTTGATCTCCTTCCGCTGATAGAACGACAATCCACCATATATCTTATAAGGTATTCCCCGCTTACGGAACGATTCCTCGAAAACACGGCTCTGCGCATTGGTACGGTACAGTATCGCAAAATCATTGTACGTATACTCTTTCTTCCGGGATAGCTCCGTCATCTTATTGGCAACAATGACTCCTTCTTCCAGATCGCTGTATGCCTCGAACAAGCCGATGACCTCCCCGTGCGCATTCTCCGAGAACACTTCCTTGTGTATCTGGTGTTCGTTCTTAGCGATCAGGCTGTTAGCCGCATGAACAATGTTCTGCGTGGAGCGATAGTTTTGTTCCAGCTTGAATACTTTTGTTCCGGGATAAATCTTTGTGAAATACAGGATATTGTCGATATCAGCGCCCCGGAAGGAGTAGATACTCTGTGCGTCGTCGCCCACCACACACACATGCTGGTGTGCACCAGCCAACTGCAACACAATGCTGTGCTGCGCATAATTCGTATCCTGATACTCGTCGACCAATATATAGCGGAATTGCTCCCGGTAGCGTTCCAACACTTCCGGATGATTTTTAAACAACATATACGTATATACCAGCAGATCGTCGAAGTCCATGGATCCCGCCTGCCGGCAACGTTCCTGGTAACGGCTGTAAATATCGCGGATGGCAGGCATCTTGGCAGCCACATCGCCTTTGTAAACGTCCTTGTTAGCCGCATATGCGGCTGGCGACACCAGGTGGTTCTTGGCGTTGGAGATGCGCGACTGTACCGAACCGGGCTTGTACACCTTTTCGTCCAGATTCATCTCCTTGATGATGGAACGAATGAGGCTCTTGCTGTCCGAAGCGTCGTAAATGGTAAAATGGGAAGTGAAGCCGATGTACTGTGATTCGGAACGCAGGATTCGCGAGAATACGGAATGAAATGTTCCCATCCAGAGATAACGGGCACGCTTCTGCCCTACCTGCCGGCCGATGCGCTCCTTCATCTCCCGGGCGGCCTTGTTGGTAAAAGTCAATGCAAGGATGTTCCACGGCTGATAGCCATTCTCCAGCAAATATGCTATTTTGTAGGTCAGCACACGCGTTTTTCCCGATCCGGCCCCGGCTATCACCAGCGACGGACCTTCGTTATAAAGTACGGCGGCACGCTGTCCCTCGTTCAGTTCATTCAAAAAATCTGCCATTACTATTCTGAGTCAATTCCCCGCAAAGATAAAAGAAAGTATGGACACCTGCGAACATTTATACTCCTAATCCTGTTTAATTAGTAAACAGAAATAGAAATTATTTTACGTCTTATGAATACTTTATTAATGTCTTTAATATTTACGATCATGACTTACGAAATGCCAAAACTTCCGTACGCAAACAATGCGTTGGACCCTGTTATCAGTCAGCAAACCATCGATTTCCACTACGGCAAACATTTGCAGACATATGTAAACAACCTTAATAGCCTGGTACCCGGAACCGAGTTCGAAGGCAAATCACTGGAAGAGATTGTAGCTTCTGCACCCGACGGCGCTGTGTTCAACAATGCCGGACAGGTACTGAACCATACCCTCTACTTCCTGCAATTCGCACCTAAACCTGCGAAAAGCGAGCCATCGGGTAAACTGGCAGAAGCCATCGTACGTGACTTCGGTAGCTTCGAAAATTTCAAAAAAGAATTCAACGCCGCCTCTGTCGGACTATTCGGATCCGGATGGGCCTGGTTATCGGCAGACAAAAACGGCAAATTACATATTACCAAAGAGAGTAACGGTAGTAATCCTGTACGTGCAGGCCTGAAACCACTGCTGGGATTCGACGTTTGGGAACACTCCTATTACCTTGACTATCAGAATCGACGTGCCGATCATGTGAGTGCTCTTTGGGGCATTATCGATTGGGAGGTTGTTGATAAAAGATATGAATAATTATTTTTTTAAACACTAAATTCAAGCCGTTGCTTCACCGCAACGGCTTTTTATTTTTTCCAATCAAATGTTGCAGATTCAACGTAAAATACTAATTTTGTAAACGTTACTTGCAATATATATTATGAAATTCATACAAAAACAAAAAAACTATCTTGACAAATTCGCATACCTGCTAATTGCCTTGTTTATTGGACTTTTCGGATTCCTGCTACACTCAGAGAAGATTATACAAGATACGCCAATTACCAGCACACACGGTACAGGTATGAAATATGCGTATAATAAAACTAACAGCTTTATTGACACTTTTCAGGAAATAGGAGATAACCTGGAGTTAGTCAATCTCACGCCCTTATTCATGGAAAACTTCAAATCCGAGATACGTATTGCAGGAGCCGTTTTCATAACCCTGTTATTAGGACTGATCATGTCCTTGTTTTATTTCTACAAAGCGCAACGGTTGAAGAACAAGTTACTCAATGCTACCAAACAATTGATGCTCGACAAAGGCCAACTGGAACAATCGGAAAAAGAACTACGAAAAGCAAAAGAACGGGCCGAGAAAGCGAACAGATTGCAAAGCGCTTTCGTTTCAAACATCAGTCACGAGATACGTACACCACTCAATGCCATAGTAGGATTCTCCGAATTATTACTGAGTAGCATAGAGTGCGATAAGAACCAAAAAGAATATGCCAACATCATCCGGGCGAATACCTCCCTCCTGCTCCAACTAATCAATGATGTTCTCGATATCTCCCAACTGGAATCGGATAAAATGCTGTTCAGATACGACTGGTACGACATCGCAGGGCATTGCGCCAATATCGTTATGCTGGCTAACCGCCATAAAACGGTGGATGTAGAACTGGCTTTTGAAAGTCCGGTTCACGAATACATGCTTTACACCGAATCTGTACGTATACAGCAAATCATCATGAACCTGCTGAATAATGCCTTGAAGTTTACTCCCGAAGGTGGTAAAGTGGTTCTCGCCTTTGAGATCGACGATACGGACAAATGCATCCTCTTCTCAGTAACCGATACCGGGCCCGGCATTCCCGAAGACAAACAGAATATTATCTTCGACCGTTTCGAGAAGTTGAACAATTTCATCCCCGGAACAGGTCTTGGACTGACCATTTGCAAGCTGCTTAGCCAGCATATGGGAGGTGATATCTGGGTGGATAAACAATATAAAACGGGAGCCCGCTTCGTATTCTCCCTTCCCATTAAAGAGGAGTTCAGCGAACAAAGTTGAAAGCTTTCCACTCGAAAAAACTATTTTTGTGCCTGTATTCCCGTTTTTTTCCTTTCCTTTGCAGCGTAAAGACAAAGGGGTGCCTGCATGCAGCAGGCTGAGATTATACCCTTGGAACCTGACGCAGCTAGTACTGCCGTAGGAATTGTGTTTATTCTTATCGAATTTTCCGCACACGCACCTCTTTGTATTTACTCTTATTTAATTCTTTAAACGATGAAAATAGAAGTAAACAACAAGGAGATGAACGTAGATTCTTCACTCTCCCTCGCCCAATTGGCCGAACAACTCCAACTCTCCCCGCAAGGTATTGCCGTGGCTGTCGACAACCGTATGATTCCCCGCACCAAATGGAGCGAATACATACTGCGCGAAAACGATGCGGTAGTCATTATCCAGGCAGCTTGTGGAGGATAGCCGTATGACCAGCCTGCAATTTATCACCCATCACAACGATCGGTACTCCTACCTCGACTCTGCCCGCATGGCGCTCGAAGGAGGTTGCCGATGGATTCAACTCCGCATGAAAGAGACTTCGGACGATGAAACGGAAGCTGTTGCCCGTCCACTGAAAGCACTCTGTCAGATGTACAAAGCCGTGCTGATTCTCGACGACCGGGTAGAACTGGCCCGAAAGCTGAAGGTAGACGGCGTGCATCTGGGGAAAAACGACATGCCTATCGCCGAAGCCCGTCAGCTATTGGGCGAAGCCTTTATCATCGGCGGAACCGCCAATACGTTTGAAGATATCGTCCGGCATCATCGCTCCGGAGCCGATTACATCGGCATTGGTCCGTTTAGATTTACCACTACCAAGGAACAACTGAGTCCGGTACTGGGGCTGGATGGCTATGCCGGTATCATAAGCCAAATGCGGGAAGCCGGTATCACACTGCCCACTGTAGCCATCGGAGGAATTACCTACGACGACATTCCGTCCATCCTGCAAACAGGTATTCATGGAATCGCACTCTCGGGAACCATTCTGAATGCCGCCGATCCGGTGGCTGAAACCCAACGAATATTATCCATCTAATAAAAAGAGAATATGGAAAAGCTAATCATTGCGGGAAGAACCTTCAACTCCCGCCTCTTCCTGGGAACAGGAAAATTCAATTCCAACGAAACGATGCAGCAAGCCATCCTGGCGTCGGGCACCGAAATGGTAACCGTCGCTATGAAGCGCATCGACATGGAGAACCAGGAGGACGATATGTTGCGACACATCCTGCATCCGCACATCCAGTTGCTTCCTAATACATCAGGGGTACGCAATGCCAAAGAAGCTGTATTTGCCGCACAAATGGCACGGGAAGCTTTCGGAACCAATTGGCTGAAACTGGAAGTACACCCCGATCCCCGTTACCTGCTACCCGACTCGGTGGAGACATTGAAAGCCACCGAGGAACTGGTGAAGCTGGGGTTTGTCGTATTGCCGTATTGCCAGGCCGACCCGGTGCTTTGCCGGCAACTCGAGGAAGCAGGGGCAGCCACCGTCATGCCTTTAGGCGCTCCCATAGGAACCAACCGGGGGCTGCAAACCAGAGAATTCCTGCGTATTATCATTGAACAGGCATCTATACCTGTAGTGGTCGATGCCGGGATCGGCGCTCCCAGTCATGCCGCCGAAGCCATGGAGATGGGTGCATCGGCAGTGTTGGTGAACACCGCCATTGCCGTAGCCGCCCAACCGGTAGAGATGGCAAAGGCTTTCCGCCTGGCCACCGAAGCCGGACGTATGGCTTATGAGAACGGTCTGGGCAGACAAAGCTGGACCGCTGATGCCAGTTCGCCACTGACCTCCTTTTTAAACGAATAACTCTCCAAAATAAAACTGATAATGAAACAAAAAATAAAATTTCCCGGTTCGGAGAAAGTCTACCTGCCGGGACATCTCTTTCCTGAGTTACAAGTAGCCATGCGCCGGGTGGGCGATACCTATATTTATGATACCAGCGGTCCATTCAGTGATCCGACAATCGAGATAGACCTCCGAAAAGGACTTCCCCGTCTACGCGAATCCTGGATGGCCCATCGTGCCGAGTCCGGTCAATGCATCACACAAATGGCATACGCCCGGAAAGGTATCATTACACCGGAAATGGAATATGTAGCCATCCGTGAGAACATGAACTGCGAAGCATTGGGCATCCCTACGCATATCACCCCCGAGTTCGTCCGTCAGGAGATAGCCGAAGGGCGGGCTGTGCTCCCCGCCAACATCAACCACCCCGAAGCCGAGCCGATGATCATCGGTCGTCATTTCCTGGTGAAGATCAATACCAACATCGGTAGTTCGGCCACCACCTCGGGTATTGAGGAAGAAGTGGAGAAAGCTGTATGGAGTTGCAAATGGGGCGGCGATACGCTGATGGACCTCTCTACCGGAGCAAACATACACGAAACACGTGAATGGATCATCCGCAATTGTCCTGTTCCGGTTGGCACAGTACCTATCTATCAGGCGCTCGAAAAAGTAGATGGCAAGGTGGAAGCACTCTCCTGGGACATTTACCGTGACACACTTATTGAGCAATGCGAGCAGGGAGTGGATTACTTCACCATTCATGCCGGTATACGCCTGCACAACGTTCATCTGGCAGAAAAGCGTCTGTGCGGCATTGTGAGCCGCGGGGGAAGCATTATGAGTAAATGGTGCAAGGTACACAACAAGGAAAGTTTCCTATACGAACACTTCGATGAAATTTGCGACATCCTGGCACAGTACGACGTAGCCATCTCGCTGGGCGACGGTTTGCGGCCGGGCTCAATACACGACGCCAACGACGAGGCCCAGTTTGCCGAACTCGACACGTTGGGCGAACTGGTGCTTCGGGCCTGGGAGAGAAATGTACAGGCGTTTATCGAAGGACCGGGGCATGTGCCGATGCATAAAATTAAAGAGAACGTGGAGCGGCAGATGGAGAAATGCCACCAGGCGCCTTTTTATACACTCGGACCGTTGGTAACCGACATTGCGCCAGGGTATGACCATATCACATCCGCCATCGGGGCGGCGCAGATCGGTTGGCTGGGAACGGCCATGCTCTGCTATGTGACTCCCAAAGAACACCTGGCTTTACCCGACAAGGAGGATGTACGTGTGGGAGTGATCACCTATAAGATTGCCGCCCATGCCGCCGACCTTGCCAAGGGACATCCCGGTGCGCAGGCACGAGACAATGCACTGAGCAAGGCCCGTTATGAGTTCCGCTGGAAAGACCAGTTTCACTTGTCACTCGACCCGGAACGCGCTACCGAATACTTCCATGCCGGACACCACACCACCGGAGAGTATTGCACGATGTGCGGACCCAATTTCTGTGCCATGAAGCTGAGTCGGGAACTGTCTGACAGTTCTGAGGAAACCCCATCATCTGTCATTGCCGAAGTTAGTCCATCATCTAAAGATAAAGCCGATGTTCTCAGATGAAATAAGTAAACTATCGTGGGAAGAGATTACGCATCAAATAAACTCCTGTACCGACGCCGATGTACGGCGCGCCCTGTCCAAGCCACATTGCGACGTACACGATTTCATGGCGCTTATCTCTCCCGCCGCCACGCCTTACCTGGAGACGATGGCGCAACTCAGCCGTCGGTACACATTGGAACGGTTCGGGAAAACCATTTCCTTATTCATCCCGCTATACCTCACCAATTCGTGTGCCAACTCATGTGTATATTGTGGTTTCCATGCGTCCAATCCGATGAAACGTACCATCCTCACGGAGGAAGAGATGGTCAATGAGTTCCGGGCCATCAAGCAACTGGCGCCTTTTGACAACCTCTTATTGGTGACCGGTGAGAATCCTGCCAAAGCAGACGTGTCATACATTGCCCGTGCGCTCGACCTGGCAAAGCCGTATTTCAGTAATCTGCAAATCGAGGTGATGCCGCTTCAAACGGAGGAGTACCGGGAGCTAACCCACCACGGGCTGAACGGAGTCATCTGCTTTCAGGAAACCTACCACCGGGAACGGTACAACGTTTACCACCCCCGGGGACGGAAGTCCGACTTCGAGTGGCGCGTCAATGGGTTCGACCGCATGGGACAGGCAGGCGTACACAAAATCGGACTGGGTGTGCTCATCGGACTGGAGGACTGGCGCACGGACGTCACCCTGATGGCTACCCACCTCCGCTACCTGCAAAAGCACTACTGGAAAACGAAGTATAGTGTAAACTTCCCTCGTCTTCGCCCATCGGAGAACGGCGGTTTCCAACCCAATGTAGTGATGAGCGACCGGGAACTCGCCCAACTGACCTTCGCCATGCGGATATTCGACCACGATGTGGACATCTCCTACTCTACCCGGGAGAGCGCCGCCTTCCGTAACCGGATGGCAACATTGGGCGTTACGACGATGAGCGCCGAAAGCCGCACCGAACCCGGAGGATACGTCACGTATCCCCAGGCGTTGGAACAATTCCATGTATCCGACGAACGGAAAGCTTCGGAAGTGGTACGCGATTTACAAATGCAGGGACGTGAAACCGTATGGAAGGATTGGAACGCTTCTTTTGATGAGATATAACAGACAACTGATCCTTCCCGAAATCGGAGAAGAAGGACAAATCAAACTCCAGAAAGCCAGTGTGCTGATCGTGGGTGTAGGTGGACTCGGTTCGCCTATCGCCCTCTATCTGGCAGGTGCCGGTGTAGGAACTATCGGACTGGTCGACGATGATGTGGTGAGTATAAGCAACCTCCAACGGCAGGTGCTGTACACGGAAGACGAAGTAGGCCAATTCAAAGTAGCATGTGCCGCCCAACGTATCGGAAAACTGAACAGCGAAATTACTGTTCGCCCGATAAATGTCCGGTTAACCGCTGAAAACGCCCGCAACATCATCCGGGAATACGACCTTGTAGTAGACGGATGCGATAATTTTGCTACCCGCTACCTGATCAACGACATCTGTATGGAGCAAGGCAAACCGTATGTGTACGGGGCTATCCGTGAATTCGAAGGGCAGGTTTCCGTCTTCAACTACACTATCCTCAACCATACTGTCTGCAACCACACAATTCCCGATCATACTGTTTTCGACCATGCGCCCGTAACACCCCCTTCGGAATCGCCCACCCCGCTTTCCAAGAACTACCGTGACCTGTTTCCCGACGAACAGGCCATGCTCCTTCTGCCCCCACCCCCAAAAGGAGTATTAGGTGTCACTCCCGCCATCGTGGGAAGTGTACAAGCCACTGAAACCCTGAAGATAATCTGCGGCTTCGGTGAAATCCTTTTCGGAAAACTATGGTGCATCGACCTGCGCACCTGGCAAACTAACATCTTTTCACTATAAAGATTGACCACCCTAACGGTTTATTCGTACTTTTGCTCTGGTTAACAGTTTTAAACGGGAACATGAAGCTGATAGTTATTACTACGCCTAGTTTTTTTATCGAGGAAGACAAAATAATCACCTCTCTTTTCGAAGAGGGGCTGGATATTCTACATTTACGCAAGCCGGAAACACCTGCCATGTACTCCGAACGCTTGCTGACACTGATTCCACAAGAGTATCACAAGAAAATCGTCACCCATGAACACTTCTACCTGAAAGAGGAGTTCGACCTGATGGGAATTCATCTCAATGCCCGTAACCCCAAGGAACCGCATGACTATGACGGGCATGTGAGTTGCTCGTGTCACTCTGCCGAGGAGGTGAAAAACAAGAAGCATTTCTACGATTACGTATTTATGAGTCCCATCTACGACAGCATCTCCAAAGTAAATTACTACTCCACCTACTCTCCCGAAGATCTACGGCAGGCACAACGTGAACGCATCATCGACCAAAAGGTGATGGCATTGGGAGGTATCAACGAAGAGAATATTCTGGAAATAAAAGATTTCGGTTTCGGAGGAGCTGTTATACTGGGCGATATATGGAACAAGTTTGACACCTACTCCGCACGAAACTACCTGGGCGTAATCGATCACTTCAAGAAGCTCAAAGAACTCGCCGATTAGTACCTTCCCGTTAGAACATTCCTCCTTTATTTGTGTTATTATTTATAAAGAAATAAAAACGCAAGTGCTATGACCCAATATATAGAAGACATCCCCAACAAGGGAAATAGAAAACGAGTTGTCATTGTAGGAGGAGGATTTGCCGGCTTAAAGCTGGCTCGTAAACTGAGAAGCGATAAATTCCAGCTCGTGTTACTCGACAAGAAGAATTATCACCTGTTCCAACCGCTCCTTTACCAGGTAGCCACGGCAGGTATCGAACCCAGCGCCATCTCTTTTCCGTTCCGCCAGATCTTCAAGCGGAGGAAGTTCTTTCATTTCCGGGTATGCGAAGTACAAAACGTAGTACCCGAAAGCAAACAACTCAACACCTCCATCGGGGTACTTGATTACGACTATCTGGTCATTGCCAGCGGATGTGACACCAATTATTTCGGCAACGATACATTGGCGGCCCATACCATGGCTCTGAAAACCACGGCCGAAGCACTGTACAACCGTAACAGAATTCTTGAGAGTATTGAGAAAGCGCAAAACACGCATGACCCCGAAGAACGGCAGAAGCTGATGACCTTTCTCATCGTAGGCGCCGGAGCAACGGGAATCGAACTGGCCGGAGCATTGGCCGACATGCGGAAGCTGATCCTTCCGCAAGACTATCCCGACCTAAATATCGAACGGATGCGCATCGTGCTCATCGACGCAGCTCCCCGGGTACTGGCGGCATTCTCGGAAGAATCATCTGAGAAAGCTCGTATACACCTTGAAAAGAGCGGAGTGGAGATTCGGGTGAACAGTCTGGTAAACGAATACAAGGACGGAGTATTGACACTGGACGATGGAACCCGGCTTCCTTCCTCCAATGTATTCTGGGTAGCGGGCGTAAAGCCCAATGGACTGAGCGGTTTGCCCGATACGGCTTACGGTCCCGGACGAAGGCTAAGCGTAAATACCTACAACCAGGTAAACGGTTTCCACGATATTTTCGCCATCGGAGATACAGCTGTGATGGTGACCGACGGATATCCCAAAGGACATCCGCAAGTAGTGCAACCTGCCATACAACAAGCCACCTTGCTGGCATCTAACCTGGTACGTATAGAGAACAACCGCCACCTGGTTCCTTTTATATACAACAACAAAGGTACCATGGCAACTATCGGTCGCAATCAGGCCGTGGTAGAACTGAAGAAAATAAAGTTCAGCGGATTCCCGGCCTGGGCGGTATGGCTCTTCATTCACCTGATGAGCATTGTCGGTGTAAAGAACAAGCTCTTTATCTTCTTCGACTGGATGTGGAGCTACCTCACTTACGACCCGTCTTTACGGCTTATCATTAAACCGGTAAAGGCCGAAATATCTCCGGAGAATGAACAGAATTATTAAACGTGACATACCCCGGTGAACCACATGCAATAGTTACCAACAAAATTATAAATGAACTAAAAAGAACCTTGTTATGATTTACAGATTTTTATTCCCCGGTACACTGAAAACTACAGGTACCTCATTTTTGCTTTTGGCGTTCCGCCTGTTGTTCGGATTACTTCTGATGAACCACGGAATTGCCAAATGGAGTAATTTCCAGGAAATGTCGGCTGTCTTTCCCGATCCGTTGGGTGTGGGCAGTACCTTGTCACTGATACTGGCCATTTTCGGCGAGTTAGCCTGTTCGATGGCTTTTATCATCGGTTTCCTGTACCGCCTGTCCATGCTACCGATGATTTTCACTATGGCTATGGCTTTCTTTGTGATCCATACCAACGATCCGTTTGCCGTCAAAGAACTGGCATTCATTTACCTGGTGGCATTCGTACTGCTGTACATCGCCGGTCCCGGTCAATTCTCAGTGGATCATTTACTAGATAGAGAACTAACCAAACGTAGTTCCAAAAAGGACGACGCATCAAAGAAGGTTGCTGCGTAAGAGTTATATAAAATAGTTAGGGGTGGTTCCTGCATGGAGCTACCCCTAACTATTTTATATAACTGTCGAAAAGAACCGGATTAGTTCATGATTTTGAAACCGATGAAGTAAGTGCGGGGTTGGGTAGGTCCGTAGAAATACCCTGAGTCGCGGTATTCGCCCTTATCCAAGTCTTTCTGGAAGCTGTTGAAGATATTCTGCACACCACCGTTGAGCTGTAGCTTGATGTGATCCTTTAGTACAAAGGTGTAATTCAGCTTCAGGTTGATATCCATAAAGGAAGGGGTGTTCTCCATGAGCGGGCTCTGTCCGTTAGGAGAGTGCGGCACAATCATCTTGCCGGTATAGGTTCCTGAAACAGAGAAGTCGAAATGCTTCGTCGGTGCAGATGTAAAGGTGAAGTAACCATAATAGTTCGGTGTACGGGGCATCCGTTTGGTGGTATACGATAGCTCATCTATTACAACCTGATTCTCATCCTTAATCTCTTCCGTAGCCCATACCTCATTATGTGTATACATGCTACGCTGAGCGGTAAAGCCTGCCTGAAGCTGCACATCGCGGCCGTGGGCTATCTTAGCATCCAGATTAACACCGTATACCCGTGCTCCGTTACCATTACGACGCTCTTTTATCTTATCGCCCCTATCGTCATGACCTATATCTTCGAGCACAAATACGTCACGTAAATCGGTATAGAAACCTTCCATCAGCACATTTGCCTGCCAGTGTCCTACCGGGAAGGTCCAGTCCAGCGAACCGCTGTAGCTATTGGATTTTTCCGGACGTAAGCCATCGGCCAGTTTGATTTGTACCCCTTCGCCGCTTACTACCGTAACGTGCAGGTCTTCGTCAAAAGCTTGCGGAGCACGGAAACCGGTAGAGTACGTGAGACGGGCCTGCAAGCTCTCCAAAGGTTTGTAAAGCAGGTTCACACGCGGGCTAAAGATAGCATCATCAATCAGGTTATGCTTATCTAAACGGGCACCGGCCAACAGAGTGAACTTCTTCATTCTCCATTCGTTCTGCACAAATACACCGGCAATACGCACCGTCTGACGCAGGTCGCGAGTATAACCCGCCATTACATCGTGCATGGAGTTGTCCTGATATTCCATACCTCCCGTAAAGGTAGCAGGAGCAAACAGGCAGTTGTTCATGTTACCCACGTACATACCCCCCAGCACCCAGGTCATATCGTTGGTTTTACCATACGCATCTATATTTTTCTGCGCACCGTAATAGCTATCGCGATCGATGTGTTGTGCCGAACCATATAATGATAATTTATGTTTGTATTCTTTCCAATAGAGGTCGTAGCTCAGACCTCCGCTATTGATGATGTGTTTGGTTTGCTCGGTAATATCCGACTCGTGCGGCTGAAGGTCGAATGCATTTCCTCCGCGGCGGAATTCATTGGTAGTATGGTATTCAATGTTCAACTTACTGAACTGCGTAGGACGGTAGTAAGCCCTCAAGCCGAAAGTGTTCATGTTCAGCTTTCCTATTTCCGAGAATCCGTCGCCATCCACATCATACGGACTACGGTTACGGTATGTTTCGTACATGGCAATACCGTACGAGTTGTCCTTAGCCACCATGGATACGTTACCCCCCATGTACTGCTCCCATGACTTGCCTTCCACTCCCGAGAAAGTGCTCGATACCTGGAAGGAGTTATTGATGGGATCTTTCGTGATGATATTGATGGTACCCCCTACGGCATTGGCGCCAAACAAGGCCGAGCCTCCTCCACGTACTACTTCCACACGTTCAATCATGTTTACCGGGATCTGCTCCAGGCCGTATACACCCGACAGGGCACTCACAATGGGCCGGCTGTTGATCAGAATCTGCGAATAAGGACCTTCCAGTCCGTTGATACGTACCTGCGGGAAAGCACAGTTCTGACAGTTGTTCTCCACACGCAAGCCCGACTGGAAGTTCAACGACTTGGCCAGGTCGGTAGAGTTTACCGTTTCAAACAGTTTGGCACTTATCACATTCACCACTACGGGCGCTTCACGACGACTTACCTCGTTGCGGTTGGCCGAAACCACCACCTCATCCGTCAGGAATGCTTCCTGTACCATCTGAAAATGAAGCACGGCCGTAAAATCTTTGCTTACTTCCACAGTCTTCTCCTGTGTTTTGTAACCCAGGACTGATACGCGAAGGGTGTATCTGCCGGCGGGAAGTTTACGGAATTCGAACTGACCTTCTTCATTGGAGATAGTTCCTCCCGAGCGACCTACGATCTGAATGGTAGCATATGGAATATTTTCTTCGGTACCTTTTTCTATTACATGTCCGGAAATCATATTTCCTTCTTTGATAGGGTTATTGGTTGTGACAGGATTACTGGCAAGAAGAGGCATGATACAAACAACCAGCCAAAGCAACATGATATATTGTTTCATCTTATTTACGGGAATATGAGATTAATTAGTGAAATGTGTGATAAATGCATGACGGAGACGTACGGCAATGGTACACCTCAACAAATTTGAATGCCGGGCATATGAACCGGCACCATACAAAACCAGGTGGGAATTATGCCGCTACGGGAGGAGCGCGCAAGGCAGTGGCCGACCAATGAATAGCCGGTAGCAGAGAAGAATCGCGCAACAAGCGCAACACATAGATAACACGACGTTCGGGAATCAGGCTGAATGCCGCCCCTAATTCGGTAGAGTTGAATGCGGCCAGGCGGTCGATAAGAACTGTGGAAGAGGAATCGTGTGAGTGTTTACCGTGAAATAAGTGCGAGTGTACGATCATGACTCCATTGATGTAATGCACATGAGCAAGCATACCAATACTTACCTGGTACGTTACAAACAACGCCAACAGCCAAAAAGTAAAGATGGATTTTCTTGTACGTATCACTTCGTTTTGCACTCTTTAATTATATAGCGGTGCAAATATAGTGATTATTTTTATTAGTTCTAAATAAAGATTAGTACAACCGAGCAAAATACCTACAAATAGGTAGTCAACAGTTCGAGATATTTCGCATCTGTTTCATCAAATGAAGCCAGTTGATCACTGTCTATATCGAGCACGCCCCATACCTCGCCGTCTTTCAGCAGCGGTACCACGATCTCCGAACGCGAGAGCGAGCTACAGGCAATATGCCCCGGGAAGGCATCGACATCGGGCACTACAAGTATAGCGGCCTGTTCCCAAGCAGCACCGCACACCCCTCTTCCTTTACGGATACGCGTACAAGCGATGGGACCCTGAAAAGGTCCGAGCACCAGTTCGTCCTGTTTCACCAGGTAGAAGCCCACCCAGAAGAAGCCAAATGCTTGTTTCAAGGCAGCGGCCGTATTAGCCAGATTGGCTGTCAGGTCGGTTTCGCCTGCCAGCAATGCTTCTATTTGCGGAAGTAAAGAACGGTACTGTTCTTCCTTGTCTCCGGTAGGTATTAAAAGTTCTTCGGCCATTCTTCTCCAAACAATAATTTATAATCGCGCTTGATAGCCGGAACGGTCCACTCCTCCGGCAGGAAGCTCCATTGGTTTAAAGCACGCGGGCTGAGCTGCCCCTTCTTCTGTATGTAGTTGATGAGGTAAAACCGCAAGTCCTTATCCGTTGAATAAACGATACGATCCTTGAGTTTGTTCTGTGGAATGCCGGCTCCTTTGGTGAGCAGTTCGCCCCCCCCGTTTCCACGGTAAGAGTTGAGTGCAACTTTGTATGTTCGTTTCAGGTCGAATGGCTGACCGTTGGCCAGGCAAATGATCTCCACCTTTTGTCCTTTGGGACGGGTCACATCCACCGTATAGATAATCCCCGATGCCGAGTCAAAGTTGAAACTATAGTTCTCGAACAATACACGTCCGGCCTCCCCTTCTTTCTTCGACTTCTTCAGCCATAGAAGAGGATCCTGAGGGGACTTCATCCGATAAGTCCACTGATAATACGATTCTTCCAGCGCTCCTTTGATCTCCCGTCCGGTAAGCGTCATCACATACAACATGTTTTCGTATTGGTAAAGCGAGAACATGTCGCCCACCGTTACATCACCTTTATTAATCATCGCATCGAAGGACAATGGAGCGGCAAAAGAGATTTCCGCACCCGAGATATCGAGCTGCAGGGAATGGATAAAATCAATAAAAGCCGATGAGCCGAAATAAGCCGGACGCGTTGTGAGATCTTCGGTAAACGTGCCGATTTTCTTGGAGACAAACGCCTGTACAGTATCAAACTGAGGAGTGAAATGATCCAGGAACTCTTCGCTCACAGGTACATCCTTCATGCTTGCCAACCGGCCGCTTACCTGTTTGGTTTTTACCTTCCCGTCTGCAAGCGCGAACACCACATCGATATCAACCACCAGCCTTCCATTATTGGCGGGATTCACCACCAGTACCGAGTCGCCTGCCACATTCGCTATTTTAGAGCATTCGCTCAAGTGATCATGTCCCATCATGACTATGTCAAATCCGGGTACATTTTTAGCCACAGTGACCGATGCATTCTCGCGATACAAGCCGCCCAGCAGCACCGGACTCTTGCCGGCATGGAGCAATCCGACCACCAGATCGGGTTTCTCCTTTTCCCGGATGATCTTCATCCATTTCCGCGCCGTTTCTTCCATATCGTCGAAACGGAGGCCTTTCCAGAGGTTTTCGGAAAGCCACATGGGTATGGCGGGAGTGATCATTCCCAGCACGACGATCTTAATGCCATCGCGTTGCAGTACCTGATAAGGTTTCAGATAGGGCTGCCCGCTGGAAGTCTCAATGATGTTGGCACCCAAAACCGGAAACTCGCACTCGGAAATCCAACGGTCGAACACCAAATGCCCGGTTTCCACATCGTGGTTCCCCATATTGCCTATATCGTATTTCATATAGTTCATCATCTCGGCACACAAGTGCGGAGACACGGTATCCATATAGTTATAGTAGTAGACCGATGGTTGTCCTTGCAGGATATCACCATTGTCCAACAGGATCAAACGATCCTCATAAGTGGCACGTTGTTGCTCCACGTAGGTACAAACCCTTGCCAAGCTCCCTCCCCACTCCTTTTGAGTTATGAAGTTGAAAGGATAGAAATTCCCATGTATATCACTGGTCTCTATCAGTTTAAGTTTTACCTCCTGTACCTGCGCCGGGAGCAACATGGCTCCGCACAGAACATATACTAATAGAATAATAAATCTTCTCATTGTTCTGTTTTATGAATACTTTTTTCTTCCTCGATCGGATGAGTAAAGATGAAACGGGCTCCCGTTCTGTAGTTACGATCGATCCAGATCTTGCCTCCCCATTTCTCCACGGTCAACTGACAGATAGCCAGTCCCAGTCCGGTACCCTGCGCATATTCATTCAGTTTCTCGAAGCGTTCGAACACTCTTTTCTGCTTTTCGAGCGGAATACCGCATCCTGTATCGGATACGGAAACCACTGCCATATGATTGGTATGGTCGATTTCCAGTTTCAACGTGATGGTACCGTCATTGGTGAACTTCACGGCATTGGAAAGCAAATTCGTTAATACCTGCTGGAAGCGTTGGGTATCGGTTTTCAGTTCATACGATTCAAGTTCACAATCAAAAACGAACTGATTGGACGTTTTACGAGCAAACTCAATGGAAGTAAGTGCCTGGCGGCACAATTGCACGATGTCGTTCGTCTGGGGTGAAAGTACCATACGTCCCGACTCCAAACGTGAGACATCTAGAATATCGTTAATAAGACGCAGCAACAGATCGGAGTTCAGTTTGATGATATCGGCAAATCCTTGCCGTTCTTCGTCGTCAGTGATGCCACCAGCCACCAATACATCGCTAAATCCTACAATAGCATTCAAGGGCGTACGTATCTCATGGCTCATATTGGCAAGGAAAGCCGATTTCAACCGGTTCGATTCTTCGGCACGGTCTTTGGCTTCGCGAAGCTCGTGTTCCGACTTCATCAGTTCAATACTCAGACGGCGGGCACGGTAATAATAGAAAAGCGAAAGACAAAGTCCGGTTACCAATATACCTACAATAGCGATTCCGGTCCATATCTGATAGGTATATTGCTCGTAAACGGTAAGTTCCTTATTGACGATCTTCGTCTCAAACGGCAGGTTTCGGAGGTCCAATCCTATCTCTTTGGCCCGTTGACTATCGATCAAGGTATCACTTCCGATCACTACAATACGGTTATTCTCCTGCGGATGTTTTTCCAGGTAGTAAGCTTCCCGTGCCATATCGCGTCCCAAATCGCGATAAGCAGGCATCACTCCCCCTACCGCCCAATAGCCGAATCCGATGGTAGACAAACTGAAAGCAGGCAGCTTCGGGTTGGCTTCCATCATTGAATAAGTAGCATTGCGCAAGAAATAGCCCTCATTCATATCCACCCTCCAGGTACCCAAAAGAATCGCTGTTTGTGAAGGTAGCTTGTTGATCTTTTCCGTAAGGGTGTACACGGTATGTGTGCGTCCGTCGAGCAGAATCAAATCCAATTCGGGGAAGTTCTTCATCTCCTTGCGCATCAGTGCCTGCATGGAAACACCTCCATAGGTATTATCCGACAAGAAAGCGATGTGCTTGGTATCAGGATAGAAATGCTTGATCATACGAATGTTCGAAGGTATATCGTACTCGTACACAAACCCAGTGCGGACTTTCTGTCGTCCCAGGCTGTCGGCATATAAGTCGACCGACTCCGGCATCCAATCTTTCAGGGAAATGGTATCGCTGGGAAGAATCACGGCGTTGCGGCTGGCAAGGCTGCAAATGGCAGGCGAAGAGACAATCACCGAATCCTGCGAAATGTATGCCGCCCATGCTTCCTGTCCCAACAGCACAATCATCTTAGGCGTGTTCTCACCTTGATATTTAGTAAGAATGTGATGCATATCGTTTTTCCAGCGGGCGGCTTCCATGAAACTCTTGCAGTTCATGTTTTCTATTTCGACATTGCTTCGTCCACCTGCCAACTGGTATTCATCCATAAAATCGGAAATAAACATTGAAGTTTGGTGTGCGGCAGGATTGTACGAACAAATAATAAGGATGGAATTCTTGCTCTCTTTTTCCTGCGCCTGGATGGTACCCAAGAATAAGAGATTATATAAAGAAAAACAAAAAAATAAGAATTTCCAGTAAGAGGTTGACATGCTTCAGTTCTTAATATTAAAAACTTAATGACCAAATGATCTGCAAATATAGGAAAAAAGGTTAGAACCAACAGAAATAAATATCTACATTTGTCGAAAGTAATCAATAAATTCAACATGGAACTGTTTTGCAAACTGATCTCCGCCTCTGTTCAGATAGCGGAAAAACAAGTAAAAAGCACACTAACCCTACTCAGCGAAGGAGCAACAATCCCCTTTATCAGCCGGTACCGGAAAGAGATGACGGGAGGACTGGACGAAGTAAAAATCGAAAGTATCAAGGAAAGGTATGACAAGCTATGCGAAGTTGCCAAACGGAAAGATACTATCCTGAATACCATCACCGAACAAGGGAAACTGACACCCGAACTCCGGAAACGAATTGACGATACCTGGGACGCTACCGAGTTGGAAGATATCTACCTGCCATATAAGCCCAAACGGAAAACACGGGCAGAAGCTGCCCGCCAAAAAGGGTTGGAACCTTTGGCCATGCTGATGATGATGCAACGGGAAAACAACCTATCGGCAAAGGCTGCCTCGTTTGTTAAAGGGGACGTAAAAGATGTGGA
Organism: Bacteroides sp.; assembly: GCA_031554635.1. Taxonomy (GTDB): domain Bacteria; phylum Bacteroidota; class Bacteroidia; order Bacteroidales; family Bacteroidaceae; genus Bacteroides. Next base: position 86,386 of record JAVBVD010000033.1, read on the forward strand.
AGATGCTTTGAAAGGAGCCAGAGATATCATAGCCGAGCAAATCAATGAGGACGAGCGCGCCCGCAACCAATTGCGCAACGCTTTCCGCAGACAGGCCGTAATCACCGCCAAGGTGGTCAAAGGCAAGGAAGAGGAAGCGGCTAAATACCGTGATTACTTCGATTTCTCCGAACCGCTACGCCGTTGTACCTCGCACCGCTTGCTGGCTATCCGCCGGGCCGAAACGGAAGGATTGCTCCGGGTGTCGATAACTCCGGACGGCGACGAATGCACGGAGCAACTGGAACGCCTCTATGTACGTTCGAACAATGAGTGCGGACGGCAAGTGGCAGAGTCGGTAGAAGATGCCTACAAACGGTTGCTGAAGCCGTCGATCGAGACGGAATTTGCTGCCTCCGCCAAGGAGAAAGCCGATGAGGAAGCTATCCGTGTATTTGCCGAGAACTTACGGCAATTGTTGCTGGCGGCTCCGCTGGGACAGAAAAGGGTATTGGGTATTGACCCCGGTTTCCGGACAGGCTGCAAAGTGGTGTGCCTGGACGCACAAGGCAACCTGCTGCACAACGAGAATATTTACCCGCACCCGCCGGTAGACAAAAAAGGGGAAGCGGCCTCCAAGCTCCGCAAGATGGTGGAGGCTTACCAGATAGAGGCCATTGCCATCGGCAACGGAACGGCCAGCCGGGAGACGGAACAGTTTGTTGTGAACCAGCAATACGACCGGGCCTTGCAGGTGTTCGTAGTCAGCGAGCAGGGAGCTTCGATCTACTCGGCATCGAAGATCGCCCGCGATGAGTTTCCCGAATACGACGTCACGGTACGCGGTGCGGTATCGATTGCCCGCCGCTTGATGGACCCGTTGGCCGAGCTGGTGAAGATTGAGCCGAAGTCGATCGGCGTGGGACAGTACCAGCACGATGTGGACCAGTCACAACTGAAGAAGTCGCTCGACCAGACTGTGGAGAATTGCGTAAACTCCGTCGGCGTAAACCTGAACACAGCCAGCAGTTACCTGCTGACGTATATTTCGGGATTGGGTCCGCAACTGGCGCAGAACATCATTAACTACCGGGCAGAGAACGGAGCTTTCGCCTCCCGCAAAGCGCTGATGAAAGTTCCGCGCATGGGTGCCAAAGCCTTCGAACAATGCGCCGGATTCCTGCGCATTCCGCAAGCATCCAATCCACTGGACAACACAGCCGTGCATCCGGAAAGTTACCACATTGTGGAGCAGATGGCGAAAGACCTGAATTGCACCGTCGGCGAACTGATTGCCGACAAAGAACGACGCGGGCGCATCGATGTGAAACGCTACATCACTCCTACCATCGGTCTGCCGACACTGAACGATATCCTGTCGGAGCTCGACAAGCCGGGACGTGACCCGCGCAAGGCGATCAAGGTATTCGAGTTCGATAAGAACATACGCACCATCAATGATCTGCACGAAGGAATGGTACTGCCCGGCATTGTGGGGAATATCACCAACTTCGGGGCGTTTGTCGATATAGGCATTAAAGAAAACGGACTGGTGCATCTCTCCCAATTGGCCGACCGCTACATCACCGATCCTACGGAAGTGGTATCAATCCACCAACACGTCATGGTAAAGGTGCTAAGCGTCGACATGGACCGGAAGCGGATTCAACTATCCATGGCAGGAGTAGAACAGTAATCAACTCCCCTCTTTCGTGTACGCCTTTCAAAATAGACGATAATTAGTACTGTTGCCACCACCAGTAACAAGGTACATAGCAGAGAACCTTCGAAGCCGAAAGCGCCGCCGTTCAGCAGGGTGTCTTTCGGCATGCGGAGGGTAAGCAGGGAACCACCCTGGTCATATCCGCTTACACTGTAACCCAGCACAGGGCCTTGTATCCAATTCCAGAACAGGTGCAACGAAATAGGGAGCCATAAATTACGGGTATACAAGTAAGAGGCCCCCAGCAGGCAACCCGCCAACCAGATATTCAATAAAGGAAGAAAGGCGACATTGGGATTGAATACATGCAACAGGGAAAACAGCAAGGAAGAAATAGCCAAGGCGGCAAACCGGTTCAGCCGGGTATGCAGCAATCGCCCCAGGATATAACCGCGCGTCATGATCTCTTCGGAAAAGGCCACCAGCACAAACGTCAGAAAGCTCAGGGACAGACTGGCCACATTCCACTGCATACGTACCACCTCGATCTCGCCAAGCCAGCACAACAATCCGAAACCGGCAGCATACAGAACAGCCGCCACACAACCACCAGCCAGCAAATCCTTCCATCGCCCTTTCAGCCCGAAACCCAGGTCAGAGAACGGACGACGATCGAACACACAGAGCATAATCCAGGTGGAAAACAGCACCACGACCAACGTACCCAACGACATCAACAATAGCCATACCTGACTGTCGATCGCATGAGCCTTCGTCAGTAACGACACCCCCATCCCGGCAATAGCGGAAAGAAATAAAAACAAAATCAGATAAATAACAATACTTGCCCAGGCAGGAAGTCCTTTATACAACCCGGCCCGACGGTTCTCTTCGTTCCACTCCATGGTGTGTAAAAATGTTATGTTCGTTCAAAATTAGTGTAAAATAATTAAAACCTCAGTAGAGGTCTTTTGCTTTTCTATATATTTGCCTAAATGTAACATTTCAAAACAGATGAAATTGAGATCTCTTTTCACCACATGGATACTCATATCCAGTATATGCGGAAGCACTGCGCAAGTAAGCAAAACCTTATTTGTCGACAAGCCCGGTACCCTGATCACCCAACTGACAGAGGACGAAGCCAACAGCATCACCCACCTCACGCTCACCGGAAGGATAAATGCGCTTGATTTTAAACATCTGCGTGACGAGTTCCTGCAGCTGCAAACACTAGATATCTCGAATGCCGATATCCGGATGTATTCCGGAAAAGAAGGCACTCAGCCCAACAGATTCTATGTCTATATGCCCAACAATATACCACCGTATGCATTCTGCCAACTGAAAGACGGAAAGGCAACAGGCAAGGAATCGCTACAGAAAATCATACTCTCGGAAAAGATAAAAAGCATCGAAGAAGCGGCTTTCAAAGGATGCACCCATCTGAAAATCTGCCAGATACGACGAAAGACTCCCCCCTCCCTCTCCATCGAAGCATTGGCCGACAGCATTACAGCTATCTTCATCCCACTGGGCTGCACCGACGAGTACCGCTTGGGCAAACGATGGGAAACTTTTGCATTCATCGAAGGCGAGCCTCAGGAAACAGTCGTACAGGTGGGAACAACCAGCTCACTGGAAGCAGAAATCATCAAAAGCGGACGTCAACCCAAAGACATCAATTTCCTGACCATCGAAGGAAAGATGGATGCTGCCGACTTCAAGCTTATCCGCGACTACATGCCCAATCTGGTATCGATCGATCTCTCGAAAACCAATGCTACCACAATTCCCGAATTCACCTTCACCCAGAAGAAATACATGCTCAACATCCGTCTCCCGCACGAACTCAAATCGATTGGTGAAAGGGCGTTCAGCGGATGCGGACGACTTTGCGGAACAGTAGAACTGCCTCCCAGCGTCACCGCCATCGGCTTTGGGGCATTCACAGGATGCACCAACCTACGCTTTGTAGTGGCTACGGGGCACAATATCACAAGCCTGGGAGAATCCTTGTTTGGCGCCGATGTACCCAGCAAACTCATCTATAAGTAAGAAATATCCGGACAGAGGGCGTATTCTTGTCAAGAGCAGATTTATATATTATTAACGGCATATAAGTAATGCGGATAAGGTGGGAAGATATTTTCATAACACCCGATGATATTGAATTATCATCTGATGGAAAAAGAATTATCAAGGCATGAAACCAACCGCTTGTTAGTATCAAACCGACTGTTTGCTACCGTCTTCCGGGTCATTTGCCGGTAGCAAACGGTGAACTTGTAACCGGTAACCGGCAGGTTTGCTACTTGCTGACGCAAGGTCGCTACCGGAGGGTACAAAAAAAGGGAAGCGCGAGCCTCCCTATTTTATCGGTAGTTTAAATTGAATACACTTTATCATTACCTGACAAAGATAATACATTTATTTGCCAAAGTCAAGCAAATACGCAGTTATTTCACCAGCCAATCTTTCTATTAGTATTGCATATGAAGAACTTATTCAACACACTCGGTCTTGCCCGCGACGGCGAGCAATCGGAAGTAATCATCGACAGCGAGAGCGTTAAGCTTGAACGTCTCGTTTCTTTTGGTCACCCCACCCCCGAAGGATTCTGGTACGACCAGCAACAAACCGAATGGGTAGCATTGATCAAAGGCGAAGCGGAGTTGGCATATGCCGATGGCAGAACTGTAAAGATGAAGGCCGGCGACCATCTGACCATCGCTCCGCACGTAGTACACAGGGTTAGTTCAGTATCCGACGATGCTGTTTGGCTGGCGCTGTTTATCTAATCGAACATGCAATAACTATCTAAATGTAGCAAAACTACCTTGCGAAAGGCATACAATGCCATACGCACAACCACCCCAAATCGTTAAATGATGTAAAGACCTTAAGTGTAGTCGATCGTTCAACTGTGTTTATTAAACCAGTACACATCACGGAAACAACTAATGTTTCTTCATTGTACACCGACGGATGCTGCGGGTGCTATTAACCATCCGGACATTCCGCCGAGTTAAGTATGCGTCGGATAGGTAACTTCCGCTTGACGGAAACCGTCCTACTCAAAGCTTATTTTGATTGGTTTGATTATCTTGTGAATGAATAATATACAGTAACAATGAAAAAACAATCGCTATGCTAAGCTTTTTTACCTTCTTGAATTTCCCTGTCTGCGGACAGGCTCCCTACAGTAGGGCGGAAATAGCGAAGGATCGTGCCCGAGGCATTATCCTTCCGCAAACGGATAACCACTATCAAACGGTGAAACATTACATTGAAACCGAGTTGGATTCGAATTACATTCATGCTCCGGAGAAATCACATGAAGCCTTCCGCGACATCAAATTCGCTGTTCGTATACATTGGGGCATCTATTCCATCTGGGAAATTGACGGCAATTCCTGGGGATTCCTAAAACTGCCGCGAGCCGCAAAGAAGCAATACAACAGGTTGCATCAAACGTTCAATCCGATCGGCTTTTATGCGCAGGACTGGATGGATATCTTCAAACGTTCGGGAGTCAAGGCATTTGCCTTTACCGCCAAGCACCACGATGGCTTCTCCATGTTTCATACCAAAACGCGGGTCAAGCAACGGGTGGTTTACTCAAGTACGCTACAGCGTATAGCACCTTGCGATGTGGCATACAGCGTTGAGGAGACGCCTTTCAAACGGGATATTGTGAAAGAGTTATGTAAGGCAGCTCATGCAAACAACATTAAAATCGATTTATACTTTTCGCATACCGACTGGTACGATGCCGACTTTCGTCCATATAGCGGTCATCCGTTGATCGTGCCCGATTTCCTAAGGAACACATACGAAAATTATGGCAATTGCATCGGCTTCAGTGGAACATTGCCTCCGGGCGGTGTTCAACAATACTATTCCCCCGATCGCACCCCGGAAGAAACGACTCGCATGATAGCCCGCCATCGCGAACAACTTCGCGAGTTACTGACCAATTACGGTAAAATCGATATGCTTTGTCTGGATATGTGGCTGGGACGCGACGTCTGGCCGCAACTCAAAGAGACGGTGAAACTGATCCGGAAATGGCAACCGGAAATCATGATCCGTGCGCGGGGAATAGGTAGTTACGGCGATTATTACACACCCGAGGGGTTTGTTCCGGATGGTAAGGAAAGTACCAACATGCCCTGGATGACCATCTATCCGTTGGGAAAGAGTTTTTCGTATGACAAGGAGGAGGATAACTACAAAGGAGCTCCCTGGATTATCCACAACATTATTGATTGTGCTGCCAAAGGCGGCAGTTTTATGGTGGGTATAGGTCCGAACCGCTACGGATACTTCCATCCAAAGGCCGTTGAGCAACTGGAAGAAACCGGTAGTTGGCTAAAAGTGAACGATGAAGGGATATATGCCACCCGTGCCTGCGAAACGTGGAAAGAGGAAACCGTATATTTTACACAAAGTAAAAACCGCCGGTATGTTTTTGCTTTCACCGAAGAGTGGCCGGGAAAGGAACTAATCATTTCTTCCGTTCGCCCCCGGAAAGGCAGTAAAATATACTTGCTGGGCTACACCAACCCATTACGATGGACTTTACAGGAAAACGGACTGAGAATTGAATTACCGGAAAGCTTACAGGTACCCGAAAACCGTCCATGCAACCATGCCTGGGGGTTCAAAATATCGTGTTGCTTGCATTATCTTTAGTGTATCTCAGAAGGAATAAATGGCAGAATAAGATTTTGTAGTACCGGTGAAGTTTAATACAACGTAAGACATTTCAGGGCCAGATTTATCCCCTAAAACATCCCCATAAGATTAAAGCCTCCTGCAATCTATTGATTTACAGGAGGCTTTTCAATTTTAAGTGATTCCGAAGCGATTCGAACGCTTGACCCACGCCTTAGAAGGGCGTTGCTCTATCCAGCTGAGCTACGGAACCATCCTTATTTGCGGATGCAAAGGTAGTGCTTTTTGCCGAAACGCAAAACTATTTATTAACTTTTTTAGCGATTCTTCCAAAGGAATGCACACCCTTACAGTATATCCATATGAATATGAATAAGTTAGAAATGAGTAGAAAGTAAAAAGGATGTCTCCCATGTTGGAAAACATCCTCTTTATGTTTGTTTGAAATAAGTGTAAACCGGTTTTTACTCGGCATCGGCAGCCGGAGCCTCTTCCACTGCGGGAACTTCTTCTTCTACAGCAGGAGCTGCAGCAGCAAGTTCAGCAGCTTTCTTTTCGGCCAGTGCTTTTGCTTTTTCTTCGTTCACTTTCTTTTCTGCTTCCAGACGTGCTTTCGCTTCTGCCTTCTTAGCAGCTTCTTCTTTTGATTTCAAAGAAGCAAGACCAGTTTGTTTGTTGTTCTTCCAAGCTTCGAATTTAGCATCAGCTTCTGCTTCGCCGAATGCGCCTTTCGCTACACCACCCAGGAGGTGCTTCTTCATATACACACCTTCGTGTGACAGAATGTTACGAACGGTATCAGTCGGTTGAGCACCGCACAATACCCATTTCAAAGCAGCGTCAAAATTCAAATCTACCGTAGCAGGATTGGTGTTAGGATTGTAAGTACCAATCTTCTCTGTAAATTTACCATCACGTGGTGCTCTGCTGTCTGCAATTACAATTGAATAGAACGCATAGCTTTTACGTCCATGTCTTTGCAATCTGATTTTGGTTGCCATTTCTTAAATGTTTTTTAATGAATGATTTGAATTAAATACTATCATCTCGTAATAGCGGGCGCAAAGATAGGGCTTTTATTTGAGTTGACAAACGTTCTGTTCGATTATTTACTTAATCCCGGGGTTTTCGCTTTTTTTATGATAATGTTTTGTCGTTCTGTGATTTATGCGCCTATATTTGCATCCTATCAGGAGTAAATAGTTAGTATCAGGCACGGATTGGTTTACATTTTTAAATTCTAGACACGTTATGACAGGAAATGTTATTCCTCCGTTCAAAGTAGATATTGCAGGAGCATTTATAGTACCACCCCTATTGAAAGATGCCCGCGAGCAATACCGAAATGGACAAATCACTTTGGTAACGCTACGTGCTATCGAAGATGCTGAGATAAGAAACTTAGTGGAACAACTCAAAGTTCGCGGAATGAAAGTGGCTACAGACGGCCGCTTCCGAAGCGACACATGGCTGCTCGATTTCATGTGCGGCCTGGAAGGAATACGAGTACGGGCCATTAAGAAAACCTCTTTTGAACTTATCGGCCGGATCGACATCCACCGCCATCCGCTATTAGATAACTTCACCTTTCTTACAGGAATTACCGGAGGGGATATGCTAGCCAAACAGGCCCTACCCGCCCCCTCCCGCCTCTTATCGGAGATACTGAAAGAGGAAAACAACAAAGAAGTGGAGCAGATATACTCCGATAAAGAGTTACTACTGGCAGACATTGTCAGCACTTACCGGAAACTGATTACTGATTTGTACGATTCTGGTTGCCGGTACATTCAATTTGATGACACCTCGCGAACAGTTACCGAAGAAGGAATCGCTGTAAACAACAACACACTGAAGGATCTACCTCCCGATTTGTACATCGCCTTCCACGCTCCCACCGAAATGTTATTTGCCGTTGATGGCATTCATGCTTTTTTCCTCGATTATGATTCAGAATGTTGCGGAAAGAACCGCTTGCTCTGGTTTATCCGTGAAAAAAAATCGACATTCGGTTTCGTACTCTCTCATTACCCGATAGAAGAAGAACTGGACGATCTGCGTACGAAAATCGAAGAAGTCACACGGTACATTCCCCTGAACCGGTTCAGTTTGTGTCTGCCCGATGTAAGGTTCTCTCCACTAGAAAGCCCCGAAGAGGCATGGCAAAAGCAGTGGGATACCCTTCGCATGGCATCTATTGTCGCGAAAGAACTTTGGCCCAACGAAGAGTAAAGACTCCATCCCCTTACAATAATGCCCGCTATTTGTTCGCAAGTGCGGGCATTTTAGCGTAAAATACCTATTAATAGCGATTGCCCGCGCGCGAAATATTCCGTTTCTTTGCATATTCTAACATTGTATACAAATGGATAAACTTCAAAAATACAAACCTTCCGACAAGATGATCGACCTGATCAGCGACAATTATTCACTCCTGCAAGTGATGAGCCGGTTCCGATTGTCACTTGGTTTCGGCGACAGGACGGTACGCGAAATATGCGAGATGCAAGGAGTGGATTGCCCTACCTTTCTGGCGGTGGTAAACTTTATGACCGAAGGATTCTCGCGCATGGACGGTGAAGACAGCGACCTGTCTATTCCCGCATTGGTAGATTACCTGCGCCAGGCGCACACCTACTTTCTCGAATTCAGTCTACCGGCCATTCGTCGCAAGCTCATAGAGGCCATCGACTATACAGAAAATGATGTATCTTTCCTTATATTGAAATTTTTCGACGATTATATGGGTGAGGTACGCAAGCACATGGAGTATGAGGAGCAAACCGTATTTAAATACGTTGATGCACTGCTAAGCGGCGAAACACCCAAGAACTATAAGATCAGCACCTTTTCCAAGCACCATGATCAGGTAGGAGAAAAACTGACCGAATTGAAAAACATTATTATCAAATACTGTCCGCCCAAAGCGAACACCAACCTGCTGAATGCCGCATTATTTGATATTTACACTTGTGAGGAAGGGCTGGATGCGCACTGCAAAATAGAAGATTTCCTCTTCGTACCTGCCATCTTGAAATTGGAAAGGAGAATGAAAAGCGCATGAAAAACAGTGAAATCATCCGCATTGCCATTGCCGAAACATCCGTAATTGTCCGTAGCGGGCTGGCACTTGCACTGAAACGATTGCCTAATCTGCGTATACAACCCGTAGAACTGCTTTCGACCGAGGCGTTAAACGACTGCCTGCGCACGCAATACCCCGATATACTGATTGTAAACCCAGCCTTTGGCGAGCATTTCGACGTGACGCGATTCCGTGAAGAACATGCCGGAAAGAGCATCCGGCTGGTAGCATTGGTTAGCTCTCATATCGATGCATCTCTGTTATGCAAATACGACGACTCGGTTTCTATATTTGATGATCTGGAAACACTGACTGAAAAAGTGAGGAAACTGCAAGATATTCAGATTGAAGAGGAACCCGAAGGGCAAGAAACATTGAGTCAACGCGAGAAAGAAATCGTGGTCTGTGTTGTGAAAGGAATGACCAACAAGGAAATGGCCGAAAAACTATTTTTATCCATCCACACCGTTATCACACACCGCAGAAACATTAGTAAGAAATTGCAGATACACAGCGCTGCCGGTTTGACCATCTATGCCATTGTAAATAAGCTGGTTGAATTAAGCGATGTAAAGAACCTCTAGTATTAAAAGATGTTATAAAACACCGTTTCGTTTGCGCACACGGAATTTTATTGTATCTTTGCAGAGCATTTGAGAGAAATGCTCATGGTTTTAGAATAAAATAAGATTTGTAGTTACACAAAAAGGTTTTAGTTATAAATTTAGGTTAAGATTGTTTGATTAGGTATTAGATTAGTTTTATTTTTAAGGTAAAGATTTAAAAGGATATCATATTTAGTTAGTGTTTTTTAGGATTAGAAAATTAAGGTAAAAGAAGTAAGGTTTTCAGGAAACGAAAAAGAAAAGCCAATTGGGCTTTTCTGATCAGTGGCGAGGGGGTTCTTTTTAAAAGAATGTTCTCGTTTTTTTATGTCCTGTCGGGAAGACTACAATGGTCAGTCTACAGTCCCAAAGGTAATCCTACCAGATACCACACCACCAGCAATGCCGTCCAACTAATAAGGATATACACCGAATAGCGCCAGGTATATTTCAACAACGAGCCGTATGTAGCCCGGTCATCGTACTGCTGCATGTAGGTCAGCACCAGAGGCATGTAAAACATAAAGGGAGTGATGGCATTCATTGCACTGTCGCCGATACGGTAGGCACACTGCGTCACATCAGGAGCAATACCCATATGCGCAAACATCGGCACGAAGATAAAGGCCATGAACGACCATTTGGAAGTGGCCGACACAATAAGCAAATCAATACAGGCTGTGAAAAGAATAAACAGAATCAACGTAGGAAGCGGACCTAAATTGACCGACGAAAGCATATTGGCTCCCATTATGGCCAAGCACTTATCCAAATGCGAATATTCAAAACAAGCAAACATCTGAGCGGCGAAAAAAGCAATAACGAAATACACGCCCAGCAACCGCATGGGGTGTGCCAATCCTTCGATAACATCACTGTCCGAGCGGTAACGCCCCGAGCTAAAACCGTAAGCCATCCCCATCAGTCCGGCTCCCAAAGAGATCAGCATCAGGATTCCGGCAATCAGGGGAGAATGCATCAAACCACCGCTTACGCTACGCAGAATACCATACGACGAAAAAGTGAGCCACAAAATAATACCCGTATATACCACCCCGACCAGCAAAGCGGTAACCAAAGCACGCCGTTCTTTCCGGGCCAATTGTTTATATCCCTCAAAACTGGTGGCTCCTGTATACTCACCCAAGGCAGGAAGCAATTTCCGACGGGTAATCCAATAAATGATCACCGTAAGAAAAAACGTGGAGAAAGCCATGAAATAATAATTGCTCATCGGGTCGGTATTTCCCTGGTAAATACCTTCTTTCATGGCTACGTCCTGCGTCACACTGGCCAGCAAGGGGTCTACCGTACTCATCAGCACATTGGCGCTATACCCGCAAGCCACCGAAGCATACGCTGCAATGATTCCCGCTACGGGGTGTAATCCTACCGAATGAAACAGGCTGGCAGCAATGGGAAGTAGAATAATATACCCCGCATCACCCACCACATTAGATAAAAGGCCGAGGACAATTACCCAGATGATGATTTTCTTCTTTTCTTGTCGGCTACCCACCCCTTTGCGGATGCAGGCGTCGATAAATCCGGAATGTTGCGCCACCCCGATGCCGAACATAGCGATGATAACCATCCCTAACGGAGAAAAGCCGGTAAAATTCTTCACGCCGTTGCGCAGCATCCACCGGATCCCTTCGGGATTGAGTAAACTTTGTACACGAATCTCTTCACCCGTCTGCGGCAAATGCACGCTCATTCCATAGATATCGAATATCCATGAGAAAAAGATGATCGTCAGCGTAAGCAGGAAGAACATCGTAGCCGGGTGTAGTATTCGCCATCTACTCTTCATCGGGTTCCAGGTTGTCGAGGTCGATGATACGCAGTTCCAGTGCACGAACGACCAACCGGGTAGCATTCACTCCCATCCGGTCTGCACTTGTGAAAAGCCGGCTGATCAGGTCGTTCTGTCGCTTTTCGAGCGACTTCACCCCAAAAGGCATTCCTTTGAGCGAAGCAATCATATCTTTCGTATAGCCCAATGCCAGATGACGCAGGAAACGTTCATCATACTCATCGATATCATAACTGATGATGGCTTCCTGACGCTTGGCATCGTTGGAGACTGATTTCTTGAAACGGTCTACAACCTTCTCAAGGATGGGATAGTTGAATACCAGTTTCTTACCATCCATTACCGCCTGCACATCGGTCTTTGTCAGCAGTTCGCCTGTCTTGAGAATGATACCGTCGGCTCCGGCATCGAGCACATCCACCCAAAGCTTCTCGTTCAGTATCTCGCCGGTAAAAATAAGCACGTGCACACCTTTATAGCGATTGAATATATTGCGGCAGATATCCACACCGATGGTAGTCGATCCTCCCAACCCGAGGTCGAGCAATACCAGGTCGGGTACCTGCACTTCCATCAGTTTCCAGAATTCATTTTCGGTCATGGCCGTACCGATCACCTCGGCATTCGGGATCTCATGCCGAAAGATTTCTTCCGTACCCTTCAACTCTAGTTTTACATCTTCTACGATGATGACTTTAAATTTCTTATCTTCCATTGTATCTTAATTGTTTTATATTCGTTAGTAAATTAGCGGCGGGGAACAGTGAAATACACCGTAAACCCTCCACCGGTAGCTGGCTCCGCGTTGATGCGACATCCGCGTCGTCCGGCGAACTCATCGTGATCGCGAATAATCTGCTTGCACACCAGGTATTCCGTACCTTGCAGACGGTCGCGTTCACCTTCCGTCATGCGTGCCAGGTTGGGGTAGAACAACTGATTCAGTTCCTCAACTTTCTTTTCCCGGCGTGTATCGGTGAAGAAGAAGCGCACATACCCATCGTCAAGAGAGGCGGCCAGCTTCAACACACCTTCCTGCGGCACAGCCAGTGCTTCGTCAATGAGGTTCTCGAACAGAAAAGAGAGTTGGTTAACGTCGCCGATGACCTTCAATTCTTCCCCATCAGGTAACGGCTCCACCAACAGACTAGCCTTGACAGCAACTCCTTTCACCACCTTCCGGTAATACTTTTGTGCGGCCATTAACAGGTCGGTCACCGGAATCACCGTTCGCCGGAAAGTCACCTCTTCCAATTGCCGCGAGGCGCAGGAACTCAGAATCGTAAATACTCCTTTATAGTATTCGATCAGCTCGCTGATGGTCTCAATACACTCCCGTTCTTCGGCTTCCGATAGAGAGTAGGTATTCAGCCGTCCGATGATCTGCTTGATTTTGCTTGGATAGTAAATCGTTTCGTGCTTGATGGTCGACAGGCAATTGTCCAACACCAGGTTTTGCACATGAAGCAAACTATCTTCCCACGAAGCACGATGCGCTTCTTCCTGCGCCGATTCGATGTCACGGTATTTCATTGCCAACTTTACCACGGCATTGAACACAGCTATACCCATGTAACGCCCCATCAGTTCCATCAACAGGCGGTCGGTTTCATACTGCGTTCCTTCGCGTCGTTCCAGACAGAGCACCCCTACCCGCTGGTGTTCATCGCCCGCATCCACCACCAGGGGCAACACTTGCAACACCCCTTCGGAAAGATATTCCTGCGTATCAAAACAACGCTGAACGATGTCGGGCATATCGTCTCGCGGAGGATTGGAAGCATACTCCAACCGGCGTGCCGATTCATTGTACACTGCAATGGACAGGCGACTGATGGTAAGCAAGTCGTTCACAGCATCAAACGATTCTCCGACAATACGCCTGGGTATCTCCTTCAACGTATCATCCTCCAGTTGCAAAGCTTCCGCCTGCTCCTGTGTTCGAAACAATGAAGCCGAAAATATTTTCTTATTGATATCGAGTATCTGTTCCAGATTCATCCGGCTCATGGTCCGTTTGCGTATATATATTAGGTAATACCCGATGAGTGAAGCAATAACCAGCAATACACACAGAATCAATCCCACCGTTTTGTTGGTGGTGGAACGTTCCAACTGGCGACAATCCATTTCAATCCATTGATCCTCCCCTTTCAACTTATACAACGCTGTATAGGCTATATTGTTATAATCGTATGCATCAAGCCGTTTCAAAGCCAGAAAAGCCACGGCTGCCTCGTTGCGAATATCGAGAATGACATCAAAATTGGAGTCGAACAGATCGCGCCACCATATAATTTCTGCCGGCGTTCCTTCACCAACCAGTTCCATAAAACGGTGTCCGCGGGGAGCGTATGTACGGTAATGTTCATTCAACCTGACAATAGCCGAGTCGATATTCTGCAACGCCAGCTCATACTCTTCCTCGATATTGGCAAAATAAGCTTCATCGGCAAAGTCGGAAGCTTCAATTAACAACCGTTCGTATTCGATGTGGTGTGCCAGTTCCAGGGTATCCGTTGTTTTCGGCTGTATCTTCTCCTTTCTATGCGGCTGTTCATCACAAGCCACCCAAGTTCCGGAAAGCAGGAAAAGGAGCACTCCTCCAATGGTTTTCCGCACACCCGGAGGCAGCCGGAAATAGAAACGGCTACCCCGCCCGGGTTCGCTTTCCACGTTGAACATGCACACCCGGAACAATTCGTTCGTTTTACGGTACTTCTCAATGATACCTTTGCAATTCATCAGTCCGAAACCACTGCCTTTGCTTTGTTTCAACATATCGGCATCGGGAGCGTCTTTCAATCCAATGATGCTCGAATCATACACTTTCTCGCCAATGATACGTTCCACGTCTTCAGACGAAAGTCCCCGCCCGTTGTCTTCCACCGAAATCTCTACATACTCTTCCGTAGAGCGGGCATAAATCTTCACACAACCACCTTCCGGGGTGTATTTCCGCGCATTCTCCGCCAGGGTATTGATCATAAAGAGCGTTAACGCCTTGTCCGCCTTTACGCAAAGATCCGTGGGAGCTACATCCAGGATCTGTTCTTTCATTTCGAAAGCGCGCCGGCCTTTATAGAGCAGTTCGAAGAGTTCGTTCAGCGCAAAAGTTTCGATATTCAGGTTCAACGTACCCTGCTTCATTTTGATCCACAAGGCAAGTATATCGTTGTATTCATTGATGGTAGTAACCAGTTCGTCGATGTAACGGTATTTATCCCGCTTGATCTCATCATTACGGATATACCCCTTCACCATGAGCTTGTGTACCTCGTTCAGAATACG
Organism: Bacteroides sp.; assembly: GCA_031554635.1. GTDB lineage: Bacteria > Bacteroidota > Bacteroidia > Bacteroidales > Bacteroidaceae > Bacteroides. The sequence goes on from JAVBVD010000033.1 coordinate 101,505, forward strand.
GTCGATGTAAGGCGTAATGCCCGTTACAATGGCCAGGCACGACTTCTTGATCAGATTCTGACGTTTATTGGCAGCAATGTGTTGCTCGTATACATAGCGCTGCTTTTCGAGCCGGCTGCGTTCATCGCTGAGCGACTCAATAGTTTGCTCATTATCAGCCGCCCATTCGATGTAAGGAACCAGCACCTTCAACCAAGCCTGTTCGTCTTTATCGAGCCGTTGCCCGGCCTGAAATACCGGTTTGCCTTCATCGGGCAGGATCAGCGTTATTTTTCCCGGACCAAACATCTCGTCAATGCCTGCCTGTATCAGCGGCACATCCATGGGAATGGACGAGGTGATAGTGTGACACAATTCCAGCATCTGCCGAAGCTTCTGCATGTATTTCTGATTGCGCTCTTTGCTACGCTTGTTGAATACCCCGAAAAGCAACACCATCAGCAGGAACCCGACAATCACAAAAAGAAGAACCATATTCAGCTTTTTCTCTTCGGCCCCGAGCGCTATGTAACGGCTTTCCAGCTCTCTGTCCTGACGGGTATCTTCGAGGATATCCAGATACACATTGCGATTGTAGTTCGAGGCCCACTTCATGCCCAACCCTGCATACGACACACTCAACTGTTCGCGAATGCGCGAAATCCACTCGGGCACCGTCTTTACCTTTTCGCTACCTAACCATCTTTTCTCAGTCTGGATCGTATCCGTCAGCTGATAAGGGCGCAATTTGTCAACCGTATCGTTCGAATGGTGATAATACAGGAAGTGATGCTCGTTGACGCAGTCCAGCGCTTTCACCAATGTATCGAGAGCTTCCTTGTAACGTCCGTGTGCATTCAGATATCTTCCGATGGTGACGTACGTACCTGCAATCTGGTACAAGTCGCCATATTGCCTGAATTTTTCCAACGCCAGCTGTCCTAACCGGAGCGGAAGCAACGAGTCGGCAAGTACCTCGAGCTGCCCCATGGCATGCGAACGGCGTCCCTGAAAAAAGTCGTAACTTTCCGGCGATGCCATCAGATTGGCCAGTCCTTGCAGACCGTTGGCTTCAAAGTAAGGCAGATCACGTGCCGTAGCCTGTACCCAAGTGGTATACAAGTCATCGAACTCCCTTAACTTGCGACGTTCGGGTGCTTCCCTGCCATACAGTCCTGTAGCACCTTTCAGATATGTATAGTACAACCATTGACTGGAATCGGACGCCAGTTTTTCAGGAGAAGGAATCGCGTTGATGGCTTCCAATGCCTCGTCGCTTTGCTGCAAATAATAGTAATAAATGGCCGAGACTATGGAAAATTCGGAGAAAGCATACTCCATACGAGCCGCCTCGTGCCGGCTGGATATAACATTCCCTTCTTCGCGGATGCGTTTCATTCGGCGTACAGCACTGTTCCGGTAGTCGTAAAACTCCTTATTCATTGCCGTGCGTTGGTAAATTTTCATGAGTCCGATGTCGGCGATGAGTAGTTCGGTTTCGTTCTTGGTGAGTGTATATACCTCTCTATACCACTGTTCCGATCCGTCGAAATCCATTTTCATAAACGAGGCAGCCCCCAGGTTATTGCACGCTTCCGCTTTTCCCTGTTTGTACAACAAGCCCACCCTGTCATACGCTTTATGGGCAGCCACCAACGAAGAATCGATATTGATATAGCGTAAATTGTAAGAAGCATCATTCAGAGAATCAATAAGATGCGCTTCCTTGGTAGACGGTGTCCCCTCACACGAGAACAGGGCCATCACCCATATGGCAAATAATATATATACAGGAAGGCGCTGATTCATACAAACTGTTTTTCTGTTTTGAAAGCAAATCTACAAATATTTCCGATAAGTTGGACGCAAAAATATTTTTTATACGATAACTCTTTCATTATGCAGGGATAATTTCTACCTTTGCGCCAAATTTAATACATAGCTAACAACTATTATACAAATGAGCGAAAAAGCACCTTTTATGGTATTTTCGGGCACCAACTCGAGATACCTGGCAGAGAAAATCTGCGCCAGTCTTAATTGTCCATTAGGAAATATGAACATTACTCACTTTGCCGACGGTGAGTTTGCTGTTTCCTATGAAGAATCTATCCGCGGCTCTCATGTATTCCTGGTTCAATCGACTTTCCCTAATTCCGACAATTTGATGGAGTTGCTCCTGATGGTCGATGCCGCTAAAAGAGCATCTGCCAAAAGCATTATCGCCGTCATTCCCTACTTCGGATGGGCACGTCAAGACAGAAAGGATAAGCCACGTGTATCTATCGGTGCCAAGCTGGTAGCCGACCTGCTTTCAGTAGCAGGTATCGACCGCCTGATCACCATGGACTTGCATGCCGATCAGATTCAGGGATTCTTTGACATCCCGGTAGATCACTTGTATGCTTCGGCTGTATTCCTCCCCTACATCGAATCTTTGAAATTAGAAAATCTGGTCATCGCCGCCCCCGACGTAGGCGGTTCGAAAAGAGCCAGCACGTATTCCAAATACCTGGGTGTGCCTTTGGTATTGTGCAACAAATCACGCGAAAAAGCCAACGAAGTGGCTACCATGCAGGTAATCGGTGACGTGGTAGGGAAGAACGTAGTGTTGATCGACGACATCGTGGACACTGCCGGAACCATCACCAAAGCAGCCAACATCATGCTCGAAACCGGAGCTACATCGGTTCGCGCCATCGCCAGCCACTGTGTGATGTCCGATCCCGCTTCGTTCCGTGTGCAAGAATCGGCACTCACCGAAATGGTATTTACAGACAGCATTCCTTACACCAAGAAATGCGCTAAGGTGAAGCAACTGAGCATTGCCGAACTGTTTGCCGAAACCATCCACCGCGTATTGAACAACGAATCGATCAGTTCGCAATACATTGTGTAAACCATTACTCCCATAAATTGCAAAAGGCTGCCGCATCACTGCGTCAGCCTTTCTAATTTTGACTTTAAATAAAAAAAATCCAAGTTATTCCAATACGCCCATTTTGTAGTTGCCTTTGCGAACTACTTTTCCGGCTTTATCTGTTTCGATGAACGGACCGTTCCTCTTCCCTTGTTTGAAGAAACCGTCATAGCGAATACCGTCTTTATTCTCCTGTACTCCCTTGCCGTCTTCCTGGCCATTCACGAATCCTCCTTTGTACTTGGTTCCGTTGGCTAATGAAAGTGAACCCTGTCCGTTGGGCTGATTGTTTTTCCATTCACCTTCGTACACATCCCCATTGTTCCATTTATAGGTACCGTGTCCATTGCGTTTATCGTCTTTCCAGGCTCCGTCATACACAGCTCCGTTTATCCAGGTGAATATCCCCTGCCCTTCTTTGGAACCGTCTTTGAAACCACCCACATATTTATCACCATTCGTATAGTAATAGACACCTGTTCCGGTACGTTCGCCCAGTTGGTAGGTTCCTTCGTAGCGTTCGCCCGAATGGAAGAAATAAATGCCTTTTCCTTGTTGTACATCTTCCGCCCAGTCGCCAATATACTTATCGCCATTGGTGTATTCGAAAACACCTTTACCGTCGCGCACGCCGTCTTTCCAATTACCGTCGTACTTACAGCCATCGTCCCAGTACATCACTCCCTTACCGTCTTTTTTATCATCCTTCCAGGCGCCGATGTACTTGGCACCGTTTTTCCATGAATACGCCCCCTGCCCTTCGCGCTTGTCATTCGCCCAGTTTCCCACATACTGATCACCGTTGTGATAATACATGGTACCTTGTCCTTGCTGGTAGTCCTGGTACCACATGCCGTCGTACCGGTTGTTATTCATGAAGTAAAAAATTCCTTTTCCGTGCTGCTGGTCCTGAAACCACTGTCCTTCGTATTTCTCACCATCGGGAAATGAATAAATGCCATACCCCTCTCGTTTGCCTTTGACATATTCGCCTTCGTACACATCTCCGTTCTTGAATACCGTCTTTCCTTTTCCGTGGGGTTTCCGGCTTTTCATCTCACCGGTATATTCAGATCCATCCTTGAAAGTATAGTTTCCAATCTTAATTTCGGAAGAAAATGTATCCTTTATCTTTCCGAAAACATTATTACTTTGAGCAAAAAGGCTACCGTATGAGAAGCACAAGGCAAGAAGTATAGTATAGATATATTTCATTCAACTGTCGTTTATCTGTTATATTTTTAAATACCTTAGTGCACAAAGATACAATATCTCAGGCAATACTCCTCTGTTTTCAGGCTTTTTTAGCTCATCTTTTTACCAGCAATGACCTCTTTTAATGTCTCTTTACATAAATAACGACCGGCCAACTCGCGGATTTCCTGTGGGGTTACCTCTTTCACCGCCTGCAGGGAACGCACGAAATAATCGTCCGGCAAGCCGGAGGTATGAACGAATGTCCAGGCATCGGAAAGCGAGAAAGGCGACTCGTAGTTGCGACACATCTCGCCCAACATATAGTTGCGTACCATCGACAGTTCCTGCATGGAAACCTGCTCGTTTTGCAACCGGTCGATTTCATGGTACACTTCACGGATGATAGGTTCTACGTATTCATTGTCGGCTTCGGTGCTGATCACCAGCGTACCGCTTCCGGGATAGAAAAGAATACCGGCGGAGATTCCATAGGTATAACCTTTCTCTTCCCGTATGTTCGACATCAGCCGGCTACCGAAGTAACCGCCGAAGAGACACATCAATACGCGGAGTTTCAGGTAATCGGGATGACTACGGGTGATGGTGGTGGCTCCCAGTTTGATACCGCTCTGCATGGCATCGGCACGCTCCACAAAGAAGCGTTTATCACCGGCAGCCTGGAATGTGTAGTCGGGAGTCAGCACAGGCGAAGCCACTTTGCCGAAAGGTACCAGCCCGAAAGCAGATTCCACCCGGCGTACAATGTCGTCGGTCACCTTGCCCGAAAGGAAGATACAGCAGTTGCCCGAATGGTAGTGTTCCTGATAGAAAGCACGGAGCATGCCGGGAACCACCCGAAGGTAATCATCTTCGACCACGCTGCGTCCGCAAGGATGCGATTCGCCGTAGAGCGATTCCAGCAAGGCCCGGTGTGCCAGGAAATCAACTTTGGTGGTATTCACCTGGTATTGCTGAAGATTGGCGGCCAGAACCGTACCCAGTTCTTTCTCCGGGAAAAGAGGCTCTTTCACCAGCGACTCGATCACATCGAGCGTTTGGGGAACATATTTGTTGAGCGAATAAAAAGTAATGTATGAATAATCGGCCGAACTGGAAAGCTCCAGCCAGGAACCGTAGTAATCAAGCTTCTCGGCAATATCGGCTGCTGTGTATGAATGCGTTCCCTCCCGAAGCATACGGTTGGTAAAGAGCGCCTGCAACTTGTGCAACTGATGCCAGCGTCCTCCGGCAAAAAGAATATCGACACGCACTACTTCCTGCTCCCCGGCACGGATCACTGTCAACGGAATACCATTGGGTAGTGTGGTGCGCACGGGTGGAAGAAGATTAAAATGATCCAGATCGTGCACCACCGGAGGCATACTGCGGTCGAGTGCCGGTTGTTGTTCCTCTCCTGCCATTATCGGTTCATCTTTTGCAGGTACGCTTCAGCCCGTCCCAGGTCGTGTGGTGTATCGATACCGATCGTTTCAATCTGGGTAATGCCCACTTTGATGACATACCCGTTTTCGAGCCAACGCAATTGTTCGAGTGATTCGGTCAGTTCGAGGGAGGAAGGAGAAAGCGATGTGATCTCTTTCAGTACACCGGTACGGTAGGCATATAGCCCGATGTGTTTATAATAGGTATGCTTACTCAACCATTCTTCCCGCGCGGCATTGCGTGCATAGGGAATGACAGACCGACTGAAATAAAGGGCATTCATATTCCGGCTCACCACTACCTTGGGCGAATTGGGATTCTCCAATGCCTCGACACCGTCGGCAGCGGTAAATGGTTTCACCAACGTAGCTATCTCTGTAGACGGATCGTCGAAACAAGCTTTGATAGCTTCCAGTTGCGAGGGCTGAATAAATGGTTCGTCGCCTTGAATATTCACCACCACGTCGAAGTCGCCACCTACCTTTGTACAAGCCTCGTAGCAGCGATCCGTTCCACTCTGATGATTTACGGAAGTCATTACCACCTTCCCACCGAAAGCCTTCACGGCAGCTTCGATGCGTTCGTCATCGGTAGCCACATAGGCATCATCGAGCACCCCGGCTACTTGTTCGTACACACGTTGTATCACTGTTTTTCCACCCAGCATAGCCAAAGGTTTGGCGGGGAAACGGGTAGACGCATAGCGAGCAGGAATTATTCCGATGAATTTCATTTTCCAGGTATATTTAGTGTTATTATAAGCTGTCACTGGGCTCTGTAAACGAGCCGTGAACACATCAATCGAACAAATCGTCCAGTTTCCCGGGTTCCTGATCGTACTGGCTGGAGCCGGCTACGTCCGAATCGCCGCACGGGTTGAAACCATCAGGAAGTGAGAAGACCTCTTTCTGGCTATATTCCAGCGTCGGATCATCGTACACTTTCTTCATGTATTTTGCCCAGATAGGCAATGCCATCGCAGCTCCTTGCCCGTACAGCATGGTATCGAAGTGAATATCGCGTTCTTCGCCGCCCACCCAACAGCCGGAAACCAGTGAAGGAGTGAAGCCCATGAACCATCCATCGGAGTTATCGTTCGTCGTACCCGTCTTTCCACCCATATCGGCAGTGATGCCGTAGCGACGTACGCGCCCGCCTGTACCTTCATTAACAACGGCACGTAGCATCACGAGCATTTTATAGGTAGAAGAAAGACTGATAACCTCTTCCATCTGCGGGGAGAATGTTTCCAGAATGTTTCCATCCTTGTCTTCGATACGGGTAACCAGCAGGGGAGCCACACGTATTCCTTTGTTGGCAAAAGCGGTATATGCGCTCACCATCTCTCCCACAGATATTTCGCACGGGCCGAGGCAGAGTGATACGGTAGGTTGTATATCCCGGTTCTTCACACCGAAGGAATGAATCAACCGTACCAGATTGTACGGATTGAGCTTGCCCATGAGGTAGGCCGAGATCCAGTTGTTCGAGTTGGCAAGCCCCCATTTCAGGGTGACTATCTCGCCGTAACGGGCCGTACTTGCGTTCTTGGGCGACCAAGGCTGACCGGTTTCCGTAATCAGTGTCTGCTCCACATTGCGTACCTGGTCGCAAGGCGAGAAACCATTCTCCATCGCCAGCGTATAGAGATAAGGTTTAATGGTAGAACCCACCTGCCGGCGACCGACCATGGCCATGTCATACTGAAAGTAGTTATAATTAGGACCTCCTACATAGGCTTTCACATAGCCGTTCTTGGGATCCATCGACATGAATCCGGCGCGGATGAAGTATTTGTAATACCGGATGGAGTCCATTGGTGTCAGAATGGTATCTTTTTCGCCCTCCCAACTGAACACCGACATTTCCTGCGGAGTATTGAATACTTTCCGGATCTCGGCTTCCGAATACTTGGCTGCTTTCATCTGTTTGTAGCGATCGCTCTGCTTCATGGCCCGGTCGAGAATCTTCGCAATGTCGGCCTCAGGCACACTGTTGCTATAGGGAGCTTTCTTGCGCCCCTTCTTTTCTTTGAAGAAAGCCGGTTGCACGGTTTCCGTCAGATGTTCAACCATTGCTTCTTCGGCATACTGCTGCATGGAAGAGTTGAGCGTAGTATATATCTTTAATCCATCGACATACAGATTATAGTTGGACCCGTCTCTCTTGCGGTTCTTTGCGCACCAGCCATAGAGTGGATTGTGTATCCACGCCAGTGAATCTTCGTAGAATTTTTGTTTCTGCCACTCCTGAAAATTGCCCCTTTCTGGTTTTTGAGCGATCATCATGAGACGAAGGTATTCGCGAAAATACGTAGCCAGCCCTTCCTTCTGATTCACTTTATGAAAATCCAGTTCCAACGGCAATGCCTGTAAAGAATTGCACTCCGCACGGGTGATGTAACCGGCTTTCTCCATCTGGCTCAATACCACATTGCGGCGGCCCTTGGCCCGGTCGGGAAATCTGCGCGGATTGTATTCCGAAGGATTCTTGCACATTCCAACCAGCATCGCTGCCTGCTCGGTTTTCAGGTCTTTCGGTTCACAACCGAAATAAACGAAAGCGGCTGTCTTGATGCCGATACCATTATACAGGAAGTCGAACTTGTTGAGATACATGGTCAGTATTTCCTCTTTGGTGTAGTAGCGTTCCAGTTTCACGGCAATCACCCATTCGATAGGTTTCTGGAATACACGCTGCATGAAGTTCTCGGCCACTTGTTCGGTAAACAACTGTTTGGCAAGCTGTTGCGACAAGGTGCTGCCTCCACCGGCATTCTTCTGACTGAACAATCCACGCTTGATTACCGCACGCATCAAGGCGTAAAAATCAACGCCCGAATGTTCGGAAAAACGCACGTCTTCGGTAGCAATCAGTGCATTGACAAGGCTGGCCGGTAATGCATCGTAGCTCACCGGTACCCGGTTTTCTTTTTCGAGCGCCCAGGTGCCTAGTACTTTTCCATCGTCGGAAATGACTTCGGAGGCAAACTTATATTTGGGATTTTCGAGTTCTTCGACGGGAGGCATATAGCCTATCCAGCCTTTGGATATGGCAGTGAAAAGTATGACACAAAGCAACACAACAGTTGCCAAAGTAATCCAAAAGGCTATTATTATTTTCCTGATCATGTTATTACTTCTGTATTTTAGACTCGCAAAGATACTTTTATTTCAGTAACTGACAAGCAGATGTATTTAGATTTTAGCGTATTCCCTTTAATCTCGTCGATTGGGAATCTACACTCTCTTCATATAAGATTTTTGCAATGCATCCAGCACGTCAGCACAATTTTCGAGATAACTATTTGATAATTAACAACATAAACCGTGCTGGATCCCTGTTTTATCCAGCACAGATCCAGCACGATTTGAGGTATTTGCCACGGATCCAACACTCTTTATGAGCACCTTTGTCACAGTTACTTCTTCGTCGTCCGGTTGTAGTATAAGTCGCAAAGATTTGTTTCATCGGATGAAACACTTTGTTTCACAGGGTGGCACAACTTGTTTCATGGCATGAAACACTCTGTTTCAAAAGATGAAACACCCTGTGCCACGGCATGAAACACTTTATTCTATTTTAGCTACCTATTTTCTTGTCGGTAAAACATTAATTTTCTATCTTTACACTCCAGAAATGAAGAGCTTCAAAAAAAATCATATAACTATATGGACAACAAAAGTTTAGTAACCATCGCCGACTATTCGAAAGAGAAGATCCTCGAAATGATTGAGATGGCGAAGCAGTTCGAAAAGTACCCCAACCGCCGGTTACTAGAGGGAAAAATCATCGCCACCCTCTTCTTTGAACCCTCTACCCGCACCCGCCTGAGCTTTGAAACAGCAGCCAATCGCCTGGGAGCACGCGTCATCGGATTTACCGACCCCAAAGTAACCAGTTCGTCCAAAGGCGAAACACTGAAAGACACCATCCTGATGGTAAGCAGTTATGCCGATGTGATCGTCATGCGGCACTACCTCGAAGGAGCTGCCCGCTACGCCAGCGAAGTAGCGCCGGTGCCTATCGTAAACGCAGGAGACGGGGCCAATCAGCATCCCTCACAGACGATGCTCGACCTCTACTCCATCTACAAAACACAAGGCACGCTGGAAAATCTGAACGTCTTCATGGTAGGCGACCTGAAATACGGACGCACCGTCCACTCGCTTCTGATGGCCATGCGGCACTTCAACCCCACCTTTCACTTCATCGCCCCCGACGAACTGAAAATGCCCGAAGAATACAAACTATACTGCCGGCAACACGGAATCAACTACGTGGAACACACGGATTTCACGGAAGAAATCATCGCCGATGCCGACATCCTTTATATGACGCGTGTGCAACGCGAACGATTCACCGACCTGATGGAATACGAACGGGTGAAAAACGTGTACATCCTACGTGCCAAAATGCTGGAACAAACACGCCCTAACATGCGCATCCTGCACCCGCTGCCCCGCGTGAACGAAATCGCCTACGACGTGGACGAGTGCCCACAGGCATACTATTTCCAACAGGCACAAAACGGTCTGTACGCCCGCGAAGCCATTCTATGCGATGTACTAGGTATTACGTTAGACGAAATCATCCATGACAATGAAAGAAGATAAACACCTCCATGTGGCAGCTCTGCGTAACGGAACTGTCATCGACCATATCCCGTCCGACAAGCTCTTTACCGTGGTATCGCTGCTCGGACTGGAACACATGAGCAACAATATTACCATCGGGTTCAACCTCAGCAGCGAGAAACTGGGCAAGAAGGGAATCATCAAGATAGCCGATAAGTATTTCTGCGACGAGGAGATCAACCGGCTCTCCATCGTAGCACCACACATCAAGCTCAACATCATCCGCGACTACGAGGTGGTGGAGAAGAAAGAAGTGCACATGCCCGATGACCTTAAAAGCATCCTGAAATGCGCCAACCCGAAGTGTATCACCAACAACGAACCGATGCCGACGCTCTTCCATGTGCTCGACAAGGAGAATTGTGTACTGAAGTGTCACTACTGCGAGAAAGAACAGAACATCGATCAAAACATAGAACTCATTTATTTATAACCGAGGCCTCACCACCTGCCGCCCAGGTGTGAGGCCGCGATGAAACGCTCGACATGAAACAAGACTGGAAACCAGGAACATTGATTTATCCGCTGCCTGCCGTATTGGTAAGTTGCGGAAGCGAGGAGAGCGAGTACAACCTCCTGACCATCGCCTGGACAGGAACACTCTGTACCAATCCGCCGATGTGTTACATCTCCGTACGTCCCGAACGGCACTCACATGCCATTATTAAGAAGAACATGGAGTTCGTCATCAACCTGACAACCAAGGAGATGGCCTTCCCTACCGACTGGTGCGGAGTGCGCTCGGGCAAGGATCACCACAAGTTCGAGGAAATGAACCTTACCCCGGGTAAGTGCAGCGTGGTATCGGCACCGCTTGTCGAAGAGTCACCGCTTTGCATCGAATGCCGGGTGAAAGAAATCGTTTCGTTGGGATCACACGATATGTTCGTAGCCGATGTAGTGAACATCCGGGCCGACGACCGCCACCTGGATGCCGCAACAGGCAAACTGGAGTTGGCCGAAACCAACCCGCTGGTGTATGTACACGGAGCATATTACGAATTGGGCGAGAAAATAGGAAAGTTCGGCTGGTCGGTCGAAAAAAAGAAATAAATATGAAACGGATACTGATACTGTTGTTAGCCACATTTCTGCTGGCAGGCGGCACCTACGGACAGGAGCAACGCCGGAAAGTGGGACGCCACTACTCGAAGCGGATAAACTTCGGCGTTAAGGCGGGCTTCAACTCCAGTATGTTCCTCGTATCAGACTTCCGTATCAAAGACGTCACCATCGACGACATACAAAATAATTACGACATCGGGTACTTCGGCACGCTCTTCATGCGCATCAACATGAAGCGCCACTACCTGCAACCCGAAGTATCGTATAACATCAGCCGGGGCGAGATCGAGTTCGACAAACTGGGATCGCAACACCCCGACATCGAACCTCAATATGCTTCCGTGCGTTCCACAATACATAGTATCGACTTCCCGATGCTTTATGGATACAATGTGATCAAGGAAGGTCCGTACGGCATGTCGATCTTCTTTGGTCCCAAACTGCGTTACATCTGGAACAAGCAAAACAAGATCAACTTTGTGAACTTCGACCAGCAGGATATGCACGAACGGCTCACTCCGTTCAATGCCAGCGCCGTGGTTGGCGTAGGGGTAAACATTGCCCGCATCTTCTTCGACTTCCGGTATGACCTGGGACTGTTCAATATCTCCAAATCGGCAACCTACGAAAGCACCAACACCGAAGGCGATCTGACACGAAGCAACATTGACTTCAAACGACGCGACTATACGCTGAGTTTTTCGCTCGGTTTGATTTTTTAAATGAGATAAATCCGTTTTTTTCATCGGTTTATCATTCTTTTTCTCTAATTTTGTGCGCTTAATAAAGAATCTCGCATTCGAATCATTACTTATTCTTACATATATACAATGAAAAGAGACGATTTAATTTTCGACATCATCGAAAAAGAGCATCAACGTCAGTTGAAAGGAATCGAGCTGATCGCATCCGAAAACTTTGTGAGTGAACAGGTTATGCAAGCCGCTGGCTCTTGCCTGACCAACAAATATGCCGAAGGGTATCCCGGGAAGCGTTATTACGGTGGTTGTGAAGTGGTAGACCAAAGCGAACAAATCGCTATCGACCGCCTGAAAGAAATCTTCGGAGCCGAATGGGCCAACGTACAACCGCACTCGGGCGCACAAGCCAATGCAGCCGTTTTCCTGGCTGTAATGAACCCGGGCGACAAATTTATGGGATTGAACCTGGCACACGGCGGACACCTTTCACACGGTTCGCTCGTCAACACTTCCGGATTGATCTATACCCCTTGCGAATATAATGTAGGACAGGAAACCGGACGCGTAGACTACGACCAGATGGAAGAAGTGGCCATGCGCGAACAACCCAAACTGATCGTGGGCGGTGGTTCGGCTTACTCACGTGAGTGGGACTACAAACGCATGCGCGAAATCGCCGACAAAGTGGGCGCCCTGCTGATGATCGACATGGCACACCCTGCCGGACTGATCGCTGCCGGACTGCTGGAAAACCCGGTGAAGTATGCTCACATCGTGACTTCGACTACACACAAAACGCTGCGCGGACCGCGTGGTGGTGTGATCCTGATGGGCAAGGATTTCCCCAACCCATGGGGTAAAACCACTCCCAAGGGCGAAATCAAGATGATGTCGCAACTGCTCGACTCAGCTGTATTCCCAGGTATCCAAGGTGGTCCGCTGGAACACATCATCGCTGCCAAAGCCGTAGCTTTTGGCGAATGCTTACAACCGGAATACAAAGAATATCAAACACAGGTACAGAAAAACGCTTCCGTACTGGCTCAGGCGTTGATCGGTCGCGGATTCACCATCGTATCGGGTGGAACGGACAATCACTCCATGCTGGTCGACCTTCGCGCCAAGTTCCCGGAACTGACGGGTAAGGTAGCTGAGAAAGCACTCGTTGCGGCTGACATCACTGTCAATAAGAACATGGTTCCGTTCGACAGCCGTTCGGCTTTCCAAACTTCAGGTATCCGTCTGGGTACACCGGCCATTACAACCCGTGGTGCCAAGGAAGATCTGATGATAGAAATCGCTGAAATGATCGAAACCGTATTGTCGAATACAGACAACGAAGAAGTGATCGCACAGGTACGTGCCCGTGTTAACAAAACCATGGAGAAATACCCCATCTTCGCTTATTAAGCGATTGCTTTAAGCAGCGTACAACATACAACAGCCTGTATATCTTTTCATTAAGACGTACAGGCTGTTTTGTTCTTTTAACCAAAATTTTTCCTATAAACGTAAACCTTTCCGGTACAATACCGTTGATATAGTACAAATTTGAAATACCAAGACCATAAACCAACTATAAACCAAATTCATTAATTATGAAAATTAGAAATCTATTTGTAATGGGAATGCTGACTCTCGCAGCAGAGACAGTCATGGCCCAAGAATGCAACTTCTTCTTCGCCAACGAAGAAGGCAAAGTCTTGATCCGAACAGGATATAAGCCAGACGGCACTTTGTCGAGTACGTTGACCTATCGTGTAGACCACGTGTACGACTATCCCTCGGGAACGGAAGTCGACGCGCACTTCTCTTACAACAAAGCCAACGGCGAACTTATCAATTCCGGACAAATGGTAGCGCGTTGCAACGACGGCAATTTCTCCATGAGTATGAACCATATCATGTCGTTCCCCGACGCGATGACCATGAAGAATGCCGAAATCTATGTAATGGGCGACCTGATGAGCTATCCGGATAGATTCTCTGATGAAAACGACCCGGGAGATATGGACGATTTCAGCAACGGTACCGTTCGTATCTACGATAAAAAGAACAAGGACAACCGGGCCGAGATTTCCGTAACCGACCGCGAATTCGTATCCAACGAAGATGTAAAGACTCCAGCCGGTATCTTCCATACTACCAAAGTGAAATACAGAATGGAGATATGGACGCCGAAGTCTACCATCGAAGGTTATGGCTATGAATGGTACGCTCCCAATACAGGAATCGTTCGCACAGAAGAATACAACGACAAAGACCAATTGCAATCTTACAGCGTGCTGACTAGTATCAAATAGCGCGTTGGACTCTATATAACACCCATCCCCGTCACTTACCGAGAAGTGGCGGGGATTTTACATATCAACTCAGTCCTACGATTTCGCCATCGACGATATCAATATGCACGGCTTGCGGTTCTTTGGGCAATCCCGGCATACGCATGATGTCGCCTGCAATGGCCACAATCATTTCCGCACCATTATTGATCACAATGTCTTTAATGTGAATCTCGAATCCTTCGGCTACGCCATACCGTTTCGGATCCGCCGAGAAGGAATATTGCGTTTTGGCAATGCATACCGGATGGCAGTTGATACCCAACTCTTCAATTTGCTTGATCTTCTTACGAGCTTCGACACTATAGGTTACTTCGGAAGCACCGTAAATCTCCTGAGCTATCTTTTCGATTTTCTGTTCGATGCGTTCGTTGGTATCATAGGTGAACCGCAGCGGAGCAGAAGGATTCTTTTCAATGGTTTGCACAACGAGTTGGGCCAGCTCCACCGCTCCCTCTCCCCCATCGTGAAAAGCATTATTGATGGCAAAGCCCACGTTTTGTTCCTCACAATGAGTACGCAGGGCAGCTATTTCGTCATCAGTATCGGTATCATAACGGTTAAATGCCACAACAATGCTCTGCCCGAAAGAGCGGATGTTGCGGATGTGCTTGTCCAGGTTAAGGAATCCTTTCGTCAACCCTTCCATATTAGGTTCTTTGATACGTTCCACAGGTACTCCTCCGTGCATTTTCAATCCCTGCGAGGTAGTGACAATCACCGTCAGTTTGGGCTGCAAACCACTCTTACGGCATTTGATATTGTAGAATTTCTCTGCACCCAGATCGGCGCCAAACCCGGCTTCGGTCACCACGTAATCGCCATATGTCATAGCCAACTTCGTAGCCAGTACGGAATTACAACCATGAGCAATGTTGGCAAAGGGTCCGCCGTGTACAAAGGCGGCGGTATTTTCGGTGGTCTGCACCAGGTTGGGATGAATGGCATCTTTGAGCAATACGGTCACCGCACCGGCAATACCGAGGTCTTTCACCGTAAAGGGTTTGTTTTCGTATGTGAAGCCCAGTAGAATGTTCTCAATACGTCGACGCAAATCGTCCACATCCTCGGCCAGGCAAAGGATGGCCATGATCTCGGATGCCGACGTGATGTCGAACCCCGATTGCTGCGGAAGTCCGTCGGCTTTCGATCCCAGTCCGGTAACAATGCAGCGTAGGGAGCGGTCGTTCATATCCATCACCCGTTTCCAAAGTACATCTTTCAGTCCGAAACAATTGTACTGGTTCTGGTACAGGTAATTATCGAGCACGGCAGAGATCAGGTTGTGCGCCGATGTCACGGCATGGAAATCGCCGGTAAAATGCAGGTTGATCTTCTCCATTGGCAGTACCTGGGCATATCCGCCACCGGCAGCTCCTCCCTTCATGCCGAAGCAGGGACCGAGAGACGGTTCGCGCAAGGCAACAATAGCGTTCTTTCCTATTTTATTCAGACCCAGTGCCAGACCGATGGAAACGGTAGTCTTACCAATACCGGCTTTGGTAGGAGTAATGGCAGTAACCAGAATGAGGTTGCTCTGCTTTACTTTCTTTTCATCGATCAGTTGTTCGGGGATCTTGGCCATGTAGCGGCCGTAATTCTCTACTTCGTCGCGTGGGATGCCTATATCTTCGGCAACCTTCTTGATTTTATTCAGCTCCGTACTACGGGCTATTTCAATATCAGTCTTCATATAAACATGGATTAAATTACAGGATTATAAATATTAACAAATGGCGCGCGTGAATGTTGTACGCCGGTCGTCACAAGAATGGAATTTAATTTGTACTTTTGCTTTCTATAAAACGAGCGCGCATGAAAAAGATTGTTTTTTTTCTGATGATATGGCTAACGACCACTGCTTTATATGCACAGTCGGAGGTTCCTTCCGACAGCATTCGTCGTGTACCCAACAACTACAAAGAGATTGGGGGATTCCTCATCGACATGGGACTGATGTCAGTAGCCCCTTCCCAACTGTTTCCGGTAAAGATGGAGCTCCCTCATGTTTCGACGGACTATAACCAGCTGTTCAAGCTCAACCCCAATGCCACATACTCGCAAGGATTCACCCGTGGCTCCCTGTTCGCAAGCCCCATCTGGGGAATAGGAACCGGATCGACTTACATGCAAATGGGTTCGTTCCAATTGAAAAACGGAATGCGGATGAACACCTATGGAGATTACAACAAAGAGGGTTACCGGGTACTCAATCCCTCTGCCCTCCCCTGGGAAAGAAATAATTTCCGGGGAGCGTTCGAGTTGAAGTCGGCCAACGGCAACTTTGGCATCCGCATCGAGGTGCAACAAGGACGAAACAGCGCTTTTCCCTATTAACCCCTGCCGCTTCGAAGGAAACAATAAAAGATCATATTTATGAAGAAAATTCTGATCATTGGAGCCAATGGGTTTACCGGCCGAAGAATGCTGGACGACTTTTCCTCTCAACCGGCAATGTATGCAGTCACCGGCTGTTCGTTAAGCGAAGACATTCGTCCGGGAAACAACTACAGGTTTGTACAGGTCGATATACGGGAGGAAGCAGCCGTGCAATGTTTATTCGAAGAAGCCCGCCCGGATGTGGTGATCAATGCATCGGCGCTTTCCGTCCCGGACTATTGCGAAACGCACCGGGAAGAAGCATATGCCACCAATGTGGACGCAGTGGAGCGCATAGCCCGTTACTGCGAATTACACGGCAGCCGGTTTATCCATCTTTCCACCGATTTTGTGTTCAGCGGCCATCCTTTGGATCAGGCTCTTCCATTATACAAAGAGACAGACCCGGCTGATCCGGTCAATTACTACGGAGTGACCAAACTTCTGGGTGAGCAGCGGGTCGCAGAAATATGCAGCAGTTACGCAATCGTACGTGTGGTGGTGGTATACGGCAAAGCTCTCCCCGGCCAACACGGAAACGTGTTGCAGCTTGTAGCCAATCGGCTGAGAGCAAGCGAACCGATACGCGTGGTGTCCGACCAATGGCGCACCCCGACTTTCGTAGGCGATATCTCGGATGGCGTGCAACGATTGGCGCATCATCCCCGGAATGGGATTTACCACCTTTGTGGAGCTGAGTGCCTGAGCATTGCCGAATTAGCCTACCGGGTAGCCGATTTTCTGCAATTGGATCGTTCCCTGATCCAGCCTGTAACCACTCAGGAGATGGGTGAAGTCACTCCCCGCCCACGTTTCAGCGGGCTAAGCATAGAAAAAGCCCGATTGGAATTAGGTTATGTTCCCTGTAACCTGGAAACAGGAATGCAGCATATGTTTGTTTAGAAGGAAGGTTTCCGGCAAATAAGCTGTTATATAACAGATTTTAAGAGATTCCATGGCATTTTATTCGGAAAGCTGCACTACCTTTGCACTTTATTAATAAAATTATCATGGAATATATCCAATTTCTTATTGATTTCATCCTTCACATCGACGTCCATCTGGCCGAATTAATTGCCAACTACGGCGCTTGGGTGTATGGAATTTTGTTCGCTATTATCTTTTGTGAAACAGGTTTGGTAGTTACCCCCTTTCTGCCCGGCGACTCGCTCCTGTTTGTAGCCGGAGCCTTATGCGCTCTCCCTACCAACAATATTGAAGTGCATATTATCGCATTGTTGCTGATAACTGCCGCTATCCTGGGCGACTCGTCCAACTATGTGATAGGAAAGTATCTGGGGCAAAAACTGTTCAGCAATCCCAACTCGAAGATATTTAAACAGAGTTATCTGGAGAAAACACACCAGTTCTACGAAAAGCATGGTGGAAAAACCATCATCCTGGCACGCTTCGTACCCATTGTACGTACGTTCGCTCCCTTTGTGGCCGGTATGGGACACATGCACTATCGCCGTTTCATGTCGTACAACGTAATCGGCGGCATCGTATGGGTATGTTTGTTCCTCTATGCAGGTTACTTCTTCGGCCGGCTTGAGTTCGTTCAACAAAACCTGAAGTTCCTGATGGTAGCCATCATCATTGTTTCGGTACTGCCCGGAGTAATTGAGATCTGGAAAGAAAAAAGAAAGAAAAACGTAGCTAAAACGTAGCACCCTCTGGCTTAACCAAAGACATAAAAGAAACAGCCAACTATCTTCCGTGGAAAATAGTTGGCTGTTTCTTTTAAGAGTAGTATAATGTCTTACTTCATAGAACCACCGATAATATCGAGCAACTCACTGGTAATCGCTTGCTGCCTGGTTTTATTATACTGCTTCGTCAATTCCTGAATAAGATCACTGGCATTGTCCGTTGCCACCTGCATAGCCATCATACGTGCCGCATGTTCCGAAGCATTCGAATCCAACGCGGCAGTAAATACTTTCTGGCACAACACTTTGGGCAGCAAGTCATTCAGCAGTTTACTGGCCGAAGGTTCGATGATGTAGTCATACGACTTTTGCTTCTCCTCTTTGGCATTCGGTATGGAAGCCGACAAGTCTACCGGTAGGAAACGTTCGCGTACCAGCTTCTGCGATCCCATCGACTTGAAATGATGATAAATCAATACAACCCGGTCGACTTCATGCGCCAGATACATTTCGAGCAACTTCTCACCCAATTCGGCAGCCTGCTGATAGGACGGTTTCTCCGAAAATTTCTGGAAACTGCCTTGCACAGTATATCCGGCTTTCTTAACGGCGTCTTCCACTTTCCGGCCAATGGGATAAATCAGGATATTCTCCTTACCCAATGTACGGTACTCCTCCACCGTGTGCCAAAGCATCTTCAACACATTGGCATTGAAAGCTCCACACAAGGAACCATTGGAAGAGAATACAACAATCGCCACACGCTCCACCGGACGTTCGATCGTATAAGGGGATTCGAACGGCAAATCAGTCCGAAGAAAATTCGTCAGAATCTTGTTCAGTTTCTCCTGATAGGGCAACATGTGTCCAATGGCTCCTTGCGCCTTGTGCAGCTTGGCAGAAGCCACCATCTTCATGGCGGAAGTTATTTTACGGGTACTCTGTACCGAATTTATTCTGGTTTTTACCTCTTTAAGTGAAGCCATCTTTTTAGGGATTAGTGATTAGGGATAAGTGATTAGCTTCGCGTTGCGCTTGCTTATAGGAACTGCTTAGCCACCATAGCGGCTGTCTCTTCCAGCAACTTCGTCACATCGTCGTTAATCACTCCTGATTGCAATACATCCAATACATCGGCGCGATGATTCATCTCGAGACTCGACAAGAACCGTTCTTCAAACTCCTCTACCTTGTCAAGAGCAATGTTGCGCAGTAGCCCGTGGGTACCACAATAGAGAATGGCAATCTGCTTCTCTACCGGCATGGGGGTGTATTGCGGCTGAACCAACAGACGGGTATTCTTTTGTCCCTTGTCGATGGTAAGCGCCGTTACAGGGTCCATATCGCCGCTAAACTTGGTAAATGCTTCCAATTCACGGTATTGCGCCTGGTCTATCTTCAATGTTCCAGCCACTTTCTTCATGGCTTTGATCTGTGCGTTACCACCTACACGGGATACGGAAATACCCACGTTAATAGCCGGACGGTTACCTTGGTTGAACAAGTCGGTATCGAGGAAGATCTGTCCGTCGGTGATGGAGATCACGTTCGTAGGAATGTAAGCCGATACGTCACCCGCCTGTGTTTCAATGATCGGAAGGGCTGTCAACGAACCACCTCCTTTGACCATTCCTTTCAGACTCTCGGGCAAGTCGTTCATCTGGCGGGCCACTTCTTCCTGGTTGATGATCTTTGCCGCACGCTCCAACAGACGGGAGTGCAGGTAGAAGATATCGCCCGGATAGGCTTCACGTCCGGAAGGACGACGCAGGATCAGCGAAACCTCACGGTATGATACGGCTTGTTTGGACAAGTCATCGTATACCACCAATGCATCACGGCCTGTATCACGGAAATACTCACCGATAGCAGCACCTGCAAACGGAGCGAAATACTGCAAAGCAGCCGGATCGCCCGCTGTTGCCGCTACCACGACAGTATAATCCATAGCGCCGTGCTGACGCAGGGTATTCACGATAGAGGCTACCGTAGAACCTTTCTGACCAATGGCAACATAGATACAATACACCGGTTTGCCGGCCAGGAAGTTATCCCGTTGGTTAATGATCGTATCAATAGCAATGGCAGTCTTTCCCGTCTGGCGGTCGCCAATGATCAACTCACGCTGTCCGCGTCCGATGGGAATCATGGCATCTACCGATTTGAGTCCCGTTTGCAACGGTTGGTTCACCGGTTGACGATAAATAACACCCGGAGCCTTACGTTCCAGGGGCATCTCATACAGTTGGCCGCCAATAGTCCCCTTTCCGTCGAGTGGTTCACCCAGCGGATCGATAACACGTCCCAGCATGCTTTCGCCTACCATGATCGAAGCGATACGTTTGGTACGCTTCACGATATGGCCTTCCTTAATTTTGTCGGTCGGTCCCAGAAGCACAGCACCTACGTTGTCTTCTTCCAGGTTCATCACAATGGCTTTGATCCCATTGTCGAACTCCAACAGTTCGTTTGCTTCAGCATTGCGAAGTCCGTAAATACGAACCACACCGTCGCTGACCTGCAATACGGTACCTATTTCGTCCAGTTGTACCCGGGTATCAATGCCTTCGAGCTGTTGCCTTAGGATGTCAGATACTTCGCTTACTTTTATATTTTCAGACATAACTAAACTATTCTCTTATTCTTCTCAATAAATTGTTGTTTCACTCGCTTTAGTTGGGTGGCGATGCTTGCGTCCAACCGGTAGTCATTCACATCGAATATGAAACCTCCTTCGATGGAAGGATCGACAACCGTTTCCAGTTCCATGCGTGCATGCAGATAGGATCCTGATGTTTCACGGATGCGTTTCTCCGTAGCATGGTCTACCGGAACAGCCGTAGTGAGTCTCCCCACTCCGATATGTTTCAGTTTCCTGTACAAGTCCTGGTACATCAGCGCCATGGACTGAAGATACGATTCCCTCCGTTGCTTCAACACCAATTGTATGAATCCGGCAAATTCCTCGCTGGGTTCTTTGTTACCATCGGCAGCCGCATAGATCAGAGCAATCTTCTCCTTTCTGGGGATGACGGGATTGTCGAGCGCCTCGCGCAATCGCGGCAGTTTGCGGAAAGTAGCCGAGAGCGAAGAGAGTTCTTCGTACACCCTATCTTCCTTCCTCTTGCTGCGCGCATATGTTATCAGCGCCTTGGCATATCGCATCGAAATGATTCCTACTTCCATATCGTTAGTTCTTCTGGGTTAAAACCTCATCCAACATCCGGTCAATCATGGCCATTTGTTCGTGATTTTCGTCCAGATTGATGCGGATCACCTTCTCGGCAATATCCACTGAAAGGACTGCCACCTGGCGACGGATGTCACGAATGGCTTCGTCTTTTTCAATCTGGATCTGTTTCTTCACCTCGTCGAGTTCTTTCTGAGCAGCGATTTCGGCTTGCTTGCGGGCATCACTGATGATCTTCTCACGTTCCTGCATAGCTTCTTTCAAGATACGTCCCTGTTCTTTGTTTGCAGTAGCCACGAGTAGCTCACCTTCCTCTTTCAACCTGGAAAGTTGGGCATTGGCTTCCCTCGCCACCTCCAAAGATTGATTGATGTAGGTCTTACGGTCTTCCACCATCTTTACAATGATGGGGAAGCCGTATTTAGCCAATACAACAAAAACAATCCCGAACGTGAGGAGCATCCAGAACAACAGGCCACTATCGGGTAGTAATAATCCCATAAGCTCTGTGTTTTATGTTTACAAGAAGAATACCAGCAAACAAACCACAACAGCCAGCAGCGCCACACCCTCGATCAAAGCCGCAGCAATAATCATATTCATACGAATATCGCCCGATGCTTCCGGTTGGCGTGCAATGGCTTCCATAGCCGAGCCACCGATTTTACCAATACCTAAACCTGCTCCGATAACGGCCAGACCAGCTCCCAGAGCTGCTCCCAGTTTACTTACTCCGGCACCTGCCGCAGCTGCTTGCAATAATACTGTTAGTAACATAATTTTTCGTTTTAAATGGTTTTTATATTTGTTTTGTTTATTATTTCACTGATTATTCTTTCACTTCTTCGTGATGATGAGTCTCCTGCGCCAATCCGATGAACACGGCCGACAACATGGTGAATACGTACGCCTGAATGAAGGCTACCAATAGTTCGAGCGCATTCATAAAGATGTTGAACAAGACCGAAGCCACCGTCAATGAAGTGTTTAAAGCCGGCCCCATACTGGCGGAAATGAAGATAAGACACGTCAGTACCAACATAGCCATGTGTCCGGCCAACATATTGGCAAAAAGACGGATCATCAAGGCAAATGGTTTGGTGAGTATACCGAAGAACTCAATAAGAGGCATCATAGGCACCGGCACTTTCAGCCACCAGGGCACATCGGGCCAGAATATTTCTTTCCAATACGCTTTTGTTCCAAACAGGTTGACAGCCACGAAAGTGCAACAAGCCAGTACCATAGTGATGGCGATATTGCCCGTCACATTGGCTCCTCCGGGGAAGATAGGAATCAGCCCCATCAGGTTGTTGATGAATATAAAGAAGAAAGCCGTCAGCAGGTAAGGAGAAAATTTCCGGTAATTAGGCCCCACGCAACTCTTGATCACGTCGTCGTTGACCATCATGACAAACATCTCGATGAATCCTACAAAACCGCCCGGAGCCACCGTATTCTTCGGATTCCTGCGATACCAACGGGCTACACTCAGGATGATAACCACCAGAATGAAACTATTGAGAAGAAGCGAAAACGTAATCTTGGTTATGGAAATATCCCAGGGACGTACTTCTTCTCCGGAATCGTTATGTTCCACCAGCTTGCCCTCATATTTGCTTCCTTCCGGAGCGATCGAGAGTCCTTCATAGCTTCCTTCGCTGTTGTGCAGCTTGGAAGAGAGAAAGGTATGCCAACCGGTTGTTTCACTGTACACGATGACGGGCAAAGGAATGGTGACATGCGTATGTCCCCACGTGGTGATGTGCCATTCGTAGGCATCTCCGATGTGTCCGAATACAATTTCTTTCACATTCACCTTTTCTTCGTGACCTCCGGCCTGCGCCCCTTCTTCCTGTGCAGACGCAGGTAAGGCTACCAGGCATCCCAACACCAAGGCACACACCGCAATTATGTTACGCAATTGTTTCATTTTTTGTTTTCGTTTTATATTTCTTGCCGATCTCAAACAAGAAAAAGAACCACGTTTCAAATATCAAATACAACAGATAATAGGCAATAAATACCAGTAGGAAACCATGTATATTGTCGCGTACAATCATACAATAAATGAGCATCACGGCAACAGATACGATAATCTTCATCACCTTCAATGCCAGGTATACCAGAACCAGTTTCTGTGGAGCATTACGTCGGCATATCTCAAACATATGAATATTGAACAGTCCGAATAAATAGTAATACACCAGTACGAAAATAAATCCGTTGAAATAATCTTCAGGCAACCAGTATTTCAATATCAAAGCCCCTAATCCTCCGACAATCGCTGTAAAGATAGTCTGATTAATCAGGAATTTGCGTTTGGTAGTGCTTATACCCATTCTCATCGTCCGGATTAAAAGGTAATACAAACGGATGCTTCCCCGTCACTCATCTCCACAAAACCACCCTGAATATCCATTGTGTGCTCTTCACCGCCTCCGGTCGTATAGCTGAGCTTTCCGGCTTTCAGCGAAGAAACGATGGGGGCATGATTCGGCAGAATCGTGAACGATCCGATCGTACCAGGCAGTGTAATGCTGCCGACCGGACCATCAAAAATCTTTTTCTCGGGAGAAACAATACTCAAATGCAGTTCTTTCATATCCATTCATTCAATGTACGCAAACGGGCTTATTTAACCTGTTCCAACAATTTCTTACCTTTCTCTATCGCTTCCTCGATGGTTCCTACATTCAGGAATGCAGGTTCGGGCAAGTAATCCACTTCGCCATCCAGAATCATGCGGAAACCTTTAATCGTATCTTCGATGGACACCATCACACCCGGTACACCGGTAAACTGTTCGGCTACGGTGAAAGGCTGTGAAAGGAAACGTTGTACACGACGTGCGCGATTTACCGTCTTACGGTCGTTTTCCGACAATTCTTCCATACCCAGAATCGAGATAATATCCTGAAGTTCCTTGTTACGTTGCAGAATCTGTTTTACCCGTTGGGCAGTTTCGTAGTGCTCACGTCCCACAATATGCGGATCAAGAATACGTGAAGTCGACTCCAGCGGGTCTACAGCCGGATAGATACCAAGTTCGGTAATTTTACGACTCAACACTGTTGTAGCATCCAAGTGGGTAAAGGTAGTAGCAGGAGCAGGGTCGGTCAAGTCATCGGCCGGCACATATACCGCTTGTACAGAAGTAATAGATCCGTTTTTGGTAGAAGTAATACGTTCCTGCATGGCACCCATTTCTGTTGCCAGCGTAGGCTGATAACCTACAGCCGAAGGCATACGTCCTAACAACGCCGATACTTCGGAGCCGGCCTGTGTAAAACGGAAAATGTTGTCAATGAAGAAAAGAATGTCACGCATACCCGAATCTCCACCCAGGTCACGGAATGACTCGGCAACGGAAAGTCCCGAAAGGGCTACCGACGCACGGGCACCGGGAGGCTCGTTCATCTGTCCGAAAATCAAAGTGGCTTGTGATTTGGCGACTTCGTCGTAATCCACTTTCGATAAGTCCCACTCACCTTTCTCCATTCCTTCCAGGAATTTCTCCCCGTATTTGATAACGCCGGACTCGATCATTTCACGAAGCAAGTCGTTACCTTCACGGGTACGCTCTCCTACTCCGGCAAATACCGAAAATCCGTTGTGTTTCTTGGCAATGTTGTTGATCAGCTCCATGATAAGTACCGTTTTTCCTACACCGGCACCACCAAAAAGGCCGATCTTTCCACCTTTGGAATACGGCTCGAGCAGGTCGATCACCTTGATTCCTGTATAAAGAACTTCCTGTACGGTAGTCAAATCTTCGAACTTGGGAGGTTCGCGGTGGATCGAATAGGAATTCTCGCGGGTAAGCTCTTTCATACCATCAATAGACTCGCCCACTACATTCATTAAACGTCCCTTGATCTGATTTCCTACAGGCATGGCGATAGGTCGTCCTGTCGGAATAACCTTCATTCCACGTTGCAATCCGTCTGTACTATCCATGGCTACTGTACGCACCGTGTTTTCACCAATGTGCTGTTGTACTTCCACAATCAGTATTTTGCCGTTCGGCCTTTTGATCTCCAGTGCATCGTGAATGCTTGGCAACATCAATTCGACTTCATTGCCTTCAAAATACACGTCGACTACAGGTCCGATTACCTGAGAGATATACCCGATAAAGTGTGACATAAAACAATTTATATTTAATATTATTTAGATCGAAATCAACTCATATAAGTAAAATCCAATACAATAGCGCTCAATATACGGTTTTTGCTGCTATAATGTTAAACAAATAACTACGCAAAAGTAAAAACAATTCTCATTCAGCCTGCGAATTTGGACAATTTTGCATAATCGTAACAATAATTAAACTTTATAACTACCTATACATCCCCTTTCCAGTACCCACTTGCAACCATTCGGAAATGAATCAGTAACATACCTGCTCGAGAAAACTCAAAGACGGATTTAGTTTTCTGTATAAACACATCAATCAACATCTTATCTTTTCGCCCGGCAAAAGCGTACTTCTTTTAGTTTTATGTACGCACACGCCTCTTTCTTCATCTTTTCTCAAAGCTTCCAGGGTAGCAATGTACACTTTTCCGGAGTATTAACGAATGCAAACCTTCAAGACTGATCTAGTGTAAAATCCGGAACACCAGTTCTCGCAAAATATCTCCGTCTCCCATCGACGGGTTGTTCACCCCTTTCGATTTGGCATCGGCGTATCGTATCTCACCAATAATCTGCATGGTTTTCACTCCGTTATACCGCCGCATGGCCGCCATGTATTCCTTGGCTTGCCAGGGAGTTCTCAACCCCAACATGGAAGCGACTCCCTGCTCCGACTTATCGGGTGCATAGTAGGCCAGCATGAGGTTCGAGAAGAAACCAAACAAGAGTGAAAGCGTCATCTGAATGGGATTCGTCTTTGGATTCTCTTCAAAATATTTAATGATCTTATTAGCTTTCAGAATATCCTTCTCCACCAACGCACTTCGAAGTTCAAAGTTATTGTAGTCCTTACTGATACCAATATTCTTCTCCACCTG
Source organism: Bacteroides sp. (assembly GCA_031554635.1). GTDB lineage: Bacteria > Bacteroidota > Bacteroidia > Bacteroidales > Bacteroidaceae > Bacteroides. The sequence continues at coordinate 128,028 of JAVBVD010000033.1, forward strand.
CTCGGGAGTAACGCGTTTCTGTCCGGCTGGCAAAGTGATGATAAGCTTCTCAAGCTCACCTGTCAAACGGCTGAGATCAGTGCCCACAAAATCGGCCAACATCTCAGCGGCTTTCGACTCGATATCCACACTACGTTGTTTCAGGTACGTGGTGATAAATCCGGGCAGTTGCGCTTCCTTGATCTTTTTCGACTCAAACAGAACACCCACCTTCTCTACCTCGGCTGCCAACTTCTTACGACGATCGAGCACACCGTGTTTATGGCACATCACCAGAATGGTAGATGGCATCGGGTGCTTCATATAGTGCGACATATCTTCAATTCCCTTGATAGTTTGTGCTTCACGCACCACTACCACCTGATATTCAGACATCATCGGATAGCGCTTCGAGGCATTGATAACCGTCGCTACATCCACATCACTACCGTACATCACCGCCAGGTTGAACTCTTTTTCCGTTTCGTTCAATACATTCTCTGTAATATAATCGGCAATCAGGTCGATGTAATAAGACTCCTCCCCCATCAGATAATAGACAGGGCGGTATTGTTTGGCTCTAAGCTCTTTCAGAATATCATCGCAGGACAGCTCTTGTTTGGCCATAATATTGTTACCAGTCGAATTTCAAATGTTTTACAGTTTTCTTTTGATCAATGATCATACGGAGCGAAGCTATACCGATCCGTACATGTTCCTCCACAAAGTTTTGAGTCACAAGCAGATCGCTACGATCCGTCTTCACTCCTTCCGGGATCATCGGTTGGTCGGACACCAGCAGCAAAGCCCCGGTGGGTATATGATTGGCAAAGCCGCAACTGAACAGTGTGGCCGTTTCCATGTCTACTGCCATGGCACGCGTTGTGCGCAGGTATTCTTTGAAACGTTCGTCGTGTTCCCAAATGCGACGGTTGGTGGTGTATACAGTCCCAGTCCAATAGTCACGGGCATTGTCACGAATGGCCGACGACACAGCGCGTTGCAGCATAAACGCCGGCAAGGCAGGTACTTCGGGTGGTAAATAGTCATTGGATGTTCCTTCGCCCCGAATGGCAGCGATGGGTAGGATAAGGTCGCCGATCTTGTTCTTCACATCGATACCTCCGCATTTCCCGAGGAACAGGCAGGCTTGAGGCTTAATGGCTCTCAGCAAATCCATTATGATAGCAGCATTGGGACTTCCCATGCCGAAATTGATGATGGTGATTCCCTCAGCATGAGCCGAAGTCATGTTGGCATCTCTCCCAAGGACAGGTACATTAAATTTTTCCGCAAAGAGGTCCACATACTTGTTGAAATTAGTCAACAAGATATACTGTCCAAAGTCCTCCAGGCTCCGTTTGGTATAGCGTGGCAGCCAATTCTCCACGATTTCTTGCTTTGTTTTCATAATTATCTATTAAATTTGTGGTCCCTAACAGCTAGGAATCACTATTTAACTCACAAATATAGTAAATGTTATCATTAAATTTGCCTGTATTCGATGCTAAAATAACAGTACGCGACGGAAAAAGTTTCATTTTCGATGTGATACGTAAGAAATATGTTGCATTAACCCCCGAAGAATGGGTACGCCAACACTTTGTGCATTTCCTTTTGGAGCACAAAGGATATCCGGCTACCTTGTTGGCGAATGAAGTTATGGTACACCTAAATGGTACACGCAAGCGTTGTGATACGGTATTGTACCAGCGCGACCTTTCGGCCCGCCTTATTGTAGAGTATAAAGCCCCGCACATTGAAATTACGCAAGCGGTATTCGACCAGATTACCCGGTATAATATGGTATTGAAGGTAGATTACCTCATTGTGAGCAACGGCATGCAACATTATTGCTGCCGGATGGATTACGAGAAGCAGGCGTATACTTTCCTGCCGGACATTCCGGATTACGCAATCCTATAAAAGACAAAGTTCCACGAGAGAAAAAACTCTGTGGAACTCTGTGTCACTCTGTGGTGAATAAAATTCTTATTCGGCTGTCTTGCGACGGATAGTTCTTTTGGTTGTAGCCGGTGCAGCTTCTTCTTTGTGACCGATTTCGATACCTGCCAATTCCGGGTCAATCATAATACGCCCGCAATATTCGCACACAATTACTTTCTTACGTGAACGGATATCGAGTTGTCTCTGGGGCGGAATCTTGTTAAAGCAACCACCACAAGCATCACGTTGTACATATACAACACCCAAACCATTACGTGAGTTCTTACGGATACGTTTGAACGACTGCAACAAACGAGGTTCAATTTTCGTTTCGAGTTCTTTCGATTTGTCTCTCAAACGTTCTTCTTCCTGTTTGGTTTCGGCAATAATTTCGTCAAGCTCACCCTTCTTTACATCCAGGTCTTTCTGACGTTCTTCCAGGTCTACCAAGCTGTGTTCCAATTCTTCTGCCTTGTCGCGTTCTTCAACAGTAAACTCGCGGATTCTCTTTTCGCACAATTCAATTTCGAGAGTTTGGAATTCAATTTCTTTGGATAAGAAGTCGAACTCGCGGTTGTTACGTACATTTTCCTGTTGCGCACGGTACTTATCAACCGCAGCTTTCGCCATTTCGATTTCTACCTTTTTACCGGCGATATCCGATCTCAGCTCTTCACCTTCGGCCTTGATTTTCTCGATACGGGTAGTCAAACCGGCGATTTCGTCTTCCAAATCTTGTACTTCCAACGGAAGCTCGCCACGCAATGTTTTAATCTTATCGATGTCCGACAACATGGTCTGCAACTGGAACAGTGTTTTCAACTTCTGTTCAACAGTCAGCTCTTTGGGTTCGTTTTTTGCTTCTTTAGCCATTTCGTTATAAATATTTTATGGGATTCGTATTCACTTTACTATATTGAATCATGAAATTAGGAAATAAATCCCGAATGATGGAATAAAAAATTTCTCTTGTATATTGTTCACTTTCGTAATGCCCAATCTCCGCCATTAACAGGTCCGTATCGTGCCCGAAGTAATCGTGGTATTTAATTTCGCCGGTAATAAACGCATCGGCTCCCTGACGGATGGCTTGCGAAAGCAAGAAAGCTCCCGCCCCACCACACAGCGCTACCCGTTGTATTTCGCGGCCGATGAGCTTGTTGTGTTTCAGGCATCCTACTTCGAAGGTTTTCTTTACTTCTTTCAGGAACTCCAACTCGGTCACCGGTTCATTTAATTCGCCGATGATCCCCGAGCCCGCCTGCGCCCAGGTGTTCTGTAACGGATACAGGTCGAATGCAGGTTCTTCGTACGGATGGGCAGCCAGTAAGGCACGTACCGCTTCGGCTTTGCGGAAAGCGGGAAGTATGGTTTCTATCCGTATTTCGTTTTCCCGGTGCAGTTCACCTACGCTTCCGCAAAAAGGATGGGCTCCTTCGTTGGCGCGGAATGTACCTGTTCCTTCTGTATTATAGCTGCAAGCATCGTAATTCCCTTTTTGTCCGCAACCGGCACGGAACAACGCATCGCGTACGGCTTCGGCATGTGCAACGGGCACAAAGGTAACCAGCTTCACCAGGCAATCGGCTTTGGGTTCGAGTACGCGTACATGCTGCAGTCCCAATTTCTCGGCAATCTTAAAGTTTACCCCACCCGGTGCATTATCCAGGTTGGTATGTGCCGAGTACACCACAATATCGTGGCGGATGGTTTTGAGGATACAACGTTCCACATAATCCTTACCGGTAATTGATTTGTATCCTTTGAAGAGTAACGGATGATGCGAAATAACGAGATTGTATCCTAATGCGATGGCCTCATCCAGTACGGCTTCGGTTACGTCAAGACACAACAAAGCCCCTGTTGCTTCCGCTTCTGTCAGTCCGATTTGCAGGCCGGCATTATCAAAACCGTCTTGCAATGGCAGAGGCGCGAACCGTTCAAGGGCGCTTACTATTTCTTTAATTTTCATTATCAACCGATAATTTGGGTGCAAATATACAAAAAAGATGGGAAAGAAAGCAACGTTTATCTATTTTTAGTAGATTTGC
>JAVBVD010000041.1:0-197882 GCA_031554635.1 Bacteroides sp.
CTTGGATTGGATTAGCTGTAAATATTCTTGCTCTTGGATTTTTTATTTACCTTTGCAACACAACATATTATGTCATTAATGATAATAATTTATTAATAAAAGCTGGTTTTATAGTTAATACTACAATCCAGCATAGATAAAATTAAAAAGATAATTGAAACCAACGACCCTATAAGTTCGGCAGCTCTATCTCTTGACAGGCTTGCTATTTACAGCGATAGGGATATGATGACGATTTCGCCAAAAGATAAGATAGAATTTATTAATCATCTGAAACAAATTAATCCAAATATAGAAGTAATTTTCAAGTAAGTTATGGAAAAACAATATAATTGCGAGCATTGTTCAATACGTGCAAAACATGATAAAGCACCAAAATCATTAATGGGCAGATTTTGGAGATGGCATATAAATTTTTGTCCCGGCTGGAAACGATATTTTTCCTCTTTAGATGGTATGAAGCAACATGATTTAAGAATGAAGTATAATTTGTAAAAAATAACGGTATGTATGTGCATATATTGATAAAAAATATTCATAATTATACCGATAAGTATATAATCCAGTTGTATATAAAAGTCAGTGATTTTTCTTATATTTGATGTCGCAATATGCAAGCCCGCTCGCAAGCCGCGAACAACAACAGTATTAATTAATTTTAAAACGAAAAACGTTATGACATACTTCAGTAACTTAACAAACAAAGTAATGGAGCTGGAAACCATTTCAAAAAACAGGGTGAGTCTGAAAAGCCACACGAGTAGGAGAAACCTTTTACGGAAAATGAGTTTCGCATCATGGGCGGCAGTCATCTTTCTTTCTTTTGCAACCGGCGTATCTGCCCAAACGTCGGGCAGACTGGGCGACAACCTGACCTGGGCTTTAACGGGCGGGACGCTCTCCATTGGCGGCAACGGCGCAATGCCGGCTTCTCTCTCGGCTGCGGCTAATTTGCAGCCGTGGGTGTCGGTAAAAGGCAGAATTACTGATGTCGTCATCGAAGACGGCGTTACAACAATTGGCATCGGCGCTTTTGAGGGTTGTTCCGGTATAAGAACCGTAATCATCGGTAAAGGTGTTACGTTGATACGCAACTTCGCTTTTCGGAACAGTGGCTTAACGTCCCTTATCATTCCCGAATCTGTCGCCGAAATGGAAACGGACGCTTTCACCGGCGCAAACAAACTGGAGGCGGTAATTTTCAACGCCATCAACTGTGCCGGTTTCGACCCGATAACGGCGCCTCCTCCGTTTATGAGTACAAAGTGCCCTGCCTTGAAAAACGTCATCATCGGCGAAGCGGTCATAAAAATACCGGATTATATGTTTATGAACATAACTGCTTTAACATCATTGTCTATCGGCATGGGCGTTACCGAAATAGGAAAGGGTTCGTTTTGGGGTTGCCCCAATTTACCGTTTATTGTCATTCCCAACCAAGTGCAAAAAATTGATTATCGTGCATTTTACCAATGTACAGGTGTAACGTCTATTTCTCTCGGCAATGAGTTGAGTGAAATTGGAATAGAAGCTTTTGCGGGAAGCAAAGTAACCGAACTGACCATCCCTGAAAATGTTTCCAAAATCCGCAACGCTTCTTTCGGATATTCCCCACGATTAAAAAAAGTAAATTTTAATGCGAAAAGTTGCGAAAATGTGGATGTTGATTCACCTTTTAACAAAAGTGGAATATTAGAAACGATTATCGTTGGAGACAATGTAAGACTTATACCTAGTCATTTTGCGGCAGGACTGACAGGCTTGGAATCGATAACCCTTGGCAGCCGCGTAAACACAATCGGATACGGTGCGTTCATGGGTTGCGTGGCTTTGGAAGAAATCATTTGCAAGGCAGCCAGACCGGTAGTTTTAGTTGGCGCTGGAAATGCAATTTTTGAGAAAGTGGATAAATCTTTCTGTATGTTGCGTGTTCCTTCAGCTTCTTTAAGTGCATACAAGGCTGCGAATATCTGGAAAGACTTCAAAATCGAAGCACAATAAACATGGAAATAAAAGTCTTTAGTACCTTTTTGCAACGGCAACGAAAAGAGAAAAACACTTCAGCCAACAAGGGTTTGGCGGCATGCCTACTTTGGCCGCTCGTTTGACACGTCACTGCGTGACATATCGGCACGCCCCCCAAACCCTGGTCCGTTGGCGGCATTTCATTGAAAGTTACCTCTGAATCTCAAAAACTCCGCTAAAAGTTTATTCTTCAATCGGTTGAGTCAAACCGATAAAAATCTAAAACTGTAAGGATGTCACTCTTATTATTGGCCTTAAAAGCTAATAATAAGAGTGACATCCTTACAGTTTTTGTATATCATGTTGTACAACATATATAAGTGTACAACCTACACCAAACAAAAGTGTTACTTTTACACCCAATAAGATAATTATCTCATTTTACAATTAATACATTATCATGAAAAAGCTTTTTTTATTCGCAGCAATCGCCGCAACAGTATTGTCAGCATGCGACAATAAGCCGGCAACAGAGTTAACGGAATCAGGATTGAACCCCGCTAAATTCCAGACAGAAGTAAACAACGCAAAAACTGCTCTGTACACCTTGAAAAATCAAGCAGGTATGGAGGTATGTGTCACCAATTTCGGAGGACGCATTGTTTCAGTCATGGTACCCGACAAGGATGGTAAAATGCAGGATGTTGTCCTGGGTTTTGACAGTATTGCCGACTACATCAACGTTCCGAGCGACTTCGGCGCTTCTATCGGACGTTATGCCAACCGCATTGCACAAGGACGTATTACACTTGACGGAGAAACTATTCAGTTGCCGCAAAACAATTTCGGTCACTGTCTGCACGGAGGTCCGAAAGGGTGGCAATACCAGGTGTATGAAGCCAATCAGATTGATGGCACAACTTTGGAACTGACTCGCATCTCTCCGGATGGCGACGAAAACTTCCCCGGTAACGTTACCGCCAAAGTAATCTACAAACTCACAGACGACAACGCTATCGATATCAAATATTCGGCCACTACAGATAAGAAGACGGTGATCAACATGACCAACCACTCTTATTTCAACCTCTCGGGCAATGCCGAAAATCCCATCACCGATCATTTATTATATGTAAATGCCGACAATTTCACTCCGGTAGACAGCACATTCATGACCACCGGCGAAATCGTTACCGTCAAAGAAACTCCGATGGACTTTACTACCCCGAAAGCAGTAGGCCAGGAAATCGACAACTTCGAATATGTACAGTTGAAGAATGGCAACGGATACGACCACAACTGGGTATTGAACACAGCCGGCGACATCAGCCAGGTAGCTTGCAAACTGACTTCACCCGTTACAGGTATCACACTGGAAGTGTACACCAACGAACCGGGCGTACAGGTATATAGCGGAAACTTCCTCAACGGAACCGTTACCGGAAAGAAAGGCATCGTATACAAACAACGTGCTGCCATCTGCCTCGAAACACAACACTATCCCGATAGCCCCAACAAGCCGCAATGGCCTTCTGTAGTACTCGAGCCGGGACAAACATATAACAGCGAATGTATCTTTAAATTCGGTGTAGAGAAATAATCAAACTCAAAATAATTTAATAGTATGAATTGGACATCACAAGAATTTATTTGGCTCGACTGGCTGATTATCGTAGTCGGTATCGGCCTGGTAACATGGGCGGTATACCGTTCGGTACAGAAAGACAAACGCTTGCAACAGGGAGCCAGTAGTGAAGACTACCTTTTCGGTAAAGGTGAACCCTGGTATATTATTGGTGCGGCTATCTTTGCAGCCAACATTGGGTCCGAACATCTTGTTGGACTTGCAGGTACAGGTGCCAAATCGGGTGTAGGTATGGCACACTGGGAAATGCAAGGCTGGATGATCCTTATTTTGGGTTGGCTCTTTGTACCCTTCTACCAACTTATGAATAATAAGATGGGAAAGATCATCACCATGCCCGACTTCCTTAAATACCGCTACACACAGGCAACCGGTTCGTGGCTGTCTATCATCACGCTGATAGCCTACGTATTGACCAAAGTGAGTGTGACCGCATTTACCGGTGGTATCTTCATGGAAAGTCTGCTGGGTTTGCCTTTCTGGTATGGAGCGATCGGTTTGATCGTATTGACAGGTATTTTCACTGTGTTGGGTGGTATGAAGGGTGTAATGACTCTGTCGGCCATTCAGACTCCGATTCTTATTCTGGGTTCTTTCCTGGTGCTTTTCCTCGGATTAGCAGCTTTGGGAGACGGCAGTATCACAGCTGGTTGGACGGCTATGATTGAATTCTCTAAGACACTGAACGTAGGAGCAGACGGCGTTGCACACGGTACAAACCACATGTTCCACTTCGAAACGGGAGACCCCATGTACGACGATTATCCCGGCTTCTGGGTTTTCATCGGAGCATCGATCATCGGTTTCTGGTATTGGTGTACCGACCAGCACATCGTTCAACGTGTACTTGGCCAACGCAAAGGCGAATCGAATATAGAGGTAATGAAACGTGCACGCAGAGGTACGATCGCTGCCGGTTATTTCAAGATATTGCCTGTTTTCATGTTCCTGATCCCGGGTATGATCGCTGCCGCACTGGCTGCACGTCCCGATAGCGGTTTTACATTGGCCGACCCTGACACAGCCTTTGGTTCTATGGTGAAATTCGTATTGCCTGCGGGTGTGAAAGGTATCGTGACCATCGGTTTCATCTCGGCACTGGTTGCTTCCTTGGCAGCTTTCTTCAACTCTTGCGCTACCCTGTTTACCGAAGACTTCTACAAACCGAAGTTCAAAGGTAAGAGTGAAAGCACCTACGTTTTTGTGGGTCGCGCTGCAACAGTTGTAGTAGTAGTACTGGGTATTATCTGGATTCCGGTCATGATGAGCCTCGGTAGCCTGTATGACTATCTGCAAGGTATCCAGTCGTTGCTTGCTCCGGCCATGGTAGCTGTATTCGCACTGGGTATATTCTCCAAGCGCATTACGCCGAAAGCCGGTGAAGCCGGTATGATCGTGGGTTTTGCCATTGGTATGATCCGCTTGTTCACCAATATCTTCACCAATACAGGTAAGGATGTGATGTCGGGCTGGGGTTGGGAATGCACAGCCTGGTTCTGGCAAACCAACTGGTTGATCTTCGAGATCTGGTTGCTTGTATTCATTATCTTGCTGATGGTTGTGGTATCGTTCTTTACTCCGAAACCAACCGCTCAACAGGTGGAAGCCATCACTTTCACCCCCGAGTACATCCAAGAAATCAAGAAGAGCTGGGACAAATGGGATGTGATCGCATCACTGGGAGTCGTATTCCTGTGCGCCCTGTTCTACATGTATTTCTGGTAATAAAAGAATAAAAATGAATAGTTTCTATAGTGCGAATCCTACCTTCCACGTCGGCGTAGACTGTATTATCTTCGGGTTCAACGAAGAGGGGCTGAGCTTGCTGCTGCTGAAGCGCAACTTCCAGCCTGCCATGGGCGAGTGGTCGTTGATGGGAGGATTCGTACAAAAGAACGAAAGTGTAGACGATGCAGCCAAGCGGGTATTGGCCGAACTGACGGGACTGAGCAATGTGTTCATGGAACAACTCGGCGCCTTCGGCGAGATAGAACGTGATCCGGGCGAACGGGTCGTATCGATAGCGTATTACGCACTGATCAACATCAACGAGTACGACCGTGAACTGGTACACAAGCACAACGCCTACTGGGTGAACATCAATGAACTTCCGCCGCTTATCTTCGACCATCCGCTGATGGTGGAACGGGCACGGAAGAGGATGAGTCAACGGGCGGCGTACAAACCCATCGGGTTCAACCTGCTACCGAAACTGTTCACCCTCTCTCAACTGCAAAGTCTGTACGAAGCCATCTATGGTGAAACCATGGACAAGCGGAATTTCCGCAAACGGGTAGCCGAGATGGATTACATTGAGAAAACAGATAAGATCGACAAAACGGGTTCCAAACGGGGAGCCGCCTTGTACAAGTTCAACAACAAGGTGTATCGCAAGGATCCGAAATTTAAGTTATAACAAGTATGTTAGAAGCATTAAAAGAAGAAGTATTCCGTGCCAACCTCGACCTGGTGAAACACGGTCTGGTGATCTTCACCTGGGGCAATGTATCGGCCATCGACCGCGAAAGCGGACTGGTGGTCATCAAACCCAGCGGAGTGAGCTACGATGATATGAAGGCAGAAGACATGGTGGTGGTAGACCTCGACGGCAAGATCGTTGAAGGGAAACTGAAACCATCGTCGGACACGCCCACGCACTTGGTACTGTATCGTGCCTACCCCGAAATCGGCGGCGTGGTACACACCCACTCTACTTACGCTACGGCCTGGGCTCAGGCAGGACTCGACGTTCCGAACATCGGCACTACCCATGCCGACTACTTCCACGACGCCATTCCCTGCACAGCCGATATGACTGAAGCCGAAGTAACCGGCGCCTACGAATTGGAAACCGGTAACGTGATCGTCAAACGGTTCGAAGGACTCAACCCGGTACATACTCCGGGCGTGCTGGTGAAGAACCATGGACCTTTCTCCTGGGGGAAAGACGCACACGATGCCGTTCACAACGCCGTAGTCATGGAACAGGTAGCGAAGATGGCAAGCATTGCCTTTGCCGCCAATCCCAACCTCACCATGAACCCGTTGCTTATTGAAAAGCATTTCAGCCGCAAACACGGTCCGAATGCCTATTATGGACAATAACATTTTTAGAATAAAACTAATCACTAAAATTTAATATCAAAACATTATGAACGCATTTGATAATTTTGAAGTATGGTTCCTCACCGGAGCACAACTCCTGTACGGAGGCGATGCAGTAATCGCAGTAGACGCACATTCTAACGAAATGGTAGCCGGACTGAATGCCAGCGGCAACCTGCCCGTTAAAGTAGTATATAAAGGTACGGTAAACTCTTCTAAGGAAGTAACCGCCGCTTTCAAAGCCGCTAACAACGACGAAAAGTGTATCGGTATCATTACCTGGATGCACACGTTCTCTCCGGCTAAGATGTGGATTCACGGTTTGCAGGAACTGCGTAAGCCGTTGTTGCACTTCCACACTCAGTTCAACAAGGAAATTCCCTGGCAGACAATGGATATGGACTTCATGAACCTGAACCAATCGGCTCATGGCGACCGCGAGTTCGGACACATCGTTACCCGTATGCGCAAGAACCGCAAGGTGGTGGTTGGCCACTGGCAAGACGAAGCCGCTCAGGCTAAGATTGCTGTTTGGATGCGCGTAGCTGCTGCTTGGGCAGATGCTCAGGACATGCTCATCATCCGTTTCGGCGACCAGATGAACAACGTAGCCGTTACCGACGGTGACAAGGTAGAAGCTGAAATGCGTCTGGGTTACCATGTAGATTACCAACCCATTGGTCAACTGGTAGCCATACAGGATAAGGTAACTGATGCCGACATCGCTGAACTGGTAGCTATTTACGAAAAAGAATACGACCTGGCCGACAACTGTAAAGAAGGCGGCAAGGACCGTAAACAAGTGATCGAAGCTGCCCGCGCAGAAATCGCTCTCCGTCGTTACCTGAAAGAAAAAGGTGCGAAGGCATTTACTACCAACTTTGACGACCTCCAAGGTATCGACCAGCTTCCGGGATTGGCCAGCCAACGCCTGATGGCAGAAGGTTACGGTTTCGGTGCTGAAGGCGACTGGAAGACTGCTGCCCTCGTTCGCACGATGTGGTTCATGGGACAAGGCATGCCGAAAGGTTGCTCGTTCCTCGAAGACTATACACTGAACTTCGACGGTGCCAACAGCGCTATTCTTCAGGCTCACATGTTGGAAGTTTGCCCGCTGATCGCCGAACACAAACCGAAGTTGGAAGTTCATCCGCTGGGTATCGGTGGCAAGAACGATCCTGCCCGTTTGGTATTTACTTCTAAGGAAGGCGAAGGTGTTGCCGCTACGGTAGTTGACATGGGTAACCGTTTCCGTATGATCGTAAATAAAGTAGACTGCATCAAGAGCAAGGAACTCCCGAGCTTGCCGGTAGCTTCTGCATTATGGATTCCGCAGCCGAACCTCGAAATCGGTGCTGCCGCATGGATCCTGGCAGGTGGTACTCACCACACCAGCTTCTCGTACGACCTTACTCTGGAATACCTCGAAGACTATGCTGAAATCGCAGGTATCGAAATGGTAGTGATCGATAATAATACGACCATCAGCGGCTTCAAGAAAGAGTTGCAGCTGAACGAGATCTATTACATGCTCAATAAGGCACTCTGCTAATAGTAATTAGTATTTGGTGATTAGTGATTGGCGTTCTGCTGATCACTAATCACTAATAACTAAACACTTTCTGCTAAACACTAATCACTTATCATTAATCACTAATCGTTATCATGAAATACGTTATCGGATTAGACTACGGAAGCGACTCGGCACGCGCTGTCATTGTGAACGCACTGACTGGCGAAACCCTCGCTACCGCTGTGAAATATTATCCCCGTTGGACGAAAGGTTTGTATTGCAATCCTGCCATCAACCAGTATCGCCAACATCCGCAAGACTACATCGACGTGCTCGAAGGTACCGTGAAGGAAGCTTTGGCTGCCTGTCCTGCCGGAACAGCTGAACAAGTGGTAGGTATCGCTTTCGATACTACCGGAAGTACACCTGCTTTTACCGATGCAGCAGGTACTCCCCTCGCCCTTCTCCCCGAATTTGCTGAAAACCCCAACGCCATGTTCGTGTTGTGGAAAGACCATACCGCTATCCGCGAAGCTGCTGAGATCAACAAGCTTTGCAAGGAGTGGGATGAAGACTATAGCGCTTACGAAGGGGGTATCTACTCTTCGGAATGGTTCTGGGCAAAGGCATTGCACGTATTGAGAGAAGATGCCGATGTTCGTGCCAAAGCATACAGCATTGTGGAATACTGCGAATGGTTGCCTGCACTGATCACAGGTGTGAAACTCAGTGACGACATCGTACGCAGCCGTTGTGCCAATGGTCACAAAGCGATGTGGCACGAGAAATGGGGCGGACTGCCTTCGGAAGAATTCCTCGTGAAACTCGATCCGCTGTTGAGAGGATACCGCGACCGCTTGTTTACGGAAACCGAAACAGCCGAAAAACCTGTTGGCAAACTGAGCGAAGAGTGGGCAGCCCGTCTGGGTCTGAGCACCAACGTAGTAGTGGCCGGCGGCGCATTCGACTGCCACATGGGCGCCGTAGGTGCAGGTGTGACGCCGAATACACTGGTTCGCATCATCGGTACATCGACTTGCGACGTGATGGTGGCTTCGTACGAAGAGATCGGTCACAACCTGATTAAAGGTATCTGCGGACAGGTAGACGGTTCGGTTATCCCGGGCATGGTCGGTCTGGAAGCTGGTCAGTCGGCCTTCGGTGATATCTATGCCTGGTTCAAGCAGGTGTTGGAGTTCCCGATGAAGAGCATCGTAGCCAACAGCACACTGATCGATGACGCTACCAAAGCGAAGCTGATCGAAGAAGCATCGAATAAGATGATTCCTGCTTTGACTGCCGAAGCTGAGAAAGTACCGGTTAGCGAAAGCGCCGTGATTGCTACCGACTGGATGAACGGTCGTCGCACACCGGATGCCAACCAAATGCTGAAAGGTACCATCACCGGTATCTCACTCGGCACAACGGCTCCGCTGATCTTCCGTGCGCTGGTCGAAGCAACAGCCTTCGGTTCGAAAGCGATTGTAGAGCGCTTCCGTGGTGAAGGTGTACGCATCGACAACGTGATCGGTATCGGCGGTATCGCCCTGAAATCGCCGTTCGTTATGCAGACATTGAGCGACGTGCTGAACATGCCTATCAAGGTATGCCGCACCGACCAGGCTTGCGCCCTCGGAGCTGCCATGTTCGCGGCTACTGCTGCCGGTGTATTCAGCAAGATCGAAGATGCACAGAAAGCAATGGGTTCCGGTTTCGCCAGCGAATACCAGCCGAATGCCGAAAATGCAGCCGCTTACAACGAAATATACGAGAAGTATATCAAACTGGGACAGTTTACTGAAAAGGAACTGTTCTGTTAGAAAAACTCTGAAATTAAGAATTAAGAATTAAAAATTAAGAATGGAGTAATGTGATTTCACCTAATCACTTTTACCGCCTCCTGTATTACAAATTCTTGGTTTTCGATTCTTAATTCTTAATTCATCATTCTTAATTTCATTCTCCTTTCTTCAAGCGTTTCCACCCCTTTTTCGCTTGTTCTAATATATCCAAAACACCATGAGACAATCCACCCTTTTACTTATTCTCTTTTGCACATTTATCGCACATACGATTTCCGCCCAACCCCGGAAGCAAGTATCATTATTTCCTCTGAATGAGGTTGAACTGCTCGAAAGTCCTTTCCTGAAAGCACAGCAAGCCGACCTTCGTTACATGCTCGAACTGGATGCCGACCGCCTGTTGACTCCTTTCCTCCGCGAAGCCGGACTTACCCCGAAAGCCCCGTCGTACACCAATTGGGAAAATACCGGATTGGATGGACATATCGGCGGACACTACCTATCGGCACTTTCCATGATGTACGCCGCCACCGGCGACAAGACCGTCAAGGAACGTCTCGATTATACCATCAGTGAACTGCGCCGTGCCCAACAAACCGTTGGTACCGGATTCATCGGCGGCACACCGGGAAGCAAACAACTCTGGGCAGAGATCAAGGCCGGTAACATCCGCGCCAGCGGTTTCGGCCTGAACGACAAGTGGGTACCGCTGTACAACATCCATAAAACATATGCCGGACTGCGTGATGCCTATCTGCACGCCGGTAGCGAACTGGCCAAACAAATGCTGATCGAACTCACCGACTGGATGATCGACATCACCGCCAACCTGACCGACGAGCAGATGCAGGACATGCTCCGCAGCGAACACGGCGGACTGAACGAAACATTTGCCGATGTGGCTGCCATCACAGGGGATGACAAATACCTCACGCTGGCCCGCCGCTTCTCACACCAAATCATTCTCGATCCGTTGCTCAAGGACGAAGACCGCCTGACGGGTATGCACGCCAATACACAAATCCCGAAAGTAATCGGCTTCAAACGTGTAGCCGACCTGACGCAGGATGCCGCATGGGATCGTGCTGCCGATTTCTTCTGGCACACGGTGACCGAACATCGTTCGGTATGTATGGGTGGAAACAGCGTACGCGAACATTTCCATCCGGCGAATAACTTCACGCCGATGCTCACCGACCGCGAAGGTCCGGAAACATGTAATACATATAATATGCTCCGCCTGTCGGAAATGTTGTACCAAACAAGCACCGATCCCCGCTACATGGATTATTGCGAACGGGCGCTTTACAACCACATCCTTTCTACCGAGGAACCGGACAAAGGTGGATTTGTGTACTTCACCTCCATGCGCTCGGGACATTACCGGGTGTACTCGCAGCCACAAACCAGCTTCTGGTGCTGTGTGGGTTCGGGACTGGAGAATCATACCAAATACGGAGAGTTCATTTATGCTCATTCCGACGATGCCTTGTATGTCAATCTCTTTGCTCCCTCTCGCCTGACTTGGAAAGAGAGAGGTATTACCCTCCGTCAGGAAACCCGTTTCCCGGACAATGGCAAGGTGACGCTTACCATCGAACAGGCTTCGAAGAAGAATACTGCCCTGAACGTGCGCTATCCGGCATGGGCGGCGGGTGCGAAAGTAACGATTAACGGCAAAAACTATTCGTTCAACGCTCAAGTTGGCGAATACATCGCCATCGACCGCAAGTGGAAGAAAGGTGATGTTGTTACCATCGACCTACCGATGCAGGTACGCCTGGAACAGATTCCTGATCATCAGGACTACTATGCATTCATGTACGGACCGATTGTGCTGGCTGCCGTAACAGGTACCGATCATTTGGACGGACTTTATGCCGACGACAGTCGTGGCGGACACATTGCACACGGCAAATTGATGCCGATGCAGGATAACTCCATCCTGGTAGGCAACCCGGAAAATATCCGCAGCTCGTTGGTTCGCCAGCCGGGCGATGCGCTCTCCTTTGTCTACAAGGGAGCCGTTCACCCCGCTACGGACAAACCGTTGGAGCTGATTCCGTTCTTCCGCCTGCACAATGCACGTTATGCCGTTTACTTCCGCCAGGCCGATGAACAGCAGTTGAAAGCTATTATCGAAGAGACCGAACGGGTGGAGCGTCAGGCGATGGAACTGGCACAACGTACCGTCGACCTCGTATTCTGCGGTGAACAGCAACCGGAATCGGATCACAACATCAAGTTTGAGAATTCCAAGACAAGCATACAGAACGATCGCCATTTCCGCCGGGCTGCCGGTTGGTTCAGCTACGACCTCAAAGTGAAAGAAGGTACCGCTACCCAGCTGATGTTATTGACGGTGAAGAACAACCGGGTGCCAACAGCTATTACCGTGAACGGCCAATTGCTGACAGCCAAGCCGGTTACAGCCGATGCCAGCGGAGATAAGGAAGGCCTTGAAACAGCTACTTATACCCTGCCGGAAGCATTGCAACCCGGTACATACACTGTTCGTTTCGCACCGGCTAATGGTCAGAACACGGCAGATATTTACGAAGTAAGACTTATTAAGTAAGCTCATACAGATAGATTTAAAACATTACCACCCTTTTATAACACCCAATAATGAAACGAAGCACATTACTCGCCCTGCTCCTTCCACTAACAGGAGCTATTGCCGCACAAGAAGTGCAAGGTCCGGATGGGGCTCTGAAAGTCAAGCTGGAGCTGTCCGCCGCCGGAGCTCCCTCCTACTCCGTCACCTATAATAACAAGGTGATACTGGAACCGTCCCCCCTCGGACTGGCAACAACCATCGGCGACTTTACCACCGGATTGAAAAGTGCCGGAAGCGCCACTCGCCTCATCGACGAAACATACACCATGCCTCACGCCAAAGTGAGCCGCGTACACTACATAGCCAACGAGCTTAAGGCCAGCTACCTCAACAGCCAGGGCGACACGCTCCAAATCATCTTCCGGGTGAGCAACAACGACATTGCACAGGCGTATCGTCTGGCATCACCCAAGCGTACGCACGTCACCGTCAACAGCGAAGCTACCGGATTCGACTTCCCGGCACATACTACCACCTTCATCACTCAACAAGCGCCTTACGGCGAAGGATGGATGCGCACTAAGCCGAGCTACGAAGAAGAATACACCATGGATCAACCCATCGGAACACCCTCAGGCTACAAACTAGGTTATACCTTCCCGGCGCTGTTCCATGTAGGAGACGATGGTTGGGCACTGATCTCTGAGACAGGCGTGAGCAGTCGTTATGCCGGTACCCGCCTGAGCGAGGGAACGAAAGACGGACTGTACACCATCGCTTTCCCGGAAAAAGAAGAGAACAACGGTATGGGCGATGCTACTGCAACCGCTGCTCTACCCATGTTGACGTCGTGGAAGACGATTACCGTGGGCGGCAACCTCCGTCCGATCGTGGAAACCACCTCGGCCTATGACAACGTGCGCCCGCTGTATCAACCCAGTCAGGTATTCAAGCCCGGCCGCTCTACCTGGAGCTGGATTCTGTGGCAAGACCAAAGTTGCAATTACAACGACCAAAAGATTTTCATTGACCTCGCTGCCGACATGGGTTGGGAATACATCCTTATCGATGCGTTGTGGGATAAGCAGATCGGATACGAAAACATGCCGTCGCTCATCGCTTATGCACAGTCGAAAGGGATAGATGTGATTCTGTGGTACAACTCCAACGGTGCGTGGAACGATGCCCCACAAGGTCCGCACCACCGCATGGACACCGCTCCCGCTCGTGAGAAAGAGATGGCCTGGATGCAATCACTCGGTGTGAAAGGCATCAAAGTAGACTTCTTCGGCGGCGACAAGCAGGTAACGATGAAGCTGTACGAAGACATTCTGACTACGGCCAACAAATACGGTATCGGCGTGAACTTCCACGGCACTACCCTACCCCGCGGTTGGGAACGGATGTACCCCAACCACATGACGAGCGAAGCAGCGTTGGTATCGGAAAACCTTGTGTTTGCCCAGTACCATGCCGACCGCGAAGCACAGCGTGCCACGCTCTATCCGTTCATCCGCAACGCAGTATCGAATATGGATTACGGCGGTGTGTTCTTCAACAAACGTTTCTCGAAAGAGGGCGTAAGCCAGGGCACGATCCGTAAAACGACCGATGCTTTCCAGATTGCTACGGCTACTCTGTACAATTCATCGGTTCAGCACTTCGGTATCACCCCGAACAACCTGACGGAGCAACCGGATTACGTAATCGACTTCATGAAGAAGGTTCCTACCGTTTGGGACGAAACCCGTTTCATCGATGGCTATCCGGGAAAGTATTGTGTCATCGCCCGCCGGTATGGCCAGCAGTGGTACGTTTCGGCTGTGAATGCCACCGATAAGCCGATGAAGCTGACGGTGAATGTTCCCTGGCTGGCAGGAAAGATCACACAAGCTATCTACGATAAAGCCGACCGCACTGCCGGACTGAAACCGGTGAGCGTGGACAAAAAAGGTCAGCTGGTGATCGAGATGCTAGCCGAAGGTGGTGAGATGATCTTCTGATAAACCGCAGTATAAAACACTCTACTCTACAGAAAAAGTGTTTTTATCCAGCACTTCAGCACGAATTTCGCTCTTAACAACTGGTAATCAACAAAATACACCGTGCTGGATCTATGCTTTATCCAGCACGGATCCAGCACTTTTCGGGGCATCCAGCACGGAGGCATAGCGGAATCAAACTAGGTTGTTTCAAGAAGAGCTTGGGAAACGAAGTGTTTCATCCTTTGAAACGAAGTGTTTCATGCCTTGGAACAGAGTGTTTCACGGCGTGGCACAGAGTGTTCCACAATGTGGCACAGAGTGTTCCGCAGCGTGGCACAGAGTGTTCCGCAGCGTGGCACAGAGAGTTCCAAACCGTGAGACTCCGCGAAACAAAAGATTAAAAACTCTGTGAAACTCCGTGCAACTCTGTGGTGAAACCAACCCAATAAAATAGTACAAATAACAAATAGCTAATTCATAAATATAAAAACAAAATGAGAACAAGAATCCTTTTCAGCGGAGCGCTCCTGGCAGCCTCCCTCTCGCTCTCGGCGCAAAAGAGCGCTACTATTAAAGTAAACATCAACGAAGGCAAACAGATCATCCCGAAAGAAATCTACGGACAGTTTGCCGAACATCTCGGATCGTGTATCTACGGCGGACTCTGGGTAGGCGAAAACTCGAACATCCCCAACACACAAGGTTACCGTACCGACGTACTCAACGCACTGAAAGATCTGCAAGTACCCGTATTGCGCTGGCCGGGCGGCTGCTTCGCCGACGAATACCACTGGACAGACGGTATCGGCCCGAAAGCCAACCGCCCGAAGATGGTAAACAACAACTGGGGAGGTACCATCGAAGACAACAGTTTCGGTACGCACGAGTTCCTCAACCTCTGCGAAATGATTGGTTGCGAACCGTACATCAGCGGTAACGTAGGTAGCGGAACCGTAGAAGAACTGGCCAAATGGGTGGAATACATGACCTCGGACGGCGACTCACCCATGGCTAACCTCCGCCGCAAAAACGGTCGCGACAAGGCATGGAAGGTAAAATACCTCGGCGTGGGCAACGAAAGCTGGGGTTGCGGTGGAAGCATGCGTCCCGAATACTATGCCGACCTGTATCGCCGTTACTCTACCTATTGCCGGGAGTTCGACGGAAACCGTCTGTACAAAATCGCCAGCGGCGCCAGCGACTACGATTACAACTGGACCGAAGTGTTGATGAAGAACGTGGGCAACCGCATGGAAGGTCTCTCACTGCACTACTACACCGTAACCGGATGGAGCGGAAGCAAGACAGCCGCCACGAAATTCAACAATGAAGATTATTACTGGACCATGGGCAAGTGCCTCGAAGTGGAAGATGTGTTGAAGAAGCACATCGCCATCATGGATCAGCACGACAAGCAGAAACGTGTGGGCTTGCTGCTCGACGAGTGGGGAACCTGGTGGGACGAAGAACCGGGTACTGTTCGCGGACATCTCTATCAGCAAAACACCATGCGCGACGCCTTCGTTGCCAGCCTTTCGCTCGATGTGTTCCACAAGTACACCGAACGTTTGAAGATGGCCAACATCGCACAAATCGTCAACGTACTGCAATCCATGATCCTGACCAAAGATAAGGATATGGTACTTACACCCTCATACTATGTGTTCAAGATGTACAGAGTTCACCAGGATGCTACCCACCTGCCACTCGACCTGATTTGCGACCGCATCACTGCCCGCGACGGACGTGTAGTGCCGATGGTAAGCGCCACTGCATCAAAGGACAAAGCCGGTAAAATCCACGTTTCACTCTCCAACATTGATGTAGAAAACGAGCAGGAAATCACCATCGAACTACCCGGAATCAAAGAAACAAAGGCTGTAGGCGAGATCCTGACATCGGCCAACCTCACCGATCACAACACATTCGACAAACCCAACACCGTGAAGACCGCTCCTTTCAAAGAAGTGAAGATCGCCAAAGGCGTGCTCAAGGTGAAAGTTCCGGCCAAGTCGATTGTGACACTTGAGTTACAGTAAATCAGCGCATAAGCTTATTGTATTTCAAACAACAAGTAGTATAATTATCATTTAAAAAAGATGGGTACAGATAGTTCTCCATTCGGTTGAAAGAACTATCTTTGCCCGTAATTTCTAACATTTACAGAATATGAACGATATCAAACTGATGAACCGCGCGGCCGATAACATCCGTATCCTGGCTGCTTCAATGGTTGAAAAAGCCAATTCCGGTCACCCGGGAGGTGCCATGGGTGGTGCCGATTTTGTCAACGTGCTCTTCTCCGAGTTTTTAGTATACGATCCGCAGAATCCCCGTTGGGAAGGTCGCGACCGCTTTTTCCTCGACCCGGGACACATGTCGCCGATGCTCTACTCCATCCTCGCCCTCACCGGCAAATACACCATGGACGAGCTGTCGCAGTTCCGTCAATGGGATAGCCCCACCCCGGGACACCCCGAAGTGGACATCATGCGCGGTGTGGAAAACACATCGGGTCCGCTCGGACAAGGACATACCTACGCTGTAGGTGCGGCCATCGCTGCCAAGTTCCTTCAGGCTCGTTTCGGCGAAGTAATGAATCAAACGATTTATTCTTACATATCAGACGGCGGTGTTCAGGAAGAAATTTCACAAGGCGCAGGCCGTATGGCAGGTACGCTGGGACTGAACAACCTGATCATGTTCTACGACTCGAACGACATTCAGCTTTCGACTACTACCAACGAAGTAACGGTAGAAGACGTGGCTAAGAAATACGAAGCATGGGATTGGAAGGTAATCACCATCAACGGTAACAATGCCGACGAAATCCGCAAGGCCATCGTGGAGGCAAAAGCCGAAACTGCCCGTCCTACACTGATCATCGGTAAGACCATCATGGGTAAAGGCGCGCTCCGCAAAGACGGAACCAGCTACGAAGCCGACTGTGCTACGCACGGTGCTCCCCTCGGTGGCGACGCTTATGTAAACAGCATCAAGAACCTCGGAGGTAACCCCGAAGCTCCGTTCGTTATATTCCCCGAAGTGGCCGAACTCTATGCCAAACGTGCCGAAGAGCTGAAAGGCATCGTAGCCGAACGTATGGCTACTAAAGCTGCCTGGACCGCTGCTAATCCGGAACTGGCTGCGAAGATGGAAAGCTTCTTCTCGGGTAAAGCCCCTCAGATCGACTGGAGCGCTGTTACTCAGAAACCGGGCGCTGCTACCCGCGGTGCATCGGCTACGGTACTCAGCGTACTGGCTAAACAAGTAGAAAACATGATCGTTGCTTCTGCCGACTTGTCGAACTCCGACAAGACCGACGGCTTCCTGAAAAACACATACGCCTTCAAGCGCGGTGATTTCAGTGGCGCTTTCTTCCAGGCAGGTGTATCGGAACTGACGATGGCTTGCGTATGTATCGGTATGGCGCTGCATGGCGGTGTGATTCCGGCATGTGCTACGTTCTTCGTATTCTCCGACTATATGAAACCCGCCATCCGTATGGCTGCCCTGATGGAAATGCCCGTGAAGTTCATCTGGACGCACGATGCTTTCCGTGTAGGCGAAGACGGACCTACACACGAACCCGTAGAACAGGAAGCTCAAATCCGTTTGATGGAAAAACTGCAGAACCACAAAGGGCACAACTCAATGCTCGTTCTTCGTCCGGCAGATGCCGAAGAGACTACTCAGGCATGGAAGTTGGCGATGGAAAACATCTCTACTCCTACCGGTTTGATTTTCTCTCGTCAGGACATCGCTCCGCTGCCTGCCGGTAATGATTATACACAAGCTGCAAAGGGTGCTTACATCGTAGCCGGTTCGGAAGAGAATCCGGATGTGATCCTGGTTGCTTCGGGCTCGGAAGTTTCTACCCTGCTTGCCGGTGCTGAACTGCTCCGCAAGGATGGTGTGAAGATCCGCGTGGTATCGGCTCCTTCGGAAGGTTTGTTCCGCAGCCAGTGCAAAGAATACCAGAAAGAAGTACTCCCTTGCGGTGCCAAGACGTTTGGTTTGACAGCCGGTTTGCCGGTGAATCTCCAAGGCTTGGTAGGTTGCAACGGTAAGGTGTTCGGTCTGGAATCGTTTGGTTTCTCGGCTCCGTACAAGGTGCTTGATGAGAAACTCGGTTTTACGGCACAAAACGTGTACAACCAGGTGAAAGAAATGTTATAATAAGCATACAGCCGGAACATAGCTTCGCCACACAGCGTTCTATGTTCCGTCACTAATCATTATACATTCTACGAAATGAAAACAATAGGAATTTGCGCCGACCATGCCGGCTACGAACTGAAAGAGTTCGTTCGCGGTTGGTTGCAGGCCAAAGGTTGGGAATTCAAGGACTTCGGTACATTTTCTCCTGAAAGTGTAGACTACGCTGACTTCGCGCACCCACTTGCCAATGCAGTGGAAGCCGGAGAGTGTTATCCGGGCATCGCTATCTGTGGCAGTGGAAACGGTATCAACATGACGTTGAACAAGCATCAGGGTATTCGTGCCGCACTTTGCTGGTCGCCGGTGATTGCCCGTTTGGCTCGTCAGCATAACAATGCCAATGTGTTGGTGATGCCGGGACGATTTGTTACTACGGAAGAGGCGGATGCTATCATGACTCAGTTCTTCGGGACGGAGTTTGAAGGTGGTCGTCATCAGACGCGTATCGACAAAATGCCGGTGAAGTAATCTTTTTGATTTGTGAATCCCAATTTAAGACGGGAGAGTTCGAGGACTTAGTAAGTTTCGTACTCTCCCGTTTTTCTATTTTCATCGTCTACAAATGCAAACCTTCATTCATATTTATTCAGCATTACTTGATTCATCTTCATTTTCAAGAAGCAGATAATCTTTAGCCTTCGACGACGAAATGACAGTGCGTCCAAGTTGCGACTCCAGTTGTTTTCTTGCTGCTTGGGCTACACTACCACCACTCTTGGCTACAGCTGCATTCTGATTAAAGCCTTTTGGATTCTTTTGTTTTGATATCTCGCTCGTAGAAGCTTCTGCAAGTGTATTTAAAGCGAGTTCAACATTCGTCATGTTATCACGAAGACTTTCCTTCTTCAGTCCTTTCAGTTGTTTATATTCTTTAGTTGTACGGCCACTCCATTCTTTTGTAATGATATCAGTTAATGAAGCGTATTGAGTACCATCTACCCCACTACGCTGCCATTCATCCGTAAGTTCTTTGCGCACTTCAATACTTTTCAAACGCTGATTTATCCAGCTGTCGGAATAGCCAAGGCGTTTATAATCTCTCATTGCCTGGTCAATGGATAGTTCCGGGTTTTGCAATTGATCTACGCGTTCGTTAGCTACCTGTGCCATCCACTGCTTGAAAGGTTCTGCTTTGGGTGATGGGACAGATTGGATAAGTCGGAATAATTGTTCTGTATCAGCAACATCGGTTAGGCGCATTTTGCCATCAGTGGCCTGCATTTTCAACTGGTTACAATTTGTAACCGTTTCATTTCCTTCTTTTACGAGCCTGTTTTTCAAAACCTTCCAATAGTTTCTTGCAGTCTGAAAATCGGGACTGTCTGTCAATACAGCGATTACATCAATAATTGAAAAGTACCATTTCTCTTGCTCATCATCCCAGATAGCACGTACTTTCTTGTCTTCGAATAGCTTTAAGGATTCTTTCTTTGTCATACTCATTCAGTTTTATATTCAGATGCAAATCTATAAAAAAATCCGATTGATTTGTAAGTTTGCAAAACAAAGAGAAATGAGGAATAAAAACTATTATTATTTTTGCATTATACAATCTAACTAAAAAATCTATTATGATGAAACAGATTCTTCTATTCACTTGCCTACTGGGCCTCTTTGGGCTACAGTCATCGGTTCAACGCACAGCCAATAAAGAACTTTTATGCGATAGTATTTATAGTAAGCCAGAGGTTTTTCCGCAATATCCGGGGGCCATATTTCGTGATGTGGATAGCCTGTTAAATGACTATTTTACAATAGAAGAGCGAATCCGTACAAGTACGGGACATGGAATACCAGGACGTACAGTTTGCTCGTTTATCGTTGATAAAGAAGGCAATATCCGCAATCCAGCCATTGTTCGGGCGTTAGATCCATGTTTAGACAAAACAGCCCTGCTACTCATTCCCAGGCTGAAAAGATTTATACCTGGAAAGCACCAAGGAAAACCTGTCTGCGTACGGTATATCTTACCCATAAGGTTCCATTACTAATAATATAGAAATAACTCCTATTCAGCGTCGTCTCATTGCGGCAACGTCACACGGAAGATTTCGCTTGGCGTGTGTTGAGAAAGAATGATGCTCTTCATCTTTGCAACAATTTCCGGATGGGCGGATGCCACATTATTATCTTCATGGATATCGATTGCCAGGTTGTAAAGAAGTGGAGTTCCTTTCTTTACCACCATCTTCCAATCACCCATTCGCAAACCAATCTGATCTGTTTCCGTAAACTCCCAATACAGGAAATCATGCTCTTTCTGCTCCGCTTTGCCCAATAAAGTCGGGGCAAAGGAGAGACCATCAAAATAATCCACTTCCTTCTTCTTGTTCGTGTACTTCTTCACGTAATCTTTCACCCCGCTTAGTTCGCAGAATGTAGGCATCAAGTCATAAAATGCCAGTTGATGGTCATTGACTGTTCCTGCCTGCACTTTTCCCGGCCAACGCACGATGAACGGTACCCGGATTCCACCTTCATAACATTGGCGCTTCAAGCCACGTAACTTCCCATCGCGTCCGAAGAACTCCGGATCGGCGCCCCCCTCTTCATGAGGACCGTTATCACTGGTAAAGATGACGATGGTATTTTCATCCAGTCCTTTCTGTTTCAACTTCTCCAGGATCTCGCCAACATAACAATCCAACCGGGTGATCATGGCTGCAAATTGTGCATGGGTATGAACCGAAGGATTGTATCGTGAACCTTCACTCCCACCCCAGGTCTTGTCGACAAAGAACTTTTTCTGGTAACCTAACAAGATGGAATCTTCGGGCTGAGCCAACTCTGCATGAGGCAAGGTATAAGTAAAGATCCCGAAAAACGGTTGTCCTCCCTCCTGCTTGTCCAACCACTTCAATGCTTCTTCGTGAATCATATCGGCTGAGTACTGGGTACGTTTGAAATAATCACGGCCAAACATCGGATGATTGATATTCTCTTCCATCACTACCCGCACCACAGCCGTATCACCCAACGACTTGCTGTACCGGTTCAAGAAATTCGGATAGTACAAATGAGCCTGAAACTGGCAGATATACCCATAGTATTCATCAATTCCCCGCTTGTCGGGGGTGGAAACAGAGCCTTCGTAACCGCCCGCCCACTTCCCGAACATACCGGTGGCATACCCGTTGTCTTTCATAATTTCAGGAAGAATAACGTGTCCGGGATCGTATGGATGCTGCCCCACGACAGCATATTCCCGATTCTCGCCGTACATTATGATGGGCGATTGGTTCCAGTATTCTTTATTCCCACGCACCTCGCAATGACCGGTATGCTGCCCGGTCATAAAAGCGGCACGTGAAGGAGCACTGACGGGACTTCCCGAATAAGCTTGGGTAAAACGCATGCCCTCTTTTGCCATCGTATCCAGACAAGGCGTACTGATATAAGGTTGTCCATAACAGCCCAAATCACCATACCCCATATCATCGCACATGACAAACAAGATGTTGGGTTTAGCCGATTGTTTCTGCTTCAGCTTTTGAGCACTTGCGGGAGTGATGCCAATCATTAAACCCACACTTAATAAGCCATAATTTCGTTTTTTCATAATCTGATCATTAGTATTAAATAGTTAGGAGAAGTACACCTTCTGCTTATTCGGTGGCTAAATTATATATTTTAATACATCTTTTCCGTAGTTTTACAAGAAAAGATTCCATACCGGAATAACAAAAAGCCTAAGTTGTAAGCTTTTTTATCTATATTTGCACGACAAAACTTAAATCCCTGATAATAATGTCACATTTACCTCATTTAATGACGGACTTAGCCCTCATTTTGGTTTCGGCAGGAATCATCACACTTATATTCAAATGGTTGAAACAACCCTTAGTGCTGGGTTATATTGTAGCCGGAGTATTGGCCGGTCCGTACATACATATATTTCCAACGGTAACCGATGCCGCCAATATCAATATATGGGCGGAGATCGGTGTTGTGTTCCTGCTCTTTGCCCTGGGGTTGGAGTTTAGTTTCAAGAAACTGATGAACGTGGGGGGCACAGCTTTTATCACCGCCACCACGGAAGTGATTACGATGCTCATTGTGGGGTACTTTATCGGTATTTTACTGGGATGGTCTACCATGGACAGTATTTTCCTGGGAGGAATGCTCTCGATGTCGTCCACAACCATTATTATCAAGGCATTCAATGACTTGGGACTTCGAAGCCAGAAGTTTACAGGCATCGTATTCGGTACGCTGGTAGTCGAAGACTTGGTAGCCATCCTGATGATGGTACTGCTATCGACCATGGCCGTCACCCGCGATTTTGCCGGAGAAGCCATGCTGGGAAGTATCCTGAAAGTAGCTTTCTTCCTTATATTGTGGTTCCTGGTGGGTATCTACATCCTGCCTGCTTTCTTCAAGAAAGTCAGGAAGCTGATGAACGATGAAACGTTACTTATCATCTCGCTCGGATTGTGCCTGGCGATGGTAGTATTGGCTACCAACACCGGATTCTCGGCAGCTTTGGGTGCTTTCATCATGGGTTCTATTCTGGCCGAGACAGTGGAAGCGGAACATATCGAACACATTATCAAACCGGTGAAAGATTTGTTTGGCGCTATCTTCTTCGTGTCCGTCGGTATGCTGGTAAACCCCGCCATTCTGGTGGAATACGCCTGGCCGGTGGTTATCATCACACTGACTACTATTATAGGAAAAGCCTTTTTCTCTTCCTTTGGGGTGTTGTTGTCCGGACAGAACCTGAAAACATCGATCCAGTCGGGATTCAGCCTGGCACAAATTGGCGAATTCGCTTTCATTATCGCTTCGCTGGGTGTCAGCCTGGGAGTGATGAATAATGTGATTTATCCCATCATCGTGGCTGTATCCGTGGTGACCACCTTTACAACCCCTTACTTCATCCGGTTGGCCGATCCGTTTGCCGACTGGCTGTACAAAGTGCTACCCGAAGGCACTATCACCTTCCTGAACCGCTATGCTTCCGGTTCTCAAACCATCAACCACGAAAGCGAATGGAAACAGTTGCTCAAGAACTATACCGGTAAGATTATTATCTACGTCGTGCTGTTGGTGGCCGTCATCCTGTTCTCCTTGCATTTCCTCACTCCATTTTTGGCCGATAAGATCGAAGGAATCTGGGGAACCATTCTTTCGGCAACTATAACACTGGTTTGTATGGCCCCTTTCCTCATTGCCCTGATCTCGAACAAGACCAACTCGCCACAACTGTTCATGAAATTGTGGAACGACGGCAAGTACAACCGTGGACGACTTATTTCTCTGGTATTGTTCCGGGTATTTGTAGCTGTTACCGCCATTACGTTCGTACTGATTCAGTTGTTCGACTTCGGTTACATCTGGGGAATCATCATTGCTCTGGCTGTGCTGATCTTCATTCTGGTTTTCCGTAGCGACTTGAATCAATATACCAAACTGGAAAGTCACTTCCTGACCAATCTCAACCAACGGGAAGATGCCGAACGGGAACGACATCCGCTGAAAGCCGTTTTCGAAAGCCAGTTGAACAACAAAAACATCCACATTACCTCCATGACCGTTTCGCCCGATTCTTCGTGCATCGGAAAAACACTAAAAGAGTTGGATTTCAGAAACAATTATGGAGTTAATGTCGTTAAAATTACCCGGGGACATCATGAAATATACATTCCCGGCAGCTCAGAATGTGTCTATCCGCAGGACAAAATATCCGTAGCGGGTACCGATGAGCAAATCCGCCTGTTTGCTGAACGGATCGAATCAGAACAAAACGAAGCCGAAGCGTTGCCACAGGCAACAAAAGAAATAAGTTTGCTCTCGTTCACCATCGACGAGCACTTCCCCTATATGGGGCAGAGTCTTGGCGAGTCGGAAATCGGGAAGAAGCATAACTGCTTGATTATCGGAATCGAACGCCAGGATGCCTCTATGATGAATCCGCATCATACAGTTGTTTTTGAACCGGGCGATCTGGTATGGGTAGTTGGCGAAAAGAAGATGCTGGAGAATATGTGTAAATAATCAAACCAATATTTTCTATGAAGATACTTTTGTTCATCGGTGCAGGCAGCTTCATCGGAGGCATACTCCGGTACCTGTTATCGCAACTGATACAAGCCAAAACATCCGGTAGCTTCCCTTGGGGAACTATGGCCGTCAACATTCTGGGCTGTTTCCTTATCGGTCTGGTCTTCGCGCTCGCCAACAAAGGCGACCTTTCTAATGAATGGAAATTATTTCTGGCAACGGGGATACTCGGAGGCTTCACCACATTCTCGGCTTTCTCCAATGAAACAGTAATTATGCTACGAAATGCCCAATATTTAGCTGCCGGCGGATATGTTTCGGGCAGCGTACTTATAGGCCTTGTAGCCACTTTTGCAGGTTATGCCCTCATCAAAATTCTTTAGCCAGCCGAACAAACTACCCTTTTGACAGCAATAAAAGTATCACACAATAAGAATAGGCGACTCCAACTTACATTATGAAAGATTATACGCATAATTCTTGCATATTCCCCATTAAATATCTAACTTGCACGCATCTTTTACAAGCTGTCAATCATTTTCATACAAAAGACAGCATAAAGACAGGTTTATAAAGTAGAATCTAAGATAAAAGCTGTAAAAATAGCATGATTCTTAAAGCTTGTAACTGAATAAAGGCTATCTTTGCAACCCGAAATCGGAATCCAGATAAAATGATGGAACAACTGAACAGTATAAGAGAAATGATCAACCAAGGAGAAGTAGACAAAGCCATTCAGGCATTGGACGAAATACTCCAAACCGACTTCGTTGCAGCCGATGAAGCATACTATTTGCGTGGTAATGCTTATCGCAAACAAGGTAACTGGCAACAAGCCCTCAACAACTACCAGCTGGCCATCGAACAAAACCCGCAAAGTCCCGCTCTGCAAGCCCGGAAAATGGTGATGGATATACTGGAATTCTATAACAAAGACATGTTCAACCAATAACAAGTAATACAGAAAATTATGGCTAAAATCAAAGGAGCAATCGTGGTTGATACGGAACGTTGCAAAGGCTGCAATCTATGTGCCGTGGCCTGTCCGCTCAATGTGATTTCGCTCACCAAAGAAGTGAATACAAAAGGGTATAACTATGCCCACCAGGTGTTAGAAGACACTTGCAACGGCTGTAGCTCGTGTGCTATCGTGTGTCCGGACGGATGCATTTCAGTTTATAAAGTTAAATGTGAATAAAATTCGGAATATGGCAGAAGAAGTTGTATTAATGAAAGGAAACGAGGCCGTTGCCCATGCAGCGATCCGTTGCGGTGCCGACGGATATTTCGGTTATCCTATCACTCCTCAATCAGAGATATTGGAAACTCTTGCCGAACTGAAGCCGTGGGAAACTACCGGAATGGTGGTGCTCCAGGCGGAAAGTGAAGTGGCAGCTATTAATATGGTTTACGGCGGTGCCGGATGCGGAAAAATGGTATTAACCTCTTCATCGAGCCCCGGTGTGAGCTTGAAACAGGAAGGTATCTCTTATCTGGCAGGAGCCGAACTTCCTTGCGTTATTGTTAACGTTATGCGTGGTGGTCCCGGCCTGGGTACTATCCAACCGAGTCAGGCGGACTACTTCCAAACAGTAAAAGGTGGTGGACATGGCGACTATCGCTTGATAGCGCTTGCTCCGGCATCGGTACAGGAGATGGCCGATTTCGTTGGATTGGGTTTCGAGCTTGCTTTCAAATACCGTAACCCGGCTATTATTCTGGCCGACGGTGTTGTGGGACAAATGATGGAAAAGGTGGTTCTACCCCCCATGACTCCCCGCCGCACCGACGAAGAGGTTATCGAACAATGCCCGTGGGCTTCTACCGGCAAGACCAAAGACCGTAAACCGAACATCATTACTTCCCTTGAACTGCAACCGGATGCCATGGAACGCAACAACATCCGTTTCCAGGCTAAATACAAGCAAATCGAAGAAAACGAGGTACGCTACGAGGAAATCAACTGCGACGATGCCGACTACCTGATCATAGCTTTCGGTTCGATGGCCCGTATCGGTCAGAAAGCCATGGAGCTGGCTCGTGAAGAAGGCATCAAGGTAGGTATCTTGCGCCCCATCACATTGTGGCCGTTCCCCAGCAAAGTTATTGCAGCTTACGCCGATAAGGTAAAAGGTATGCTCTCTCTCGAGTTAAATGCCGGACAAATGATAGAAGATATCCGTCTGGCTGTAAATGGAAAGGTAAAAGTAGAACACTTCGGTCGTTTGGGAGGTATCGTACCCGATCCGGACGAAATCGTGGTAGCCTTGAAAGAAAAGCTTATTTGATTAGACAATTAGACGATTGACAATTTACGATTTAGGTAAGTTGATATAATCGTCCAATCGTAAATCGTTAAATTGTAAATAGAATGATGGATCTTAATATAGTAAGAAACGTACTGAACGTCGTTTTCATGGTTCTGGCACTGGCTGCGGTAATCACCTTCTTTGTGGCAACTAACTCCAATTTATACATTATCGTATGCGGAGTAGCAGTAGTCGTCAAACTGATGGAACGTATTATTCGATTCACCACAAATAAGAAAGACAAGTTATGACAAGAGAAGAAATAATCAGACCTGAGAACCTGGTTCATAAGAAACCGACTCTCATGAACGATACCCCGATGCACTACTGCCCGGGATGCAGCCACGGTGTGGTACACAAATTAGTAGCCGAAGTCATCGAAGAGATGGGAATGGAAGATAAAACGGTGGGTATCTCACCGGTAGGATGTGCCGTATTCATCTACAACTACCTGGATATCGACTGGCAGGAAGCTGCTCACGGACGTGCTCCGGCGGTAGCTACGGCTATCAAGCGCCTGTGGCCCGACCGTCTGGTATTTACATATCAGGGAGATGGCGACCTGGCTTGTATCGGTACAGCCGAAACGATTCACTCGTTAAACCGTGGAGAGAACATTACCATCATCTTTATCAACAATGCCATTTACGGTATGACGGGTGGACAGATGGCTCCGACTACGTTGCCGGGCATGAAAACATCGACCTGCCCCTACGGCCGTGACACGGAACTGCATGGTTATCCTTTGAAGATCACCGAAATCGCTGCCCAGTTGGAAGGAACGGCTTACGTTACCCGCCAATCGGTACAAACGGTTCCGGCTATCCGCAAAGCCAAGAAAGCCATTCGCAAAGCCTTCGAAAACTCAATGGCCGGCAAAGGCTCCAACCTGGTAGAAATCGTTTCTACCTGTAGCTCGGGCTGGAAAACGACTCCGGAGAAAGCCAACAAGTGGATGGAAGAGAACATGTTCCCGTTCTATCCGTTGGGCGACTTGAAAGATAAATAATATGCTAAATAACGAGTAAGATGAAAGAAGAAATTATCATAGCAGGTTTTGGTGGACAGGGAGTACTGTCCATGGGAAAGATTTTAGCATATTCCGGATTGATGGAAGGTAAGGAAGTAACGTGGATGCCGGCTTACGGTCCGGAGCAACGCGGAGGAACAGCCAACGTAACGGTTATTGTAAGCGATGAACGCATTTCATCACCGATTCTGAGTAGCTACGACGCCGCCATTATTCTGAACCAACCGTCACTGGAAAAATTCGAAAGCCGCGTAAAACCGGGTGGTGTGCTGATCTACGACGGATATGGCATCATCAATCCGCCCAAACGCAAAGATATTAAAGTGTACCGCATCGACGCCATGGATGCCGCCAATGAGATGAACAATGCCAAGGCGTTCAACATGATCGTACTGGGCGGTTTATTGAAACTCCGTCCGATGGTATCGCTTGAGAGCGTACTGAAAGGCTTGAAGAAAACACTTCCCGAACGTCATCATCACCTGATTCCGATGAACGAGGAAGCCATCAAGAAAGGGATGGAACTGATCAAGGAAATGTAAGGTACCCTGCCTTAAACAATAGAATGCCCGTCTGCCATTGAGGGTGCTGTATATGTTAATAAAATACAGCACATTCAATTGGCGAACGGGCATTTTGTTGCATTAATAAATTATTGTTTATCTTTGCGCCTAATTATGAGAAGAATATTACTTATATATATACTCCTTACCGCCGCTGGCTTGCAAGCCATCCAGGCGCAAGTTACCCGACGGGATTTGGATGCCAAAGACCAATACGGCAATCAGATAGACCCAAGCACCCGACCACAAGATCTCGACAGTGCCAATGTTGAAGTACAAAGTTTACCCCCCAAGCTCTACATGTGGAAGTTGGACGAGAATCTGGGCACCATCAATCGGATGGCTGCCGATACGCTCTTCCGTAACTTTCAGAACACCAATCTGACGGAAGGCATGAAGGGGCATTATAACTATCTGGGCAACCTGGGCTCTTCCCGCTACTCGCGTATTTACTTCGATCGCCCGGAAGCGTGGCCGGCTTTTTTCATGGAACCGTTCTCCAGTTTCTTCGTTCCTCCCGGCGAATTCAAGTTTACCAACAGTAATGTTCCTTATACCAACCTCACTTATTACAAAGCCGGTAGCAAGCAGGACGGAGAAGAGCACTTCAAAGCCTACTTCTCAGTCAATGTCAACAAACAGCTTGCCTTCGGTTTCAATTTCGACTACCTGTATGGACGGGGTTATTACAACAATCAAAGTACCTCTTTCTTTAACGGATCACTGTTTGGCAGTTACATAGCCGACCGTTATGAAGCCAACCTTATATACAGCAACAACTACCTGAAGATGGATGAGAATGGTGGTATTTCCGACGACCGATATATCACCAATCCCATAGATATGGCCGAAGGCAAGAAAACGTACGAGCCTCAGAACATACCTACGGTGATGTCCAAATCGACCAATCGTAACAAAGACTTTTATATTTATCTGGCTCACCGGTACAAGCTGGGCTTTCAACGCGATCTTCCCAGAGCCGAAAAAGATACCGTGACGGCAACCGAGTTCGTACCTGTCACCAGTTTCATTCATACAATGAAGATAGAACGGGCACGTCACCAGTTCACTTCGCAGGACAAGTTAACAGATTATTACGAATACGGGCCTTTTATCAAGCCCGGTGATACGAACATCAACGACTCGACCACGTATATAGGATTCAAGAATACCTTGGGTATCGCTTTGCTCGAAGGGTTCAACAAATATGCCAAGGCCGGACTGACGGCATTCGCTTCGTACAAGATCAGCAAGTACGACCTGATGAACCAAGACTCTGTGAGCACGGACAAATATACGGAAAATGAGCTGTTCCTGGGAGGCGAACTCGCCAAGCGGGAAGGAAAAACGCTTCACTACCGCGCCGTGGGCGAAGTAGGGATGTTGGGAGAAGCCATCGGACAGTTCCGGGTAAGCGGTGATGCCGACCTGAACTTCCGCTTGTGGAAAGATACGGTAACCGTCACCGCACGGGCTTCGGTAAGCAATACGCTTCCCAATTTCTACATGCGTCATTACCACTCCAAATATTTCTATTGGGACAACGACCTGAACAAGGAATTTCGTTCGCGGGTAGAAGGTGAGCTGAACATCGAACGCTGGCAGACGAACATTCGCGCAGGGGCGGAGAACGTCAAGAACTATACGTACTTCAACCGCCATGCGTTGCCTGCACAGTCGTCCGGCAATATCCAGATATTGTCGGCCACGCTGAACCAGAACTTCAAAGCAGGAATCTTCCACCTCGACAACGAGATAACCTGGCAAAAGACAAGCAATTCCATCGTTTTGCCTTTGCCCGAACTTTCGTTCTACCACAATCTTTATATAGATACCAAATTATCCAAAGGAGTATTGAGCCTACAGCTGGGAGCCGACGTGCGCTATTTCACGAAATACAACGCACTCTCTTACATGCCCGCTACCCAGCAGTTCTACTTGCAACCGGAGGACGACCAGGTGCAAATCGGAGCCTACCCCATCGTGAATGTGTATGCCAACATGCACCTGAAGCGTACGCGTATTTTCGTGATGATGTATCATGTGAATCAGGGAATGGGCAGCCAGAATGCGTTCCTGGTGCCTCACTACCCCATCAACCCGCGCTTGTTTAAGTTCGGTCTTTCCTGGAACTTCTACGATTAACGAATATGAAATCGCCCTTCCGCAAATACCTGAGATACATAGTGATGGGAACAGCGCTGTTCCTTATACTCTATTATTTCGTCAGTCATCCGAAACGACCGCAAGGGCATCCACGTGATTATGCCGAAATCGCAGCGGAAGGTATCATCCGGGCAACCACCGAATACAATTCCATCAGTTATTTTGTAAGCGGCGATACCATCAGCGGTTTTCATTACGAACTGTTCAATGCATTTGCACGCGACAAGGGACTGAATGCCGATATCACTCCCGTGATGAGTTTCGACGAACGGTTAAAGGGACTGGCCGACGGAACCTATGACATCATCGCATACAGTATACTTGCCACCAGCGAGCTGAAAGATTCCTTGTTACTTACCGTTCCCATTCTGCTGAATAAGCAGGTATTGGTACAACGAAAACCGACCGGCAATGATTCACTCTACATCAAAAGCCAGCTGGACCTGGCCGGGCGCACCCTGCATGTGGTGAAAGCTTCGCCCTCCATCCTGCGCATCCGAAACCTGAGCAACGAGATCGGCGATACCATTTACATTCAGGAAATCGAGAAATACGGTTCCGAACAGCTTATCGCCATGGTGGCGCACGGCGACATCGACTATGCCGTGTGCGACGAATCCATCGCCCGGGCGGCTGCCGACTCCATTCCTCAAATCGATATCAATACAGCAATCAGCTTCACCCAGTTTTATTCCTGGGCGGTTAGTAAGAAGTCGGGCGTACTGCTCGACAGTCTGAACTCCTGGCTGGAAACATTCCGACAACAGAAAGAATACCAGTCGATTTATCAGAGATACTACGGAAAACCTTAATCCAATTCATCACATTAAAAGAAAAGTCAGATGAAAAACGAAAAACACACCCTCCTCCACCTATTCATACTGATTGGACTCCTCTTCTTTCAGCCGGCTCTTCGTGCCGAAGAATCGAACATATTCAATTTCACCAATTTGAATCTCAAAGACGGGCTCTCCCAATTGTCCGTTCTCGATATTTGTGAAGACAGCAAAGGATGCATCTGGTTTGCCACACGCAACGGCCTCAACAAGTACGATGGTCAACATTTCACTGTTTATCAGCACGACATAAGCAATCCGCAAAGCATTTCCGACGACCATATTACTACATTACTGCCCGATATCGCTACCAACGGATTGTGGGTGGGAACCACCAACGGGCTGAATTACATCGACCTGGGAACCAACCGCATCACCGTGTATGTAAAATCGACACACCCCAACCTGGCAGGAAACAGCATCACTGCTCTTTGCGCCGGTACGCACGGAGAGGTATGGATCGGCACCCGCCGGGGCTTATGCCAATGGAACCCCGCCACCAAAGACTTCCGGAGAGTGGACCTGAACGAAACGATAAAGCAGGCACACATCACCGCACTACGTATCGACTCCAAAGGGCAACTGCTCATCGGCACACATGACAATGGTCTGTTCTGCTGCGACGCCGATATGAAGGTAATCAACAACCTGACCAATAAGTCGACCCCTGCCCTCTCGGACAATGCCGTAAGCTGCATATACGAAGACTTCCAACAACAAATCTGGATAGGTACACAAACCAAAGGACTGAACAAGTGGGACAGAACCAACCAGACAATCAAAGTATTTACTCAAGACAACAGCGGGCTGACCGACGACTACATCCGTTGCCTGACCGAACAGCACAAGAAGCTGATCATAGGAACGTTCGACGGACTCAGCCTCCTGGACCTCTCGACCGATGTCCTCTCCAAATACAACAATTTCGACATGAACCGGAATAACCTCAGCCACTATTCCGTGTACAGCCTCTACATCGACCGTGTGGGAACGCTCTGGGTAGGAACTTACTCGGGAGGAGTAAACTATTACAACCCGCTCAACAACCGGTTCCTATTCTATTACCCGTTGAGCTATCAGTCGCAGAAGTTGTACAACGTATTCGGCAACATGATATACAATGCCGGACAACTCTGGATAGCCACCGAAGGAGGCGGACTGTTCCGCATGAATCCGGCAACGAAAACCTACCAGAACTATCTGCTGGAGGCATCCGCAAAAGGAGCATACAACCGGAACATCATCAAGACACTGATGTCCGACGGGGAAACCATCTGGTGCGGAACCAACAACGGCGGTATCTACAAATTCCACCTGCCCACCCAACGCTTTACGCCGGTACATCAGTTCGACAAAGAAAAAAACATCATCATCTATACCCTCTACCTGGACAAGCAGGGTGAGCTGTGGACCGGAACAACTTCGTCCAAAGGGCTGATCCGCATCTCCCCCAACGGCAAGGTGACCGATGAGTTCCCCATCGGAACAGGCAACGCCACCATGAGTTTCCCAAGCATCCGCTGTTTCCTGAAACTGAGAGAGAATGTATTCCTGATGGGTACCCGCGCCAACGGCTTATTCGAATACGATGCCAACACCCGCACGGTACTTACCTGCAACACCAGCGAAACCGATTCGCTCCGGAAGTTGCCCAGTAACTACATCACCACCATCATTCGCCGGCAGAACGGGGAGATATGGATCGGCACGTTCGGCGGCGGACTCATGCAATACGAGGAAGGCAAAGGAATCGTACGAACCGTCGAAACCCGGGAAGGGTTGTCGGACAATAACATATACAGCATCGTAGAAAGCAATTCCAACCTTTGGATCAGCACCGATAAGGGCATCAGCGAAGTCAATACCAAGACACTTCAACCGTATTACTACGACTGCTTTGTCGGTTCGGACCGGTTGGAGTTCACCCCACAGGGAGGTATCTGCCTCCCCGACGGGGAAATCTATTTCAGTGGTAGCAACGGTTTCCTCTCTTTCAATCCGGGAGCGCTTGTGAAGAACCATAACATTCCCCCGGTGGTGCTGACCCAACTTACTGTGAATAACAAACTCATTCAGCCCAATGACGAGAGCCGTTTGCTCGACCATGTATTGGACGATGCCGAAACGTTGGTACTCAATTACCACCAGAACAACTTCTCGATAGCCTATTGCGCGCTCAACTACATCCATCATAGCCAGAATAAATACGCCTACAAACTGGTAGGGCACGATGACGACTGGAACGAAGTGGGCGAACGAAAAGAAGCGTTCTACACCAACATAGCTCCGGGAAAATATACCTTCCAGGTCATAGCCTCGAACAACGACGGGGTATGGAACCACACCGGCAAGAGTCTGAACATCGTCATCCGGTCGCCGTGGTGGAAGACCTCCTGGGCGTATGCCATCTATATCTTCCTATTCCTGGGCATCACGTACACCATTGTTTATTACAAATACAGCAAGCACAAGCTGGAACTTAACCTGCGGATGAAGCAACAGGAAAAGCAACGCATGGAAGAGTTCCACCAAACCAAGATCAGTTTGTTCACCAACTTCTCCCACGAACTGCGCACGCCGTTGACGCTCATCATCAGTCCGCTGGAAGATCTGCTCAAACCACGCGTAGAGATCAGTCAGGCTATACGTAACAAACTGGAACCCACCCTGAAAAATGCCCGTAGGCTCCTGTTGCTCGTCAACCAGCTGATGGACCTGCAAAAGAACCAGAGCGGAACCCTCACCCTGCAACTGGCTCCCACGGAGATGAATGCTTTCCTGCGGGAAATTTACTATACATTCAAGCAGATTGCCGAGAGCCAACAGATCGACTTCCAATACGAAGCCCCTGCGGGAGAATATACATTTACCTGCGATCCCGGCTTACTCGAGAAGGCGGTATTCAACCTGCTGTCCAACGCATTCAAGTTTACCGGTCCCGGCGAGAGTGTCCGGCTCATACTGAACGTAGCCCAAGACGGCAGCACTTTCACCATACAAGTAGCCGATACCGGCAAAGGAATACCGGAATCGGAACGGGTACGCATTTTCGATCCGTTCTATCAGGTCAACACCACCGGACGTCCCAACGACAACATCCACGGAACGGGAATCGGGCTCAGCCTGACACAGTCCATCGTACACCTGCATCACGGAAAGATCGATGTACAGCCCAATACCCCGAAAGGAAGTATATTCACCCTTTGCATTCCCAACAGCGAACTCTCCGCAAAGAGAAGCGAGCCTACCGAGGAACAAGCCGTGGAAGAGATAGAAACACGGATCGCTCCCGAAGCGGAACTGCCCTATCTTCCGGGAAAACACATACTGCTGGTAGAAGACAACGAAGAAATACGCAGTTACCTCAAAGAGTGCCTGGCACCCTACTACCAGGTAACCGAAGCCGAGAACGGTTCCACAGCCTTTGAGAGAATCCAGGAGGAGATGCCCGATCTGGTTCTCTCGGACATCATGATGCCCGAAGTAGACGGATTGGAACTCTGTGCGCTTATCAAAAACGACCTGCAAACGGGACATATCCCCGTTATCCTGCTCACCGCGCGAACGCTCGTCATGCATGTCAAAGAAGGATATCTCTCGGGAGCCGACGACTATGTGATGAAACCCTTCAACATCGACGTACTATTGATCCGTATATACAACCTCCTCTCGCAACGGGATAAACTGA
Source organism: Bacteroides sp. (assembly GCA_031554635.1). GTDB lineage: Bacteria > Bacteroidota > Bacteroidia > Bacteroidales > Bacteroidaceae > Bacteroides. The sequence continues at coordinate 35,392 of JAVBVD010000041.1, forward strand.
AATCGGCGTACGGCAAGAACTTCTCTCCCCAATCGTTGGGCATATCCACCACTTCTGCCGACGATAAATTCATGCAGAAGATGTTCTCCATCATCGAGAACAACATCTCCAATCCGGAGCTGAAGATGGAAACGATTTACGAAGAGATGGGATTCAGCCGTTCTAACTTCTACCGTAAAATAAAGGCGCTGATGGATATATCGCCCAATGACCTGATTCGAAACAAACGTTTGGAGATAGCTGCCCGCATGCTTGTGCAAGGCGATATGAATATCTCCGAAGTAGCTACCCATACCGGCTTCAACACCTTGGCTTATTTCACCAAATGCTTCAAGACAGTATACGGAATCTCGCCCTCTGAGTACATCAAAAGTCAAAGATAAAGGGAAAAGAGTTGTTTCTCGGTGTGGAACAAAGTGTTTCACACCGAGGAACACGCTGTGCCACACCGAGGAAACACGCTGTGCCACACCGAGGAAACACCCTGTGCCACACCGGGGAACACCCTGTGCCACATTGGGGAACACCCTGTTTCACATTGGGAAACACTCTGTGCCACATTGGGAAACATGTTGTTTCATCTTATGAAACTGAAAACAAGAAAGCGGGAAGCGTGACGGATCCCCCAAATCGTGCTGGATCCGTGCTGGATAAAACAAGCATCCAGCACGGCCTATAGGTTTGGTTATTAGAATATTAATCAATAAATCGTGCTGGTGTGCTGGATAATTCACAAAAATCGTACAGGAGATGAGAAAGGATATAGACACATCGGAAGTAACCACAGAAACCTTATTTGCAAATTCGTCCCAAACAACCACAAATCGTCCCAAAAGCACTTCCCAGCCATCTTCTGGGACAAAATTGCAAGGATACGGAACTTTTGTATAAACCTTCTTCCCGGCATTTCCATACATTTGCATTGTTCGTTCACCCCTTGCTAATCATTATAACAATAATATGAAGACAGTATTCAAACACTCACTCACCGTACTTGGTATAGGACTCCTCGCACTGACCGGTTGCAAGGAAGCGCCCAACCAGGATATTGTAGCCGACAACTTCGCCTTCGCCGGCCAACAAATCAATCAAGTGTTCCCGATGATCGAAGTGGCACGCGCCACCGACTCATTGCTGACCAATCCGCGCAACACGGAAGCCGACGGCTCCCTGCGCCTGGTTCCCTCGAGAGACTGGACCAGCGGATTCTTCCCCGGAGAACTTTGGTATATGTACGAATACACGCACGAACCTATCTGGAAGGAACAAGCCGAAAAACAAACATCCCTGATCGAAGCGGAAAAGTTCAACGGTCGCACCCACGACATGGGATTCAAGATGTATTGCAGCTACGGAAACGGTTACCGTCTCACCGGAAACGAAGCGTACAAGGATATCCTGCTCCAATCGGCCCGCACGCTGATCACCCGCTATAAACCGGCTACCGGATGCCTCCGTTCCTGGGACCACAACAGCGACAAATGGCAATGCCCGGTGATCATCGACAACATGATGAATCTCGAATTGCTTTTCTGGGCATTCCGGCAAACCAACGATTCTGCTTTCTATAACATCGCTGTGAGTCATGCACGTACCACAATGAAGAATCACTTCCGCGAAGATTACAGCAGTTACCATGTAGTGGATTACGATACCATCACCGGAGATGTTCGCACCAAAGCCACCCACCAGGGATATGCCGCCGAGTCGGCCTGGGCACGCGGACAAGCCTGGGCGCTGTACGGATACACGATGTGCTACCGCGAAACCGGACTGACCGAGTTCCTGGATCAGGCCCAACAGGTAGAACGCTTTATCTTCACCAACCCCACCCTGCCTGCCGACCTGATCCCCTACTGGGATTTCAACGCTCCCCAGATTCCCGACGAGCCGCGCGACGTATCGGCAGCCTCGTGCATAGCCTCCGCACTCTACGAACTCAGTACGTACGTACCCGCCCAACAGGCGCAATACAAAAGAGAAGCCGACACCATTCTTGAGAATCTCACCCGCAGTTACCGGGCTACTCCCGGCGGAGACAACGGATTCATCCTGCTCCACAGCACCGGTTCCAAACCGCATGACTCGGAGATAGACGTGCCTATTATATATGCCGACTATTACTTCCTCGAAGCCCTGTTGCGGAAAAACAAGCTCAATAAACAGGAAACGCTGTTTTAGTCCTACTGTTTGAAAGTAAAACTTCAATCGTATAATTGCAAATCGTCAAATCGTAAATAACAAAGATATGAAAAACTTTACCACTTCCCTCCTGCTTCTGCTCTGCTGCCTGTACACCCAGGGGCTGACAGCTCAAACCCGTGTGTACAACATGGATAAACTCGCCAAGGTGAAAGCAAAAGCTTCTTCGCCCGAGTACTCGAAAGCCGTAAAGACTCTCCTTTCGAGCGCCGACAAAGCACTGAAAACCACTCCCCCTTCCGTGATGGACAAAACCATGGTGGCCGATAGCGGCGACAAGCACGACTATATGAGCATGGGTCCCTACTGGTGGCCCGATCCTTCGAAACCCGACGGATTGCCTTACATACGGAAAGACGGGCAACGGAATCCGGAGTTGGATAAGCTGGACCGCAACAAACTGGGCAACATGAGCAAGGCCGTTACCACCCTGGGACTGGCTTACTACTTCTCCAACGATGAGCAGTATGCCCGCAAAGCAGTCGACTTCCTGAAAGTATGGTTCCTGAATTCCGCCACGAAGATGAACCCGCACCTCACATACGGGCAAACCATCCCCGGAAAGAACAACGGCATGGGACGCGGCGAAGGTGTGATCGACATCTACTCGTTCGTAGAAATGCTCGATGCCATCGAACTGATGAAATCGTCCAAAGCCCTGACACCCGAAGTGCAAAAAGGACTGAAAGAATGGTTTACCGGATTGGTAGAGTGGATGCAAACCAGCCCCGTAGCTGCCGAGGAACTGAACGCCAAGAACAACCACGGGTTGGCTTACGACGTGCAACTGGCTACCTACGCGCTCTTTACAGGCAACGAAGAACTGGCCCGCCGCATCATCAACGAATTCCCGGAAAGACGCATGTTCAAGCAGATAGAGCCGGACGGAAAGCAACCGCTGGAACTTGCCCGCACCACCGCCTTCGGATATACAGTGTTCAACCTGTGGCACATGCTCGACATGTCGGCCATCGCCTCTTCACTCCGGATGGATGTTTATCATGCTGAAAGTGCCGACGGACGTTCCTTCACCGCCGCCCTGAAATTCCTGATCCCCTACATCGGTGTTGCTCAAAGCCAATGGCCTTACCAGCAGATCAAAGAATGGGAAGAGAAGCAGGACGAAGCTTGCTGGGTACTGCGCAGAGCCTCTTTCTACGATTCGAAAGCCGGTTACGAAGCGCTTGCCGCCAAATTCCGCAAGACACCGGAATCGAACCGATTGTATTTACTTTTTAGTTTGGAATAGAAACTTAATTCACCACCTTTATGAAAAACAAACTCATTATTCAATTCCTAATGGCAGTTGTAGCCATCTTGCTACACTTTCCCTGCACCGTTTATGCACAGCAGCCCAATACTGTAACGGGTACCATATCCGACGATATGGGAGGTGTACCGGGAGTGAACATCAAGGTTAAAGGAAGTGCCGCAGGTACGGTTACCGACCTGGACGGTAAATTCAGCCTCCAAACCTCTCCGCAATCCGTATTGGTTATCTCGTACGTGGGTTACCTCACGCAGGAGGTAGCAGTGAACAACCGGAAGAACATTCAGATCACCCTGGTCGAAGACTCCAAAGTACTCGACGAAGTAGTGGTCGTAGGATATGGCGTGCAGAAGAAATCGCACCTCACCGGTTCCGTATCGAAACTGAACAGCGACAACCTCACCGACATCCCGGTGACGCAAGTCAACCAGGTATTACAAGGTAAGATTGCCGGGGTAAACATACAGAATTCTACTTCCGAAGTAGGTGTTGCCCCGCAGATCCGCGTCAGAGGTATGGGCTCCATCAGCGCCGACAGTTCACCGCTGATCGTTATCGACGGCTACCCCACCCCCGACGGTCTTTCCACCCTCGACATGGCCGACGTAGAGTCCATCGAAGTATTGAAAGATGCGTCCTCGGCTGCTATCTACGGTTCCCGTGCCGCCAACGGTGTCATCCTGGTGACTACCAAACAAGGGAACTTCACCAAACCCAAGTACAGTGTTAAAGCTTCCAGCGGTATCAAATGGGCTTACAAGTTGCACCCCATCATGAGCTGCCAGGACTACCTCGAAATGGTGCGCTACGAATCGCCTCTCAAAGGAGTAAATGTAATCGCCAACGAAGAGGCTTACGGTTACATCGACAACAATACCAACTGGCAGAAAGAAGGGCTGACCGACTCTCCGCAGATACACCAGATACAAATGTCCGTATCGGGCGGTAAGAAGGAAGTGACGTACTACCTCTCGGCCAACTACGCACAGGAAGACGGTATCATGATAAACAGCCAGTACAAACGTTTGAATGTACGTTCGCGCATCAATGCCCAACTGTCCAAGAACGTCGACCTGAGTCTGAACCTGGCTCCGTCGTACACCAAAACCCAGACGCCTGCTACCGGATTCATCGACTTCTACCGTACACCTTCCTTCCTGCCGGCGCGCCACACCGAAGCCACATCGAAGCTCACAGGAAAGCCGGTAGGCTCATGGGCCAACGGACGCGATTTCAATAACATCGTATTCACCCGGGAAGACGGCACCACGTTCGTGGGCAGCCCTTTCCAGACAGCCAATAACAACCCGCTCTCACTGATGGAGAACGAAGAACGTTTCCGTGAAGATTACAACATGCAAGGCAATGCCGCCATCAACATCAAACTGTTGAAAGGACTGACCTTCACTACCTCGAACGGATTCTTCATCAAGTATCGCCAGAACAACGAGTACCGTAACTATGCCGCCAAGAAAGACGGCGAATCGGCACAAGGTACGTATAAGAACCGCCTGTACATCGACCTTCTGAGCGAGAACACACTGAACTACGTAGGCAAGAAAGGCAAGCACGACTATGCTGTCCTGGCTGGCTACACGGCACAAACCACTTCGGAAGAAACGGCCAGCATCGTCGGGCTGGGTTTCCCCACCGATTATATCCATACACTCAACGCGGCAACGGTCATCGACTTGTCGAATACCAATACAGCGAAGTTCCGCACGGCCATGATGTCGTTGCTGGCACGTGTCAACTACGGCTATGCCGACAAATACCTCGTATCGGCCAGTATCCGTACGGACGGTAGTTCACTCTTCGCCGACGGGCACCAATGGGGTTACTTCCCCTCCGTATCGCTGGGTTGGAGAATGTCGGAAGAAGCCTTCATGAAAGGAATCAAATGGATCGACCAACTGAAACTCAGGGCCAGCTTCGGGGTAACGGGTAACAACAACATCCCGGCTAACTCCTACTACGACCTGCTCTACCCGTCGAACTACTCCCTGGGTAGCGGTACCGGTAGCCTGGTATCCGGTCTGGCCAAGACAAGCTCCACCAAAGGAAACCGCGAGATTACCTGGGAACAGACATACGAATACAATGCCGGAGTAGATTTCAGTGCTTTCAACAACCGTCTGAGCATGACCGTCGAAGGGTACTACTCCATCACCAAGCAGTTGCTGTTCAAGCAGCCGGTACTCTCCTTTATCGGTCACAGCGACTACTGGAACAACATCGGACGCATACGCAACAGCGGTATCGAAGTAGAAATCAATACCCAGAATATCCGTAAGAAGAACTTCGAATGGTCTACCGGATTGAACCTGGCTTCGAACTTCAACAAGCTACTCGAACTCTCGGGCGAAGAACGCCTCATCTCTTACGGTGAACGCAACGAAGCTTATCTGGCGGAAGTAGGCCGGTCGGCCATCGCTTTCTTCGGTTACAAAACCAACGGTGTATGGAACAGCCAGGAAGAGATCAACGCTTCTCCACACCTGGCGGAAGATGTTCCGGGTGGTCTGCGCATCGTCGACATCAATGGCGACAATGTGATCAATGACAAGGACCGTACCGTCATCGGTAACCCGTTCCCCAAATTGACGTACGGTATCTCTAACACCATTAAATGGAACAACTTCGACCTGTACTTCCTGGTTCAGGGTGTTTATGGAGTGGACGTGTTCAATGGTGACGGTTATTACAACGAAACGAAACGCTTCAACCGCAACTACGTGAAAGACCGTTGGGTAAGCCCCGACTTCCCCGGCAATGGAAAGACTCCTTACTTCACCAACGGAGTGTCCTGGCAGCTCACCGATTACATGATCGAAGACGGCTCGTACGTAGCCCTGCGCGATGTGGTACTGGGCTACCGCTTCGATAAGAAGAAGCTGAAGAAGATCGGTTTGAACTCTCTCCGCCTGTATGCTTCGGCACAAAACCTGTTGCACCTGTCGGCCAAGAGCTACCGGGGTATCAATCCCGAAGCGCGCATGACGAGTGGCGATTACTCCTCACCGCTGGTTAGTGGTTACCAACGCGGCGGCTTCCCGTTGCAGTCGACCGTTACTGTAGGATTCGAACTCAATTTCTAACCTTTAATCATCCAAATATATGAAACTAAAACATATCATACTGGCATCCGTTTCGGCCTGTACGTTGGGGGTCACCTCCTGCGACCTGAACATCTCGCCGGACTCATACATAGCCGATGAATTTTTCTTCCAGGACGAAGCTCAGGTGAACACAGCCGTAATCGGTTGTTACAGCGGCATGCGCATTCCATTGGAATACGAGTGGGCGCTGACGGAACTCCGTTCGGACAACTCGCGTCTGGGCAACAGCAAGACCACCAATGAAGTGAACAACCAGCTGTCTGCGCTGGACCTGAGCGTAATGAATCCCAGCAACCAGAACATACGCAGTTATTGGGAAACCACTTATCAGAACATCAACAACTGTAACACCATACTGATTCCCGAGAATCTACTTGCCGTAGAGAACGAGAGCAAGCGGATGCAGTTCGAAGGCGAAGCGTTGTTCATCCGTTCGTACCACTATTTCAACCTGGTACGTCTGTTCGGTCCGATCTTCATCGTTACTGAAAACATATCGGTATCGGAATCCTTGAAGAAGGACCGTAGCGCAGTGGGCGATGTGTACGCACAGATTATCAACGATCTGAAAACCTCCGTCGACCGCCTGACCGATGTGACCTACGCCAATGCCGACCTGGGACGTGCCACCGTACTGGCTGCCAAGGGACTGCTGGCTAAGGTGTACCTTACCCTGGGCCGATACGAAGAGGCTCGCCCGTTGCTCCAATCCATCGTCGACGCCAAGGGCGAAACGCTGGTACCCTACGCCGATGTGTTCGACATTGACAAGGAAATGAGCAGCGAAATCATCTTCACCGTACGCTACAAAGCCGGTAACCTGGGTATCGGTTCATCCTTCGCCAACGCCTTCGCCCCGCTGAACAGCGGAACCTGCGTCATCATCGGAAGCGGCGACGGTAAGAACTACCCCACCACCGAGCTGATCAACCTGTACGGCACCGGCGACAAGCGCAAGGACGTAACACTGGCCGAGAACTACATCGACGACAGCAAAGCCAACCCCATCATCAATGAGGCATACGTTAAGAAATACCTCTCACCCGTGACTGTGCGTTACGATGCCGAGAACGACTGGCCCATCCTCCGCTATGCCGACATACTGCTGATGTATGCCGAAGTGTTGAACGAGCTCGACGGTCCGTCCGCCGGATCGAAGTACCTGAATATGGTACGCAAACGCGCCGGCCTGTCCGACATCAACAGCAGTGAAATGAATACACGCTATGCCTTCCGCACAGCGATCGACAAAGAAAGAAGACTGGAACTCGCTTTCGAGAACCAGCGTTGGTTCGACCTCCTGCGTTGGGGCAAAGCCCAGGATGTGGTCAACGAGCATATCCATCACCTGGAATGGTCGTTCTACTCCACATACAGCAGCGCACCCGGCTACATGCAGGATTACCAGCTGATACTGCCCATCCCGCAAAGCGTGATCGACAATAACCCGGGCGTCATCACCCAGAATCCTAATTACTAACGGAAAAGTGATATGAGTATGAAAAACAAAATACAATCCATCGCATTCCTTCTTGTCCTGACCTTCTTTACCAGTTGCGACGAGAAGCTAACCATAGACACCCTCGTGCAAGGTGCTCCCGAGATTGACTCCTTTGAACCGGAGAGTGGAAAGTCGGGAACGGAGATAACCATCACAGGTAGTTACCTGCGCGATATTCTAAGTGCCACCATCGGAGGTACCGAAGCTCCCATCAAGTATAAGATCTCTCAGGAGAAGATGGTAGTGGTAGTGCCCACCGGCGCTAAGAGCGGTAAGATCGTTCTGAAAACAAAAGCCGAAAATGTCGAAAGCGGCAGCAACTTTACCGTTGTATTCCCCACCCCGGCCCTGCAGAAAGTTCCGGCATCGGGCAAGGTGGACGAGGAGATCGAAATTCAGGGAAGCAACCTGGATGCGGTAACGAAGGTGTTCTTCAAGGAGACCGAAGCAACCATCACTTTCCAGAGCGACAAAGAGCTTGTAGTGAAGGTACCCTTCGTAGCCGACGACCGGGTAGATGTGTACCTGCAATACCTCAACGAACAGGGTACGCAACGCATCGGTACTACGGGCAGTGCGTTCGAGATCGTCAAAGATCGTCCGGGCATCGGCACAGCTATGCCTGCCAAGGTTACCGAAGGAGAAGTCATCACGCTGAACGGCGAAAATCTTAACCTGGTGGAAAGCGTGCTCTTCGGCGCCACACCGGCTGTGATCACCCGGAAAGAGGCAAGCGTTATCTCCTTCCGCATACCTACCCTTCCGCAAACGGCTACGGTAGCAGTAACGGCTTCGTACTATGCAGGTACGGCCAGCCTCACCCTGTCGGACGCTTGCGAGGTATTTATTCCGAAGGTATTCTTCTACCCGAACCTGATGCTGGGCGCTCACCGTAGCGATATCGGAAATATCATCAATGCGACTACCGGCGTGGTGAACACGGCTTGTATATTAAAAGATAAAGCAGCGCAAATCACTCAGGACTTCGCTTCTGTGTTCAACAGCAACTACGACTTCGCATTGAACGGTCCGCACAACACCACCGGCGGTTTAAGGAACTACTGGTGCGATGGAAAGACCTTCATCACCGGAACCACAGCCGACGCACTGATTGCCGAAGGTTACGGCGACTTCCTGGCTACCAAGACACTGTTCCTGGTGTTGCAGGATTCGGATCCGGTACAGGCAGGTATAATTAATAAGGTGAAGTCGGGCGCACTCACCGAGATCTCGCCCGAAGCGACACCGGTCTTGTTCAACGGCAGCATCGTTATCAACGGAAATTCGGTACGCAGCCGACGCACCAACGAAGCCGAGGACCTGACCAGTGCTGTCATTTACAAAGCAGGTAGTGTAGTGGTGTTCTTCAACGAACGAAAGAATAAGTCGGGCATCCTGCTGATTCGTGAGGTCAATGTGAACTATACCCAGGCCAAGGCATACAATGATTCCAATGCTTCGATTGTGTTCGATCTTTACTACCAACGTTAATCACTAAAACAACGCGCAATGAAAAAACATTCTTTATACACACCACTCCTGGCAGCCATGTGCTGCCTGATGTGGGCCCTTACAGGATGCAGCCGGGACAATGACATCGTCATCCCGCAGGCTTCCGTCGACCGGGTGAACATCAACTCGGTAACGGTAGGCGACGAGATGGTCTTCACCGGAACCAACATGCACCTTATCACCAAAATGACTTTCGGTACCGTAGAGGCCGAAATGAATGTCAACCTGGGCAGCCGCGACCGGAACATGCTGAAGGTCATTGTTCCCGCCCTGGAAGCAACCGCCAACGTACAACTGACAGCCACGTATAATACGAATAAGAAACTGGTGATTTGTCAGGAACTGGAGGTTATCGTGCCACCCGTTATCCCTACCGTCAGCACCCAGTTATCGGGCGAAGTCATGTCGGGGGATGTAGTGGAATTGCAAGGTGCCAACCTGCAAATCATCAAGTCCATCAAGGTAAATAGCCAGGCTGTGGATATCCGCACCAAGAATGCTACCGGCCTGTCGTTCATCGCTCCGGAAGTAACCACCTCCACCGCTGCTACCGTGATACTGGTGTATGACAACTCGTTGGGAGCCGACCAGACACTGACCATATCAGGCCAACTGACCATCAAACCGGTGCCTGTTGCCAAGGTGTACGAGTGGAACGATGTGATCATCGGCGGTCAGGCCACCGAGTTCTCATTCTTCGACGGAACCACCGGTCAGGCATACTCCGCCTGTGCCCTGTTCGCCAACCAATCGAACATCGACTTCCTGATGAACGTAAGCAGCGCCGGGGAGAATCAGTTCTACGATCCGAGCAATACAGGAAACGTACTGAAGAACCAGAAATGCGACGGCAAGGCGCTGGGCACAGCCGATGGAAAAGACTACTCCGTGTTCCAGGATACCAGCACGAAGTTCCTGATCCTGTCGGCCACCGATGAAGTGCAGGCTGCCCTGATAAACAAAGTGAAGAACAAAGAGATCACCGAGTTTACCGAAGCTCTCTTTGATGGTATTACTGCTCCGGCAAGCCGCACGCCCAAGAACTTCGAAGTCGGGGATGTAGTGTGGTACTACAACGCCACCAAGCAGAAGAATGGCCTGATAGAGATCAAAGGAGTGACGGCCGGAACCACCGTTCAGGAGAACACCATCAAGATGCATGTTTATTTCGAAAAGTAAGTATTAACGGGGTAATTCTCAGGTAAACCCAATCTATTGACATCCACATGGAAGTCAATAGATTGGGTTTCTTCATCACACATGGTAGTTGTCAGACAGAAGAAATCAGACCAACGACTTAAATTATCCAGAAATATTGATGTATATTTGCAGTTCATCACTTTTTATTACACGTTTATGGATAACAAGATTATTAAATGGGGATTCATCGGTTGCGGCGACGTGACCATTCATAAAAGCGGTCCTGCTTTCAGCAAAATCGAAGGTTCGGAAGTAGTAGCCGTTATGAGCCGCAACGGCGAGAAAGCCAAATCATACGCTCAAAGCCGGGGTATCGGCAAATGGTATGATGATGCTCAGGCCTTAATAGACGATCCGGAAGTGAACGCCATCTATATAGCAACTCCTCCCTCCTCTCACGCCACATACGCCATCATGGCAATGAAGGCCGGCAAACCGGTCTATGTGGAAAAGCCCCTGGCTGTTACGTACGAAGAGTGTACGCGCATCAATCGAATCTCGCAGGAGACGGGTGTGCCGTGCTTTGTTGCCTACTACCGCCGCAACATGCCTTACTTCCTCAAAGTGAAGGAATTGGTCGATGCAGGTGCGGTGGGTAATATCATCAATGTACAGGTTCGCTATGCCGCTCCTCCCCGTCCGGACGACTTTGACCGGGAGAATCTTCCCTGGCGTGTGCAGAAAGAAATTGCCGGAGGTGGATATTTCTACGACATGGCTCCCCACCAGATAGACCTGATGCAGGAACTGTTCGGTTGCATCCTCCAAGCCAGCGGCTATCGCAGCAACCGGGGCGGACTGTACGAAGTGGAAGATTCCATCAGCGCCAGCTTTAAGTTTGATAATGATCTGGTAGGAAGTGGCTCCTGGTGCTTCGTGGCACACGAATCGGCCAAAGAAGACCGCATCGAGATCATCGGCGACAAAGGCATGATCTGCTTCTCGGTATTCTCGTTCGAACCGATCGCCCTGCACACCGAACGCGGACGCGAAGTGTTCGACATTCCCTCGCCCGCCCATGTGCAACAACCGCTTATCCAGGCAGTGGTCGATCACCTGCTGGGCAAGTCGGTCTGCGCCTGCGACAGCATAAGCGCCACTACTACGAATTGGGTGATGGACCAGATTCTCGAGAAATATTAGTTCTTATCATATAGCAGATTCGACTTTCGTAAGTGAAATAATAAATAGCCCTTAAAAACATGAAAAACTACAAAGCCATTGTGCTGGGACTTCTTGTCCTTTGCGCAAGCCTGATGCAAGCGCAAAACTCCTTGCCCAACGAGGCATTCGAACAGCGATTGAACCTGCTGGCCGATTCACTTTCCCGGAACCTGAAACCGTGGACAGTACCCAGCCGTGTGTTTCCTGTGGAGAAGTATGGCGCCGTCGGGAACGGAAAAACTCTCAACACCAAAGCCCTGCAAAAAGCCATCGATGCCTGCTCCCAGTCGGGTGGCGGAACGGTATTGCTCGCCAAAGGCGATTACGTAACGGGAACCATCGAACTGAAATCGAACGTCATGCTCGAAGTGGCCGAAGGAGCAAGGATCCTGGGCAGCATTCACCTGAAAGATTATCCCGAACGAGTGGAATCGTTCAAGAGTGTGATCAGTGAAATGCACCGGTATCGTATCTCGCTTATCTATGTGGAGAAAGCCACGAATGTAGGCATCTGCGGAAAAGGCGAGATCTACTTCCGTGGAGAAGTAAAGAACTTCCCCGGACCGGAAACGATCAGCGAAATCGAAGATCGCCCGTTCGGCATCCGGATGATCGAATGCCGGAATGTTCACCTGAAAGATATCACACTACGTAACTCAGCGGCATGGATGCAAAGTTATGTCTATTGCCAGGAGTTGATCTTCGATCACATAACGGTATTCAACCATGCCAACCACAATAACGACGCCCTCGATCCGGACGGCTGCAGGAATGTGATTGTGCGCAACTGTCATTTCAGCTCCCACGACGATGCTATGTGTCTGAAAGGAGCCAGCGCCAAGCCTAGCGAAAACATCCTGATTGAGAACTCCGTATTCTACTCCACCTGCAACGCCTTAAAGTTCGGAACAGATACACAAGGACATTTCCGCAACATCATTGCCCGGAACCTGGTTCTGGGAGGATTGCCCAATGCTTCGGACTCCTTCCGGGGACGCGACGACTGCAGCACAGGCATCACCCTGGCTACCGTCGATGGCGGTAATGTGGAAAATATCCTGATTCAGAATGTGGAAATCAGCAGAAGCCGTTGCCCGATCTTTATCTTCATAGGTAACCGGGGACGGAGGCTGAATGAAAAGATGGAGCATCCGGGACATTTGAGGAATATCCTCATCAAGAATATAACGGGAACAGAAAACCGTCGCCAGGGTTCTCTCATTTCCGGACTGAAAAACTATCCGGTAGAGAACATCTTAATTCAAAACATGAACTTAGAGATGATTGGCGGAGGAACAGCCGAAATGGCTAAAATCCAAGTAACGGAGGAAGAAGGCGGCTATCCCGATGCACAGGAGTTCTCCCGAACCGGATTGCCATCGTATGGCTTTTACATTCGTCATGCGAAAAACATTTCATTGGATCAGGTCAGTGTCAAAGCTACAACTGAGGACCAACGTCCTGAGTTTATTCTGGACAGCGGTATTCAGCATGTTTCGATAAACAAGCCGTAGTCTGGCAGAAATCTCATTCTATGAGATAACGATTAGCTACTAATTTGCACTCCAAAAGGTTCATTAATCAATCAGATTTGTACTTTTTGGAGTGCAAAATGTTTTATTTGCGACAAACACAGTAGCTTCCCTATAATAATTCACACCTCCATGTCACGTTTCCTTTTCTCGTGCGTCTTCCCTATATAAATGGAACTCGAACAATTCAAGACAGATATAATACCCCTTCGTGCCAAGTTGCTGAACTACGCACGAAAGCTGACAGACGGTGCTTCTGACGCAGAAGATGCGGTGCAGGAGGTCATGCTGAAGCTATGGGATATTCGCCACCGGCTGGGTGAATACCGTAGCGTCGAAGGATTGGCCATGACCATGACCCATCATCAATGCATGGATATGTATCGAAAAAGGCAACCGGACATTGTGTCTATCGACCAAATCAAGGAACTGGGACAAAACAAAACCCCGGAACACCTGCTGGAAGAAAAAGATGAGTTCCGCATGATGCGCATCCTCATCGACACGTTGCCCAATTTGCAACGAACCATTTTACTGATGAAAGATGTACAGGAATACGAAACGACAGAGATTGCCGAAATCACCGGATGCAACTCCGAAGCTATACGCAGCAACCTGTCGCGGGCGAGAAAAAAACTAAGAGATATGTATTTACAAATCATACAAGATCGGGAAAGGAGAAAAGAAGCATGAATGTAGAAGAACTGATCGACAAGTATTTTGAAGGGGAAACCACCTGCGAGGAAGAAAAGCAACTGCGACACTTCTTCACACAAGGAATCGTTCCCGAACACCTACAGGTGTACCGCCCTCTCTTCGGATTCCTGGAGATAGAGAACCATCTGTATCACGGTTCGCCTACACCGGATCTGACTACCCATACGATGACCGTTACCAAAGACCGGTCTATGCGACGACGAGTTCTTTATATCCTGAGTGGGGTGGCTGCCGGACTCATTCTGCTGTTGGGCATAGCAGGCATTCACCGACACTGGGGCAATTCGCCCGATACATACGTGATTATCGACGGCAAGCAGTATTCGGACCCCGAACTGGCTCGTCAACAAGCTCTGGCAGCTTTCCAGAATGTCAGCCTCAGTGAAGACGAGGTATTTTCCAGCTTATTTGAAGAATAAAATAAAAACAGAGTATATGAATAGAAACATTCGCATAGCCATCGCACTCCTTTTGCTGACACTGGTCACCTCGGCTGCCTGGGCGCAACAAGGGCTGCAGATAGCTTCCATATTCCAGAAATATGGGAAACAGAAGGGTGTGACAATGGTTGAGATGTCCAACGAAGTGTTGGAGACGTACCAGATGGCTCTATACAAAAGTCTGGTATTCAAAGACGTGGGAGAAGCGCTTCCCCATATCCTCCAATGTCTGGAAGCCGATAAAAAGAAAGCTAAAAAGGTGAAGGAAGTGGTTTCGAATGGCGAGATCCAGTCGGGCTACTACCAGTTACCACAAGTGAAAGAAGATGTGAACCGCTTCATTTTGTTCAAGACGGGCAAGAAAGGTTCTGCCAGTCTTATCTACATCGAGGGCGAACTGGATGCCGACGATCTGGTGACGATGCTGTTTATGAAGAAAAACGATTAAGAAAGAGATAGTTACACGAAATACGATTAAAAAGAAATACGGTTATGAGAAAAATTATGCTTAGCCTCCTGCTCTTCTTGCCCTTGGCAATGATGGCACAAGAAACAACCAAGGAAAGTACGGTTTACGTCGACGGACAGAAAATTGTCGTCAGACGAAGTAACAACAAAATCAAAGTCAAGGTGTACGAAGAAACCATTAAAGGCGACACCATAGAAAACGACCAGATATTCGAAGGTGTGTACCTCGACGGACAAAGTACGGAACGCCGCATGGTAGTAAGCATTCCTTTTGTTACGAAGAAGAACACAAAGAAAAAAAGCTATCGCTTTGAACCGCATGCCGCCGGTGTTTACATAGGTTACAGCCGGTTGTACGATGACAAGAGTTTCAGCAAACCCGGCTATATGGATATGCAACTCTCCAAATCGTGGGAAATCGGTATCAATCTTTTCGAAGGCTCCATACCACTGACACGCAACAGGCATTGGGGCATCACCACCGGACTGGGTTGGGGCTACACTTCCTTCCGGTTGGATAACCACATGGCCATCAACGAAATCGATGGAATAACCGGCATTTTTATCACCCCGGAAGCAATCTACGACCAAAGCCGGTTACGTTACAACTTTTTCCGTTTGCCTGTAGTACTCGAATGGCAGAAGCGGGTGAATGGCTATAAACCGTTCTTTCTCTCGGCAGGCGCCGAAGCCGAAGTACGCTACGGGATAAAGTCGAAAGTAAAGATCGACGGCCAGTCGAGAACCATTGCCAAAGACCTTAATGCGCATCCGTTGGGTATTAACCTCCTGGCACAAGGCGGTTATTCCAACATCGGGCTTTATGCCCGCTATGCCACTTCGAGCTTGTTCGAGAAGAACAAAGGTCTCGAGTTGTACCCCTTCTCCTTAGGTATCTTCTGGCATTGGTAACAATCTTTGTAGTAGAAAAAGCCTGCCCCTTCCTTAAAAGACTAAGAGAAGAGGCAGGCGGAAAGAGATTTTCAAAAAAAATATCACATCAAAATTCTACAAAAGAGATTTCAGTTCCCCGCACCATTTATGGATGCGTTCGTCCGTCAGTTCCGGTTGGTTGTCCTCGTCGATCACCAGTCCGCACCACTTGCCATGACGCACCGACTTCGATTTCGAGAACGTATATCCATCGGTAGAAGTGAGTCCTACGATCTCCGCTCCTACCTGTTCGAAGGCATCGGCCAGAATACCCAGGCTATCGGCAAAATTATCAGGGTACTTCACCTGGTCGCCCAGTCCGAAGAGCGCCACTTTCTTGCCTTTCAGTTCGAGTGTTTGCAGTTCCGGATATAGCTCGTCCCAATACGTGGGAAGTTCCCCATCGAACCAGGTAGAGGCTCCGATGATGAGCACATCATATATCTCGAAGTCTTTCTGCCAGGCTGTTTCCACAGCTTCGACCACCGGTTCATCACCCAGTTCCTTGCGGATCTTCGCTGCCACCCGGGCAGTTTTATCCGACTTCAGGGCATAAAACAATCCTACTTTTTTTACTTTCTTGTTCATAAGTGTTATTCATTTATTAATGTTAGTATTCCAGCAACGCCTTAGCAGCCTTGTATATTTTCTCTTCGGACGGGAGGATGGCTTTCTCCAGTGCCGGATGAAAGCCCACCGGAGTGAACTCGGAACCGACACGTTGCACCGGAGCATCCAGGTAGCGGAACATCTCCGAAGCTATTTGCGCGGCAACTTCGGCACCAAAACCGGAGAATACCTTGTCTTCGTGTACCACCAGTACCTTACCGGTTTTTTTGGTGGAGGCAAAGATAGCTTCCTTGTCCAGCGGAATGAGTGAACGGAGGTCGATCACTTCGATACTCCCCACACCCTCCTTTGCCAACCGGTCGGCTACGCTCAGGCTGAGATGCGTCGTGTTGCCATACGTCACAATCGTGGCATCGGCCCCTTCACGACGGATGCGCGCCTTACCAAACGGCACCTCGAAATCATCGGGTACAAGGGTCGAAGCCTCCACCGAGTTGTACAAGGCCTTGGGTTCGATGTATAGCGTGAATCCGCGTGAACGCATGCTGGTACGCAGCAAACCGGCTGCATCATCGGCAAACGACGGACACACTATACGGGCACCCGGCAAGGTAGAAAGCGCTCCCTCGACATTCTGTGAGTGATACAATCCGCCACCGATATACCCACCCGAAGCCAAGCGCAGGGTGATGTTCGGGGTAAACTTACCGTTGCTACGCCAGTATTCATGCGTACATTCCACATACTGCTCCACAGCCGGCCAGAAATAATCGGCAAATTCGGCTCCTTCGATCACCAGACGAATCTTCGGATCGAAGCGGCTCATGCCGTTGGCGGTACCTACGATATAGTCTTCGGCAATGGGGGCGCTAAACACCCGCTTTTCGCCAAACTCCTGTTGCATACCCTTCGTCACGTTGAACACGCCACCTTTTTCTCTGTTGGCTACATCCTGCCCCCAGATAAATGTATCGGGGTTCCGACGGAATTCCGTCTTCAGCGTATCATTGATCGCTGTTACCATGAACTTCTTCTCTCCTTCCGTTTCGTGGTGAACGCCGTCCACATATTTCTGTGGCTGATACGGTTCAGGAGTCACAAAATCGTAAATAGTCTTCGGATCGGGCTCGGGAGCCGCCATTGCCTTGCGGTTGGCAGCAGAGAGTTCCTTCTTCGCATCGTCCTCGATCTGTTTCAATTCTTCTTCCGACAGGCGTTTGTAGCGTAACAGCATCCTGCGGTACTTCACCAGCGGATCGGCTTCTTTCACGTAAGCCAATTCGTTCTCGTCACGGTACAGCGTATGCTTGTCCGAGTTGGAGTGCGAACCGATACGTACACAGTTGGCATGCACGATAACGGGCATCTGGTTGGCGATGGCCCACTCACGGGCTTCGGCCATGGCATTCATGGAGTCGAACACATCCTTGCCGTTGCAGTGAATGATGCGCAGGTTCTGAAAGCCCGAGAAGTTATCGGCTACCTTGCGATTGGCCGTCTGATCTTTTTTGGGAACAGAAATACCATATCCATTGTCCTGGAAGACAAAGATGACCGGCAGTTTCTCCTGACTGGCACCGTTGATGGCTTCGTACACGAAACCTTCGGACACGGACGACTCGCCATGCGAAGCAATTGCCACGCCTTTGTGCTTATAGTAAGCGATGGCTCGCCCTACACCTGCCGCATGCAGGTCGTGCGTTCCCGTAGCCGACGACACATTTTCGATGTGCCATTCCGGTTTGGAGAAGTGGTTCGACATGTGTCGGCCGCCCGTTCCGGGGTCGGTGGCTTTGGAGAGTCCGTTCAGGATCATCTCCTCGGCTGTCAGTCCGGCCGAAAGCGTAGTGAGCATATCGCGGTAGTAAGGGAAGAGGAAGTCTTCCCCTCTTTTGAATGTTTGTCCGATGGCAAGCTGGATGCCGTCGTGCCCCGCATACGGAGCATGGAACGACCATCCGAGCGATTGTAACAGGTAGGCCGGAGCTTTATCATCGAGGGCGCGGCCCAGCACCAGCAGATGATACCACTTCTTGAGTGTTTCCACATCGGTGGTTTTGATATCGTACTTTTTCGTTGTCATATCTTAGGTCTTTAGGTTATTTCCAGTTTTCTAAATAATCGGCAATAAAATGCAGGAAGTTGCCTCCCAATGAGCCGTCTACCACACGATGGTCGTAGGAAAGCGACAGGTACATCTTATGCCGGATAGCAATCACATCTCCTTCCGGAGTTTCGATCACAGCCGGTTTCTTTTCGATAAGTCCCACCCCGAGGATCGCCACTTGCGGCTGATTGATGATCGGTGTGCCAAACTGCATCTTGAAGCTTCCGAAGTTGGTGATGGTAAATGTTCCGCCATCGATATCGTCGGCTGAGAGTTTGTTACTGCGCGCCTTGTTGGCCAGCGTGTCGATAGCTACTCCCAAGCCATTCAGGTTCAGCCGATCGGCATCGTGCACCACGGGAACGATCAGGTTTCCATCGTTCAGCGCCACGGCTATGCCTACATTGATATGTTTCTTGTACAGAATGTTATATCCGTCGACCGACACATTCACTTGCGGATATGTGGCGAGCGCTTTGGCTACAGCCTCGGCAATCATCGGCATGAAGGTAAGTTTTACTCCTTCACGTTTGAAAAAGTCGTCCTTGTTTTTATCGCGCCACTGCACCAGACGGGTCATATCTACTTCGACGATGTTGGTTACGTGGGGGGATACTTTCTTCGACATCACCATATGGTCGGCAATGATTTTGCGTATGCGGTCCATTTCCTTGACTTCCACACCACTGCCCGGTGCAAATGTCGGGGGTGCGGCGACGGGTTTGGTAGCCGGTTGTTGAGACGGAGTTGCAGAAGCAGCAGAAACCACCTGAGCAGTTGTTGACGCAGGAGCCGCTTGTCCCTTCTTCTTCAGTTCGATGTATTGACGGATATCCTTCTTACTCAATCGGCCCTGATAGCCGGTTCCCGGAATGGTATCGAGTTCTTCGCGTTGTATATGCGCTTCGCGTGCCAGTTGAAGAACCACCGGAGAATACCAGCGGTCATCGTCTGATTTCACAGCTTTAGCCGGTACCGGAGCAGCAGAGGCAGTCGACGAGCCATTCATAAGCAGAGCCACTGTTGCCGGAGTATCGCCCGAAGCGGCAGAAGTATCGCCTGCCGGTACAGCCGAAGTCGAAGTCGTTTCATCCGCATCATCTTCACCGATCTCCACAATAGCGACCACTACACCTACAGGTACCGTGTCGCCCTCTTTATATAGTATTTCCACCACCTTTCCGGCCACGGGCGAAGGAATCTCCGCACTCACCTTGGCAGTGTTCACTTCGAACAGCACATCATCTTCGTTGATCGTATCACCCACCTGTACCGCCCACGAAAGAATGGTACCTTCGGTAATACTCTCACCCAGTTTTGGCATTTTTATTTCAAATCTTGACATACACTGAATTTTTATAGTTTTGGTTTTTTATTAACAACAAATATTTTAACAAAAAGTTTATATAATTTTGCGATAGACACCTTCACTGATCCACTCCTCGGTAGCGTACTTTTCGTTCCGCAGCAAGGAGATGGCTGCCTGGTCTTCGGCAGTAAAAGCATATGAATGATTGTCGGGCAAATGGCAAAGGAAATAGCGGTAAGCCATTTTACCAAATTCCTTGGCATCGGGTACCTGCGGCAACTGCGAAGCCAGATTCACCACCTCGCTCCGAACCGAAGGAACAGTATATTTTCCAGTATTCTTATCTGCTCCTTCGAGTACCGTCAACACCCGGTTCAGCATAGCCAGATCGGTATCGAACAACAAGGTGCAATGATACATCACCCGGTTCTTGTGTACGCTCTGGGCACTGCCCGACACCTTGAGTTCTTCATTCGTATAGATGCTCAGTCGCTTGTCGGGCTCTGCCGGGATTCCCAGCGATTGCAGGAAACCCAGCGTGTAGTGCAGGTACTTGCTAAAGTCGGGCGAATCGGCCGTTTCGATAAACGTCAGGTTGATGTTACCGGCATCGTGATACACCGTTCCGCCACCCGAGTAACGGCGGGCGATGCTGATACCCTGTATCCAGGCATACTCCGTATCCACCTCGGCAAGCAAGCGTTGGTGACGACCGACTACCACCGAAGGCGTGTTACGCCACACCATGAAGTAATCGCCTTCCTTGTGCTTCAACAGGAACTCTTCCGCTGCCAGGTTGAAGTACACATCCATGTTCCGATTGTCTATGCAATGCGTCATCAGGCATGTAGTGTTTCGTGAAAAATTTCTCCTACCGTAGGATGCGGGAATACGCTCTTCCTGAACTCGTCCACCGTGTAACCTTTTTGTACGGCGATGCCCGCTATCACAATGATTTCCGAAGCCGGATTACCGATCATGTGACAACCGATGATACGTTCGTCATCGTCCAGGATCAGTTTGCACAACCCGCTGCCCAGTTCGTTCTCGGCAATGAAGCGTCCGGAGTAGGCCATCGGCAATTTCTGTACCCGGTAACTGATACCGGCTGCCGTGAGCTCCTCTTCCGTCTTCCCCACTCCCGCGATCTCCGGATTGGTGTACACCACACCGGGAATGCAGTCGTAGTTCATCGCATCGTCAATGCCGAGGATATGGTTCACAGCCACCTCGCTCTCACGGATGGCGGTATGCGCCAGCATGGAACGACCGTTGATGTCGCCGCAGGCATATACCCTGGGGTGCGACGTGAGCAGGTGTTCGTCCGTCTTCACCGCCCCCCTGTTCAGTTCAATGTCCAACCGGTCGAGCCCTACACCGGCGGTATTCGCTTTGCGACCCACGCTGACCAACACGCGGTCGGCTTCGATGAGCGAGCTCACCCCATCTTTCTCTACCGTTACCCCAGTGGCGCTTACTTCCGTCACCTTGGTATTCAGGTAGAAATTGACGCCTTTCTTGGTATAATCGGCCCGAAGCATGGCGCTGGTTTCCTTGTCCATCACACCTAGTATCTCGGGCATCATTTCGATGACTTTTACCCGTACACCCATGCTGTTGAAGAACGAAGCGAACTCCATCCCGATCACTCCCCCGCCGATAATGGCAAGCGATTGCGGAAGCACGGTACTCTCCAGCGCTTCTTTCGAAGTCCAATATTCCACCCCGGACAGTCCCGGTATGTGCGGAATGAACGTGTCCGAACCAGTGCAAACAATCAGGTACGTCACCCGGTACTCCTCACCGTCACAGGACAGGACAAACGCGTCGCTCTCCTCCCCGGTGATGACGGCTTCCTTATCCACCACCGTCACCCCGTATTCTTTCATCTGCATCTTCACGCCTCCGGTGAGTTTCAGCACCGTTTTATTTTTGCGCGAAATCATCTTCTCCAGGTCGAACGACGGTTGGTCAGCCACGCTTATTCCGTACTTTGACGCACTCTTGATGCTGTCCAGAATTTTGGCCGAGTAGAGTAATGTTTTGGTGGGGATGCACCCTTCATTGAGGCAGACACCCCCGATGTTTTTCTTTTCGAACAGTACGGTTTTCAGTCCCCCGGCTGCCGCCCGTTCGGCAGCTGTGTAACCGGCAGGACCTCCTCCGATGATTGCTATATCA
Source organism: Bacteroides sp. (assembly GCA_031554635.1). Classification (GTDB taxonomy): domain Bacteria; phylum Bacteroidota; class Bacteroidia; order Bacteroidales; family Bacteroidaceae; genus Bacteroides. Next base: position 57,617 of record JAVBVD010000041.1, read on the forward strand.
TATTTCATAACTAACGTTTATTTTAAGTGAATTATCCTATTACAACAAACGGAAGAGTGAAGTTGTTGCACGAAAACAGAAATCCCCGAAGAACGTTTGCCGTACTCCGGGGATTTAGAAACTAAAATTATTATGGTGATGGTATCAGATTCTTTTTAAAAGCGCATACCTACCGTAAACAGTACCTGACTACGGGTGTTGGTCACCTCCGTTGCCTTCAGGTAGTCGTCCGGATCGGCAAAAGCGTAGAAACTTCCTTTATAAGTGGTAAACTTGTAAGCCAGGTCTGTGTAGAATACATTTCCACGGTAACCGATACCCAGCGTATAGTCGCTCTTGGCATTGGCGTTCGTATAGTCCGTATCTGTCAGTACAGAGTTCTTAGGCAATTGTTTATATGCAATATCTTTGAACGCTGTGGTCGTATAGTTGTACCCCAAACGAAAAGCAAACTGAGGAATTACCTTGTACTCGGCACCAATACGGAAAGCGCTTACACCTTTCAGATAAGCCTTGGCTGTTTGGGATTCCCACATATCATACCCGTCCTCATCATTGAATTTCATTGTCGAATAGTCCTGATACTCATACTCGGCACCGATAGCCAAATCCTTACCCACTGTATACCCCAAACTCAGGTTGTACTTCCACGGAGTACGCAGGCGATATTCGGTTGAATAGAAACGATTACCTAATTCGTCGTATGTACTAATCTCTTCACGTTTAATCTCGCCATCCTCCAACAAGTCGGTAACCAGATATGCCTCCGAGTCCGATGTGAGTTTATAGAAGATGGGCGAATGTACAGCTACTCCAATCCGTAACGGCGAATACTCGAACGGACGGATGATGGCACCCATCTTAAAGTCGAACCCTGCGCCGGTGATGTTGTTCCAGGTCTCCAGCGAGTAGCCCGTCTTGCCACCAAAATCTTCATCATACGATGAATATTTGTTATAATTCACGTCATATGCTCCCAAAGTAACCCCCAGATATACCCGGTCGGAAAAGTTGAAAGCCACATTGAAATCATACTGGTCTACTCCGCCTTTCTCTTGCGAACGAAAGTTGGCATACGGTTGTTCCCCTCCGGAGTTGAGCACAGAAGTGTATATATTGTTCTGACCGGGATCAATCAACCATCCCTGATAGCCCAAGGCCGAAAGCCATCCTATGCGAGGATCGCTGAAAGCCTGCGCTCCCTTCAAATCGGTAGAAGTGACTCCCATTGCCTGTTCAGTCATCTGGTAGGTTTGCGACACCATCTCATTATCGGGTGTAAGATTCAGCAAACCCTCCATGCTCGTATTGTTGTAAAGCGACTTGGAGCGTTTGTAATTGAATCCGAAGTTCACATATCGCAGAGAGGTATAGTTACCTATTTTGGTAGAAAGCACCGCACCCACATTATCGAACGACCACCGGGTATTATCATTGTTCTTCTTATAGCCCTCGTAGTTGGCTTCCGTGCCATAGGCCGAGAAGCCGAACGAAGCCATGAAATCGTTGCTACGGTATATTCCGATACCGGCAGGATTGGTTCCGATGGTAGAAATATCTCCACCCAACGCTCCCATAGCTCCTCCCATACCCACAAAACGGGCTGTTCCATTCAAATCTTTATCTGCAAATTTAACAGCATCATATATGGTTTGTGCACTACCGGAAGCTGCAACCAGCAAAAGTGCTGTCGCTGTAAAAAGTATCTTCTTCATAATTTCAATCTTTTTCCGTTTATACTGCTTTATTTATCGTCTGCTGCCACCGCCGCTGCTTCTGCTGGCGCCACCGCCGCTTGAACCAGAGGATGAACCGCCTCCACCCGAACTTCTGGAGCTACTACCGGAACTACCGCTGGAATAGCTGCTGCCGGAACTACTGGAGCTGCTGCCGGAATAGCTGCTGCCGGAACTGGAACTTGAACGTGAACTGGAACCGGACGAGTAGTTTCCTGAGGAGGAAGAACGGGATGAAGAGCCCGATGAATAGCTACTGCTGCGAGGAGCGGTGGAACTACCACGACTATACGTAGAAGAACTGCTGCTGCCCGAAGAAGCACGGCTACCGGAAGAAGCACGACTACCGGAAGAACTGGAGCTGCTGCGACTACCTGAGGCATCGCGAATGCTGCCACGAGTCTCTTCGTACGTAGAATTACGTGTACTGCTCGGACGGGTATAGGTACTTCTGCGGGTAGAAGAAGCATCGCTCCGGTCGCTTACACCCTGACGGGTAGCACCCGAACGTTCGCTTACGCCCTGGCGTTGTACGGATCCTGACTCAGAGGTAGAACGGGTACCGACTACCCTGCGGGTACTGCTCACACCGGAAGAGCTCCGGCTACCACCCACCGACTGACGAGTAACGTTTGAATTACGATCGGTACTGAAACGTTCGGTAGAAGAGCGATTGACCGATGCGCGCGAACTGCTTCCTACACGTGCCCCACCCGGTTCGCTTCCGAATGAAGTACGGCTACCGTAATACCGGTTGGAAGAATAATATCCACCGCCACCGCTATGTCCCCAGCCACCGCCGCCGCCGTAATATCCGCCGTGGTGTCCCCAGTAGTCGCCGTAATAACCACCCCAGTAGCCACCGTAGTAGCCTCCCCAATAACCGCCGTAGCAACTGTTCCAGCCGCCATACCAGCCACCGTATGGGTTACCCCAGCCACCATAGTAACCTCCGTAACCATAGTAGCCTCCGTAACGGCCATAGGAAGGATATCCTCCCCAGCCCCAGGAGCTATAACGCCAATCCCACCACAAACGGTTGCTGAATGTGGGGAAAGCATATGCATAAAGTCCGTCGGTATATATGTTCCATTCCCAGGAGTTCAGGCCATAAACAATGTCCCAATACATGGGACTGCTGACGCTGATTGCGAAACGGGGATTGCGAAAGCGAATGATGCGTTCGGCATATTCCAGATCGTCTTCCGTTCCTTCAAAGCCGTTCACCCATTCACCATCCAGGTCGGAATATCTCTTTTCCTGAATCACGAGCGTATCGTTCTCAAACTGGAAGTTATTATCTCGCGAACTGAAGCGGCGATTGTATTCGTCCACATCGCGAACGTTCCCCTTGCGGTCTTTCACCACTACGGGACCCGTATAGATAGTAGTAGCAGTCACCACCTTCTTCTCAGGCTCCTTCTTCACAGGTGCCTTCTCCTTTACATCGTCTTTGGAAGGGATGTAGTAGAGATCATCATCATTGTTTTGCGCCAGCAATCCCATTGGAAGACCGAGGGCAAATGTTAATAATAATACTATCTTTTTCATATTTCAAAATGTTTTTGTTGAAACTATGCTGTTATTCACGATACAAAGATAAGGAAGGGATTGAACACAGTAAGGAGATTTTCCCCAAACAAACATAGGGTTTTCCCTATTTTTATCTACTTTTGCAAATAAAAACGCATCATGAAATATTACGAGTTTACATTCAACGTGAATCCTTGTACCGAAACGGCTACGGATATACTGGCTGCCCTGCTGGGCGAAGTGGGATTCGAGAGCTTCCTGGAACGTGAGGGAGGGCTGACGGCTTACGTCCAACAATCGCTTTACGAAGAGGATGCCGCCCGTGAGGCGTTGGAAGATTTTCCATTGCCCGACACCACCATCACACATTCGTTCGTAGAGGCCGAAGACAAGGATTGGAACGAGGAATGGGAAAAGAATTTCTTCCAACCGATCGTTATCGGCGAACGTTGTGTGGTGCACAGTACATTCCACACAGATGTGCCGAAAGCCGAATATGACATTGTGATCGATCCGCAAATGGCATTCGGAACGGGTCACCACGAAACCACCAGCCTGGTAGTGGGCGAACTGTTGGAATGCGATCTCACCGGCAAATCGCTGCTCGACATGGGTTGCGGCACGTCTATCCTGGCCATCCTGGCGCGTATGCGGGGAGCCTATCCTTGCCTGGCCATCGACATTGACGACTGGTGTGTACGGAACTCCATTGAAAATATTGCGCTGAATCACCTGGATGGTATCGAAGTGGAACTGGGCGACGCATCGTCACTTGCCGGACGGGGACCGTTCGATGTGGTGATAGCTAACATCAACCGTAACATCTTACTGAACGACATGAAGCACTACGTGGCTTGCATGAAGCCCGGTGCAGAATTGTACATGAGTGGATTTTATGTGGAAGACATTCCCGTGATTCGCGAAGAAGCCAAACGCAACGGACTGACCTTCGTGCACCATCATGAAAAGAATCGCTGGGTGGCGGTGAAGTTTAAATTCCCCCAATAGTCATTTTCTCGAGCTGCTCCAACGTGCCGTTGAATACATTCAGGTCGACGTCCTCCTTAATGCCGGGCACTGTGCCGATGTCAGAATGTTGCCAGAAGTGCCATTTGCCCGTATATTTCACCGAGTCCACATAGTAATGGGCAATCCAATACGGATATTTCTCGAATTGCTCGTGCGACAGGTATTTCGTCTTGAACTTATAAGAAGTATAAAGTATAGGCTTCACTTTGTAGTGGGCCTCTACTTTGTCCAGCCAAATCTTGACGTTTTTCTGTAACTCCTCTTTTGTCCTTTTCCCCGTCACTTCCACATCGAGTACAGGAGGCAGATCGCCTTTGGCAAGCTTTACCGTGCGGATAAAGAAATCGGCCTGCTTCAACGGGTCGGTCTTGGGTGAGAAGAAATGATATGCACCCCGTATGAATCCCCGCTTACCGGCTTCCGCAAAATTCCGTTTGAATGTGTCGTCGCCGTGATCTCCTCCTTCGGTGGCTTTCATAAACACGAAATGGATGGGATAACCTTCTACCTGTTCCTTCGACACCTTGTCCCAGTCTATCATGCCCTGATGACGCGATATATCGATGCCGTGCACCTCGTAGCAACAAGGCACACAGATGCCATACGCTTTTCGCCCGGCACATTCCTGCCAACGGTAGGCATACGGACGAATGACAAAATAATAAAAAGCGGTCGAGAAAGTAACAATGAGCAGCAAAGCATACAGATTGCGAAGCCACACGGGTATGTGCTTACGCACCGGTTGCTTTTTTTTCCGCGGAGTACGGGCAACAGGTTTCTTACGGGGAGATGTGGAGGCTTTGGGTGTCATTTGGATAGTAAGGTAAGAGTGAGAAAGAGGTTGTCGGAGGAACGATTCCTACCGACAGCCTCTTTCATTATAATTATACCCTCAATAAGAGGAAATTACTTGGCTTGTTCCAGTTGCAATGTCTTGGTAGGCTGGTCGCAAACTTCCGTGGGACCGAAGTACTGTATCGGACCCGGATATACGTAATCCGTCTTGATGGCCCATTCGTCACGCTGAGCAACAAATGCCTTGAACGGAGCACCGTTCAGACGTACCAATGCTTTCTGAATTACCGGTTTCATTTCGCCGTGACGACGTTCCATGTTCATCATCATCGTGATGGGCACACCGCCTGCAATCCATTGTTCGGCAGGAGCTGTGGTGTTGCGTACGGACGACATGTAACCTGTCTTTCCGTTGGCAATCAACATCGAAGCTGTATAACCCAGTGAATAGCAGTAGTCGGCATCGTAGTTCGACGGAGCTGCACAACGTCCTTCGTAACCGAAGAAGTGGTGTTGTGAAGCAAACTTACCTACGAACTTACCTTCTTTCTTCCAGGCTTTCAGTTTCTTTTCCACCATGTCGGCCAACAGCGTTTCGGTTTCGATGAGCGATACCTGTACGTTTCCGTGCGGGTCGCGGTCGAGCGTCAGCTGGCGGGCTACTCCTTCGGGCAGACTGCCGTATATCTCAGAATTTTCTTTCGACAGCTTGCTGATGATATAATCGCGTTGGTGAGATTTCTTAATGTGCGAGAACTCTTCGGCATTTCCGGCCAGGAAGTCGTTCAACTCCTCGATCAGGCGTTTCATAGCCGGGATGAACTCGATCAATCCTTCGGGAATAAGTACCGTACCGAAGTTATTGCCTTGTGCGGCGCGGTTGGCTACTATCTGAGCAATGTCTGTCACTACATCATCGAGTGACATATTCTTCTCTTCCACTTCTTCGGACACGATGCAAACATTGGGTTGAACCTGCAAAGCGCACTCCAGTGCGATGTGCGAAGCCGAGCGTCCCATCAGTTTGATGAAGTGCCAGTATTTACGGGCCGAGTTACAGTCGCGTTGGATGTTACCAATCACTTCCGAGTACACCTTACAAGCGGTATCGAATCCGAAAGAAGTCTCAATCATTTCGTTCTTCAAGTCACCATCAATGGTTTTCGGGCATCCGATAACCTGTACACCGGCATTGATCGATGCGTAATACTCGGCCAATACGCAAGCATTCGTATTGGAGTCGTCGCCGCCAATGATTACCAATGCCTTGATTCCTAGCTGTTTCAGAATCTCCAGACCTTTATCGAATTGCTCTTTTGTTTCCAGTTTGGTACGTCCCGAACCGATGATATCGAAACCACCCGTATTGCGGTATTCGTCGATGATATCGTTAGTCAGTTCCATGTAGTTATGGTCTACCAATCCACCGGGGCCAAGGATAAATCCGAACAAACGGCTATCGTTGTTGATGGATTTGATACCGTCGAACAAGCCGGAGATGACGTTGTGTCCGCCCGGAGCCTGGCCACCCGACAGGATAACGCCTACATTAACGGCAGGATATTGAACAGCCGGTCCTTCTTCGAAACGAATCAGCGGCATACCATACGTATTGGGGAATAAGGCTTTGATAGCTTCCTGGTCGGCAACCGACTGTGTAGCTGCACCATTGACAGCCTGTACGCTACTTTTTAATGCCTTGGGGAGTTTGGGCTGATAGGAAGCCCGGGCAATTTGCAATGCACTTTTAGTCATTTTCTCTTCTGTTTTATTTAAAGGGGTTAGTAAATAAACGGTGTTGTCTTAAAAGTTGGTGCAAATTTCGCATTTATTTCGGAATTACGAAAGGATTCTACAGATAATAGTGCCATTGCATACTTAAAAAGTGCGAGAAAGAAACATAGTGTTATTCATGTCGTTGCATTCCACAGTAATGAAACAACTGTTCCACAGATGTGGAATAGCTGTTCCATTACTATGGAATGGCCGTTCCATTACTGTGGAACAACAAAAAGAAGGTAGCAAATGACTGCTATTCAACCTGCTAACTGGTTAAATGAAGCGGAATGAAAAAAGGAAGCGGGTAGCTAATTTGAAACCTCTCAGCAAAGGTTTCAAATTAGTCGTTCAATTTCTTGGCAATTAGCTATTTTTTATTATTAACCAATTTCAGGACGGGACAGGGTGAAGGGGATGAGTGTCGGTGGAGGATCCCTTCTTCATACCGAAACACCGATAAACAAAGGATTGGCGAAGGGTTGAAGAGGGCGGAGGGGCGAAAAAGATTTTCAAGTATAGGAACATCCCTGTAAATATTCACTTGCGGACCAATGGTCAGACGAAGTCAAAATCGAAGTCTTTCGCCTAGTATTTACTCTCCACGCTAACTTCCCCGCAAATTATTTGGCATATCCCAAGGAAAACCGCTATCTTTACCCGAAATATCCCAATTACTAACAAAAAACTTGCAATTATGACAAGCAGAAGAAAACTAAAAAAGAATGTACAAGGAGTGTTTGATTGCCTCATTTCCGAGTTCCTCTATCTGGCAGCCAACACTACCAAAGCTAATAACGAATCCCTCAAGGCACTGATCGACAGAATCATAAAATCAAACTGCGAATACATCACTCGTATCAGCCACACTGAGCCAGGCAACGTAAAAGGTTTCTACAAGAAACTTCACACGGACATCAAGGCGGAAGTAAACGCAATCACCGAAGAATTCAAGAAATTGGCTTAACGCATGAAAAAAGCAATCTACGGATTTATCTATTATCGCCTGTTAGGGTGGAAAACAAATGTCACCGTGCCCAATTTTGACAAATGTGTGATTTGTGCCGCCCCTCATACAGCAAACAGCGACCTCTTCATAGGCAAGCTGTTTTATGGAGCCATCGGACGAAAAACGAGCTTCATGATGAAGAAGGACTGGTTCTTCTTCCCGCTCGGACTGATATTCAAGGCAGTAGGAGGTATCCCGGTAGACCGTTCTAAAAAGACGTCGTTGGTGGATCAAATGGCGCATGTCTTTGCCACCCGTAAACAGTTCCACCTGGCTATCACCCCCGAAGGTACCCGCAAAGCCAATCCGAACTGGAAAAAAGGCTTCTACTACATTGCCCTGAAAGCCGATGTGCCCATTGTACTGATCGGAATCGATTACAGCACGAAGACCATCACATCGACTCAAAGCATTGTCCCCACCGGTAACGTGGAAAAGGACATGCAGGAAATCAAACTTTATTTCAAAGATTTCAAAGGGAAATTCCCCGAGAATTTTGCTTATTGATCGCATGAAAATCTCCATCGTTCAAACGAACATCTGTTGGGAGAACAAACAGGAAAACATCCGGAAACTCCGCGAAGTGCTGCAAACGCTTCGCGGAGTTACTGATGTAGCTGTATTGCCCGAGATGTTTTCCACGGGCTTCACCATGAATACCCAGGAACTGGCAGAACCCGTCACAGGCGAAACCATCACCCGGCTGCAAGCTTATGCCACCGAGTTTGGCATAGCACTGGCAGGCAGCTACATCGCCGAAGAGGGAGGAAAATATTTCAATCGGGCTTTCTTCCTCACCCCTGAGGGGGAGGCGCACTACTACGACAAGCGTCACCTGTTTCGCATGGGACGCGAAAACGAGTATTTCGACGCCGGAACCGACAAGGGGATATTCACCTACAAAGGTTTCAACATCCGCCTGCTGGTGTGCTACGACCTGCGCTTCCCGGTATGGAGTCGCAACGTGAATAATGAATACGACTTGCTGATCTATGTGGCCAACTGGCCCGACGTGCGCCGCCGCGTATGGGACACACTGTTACGGGCACGTGCACTGGAAAACGAGTGCTACGTATGTGGCGTGAACCGGGTAGGCACGGACGATGCCGAACTGCACTACGACGGAGGCAGCGTGGTATGCTCGCCCAAGGCCGAGGTGCTGGCTTCCTTGCCCGACGGACAGGAAGGTACGGCAACCACCGAATTGGATCTGGATGCGTTGCAACAGTTCCGGAAGAAATTTCCGGCCTGGGCAGATGCCGATAGATTCAGCATCGAATAGAGAAACGAACAAATGTTAAAAACCACATAAAGGTGCAACAATACCTATTTACAGGTAGTTTTCATAAAGAAGATCTTTTGTATCTTTGTGTATAAAATCATATCGACCATCTAACAATCTATAAATAACTTAACATTAGATTTTCTTATGAAAACAAATCTCAGTTCTCAAGTCACTCTCAACAGGGTCTCCCCCCAATACTACCGGCCCGAGAATGCATTTGAAAAATCGGTACTTACCCGGTTAGAGAAAATCCCCACAGACATTTACGAGTCTATTGAGGAAGGTGTCAAATACATCGCCAACGAAATTGCGCAGGTCATCCGCGAGAAACAACGCGCCGGACGATTCTGTGTGCTGGCTCTGTCCGGTGGAAACTCTCCGCGCGGCGTATATACCGAGTTGGTGCGAATGCACAAGGAAAACGGATTGAGTTTCCGGAACGTAGTCATATTTAATATGTATGAGTACTACCCGCTGACTCCGGATGCGGTCAACAGTAACATCAACTCACTGCGCGAAATGCTGATCGACCACGTGGATATCGACCGACAGAATATTTTCAGTCCGGACGGTACCATTCCCAAAGACACCATTTTCGAATACTGCCGCCTGTATGAGCAACGTCTCGAAAGCTTCGGAGGCATCGATGTGGCTCTGCTGGGCATCGGCCGCGTGGGTAACATCGCCTTCAACGAACCGGGTTCGCGCCACAACTCCACCACCCGGCTCATCCTGCTCGACAATCCTTCGCGCGAGGAGGCATCGAAGATATTCGGAAGTCTCGAAAGCACTCCGATCAGTTCCATCACCATGGGAGTACACACCATCCTGTCGGCCAAACGGATCTTCCTCCTGGCCTGGGGCGAGAAGAAAGCACAGATGATCAAGGAATGTGTCGAGGGTCCCATCAGCGACACCATCCCGGCATCGTACCTGCAAACGCACAACAACACAACGGTAGCCATCGACCTGTCGGCAGCCAGTAACCTCACCCGTATTCATCATCCGTGGTTGGTTTCTTCGTGCGACTGGAACGATAAACTGATACGCAGCGCCATCGTGTGGCTGTGCCAGCTAACCGGAAAGCCCATCCTGAAACTCACGAATAAGGATTACAACGAAAACGGGCTGAGTGAGCTGCTGGCTCTCTTCGGTTCGGCATACAATGTGAATATCAAGGCATTCAACGATTTCCAGCACACCATCACCGGATGGCCGGGCGGCAAGCCGAATGCCGACGACACGTATCGTCCGGAACGGGCCAAACCGTTTCCGAAGCGTATCATCATCTTCTCGCCACACCCCGACGATGATGTGATCTCCATGGGAGGTACGCTTCGCCGGTTGGTAGAACAAAAGCACGAGGTGCACATCGCCTACCAAACGTCGGGCAACATTGCCGTAGGAGATGAGGAGGTGGTTCGCTTCATGCATTTCATCAATGGTTTCAACCAACTATTCAATAACAGTGAGGACGAAATCATCAAAAACAAATACACGGAAATCAAGCAATTCCTTCGCGAGAAGAAGGACGGCGACCTGGACATACACGATGTGCTGACCATCAAAGGTCTGATACGCCGTGGCGAAGCGCGCACTGCTTGTACCTATAATAATATACCACTCTCCCGTTGTCACTTCCTGGACTTGCCGTTCTACGAAACCGGAAAGATTCAGAAAGACCCGATCAGTGAGGCCGACGTGGAAATCGTACGCAACCTGCTCCATGAAGTGAAACCGCACCAGATATTCGTGGCCGGCGACCTGGCCGATCCGCACGGTACACACCGTGTATGTGCCGATGCTGTGTTTGCAGCCATCGACCTGGAAAAAGAGGAGAATGCCAAGTGGCTGAAAGACTGCCGCATCTGGATGTATCGCGGCGCCTGGGCGGAATGGGAAATCGAGAACATCGAAATGGCAGTTCCCATCAGTCCGGAAGAACTACGTGCCAAACGTAATTCGATCCTGAAACATCAATCGCAAATGGAAAGCGCTCCGTTCCTCGGAAACGACGAGCGGTTGTTCTGGCAACGCAGCGAGGATCGCAACCGGGCCACAGCCGACTTGTACGACCGTCTGGGACTGGCATCCTACGAAGCGATGGAAGCGTTTGTGGAATACATACCGCTGTAAAGTGAATCAAAATTAAGAATTAGGAATTAAGAATTAGTTTCCGGCAAATTATTTCTTAATTCCTAATTCTTAATTAAATATAGACAACATGAAAATGACCCGTTTGCTCCCCATAGAGGGAGCCTCAAACATGCGCGATTTAGGCGGCTACCAAGCAGCCGGAGGCAAACACGTAAAATGGCGGACACTGCTTCGATCGGACGAATTATGCGGACTGACAGACGCTGACCTAGACTATCTGTCGGGGCTTCCGCTACAAACCGATATCGACTTCCGGGGTGAAAACGAACAGCAAAATGCTCCCGACAGACTACCCGACGCTTCGCCGGTGTACCATCCGCTCTGTATTGACGCAGCCGATTTGAGCAGCTTTCTCAAAAGCGAAGGGAGTCCTTTTTCATCACATATGGAGAAGATATACGCACACATCATCCAGCATTTCCAACCCACTCTTCAGGCATTCTTCCGGATACTGACCGACGAACAGGCAGCACCGCTGGTGTTTCACTGTACAGCCGGCAAAGACCGTACAGGACTTGCCGCAGCCTTGCTCCTCTCTGCCCTGGGTGTAGACCGGGAAACCATTATGCAAGACTACCTGCTTTCGGCGGAGTATCTGCAAAAGAAATATGGATCAATTGCCCAGGCATACCCGGAGATGGCTCCGATGCTCACCGTACGGAAAGAATACCTGGAAGCTGCTTTCCGGGTGATCGACCAACAGTTCGGAGGCATGGACAAGTACCTGACCGACCACCTGCAGGTAGATGTGGAACGACTGCGCAAACTGTACACGGAATGAGAAAAGGGCTTTTACTTCTCCTGTACCTGTTTGCCACTGCGAGCATGCTTTGGGGCCAGGACATCGAACGAAATGTACAGGAACGACTGACCGAGTACTTCGGCACCTACACCGCCCCTACGGCAAAAATCAACTCCATCAAACTGTCGGGGGTAGACATTGACTTCAACCGCCGCAAAATAGCGATCCGTACCTCGGAAAGTTTTGCTTACCAACCGTTTCTACCCGAAACGGTGGAAACCATCTACCGCCAGATCAGGAACATTCTGCCCGGTCCGGTCAATTATTTCGCCCTGACCGTCTACGCCGGAGATAAACCCATCGACGAGCTTGTTCCGAATTTCTTCCGGGGCAAGAAGCAAGACAAAAAACGCCTGTCACTGAACACCGACTATAAAGGTGCTCCCTGGGTGACGAATACCACACGCCCGTACGATATTTCCCGCGGACTGGACGGACGCCACATCGCCCTCTGGCAAAGCCATGGCAGGTATTACAAAAACGATCAGAAAGCGTGGGGATGGCAACGTCCCAATCTGTTCTGCACCACCGAAGATCTGTTCACCCAGTCGTTCATTCTCCCCTACGTGATTCCGATGCTGGAAAATGCCGGAGCCAATGTGTTCACTCCCCGCGAACGGGATGTGCAGAAGAATGAGGTGATTGTGGACAACGACACACGCAACACGTCGGTATACCTGGAGGAGAAAAGTCGCAAAGCCCGTTGGAGCACTGCCGATGTACAGGGCTTTGCACAAGCCAAACGGGTATATCAGGATGGCGAAAACCCGTTTCTGGCAGGTACGGCACGTTTCGCCCGTACGGAAAAGAAGAAAAACAAAGCCTTTGCCGAGTGGATTCCCGATATTCCGACGACAGGCGAATATGCTGTTTATGTATCGTACCGTTCCTTACCACAGAGCGTGAAAGATGCCAAGTACTTGGTTTTCCACAAAGGTGGAGTGACGGAATTCAAAGTAAACCAGCAAATAGGTGAAGGTACCTGGGTGTACCTGGGCACATTTGCTTTCGATAAGGGAAGCAATGACTATGGCATGGTGGTACTGAGCAACGAAAGCAAGGAAAGCGGCGTGGTATGCGCCGATGCCGTACGCTTCGGCGGAGGAATGGGAAACATCGCACGAGGCGGACAGGTAAGCGGACTTCCCCGGTTCCTGGAAGGTGCCCGCTATGCGGCCCAATGGAACGGCATGCCTTATGATGTGTATGGAGGTAAGAAAGGAGCCGATGATTATTCCGACGATATCAATGCGCGTTCGAACTCGATCAACTACTTATCCGGTGGTTCAGTATTCAACCCACAACAAGCGGGACTCGGAGTGCCCATCGAAATGGCCATGGCTTTGCATAGCGATGCGGGGTACAGCAAGGACGACGAAGTGATCGGCACCTTAGGGGTGTACACCACCGACTTCAACCAGGGTAAGCTGAACAGCGGTGTGGACCGCATGGCTTCGCGCGACTTGTCCGACCTGATACTTACCCAACTGCAAAAAGACATTCAGTCGACCTTCCGCACCTCATGGACACGGCGTGCCATGTGGGACAGGAATTACAGCGAGACCCGCCTGCCTGCCGTACCATCGACCATCGTGGAACTACTGTCCCACCAGAACTTTGCCGACATGCAGTGGGGGCACGACCCCAACTTCAAGTTTACCGTTGGAAGGGCGCTCTATAAATCGGTCTTGCGCTTTCTCACCAATCAGCATGGGGATGATTACGTGGTTCAGCCGCTTCCGGTGAGTCACTTTGCCATCCGCTTCGGAGACAAGAAAAATACGTTGGAACTCTCCTGGAAAGGAGTGGACGATCCGTTGGAACCTTCGGCTTCGCCCCGGGAGTACATCGTGTACACACGTCTGGGCTATGGTGGATTCGATAATGGAACGCGTGTGAACAAAACTTCACACGTGGTAAAGATAGAACCTGGGCTGGTATACTCGTTCAAGGTCACAGCCGTAAACAAGGGCGGTGAAAGCTTCCCATCGGAAATCCTGGCGGCCTGTAAGGCTAACCGGGAACAGGGACGGGTATTGATCATAAACGGGTTCAATCGCATCAGCAGTCCGGCTGTGATCAATACTCCGGATGCTGCCGGATTCGACCTGGATCAGGATCCGGGCGTACCTTATCTGTACGATGTTTCGATAGGCGGCGCGCAACTCAACTTCGACCGTCGGCAAGCCGGTAAGAAGGGCAAAGGTAGTCTCGGCTACAGCAGCAGCGAACTGGAGGGGAAAAAGATAGTGGGCAATACATTCGATTATCCGTTTGTTCACGGTAAAGCTATTCAGGCAGCCGGAGGCTATAGTTTCGTATCGTGCAGCGACGAAGCCGCAGAGACCGGGCAGATTCCGCTGGAGGCCTATCAAGTGGTCGATGTGGTCCTGGGATTGGAAAAGGAAGCTGCTTCGAACCGGGTGTATTACAAAACATTCTCCTCGCCCATGCAACGCCTGCTGACTGCCTATTGCCAGTCGGGTGGAAACCTGTTGGTAAGCGGTTCGTACATCGGAAGCGACATGAGCGCTTCGCAAGGCAACAGGGAGTTCACGCAGAATATTCTGAAGTACGGTTATCAGGGTTCGCTACGCGACAAGCGTTCAGGTCAGATCAACGGGTTGGGACGCATGCTTACCATCCCCCGCTACCCCAATGAAACGGCGTATGCGGTAACAGCTCCCGATTGTTTGGTTCCGCAAGATGCTGCCTTTCCGGTTTTCACCTATCAGTCGGGCAACGAATGTGCGGGCATCGCCTACAAAGGAACGTACAAAGTATTCGCCCTGGGATTCCCGTTCGAAAGCATTTCGTCGGAGACAGACCGGGCAACTGTAATGGCCTCTGTATTGAATTTTTTCGAAAGCAGGTAGTTTTTTCATCCAAAAGGTAAAATCCTTTGCAAAATGTTTTATATTTGTGCCTACTACTAACCCATAAAATCATTATCATGTACACAATACAAGCTAACCCCAGCGGTACACGTCACCTGGACGTTTCCGAAGCAAATATGCAAACCATTGAGAAGTATGCACTTTTCAATCACCTCATCGACAGTCACGGCATCATAGACGAATCGGTACTCGATAAGTTAAAGTTGAACATTCGTTCGCTCATCGCCAGCCAGGAGGAAGACAGCAAAGACTTGCTCGACTTATGCATTGATGTGATTTACCACAACAACATGAAAGCATTCGGCTTGCAACAACTTGTAAAGCTGTACCTCAGCCAGATGGAGCAACAACAGCCGGTAACCACGGAGGAAGAAATATGACCATCATCGATACCCGGGATGTAACAGCTTATAGCCCGCTCATCCCGGCTATTAAGGCTATCTGTACCACTCCTCGCGGTCAGAAGTTGGAAATCGTCCTGAGACCCGGTGATGCGTTTCAGGACTTGAAAGAGTATCTATCGGAACAAGGCATCGGCTTCCGTGAAATATACGACGGCGATGTGGTGAGGTTGCAATTCACTGTTATATAAAGCCAAAATCCGGGTCATCATTTTCCATTCTTTTCTGCATCCGATAAATATCACTACCTTTGCGGCATGAAAGAATACCATTTAACAGACTGGCTGCCAACTACCAAAAAAGAAATGGAGCTTCGCGGATGGGACGAACTGGATGTAATCCTGTTTAGCGGCGATGCATACGTGGATCATCCCTCATTCGGGGCGGCTGTGATAGGTCGCATACTTGAGAGTGAAGGACTACGAATAGCCATTGTTCCGCAACCCAACTGGCGCGACGACTTGCGCGATTTCAAGAAGTTGGGAAGTCCTCGCTTGTTTTTCGGTATTTCAGCTGGGTGCATGGACTCAATGGTGAATAAGTACACCGCCAACAAACGGTTGCGTAGCGAAGATGCGTATACGCCGGATGGTCGTCCGGATATGCGCCCGGAATATCCTTCCATTGTTTACAGCAAGATATTGAAGCAATTCTACCCCAATGTGCCGGTGGTACTGGGTGGTATCGAGGCAAGCATGCGTCGGTTAAGTCATTATGACTATTGGCAGGACAAGGTACAGAAGAGTATTCTATGCGATAGTGGTGCCGATTTATTGGTGTATGGCATGGGTGAGAAGCCGATCATCGAACTGGCCCGGCGCATGAAGGAAAATCGAGCTCAATCTGATTCCGGGGAGACTTCGCTGATCCAAGCAATCCCTACCGATATTCCACAAACAGCCTATTTGCAAGCTTCGCAAATATTCACCACTTCTGATGACGACATCCGTCTTTATTCGCACGAGGAATGTTTGAAAGACAAGAAGAAGCAAGCAGCCAATTTCCGTCACATCGAAGAAGAGAGCAATAAATACGCAGCCGCCCGCATCGTGCAGGAGGTGGGCAAGAACGTGATTGTGGTAAATCCTCCCTACCCTCCGATGAGTGAAAAGGAGCTCGACCGTTCATATGAGCTTCCTTATACCCGCCTCCCCCATCCGAAATACAAAAACAAACGGATTCCAGCGTATGACATGATTAAGTTCTCCATCAATATCCATCGGGGATGTTTCGGAGGTTGTGCCTTTTGTACCATATCGGCTCATCAGGGGAAGTTTATTGTAAGCCGAAGCAAGGAAAGCATTCTTCAGGAAGTAAAGGCAGTGATGGAACTACCCGATTTCAAAGGATATCTGAGCGACCTGGGCGGTCCGTCCGCCAATATGTACCGCATGAGTGGCAAAGACGAAGCCATGTGCCGGAAGTGCAAACGCCCATCGTGCATCCATCCCAAGATTTGTCCCAACCTAAATACGGATCATCGCCCACTGCTTGACATATACCGTTCCGTAGATGCCCTGCCGGGTATTAAGAAAAGCTTTATCGGAAGCGGGGTTCGTTACGACCTGTTGCTACACCGTACTGATAATTCAGCAGTAGACCGGGGAAGCACTGAATACACCCGTGAGCTGATCATCAATCACGTCAGCGGGCGATTGAAAGTAGCTCCGGAGCATACCTCGGACGAAGTACTTCGCATGATGCGAAAACCTTCGTTCAATCAATTTGAGGAGTTCAAGAAGATATTCGACCGAATCAATAAGGAGCAAAACCTTCGTCAGCAACTCATCCCCTACTTCATCTCCAGCCATCCCGGATGCCGGGAAGAAGACATGGCGGAACTGGCGGTCATCACCCGGCGACTAGACTTCCACCTGGAACAGGTGCAGGACTTTACACCTACCCCTATGACTGTAGCCACCGAAGCCTGGTACACAGGATTTCATCCGTATACCCTGCAACCGGTATTCAGTGCGAAAACGCAGCAGGAAAAGCTGGCGCAACGACAATTCTTCTTCTGGTACAAGTCCGAAGAACGGCGCAATATTATGAATGCCCTTCGCCGCATCGGACGAATGGATTTGGTTGATAAGTTATATGGAGGAGGAAAACGATAATCATATAGATCTCCTTTCAAGCTCATCCTACTCTTTTCAGAAATGTAACCAGCCTTTATTCTTTTACTGGCAGCGATACAATTTCCCGCAACACACTCACAGCTGTTTCCACATTGGTAACATCCTTTATCACCATGCTGCGCTTACCATTCTGTTCACGTAAATCGCAACGACGGGTGTACAGCATCATGTAATCGATCATTCTTCCGAAGGCCTGGCTTTGATAATACGGACTATCGGGGTTGGAAACAAAGAACAGTGTCATGCGGCCGGCTTTAAGGAAAGCTTTCTCAGCTCCCAACCGGGCAGCCAGGCGACGCAGGGGAACAATGCGCAATAACTCTTCCGTTTCATGCGGGATGGCACCGAAACGGTCTTCGAGCCGGGAACGGAAGGCTTCCACATCTTTATCGAGCATCAATCCGTCAAGCTCGCGGTACAGTAGCATACGTTCGCTGCTTCCGGTCACATAATCTGCCGGAAGTAAGAGTTCCAGGTCGCTTTCTACCTGGCATTCCGCTACAAACTGCTCGCCACTGATACTTCCGTCACCTTGCAGCTCTTCGGCATAAAGGTCGGCAAATTCATCGTTCTTAAGTTCCTGTACAGCCTCGGAAAGTATCTTCTGATAGGTTTCATAGCCCAAATCGGCAATGAAACCGCTTTGCTCGGCGCCCAACATATTACCCGCCCCCCGGATATCCAGATCTTGCATGGCAATGTGAATACCGCTTCCCAGGTCGGAGAAGTTCTCAATGGCCTGCAACCGGCGACGGGCTTCACTGGTAAGCGATGCCAAGGGAGGAGCCAGCAAATAGCAGAACGCTTTCTTATTACTACGCCCTACACGACCCCGCATCTGGTGCAGATCGCTCAAGCCGAAGTTCTGCGCCTGATTGATGACGATGGTGTTAGCATTGGGAATATCGATACCGCTTTCAATGATGGTGGTAGCCAACAGTACATCGAAGTCGTAGTTCACAAAATCGAGGATAACCTGTTCCAGATCGGCAGGCTCCATCCGTCCATGCCCGATGACTACCCGGCAATCGGGTATGTGCCGTTGGATCATCGCCTTGAGTTCGGCAAGGTTGGAGATACGGTTATTCACGAAGAATACCTGTCCGTTGCGGCTCATTTCAAAGTTGATGGCATCAATGATGACTTCTTCATTGAACGTATGCACCTCCGTCTGGATGGGATAACGGTTGGGCGGCGGCGTGGAGATGACGCTCAGGTCGCGGGCACCCATCAACGAGAATTGAAGCGTACGGGGAATCGGGGTGGCAGTCATAGTCAGCGTGTCTACATTCACTTTCAGTTGGCGCAACTTCTCTTTCACCGACACACCAAACTTCTGCTCTTCGTCGATAACCAGCAAGCCCAGGTCCTTGAACTGTACATCTTTCCCCAGGATGCGGTGCGTACCGATCAGGATACCCACTTCACCCTCTTTTAGTCCTTTCAGCACCGCTTTGGTTTGTGTGGCGGTTCGGGCGCGGCTCAGGTAGTCTACCCGGCAGGGCATTCCCTTCAAGCGTTCGGAGAAGGTTTGGAAGTGCTGATAGGCCAATACGGTGGTAGGCACCAGTACAGCCACCTGCTTGTTGTCGGCCACAGCCTTGAAAGCAGCACGAATGGCGATTTCCGTTTTCCCAAAACCCACATCGCCGCATACCAGACGGTCCATCGGACGGTCGTTCTCCATATCGGTTTTCACATCGGCGGTGGCTTTGCTTTGATCGGGTGTATCTTCGTAGATAAATGAAGCTTCGAGCTCGCTTTGCAGGAAGCTATCGGGACTGTACGAGAAACCTTTCTCTTCCCGGCGTTGCGAATAGAGTTTAATCAAGTCGCGGGCGATGTCTTTTATCTTACTCTTGGTACGCTCCTTTAGCTTCTCCCAGGCACCTGTACCCAACTTATTCAGGCGGGGAGGCTCGCCTTCTTTTCCTTTGTACTTCGATACTTTGTGTAGCGAGTGAATGGACACGAACACCACATCTTCGTTCTGGTAGATCAGTTTCAGCACCTCCTGAGTCGTATCGCCGTTGGGTATACGCACCAATCCTGAGAAACGCCCCACCCCATGATCCGTATGTACCACGAAATCGCCGGGAGTGAACTGATTGAGTTCTTTGAGCGAGAGGGCTACCTTGCCCGAACGGGCCTTGTCGCTTTTGAGGTTGTACTTATGGTAACGGTCGAACAACTGGTGATCGGTGAATATGCAAATGTGCAAGGCGTGATCGATAAATCCCTCATGCAGCGTACGCTCCACCGGAGTGAAGTCGATCCGGTCGCCCCGGTCCTCGAAGATGGAACGAAGTCGGTCGGTCTGTTTCTTGCTGTCGCTACATATATATAAGGTATAACCTAGTGCCAGCTGTTCTTTGAAAGAAGCTGCCACCAAGTCGAAATTCTTATGGAAAATAGGTTGTGCCGACACGTCGAACGATACCGATGCATCCGGAGTGCCGGTGGGTTTATGACCGAACTCCATCCGCCGGAAATCGAGCGCGCGGCGGGCAAACTCTTTTCCGTCGATCAGTTTGCCTTGCAAAGTGGCTCCTCCGTTCTCGGTAGTCGCCTGCAAAGCCATTGCCTGCGGAGAGAGCGATTCCTCATACACAGAACCGATGCGTTCGTTCAGCCAGAAGAAGTCGCGCATGGCCAGAATGCTATTGGCCGGGATGAAATCGAGAAACGAAACGCTCCCGCCCGACGTACTCAGATCGGGTACAATGACAATACTGTCTTTTCGTTCTTTGGAGAGTTGCGTTTCGACCTCGAAGGTACGGATGCTTTCCACTTCGTCGCCAAAGAAATCGATACGGAACGGATATTCGGAAGAGAAAGAAAACACGTCGACGATGCTTCCACGAACAGCATATTGTCCCGGCTCGTACACATAATCCACGTACTCGAATCCGTAATCGCGTAGCACATCCGTGATGAACATCGCATCCACCCGTTCGCCTACATGCAGTTTCAATGTTTTATCTTTCAGTTCGGTGTGCGAAACCACCTTCTCCACCAACGCATCGGGATAAGTCACCACGCACAATCCTTGCTCGCCTTTTTGCAAACGGCTCAGCACTTCCGTGCGAAGTATTTCATTGGCTGCGTCTTTCTGTCCGTACTTCACCGCCCGGCGATACGAAGAGGGGAAGAACAACGTACGATCGGTACCCAGAATCTGCGTCAGGTCGTGATAGAAATACCCGGCTTCTTCCAGATCGCCCAGGATAAAGACAAACGGGTATTCGCCCCGCCCGGCAAGCACGGAAAAAAACAAAGATGCCGAAGAGGCAAGAAGTCCCCCGCAAAACATCTGCTTGACGGACGAATCCTGGAGTAAACGCAATACGGCAGTCGCCTGTGGATGGGTAGTATAGAGTTGTTGGAGTTCAGAGATAGTCATATCCTTTTTCAATTTGGGCGCAAAATTACTAAATAATCCTTACTTTTAATATATTACCTTTTGTTAGTAACAGAATTTAATTACATTTGTCAACAAAATGAGTTTTATATGCATACTTCTGATAGCGTTGTTATCATTCCCACATACAACGAACGCGAAAATATCGAAAACATTATCCGGGCTGTATTCGGATTAGAAAAAACCTTCCACATATTAATTATTGAGGACGGCTCTCCCGACGGGACGGCTTCTATCGTCAAAAAACTACAAGAAGAATTTCCTGAAAGCCTGTTTATGGTGGAGCGAAAAGGCAAGCTTGGACTGGGTACGGCTTACATTGCCGGATTCAAATGGGCGTTGGCAAAGGGTTACGAATATATATTTGAGATGGACGCCGACTTCAGCCACAACCCGAACGATCTGCCCCGCCTGTACAAAGCCTGCTCCGAGCAAGGAGGCGATGTAGCCATCGGTTCGCGCTACGTGAGTGGGGTAAACGTGGTAAACTGGCCGATGGGACGGGTATTGATGTCGTACTTTGCTTCCAAATACGTCCGCCTCATCACCGGTATTCCGGTACACGATACCACGGCAGGCTTTAAGTGCTACCGCCGGCAGGTACTCGAAACGATTGACCTCGACAAGATCCGCTTCAAAGGGTATGCTTTCCAGATTGAAATGAAGTTCACCGCTTACATGTGCGGGTTCAAGGTAATCGAAGTACCGGTTATCTTCATCAACCGCGAACTGGGAACATCCAAAATGAACAGCAGCATATTCGGCGAAGCCATCTTTGGCGTCATCAAATTAAAGATTAACAGTTGGTTCCACAAATATCCCCAAAAGAAATGAAACGCATCTGCATACAGAACGCCCTGATCGTTAATGAAGGGCAAACGTTCAAAGGCTCCATCGTCATCGAAGGACAGGTTATCAAAGAAGTATTGACCAACGGCGCAAGTCCTGCCGAACCGTGCCAGGAAACGATCGATGCCGACGGATGCTACCTGCTTCCGGGCGTTATCGATGCCCACGTTCATTTCCGCGATCCGGGACTGACGCATAAAGCCGACATAACCAGCGAAAGCCGGGCAGCGGCAGCAGGCGGGGTGACTTCCGTGATGGATATGCCCAATACCAATCCTCAAACAACAACGCTGAGTGCGCTCAATGCCAAGTTCGACTTGTATGCGCAGAAGTCGGCCGTCAATTATTCCTGCTATTTTGGGGCCACCAATACGAATTATCCCGAGCTGGCTGCCCTGGACAAGCATCGTGTATGCGGTGTGAAGCTCTTTATGGGTTCCAGTACCGGCAATATGCTGGTAGACCGCCGGGAAGCGCTGCTGAATATCTTCGGTAGTACCGATCTGGTGATTGCCGCCCACTGCGAAGATCAAGCCATCATCAAGCAAAATACCGATAAATACCGTCAGGAGAACGACGGTGCAGAGGATTTACCCATTCAATACCACCCGCTGATCCGCTCTGCGGAAGCGTGTTACGAATCGACCCGACAGGCAGTAGAACTGGCCCGCCAAGCCAATGCCCGTCTTCATGTGCTACACATCTCCACCGCCAAAGAGCTGGAACTGTTCGAACACATGCCGTTGGCGGAAAAACGAATCACTGCCGAAGCTTGCGTATCGCACCTGATATTCAGTGACAAAGACTATGCGCAGGCCGGAACACGGATCAAATGCAATCCCGCCATCAAGACAGAAGAAGACCGGGATACACTGCGCCAGGCGGTTTGTACCGATGGTATCGATACGATTGCCACCGACCATGCTCCTCACCTGTTGAGCGAAAAAGAAGGAGGCGCATTGAAAGCAGTTTCGGGTATGCCCTCCATACAATTCTCCCTCATCAGTATGTTGGAGTTGGTACACCAGGGAGTGTTACCCATCGAAAAGGTGGTGGAGAAGATGTGCCACGCACCGGCCACCATTTACCAGATACACCAACGGGGATACATCCGCCCCGGCTATCAGGCCGACCTGGTTCTGGTGAGCCCAGACCGGGAATGGAAAGTAACTGCCGACTCGCTACTAAGCAAATGTGCCTGGAGCCCGTTCGAAGGACGGACTTTCCACTGGCAGGTAGAAAAAACTTTTGTTAACGGATATTTGTTATATACAAACGGACAGATCGACGACAACTACCGCGGACAGGAGTTGCGATTCCGGTAAGTCCCCCGACAAAACATGATTCAATATCACAAAATTCGCGAAACAGCCCCTTACATCAGCTGGGTATATTTCTTCCATGCCTGGGGCTTTCAACCTCGCTTCGCTACCATTGCACAATTGCATGGTTGCGACTCTTGCCGCGCTTCGTGGCTCACTTCTTTCTCTGCCGACGACCGCCCGAAAGCCTCCGAAGCGATGCAACTCTTCAAAGAGGCCAACCGGATGCTGGACGAGCTCGATGCCGATTTTCAGGTACGAACCATCTTCCGACTGTATCCGGCCAACTCGGACGGAGATAATATTGTGTTCCACCTGACGGACGATGAGGAGTTTCTGGACGGAGGCGTTGCCCGACTCGCCGAAAACGGCGCGCAGCCGAATGACAGCAGTGCACCATCCAACGGCAATCACAAAGCCATTCCCGCATCAGCTTATTCTCGCCGGCTGGTATTCCCGCTCCTGCGCCAGCAGATGGTGAAGCGCGAAGGAGGTCCTTTCCTTTGCCTGAGCGATTTCATCCGCCCGCTTTCTTCGGGCATCACGGATATAGTAGGAACTTTCGCCTCTTCGGTAGAGAACGACATGGAGCAACTCTATGAGCAAGATCCGTACAAACGCCTGCTGGTACAAACCCTGGCCGATCGCCTCGCCGAAGCCGCCACCGAGAAGATGCACGAATATGTGCGTAAAACAGCCTGGGGCTATGCTCCCGACGAGAACCTCTCCACGGCAGACCTGATCGTAGAGAAATACCGGGGCATCCGTCCCGCTGTGGGTTATCCCTCTATGCCCGATCAATCGGTAAACTTTCTGCTCGACGAATTGCTCGACATGAAACGCATTGGCATCAGTCTCACCGAGAATGGCGCCATGAATCCGCACGCTTCCGTTTGCGGGCTGATGTTTGCCCATCCGGCTTCGGAATACTTCGCCATAGGAAAAATTGCCGACGACCAGTTGGCCGACTATGCTTCCCGCCGGAACATGCCGGTAGAGGAGATCCGGAAGTTTCTCGGGGCGAACCTGCAATAACATCATTCCTTCTCTTTTTTACTCGCCAACACCCGATGTACGAGATGCACATCTTGAGCAGTACGAGATGTACATCTCATACAGTACCACATGTACATCTCGTACATCACCCCCAAACGATAAAAAATAAAAAACAAAGCAGGTAGTTTGTGATTTTACGGAATCTCCGGCGACTGATAGAACAAAAGTAATACTTATTCATGAGCCAAAAAGTCCCGCAAGACAACACTACAACAGAACAGGAGTTTCTCGTGATGATACGGGAATACGAACGGGTGATCTACAAAGTCTGTTACTTGTATGCCACCAAGAATGCCTTGCTGGGCGATTTATACCAGGAAGTCATACTCAACATCTGGCGGGCCTACCCACACTTCCGGCAGGAGTGCAAAGTTTCTACCTGGATTTACCGCATCGCCTTGAATACCTGTATCAGTTTTATCCGCAAGGAACGGAACATTCCCGAATTCGTAGCGCTGACGCAGGAGGCCGAGCGTATGATCGAAGAACACGACCCGCAGGCGGAAATGCTCGGGCAACTCTACCGCATGATCAATCAGCTGGGGCATCTCGAAAAATCCATTGTATTGCTTTATCTCGAAGATAAGAATTACGAGGAGATAGCGGAGATCACCGGGCTGAGCCTGACAAACGTAGGTACCAAACTGAGCCGAATCAAAGAAAAACTAAGAAAAATGAACAAGGAGGATTGATATATGGAATTGGATGAATTAAAGAAAACATGGAATCTGATTGACGAACGGTTGAAAGACAAACAGATCGTCAAAGACGAAGACATCACCCGATTGATATCGAAAGCCGGGAATGGGATCAATGATTTGAGCCGTTTCTTATCCTGTGGCATCCTGACGGCGCTCCTTATTATCGCCTTCCCGATGGCTCTTATCTGGTTCAATCACGCTTTCAGTTGGATGTTTATCTACTTGCTGATTATCATTCTTCTGGCATTGGCATGGGACCTGTACACGCTCCGTTATCTGCGAAACACGCGCATGAACGTCCTGCCACTCGTCAGTGTCATCGAGCGTATCAACCGGTTCTACCGATGGTCGAAATGGGAAAATGTGATCGGTTTTTTGCTTATTCCGCTGGTTGCTCCGGTTTATTATTGTTTTGCCATAGACCTCTATTTCATCACTCCATACATCCTTCTGGGTCTTTTCCTGACATGGGGCATTCCGGCCGGTTGTATTTACTGGTGGTACGAGAAACAAGTCATGAAACGCCTGCGCGAGATCAAGAAAAGCCTCGAAGACCTGAAAGGGTTAAAGGACGATTAACGAGTTGGTAGAGGTTGTGCAGTCAAAGACTTTATAACGAACCTTAATTCTCGCATTTCATTCATTTACCATAGACATAGGTTGTGTATATTTGCACAACGAATTTTAATTTATCAAACACATTCATACGTATGTTTCAAAGAATCCTTATCATCCTTTCGCTGTTGCTCATCGTACCCGATATTTATATATACCGGATGTTCGTTGCACGCCCGGAAATTAGTATCTGGTTGAAAATAGCCTACTGGATACCCACACTGGTGCTGATTGCGGTTCCACTTTGCATCGGCTTCCTGTCCGATGGTAAATTCATGGCCGAACATCCCCGGTTCCTCGGTTGGTTCATGGTGGTTGTTTTCCTGTTTGCACTGTCCAAACTCCTGTTTATGGTTTGCAGTCTCCTCGGTCTGCCTTTCCATTACCTGCTGCATTGGCCCAATACGCCGTTCACCCTCGCCGGTCTGGGGGTGGCAGCTATCGTGGCGGGTATCATCCTGTACGGATCGTTTATCGGCAAGACTAATTTCGATGTGAAAGAGGTTACGTATCAATCGGCCAAAGTACCCCCCGGTTTCGACGGATACCGCATCATACAACTTTCCGACATTCACATCGGAAGTTGGGAAGGTAACGCACCGGCTCTGCAACGCATGGTCGATAAAGTGAATGCACTGAGCCCCGATCTCATTGTGTTCACTGGTGATCTGGTAAACCACCGGGCCGATGAGCTGAATGGTTTCCAGCAAATATTGGCCGGCTTGCATGCACGAGACGGAGTATACTCCATCCTCGGCAACCACGACTACGGACCTTACATGCAATGGGAAAGCCAGCGGGCGCAGGCCGAAAATCTGGTCGACCTCAAAAAGCGGGAAGCCGATATGGGCTGGAAGTTGCTGAACAATACCCATACCATCCTGCGGCAAGCGGGTGATAGTATTGCCTTGATTGGTGTGGAGAACGAGGGCGAGCCTCCCTTCTCGCAACACGGTGACCTGCACAAAGCCATGCAGGGAACTGAGGGTATGTTCCAACTCTTGCTGAGCCACAATCCTACCCACTGGCGCCGGGAAGTACTTCCGCAGTCGCAAGTCGACCTGATGCTCGCCGGGCATACACACGGTATGCAATTGGCGTTCGGCAAGCACTCTCCCGCTTCCTGGGTATACAAGGAATGGGGTGGTATGTACACTGAAAACGGACGTTCACTCTACGTCAATGTCGGTCTGGGATTCGTGGGACTTCCTTTCCGTTTTGGCGCCTGGCCCGAAATAACATTACTAACATTGAAGCATTAGGCAACAGAAAATGCTCGAAATAGAACGAAGGTCGACCTTATGAGGTTGGCCTTTGTTCATTTTACCCGAATACGCCCAACAATTATTTTACACCTTCCTTTGTAACAATTTTCCTCCGCTCTCGTCTAGATGATATATTTATAGTACTTTTGAAACTAATTAATTTTGTATCGCCATGAACAAACTAACCTCTACACTTTCTACACTGGCTTTGTTGATAGTCGGAGCATCCAGTATGCATGCTCAGAAAAGGGAGCTTACCTTAAAGGAATTAGCCGCCCGCGTTGACCCATTGACAGTAAAGATCCCCCATATCTCTACCTGGGCAGACGATGAACACTATGTGCAAGGTGCCCTGCTCGTAAATGCCAAAACGGGTGAGACATCGCCTTACAAGTATCCGCCAACAATCCTCAAACACAACAATACCCCACTGGAAAATATGCTGTATTCACCCGACAGTACATGGATCGCTTATACCAAAGAAAATAACCTGTATGCCAAAGAAGTAGCCACTGAACGCATCGTGCAATACACCACCGACGGATCGGAAAGCATACTCAACGGCGTCGCTTCCTATATATATGAAGAATTCCTGGGTCGCACCAAACGCGCTTTCTGGTGGTCGCCGGATAGCAAACGCCTGGCATTCTTCCGCAGTGACGATAGCCAGATACCTACTTTCCCGGTATTCAACATCGACGGGCAACACGGCAATCTTAAAACACCCCGTTTCCCTAAAGCCGGCGATCCCAACTCTCAGGTAACGATAGGTATGGTGGGAGTAGAAGGCGGAGCAATCACCTGGGCCGATTTCCAGACTACCGGTGACCAATATTTCGGTCCTACCACCTGGACGCCCGACAGCAAGACCGTCTGGGTACAATGGATGCCCCGTCGCCAAAATCAAATGAAGATATACGCGGTCTATCCCGCCTCGGGCAAGAAAAGCGAGATCTATACAGAAACACAAGCCACCTGGGCCGACTGGAAAGAGAAAATCACTTTCCTGAAAAACCGTCCGGGTTTCCTTATCCAGAACACCACCAGCGGATGGGACCAGATATACCTGTACAACATGGACGGTACATTGAGAAACGTAGTCACCCAAGGAAAGAATTTTTGGAAAACAGAAATCGTACGGGTAGACGAAGCTAAACAAACACTTTACTTCACATCCTATGCCGAGAAGTCGACCCGGCGCGACTTCTATTCCGTTAAGTTGGATGGTTCCTCACTGAAACGCCTTACTTTTGGCGACTATACCCATCAGGTAACATTGTCGCCCTCCTGCAAATACTTCATCACCCGCTACTCCAATATGCAGACCCCTACCCGTTTGGCATTGGTCGACAGTAAGAGTGGTAAGATCATCCGCCAAATCGCCGATAGCAAATCCGCAGATTTTGATTCCATCCAACAAGGCAAATACGAGGTGGTTGAATACACTACAAGCGATGGTCTGAAAGTGCCGGCCACCATCTTCTGGCCTGTCAATCTGGATGAAACAAAAAAATACCCTGTAGTTATTCTTACGTATGGCGGTCCGAACAAGGGTCTTGTACAAGATCTCTGGTGGGGAGGAGGAATTGGAACCTATGCCCACCTGGGGGTTATCCGGGTCATTCTCGATCACCGTGGGTCGGGGCATTGCGGCCAGAAAGGAGTCGATTATATGTATCGCAACCTGGGGAAATATGAAATATCCGACTACACAGACTTTGTTAAAGAGGTACTGTACAGCAAACCGTATGTAGACCGTACCAAGATCGGTATCGAAGGACATAGTTATGGAGGCTATCTAGCCGCACTGGCCGTTACGAAAGCACCCGAGTATTTCAAATACGGCATTGCTAACGCACCGGTTACAGACTGGTCGCTATATGAAACATACTACACCGAACGCTACATGGACACCCCGGTCAACAACCCAGAAGGTTATAAGGAAAGCTCTGTACTCAACTATGTGGACAACTACCCGGCAGACAACATGCTGTTCATCCGCCACGGACTGGTCGATGACAATGTGCATCCACAACACAGTTTTCAATTGATCCAACTGATGGAGCAGAAAGTAAAACCCTTCCAGATGATGATTTACCCGGAATTCTCACATAATTTCATCGGCCCTTCAATGAATGCAAGCAATAACGATACCGACCGGTTCTGGTTCCGCTACTTGCTTAACCGCGAAGTGCCTGTCGAGTTACTGAAAAAAGCCTGGTAAATCCGTTAGCAGTAAAAACATATCCTGATTTTGAAGTCTTCCGTTCAAAGTCAGGATTTACTTTGAGATAGCATGATTAACGCTGAATCTTAAGTGATATTTTTTGAATTTATATTATCTTTGGCACAAATTAATTTTATACCACAATGAACAAACTCACTTCTGCCATTTATGCACTGGCACTACTAATGTTTGGTGCATCAAGCTCCCACGCTCAGCAAAGAGAGCTAACTTTGAAAGAATTAGTCAACTCACGAGCTGATTTTCTAACCGTTCCCATATCCTACCCATCGGGATGGGCTGACGATGATCATTATCTCCAGAGTGTGAAGGGAAGCGCACCACAGCAGGTAAATGTCAAAACGGGAGTTGCAAGCCCCTATAAGCGTACATACACAAACGCACCGCAGACCAGAAGAAGTGAGAAACTAGAGAATGAATTGAGTTCACCGGATGGTGCCTGGGTGGCCTACACCCAGAACAATAACCTATATGCCAAGGAAATAGCTTCCGGTCGGATCGTACAATATACCACAGACGGATCGGATAACATCCTGAACGGCGTTGCTTCATGGGTATATTATGAAGAGATTCTGGATCATGCTACTCGAACCTTCTGGTGGTCGCCGGACAGCAAACAACTTGTATTTTATCGTTCGGACCAATCCAAAGTCCCCACTTTCCCAGTGTTCAATATCAATGGTCAACACGGTAGCCTGAAAACAACCTACTACCCCAAAGCCGGCGATCCTAACCCTCAGGTAACCATCGGTATTGTGGGAGTAGAAGGTGGTGCAATTACCTGGGCCGACTTTAATGCTGCCGAAGACCAATACTTCGGATCCACTTTCTGGGCGCCCGATGGCAAGTCTATCTGGATACAATGGATGCCACGCCGTCAGAATCTGCTAAAGATATATGCCGTTGACCTAGCCTCCGGTAAGAAGAATGAAGTGTATACCGAAACACAAGCGACCTGGATCAATTGGAAAGAAGAAATCACTTTCCTGAAAAAGCAGCAGGGCTACCTTATACAAAACACCACCGACGGTTGGAATCAGGTATACCTATATAATATGAACGGTACACTGAAAAACCAGATTACCAAAGGCAAGAACTTCTGGAAAACAAAAATCGTTCACGTAGACGAAGCCAAGCAAATACTCTACTTCACCTCGAACGGAGAGAAATCAACCCGGATCGACCTATATTCTGTAAAGTTCGACGGTTCTTCCCTGAAGCGACTCACCTTTGGCGACTATACGCATGAAGTATTTTTATCGCCCAGCGCCAAATATTATATCACCCGCTACTCCAACCTGCAAACTCCTATACGAATAGCATTGGTCGATTGCAAAACCGGTAAGATCATGCGTGAGCTTGCTGACAGCAAATCTCCTGAGTTCGACAATATCTTGCAAGGAAAATCCGAAGTTATAGAATACACAACGGCCGATGGCTACAAAGTACCTGCCATGATCTTTTGGCCGATACGACTGGATGAAAACAAGAAATACCCCGTTCACATTCAAACATATGGTGGTCCGAACAGAGGGCTTGTACAAGACCGTTGGTGGGGAGGAGGCCTGAGCCTGTATGCCCATATGGGAGCTATTCGTGTCATTCTCGACCACCGTGGTTCCGGTCATTGCGGACAAAAAGGAGTTGACTGCATGTACCGCAACCTGGGCAAGTACGAAATTGCCGATTTCATTGACTTCGTAAAAGAGTTCCTGTACAGCAAACCGTACATAGACCGCACCAAAATCGGCATTGAAGGACATAGCTATGGTGGATACCTCACTGCGCTGGCTCTTACAAAAGGTTCTGAATACTTTAAATATGGTATCGCCAGCTCAGGAGTTATGGACTGGCAGCTTTATGATTCTCATTATACCGAACGTTACATGGATACTCCGGCCAATAATCCCGAAGGTTACAAGGAAAGTTCGGTATTAAACTATATAGATAATTACAAAGCAGACAATCATCTGTTCATCCGTCATGGATTGGTCGACGACAATGTACATCCGCAAAACAGTTTCCAATTGATCCAGGCATTGCAACAGAAGCAGAAACCCTTCCAGATGGTGATCTATCCTGAGTGTGCTCACGGCTATATCAGCCGTTCACTGAATGCCACCTCCAATGACGCCACCCGATTCTGGTTCCAAAGTTTATTTGGGCAAGAGGCTCCCGAAGAAGTGTTAAGATAAGAGATAACGTCAGCATATAATTTACCCCATTTACAACTGTCCAAGGTCGTAAATGGGGTATTTCTACTAGAAAATATTAACTAATCTTCTACCGGTAGACTACTCCGGTGATTCGGCACCAGATGAATTTCTTTCTCCAGCAAATTGATCGTAAAATTGTAGCGCGAGATAAACTTCACTCCCAGAGAGCCGTCTGATCCTCCTGTATTCCAGCTGCTTCCGGCTTGTAGCGATATAGGCATATTCTTCAGATTCATGGTATGCACCTTGAAATCCACACAATGCCCATTAAAGGTTGGGGTAACCTTGCCAAGACTTGAAGTCGTCGATTGCGACTCCGGTTTAAATCCACCTGTCAACATCTTGTTTTTGCGGACAAACGGGCTGAACCCGATCAGGTAATAATGCGCTCCGGTGTCTACTGCAAAGTTTCCATCCACATAGTCCTTTCCTATTAAGTCGATCGAAGCGGGAATCAGCATGATTCCTGTAGGCACCTGGATAGCAATTGTCTCTCCTGCCCCATAATCAAATTCACCGAATGAATAGAGCGAAAGCTTCCCCTCATCAAAGTCGAACCGGGTGATAAACTGCTTGGCCAGATTCAATCCGATAAGTCCATCGATTCCCTCACGCACCTTTTCAAACAAGGCAATGCTCTGCCCGGGTAGGCTCAAAGTATCCAGATGCACTGTATTTCCACTGGAAATATTGATATTCATATTTCCGCCTACCACGGAGGTCTCCCTACTTTCGCCGGCTTTCAGGCCCAACTCTTCGGCAAGCGTTCTGGAGATAGCCATTCCATCCGCACCGCTATCAAATAAGAAACGAAGTTTTTTCGGATGATCATTCAGACTGATGGTCAAGATAATCGAACCGCCATCAAGCACTTCGAAAGGAACCGAAGCCATTAGTTTCGACTCACGATACCTGAATTTCCCAAACAATTGGTCGAAATAATCCACATACAGAAGTTCATTGTTTGCATTCAAATACACATCCGTTTGAAAAGCATCCTTTCCTTCTTCCTTAATAGCCACTGTGACTTTCTTCCGATTCTTCTCGGTAACCACCGGTTCACCGGGAAGTAGCGTGATTGATTCCACTCGTTGAGGACGATTCACTACTTGCAAAAATGCCCGTCCCGATGCCGGCCAAGTATACGTATTGATACCAAAATCGGATGCGGCAACCGTATTCAACACGGCCGTATCTTTCTGCAATGCTGCTTTTTCTAATCCGGATATTGCATCCTGAATAGAAAACGGGCTTGTCTGCCCCCAAGCCGAAGCCGAGATCAACAAGCCCGTTAATACTATCTGTATTTTCATAAACACTACTTCTTCAGCAAATCATCCACCATCTTCGCCAGCGAAGGTTCTGAAGGCCGCGGAGAATTGTCCGATACGATTTTACCTTGTTTATCGAATACCATGAAGCGAGGGATAGAATTGATTTTGTAGAATTTCGCTACATCACTCTGGAATCCATTACCGCCAAAGAGTTGTACACCGGTAAGTCCTTCTTTTTTCACGAAATCGATCCATTTTTGTTTGTCCTTCACCTCATCCACCGAGATACTCAGAAATACTATGTCTTTACCATGGTATGCTTTTTCCATTGCCTTCAATGCAGGGATTTCTTTCTTACATGGTCCACACCATGTAGCCCATACATCCACAACCACTACCTTACCTTTGAAGTCAGACAAAGAAAATTTCTTATCATTTATATCTGTACCAGAGAATTCTATGGTTTGCAATGCAGCTTTCGTTTGTGCAATTTTAGTCAGGACTGCATTCATACGTTCTTTCTGGTCCTCGGTCACGATGTATTTACCATCCTTCGCCATCAAATCCTGATAGTCATCGTATGTTTTCAGCATACCTGCACCTCTGACCACCAATTCACCTTTGATTGTATCATTAGTAACGATCGCATCCGATTTCTTATCCATCTCATCATTGTACTTCTTCAACTCATCTGTTGATAAGGACCTTACATCCACTGCAGCAGCTTGCTTATCCATCTTGCGTGTTTGAACATACATACCACCACCGAGCATATTCATGCCAAAAGGATATCTGAGAAGTTCCGCAGTCTTCGTATAATTCGAAATCAAATGAGTATGATAGAACTCCGTATAATCATCTGCTTCAGGATGTGCTGATCTGGGAGTCATAACAATAGTCCAAGCATACCGCATCAGGTCGTATGTACGGAAATCCTTAAACACTGCATCGAATTTCTTATTTCCAGTATTTGCCTTAAAGTTTTTCTCCATGGCAGCAGTTTCTTCAAGCAAAGGGAAGAAATCAACATAAGTTGAGGGCATACCGTTTGGACGGCCAAATTTCATATTAAAATAAACCGATCTTAATTCTAATAAGAGAGTAGCATCGTGCCATTTTGCCAATGCTTCATTCTCCGGCGTATTTTTCCCCACCAATGTATAAGTAGAATCATTCACGGCAACTTCCAGTTTATCGCCCGGTTTGAAATAGAAGATGTACTTTCCTTGAGGCGTCAATTGAGTGCCACTACCTACTACATAAAAACCTTCCTGAGCATTTTCGAAAACGAAGCCAAACTTTCCATCCTTTTGCAAGTTATAGCTTGCCAAAGTCTCAATGCGTCCCGCTACAATATAAAACAAGCTTACTTCTTTATCTCTTCCCCGATTCCATGTACCTGTAATCACTGAGGGACTAGCTGCATATGTTCCAAGCGAACTCAGCAGTAATACAATTGCAAATACGAATTTTCTCATTGTTCTTTTGTTAAATTGTTATTGATAGGGCAAAAATACGCAATAAGTTCGGGTGTCTTGCTATAAGAAACACATTTTTTTACCGCAATTTGTGTTTTTTTCATTTTTTATTGTACATTTGCGCCAATGGTATATTTAATCTTATATCGAATAATTTAGGAGTTTTTATTATTAACAGTAAAATTTCGCATTGATGAAACTCAAAAAACAATTATGTATTGCAGGCAGTTGTTTTCTGTGTGCATTGTGGCTAAGCACATCAGCTTACGCAGGCCCCGTTGAAGATACAAACAGTATTCAACAACAAAAAGGAGGTAATTTTGGCAAAACTATTAAAGGAAAGGTGACAGACGCAAACAACGAACCAATCGTCGGTGCCACCATCCGTATCAGAGACCAAAATGTCGGAACTATTACCGATATCGACGGTAATTACTCACTAGTTTATAAAGGAGACACCCCCAAAGAAATTCTGGTATCATTTATAGGTTACATTGGTCGTGCCGTGAGATATAATGGCCAGGCTACCTTGAATGTAACGTTGGAAGAAGATGCAAAGTTGTTGGATGAAGTTGTTGTAACAGGTTATCAGACTATTAGTAAGGAACGCGCTACTGGTGCTTTTGCTATCCTGAATAATCAAGCTATCGAAAAGAAGATCAGTTCTGACCTCACACAAGCATTAGAAGGTCAGATTGCCGGTGTTACTACTTATGGTGGTGATATAGTAATTCGTGGACGTTCTACTGTCTCTAACGCAGTAGGTACTAATCCACTTCTGGTTATCGATGGTCTACCTACTGAACGTAGCATGGATGACATCAACATCAATGACGTAGAAAGTTTGACAGTTCTAAAAGATGCAGCTGCATCTTCTATCTATGGTTCACGGGCCGCCAATGGTGTGATTGTAATCACAATGAAACAGGCCGAAAAAGGTAAAGTAAAAGTAAATTTCACTGCAGACTGGAAATGGGAAGAAAACCCATCGTTGAGTGATTATCATTACCTTACCACTGAACAAGTTCTTGAATATGAGCCGTTATTGTGGGAAAGACACTCTATCAAAGCGCCTACACCAATAGATCTAGATCAGTATATGAAAAGTTTAAACACAAACGGCTTTGGAAGCAGTAGTGGGACTTATCTTTCTCCTCTAGCACAAGCGAGAATCCGTGTAGCTGAAGGAACAATGTCACAAACTGAATACGACGCTTATGTAAAAGAACTCGCTACATACGATTATCGCCAAGCGTACATGGATGCTATGTGGCGTACTCCTTTCCGCCAAAATTATAATCTTAGTATAAGTAATTCAAGCGACCGGCAAAACACCTATGCTTCCATTACTTATACCGGAGATGCCATGCAAATGAAGACAAACGATAGTCGCACCATAAAAGCCAACATTAAAACTACTCAAAAGTTGGCAAAGTGGTTATCTGTTGATTTAGGAATCGATGCCCAGTATGGACGAAAGACAGAAACTCATTCAGCTTTCAATTTTGACAATCAAGCGAGTACATTTAATCCATATACTCAGATATACAATAGTGACGGATCATTGCATTATCTTCCATACACACCACATCCCATATCTGGAGGGTCTAGTTGGTTTCCTACAGGTAGCGTTGGCTTTACTCCCAAAAGATATCAGGAGATGTGTGAAACGGGACAGTATGAATCTATGGATTACAATGTTGTGGAAGAGGCCGATCGGGTTAAAAACAAAACAAACACATTACTATTGAGATCATTTGCCAAAATCAATATCCAACTCCACAAGGATTTAAAATTCTCCAGCAGTTTTGATTACGAGACAAGGAAAGAGAGCAAAAATAACTATGTAGATAAAGACAGTTACTTCTTAAGGCTTTGGCGTAACCGTTTTATTACACGTACGGGTACAGCTGGAAATTACACATACAATAAAACAAATTTTCCAACCGGATCATATCTTGAACAAAACGAGTCATCCAGAATCAATTACACATTTCGTAATCAGTTAGATTATAATAAAACAATTGCAGGCAAACATGATATTTCGGTATTGGCCGGTATGGAAGCCAGAGAAGTAAAAACACCTATGGCAGTACGCGCAACTTATTTAGGTTATGACCCTCAATCACTCTCAGTTACATCACCGCTTACTCTCGAACAAAAAAGTTTGCTAAACACCGGAGTTACCTCTGCTTTATTCGGTAATGTCACAAAGTTTAATACAACATTACTCAACTCTGGACAATTGAGTGAAACCAAGCACCGTTATCTATCATACTATGGAGCTGCAGGTTACACTTATAATAACTTGTATAATCTTTCAGGAAGTGTACGTGTTGACCAAACCGATTTATTCGGAACAGACCCCAAATACCGTTACAGGCCACTCTGGTCGATTGGCGCCGGTTGGAACATTTCCAATGAAAAATTCATGAAAGATATCACATGGTTAGATATGCTTACCATCAGAGGTTCGTATGGTGTAACCGGTAATGTAGACCAATCGTCAACTCCTTATATTACCGTTACAACTGGTACCACTTCTGGGACAATGGACACCTATCCTGTCGTTAACATATCTACAGCTCCGAACCAATACCTACGTTGGGAAAAGACAACATCGTACTCATTGGGAGCGGATTTTAGTTTGCTCCAAGGACTTTTGAGTGGTAAGATTGAAGGTTATTACAAATATAGTGACGACTTGTTGGTACCAACCTCTCTGCCAATTGCCAGTGGCTACACTACTTCAACCATCAACAATGGAGCTATCAGCAACCGTGGTATTGAGATTACTTTAAGTTCTCCATGGTATAAAAAGAATGGTTGGAAACTATCTTCCACTCTCGTTTATTCACGTAACAAAAACAGAGTAGAAAAGGTAAATAGAGTGGCAACATCCGCTAGTCAACTTATTACACAACCTTACGCATATTATCAAGAAGGCAAGCCTTTCAACGCTCTATACGCATATCATTGTGAAGGGTTGAGAACTGATGGCTCAGATTATCAAAATGGTATGCCAATCTTTAAAACAAAAGATGGTAAAGAATACTATACAATAAATGCTGATGGAAAAAGTGGAACCACTCCTTCCTTAAGTACTGTAAGTCCGGATGAGGCTGTTTATATGGGTACCCTGGATCCGAAATGGAGTGGTTCATTTACTCAAAATATTCAATATAAGAATTTTGAATTGTCAGTTTTGTGCACATTCTATGGCGGACACAAAATTCGCAAGCCAAGCTACATAACCTCAGGCCCTGCTGTAAGTACCGTTTTCAATGGAACATATGCGGCAGAATTGGCAAATGGATGGACTCCTGAAAATCCTAATTCAACTTTAACCAAATCAGGTATGTATTACTCAAGCTGGATGATGAATTTGGGTGTATACGGCTTTAATGAATTATGGAGATACTCTGACTATTTCGTGGCTGACGGAGATATGTTCCGCTTGAAAAATGTTTCTTTATCTTATACTCTTCCTCAAAAATATGCCAAAATTGCAAATTTGAGTAAAGTTAAATTGACTGGCCAAGTAAATAATCTTTGGTTCTGGTGCGCTGCAGGAGATGATGTAGACCCAGAGACATATACCACCACTCAGATCAACGCTTCCAGCTATAAAACTCCTAATGCAATAGATAGAACATTGCCTTTAATGACTTCGTATCTGATGCGTCTGGAAATAACTTTCTAATCTTCTAAAAAAAAAAATATGAAACGATATATATATAGCATCGCATTATTAATGGCTTCCATGGGAAGCGTTATCACATCCTGTGACGGCTACTTAGATATTACCCCCAAAGGGAAAGCATTATTGGAAAATGTGGATCAATACGCCAATATAATGAATACAATGACCATGTCTACATATCCTTTATGTGGAATAAATTATATTGTAGATGATGTTTGGTTCAGTCCATCAGTCGTTCTTGACAAAGGCGCAAGCATAGCAGGAGATCATTTTTGCTGGGTAAATCCCTCTGCGTCGGTAAATAGACTTAATTTGTACACCAATAGTTCAGTTAATTTATACTCGAACTGCTACGCACGTATTTGTAAAATAAGTAACATTATTTTAGACTTCATCGGTTCTGCAAAAGGAGACGATAACCTTCGGAAACAAACAATAGCAGAAGCACGCGCACTGAGAGCCTACAATTATTTCATGTTAGCGAACGTTTTCGGTAAGCATTACAATGCAGAAACCGCTGCTACGGATATTTGTGTACCCTTATACGAACATTATGATTTGGAATCTCGTCCTCGTCAAGGTACGGTAGCTCAGGTATACCAACTCATTGAAGATGATATCAATGCTGCTATCCCCGACCTGTCGAATACACCGCAGAATTGCCTCCATTTTTCTAAAGCAGCCGGATATCTTTTGAAAGCCAAAGTACATTTGTTCAAACAAGAGTTCGACAAAGCCAAAGAAGCGGCTCTTGAATCACATAAATTAAATAATTATGTCTTTGATTTCAAAACAATAGCCTCACTCACCGCTCTTCAAAAGTTTGACACAAATCCGGAGAACCTTTTCATGGCAGGTTATGCAGGAATTTCAAATGCTACAGTCATGAATAATCTATATGGTATGTCGCCTGAACTGGCTGGCCTCTTTGGAGCTACCTTTGATACTGAAGCTGATGTAAAGGATACTCGCTACAAATATTTCTTCTCATTTACAAATAAGAGCAATGTAACGGGAAATGCAAATGGAACTACAGAGCTCGATCGAAAAGATGCCCGATTTGCTCCAGGATGGCATGAAACCCTTAAAGGAAGCCAATTCTATTGCTATAACTCTGCAGGGTTACGTACTACAGATGCCATCTTAATTTTAGCTGAATGTCATGCCCGTAAAGGTGAGTATAGCGAGATGAAAACGTATCTGGATAAGGTGCGCACCAAACGTATCATTGACTATACCACTGCCACTGAAAATCCAGCTAGCACAACTGAAGCCGTAAATATTGTAATCAACGAACGTCGCAAAGAATTCATCTATGGTTTCAATCGTTGGTTCGACTTACGCCGTTTGAATGCGGAACCCGCTTTCAGAAAAACCCTGTCACGTACTGCTCCTGCCAATCCTGACCCGGCATGTGGTTTTGAGCAAAGAACTTATACTTTGCAACCCGACTCATACTTATGGATTATTCCTTTACCTCAAGATGAATTTACATTGTATGGACCAAGTTTGAAATACAACGTTCCTTACTAATATTTTTCTTACCAGATATTAGGTAGTTTTTGCAGAGTTTTATACTTTTACGGT
This sequence comes from Bacteroides sp., assembly GCA_031554635.1. Lineage (GTDB taxonomy): Bacteria > Bacteroidota > Bacteroidia > Bacteroidales > Bacteroidaceae > Bacteroides. The sequence goes on from JAVBVD010000041.1 coordinate 96,907, forward strand.
GTAAAACTCTGCATTTTCTTTTTAGGGACGTTTGAATATGAAAATACTATATTACATCTACCAAGTTTGTATCGCACTACCCATCCTGTTGGTACTCACCATCCTGACAGCAGTTACCACCATCATCGGCTCCCTACTCGGAGGGGCTCACATCTGGGGATATTATCCCGGAAAAATATGGTCGCAACTCGTCTGCCTGTTCCTGTTACTACCGGTAAAAGTAGTAGGACGAGAGAAACTACACAAGCGTACATCGTATATCTTTGTTCCCAACCACCAGGGTTCATTTGATATCTTCCTTATTTACGGGTTTATCGGACGTAACTTCAAATGGATGATGAAGAAGAGTCTGCGGAAGATTCCATTCGTAGGCAAAGCATGTGAAAGCGCCGGACATATTTTCGTTGATCATTCGGGACCGAAGAAGGTACTGGAAACCATCCGTCAGGCGAAGGACTCGCTGAAAGATGGGGTATCGCTGGTCGTATTTCCCGAAGGGGCACGTACCTTTTCCGGACACATGGGATACTTCAAGAAAGGAGCTTTCCAATTGGCAGATGATTTGCAATTGGCTGTGGTTCCGGTTACCATCGACGGGTCGTTCGAGATTCTACCGCGCACTGGTAAGTGGATTCACCGTCACCGGATGATCCTTACCATTCACGAGCCGATTCCTCCCAAAGGACAGGGTGCGGAGAATATACGGGCAACCCTGAACGAAGCATACGTGGCAGTGGAAAGCGCATTGCCCGAGAATTTCAAGGGTATGGTGAAGAACGATGACCAGGATTAACAGTATAGAACTCCATATATAAATCCATCATAAAAAGGCTGCTTCGGTAAAAAAGAAGGCAAATGATCTATTGATACGCTAATTTTGTTATTTTTGTGTCGTCATCAAAAAACAAGTTATGAAACGTATCAGCCCTTTCTTCCAACTTCTGGCATTTTTCACCGTTACCATATGCCTCTGCGCATGTTCGGGAAGCCAAAAAGAGATCATACCTTCGGCTAAATTCGCCACGTACGTCAACGCCTACACAGGAGGTATCATCTCCCAATCGTCGCCTATACGGATAGAACTGACCCAAGACCTACCGATGGTAGATCTAAGCAACGAGGTCAAAGACAAACCGTTCACTTTCTCTCCCTCCCTGAAAGGGAAAGCATTCTGGGTAAACAACCACACCATCGAGTTCGTTCCCGATGAAGGAGCCTTGAAGCCGGGTAAGTTGTATCAGGCTACTTTCAAACTGGGCGACTTCGTGGAGGTAGAGAGCGACATGAAGGATTTCGAGTTTTCATTCCGCGTACAGGAAAACAATTTCTCCATTCACGTAGACCCGATCGATATTCTCGCCACTTCTCCCGAGGAAGCGAGCATCAAGGGCGACATAAGTTTCAGCAACAGCCGCACGAAGGAGCAAGCGGAGAAGATGTTATCCGTGGATAGCAAAGGCAGTCCGGTGGTCACCGTAGAAGCCACGGACAATCCTTCGCACTACCTATTCACCATCGAACGCATTCCCCGGAAGGATAAAGACTATACCCTCGAACTGACAGCCAACGGTAATAAAGCCGATATCGACCAGAAGTTCAGCCAGGAGATCGTCATCCCTGCCAAGGGTAGCTTCCGTTTCCTATCGGCCGAACGTATCGACCAACCGGAGAACGGGCTGCAATTGGTATTCTCTGATCCGCTCTCCGATTCACAGGATCTGAAAGGGCTGGTCGAGATACCGCAACTATCAAACTACATCTGTCTGATGACAGGCAACAAAGTAAATGTATTCTTCGAATCGAACCAAGTCAAAGAAATCACCCTGAACGTACACGAAGGCATACGCAACTGGCAGGACCAACTGCTGGGTGAGTCGCAATCGCTCTCGTTCAGCGAACTGAATCTGAATCCGCAGGTACAACTGACACATGCCGGGGTGATTCTGCCCGACTCGAAGAACCTCATCCTCCCCTTCCGCGCCGTGAACCTGTATGCTGTGGATCTGAGTATCATCCGCATCTTCGAAAACAACATACTCAGTTTCCTGCAAACCAACTCGCTCGAAACATCGGGTGAGCTGCGACGCTCGGGGCGTCTGGTGTACAAGAAAACGCTGCCGCTCAACAACGATCCGGCAAAGGATGTACACAAGTGGGAAGATTATTCCATCGACCTCTCCGGTATTATTCGCCAGGAACCGGGAGCTATCTACCGCATCGTACTGTCGTTCAAGCAGGAATACTCGGCTTATCCGTGCGGAGAAAGCCGTGAGATGACATTCTCTGCCGGCTCGGAGATGATGAAAGTCACCGCCGACGCACTTTCGGAAAATGACGAGGCCGAATGGGACAAGCCGGAAACCTGGTACAGCGAATACGACGGCATCGACTGGGCAAACTACCGATGGTCGGAACGAAACAATCCATGCCACGCTTCTTATTATATGTTGTCCGAACGGAAAGCGTCGTGCAACGTGCTGGCATCCAATCTGGGCATGATTGCCAAACAGAACTCGGGCAACAAGCTGTGGATAACCGTGAACAACATTATCGACACTGCTCCTGCCAAAGGGGCTAAAGTGACGGCTTATAATTTCCAATTGCAAATCATCGGTCAGGCTGATACGGACAATGACGGTTTTGCGGAGATAGAGTGTAAAGGCAAGCCGTTCATCGTTGTAGCCGAAGCCGACAAACAGAAAGCCTATGTGAAACTCATCGATGGCGAAGAGCAATCCGTGAGCCGCTTCGACGTGGGCGGTAAAGAGATTCAGAAAGGACTGAAAGGATTCGTATATGGTGAACGGGGGGTATGGCGACCAGGGGATACGCTGCACATATCGTTCATGCTCGAAGACCGCGCCAAGCGGATTCCGGCCAAGCATCCGGTAGCGTTGGAACTCTACAACCCGCAAGGGCAGTTCTACACCAAACTGATCCGTACCGACGGACTGAACGGGGTGTATACTTTCCAGGTACCTACCCGTCAGGAAGACCCGACCGGACTGTGGAATGCCTACGTCAAGGTGGGCGGTGTGACTTTCCACAAGGCGGTGCGCATCGAGACAGTGAAGCCGAACCGGTTAAAGATCAACCTGAAACTTCCGGGCGAAGTAATCAAAGCATCGAGCCGGGAAGTGCAAGCTACGCTCTCGTCGTCGTGGCTCACCGGAGCCAAAGCCTCGCGTCTGAAAGCAGAGGTGGAAATGTCGCTCTCGAAAGCCAATACGCAATTCAAGGGATACGAACAATACATCTTCAACAACCCCGCCACGGAGTTCACCACTTCGCGGTCGGAGGTATTCAGTGGTAATCTGAACGACGAAGGCAATGCTTCGTTCTCCATGCGACTGCCGGAATCGGCCCAGGCACCGGGTATGCTGCGTGCCGATATCACCACGCGGGTATTCGAGCCGGGTGGCGATGCAAGCATCAACACGGTGACGGTGCCTTACTCTCCGTACGCTTCGTACGTAGGTATTAACTTCCACCAACCTCAAAACAAATACCTCGAAACGGACAAGGATCATGTATTCGACGTGGTGACGCTCAATACCGATGGCAAACCGATAGACCGCAACGGACTGCAATACAAGATATACCGCATCGGCTGGAGCTGGTGGTGGGAGAATACGCACGAATCGTTCGGCAACTACATCAACAGCAGCTCCATCACGCCGGTAACGACGGGTACGGTGAGCACATCCAACGGAAAAGGAAACTTCTCGTTCCGGGTAGACTATCCGGGTTGGGGACGCTACCTGGTATATATAAAGGATAGTGAAAGCGGTCACGCTACCGGCGGAACGGTGTACGTCGACTGGCCGGAATGGCGCGGACGTTCGTCGAAGAGCGATCCGAGCGGCATCAAGATGCTATCCTTCTCGCTGGACAAAGAGTCGTACGAACCGGGCGAAACAGTCACCGCCATCCTTCCTGCTTCGGCCGGTGGACGGGCGTTGGTAGCCATCGAGAACGGTTCGTCGGTACTGAAACGGGAGTGGATAGAAGTTTCGGGCAAGGGAGATACGAAGTATCAATTCAAGGTAACACCCGAAATGGCGCCGAACGTTTATCTGCACATCAGCCTGCTGCAACCGCATGCACAGACGGTGAACGACCTGCCCATCCGTATGTATGGAGTGATGCCTGTACTGGTTACCGACAAGCAAACCATTCTGGAACCGGTGATACAAATGCCGGATGCTCTTCGTCCGGAGAAAGAATTCTCGGTGACGGTGAGCGAAAAGAGCGGCAAGCCGATGACGTACACCCTCGCCATAGTTGACGATGGGTTGCTCGACCTGACCAACTTCCGCACACCCGACCCCTGGAGTGAGTTCTACGCCCGCGAAGCGCTCGGCATCCGCACCTGGGATATGTACGACAATGTACTCGGAGCTTTTGCCGGCAGTTACAGTTCGCTGTTCAGCACGGGTGGCGACGAGGCGTTGAAACAGAAAGACAACAAGGCCAACCGGTTCCGTCCGGTGGTGAAGTTCATCGGTCCGTTTACCATCGCCAAGGGAGCCAAACGTACACATAACATCACCCTGCCAATGTACGTCGGTTCGGTTCGCACCATGGTGATAGCCGGACAAGACGGTGCTTACGGTCGTGCCGAGAAGACCACGCCGGTACGCACGCCGCTGATGTTGTTGTCCAGTCTGCCACGTGTCATCAGCACGCAGGAAGAGATTTCATTGCCGGTTAATGTATTCGCATTGGAAGGAAACGTGAAGCAGGTGAAGGTATCGATCAGCACCGAAGGCGGACTGACGGCCGTAGGTGGAAACCAGCAGAACATCACCTTCAACAAAGCAGGCGATCAGTTGGTATTCTTCAAACTGAAAGCCGGCTCGAAGACGGGCAAGGCAGTGGTGAAACTGTCTGCCGATGGCAACGGCCAGTCGACCAAGGAAACGGTAGAGATCGATGTTCGCAACCCGAACCCGATCGTGACACAACGCGTCGGCAAGTGGATCGAGGCCGGTGAAAGCGATGAACTGGAGTATCAGGTAGCAGGCTCCTCGCCCGACAATACCATCCGGCTCGAAGCTTCGCGCATCCCGTCGGTCGACATCACCCGCCGGTTCGACTACTTATATAACTACGAGCACCACTGTACTGAACAGCTTACTTCAAAGGCGTTGCCGCTTCTGTTCGTAGGTCAGTTCAAAGCAGTAGACGAGAAGGAATCGGAAAAGATCAAGGCCAATGTGCAAGAGGCTATCAAGCTACTGTACGGTCGCCAACTGCCCAACGGCGGTTTCATCTACTGGCCCGGCAATGCCACTGCCAACGAATGGATCACCTCCTACGCGGGTATGTTCCTCGTCATGGCTCAGGAGAAGGGATATGCCGTCAACGCCAACGTGCTGAGCAAGTGGAAACGCTTCCAACGGGCCGCCGCACAGAATTGGCGGGTACCGAAACGTGAATCGGACAGCTGGTATTCCTGGCAGTCTGACTTGCAGCAGTCGTTCCGTCTCTACACCCTCGCCCTGGCCGATGCGCCGGAGCAAGGCGCTATGAACCGGATGAAGGAGATGCAGCAAGAGTTGTCGCTCCAGGCCAAGTGGCGTCTGGCTGCTGCCTATGCCATCACCGGAAAGACAAAAATAGCCGGCGAACTGATATTCAATGCGCAAACGAAGGTGGAACCGTACTCTTCCTATAATTATATATATGGTTCGTACGACCGCGACGAGGCGATGATCCTGGAAACGCTCATCCTGATGAAGCGCGACAAGGAAGCTCTCGAACAGGCCAAAGTAGTTTCGCACAACCTGACGAACGATGGTTGGTTCAGCACGCAATCCACCGCCTTCGCCCTGATGGCAATGGGTCGCCTGGCCGAGAAGTTCTCCGGCACGCTCGACTTCCAATGGTCGCTCAACGGTAAGCAACAGCCCGACGTGAAGTCGGCCAAGGCGGTATTCCAGGCGGACATCGCCCCCTCACCCACTCACGGTAAGGTTTCTGTGAAGAATGCCGGCAAGGGTGCCCTCTCTGTAGATATCATCACCCGCACACAGTTGCTCAACGACACACTACCTCCGCTAGCCAACAACCTGCGCATCGATGTGCGTTATGTTAGCATGTCGGGCACTTCGGTCGATGTGGCTCAGCTGAGACAGGGTACTGATTTCCGCGCCATCGTTACGGTGAGCAATATCAGCGGCATCTCGGATTATAGCAACCTGGCATTGACGCATATCATCCCGTCGGGATGGGAGATTTACAACGAGCGGATGATTCAACCGGATCAGGCGGATACTTTCAAAGGGTATACGTATCAGGATATCCGGGACGATCGGGTGCTGACGTACTTCGATCTTCGCCGGGGGGAAGCCAAGACGTTTGCTGTGAGATTGCAGGCTACGTATGCGGGGTCGTTTGTGTTGCCGGCTGTGCAGTGTGAGGCGATGTATGATGCTGGGGCACAGGCGCGTACTTCGGCTGGGAAAGTTACTGTTTCGAAGTAAAGTTTTTGCTAATGCTGTCTCTTCTTTCTCTTTGGGCTGCGCTGTGCTTCTTCTTTCTCTTTTGTCTTGAAACAAAAGAGAAAGAAGCAAAGAGAAAAATTCAAGGCTGCATTTTCTACGCTACTCCGCCTGTGCGAAAAACGATCGGAGCTCCAACTCGCTTCACTACGTTGCGCTCAAACAATCGCTCCTTTACTCGTTTTTCACACAGGCTACGCTTAACGCTACGAAAATGAGGCCAATCTTTTAATCGCCACATCGCTTCGCTCGTGGGGGTTGGTGAAAGTAGTGGGTTTACAACTTGAATTCACTACATAGGTGTGAAAGTGATTTTATTCGTCACGTCGTCACGGTTTTGGGTGTTATATATTGGTTATTAACTACATAGACAGTGACGAATGAGTATTTTATCCTACACGGATCCAGCACGATTTGGGGGATTCGTCACGATTTCGAATAAGGCTATTGTAGGGGGAGTTTGGAAGGCGATGGGTTTCATGCCATGGCACTGAGTGTTTCATACTATGGAACAGAGAGTTTCATGCAGTGGCACTGGGTGTTTCATACTGTGGCACTGGGTGTTTCATACTGTGGCACAGAGAGTACCAAGCTGTGGTACTGAGTGTTTCACACTGGAAACCTGAAGGTTTGCTACTGGAAAGCAAATGGTTTACTAGTATGAAGAGTGCTGGATCTCCTGGGAAGTGCTGGATCTGTGCTGGATAAAAACGACATCCAGCACGGGTTATATCACTGAAAATAAATCTGTTATCTCGAAAATCGTGCTGGAGTGCTGGATGATTTACAAAAATCGTACAGGAGAAGAACAGAAAGAACAATTGCAACTCATCGAAATTGCAAACAAAAGGACATGCCAAAACGCTCCACAATAACCGCAGAGGCAGTCCCGGTGCCGAAAGAGCACCAACTGTAGAAAGAAACATAACCTCACGGGGGCCAAGGGGGGTGCAACCCCCTTTTAGAGGCTGCGAAGCAGACTACAAGCACAGCGCAGCTATCACCCCCTCTCTTAAAGGTTAAGAGAGGGGGAGGGGGGAGAGATTTTGAAAAATAAGCTCGGCTACCGGCCGAAAGGAAAAAGGGCATCCCCAAAAAAAGGAGTAAGACAACTCCACCGAGAAAACATTTATGAAAAAGAAGAAAAAGAAGTTGTTAGGAGGATTCCTCCTAATCATATTGATCAGCTATATCTTCTGCTTGCCAAAGCAGCTTTTCCACGTCCACTACGCTACTGTCGTAGCCGACCGGAACGGTGAGCTCCTCGGTGCCCGCATCGCCACCGACGGTCAATGGCGTTTCCCTGCCCGTAGCACCACCCCTGCCAAAATAAAAACCTGCTTACTGGAATTCGAAGACAGCCGGTTTTACTACCACTGGGGAGTCGACCCACTCGCTATTGGCAGAGCCATCATCCAGAACATGAAAGAAGACCGGGTGGTGAGTGGGGGCAGCACCCTTACCATGCAAACCATCCGTCTGGCGCGCAACAAGCCACGTACCTTCGGCGAGAAAATCATTGAGATGATCTGGGCCAGCCGGTTGGAATTCCGATATTCGAAAGAGAAAATCTTGTCACTGTATGTATCGCATGCGCCGTTCGGTGGGAATGTGGTGGGGCTCGATGCCGCTGCCTGGCGGTACTTCGGTCACCCAGCGGAAGACCTGTCATGGGCAGAGGCAGCCATGCTGGCGGTATTGCCCAACTCACCGGCTATGATTCACCTGTCTAAAGGACGGCAGTTGCTGCTCAATAAACGGAACCGGTTGTTGGAACGGCTCTACAAAAAAGGAGAGATAGACCGATCGGATTATGAACTGGCCATTGGCGAACCGTTGCCACTGGAACCGTTGCCCTTGCCACAGACAGCTCCCCACCTGGTGGATTACTTTTACCAACACCACCGGGAAGCGTCCGCAATTTCTACCGTCGACCGGGGCATACAGTTGCGAGTGGAGGAGCTGGTGGAGCGATGGAACCGGGAGTTCATGCAGAGCGACATACGGAACATTGCCGTACTGGTCATTGACGTGCCTGCCAACGAGGTGATCGCCTACTGTGGGAATACACATATTAACCGGGAACAGTCCGGCAATCAGGTGGATGTCATCCGATCGCCGCGGAGCACGGGAAGTATTTTGAAACCTTTCCTTTATTATGCCATGTTGCAGGACGGGGAACTCCTCCCCCACACCCTGTTGCCCGACATACCTATTAATATTAACGGATTCAGTCCGCAGAATTTTAGCCAGCAGTTCGAGGGAGCGGTACCGGCTTCCGAAGCCATCGCCCGTTCGCTGAATATTCCCACCGTGACCATGCTGCAACGGTATGGAGTGCCCAAGTTCCATCAGTTTCTGAAACAAATCGGACTGACGACGCTCGGTAAGCCCTCTTCCCATTATGGGTTGTCGTTGATACTCGGAGGAGCGGAGGCAACTTTGTGGGATGTGACTACCGCTTATACCGACATGGCGCGTTGTCTGGAAGGGCAGGGAAAGACAAACTGTCGATTGTTTTTGGAAGAATCGACAGAGCGATTAGAAATTTCGGGCGATGACAGCAAATCATCCGATCAAGCGGGAGCATTCCGTCCGGGGGCTGTGTGGCAAGTATTCGATGCCTTGAAAGAAGTGAACCGTCCGGAAGAGATCGACTGGCGGTCGATTCCCTCCATGCAGACCATCGCCTGGAAAACAGGAACGAGTTACGGATTCCGGGATGCCTGGGCAGTGGGAGTAACCTCGCGCTACGCAGTGGGGGTTTGGGTAGGAAATGCTACGGGCGAAGGAAAGCCGGGATTGGTCGGGGCACGAACGGCCGGTCCGGTATTGTTCGATGTGTTCAATATGTTGCCTGCCGCCCGGTGGTTTGAGCGTCCGCAAGGCGAGTTTATCGATGCGGAAGTCTGCCGACAATCGGGACACCTGAAAGGACGGTACTGTGAGGAGGTCGACACCTTGCTTCTGCTTCCGGTGGGATTGCGGACAGACGCCTGTCCTTATCATCATCGGGTGAATCTCTCTGCCGATGAGAAATTCCGTATTTATGAGAGCTGCATCGATACCGAGCCTACTATACAGAAAAGCTGGTTCACCCTGCCACCCGTCTGGGAATGGTATTACAAACAGCACCATCCGGAGTACCGTTCGCTGCCGGCCTTCAAGCCCGGGTGTGGAGAAGATACCTTCCGGCCCATGCAGTTCATCTATCCACAGATGAATGCCCGCATCTTCCTGCCCAAACAACTGGACGGAAGCAAAGGACAAGCGACTTTCGAGTTGGCACACAGTCACCCGAAAGCAACGGTGTACTGGCACCTAGACGACAACTACCTGACAAAGACAGAAGATTTTCACAAGATTTCCGTACTCCCCTCCCCTGGTAAACACTCGCTCACGGCGGTAGACAATGAAGGGAATACCACTTCTGTCACCTTTGTAGTAGAATAATAAAACTTAAAATAGAAAGTATGATATATCTTCTCTCTCTTCTTCCTGTTCTGGTCTTTGTTGCCCTGTTGCTATGGCTGGATAGTTTTTCGGTGGTACGTTTACATATCCTGCTTCTGGCTTTTGCGGGAGGAATCCTGTCGGCTCTTGCCAGCTGGGGCTGTATGGTAGGAGTACCGTGGTTATCTACATCGGTGCTGGCTGTACCTGCTTTGGAAGAATGGTTGAAAGGTTTGGGAGTACTTTTTCTGATAGGTCGGCGCAAATCAGCATTCTTTATCGATGCTGCCATTTATGGTGCAGTAGTGGGAGCAGGATTTGCGCTGTTCGAGAATCTGTTGTACGCCTGGTTCACACCGGATATGCAGATAGGCACAGCCCTGGTGCGAGGCTTCGGTACAGCCATCATGCACTGTGGAACAGTAGCTGCTACGGCTGTTATACTGAGCTGGATAAGCCATCGGTACCCGCACCTTCTCGGGGCGTTATATCCCCTGGCACTGCTTCCGGCCATAGGTATACACCTTTTATATAATTTGTTGTTACTACCACCCGAGATCATGTTGGCGATTATCCTGTTGGGGGTAATAGGATTGTTGATTGCACTTTTTATCTGGAACGAACGGAGCATCGTGCAATGGATGGATATAGAAATGGATACCGAAGTGAAGTTGTTGAGCGCCATGCGAAAAGGAAGCTTCTCCGAATCGAAAGCCGGACAGTATATGCTTTCCCTGAAAGAGCAGTTCAAGCCCGAATGCTTTCTCGACATGTACTGCTATGTGCAGATCTATCTGGAACTGTCGATTCAGGCCAAAGGGAATATGTTGTTACGGGAAGCCGGACTACCCGTAACAACAACGCCCGACACGGCTGCGAAAATAAAAGAATTTTATTGGCTACGCCGGAATATTGGTAAAACTGCACAGATGGCCCTGGCACCTATTGTCAATCGTTCGGCTGTCAACGAATGGAAAATCAAAATCAATAATTAGCGGGATATACGATTACCGTCCCAATAGCTTTAACGAGAACATCCACTGGGAACGGTCGGTGCTGAATCCCTGTATCATCCGGCCATAGCCCACGGAAAAAGTGGTCTTCAGGTAGGTGAACAAGACGGTTTCCACATTGAGTTGTGTGCCCAGATTGATGTATGTTCTGGCCCCCCGTTCGAACGGATTGGTTTCCAACGCCGTGCTGAAAAGCGAGAGTTGGGCATGCTTCAGGTAAAAGTGCGGTACGCCGGCTTCGGAAAAACGGATAGGAGGAAGTACTACTTCGGCCATTAGCTTACCATAGTGGTTGGCCTCCACTTCATCGATTTCTATACCGGGCATGGCTTCGATCCGACGGTATTGGTATGAATCACGGTAGTCGACATAGTTGTTGTAGAACCCTCCGAAATAAGTATTCCCGAAAGCTGACGAACGGTCACCGAATGTCTTTCCCACACCACTACGCAACCAAAAGGACGAGTTACGGAGCGGCAACAGGAAACCTTTGTCGAACCCGGCATGCAGACCAGCAAAGAGATTACCGTCTACCAGATAACTGGTGGCTTGAGTGGTGAAGCGATAGCCCGCCTCATCCTGCGTAGCCCCTTGTGTGCGGCGCAACTTCTGTAGATACAGTTTCAGGGTGGCGCTTTGCATACTGTTTACATCCACCTGAACATTCTGATACAAAGGCATGGCGTCCAACAATCCGTACGTGGTGACGTTGGCCGACCATCCCCATCCGTAAGGTTTCCGGAGGGCATTGTTGTATTCATAAGTCAACCCTACCGAATAGCCCGAACGGCTGACTTTAGTAGGACCGAACAGGTCATAAAAGTCACTACGGTTCAGGTGTGCGTCGACCGCCCAGAGACCGTATCTCCATTGCATGGAAATGTGTATGCGTTTCCATTCCTCTTCATTGCTCCAAGGCGAAACGCCCAGAAAGAGACTCAGGTTGCTGTAGTATATAGGATCGGAAAAGTTCAACCGGTATCCTGCTACTACTGTGTTCTTGAACCCGGCTATATCCGCATATCCGTTTTGTAACTTGTAATTACGCAAAGGGTAATAAGGAGTGGCCTGTGTGTTGAAAGTTAGCGTGTCAGAAGAGGCAATCTCCTGACGTATCATCTCGGTCCATTCTTTCAGTACGGGGTTCTTCTCGAAGGCTCTCTGTCCAAGGAACTCCACCGGATTGGCATCGGGTAGCACTTGGCGTTCCAGCAGAACGGGCTGCATGCCGTCTCGTCCGAACGAAAGGGCGAAAAGCGAATCCGGGGCATATTCTACCGGTGCAAACAGTCCGGTCTGCACGTTGCTAAGCAGTTCGAAATTACCCGAACGGCGTTCCACCTGCCAGACATTAGCTACCCCGGTATAGTACGAAGTACCTATGATAGAAGAGTCGTCCAGCGAATATTGGAACTGGTTCAGGGTGGTTCCTTCTTCCTGGAAAATAGTTTGATAGCTCAAATCGCCTTGATCGAGACGATGCAGATCGAACTCAATAAGCGACTGTTCGCCATCGAGACTACTCAGGCAAGCCAGCAAGTGACTTCCGTCGTGCGAAACAGCCAGGTCACTGATCGACTCGCCGAACTTGAAACTATACAATGATACTTCCCGGCTGAGATCCTCGTTGAAGTAGAGCAAAGTTACCTTTCCTTCATGGCGGCGCACGCCATACAGGCGCTTGCTTTGAGGATTGTAAACAATATCGGCTACCCGAAGCAGGTGCTTGCCGATTATTTTTTTGCCTGTAGCCAGGTCGTAGACAGCTAATCCACGAAATTGCTGGTTGCCGGTAGTGGCAAACAAACGGTCGCCTTCTTCGTCGACCGCTACATAACATACCTGGTAAAGCATCGCATCCTCTACCGGCGCTATTTTTCGTTTCTTGCCGGTCGAAGCATCTACAGCACATACATAAGAAACTTGTCCGGGGTGAGCCACTCCCATCACGAATTCACGACGGCGGCGGTTGTAAACCACATTCGATACCGATCCCAGATTACCGGTAAGCGATTTCAAATCGGTGAGCGGATAATCTGCTATCCGGGCCAGATTATTCTGCTGAAACTGTTCTTCGAAAGCGATCCACTCGTTCCATACTTTTTCGAGCGATTGATGATATACTTCATGAAACTGTCGGCTGAATAGCGTATGTGTCCCGGTACGGCGATTGTAAAAGTCGAGCAATTTATCCACGCCATATTGGTATGCCAGGTAGTTTACGAAACGGGTACCATATAAGTACGAGTTGGCTCCTACCTGGAAGTCGATGGCTGTCCCCTCCACATCGAGTCCCACGACCGAATATATTTTTTGTTTATCATGTACCAATGTACGGAAATACATTTCATCGTAATTGCCCAACGAACGCCCTACACCTCCATTGAGCCAAGTCTCCATGAAAATGGCAATCCCCTCCTGATACCAGCGGGGCGAGTACCAGCGAGGGGTAGTGAGATAGCTGTAAAGGGCCGAGAGCGGATAATGCTCGTCGGCCACTACTTTACCCAAAAAGATAGTACGCCAGATACTGTCTCGTCGCGAAGCTTTGTCGCACATGGCAATGTGCGTCTGTTCGTGATTGAAAAGATGACGGAAACGTTCGGTATTGGGCTCAATACTATACTGAGTAGAGTAAGGGGCTACGTAGAGACTGATAAAGTTAAAGGGGGTGACATTAGCTCCCCCGTTACTGGTATCGCACAAGTCGGACAGCATGACATAGCTCTTGGCAGGGCGGTACCCCCATAAGTTGGCATGAGCATTGTAGGACCGGTAGTAGTTTTTCAGGAGATAGGGTATGTAAGGATTGAGATAATCGCCTACTACGGTTAAATCCACCTCCTGATTTTCTACTTTTTGCAGGATTTTTTGTCCGCTGACCTGTTGAATGCCTATGACCAGAAGCAACCATAGTCCTACTCTTCTTAGACTTTGCATCCAGTTTAAGAATTTAGTTAAGCGCTATGAAATTTATTGTGGGCATATTCTTTATCACAACCGGAGGAAGGGCTGCAGCATTAAGTGTGCGACCTTGCAACATGGAGGAAGCCATCATGTTGACGGATTTGCATATTTCCATGTTGCTTATTAAAGCAGAAACTCCCAGATTCTCTTTGCTCATAAAACCAAGTTTTAGATTCAGTCTTTCTGCATACCTGGTAGCCGCCAGTTTGGCATCAGAGAATAATACACAGTTGCTCCAACCCTTAATATCCGTACTATTCCTAATCATAAGCGATTGAGTTATTCCCGCCATCAACAAGTTGTCATAGCTAGTCTTGAATGCATCGCTCAATTTCGCTTGAGTTTCCTGTAACTTCTCTACTTTGCCGGTGAAATCTTCCAGATTGACCAACTGCGCATTAACTATCTGGAAAAGGTTGAAGCACTGACTGATATTCAGTCCGAGTTCGGTTGGCTGTTCGTTGTTGGCAATATCCTCCAATCCTTTCAAGGAGAGAGTGAGGTGGGAAGTGAGCTTTTCGGTCAGCTCCTTGAGGTTGTTCAGGGAAGCAACATTTTCCTTTAGTCCGTCAATTTCACCCGATTCAATGATCAGGGTATCTATAACTCCGGTTAAAACAACGTTTTGCAACAGCATATTGCCCATACACGCCACCATTTCCTGACGTGCTGTAGTGTCATTCTCAAAACGTTCCAATAATTTTACTTCGGATGGTGAAAGGACTTCACGTTGTTTCTTGGCTTTCCCGATAGAACCCAAGGTTTGGTTTGACTCTACAAAAGGGAACTGCAACATGGCTCCCGCCAAATAAGCAATGACGGCAATTGCAATCATAGCAAGTACATTTTGTTGTTTCTTTTTCATGTTTTATATGTTTGAATTATTGCGCAAAGATAAACAATAAAAAGGGAACAACAAGTATTCTTTGTTATCATAAGAGTTAATTATCTTTACATGTGTTATGTAACAACCTATTTTTTATAAAAGTATTAAACAGGCGAACAATATTTTCCATGTATTGTTCTTGCAATAACGAACAGCATTTATAAACCTAAACAAATAAAAAGTATGAAAAAGTTTTATGCATTAATTGCACTGGTATTCACATTAGTTGCATGTTCCACACCGCAAGGGGCTACTTCGAGTGCCGATAAAAAGGCGGCAAGGGATCAGGAAAGAGATAAGCAAAAAGCCGAGGAAGAAGTATATGACGAAGCCACTTTCCAGATTGCCGTACAGGCGCTGAACGCACATGAGTTCGTACTTGAAGCCGATCAGCTCATTTCCCGCCGCGGCATGAGCGCTTTTGTAAACACTACCACCAACTTTGTAATGATGAACAAAGATAGAGCCACCGTACAGATTGCCAGCAACGGAATGATTGCCGGTCCGAACGGAGTGGGCGGCATCACAGTAGATGGAATGGTATCGGATGTCAAACTGAAAACCAGTAAGAAAGGTGATATCGACTTCTCTTTCAATGTACAGGGAGTAGGTATCTCGGCACAGGTGCTCATCTCCATGAGCAATGGTAGCAACGAAGCATCGGCTACGGTGTATCCGAATTTCAACTCCAACAACATCACATTGAATGGCAACATTGTTACATTGGGCGAGTCCAGTGTATTCAAAGGACGTTCCTTCTAAATGAAAGTTTAAGAAGTTTTCAACTGACAATACCGTTGCATGTACTGCGAAAAAGCGTACATTTGCAACGGTTTTTCTTTTAAAAGCTATCATGAGGGAATATATCATCGCAGACAAACAGGACATCAGCAAGGCAGGCATGCTCTTCTTGCTCGGCATGGAAAAGGAAACAGGTTTCCTGACGGAGGCCGACAACAAGGCAGAGCTTATCAAAGAACTGCGCTTGCACGCCGGAGCAGTGGTGATACTCGACTATACCCTGTTCGATTTCGAAAGCGCCGATGAGCTGTTGGTACTCCAACGCCGTTTCCCTGATACCGACTGGATTCTTTTCTCCGATGAGTTGAGCGCCAGCTTCCTCCGTCAGATATTGTTCAGCAGCCCTGCTTTCGGTGTAGTGATGAAAGATGCCTCCAAAGAAGAAATTATAGCCGCTCTGCAATCGGCCTCGCGCAAGGAACGGTTTATCTGCCATTTTGTGCGTAACTTGTTGCAATCGGGACATCCGGCAAACGCACATCCCGTTCAGGATGATCATCTGCTTACTCCCACCGAACGGAGCATTCTCAAAGAGATTGCCTCCGGGAAGACCACGAAGGAGATTGCAGCCGAAAAGATATCGAGCTTCCATACCATCAACAGTCACCGGAAGAATATCTTCCGCAAGCTGGGTGTGAACAATGTGCACGAAGCTATCAAGTACGCCATGCGTGCCGGCATCATCGATTTAGCGGAATATTACATCTAAGTTTGGCAGATTACCGAAGTATTTCCTACATTTGCATCACGGTAATTGATAAAGAATGGTTATGAAAAGAAGAAATATATTACTCCTGCCCGTGTTGCTCCTCGCAATTCTGCCCACACTCATCTCTTGTGGAGAAGACCGCTGGCCGGAATGGGCAGCCAAAACCGTACGCGACCGGTGGATAGACAGCATCATGCGTGCCAATTACTTATGGTATGCCGAAATGCCTGCGGAGAATAAACTGAACTATTTCTCCGACCCGACAACGTTTATCAAATCGGCCGTTCCTTCGAAAGACAGGAGCTTCACGTATGCCGACAGCATCTTACTTACCCCGGAACTCAGCTACGGGTTCAACTATACGCTTTACCGTGCGGCAGAAGACGATACGGCCTACAATGCCCTGATCACATATATCCTGCCCGAGTCGCCC
This sequence comes from Bacteroides sp., assembly GCA_031554635.1. Taxonomy (GTDB): domain Bacteria; phylum Bacteroidota; class Bacteroidia; order Bacteroidales; family Bacteroidaceae; genus Bacteroides. The sequence continues at coordinate 113,675 of JAVBVD010000041.1, forward strand.
GCTGCCGATGCCGGTTTGCAACGAGGCAACTGGATCATGCAGGTGAATGGAAACCTCATCACCAAAAAGAACGAAACGACCCTGTTGGGAGGTACCTCTGCCCTCGATCTGATCATAGGTCACTATACCGAGAAGACGAACGAAAACGAAACGGTGACAGGTGTTGTGGTTGAGGATCACCCAGCCTCTTTGCCGGCTGCCCGCGAAGTGGAGAATGCCCCGATCAACTATTACAACACATATACCAGCGGCGGATACAAAGTAGGATATATGGTGTACAGCAGCTTTACTTCGGGAAGCAAGAGCGACCCGGATAAATACAACAACGAGCTGCGCAGCCTTTCGAATACGTTCAAGAATGACGGGGTAAAGATCATGATTATCGATCTTCGTTACAATAAGGGAGGCGAGACGGAATGTGCCCAACTGCTGGGTACCATCCTGGCTCCTGCCGAGCAGCTAGGTTCTGTAATGGCCTATCTGGACTATAGCGACAAACGCCAGGCAGATAACAAAGAGCTTTTGTTTGACACCGAATTGCTTAAAACCGGTTCTAACCTGAATCCCCTGCGAATCATTGTGCTCTCTACGAGTGTCACGGCAGGAGCCTCGGAAATGGTAATGAATTGTTTGAATCCCGATAAAAACATCATGCTCATTGGTCAAAAGACAGTGGGGCAAAACGTAGGCACAAAGAGATACCTCAATCCCTCCTTGCTTTGGGCACTCAATCTGGTGGAGTACACTATTTATAATCGTGACGAAGAGTCACTGTACACCGATGGTTTTCAACCGTATTATAGCCTGGACGAGACAAAGGACCTGCTTCACTTCCTGCCCTTCGGCGATGTAAACGAAACAATGCTCAGCGCCGCACTCGGAGTGATCAATGGAACCTATCCGCCTGCCACGGAATAACTTTAATAATTATCCGCATCTACTTTATATCTCCGTCTTACCAATATACCTTATTCTCCCTGTTCCGTCACAACGGAATCAGGTTTCTCTGCCGGTACATCGAACTCAGCTTTGCACTGCCTGCATTCGCAGGTAGCCCTGATGTTTCCCATGGGAGTAAACGTAACAACTGCGGATAGGAAAGCAAAGAATATCTTTGTAAATTTCCGTTTCCCCAATCCGATGGATATATCCTCCGAACCGCAACAAGGACAATATTTCTTTGTTCGCGGTTCATTTCTTTCTAATATGGTAAGGGCTTGTTCGTAGTCGCACTCCATCACAAAGATTTGTACGCCGGCTCCCATGATATTGGTAAACCCGGGGAGAAGGGAAGAAAAGTTCTCATTGTGTAATACCGATTCGATTCCTTCGTTTTCGAGGGCGCCTTGCAGAATATGAGCTTGCATGGCATCAACGCAAGTAGTTAGCCTAACTGTCTTCATACCTATTAATTGAGATTGTTTTTTACTATTATTTCCACAAATATATAAATACACGGCCATATTATCACAGGTTTTTACATATATTTGCAGACGAAACAGCAAAAAGGTAGAAATAACCGAGTTAAAGTAAAAACGTAACAATTAAAAAAAATGAAGAAAGTAGTTCTTGTAGCCGTTGCTCTATGCGGCTTGTCAGTAAGCGCCTCTGCGCAATTCAAAATCGGTGGAAAATCAATCAACACAAGTAAGGTTATCCAGGCAGGCGTAGATGCCACCAAAGCCATCACGCTATCGGATGCCGACGTGGCCGCATTATGTAAGGAATACATGGTGTGGATGGATGCAAACAATCCATTGGCGTCGGAAAGCAGTGAATATGGAAAACGTTTGAAGAAGTTGACCGGACACATCAAGGAAGTGAACGGTATGAAGTTGAACTTCGGCGTGTACGAAGTGGTGGATATCAATGCGTTTGCCAGCGGCGACGGTAGCGTACGTGTTTGTGCCGGTCTGATGGATTATATGACGGACGACGAAGTGTTGGCTGTAATCGGTCACGAGATTGGTCATGTGGTGAATACCGACGTAAAGGATGCCATGAAGAGCGCTTACCTCCGTTCGGCTGCCATGAACGCTGCCGGTGCGGCAAGCTCCTCCGTTGCCAAGATGACGGATTCGGAGTGGGGTGCTTTGGCCGAATCATTGGCCGGTGCACAATTCTCACAAAAACAGGAATATGCTGCCGATGAATATGGTTTCAACTTCAGTGTACAAAACAATGGGGATCGTTATGGCATGTACAATTCGTTGAGCAAACTACTCAAGCTGTCGGAAGATTCACCCAAATCGTCTAAGTTCCGCCAGATATTCTCTTCACACCCGGACACAGAAAAACGTGCGGCTAAAGTGAAGGAAATGGCAGACAAGAAATAGTGATTAATAGTGAGTGATTAGTGGTTAACTCCGAATCACAGTAACTATAATCATCATAAAAGAATAGAGCCGGCCTTCCTTTATTGGACGGACCGGCTCTTTATTTTACACTAACTGATCATTAGCCTGATCACTATTCATTTACTGCCCAAAGAATGGCATTGCCAAACATCTTCGTAAAGTTTTTATCTTTCAGCAAATCGGCATGATGGCCTGGAAGGAAGTACACATTGCGTGCTTTCATCTTCTCATTGCACCACACCACCGGATGATCGCCCATCTTAATGTCCGAGGCAGGTACATAACTCGATTCGTCAACGTTAGCCAGCACCTGTACATTGGGTCGGGGGCTCTTATCGAAAGTGTACCATTCATCATGAGGAAGAACAAACACACTATCCACTCCCTGCATCACCGGATGGCAACATTTCTCCACATGCACCGTACCCGAAGCGGTTGCAGCTACATAGTTACGGAACGTGATGCCTCCCATGAAATCGGAGAACCATTGCCACATCGGGTAGCCATCAAAGTCGCCCAGCAAAGTAGCATGATGGAATCCTACCCAACCTCCACGACCTTTTTCAATATACTTTTCGAAAGCAGCCTTCGACACATCGCTCCACGTATAAGGCGGGAAGTCCAGCTGAATGAACAGTTTGTACTGCGATAAAAACTCTTCATTAATTTTCGAAGTGTTGTTTATTTCCGTGTACTCAAAGTTGTGTTCTTTGGCAAAAGCATCGATCCAGGCCAGAGCAGCATCAGTAAATCCTCCGTGTTGCCCGCCTCTCTCGGTTAGCACCAATGCTTTGAACTTGGACGAAGCAGGCGCTTCCCCGGCAAAGGTATAGCCACACAAGATGGCACATACCAGCAACAGACATCCTTTCAATAATTTATTCATTTTTTTATATTTTATAAGTTCTCCCGTTTTTGAGGTAAAGAACTACCTATATAACGACCCAGAATGATTTTTCCATAGTAGAGAACGAACAATTTCAGGTACGAATGTATTAATTATTTAGTAATACTGTTCTGCGCATTTGCGTTATTTCAACATTTAGCGTAATTTTGACACAGAAAAACATTTGCACACTATATGGAATTTATCATTATTCTCATTTTGCTGGTACTCAACGGCGTGTTTGCCATGTACGAAATCGCCTTGGTATCATCCAGCAAAGCCCGTCTCGAAACACTTGCCGGCAAGGGAAGTAAGTCTGCCCGCGAAGTATTGAGACAACTGGACGAACCGGAAAAGTTCCTCTCCACCATCCAAATCGGTATCACACTTATCGGAATCGTATCAGGAGCCTTCGGTGGTGTAGCCATCGCCGACGACATTACTCCGCTCTTCGCCAAAATCCCGGCTGTGTCTGCTTACGCCAGTGACCTGGCTATGGTGCTCACCGTGGCAGTCATCACCTATCTGTCACTCATCGTGGGCGAGTTGGTACCAAAGTCCATCGCACTGAGCAATCCGGAACGATATGCCATCATGTTCAGTCCGGCCATGAAGATGCTCACGGTGCTCTCCTACCCCTTTGTTTGGTTTCTGAGTATCTCCACACGGGTATTGAACCGGTTCATCGGACTGAAATCGGAAGAACGACCGATGACACAGGAGGAACTGAAAATGATCCTGCACCAGAGTTCGGAACAGGGAGTGATCAACAAGGAAGAAACGGAAATGCTCCGCGATGTATTCCGGTTCTCGGACAAACGGGTGAACGAATTGATGACGCACCGCAAAGACCTGATCGTGCTGCATGCCGAAGATACCCAGGAAGAGGTATTGCACATCATCGAAGAGGAGAATTTCAGTAATTACCTGCTGGTCGATAATGACAAGGATGAAGTACTGGGCGTGGTGTCGGTGAAAGATATCACTCTGCTTATAGGAAATCATAAACCGTTCCATTTGGATCAGATTGCCCGCCAGGCAATGTTTATTCCCGAAAGTTTATATGCCCGCAAGGCTTTGGAGCTGTTCAAACAGACGAAAAACAAGTTTGCCGTGGTAGTGAATGAGTACGGAGGTACCGAAGGGATCATCACCTTGCATGACTTGGCCGAAACTGTATTCGGAGATATTCTGGAGGAAAACGAAATAGAGGAAGAAGAGATTGTAATCCGTCAGGACGGATCGATGCTCGTAGAAGCTTCAATGAACATCGGTGACTTTATGGACGAGATGGCCATTCTTTCGTACGAGGATATCGACTCGGAAGATTTCACCACATTGGGCGGACTGGCGATGTTCCTCATCGGTCGTATTCCCAGGACGGGCGATACGTTCTCCTACCAGAACATCGACTTCGAAGTGGTTGATATGGACGGTGGCCGTGTGGATAAGTTGCTGGTAAACAAACGCAAGGAATAGTTTTTATTCACATTAGCTCGCATATTATTAATAACGTTGCCCTGAGAAGAAGCATGTATGAGATCACATCTCATACATGTTCTCTCAGCGGATAAAACAAGATCAGACTTTCAGCCTCACTTTGACCTTCATCAGCAGTCCGGCCAATTGTACGATAATCAGCGAGAAAACCAGTGATTTCAGCAGTCCCGGCACACCGGAGCCCAGTACCCCGGGATACCACCAACCCATCATCCACTGTACATTGTACCACACATAAGGCAAGATGTAGCAGGTAAGCGTCACTGTTCCGGCAGGCTTGATAAGCCCGAACCACTTGATAATTCCCCGTACATCCATCAGCCAGTACAACAGGGCAAAAAGCGGGAAGAAGATAGCCAGGCAGATAAACAGCCAGGTGGGAGTAGCTTGTATCTTCGAAATGATCCAATGAGGGTACGACACGAAGAAAGCGATCAGCATAAAAGCCCCCAACCCGCAAAGTACGAGAATAAAACGTCGGGGGCATTCCTTATCGCCTAAGTGCTGCATCAGAATGGCTACCAGGATGCCTGACATACCAAATGCATGCAACGTCATATCGCTTGGGATGAAACTGATCCAGAAAACTCCGGCATGGGTCAGCGCGGACAAAGCCACAAGTGCCGTCCAGGCTATTAGCGTACGCACCAAACTCTTACGGGTAAACAGGTACATCAGGGCGCAAACCAGATAGGTCCACCCGATCAAGCCCAGAATGCCCCACCACTTGATACCAAACGTCTGTTCGTCGTGTCCTTTATAGATAAGGAACAGCCACACCAACAAGGCGACTCCCGCCACACGCAGGCCGATAAAGAGGTATTTCTTCCAGTCTTCGGCCTTCGGATAGAGGTTCCATATCAGGAAGAACCCGACTACCATCAGGATAACGTACCATTGGTAAGAAAGCAAACAGGCATTTCCATCGAGACTATCGAGATTTACCGTAAACAGACCCATCACCACCAGAGCGAGGGTACGTTCCACAATGTGCCAAAGTATTTTCGGCCAGGGTTCACCCTTCTCCATCCGTTTCTGGATGGCAAAGGGAATAGAAAGCCCGACGGCAAAAAGAAAAGCCGGGAAGATGGTATCCGAGAAACCGAGCATATTCTCGTCCCATGCTGCGTGATGCAGCCAATGGGGAATGTTACGCAATCCGGGAATATCGTTTACAAAAAGCATCAGCACCATGGTGATGGCACGAAATCCATCGATGGACATGATACGTTGGAAGTTCTTTTCGGAAGACATGTTTTTATATTTTAAGGTGATTTGCAAGAATTAAGAATATCTCACCACGGAGAGAATAAGAATTAAACGGCGGTCTTCTTTACCCGTGAGCCGATCTGTGCGTAGTAAAGCATAAATAGCTCTCCAAACAGTACCAAAGCCCATGTAGCGCGCCATCCGTGTAACGCATCAGCAAAGATGCCTTGCAACAACGGCAGGATAGCGCCACCAACCACCCCGATCATGAACACACCCGAAGCTACGGAAGTGTACTTGCCAAGCTTGGCTACCGACAAGGTGAAGATGGCTCCCCACATGATGGAGTGAAACAAACCTACTGCCACGAGTAACCATGGATTATTGGTAGCAATAGCCAACACCACGAACAGAAGAGCCATGACGGTAGTCGCCGTCAGTTGCGTACGCGGAGAAACCTTGCTCAGGAATCCGGCTACCGAACGTCCTATGAGCATACCACCCCAGTAAAGTGTCGCCATCAGCGCTGGAATGGAGAAGTTGATACCAAACAGCGTCAGCGAATCCAATCCAAAGAAGGAGAACTGCTCACCCGCACCTTGAAGCTCGATGGCGTACAGGTTGATGTTATTGCCGATACATACTTCCACGCCGACATAGCAGAAGATAGCAATCACGCCCAACTTCAAGTGACTGAACGACCACACACTTTCTTTCAGCCCCTCGCCTGCTTCGGCCTTCGTGCCTTCGATATCGGGCAGAGCGATCTTGAACAGGATCATCACCACAATAGCAAGAATCACGATCAGGGCGATGAACGGCGTCATGAGTTGTTCCACATGCACCTCTTCCATCGCCAGTCCGCCGAAAACAATACCGGTTACGAAGAACGGCGCCACGGTAGTACCGATGGAGTTCGAAGCCCCGCCGATGCTCAACCGCTGTATGGCTTGCGTACCCTTTACCGAACAAGCCACCAGATACGGATTAATCACCACTTGCATGATGGTAGCCGCCGAACCGACAACAAACGAACCGAGCAAGAAGATAAAATATCCCACCGGAACGGTAGCCGACGCAATGCTTATCTCAGAGTCAGGAAATGTAACGGTGTACCACGAGGAAGAGAAAAACAGTCCGAGTCCCAGGATCATGATGAATAGGGAACGGATCAGTGTTTTCTTATAGCCCACGCGAGTCACCCAGCGGGAACCAATGCCACCCGTAAGCGGGTAAGCCAGGAACCAGGAGAAGGTAATAAGGGTGACGAACGTATTCTTCAAATCGCCTACTCCATTGAGAAAAGCCGATTTTAGAGGTGCTTGGAACTGGCCGTTGGCTGTAGTCAGGAAGCCAACAATAAAAAACAGGAAGACCAATGTAATGAATGGTCCTATGTAATTGATTTCTTTCTTTTGTGTACTCATGGGGGGTATTATTAATGAGATTAAGATTTACGAACAAAATCTTCTTCCTATTTACTAAGCAACCGTGCGGCGTCCGCATCGAGCAGGAACTCGCAATTGGGATGTAGTTGCAACACCGAGGCCGGAATATCGGTCGTTACCGGACCTTCGAGCATCTGCTTCACCATCTCGGCTTTGTGTGACCCTTTGGCTATGAGTACTATTTTTCGTGTATGCATGATATTCTTGATACCCAGTGTAAGTCCACCCAGTTCATGATCGGGACCGACCTGCGTCTCCCGGCGCACGCGTTCTTCGAAGATGGGATCCATTGGCGACACCCACGTTTCGCTCTCGAAAGGCGTACCCGGTTGATTGATACCGATATGTCCGTTCATCCCCAGTCCGAGCATTTGCAGATCAGCGCCGCCGCGACGTTCCAGCTCTTCCTGAAAGAGCTTGCTTTCGCGTTCGAAGTCATCGGAAATCGTGGGAGGCATGATGAAGTTTTCTTCCTTAATGCCCAGCGGACCGGCAATCTGTTCGAGGATCATCGTATAGCAACATCCTTTATACGAACGCGGCAAATTGGTCAATTCGTCCACATTGAACATGATGACGTTCGATACATCGAACGGGTACTGACGGTAAATATCACTAACGATGGCGTGCATGTTGGCCGTAGTCTGCCCGGTGGAAAAACCGATAACAGCTTTGGGGTTGGACAACATTTCTCCGATAATTCTCCAAGCTGCAATCCGGTCGAATTCAGCCTCGTCTCTGGCGATGGTAATGTTCATCTTCATACTAAAATCTTGTGTTAAGTTATAAATGATTTCTGTTTCTAATCCTATCGATTCATGGCAACTGCAGCCGCACCTATCAAGCCGATGTAAGCCGGATCGATCCGGGTAAGCACTACACCGTTGGTGACAAAACGCATGGTATGCGGGTTGAGGCGTTCCTGAATGTTTTCTCCATCTTATATTGGATTAATTAGTCCATCCCGGGTTTTGGGTCAAAGCTCCTTTCGAGGCAGTGATCTCCCGCTGCTGAATGGGGAAGTAACGGTATTTCTCCGTCCAGCCCTTGGCACCCAGCAATTCCGTTCCTTTGTCGAATCTCATGATATCGAACCAACGTTGCATTTCGTCAATAAACTCATAACCACGCTCTTCGAATATCAGGTTCAATATCTCAGTCTTGTCCTTCGCAGCCAATTCAATACGGTGGTTCTCGTTGAGGAAAGCACGGTCGCGTACCTGATCGAACCAGCGTTGCGCTTCCGCATTCACCGTTCCGTTGATCCGTGCATATAGCTCGGTAGCCAGCAACAATACATCTGCATACCGGTAAAAACGGAAGTTTACCGCATAGTTCTCCATGGGATTCAATGCCGAAGCACTTTCCACACGTCCATGATACTTATAGTGTCCCAGCCACTCGAAGCCCTCCTGTTTATCGCTGATGATGAAGCGGGAGCCAGCCGGAAGTTCGCCTTGTGCTACCAGTGCTTCTACCTTGGCCATCTCCTCCCGGTAATCGATCACTGTTCCTTCCCGGCGGGTATCGCCCGGCTGAAACATGTTATACACAGTACCCGGCATGGTACATTGTCCCCAGCCGCTACCCAATCCACCCTGAGCGCCCGAACGAGGGTCGGTGATATCGCGTCCGCTCAAAGAACGGCACAGCACGGTGTTCCCTTCACCCAGGTTATCCCCAATAAATTGGATCTCATAAATAGTTTCGGGACCGAATTCTCCGCTCTTCAACCAGATCTTACGATAATCGGGAGTCAGTGTATAGCGCTGGGAAGTGATGATTTCTTTCATTGCCGCCAACGCTTCCGGATAACGGGATTCTGCCCGGTGAAAGAGGATCGTCTTGGCTTTCAGTATCCATGCGGCATCTTTGCTGACCCGGCCTTTCACTGTCTTCCCTTTATCGGGCAGACAGGCAATGACTGCATCGTCCAGGTCCTGCATCATGAAGTCGAAGATCTCATTGCGCGTTCCCTTGACAACGGTGAATATACCGGAGGTCGACAAGCGATGCTTGATCAGGGGAGCCTGCTCATAGCCCATGAAGATGTAGGCATAGAACAGTGCCCGGTAGAAACGCGCCTCAGACAATACAGCATTGACAAACGACGGGTCCAGCGAACTTTCCTGAAGTTTATCGATCAAGGTATTAGCGCTGGTCACTCCATTGTACAAGCCATAGTCCCATTCGTTCCACCATGCCGGCGAAGTACTAGGGTCGAATGTAAAAGTATCGTACTTTACCTTGTACACTCCTTCGCCCAAACCGCCTCCCGTTTCCGACTCATCGGACATCAGCGAAGCATAACTGAATACTTCCAGCAATTTCTCTTGTATATCGTTGATAACAGCGGCAACGCCCATCATCACTTCGCTCTCAGTTTTATAGAATTCCTTCTCCGACACCTGTGTTTTGGATTTCGTATCTAGGAAATCGCCACACGATGCAAAGAACATCAAGCTCAGAATGAATAATATATGCTGTTTTTTCATCATCTTCATCTCTTTTATCGGTTAGAATACAATGTTAGCTCCCACAGTAAAAGTACGTGCCTGCGGATAGGTACCGCCGTCGAAACCACGACGGGTACCTACTTCCGGATCATATCCGGTATAATTCGTAAGGGTGAACAGATTCTCGGCCTGCACATAAAAGCGTAGTTTATGCATGGAGATCTTCCGGGTAAGTTCTACTGGCAACTGGTAACCTACCTGTAGCAATTTCATGCGCAGATACGAACCGTCTTCGATAAACAGGTCGGACACCCAAGTAGTATTGTGATGCGGATCGCCTTCGTCCAGACGCGGCAAACGGTTGGAAGTACCTTCGCCATGCCAGCGGTTCAGCCAACTTCTGTCCCAGTTGGCATACGTGATATTGGCGCGACGGTAGAATTTATAGATCTCGTTTCCGGCTACTCCCTGGAAGAATGTTTGCAGATCGAAGTTCTTCCAAAACACATTCACCGAGAAGCCATACATCCAGTCCGGGTTGGGGTTACCGATCATCGTACGGTCGTCGCCCGAAATAGAGCCGCTGCCATCCAGATCGAGGTATTTCACATCGCCCGGTACGGCATTGGGTTGTATCTTTTCGCCTTTACTGTTTACATATGCATCGATCTCGGCCTGATTCTGGAAGATTCCACTTGTGCGGTAGCCCCAGAAGTAACCGTACGGTTTTCCGGTTTCCATCACCGTTACTTCACCGCCCAGTCCGCCACCCAGCACATCGAGTGCAGTACGGGCCGAACCCAGATTGGTGACTTTATTCTGTACATATGAAGCATTGGCCGCCACATCGAAACCCACCTTACCTACCTGGAAACGATACGAAGCTTCAAGTTCCAAACCTTTGTTGGTCACGGTGCCAACATTGGCGGGCATGGTAAGGTAACCACCGTACTCGGGCAAACTGACGTCCATCAGCATATCCTTGGTCTTCTTGCTGAAGTAATCTGCCGAGAAGCCTATTGAATTTTTCAGGAAACGGAAGTCAACACCCAGATTGGTCTGCTCCGAAGTTTCCCACTTCAAATCACTGTTCACATACCCCGACGGTTTGGCTCCGGTGATGACTTTCCCGTCAATTACCGCATTGTAGCCCATAGACATCATACTGGTATAGCCAAAGGCAGCGATGGACTCATTGCCGTTCTGCCCCCAGCTGGCACGTACTTTCAGGAAGTCGATCCAGGAAGGACGGTTGGTCATAAAATTCTCTCGTGTCAGTACCCAACCCAGGGAAAAAGAAGGAAAAACGGCATACTTATGATTATCACCGAAATTGGACGAACCGTCGCGACGGACAACAGCTTCCAGCAGATACTTCTCGTCGAAATTATAATTGACACGTCCGAATACGGAAGCCAACCGGTGGTCACCGCCTCCTCCACTTACCCGTTCGTCGGTACGGTCGCCCGTGGCAATGTCGATATAAGCCTTTTTAGGATCGACCACCAACAGGTCGTAGTCGGTTCCGGCAAGGTTCGAATAGGTCCTGGACGAAAGAGTCGTACCTGCCAGCAATACGAAGTTATGTTTATCGAACGACTTGTGGTACGAAAGGATATTCTCCCACTGCCACATGTACGATTCAGCCTTTTCGTCCTCCACCCGTGAGGTATTGTTCTTCGTAGTCGCATTCAGGTCGTAAGCCGGAACCACATTTCTGATGGAAGCAAAGGACCAGTCGACCCCTGCGGTGGTTCTGTATTTCAATCCCGGAAGCACGGACACATCCAAACTGAAATTGGTGTTGAATATCTGCGAAATGCGCCTCTGATTGTTGTTCACCTGCAAGGAAGCAAACGGATTGCATATTTCACGCAGTTCGATGATGTTATAGGCTTTTCCGTTGACATCTTTCACGTAATTGGGATAAACCGATTCGTAAGTAGCCAGTTTAGTAGCATCGCTCTGATACATACTTTCGGTAGGCGGAAGCATATTCATGGAAGCGATCAGCCCTCCGACTTCGCTATTGCCGATGGTATTGCCCACCCGTTCGATACGCGAATATCCGGTAATGGCTCCGAGCACCACCTTGTTGAGCCAGTCACGGCTTTTCACATCGACCCATATATTGCTGTAGTTCAGCCGACCGTTGAAACGTTCATAGTCAGCATGTCCCTTAGCCAATACCCCTCGTTGCTTGATATAACCGAGCGATGCGTAGTGTGTACTGCGTTCACCGCCCCCACTGACCGACAGTTGATGAGACATGACAGGAGCATTGCTATAGGTAAGTTCCCTCTGCCAATCGGTATCTACCGTAGATACCGTAGGGAAATAAGCCGGTTTTCCCATGTTGGCAGCCATCTCGTTCATCATCATCTGATATTCCTGCGCGTTCATCATATCCATCTTCCTGGCTGGATTTTGTAAACCATAACCAAACTCGTAGTTTACGGTTGTTTTTTGCATGGTCGTACCTTTCTTGGTAGTAACCAGCACCACACCATTAGCGCCACGTGCTCCATAGATGGAAGCCGAAGCGGCATCTTTCAACACTTCAACAGATTCAATGTCCGACGGATTCAGGTAGTTGATGCCATTTGACGAGGGCATACCGTCGACTATATACAGAGGATCGGAATTGTTGACGGTTCCCGTTCCGCGTATACGTATCCGGGAGTCCATGCCCGGCTGTCCGGATTGCGAGGTGACCTGTACCCCCGACACCTTTCCTTTCAGTGCATTCTGCACATTGGTAGGCGTTCCCCTATCCAGTTCGCCTGCCGCCACCTTGCTGATAGCGCCCAGGACTAGATTCTTCGTCAAGACGCCGTACCCCACGACGATCACCTCGTCCAGCTGTTTGGTATCCTCGAGCAGGGTGGCAGATATCTGCCACTTTCCTTTCAGTTCCACCTCCTGGGTAGCATATCCGATGAATGAAACTATCAGGATGGCATGGTTCGACACACCCAGACTGAAATTCCCGTCGGAATCGGTAATGGTACCTTTTGCTTCGTTTCTAACCGACACACTAGCCCCGACGATCGGATCTCCATTAATATCTCTGATCTTACCGGTCACCCTCCGGTCCTGCCGGGTGGTTTGCCGGTTATCTGCCTTTCGCATCAACATGATATTGTTGCCCACCATGGCATAATATATATCGGTACCGTTGAAAAGGCTATTCAACACTTCAGCCACAGAGGTCTTTGTCACATTGACAGTCACGACCTTTCCCAGGTCAACCTCGTTCACGTTGAAGACAAACAAATAATCGGTTTGCTTTTCTATTTCATGGATAATCTTTCCCGTTGTCACCTGATTGGTAGAGATAGAAACCTTGGCCACTTGCGAACGGACATTATTCGCAAAAAGCCCTCCCATACATAGTAATAGGAACAAGATTCTAATTCTCATCATTCGGAATAATTGTTTTAATTCAGTAACACTGCCGTGTTAAAAGTTAGCCAATGGTAATAACATTGCTCTCGTTGTCTTTCGTGTATACAAATTTCATATTCAACTGCAACACTTTCAACACATGTTCGATACCATCCCTGGTACGGAACTTGCCTGTATAACGGTTGTTAAGGATGTCTGTATTGTTGACTTTTATCTTTACACCATAATAGAGTTCCAGCTTCCCGAACATCTCTTTCACTGACTCGTTCCGGAAACCGATCACTCCTTCACGCCACTGGAAAGGTTCTGATTCACCCATGGCGGTTTTCTTCAATTCCCCATCCACCAGGACCACTTGTGTATTGGGTTCGAGTATCACCGACCCTCCCGTAACGGGAGAGAACACCTCCACTGACCCCTCAAGCAGAGAGGTTTCGAACTCCGCTTCTGCGGAATAAGATTTAACGTTGAAGTCCGTTCCCAGTACACGTACATTGTATTTATCCGTTTCTACGATAAAAGGTTTCGTAGCATCTTTGGCTACCTGGAAATAACCCTCGCCGTCGAGCTTTACCTGACGTATATCCGACGGGAATCCGGCAGGGAAAACAAGTGTTGTTTGTGCATTGAGCCATACTTTGGTGCCATCGGCCAGAAGGAGCTCCGCCCGTTGTCCGTCGGGAACATGAATGGTTTGCAGGGTATCGACTGGCTCTTCTAGCTTCTGTTGGTTCCAGAAATAAGTTCCGGCAAAGACTATCGCCGCAATTGCAGCAATTTTCAAGACCTCCCGAAACCACAACCTGCGTACCTGATTTTCCGGTTCTCTTATTTCTTTCGGCTCTCCTGCTTCCTCCAACTCCTGCCACAGACTGATATCGTAAAGCTTACGAAGTGTCATGTATTCACGCATATGCTGAGCATCCGCATGCATCCAGTTGGTCACCTGTTGCTTTTCTGCTTCAGTAGCGTCGCCGGCAATGTATTTTTGTAACAGTTCTTGTTCCATATTAGTAAAAATAAAAGGATACACTCGTATGTTCTCTGTTTTCTTTATTTAGAAACGATAAAGAAAGAGCATTCCCTAGTAAAGAGGTCGAATAAATCATTGAAAACAGAAAAAAAAATAAAACAACGGAAGATAATCCTTGAAAGCCATCCGCAACTCTTTCAGTGCTTTGGAAATATGATATTCCACTCCTTTGGGCGATATACCAAGCACTTCAGCTATTTCCTTTCCGGTCAGATTATTGAAACGGCTCATCTCAAATACACGCCGTGTCTGTTCGGGAAGTGTAGCCAACGTTTCCTGCAGAATACGCATCACCTCGTCAGAGAATATTTCATTGGGATCACAGGCTTCGAGGGTAGAAATACGAATATCCAGTTCTTGTTTATGCCAGTCGACAAGTGCTTCGAAAGCGTTTCGCTTTACTTCTTCGTGTTTCAGATAGTCGAGTGATTTATTTTTCAGTATAGTGAGCAATAAAGGTTGTATGTAGCTGATTTCTTCCTGCTTCATCCGCTCCCAAAGTTTGATCAACGAGTCGGAAGCAATGTCTTCCGCAGCCAGGTCATCGTGCACATACGATTTAGCGAAAAGGAAAGCCTTCCGATAAAATAATGAATATACTTCGTTGAAAGTACGCACCACTTCCTGTGTTTTCATGAGCAATAATAAATCTACTTATTTCACTGTTTGACGTTTGCAAACTTACTGATAATCTTTCGAGATGAGAAGTAATCCGTCAAGAAAAACAAAATTCATTAGGGAATTGCACCTGTCAATCGTTTTATAAAAAACATATTCCGAAAGATGTACGATAAGCAAAGGAAGAGCTATCTTTGGGAACCGGTTTATTGCATACTAACACTCTTTTATTTACTTAACACAATACGTTTATGAATTACAAAAAACAAATCCTGAAACCCCTGAAAGCAGGGTTACTATTTGGGCTGACAGTTCTCTTCTCCCTGAATTGTTCGGCCAAGAAACCCAAGAAAGAACCGGTTGTGCTGGCGTATGTTACGTCGTGGAGCAGCATCATGCCCGATCCTGCCGTGGTAACACATATCAACTACGCCTTCGGACATGTGACCGAATCATTCAATGGAGTATGTATTGACAACGAAAGTCGCCTTCATTCGCTCGTCGCCTTGAAGAAACAAAAACCTTCACTAAAAATCCTGTTATCGGTTGGTGGCTGGGGAAGTGGTCGATTCAGTGAAATGGCTGCTTCGGACGAGAACCGCGCCGCCTTTGCCAAAGACTGTCAGCGGGTAGTGAAACAATTCGGATTGGCTGGAATCGATATCGACTGGGAATATCCCACCCAGAAATCGGCCGGAATCTCCTCTTCATCCGATGATACGAAGAACTTCACACTACTGATGCGAGATATCCGGGCAGCCATCGGCAAGAACAAGTTGGTGACATTGGCTACGGTAGCCGATGGTAAATACATTGATTTTGCAGGCATCGAACCATACGTGGACTTTGTGAATATCATGACGTACGATATTTCATCGGCACCTTACCATCATGCTTCACTGTACCGTTCGGAAATGACACAAGGTGTTTCGTGTGTAGACGCTGTCAATGCACACATTGCTGCCGGGTTCCCGGTGGAACGTTTGGTACTCGGTATTCCTTTCTACGGACGTGGCATAAAGGAGATCGGATTCTGTAATTACAAAGACATTATTAAGAAAGAGGGCTATCAACGCAACTGGGACAATGTAGCAAAGGTTCCATACCTGACGGATTCGACAGGCGTAATGGTATGCGGATATGAAGATGCGGTATCCATTACTGAGAAATGTAAGTTTCTGAAAGAGAAGGGTATGCTGGGCGCGATGTATTGGGAATACGCCGGAGATGACGATCAGAGCACGCTAGCCAAAGCTGTTTACAATGGCGTGATGAAATAAGTGGATTCATCATAGTTTTTATTCACCACAGAGTCACACAAAGCATTTAATTTTACGATAAAGGACACAGAGGTCTGTTTTAATTCCTCTGTGTCCTTTGTATAAATTCCACTAATTAAATTAGAAACTCTGTGAGACTCTGTGGTAAACTAAATCTCTATCAATGGAATTGGGTATTAAATCCTACAAACACTTGCAATTGCGGTTGTCCCATTCCTTTGACCAACATCGAATATTGAGGTTCCATGAATACATTGAACACAGCATTCTTCGACTTGATCACTTTACCAATACCCAGTCCAACGGGAACATTGTAATCACCATTCTTCAGGTTGAAAGTCATCAAACCGGTACTTCTCAAGTAAGTGCCTTTTCCCAGTTGGAACATGAAAAACAACTGAGGCGTAAGCATGCTTACATCAGCCTTGTCTTCATCACCGGCGAACGATTGCTGCCAGGTGATAAGTGATCCCACCTGCACCACCGGATTACTATGATTGAAAGCAATAGCAGACACACCGGCTTGCCACTTGTCAGCTCCCATGCCGTTGGTACCTGTTGGGAATGTGAATGCCGGACCGACACCAATATCCGTACCGCTGGTAGGTTTACTGAATTTGTAAATAAGAAATGCATTCAGGTCGCCCAGTCCAGTGGTTGGTTCTTCGTTCGGGAAAGAAGTGTTCTGGAACGGCATGGACACACGGATCAGCAACGGACCAATAGGCTGTGCGTACCGTAACCACGTTTGATTTACTGCTGCATCGGGCACACCGTACAAGTTAGGCATGTAGTAATTGTGCAGATTAATTGATTTCAGACTGGCCAACGGGTTATTGGCTTGTTTTACCGCTTCTTCGTCCGAAGGAGTCTGGGCATACATGCCTACACCGAAAGCAGCCATTAAGAGGGCTATCATGCCCCTTCTAAGTAACACTAATTTTTTCATACTAATAAAGTTTATTGTTTGGTTTCTATCATCCTTGTTCCGTTTCGTGCTTATTAAACAAGTCTTTGTTGATTTAGTTCACCAGATAGTGATTAGTTATCCGATTCTACTTTCGTAAAAATATTTGCAGGGTTGTAGCTGATGACATATGGCAATTGGGGGAACCGGCTGTGTTTTGTGAAGAGGGATGCGGAAAAATGCCAAACCACTTGTTAGTTGATTTGACATTTTTTTATGTATCTGTCTGCTATATTACTTCGTATAATAGATAGGTGGAATTAGCTGGGCTGCATTCGTCGTTGATTATTTTGTACTCCGACATATCCAAGCCTTGACGCTCGTACTCCTCGATCTGTTCGTGGAATTACTGTTTCTGCAGTAATCTCTACCGGATAAAGTTCGTTGCAATGCGTGGTTCCGTTTCCGGAAGTGGTACTCCTGCCTGCTTACCTGCTTCGATGCATTTCAGCAGCCATGCCATGTTTCGTCCCAGGGTACGCATAATCTGTAGTCCTTCACTGTCTTGCAGCACCTCGGCCGGCGTATTGCCATGCACCATATTCCAGTACTGCGACGACACAACCGGCATTTGGTTGATAGTGAAATACTTGTTCAGTTGGTCGAATGCGGCCGTGGCGCCTCCTCTCCGGCAACTCACGATAGCAGCGGCCGGTTTGAGGGCGAAATGCGCACCCTTTCCATAGAATGCTCTGTCCATAAAAGAAGTGATGGCGCCCGATGCCGCTGCATAGTGTACGGGAGATCCGAAGATGAATCCGTCAAAGTCATCCACCTTTTCGAGAAACTCATTGACAATGTCGTTCATAAAACATTTCCCTTTCGGGATGCAAGTGCCACATGCGAGGCAACCTGATATCGGACTTGTGCCCAAATGCATGATCTCTGTTTCCAGACCGTTCTGCTCCAGCGTGTCGGCTATTTCCCTCAACGCGGTATAGGTACAACCACGCTTGTGCGGACTTCCGTTTACCAATAATACTTTCATCTTTATCTTTTATTTAAGTGATTGAATGGCTTTAAAAATATCAACATCAAAAATACAGGTAATTTATCAATCAGCATGCATGTTTTAACTTTTTTCGAAGAATCGACCTTTCTTGTAGAACAATCCATGCCCTTTGTTTGTCTCCTTTAAAGGATAATTCAATCAAATAAGAAGCAACAATTTATGGCTACGCGAAAATTAATCAAAACAGTCACCGGAAGCCGGCAGGTGGACGGTGCGGGAGTTCATCTGGTACGAGTGATCGGTTATTCGGACACCAAGGACTTCGATCCGTTCCTGATGCTCGATGCATTTGATTCCACCAACCCTGACGACTATGTAAAAGGTTTCCCATGGCACCCGCACAGAGGAATAGAAACAGTGACCTATCTGATCAGCGGACGGATAGAGCACGAAGATAGTCTGGGCAACAAAGGCGTGATCAAGTCGGGCGGATGCCAGTGGATGACGGCCGGAAGCGGCATTATGCATCAGGAAATGCCCAAGAGTTCGCCCCGCATGCTGGGATTCCAACTTTGGATCAACCTGCCGCAACAGGAGAAAATGACTCGTCCGAAGTACTGCGACATACAGGCCGAGATGGTGGGTATCGTCGAAGAAGAACAGGCCACAGTGAAAGTCATTTCAGGCGAATACAAAAACGGGAAAGGTGTACAAGGCGAACATGTAGATGCTTTGGTAATCGATGTGCAGGTAAAGCCGGGCGCTTCATTCAGCATGCCTACCAATGTGGCGCACAACTTATTTGTGTACATCTTCGAAGGTAGAGGACATTTTGGCGGTGACGACGAAAAAGAAATTCCGTACCGCACAGCGGTGTTATTCGATAAAGCGGAAGAATTCTATGTACGCGCCGGAGCGAAAGCAATACGCTTTGCGTTGTTTGCCGGACAACCGCTAAAAGAATCTGTTGCCTGGGGTGGACCGATCGTTATGAATACCCGTTCGGAACTGATGCAGGCCTTCCGGGAGTTGGAAGAGGGCACGTTTATAAAATAGTTTTTACGTCGATGGCGGGTCATTGAATGCATGAAAAGAACACAATTCTCCCCCCGGATCTGCTTATCGCTTACATCCGAGGGGGATTTTACATGAAATTACAAGCTTAGCAGCCTCCCTCGCATTCCGGAGTCTGACATTCCGAATAGTCGAGCATCCAACTAATGCCGAACTTATCGACTACCATTCCAAACAGTGTTGCCCAGAACGTGTTTTCCAGCGGCATCACCACTTGTCCGCCTACCGACAGAGCATCAAATATACGGTGACCTTCTGCTTCGGACCCCACCCCTATACAGATGGAAAAGTTATTGCCTTGCACTAATTTCTGTCCGCTCAGTTCTTCACAAACATCGCAACCCAGCAATAGGGTTTCCTTACTGATAGGCAGCCCCACGTGCATCACTTTGTCCTGATATCCGGCAGGTATGGGACCTTCGCTCTCGGGCGCATCTTTGTAACGTCCGATGTAGTTGAATTCTTTACCGAATACTGTTTTGTAGAAGTTGAACGCTTCTTCGCAATTGCCGTTGAACGACAAATAAACATTTACTGTTGTCATAAAAATTTAATATTATAATAAACAATCGAATCTGTTTGTGAGCAGGTACTCTGCTGGGTTATTTACTGAACAACGCCCCTACTTCTTTGTTCGCATTTGCTGCACTCTTAGGATGATTTAGCTTTTTTGCGAGCTTCCATAATTCCGGTTTCATTCGCCATCGCCCAATCAACCAGTGAATGTATGTGCGGCAATAGGCTACAACCCGTCTCCGTGAGGCAATACTCTACACGTGGCGGAACTTCAGGATAGATAGTACGACTAACCAACCCGTCAGCTTCCAACGAACGGAGTGTCACGGTGAGCATCCGTTGCGATATGTCGCCAATGGAACGATGAACATCGCTGAAACGCATGACTCCGTTGGCATTCAGGGTAAGAAATACCAGGAGCGACCATTTGTCGCCCAGTCTGCTAAGAATATTCCGTATAGGACATTGTTCGTTCGTCTGAAAATATTTTAGATCGTTTTCCATCTTTTTTCATTTACAAATTGTTGAACAACAACAATAGTTACTTGTTTGTAAGCTCGTTATCAGTTTGTTCCTTCTTGCACAAGTCGGCAAGCCGCCGTACCTTTGGGACACAAAAGTAATAAACTTACTCAGAAACAACGTATGTTTAACATCTAAAAATTTAACAGTATGGCAAAAAGAGTAGCAGTATTAGTGGTAAACCCTGTTAACGGGTTCGGATTATTCCAGTATCTGGAAGCATTTTACGAGAACGGCATTGAGTTCAAGACCTTTGCCGTGTCCGATTCCACGCATGTAGCCAGCAATTCGGGTGTCCGCATGGGGCTGGACGATGTAGTGGCCAACCTGAAAGGTCATGAGGAAGAGTTCGACGCCGTGGTATTCGCTTGCGGCGATGCGATTCCGAAACTCAACAATCACATCGACAAATCGTATTATCAGGATATGTTTGCCGTACTCAAGCGGTTCGAGAAAAAAGGAA
Organism: Bacteroides sp.; assembly: GCA_031554635.1. Taxonomy (GTDB): domain Bacteria; phylum Bacteroidota; class Bacteroidia; order Bacteroidales; family Bacteroidaceae; genus Bacteroides. The sequence continues at coordinate 134,364 of JAVBVD010000041.1, forward strand.
AGATGCTCATCGGACATTGCGCAGCAGCCATGATATTCCAGATAGCCGAAGTGGGTATCGGCAAGAAAGTGGCAGTTCACCCGTATGGCAAGAGCCATATTACCAAAGCCGTTGCCACGGACGAGAAATCGGAGATTGACGGACAGTTCTATACGGCACAGACGGAGAACACTGTGTGGACAATGATGCCTCAGATACTAGAGGCATTGAAGGGTTGATATCCATACCTTGAGCACATATGCTGTCTTGCACAAATTAAGTGGGATCCTTGCTAGGATTCCACTTGATTTATGTAAGACAGTTCGTTTATGAATAAAAGTTGGCTGTTCATTGCATTATTCGTATTTTTGAGGCCAATATCTGATTCATTCATGAGTAAACAAAAGATTGCATTGGTTCTCTCCACCGGAGGGGCACGCGGAATAGCCCATATCGGCGCCATCGAAGAACTTGAGCGGCATGGATTCGAAATATCATCCATCGCCGGATGTTCAATGGGAGCATTGATAGGTGCTGCACATGCCACTGGCCGACTGACGGAATGCAAAGAATTACTGCTGAGCCTCAACAAGCGGAAGATCTTCGGTCTGGCCGATATGACATTGTCTCGCGACGGATTCTTGAAAGGAGACCGCGTGATGAAGACTCTGAGTGAACTTATTCCCGATATAGCCATTGAGGATCTGCCTATTCCGTACTCCGCCGTAGCCACAGATATCCTCACCGAACGTGAAGTAGTGATCAATAGCGGCCGATTGCACGACGCTGTCCGTGCATCCATCTCAATACCGATACTGTTCCGCCCCTTCCGCCGCCAAGGTATGGCACTGACGGATGGCGGGATGATCAATCCTCTCCCACTCGACCGGGTGACACGTACTGATGGAGATATCCTGGTAGGTGTCATGGCAAGCCTGCTACCCACGGAGGGAGATGCGAGCTTCCAGCAATCTCCAAAGAAATTGAATCCGTTCCATCTGCTCACGCAATCATCTACCATCATGATACAGAAAATTGCCCGCCTATCAATAGAGCATTACCGGCCGGACTTGCTGATTCCTATTCCTTGCCGAAAGTACAGCATTTTTCAGTTTCACCAGTCGGCAGGGATTATCGAAGAAGGTGTACACATGAGCCGGAAAGCGATTCAAGCATATCAGGATGCGCATTTCTGAAGTGCTCGTCCTGATTCATCTTTTCCCATTTCATCACTTCCTTCGAAGATTTCGTACAGCCAAACGTATATTTCATCAAACGCCGATAAATAGGTGATGCAAGAGAACTGAAAAGCTATATCTTTGCATCATAAACGAATAGAAAATGTCAAAGCATCTGGTATTAATAAACAGCAATGAGATAGTCCGGGTTTCGCCGGACCGGATTGTCTACATTTTGTCTGATGGCAATTACTCCACCATGACACTCGTAGACAAAGAGGAACATGTATTCTCGTTCAATCTGGCCTCGTTCGAAAAAGTCATCGAACAGCAACTGGGTACCGATGCGCAGACATTCATCCGCTTGGGGAAGAGTCTCATTATCAACGGCAAGTACATTTACTATGTCAATGTGGCCAAGCAACAAATCGTACTTTCGGACAGTAGTTTTCCGAACAAGTTCACTCTGACAGCTTCCAAGGAGGCACTGAAAGCATTGAAAATAGTATTGGAAGACAGTATTAAAAGCAGGAGGATTGGAATATGATGACGAAGAAAGACAAACAAGACAATGAAGTATATTTCCTTGGTTCGGATGCTTCTGAAAAAGAGAAGCGCGGAGGAACAAAAACCAGATGGTTCGTGCTCTCGGGCGGGTTGCTTCTGCTGATGGCCGCCGGGATTATCATCTACCTGCTCATGGGAAAGGATGCAACAGACGATTACTACTTCGAGCCGGAACAAACCACCGAGCAAAGTGTATCGGTAGTGACCAACGATAGCATCGGTAGTACAATGGAAGAGAAAGCTCACCTGGAAATCCGTGACATAAGTGTCAATGATGTTCCGCTTCGCATCTATATTCCTCACCTGGCTACGCTCTCGTTGCAACTAGGGATGCCCGACAAGGCCGACTCAACCATCCTGTACACAGCTATGGCAGCCGACATCCGCCAAGACAATAAAGAAATAGTAGGCGACTTCGTAATCGACGGCAAGCGACTTTCCCGTGGAATAGCCAAGAAAGGATTCGTTGCCATGGAGAACAACAAAATAACCATCGGCATGGGTGAATCGACTCCTTTACTAGACCAGGTGATGCAGAACGGCGGTTCTTTCTTCCGGCAGTACGCGCTGGTTAACAACGGCGAGCTGATTGAGAACAAGCCTAAGGGTAAGTCAACCCGGCGGGCGCTCGCCATACTCAACGATCAGGTGGTCATGGTAGACAGCAGGAACCGGGAATCGTTCTATGACTTCTCGCAGGCTTTGATCGATGCGGGGGTGACGGACGCTATCTACCTGGTGGGCGGTAGCGCTTACGGATGGTACACGGATCAGGAACGCCTGCATCAAGAATTCGGCGAAGAGCAACCGGATGTGCCCGGTACCATTTCTTACATCGTCTGGAGATAAAATAATCCATTGATTTATTAGTGTGTGACCTGTCAGACAGGGACGTATGTCCCTGTCAGGGGAATCGTATGCCTACATTTAAAAGAAATTACAAATATGAAAAAGACTCGCTCCTTCATCGCTACTGCGATTTTATCCGTCACTTTCCTGGCTTGTACAGAAAACGAAAACATTCCTGTCATGGAAGCAGTAACACAAATGGATATAGCCACCGACACCATCTCGGTAGTCGACACAGTGGCCGATATGCCAACTGATTCCCCCACCCGTGCGGCAATAGCCCCGGGAAAACACATTTACCTCACCATAGACGATGCTCCCCTGAACGGAACTGCATACATTGACAGCATTGCACGGAGCACGCAGATAAAGACCAGCATCTTCATGGTAGGCAATGGTATCGATGGCAGCCACCGGTTCCGGAGGTATTACAACGAGTTGAAAGTTAATCCGTTTATCGAGATTTACAACCACAGTTACTCTCATGCACAGAATAAATATGCTCAATATTATACACATCCCGAAACGGTGCTGGAAGACTTTGAGAAGAATCAGACCGCCTTTCAGATTCAGCACAAGATAGCCCGTCTGCCCGGACGGAACCTGTGGTGTATCGGTGAGCGGCAAAAGAACATGAAGCAATCGGGCAGTACTTCTGCCGAGCTATTGGCAGAAAAGGGTTATCAGGTTTTTGGTTGGGATATCGAGTGGAACTACAATCCCAAAGATTATACCCCCAAACAAAGCATCGATGAATTGGTCGATGAAATAGAAAAGATGATGAATGCTTCCCGGACTTTCACTTCCGATCATATCGTGTTACTGATGCATAGTCAGATGTTTGGTAAAATCAATGACCACAATGACTTAGGTGCACTGATTAACAAGCTAGTAGAACTTGGTTATATGTTTGATTATCTTAGTTCCTATCCGGTGTGATCCTATTTACAGTAGAAGATACTCTTCCCGCTTATCCTTCTTAAACTTGCGGACAGTTTCATCCACAGAGTGATTTACCAGTTCCCGAATCAAACTATCGGGAACATCGCTTTCCAAACAAACAGCATTCCACAGCATGGTGGACTTGAATTGAGTCGATATCACTCCACTATATCGCTCCCGCAATTCCACCGAACGTTTGGGATCACACTTCAAACAAACTTTGAACACGCCGTCCTTCGGTTCCAAAGCGATGAAAGCGAACATCTTCTCCATCACTTTGAACACCAGTACCGTCCTGTCTATAAAAGGACAGGACTCCGTGCATGCTTTCACGGACAGGCAATGCTCTCTGAGTTCTTCTATATTCATGCTATTAAATCTTATACTATTTCTTCATCGCTTCTGCTCGCAGTTCCGGCGGCATCTTCTCGATGGCATACCGCAATGCTGTACGGGGCATCACTGCTTTATGACCGACAACAAAATCGAATACTTCCTGACGGTATGCTTCACTGGCAGCTTTGAGCATCCAACCGTATCCTTTCTGCACCATGTGATCTTTGTCCTCCAGCAAAAGAGTAGCTATCTGGAAGATATCGTTCAGGAACAACCCTTTGCGAGCAGGAATAATCAGGGTAACAGCCGCCGCCCGGCGCATCCAACGATTCTCCGACAGCGCCCACTCTTTGAGCCGGGAAATGTAATCAGGATACTTCATGATAAACTCACCAATGGTGTGGTTACACAAAGTATCGCACGAAGCCCAGTTGTCTACATAGTCCCGTACCCATGCTTCGAATATCCCGAAGTCAGCAGGCTCTTGTTGCTTATGCAGCGCATCCGTCCATTCGCAGGCAATGACCGCTTCTTCCAGATATCCTGACGACCATAGCTCTTCGCACAGGCTGAAGAACTGTTGCTTCGGCATCGCTTTAACGGTGGCAAGATATGATTTGGCCATGGGAGAGATGAGCTTCATACCGACACCATACACCTTTGCCCGTTCGTTTTCCTTAAAGAAATGGTTGGAAAGGCCCAGCGTTTTTTCGTCACTGTTGTCCTGTAACTCCTGCCGGATTTGATTGAGTAATGCTTCCATATATTATTTGTGAGATTCATTGTTATAGTACTTTCTCGTACGCCCTGCGGTCGCCTTGCCGATATACCACTTCGCCGCAATAGACGAAGCCAAGTTTGGCAAGTACCTTCTGCATGGACAGGTTATCGAAGTTCGTGTCTACGCGGAAACTGTACACTCCCCGCTCGCGACTCAGATTTTCTACCCGTTGCATGAAGAGTGTAGCGATTCCCTGTTGAAGCATCTCGTCGGCCACAGCCAGGCGATGTACTACCACATACGGCTGGTCGGTGAGCCATTTGCCTTCCAGTTTGTCGTACGCCGGTTCCCCGTCGAAGATAACAGAGGCGTAGGCTATAACGCCGGTATCGTTGCACAGTACATAACCGTATCCATGCTCGATATCTCGCCCGATAACCTGCGAATTGGGATAACCGTCCTGCCACTGATCGCTTCCCCGCAGACGCATGCGTTCCTGGGCTTGCTGAATAATTTGCCAGATGCGGTCGGCATCCTCCGCGATTGCTTTTCTTAAGTGCAATGTTTCGTTTATCATATTAGTATGATGTTCTTAATCAGTATTTTCGTTATCAAATAGCTGGTTTCACAATCTCAATTCGCAAACCAAGTGCTTCAATGATGCGGCAAAACGTGCTAATACTCGGTTCTATAGCACCTTTCTCAATTCTCGAAATGTACGATTTATTTGTACCGATCCGTTCTGCCAGTTCGGATTGAGTTATTTTTTCCTTTTTCCGTGCATCACAAATCAGTTTTCCCATGCAGTATGCATAAGCTTCTTTGCGGAATTCTTCTCGCTTAGGAGTCCCCACCTTTCCAAATTCAGCGTCCATCATCTCATCGACACTGATTAAGTTTTCATTTCTTGCTTTCATCATATTCCTCCTTAATTTTTAACGCTTTCTCTATTTCTGATAGCGGAGTCTTTTGCGATTTCTTTTGAAAACCATTATAAAGGTCTATAAAATAGTTTTTATACGCCGATATTGTTCGTTCTTGTTTCATAATACAAATATATAAAGAGTTTACATATCATACAACTTTTTGTTTTTTATTTATCCACTTATTAGCATTGATTTAATACACGAACATTTTTTAACGCAACAAAATACACATTTCAGTTGTAAAGATATTCCAATGCTCAAGCAAGTATCGTATCTTCGCGTGTCCGAATATATTCCTAAAATCCAAACAATATGCTGGAAATACCCGAATCGAGAATAATAAGCCTGCAAGCCAACGAAACTCTGACAGGCAAAAGAGTGCTGAGAGTGGAACCGCCTTCGAGCCCGCATAAATTCGCTTGGTACAACGGCGACCCAACGGCATACGATGAACTTTTGGCTGGTAAAATGGTCGAGTCAGTCAGCGGGCATGGGGCACACGTTCATATCTGTTTGGAGGACGACACGCACCTCATCATCGGCGATGGCGCTATTCTACGGTATTATCCTACGGAAGCCGAGTGTCCGGCGAAGTTCCAGTTGGCCGTTCTGTTCGACGATTATAGTTGCATTGCTGTAACCATTGCCATGTATGGCGGTATATGGGCTTGCCGGGGAGAGTTCCAGAATCCTTATTTTCAGGGAAGCTTGCACAGCATTTCCCCGCTCGACGATGCTTTCGATGCCTCACTTTTCGAGCACATCTTTCAAAGTACAAAGAAAGATATGTCGGTCAAAGCCTTACTGGCTACCGAACAACGTATCCCGGGATTGGGAAATGGGGTATTGCAAGATATCCTGTTCAATGCCAGCATTCACCCGAAACGAAAGAAATCCACATTGACCGACCATGAAAAGGAATTGCTTTTCTACTGCCTGAAAACCACCTTGAAAGAGATGACCGAACAAGGCGGGCGGGATACAGAAAAAGATTTCCACGGCGTGACAGGCCGATATCGCACCATTCTCTCAAAGAACACCTACCACCTCCCCTGCCCCCGGTGTGAAAGTCGAATCATAAAAGAAGCTTATCTGGGCGGAAGCATCTACTACTGCCCCTATTGCCAAAAATTATAAAAAAGAAGATGAAAAAAAGATGTACATTCCTGCTCGCAGCACTCTTTGCACTGGCAGGCTTTGCCCAGACGACAGGCAGCAAAATAAAGATCGCCGAAGATATCCTGTTGATCAAACTTTCGGATAAAGCATATATCCATGTATCGTATGCCGATGTCCCTCCCTTTGGCAAAGTAGGAGGAAATGGCCTGTTATTGGTAGATGGCAACAAAGCTTTTCTGTTCGACACGCCTTGGGACGACCCTCAAACAGAGAAACTGGTCACCTTTGTGTCCGATTCGCTTCATGCCACAGTCACCACTTTCGTTCCCAATCACTGGCACGAGGACTGCATGGGTGGACTGTCATACCTTCACCAACAAGGAGTGAAGTCCTACGCCAATCAGATGACGATCGACATTGCCCAAGAAAAAGAATTACCTGTTCCGCAAACGGGATTTAAGGATTCCCTCATGCTGAAACTCAATAACATCGAAGTCGATTGCTACTATCTGGGCGGCGGACATGCTACAGACAATATCGTGGTGTGGGTACCTTCGGAGAATATACTCTTCCCCGGTTGCATGTCGAAGGATATGGCATCGACCACATTGGGCAATCTATCGGATGCTGATGTCGAAGCATGGCCTTCCACCATCCGGAAAGTGATTGAGAAATTCCCATCGGTAGAAACCGTCATTCCAGGACATGGCCGAAGCGGCGGCAAAGAACTGCTGACTCATACCCTCGAATTACTAACGAACAATCAGAAATAAATCGAACTACTGCAAAGCCAACATGCCGACTTCGAAAAAGCGCACAATGTCATCTTAAAGTTTAATGAATAAAGCATTTCCGGCAAGAGAAGATTGCATCACGACTCCAACAACTTACTCATTATATAATTGGTAAGACACAACCGATTCGCTTTTCTCTTTTGCTCCTCATCTACAACAAACCCTTGTTTCTCAAAGAACGGACGGGCGGTGATACTGATTTCAGAAGTCAGCCGCCTGATCCCTTTCTCACGGGCATATTGCTCAATAGTTTGATAGAGCAACAACGCCACTCCCTGCCGCTGGAAATCTTTGTGCACAAACATCACATGTATATACCCATCATCATTGATGGACGTAAAACCTACGATTACGTTTTGCTCATTCACCGCAACCATATACCGATGTTCGGCCAATAACGCACACAAATGGGCAGCATCGTCCCCACAAGAAGCCCAGTCCTCCACTTCCTCCTGCGAGTAATCCTTCCGGTTCACCGTCAGCACCGTATCCTGATAAAGCTTCTGCATCTCAGGAACATCGGCAAGCGTCGCATCACGCACCACCCACATCATTTCGCTTTCTTTTTAAATTCGATAACCTTCATCACATCGGGCAATTGATCCACCGACCGGATACGGAATATCATCGGCAACAACTTCCCGATAGCTTTCTGCTGTACAAAATCTTCCTTGACAACTTCTGCGATATCCAGCGCATCGATAGCCTCCAGGTGCCTCTCCAATAAGAAAAAGCTTAACTGGAAAAACCCGTCCCACACGGAAAGCCAGCAAACAGTTTTCTTTTTATGAGACACCTTGCACAACCACGCTTTGCCGTCGTTGTAGTATCTCCACTCGTACGTCAGGCCGACAGTATCGCCCGCAGCATCTTTTATAAAAGTCTCATAAGCAGGATAAACATCTCCCAACACATCATTCAGTACGTCCGCTGAAGGAGCAATTTCCTGTTCTCGAAGCAACATATTTTCCATAACAACTGATGAATATTTAATAAGGCATAATTAGTAAATCTTCTTTCTGCAAAAATAGAAAAACATTCGCGACAATTACTGTTTCCACTTGTTTTTACTAACAAAAACCACTGTGCAATTTTTCGGAAACTTAGCAAGACAGAAAAAGGAAACTGAATTTTATCTACCCATTCAGTAACGAATGGTTTGCAAAAGCCAACTGCTTTTCCTATATTTGCGAGGAACATTAAAATTTTCAACTATGGGTAAAGGAGATCTGAAATCCAGAAGAGGGAAAATCCACAACGGTTCGTATGGGGTTCGCAGACCACAAAAGCTACAAAAAACTGCGGAGCCGAAACCTGAATCCCTCCCAGCAAAAAAGTAACCAGTTTCCAGTCGCCGGAGAATAACCGGACAATCACCGGAAGGTTACTACATCCTCATGAACACCACTTGCTTCACTACCGCCTGTGTGTATGGACGGTCGTTGGAAGAAGTGGTGTTTTTATGCGAATATCCCAGTGATAAACTGTTTAATGCTATGACCGAAACCGAGTGATGGAAACATGGGAAAAGACATATCTACCATTCAAAAGCGCAGCGTAGCCTCTTCCTCCCCTACCTCCAGACTGACCTTCCGCCCCAAATAAAGAGGAAAGTTAGGCAGATCGTGCCCCACCGGAGCATCATACATCACCGGAATACCCAACGCACGCAAACGAGGAATCACGATCTCATCCAAAGGCAGATCATCCATCTGATCGGTCCGGCAGAACTGCCCGATAACGATCCCCTTCACAGCTGCCAGCTTGCCGCTTTGTTGAAGCGTGGTGAGCATGCGGTCGATGTGATAATTGCACTCGCCCACTTCTTCCAGAAACAAGATAGCACCACGCGGATCAAAGTCGGCCGGAGTACCGATAAGCGAACAAATCACACTCAAATTCCCCCCAACGAGGCGACCTTCGGCACGCCCCGGCACACAACCCTCATTAACAGGAATGGAAAGCTGCGCATATCCGCCAAAAAGTGCACCATGCAGCGCGTCCATACTGAGCGAGTCGTTCATTTCTAACACCATCGGGCCGTGTATGGAAGTAAACCTTTCTTTACTGAGCACGGAATGCAGAACGGTCAGGTCACTATATCCCACCACCCACTTGGGATGCTTCCTGAATGCTTTGAGCGAGATGGGCAACAAATGGTTACAACCATATCCGCCACGGGCGGCAAACAGCGCTTTCAGGTTAGGGTTGCCCAACAGCTCGTTAAGGGCAGCATTGCGTTGCTCCACCGTACCGGCATACCGCCCGTCGGTAACCTGATATAGGTTATCGGCCAAGCGCACATGTAGCCCCCAACTCTCCAAGACAGAGATTCCGTAGCGGAGTTCCTCGAAAGCAGTGGCATTGGAAGTCGCAAAAATAGCGACAGAATCGCCCGGTTGCAAGAAAGGAGGTGTGTGCGTCGTACGTCTGCCGGTGGAGCAGGCGGTCAGGAGCGCAAACAAAACAACGCAAATGGAATAAGTATGTAGTGTTTTCAATTTCAAATGTGTTATAATGAGACGTAAAGATAAAGAAACTTTGGTAAAAAACAACTCTCAATTCATTATTGCTACCCACTCACCTATTCTGTTGGCTTATCCGGATGCAGAGATATACAGTGTCTTAGACTCCGGGCTGACTATCTCCATTATATCTCTAAATTAATCCATGATATCTCTTCACGATATCACACTGATAAACAACATATTAAAAAATAAATACAAAAATACCCGCATAATAATTTGTTTATTTAATTTATGTATTTAACTTTGCAATTAAATTAATGAATTAAACAGCAAAACAAGTAATATGAAAGCAGAAGATAAGAACATGGAAAGCCAAATTCTCGCAGCAGCCGAAGAGCTGTTTCTGGAACAAGGATTTGCAAAGACTACAACGGGGCAGATAGCCAAACTAGCCGGTTGCAATCAGGCATTGGTACATTATTATTATCGCACCAAAGACAACTTGTTTGAGAAAGTGTTCGAAGAAAAGGTACGCATGATCGTGGCTAACATCATGACAGTAAACACCAGCGAGTTACCCCTTGAAGAGAAAATAGCTCAAATGGTTGGGATGCATTTCGACTTCCTGATGCAGAACCCCAAGCTCGTTCCGTTTGTATTTACCGAAATCATTTCCAACCCCGAACGGCTTCACTCCGTCGTGGGAAGGCTGCAAGAATACCCGAAATCCATTTATGCAAAATTAGATACAGAGCTGAAAAGAGAAATCGCTTTGGGCAACGTCCGTCCCGTTGAGACGATAGACCTGCTATTCACTGCCGTAATGCTCAATGTACCTCCGTTCCTGATTTCACATATGGTACAGAAAGCATTTGATGTATCGGACGAACTTGTGCAGGAAACGCTGAAACGCCGGAAGGAAGAGGCAATCAACACAGTTCTTGCCCGGTTGAAAAAATAACACAGTCACCTGCAATTCATGGAATGGTAAGCATTCTCTGAACACATTGCAGGTTTTTATTCGCCCGTCAATTAATTGATCAATTAAATAATAAAGTTAATACATATAATCATGAAAAAAAGAATCATCATTCTAAGTATTGTATCCTTGGGTGCCCTCATGAGCTATGCCCAGATAACGATCGAAAGCTGTTATCAGAAAGCCCAGGCCAACTACCCACTCATCAAACAGTACGATTTGATAGAGAAGACGAAAGAGTACAACCTCTCTAACGCCAGCAAAGGTTATCTGCCGCAAGTCACATTTTCGGGTAAGGCCACCTATCAATCGGATGTCACCCAACTACCCATCGACTTCTCGCAGATGGGCATACAAGGCGTGAGCATCCCTACGCTGAGCAAGGACCAGTACAGCGCTACCGTCGATGTGAACCAGACTGTTTGGGACGGTGGAGCCATCAAGTCGCAAAAAGAGGGTACGCGCACGGCGGCCGAAGTAGAAAAGAAGAATACCGAGGTAACAATCTACTCCATCAATGAAAGGGTGAACCAACTCTATTTCGGAATTCTCCTGTCCGATGCCCAACTTCGCCAGAACCAATTGCTACAGGACGATCTGCAAAGGAACTACGATAAGGTGACATCGCATATACAAAACGGGATAGCCAATCAGTCCGATCTGGACGCCATTCATGTAGACCAATTGAAAGCCAAGCAAACCCGGGTAAAATATCTCAATACAAAAAAAGCATACACGGACATGCTGTCGCAACTGATCGGTGAACCGCTCAGCATAAATACGGAGTTCGTAAAACCAGCGGCTACACGTCCCGGTACACAAACAATCAACCGTCCCGAGCTCGATTTATACGATGCTCAAATCAGCAACTTTGAAGCAAAGAACCGCGAGATAACCTCCGGTCTGATGCCCAAACTGGGTCTTTTCGTTACAGGTGGATACGGAAAACCCGGTTTGAATATGTTGGAGAATGATTTCTCTACTTATTACATCGCCGGCGCCAAACTGAGTTGGAACCTTGGAAACTTTTATACCCGAAAGAACAACCTGAAGAAAATTCAAAACAATATAAACACCGTAGAGGCACAACGCGAGACTTTCCTGTTCAACACCCACCTCGACATCACACAAAAGGACAACAATATCAACAATTATTTCGACCAACTGAAGTACGACGATGAGATTATTGCCCTGAGAGCATCTATCAAACAGGCATCGGAGGCCAAAATGGCTAACGGCACCCTCTCGGGAACGGACCTGACAAGGGACATCAACGCCGAGCAACTGGCTATACAGGACAAGATACTGCACGAGATGGAACTGTTGCGTGCCATTTACGACCTGAAGTTTGCCACCAATAATTAACACAACCCTCATCATAAACAATAAAAAAACAGAAATATGAAAACGAATATTCTTCTTACCATCGGAATTGCATTGGCTTTAACGGCATGCAACAACAAAAACGGACAGTACGACGCATCGGGTATTTTCGAAGCTACCGAAGTTATCGTATCGGCTCAGGCCAACGGCGAAATCATGGAATTCAACATCATGGAAGGTCAGGATGTGACAGCTAAAGCACAGGTGGGTTACATAGACACCACACAATTGTATCTGAAAAAGATGCAGCTGCTGGCCAATATGCAGGCGGTAGATAGTCGTCAGTACAACGTTTCCAAACAGATTGCCTCCATACAGCAGCAGATCGCTACCCAGAAAACAGAACAAAAACGGTACGAGAATCTGATTAAATCGGGCGCAGCCAACCAAAAACAGTTGGACGACATCAACGCCCAGGTAGCATTACTCGAAAAACAACTGGCAGCCCAAAAAGAAACGCTGGAGAATAACAACAAGAGTGTTTCCGGCGAAAGTTCGGGTTTGGTTATGCAGGTAGCACAGATCGAAGATCAGATAAAGAAAAGTATCATCACCAGCCCCATCGACGGGACAGTATTATCCAAGTATGCCGAGCAGGGCGAATTGGCTTCGCAAGGCAGGAACCTGTTCAAGGTGGCCGACATTGCCAACATGAACCTGCGGGTGTACATCACGGCCGACCAACTCACAACGCTCAAAATAGGACAACAACTGAAGGTGTATGCCGATCAGGGGAAATCGGACCGCAAGGAATATCCCGGAACCGTCACCTGGATTTCCGACAAAGCCGAATTCACTCCCAAGACCATCCAGACAAGAGACGAACGGGCCAATCTGGTGTACGCCGTAAAAGTAGCCGTGAAGAACGACGGTCTGATAAAAAAAGGAATGTACGGGGAAATCAAGATTAATTGAGCCAAAGATTTACAAAAACAGAACCCTGTTTCTCAATTCCTAATTATTAATTCATAATTCATAATTCCCATGAATTCCCTTTCAGTACATAATCTCAATAAGTCATACGGAAACGTTCAGGCGCTGAAAAACCTGAGTTTCGATGTCAACCAAGGGGAGATATACGGAATTATCGGCCCCGACGGAGCCGGTAAAACCACCCTCTTCCGTATACTGACCACCCTGTTGCTGGCCGATAGCGGAACAGCTATGGTGGATGGGCTCGATGTGGTAAAGGACTACAAACAAATCCGCAACACCATCGGTTATATGCCGGGCAAGTTCTCACTTTACCAGGACCTGACCGTAGAGGAGAATCTGAACTTTTTCGCTACCGTCTTCCACACCACGATCGAGGAAAACTATTACTTGATAGAAGACATCTACAAGCAGATAGAACCCTTCAAGAACCGGAGGGCAGGCAAACTCTCAGGGGGTATGAAACAGAAACTGGCGTTAAGTTGTGCGCTGATACACAAGCCTTCTGTTTTGTTCCTGGACGAACCTACCACAGGTGTCGACCCTGTATCGCGCAAAGAATTCTGGGAGATGCTGAAAAAGCTGAAGAATCAGGGAATCACTATTCTTGCTTCCACTCCGTATATGGACGAAGCCACCCTTTGCGACCGTATCGCCCTGATGCAGAATGGGGAGTTCATGCAAGTCGACACCCCAGAGAACATCATTGCCTCCTACCCCGAAACACTCTGGTCGGTACGCACCAACCAGATGCACAAGTTGATGAAGGATCTGCGCGATTTCCCTTCTACCAAGTCGTCGTTCTCCTTTGGCGAGACGTACCATGTAACGATGTACGAAGGCGTTTCGCCCGATAATCTAAGGATATTTCTAACCAACGGTAATCACTCGGAGATCGAAATCCGAACCATTTGCCCAACGGTAGAGGACTGTTTCATGTTATCATCCCAAAAATCTGAAAAATGAAAAGAGAAGTCATACATACGGAGAATCTCACCAAGAAGTTCGGCAATTTTACGGCCGTCGATCACATCTCTTTTTCCGTTTCGGAGGGCGAGATATTCGGATTCCTGGGAGCCAACGGAGCCGGAAAGACCACCGCAATGCGTATGCTGTGCGGACTGAGTCATCCTACATCAGGCAAAGGCACCGTTGCCGGATTCGATATTTTCAAGCAGTCGGAAGAAGTCAAGAAGAACATCGGCTACATGAGTCAGAAGTTCTCCCTGTACGAAGACCTGAAAGTGTGGGAGAACCTGCGGCTTTTCGGCGGCATCTATGGCATGAAGAGTAAAGAGATTGCCACCAAAACCGATGAACTCCTGCAAGAACTCAATTTCCAGTCGGAACGGAATACGTTGGTGAAAGACCTCCCGCTTGGATGGAAACAGAAGCTTTCGTTCTCGGTATCCATCTTCCACAATCCGCAAATCGTGTTCCTCGATGAACCTACCGGCGGTGTCGATCCCATCACCCGCCGGCAGTTCTGGGAACTGATATACAACGCCGCCGACAGGGGAATCACCATCTTCGTCACCACCCACTACATGGACGAGGCTGAATATTGCGACCGTCTCTCCATCATGGTAGACGGCAAGATCGAAGCGTTGGACTCGCCGGGAAACCTGCGTAAACAGTTCCAGGCGCCGACCATGGACGATGTTTTCCAACAACTGGCCCGAAAAGCAACCCGTAAAGCAGATTAGTTATGAAACAATTTATCACATTCGTAAGAAAAGAGTTTTATCACATCTTTCGTGATAAACGTACCATGCTGATACTGCTGGGTATGCCGATCGCACAAATATTGCTGTTCGGATTCGCCATCACCACCGAAGTAAAAAACACGCAGGTGGCCATCTTCGATCCGTCCCGTGACGCATCGACCCAACGGATCAAGGAACGCTTCCAGGCGAGTGAATACTTCACCATTGCCGAGGAACTGACAAGTCCTGAGCAGGTTAACGATGTATTCAAGTATGGTAAAATCAACCTCGTCATTGTTTTCAGCGAGAACTTTGCCGATAACCTGTTGCATACAGGCGAAGCGGCTGTGCAACTGATAGCCGACGGTACCGATCCCAACCAGGCATCCATGCTCACCGGTTATGCTTCGGGTATACTGGGTTCCTACCAGCAGGAGTTGACCGAGCAATACAGAACGCCGTTTCGCATTGCACCGGAAGTCAGAATGCTGTACAATCCACAAGGGAAAAGCGCCTACAACTTCGTGCCGGGCGTGATGGGCCTCATCCTGATGCTGATATGCGCCATGATGACCTCCATCGCCATTGTGAGGGAGAAGGAAATGGGAACGATGGAGATTCTACTCTCATCGCCGCTGAAACCCATCTACATCATCCTGGCCAAGGCAGTTCCCTACTTCACCCTCTCCATCTGCAACCTGGTCACCATCCTGCTCCTGTCGGTGTATGTACTCGATGTGCCCATTGCCGGAAGTTTGATATGGCTGGTATTCATCTCACTTCTGTTCATCTTCGTGGCGTTGGCATTGGGGCTGCTCATATCTACTTTGGTCAACACCCAGTTGGCGGCCATGCTTGCCTCGGGTATGGGACTGATGATGCCCATCATGTTGCTGTCGGGTATGATATACCCCATAGAAAGTATGCCGGCCGTACTGCAATGGTTTTCCTCCATTGTCCCCGCCCGCTGGTACATAGCCGCCATGAAAAAAGTCATGATTCAGGGAGTGGAAATACAATATGTTGCCAAAGAAGTGTGCATACTCGCTGTAATGGCATTCGGCCTCCTTACATTCAGTCTGAAGAAGTTTAAAATCCGATTAAATTAAGCCGCCATGTTGAAGTTTTTAATAGAAAAGGAATTCAAACAGATTGTCCGGAACTCATTCCTTCCGAGAATGATCATCATGATGCCTCTTATGATGATGCTGGTCATGCCCTGGGCTGCCGACCAGGAAGTCAAAAACGTCAAACTGAGTGTTGTCGACAATGACCATAGCGCCTACTCGGAACGATTGGTACAGAAGATAACCTCGTCCGGTTATTTCCAGTTGACGGATGTATCGGACACCAACGGCGAAGCCATGAAAAGCATCGAATCGGGTCAGGCCGATATCATACTGGAGATCCAGAACGAGTTCGAACGGGACATGATCAACGAAGGAACAGGCCGCGTGATGATTTCGGCCAATTCGGTCAACGGAACCAAAGGTACATTGGGTTCTTCATACCTCTCGTCGATACTCACCGATTATTCGGGAGAGTTGCGTGAAGAGTACGGTGTTCACACCGCAGGCCCCCGTGCCGAGATCCCCAATTTCCGTGTGATGCCGCAATACAAATTCAATCCTCACCTGGATTACAAAGTATTTATGGTTCCCGCCCTGATGGTGATGTTGCTGACCATGTTGTGTGGCTTCCTCCCGGCACTGAATATTGTCGGAGAGAAAGAAGCGGGCACCATCGAGCAGATCAATGTGACGCCGGTTAGCAAACTGATGTTTGTATTGGCCAAGCTCATTCCGTACTGGATCATCGGCTTTATCGTACTGAGTATATGTATGTGTCTGGCTGTCTTTGTTTACGGACTCTACCCTGTGGGCAACCTGGTAACCATTTTCTTCTTCGCTACGATTTATATTCTGGTTGTTTCGGGTATGGGACTGGTTATTTCCAACTATTCGGACACCATGCAGCAGGCCATGTTCGTGATGTTTTTCTTTATGATGATCCTGATCCTGATGAGTGGGTTATTTACTCCGGTAACGAGTATGCCGCAATGGGCGCAAGCAATTACCATCTTCAATCCGTTGAAGTACTTTATGCAGGTCATGCGGCTTGTCTATCTGAAAGGGAGCACATTTAGCGAGATGACCACTCAGTTCTTGGCATTGTGCGTGTTCGCACTGGCATTGAACACATGGGCTATTTTGAGTTATAAGAAGAGTAATTAGGAGTTTCCTATTACTCTTCTCTTCAAGAACATTTTCCACAGGAAACTTGTTGAAAAGAGAAACAATTGAGAAAGAAATGAAAAAGCTATTTTTTATGCTGGCCCTGCTGACCGCCGTCACCGCCTGCGCCCAAAAGCCCGCAAGTAAAACGAATAATAACAGTAAAAACGGAAACAAGATGACTACCATTCACCTAACAAAAGCCGACTTTCTGAGTAAAGTGGCCAATTACGAAACCAACCCCAACGAGTGGAAATACCTGGGCGACAAGCCCGCCCTAATCGACTTCTATGCCGATTGGTGTGGTCCTTGTAAAGCCATCGCACCTGTACTCGAAGAGTTGGCAGCCGAGTATGGCGACAGTATTTACATCTACAAGATCAATACGGACAAGGAACAAGAACTGGCTTCGTTGTTCGGTATTCGTTCCATCCCCAGCCTGCTCTTCATTCCTAAAGATGGACAGCCGCAGATGGCACAGGGAGCATTGCCCAAAGCCCAGTTGCGGGAGGCGATTGATAAGCTGTTGCTGAACAAATAAGTATCATTTCGCTGATTTCGCCATCACTCCGTTAAGTTTCCATCTATCTTTCATGCAAAAAAAGAAATAAAGTACCTGTAAATAGCTGAAGTATAAGATTGTTTCAATATTTTTGCAGCGAAAAAATATTGAAGCAAAAGAATACAATATATTCGGTTTTACCGAAAATAGTTTTCAGAAGTACACATACATTATTTTAATAGTAGACGAGAAATGAAAGTTAGCGGGAAAGTAAATAGAGTGAGAAGGAAAATAATGTATTTCCTGACCAATAAACTTGGGCAGGACAAATACAAGAATCGCTCCATTTGTCAGGAAGATATAAAGAATGTATTGATCAGCCGGCCTAACAACCGTCTAGGTAATCAATTGTTGATAACTCCGCTGGTTCAGGAAATATCGGAACTCTTTCCCAACTGCCGCATCGACCTCTTTGTAAGGGGCGGAGTAGCCAATGTCTTGTTTGAGAACTTCGACAACATAGATCGCATCATCAAGCTCCCCAAGAAACCATTCAAGGAACTGATACCATACATCCGTACCTGGTTCACGCTGAGAAACCGCCGGTACGATATAGTCATTAACGTCATCCAGGGTTCGTCATCGGGACGCCTTTCCACCATCCTGTCACGGGCTGACTATAAGTTTTTCAACAATCCTGTAAAGGAACTGCAAGCAGCTTATCCCGACTACAAGCACATGGCCAAGAATCCGGTGTACAATCTGAGGTATGCTTTACAACAAGCTGGGCTGACAGGATTAATGGACAACCCCATTCCTACATTGAATATCAGACTGACTCAGGAAGAACTCGCCCAAGGGAAGGCTGTGTTACAGGACATCGTTCGCAACGATAAGAAAACATTCTGCATCTACACATTCGCCACAGGAGATAAGTGCTTCTCCGAAGCCTGGTGGCAAGAGATATACGGTAAACTGAAAGATAAGTACAGTGCGACATATAACATCCTCGAAGTACTTCCTGTAGAAAACGTATCACAAATCGGTTTCGCCGCACCTTCCTATTACAGCAAGGACCTACGCGAAATTGCCGCCGTAATAGCTCATTCCGAACTATTCCTACTGGCCGATTGCGGCATCATGCATCTGGCAAGCGTTACCCCCACCCCTATCGTCGGACTTTTTTCCATTACCGACATCCCCAGTTATCAACCCTACGGACATCACAGCATAGCTATCGACACCCGTACGGCCGGTATGGATGATATTTTACAGGAGGTCGACCGGATTCTTACCATTCAATCGTCTAATTGATTATATTTGCAAGCAAAATACGAAACAAATACATACCATGAAGAAATTATTATTACTTGCAATCCCTGTATTTATGGCATCGTGCTCCACCTCCAAAGTAGAAACGGAGAAGTGGTCGCAGAAAATGGTCGAATCTCACGGACTGAAAGATTTCTACTGTAACCGTCATCATCAGGAAGAATTGGGCAAAACCGGTTGGGATTATGTATCGGGACTGGTCGCTAATTCGGTATTGAAGGCCTGGACCATGTATCCGGAGAAAACAGCCTACTACGACGCTGTTAAAGCATTTGCCGATCTAAGCACCAACGAAGACGGTTCACAGATTCTTACCTCGAAAGGCGAAGATGCCCTGCGCCCCAGCAATATCGACGACCTCCCCGCCGGACGCATCTACTTCGCCCTCTATCAGGAAGAAATGAAAAAGGGAAATACCAAGGACGCCGAACGCTATAAGAACGCTGCCACAGTGATACGCAACCGATTGAAATACGAGCATTCGCGCATTGCCGAAGGACTGCCCGGTACAGGCGGGTTCTTCCACAAAGCCGTTTATCCCAATCAGATGTGGCTGGACGGGCTGTACATGGGATCGACCATTTATGCCGAATGGGAACATTACTTCGGCGAAGCGAACAATACCGAAAGCTGGGCCGACATCGCCTTGCAATTCAAAACCATCCACCAATATACGTACAATGCCGAGAAGCAGTTGAATTACCATGCCTGGTCGGCCACTCCTGCCGATCCGAATTCATTCTGGGCTAACCCTGAAGAGCCGTTCACCGGATGCAGCAAGGAGTTCTGGGGACGCGGCATGGGATGGTACTTCGCCGCCTTGACCGATGTGTTGGAATACATGCCGAAGGATCACGCCGACTTCCAAGCCGTACTCGACATCTACAATCAGGTTGCTGCCGGACTGAAGCGTTGGCAGGATCCTCATTCGGGTGTATGGTACCAATTACTTCAATACGATGCTGCCACCACCGGCGACGGTAAGGGCGATGCAGCCTCCAACGGCGAAACGTACAACGTCGGCACTGCCCCGAACTACCTCGAAGCATCGTGCTCGTCCATCTTCACGTATGCTTACCTGAAAGGCATTCGCCTGGGCTTGCTCGATAAAACGACTTATCAACCTGTTGCCGAGAAAGCTTATCAGGGTTTACTCAAGACTTTCATCCGCGAAGGAGAAGGCAAAACGGATATTATACAGATTTGCGCCTCAGCCGGCCTCGGCCCTGCCAAAGATCTTTCACGTACCGGAACTGTGAACTATTACCTGTGTGGTAAGGATGTAACGGTGGTGGAGAACGAAGGCAAAGCCATCGGCACATTTATTATGGCTTCGGTAGAATACGAATTGGCAAAATAAAATTCACAACAGATTCGTACAGAGCTCCATAGATATTTTATTTACCATAGAGGGCACAGAGAAATATTAAAACCTCTGTGCCCTCTGTTGTTTAGGAAAAATTAATTCCATACATTTGCACCCAACATTTGGTTCTCACCGTTGCATCCGCAACAGAGATTAAAAGGGAATCCTGTGAAAATCAGGAACTATCCCCGTAGCTGTAAGTTTCGCTAAAAGGAGTGCAATCCTCATGCCACTGTCGGTCTAAAACCGATGGGAAGGCGCACTACCCGGAACAAGTCAGAAGACCTGCCCGATGTACATATATCTGGGGCTTTCGGGCGAAAGGCGACACAGGACGGGTTCACAAGGTGCATTCCTGCACACAGCTACCAATTAACCCTTCTTTTCGTATCCTCTTTCCTGTTATGTCCTGTTTTATTAATCATTTAACAGGTTCTATGATGGAATTATTCATTGTCAAACGAGATGGAAAAAAGGAAGCTTTTTCCATGGAGAAAATCAAGATGGCCATATCCAAGGCTTTCTTGTCAGTAGGCAGTTATGCCACACAGGATGTACTGAGCAACATTCTGAGCCGGGTGAATATCATAAACGATATCACGGTGGAAGATGTACAAAACCAAGTAGAGGTGGCGCTGATGGCCGAACGGTATTACGCCGTAGCCAAATCGTACATGCTCTACCGGCAGAAACACCTCGAAGACCGTGAGGTGCGCGACAAACTCCGGTTCTTGATGGACTACTGCGATGCTTCGAACGCCGCATCAGGCAGCAAGTTCGATGCCAATGCCAACGTGGAAAACAAGAACATGGCCACCCTTATCGGCGAACTGCCCAAATCGAACTTCATCCGCCTGAACCGTCGTATGCTGACCGACCGCATCAAGGAGATGTACGGCAAAGAGGTGGCCGACCGCTACACCGACCTGCTGAACAATCATTTTATCTACAAGAACGACGAGACGAGTCTGGCTAACTACTGCGCCAGCATCACTATGTACCCGTGGCTGATAGGCGGAACGACGTCGATAGGTGGAAACTCCAAAGCGCCGACTAATCTTAAATCGTTCTGCGGCGGTTTTACAAACATGGTATTTATGGTATCGAGCATGTTGAGCGGAGCTTGCGCTACCCCGGAATTCCTGATGTACATGAACTACTTCATCGGACTGGAGTACGGCGAGGATTACTACCTGAGAGTCGACAAGGTAGTCGATCTGTCGAAAAGACAACGCACACTGGACAAAGTGCTCACCGACCACTTCGAGCAAATCGTTTACTCCATCAACCAGCCCACCGGCGCACGCAATTTCCAGGCCGTGTTCTGGAACATCTCCTACTACGACCGTTTCTATTTCGAGAGCCTGTTTGAGAACTTCTACTTCCCCAACGGCAGCAAGCCCGATTGGAATTCGCTCAATTGGCTGCAAAAACGTTTCATGAAGTGGTTCAACCAGGAACGTACCCGTACCGTACTGACTTTCCCTGTTGAAACGATGGCGCTACTGACCGAGAACGGCGAACCGAAAGATAAGGAATACGGCGACTTTACTGCCGAGATGTATGCCGAAGGACATTCGTTCTTCACCTACCTGAGTGACAATGCCGATTCATTGAGCAGTTGCTGCCGGCTTCGCAACGAGATACAGGACAATGGGTTCAGTTACACGCTCGGTGCAGGCGGTGTATCTACCGGGTCGAAAAGTGTGCTCACCATCAACCTGAACCGTTGCATACAGCAAGCCATCCGTGAACGTATCTTGTTCCGGACATACCTGGAAGAGATCGTCGAACTGGTGCATAAAGTGCAGTTGGCCTATAACGAGAACCTGAAATACATGCAAAGCAAAGGCATGCTGCCGCTGTTCGATGCGGGTTATATCAACCTCGGCCGGCAGTATCTCACCATCGGCGTGAACGGTTTGGTCGAAGCTGCCGAGTTCTTAGGCATCGACATCAACGACAATCCGCAGTACGAAGGCTTCGTGCAACAAGTGCTCGGTATCATCGAACGGTATAACAAGAAGTACCGTACCAAGGATGTGATGTTCAATTGTGAGATGATCCCTGCCGAGAATGTGGGTGTAAAACATGCCAAATGGGATAAACGCGACGGGTATCTCTCGCAACGTGATTGCTACAACAGTTACTTTTACATAGTAGAAGATGAATCGCTGAATATCATCGACAAGTTCCGCCTGCATGGTCGCAAGTACATCGAGCACCTGACGGGGGGCTCCGCCCTGCACCTCAACCTGGACGAGCATCTGAGCCGGGAGCAATATCGCCATCTGCTGCGGGTAGCTGCGCAGGAAGGTTGCAACTATTTCACGTTCAACATCCCCAACACGGTGTGCAACGATTGCGGGCACATCGACAAGCGTCACCTGCAAGAATGTCCGGTGTGCCAAAGCCGAAACCTGGATTACCTCACCCGCGTCATTGGTTACATGAAACGGGTCAGTAATTTCTCGCAACCCCGGCAGCAGGAAGCCGAACGACGTCATTATGCAACGGTTTCGCAATTATAATTTTGGGCAACGATACTATGTTACGATATCACAATTATGATATTGTTTTTCAGGAAGTACCCGGCGAAGTGACGCTGGCTATCAACCTCACTCATTGTCCCCATCGGTGTGCGGGCTGCCACAGTCCGCACCTGCGGGAAGATCGTGGCGAGACGTTGAATGAACACACGCTCTCGGGGCTTCTTGAAAAGTACGGCAACGCCATCACCTGTGTTTGTTTCATGGGTGGCGACGCTGCCCCGCAGGAAGTGGAACGTTTGGCAGTCTTCCTCCGGTCACTTCCCGGACAACGACTGAAAACAGCTTGGTATTCGGGCTATCAGCACCTACCCGAAGGGTGTTCGCCACAATACTTCGATTACATCAAACTAGGACCGTACATCGAAAGCCTCGGTGGATTGGAAAGCCCTTCGACGAACCAACTGTTTTACCGTATTATTAATCAGGAAATGATCGATGTAACCGATTTATTTAGCAGTTCAGAGACATCTCCAAAGGCGTTATACTGATAACAAGGGAGCAAAGCAGCTTTACTCGTAGAGGATGCTTATAAGTCACACCGAGTATCGATGTACGAGATGTGCATCTGGTGCAGTACGAGATGCACATCTGGTACTGTATGAGATGTACATCTCGTGCTGTATAAGATGCACATCTCGTACATCAACCCTCGGCGAGCTAAATGAGTTCCCTCGTAGAGTTACACTGACTTGTATTACGAGGAAGCGAGCAAACAGCAACTATTTACCCAGATATGGGTATGTTCTCCTAAAATCAACCCCTATTTTACCCAACATACGGGATTGTGATATTTCGGCAAAAACAGGAATTTTGCACTGCTATTCAGTAGTAGACACAGGAATAGCTGGAAATAATATGAACAATAAAAACAATCCAAAAATGAGTAAGAAAGGTTTATTTTACGGATCTTCTTCGGGCAACACACAAGGTGCTGCCGAAACCATTGCCCAAGGACTGGGAATCAGCAAAAGCGACATGTTCGACGTAGCCAAAGCCAAACCGGAACAACTATTAGGCTACGATGTATTAATTCTCGGCTCGTCCACCTGGGGACTGGGCGATTTACAGGACGATTGGGAAGGATTTGGCCTCGAGAAGCTAGATCTGTCGGGTAAGAAAGTAGCCGTTTTCGGAACAGGCGATTCATCTTCCTATTGTGATACATTCTGTGATGCCGTCGGCATTCTGGCCGAAGCTGCCGAGAAAGCCGGTGCAACCCTGATCGGCACGGGAGTCGACACATCAGACTACTCTTTCGACATATCAAGAGCAGACTCCGGAAATGGTTTCTGCGGCCTGCCGTTGGACGAAGACAATGAATCGGACAAGACCCAGGAACGCATCAACAAATGGGTGGAACAATTGAAAGCGGAATGCGAATAACCCGATGGTTTATTTCATTTGTCCCGCAAGCAGTGGGCGAATCCGCGAGGGACTTTTGAGAAAGTATTTGGTAAGTCGTTGGTTCTCAGTGTGAGTGGAGTGATGTTGTTGGAAACTGTGACGAATACATTGAAAAGTGACGAATGCGTGACGAATAAAACAGGCATTCGTCACGCATTATTTTATTGATAATCAAGAACTAGCACCAAAAAAAGTGACGACGTGCTGGATAAAATGTATTTCACACAAGAGTAGAAAGTCTAGAATATGCAGAGCCATCTTCCACCAAGTTACCCTCTTGCAAACCGGAGCTTGCAAGAGGGTACAAAATATGCTTATGGATTCCAATACTTCAGTTTTCCATTTTTATAATAAAAAGAATGAACATATACATATGGCATCAATATAGGTTTATAATTATCAAGAGAAATAAAGCGTAAACTATCGGAATTATAATACTTATTCCCTATATTATTTATATCAAAAACAGCAACATTGTAATTATCTATCTTCAACATACCTTTATACTCAGGGAGTAAATCCCTCCAGTCATTAGTATAGTATGATACACTTACTAAGCTATCAGAGAAATAAGCCCCTTTATCTGCATTACTTATAAAACGTATGGTTATACAACTTTCCGATAAAGGGATATCATATTGAAGGTGTAGATTGCTACCAACCAATTTATGGACAGCCCACTGAAGAGCACTGTCTAATTTAGGTTGCACCTCAACAGGTTCTATAACCGCATCGGCTACATGCAAATTATTGCTTTTGCTTCTCAAATTGCAAGAGATGAAGAAGCACATAATTAAAATTAGAAAAATAAATAATCTCATACTCATTTACCTCACATTTAAAACTCCCCAAAAGAGATTTTTTGCTTTATATTGATGATTAGTTATATTTCGTATAAATGCTGGTTGTTTTATTCCCCTGACTTGATAAATATTATTACTCGCGGGGAAATATACATAAATCGGGTTTTTATAATATCCCTCATCTATATATCTTGAATCTCCGCGAAGTTGCACTTCTGTAGCAGAATACCGTTCCCAGCCCATACTGAATATCTCTTTATTTAATTTTACACCCGGATGCGAATGTATAGATGCGATTTCATCTTCTTGTTTAATCCCCATTCTCTCGGTCGATATAGCTGTTTCTGGATTATGCGCTGTCCCAAGAGCATATTGATCACCATCACCAGTATCATATCTACTAAAACGCCATTCTACATTCGAATTATTAGCTGCAAAAAGAAATACTGATGCCAAATCCGATGCTCCTCTTTTGCAAAACTAGCCGTATGATTAAAGTTCCCAGAACAACTTCTGGTGATTGAATTATTCAGGGAACTCTAATTAAATGTGTACAGTCTTTTCTCTGTCAGTTTCCACTCTTGTGTGGCGATGTTTCCAATAAAACTGTACGTCAGCTTCTCTTTGGAATGTATGCTGTCAATATTCAGTAGCCATGATCTCGCGTTGAATAGCTATTTCTTGTTATTAATCAACTTTATTAGATGCACAACAAACCAAATGCAAATCATTATAGTAGCCAGATGAGGGACAATCTGGCCTATATAATACTCCAATTCACTCTGCCTGTCCAATGACCTTTTTACTAAGGTTCCAAAAATAAAATTCACCAATTGAAAACCTAAAGCAGAAAGACCTAACACTATTAATACCATCCTTAAAGGGAACTTTAATTTATTGTTCTCCATATTTTATTTTTATATCTGGATTTTGTTGTAACCATGATTGTATTATAGATAAAGCTTCATTCCAGGTAGAACCACTTCCTATGTCCCAAAAGCCTCTAGTGTCGATTAAATCCCGATGGCTATTTAAAAAGCCTAATTTACTTTTTTCTAATTCTATAATCGGCATTTGGAATACCTCTACACCCATTTGTTGGTAGGCTTAGCCCTTGTACCCAATCATTAGTAATTGTTGCATCAACACAAATAGCCTTGTTCTTTAAAATATTTAATCATTCCTTCAGATTCTTTCCACGGAATGCAAGTTCCGGAACAATGGTCATCGGCCTGGTTACGACGAACTCAAAGGAAGCCATCGAAGGTAAGGCGCATTGCATCATCGACGACTTTACGGAGATGACCTATGACAAGCTACTTTTGTTTGGCGAATCATGTTTAGGGCTGTAGATACCAACATGCAAGACATCCAAAACACAAACTTACAAATCATTCTACTCTCCAATATGCAGGTGCATTGAGTGTGTCAAAAACAGAAAAACGACCAGTTTCTCGAGGGTCAGTAATTGATATTCCAGGAATATCTCTTATTTTATAGTAAAAGGTTGTATCTACTATTCTTTTTCGTGAGAAAAGAATAGTATCTAGAGAAATTAATCGCAACTTGATTTTAATGCTATCTTTATCCTTTTTATCAAATGTAGCAACTCTCATGCCCCAAGTTCCCTCGATATTTTCATCGGAAAAGTTGGTGAAATAGGAACCACTGAACAGCAAACTATCATTAACCCATATTTTTACATAATCTTTGCCACTTCGACTATTGTCAAATAGATTCACAAGTATAAAAAAGGAGTTCTTGTTTGACTCTTTCTCTCTTTTAGAGCAAAAAGAAAATAATAGGATGCATCCTAACAATATGAAAATTATCTTCTTCATTTTACAATATATTTTCTGAACCAATCGCTGCGTAACGGAGTACTATAGTTCAATTTATTGTTTATATAGTTATCTCTTATTGACCTTACTTGGGTATGATTAAGCTGAGTAGAATTACTATAATTCCCACCCAACTGGCTTATTTTAACTGCTTGCATCATTAAATTGTTGACACTCTCTTTCTCTTTTAGATGCAGTAATCCACCAGTATGTCCCAATTCATGAGCAACGGTTCTCTTATCTGTACCATCTAAAAGTTCCCTAACAGCAACACTTCCAAGTTTTATATTTAATCCTGGAGTTGAAGCTTTGGCCACAATTGTTCCCTCAAACGACTTTCCTAAATCTGCTTGGTCAACTATTTGAATGACATGATCCCTTTCTCCAATCTCATCGACCGATGAAACTATTCTCAGATTAAAGTCCATCTTTGCAACAAAACTATCTCCTAAAATATTGTACACTTCGTTTATTTGTTGCTGGATAGCTGTGGATAATTGTTCCATATCAACGCTAGAATCTTTCGAATTATTATAGAGAACAGCGTTCACAGTCATGTTATACTCAATCTTTCGACTTTCTTCGTTGTATCTCGTTGTTATTCGCCAATCGCGCCCATCTGGGTCTATCCTATTCATGGGATTATTCGCACAGTAAGCATATGGACTCCACGAATAGTATTTCTCCGCCAACGGGTCCATCGTAGTGAACGGTGGTAAGCCCACGGTCTTATATCTAGCTGAAAAATCATACCAATTCAATCCACGATCCGTATCCAACTCCTTATTACCAAACTTGTAAGGCTGCGAGGAGATGCTAACACCATCCGAAAAACTCATCCCGAAAGGATAATAATGGTTGCTCTGTACTACCGTACCGTCCGCCTTGGCTACCACACGGTTATTGCCCAAATGATCAGTAAGGTAGAAATAATAAAGACCTCCTTCAATATAGCCACCACTCACCAGAATCCGTTTCAGGGAACCATTCTCATAAATCATATTCCCTACATAATCCGTATTCTTCGAGCTGGCAGTCCCCCACCGTGACGTAACATTCAACTTACGTCCGTCAGCGGAATAGAGATATGTATTGGTAGTTGTTCCCATGGCATCGGAGATCACTAGTTTATCCGGTAAATTTAATGAATTATATCGAATATCGCTGATTCCTTTGTTTAAATCCATCGTCATGTTACCGTTTTGGTCATAGGAATACTCGCTAACCTGGTTGGCCCCCTTTCTAAAGTCCATGGAGATGGATGTGGAAAGATTCGGGGCAGCAGCAGTCTCATCTACCCGGAGCAGTTGGTTGCCCTGGTAGTGCAGGGTGAGATTGTCTATCTCTCCGAAACTTGTTGCACCGGTATTACCCCGGCGATTCAGGGTTCTCATATTTCCATGCTTGTCATAGGTATATGAGGTGTTATAGTCAGAATTACGTATGCCATTTTCCAGATAATGAGCCGCTGTGAGCCGCGAGAGATCGTCGTATGCAAAATCATATCCGCGTACCTTGTCACCCGATACACTCCAATCCATGGCGGAGATATTTCCGCTATAACTGGGTATGTTTGTACTACTGGTCCGATTTTCATTGTAATACAACGTTTGATTGAACAGCGTTCCCGAGATTTTCTTAATCCAGGAACGAACATTATAGTCATACCTTGTTTTCATTTCGCTACAGTTTCCATGGCGACAAACGCCATATACTCCGTCCGTTTCATCCTGAAAATTGTCCGATACAAATAATTTGCTCTTTCACACACAAAAAAAAATCCTCAGCTTTGCAATAAAAAAAGAAGGATGAAGAATTTAATCAAAAGAAGTGCATCTCTGCTAAGCAAGATTTGTGTACCTTTCGGAGTTTTTGGAAAGAAGGTGATAGACAGCATCAGAAAGAGAGTGATGAAAGAAAGAGTAAACGACAGTCAGAAAAAAGAGAACCCGTACCATCTTTTTCAGGGTTCGATAGTGGTGTTTATCTTATCATTGATAAACTTAGCTTTTTTCAGGACCGGATGGGAGGTAAAGGAGATCGTGTACGCTTTCCTGCATACATTCATTTATGCTTGGTGTTGTTGGCTTATTTATTCCTGGTTAATGAATACCCGTATGTGGAATCGTCCAACCACTCATGTATTGGCCAAAACCGGAACCGCTCTTCTTCTCGGACTTTTTCTCTCAGGTCGAATGGTTCCGTACGATGCACTTTTCTCACATATCTTTCCCAATAATATACTATCTAATCTTGATCATCCCAGCCAAGAGATACTGCTGTTACTTCAGGCGCTTTCCATCAATAGCATCATCTATGCTGTTCTTTATCACATTACTCTCCCCCAAAAGCAAAAGAAAGTACTTGAAGCGGAACAGCTAAAACAAGCCCAGTTGCAAGCCAATATCTCCACATTGAAAGAACAACTGAGCCCACACTTTCTGTTCAACACACTGAATACACTCAGCCTACTGACCAACGAAGAACCGGTAAGGGAGTTCGTTGATAAGTTAGCCAATACCTACCGCTACACGCTAAAGCATCAAGTCAACGATGTTACTACACTAAAACAAGAATTGGAATTTGTAGAAGACTACATGTATATCATCCAGAAAAGATTGGAGAATGCGATTGAAATGCGCATTGACATCAATGAAGAAGTGTTATCATCACCGATTCCACCCTTCACCTTGCAACTACTGGTTGAGAATGCCATCAAGCATAACGAAGCCTCAAGCAGTCAACCCCTGAAAATCCGATTGTACAACTTGGGCAATGAAAGTCTCAGCATAGAAAACAACTTCCAGCCCAAGCTGTCTGTTCTCGCATCGACAGGAATGGGCTTGAAAAACATTCGCAATCGTTACCAGCTCCTGTTTGGAAAAGAAATAAAAACAGAACATACGGACGATCGTTTCCGAGTTGAACTACCTATCATCCACAAAAAATGAAAGGAAGGACCACTCATTCTTAATTTTTAATTCTTAATTTCTAATTTCCATCCATGAAAGTTCTAATCATAGAAGACGAAAGCAAAGCCGCCAAGGGGTTGATCAAAATCCTGGCCGAGATAGACGATACCCTGCAAATCGTTGGCATCATCCAGTCCGTGAAAGACGGTCTGAAATGGTTTGCCGAAAACGAACAACCCGATCTGATATTCTCGGATATCCAGTTGGCCGACGGGCTTTGTTTTGATATTTACCAGGAAGTGAAGGTCACCCGCCCCATTATCTTTTGCACGGCGTTTGATGAATATCTTTTGGAGGCTTTCGATACCTGTGCCGTCAGTTACCTGCTAAAGCCCATCAGTAAAAATAAGATCGAAGAAGCGCTGACGAAATACCGTAACATGCAAGACACATTCCGAGACAATCACATCGAAAAACTGTTGTCACAGCTAAAGCCATCTTACCGGACGACTTTACTCATTAATTATAAGGAAAAGATTGTTCCTGTACCTACCCGAGAGATTGCCTTTTTCTATTGGGATGAAAGTTTACTGATGCTGACAACAATGAAAAACCAGAAGTACTGTTATTCTGCTTCGGTAGACGAAATGGAACGAGCACTCGACCCCACCCTGTTTTATCGTGCCAACCGCCAATATCTCATCAACCGACGTGCCATTCTGAATGCCGAACGCTATCTTGCCCGAAAGATAGTGATTAAGCTATCTGTAGAGACACCCGAATCGGTGGTCATTGGAAAAGCCAAAGTCACCGATTTCCTGAAATGGCTGGAAGAGGATTAAGAGATCTCTTATTTGCCTTTTTGGAGCAAAGTATCCAGGCTATTAGGGTATGCTTCGCCCATTGTTTTGCGGTATTCCAAAACAAATGTGGCGTATACCCGGGAAACGCTTTCAAAGTCGTTCAACTTATTATAAGCGTATATGCTGTACAACAAGGCCGACTCACACAACGGATCAATTCGTTGAATGACAGCACAAATACTCAATACACTCTTCAGCTCATTTCGCATATACAGCGACTCGAGCTCTTGCGGAAGCATGGAAATAACAATATCCTCAGAATATTGCTTGCGTTTATCAAACAGTTCGTGTTTTACATCCTCCAACAAATTTCCTCTTTCCCAAATGGAAAGTAGGAATTCATAGGATTTAGGGTACGATGCCAAGTGCTCATGCATACTAAAGTAGTCACAGTAGCATGGTTCAGTGATCATTATTTTGAAGAAACCCTTTTCGTAAATAAGTTCAACGCCATCCACCTCAGACAATACTTTACGAAGATTGCTAACCGTAACCCCTTTGAGATTTTTCGCTTTTTCTTCTGTTTTATCAGGCCAGAAGATATCGTTCAGAGAGGTTGAACTTACACCATCCTTGTTACTTTTAAGAAGTATATAGAGGAAAATGTGCTTCAGCTTATTGCTGAACAGGTAAGTTATATCCCGGCCTGTTTTACCATATACGGTAAAGATACCATATACATAGATACTATTGTTTCGAACTTCTTTCTGCGTTTTTTGAGAAAGGGGAATAACCGTCGCAGACGATGCTACTCGCGTATGTATAGGAGACGGAGTTGCAACAGCCATATTTTTCTTACGTCTATTCCTGGAGTAAATAACCAGTGCGACAACAACAATAAAGCTCACAGGCAAAAGCCACCATAATACATTGGTACTCTTTTGGGGAGTCGCATAGAACTCCATCTCGTTCTTACCGACGGGTGGAGAAGACAGAACATAGACATACTCCGTAGCCTGCCGGGTTTCTTCGTCATACTCTTGCGTAACACAATAAAATTCTTTCAACTCCGGATTATAATACAGCGTAACATTCGACCGAATGGAGCCCGATACAAAAGGGATGGAATCGCCCAATAGTTCCATGCTTCCATTCTCTATTGAAATCTTGTACAGCTGCAAGAATGACGACTTTACATATTCCGGGTAACGAAGAACATACAATGACTTTTCATCTTCGGACAATACCATCTTCCCGGAAGGCACCAGTTTCTCGTCCAAGTGTATATCCCAGCACTTTTCGATCGAATGATCGGCTAAATTTACCCGGTAAAGATCGTTGTAATAGTTATGCCCTACACTTTGATCTCCGGATTCGTTTCCTACTCCACCATATATATATAAGTATTCTTTTTGATGGGAGGCTGCTATCGAAGCATAAAACCGTGGAGGAATAGGATTCTTCTTAAATGCCAGTGTATCCCATCTGTCGGCCGAAGCATTGTAGAATAAAAACCGGTTGCTATATAGCCGGTTACCAAATCCTCCGAAAACCAGGTAACGTTGTCTCTGAGCGTCCCAGTAACCGTTGTGATGATGCAATTGTACCGGAGTATGCGCATCCCCCATTGCCTCCCAAGTGAGTGTAGGAACATTTAACGCGGCAAATGTCGTATCTCCTACCGGGAGATTATTGATCTCATAGGCATATATCTTGTTAGCCGCTTCATCGATAAAGTTAGTACCCAGCAGCGTTTTTACCGGCATTTTGTTTGCATAAGGACGCTTAACCAGTATTCTTTTGCCGAGCTGATAACTAAAAAGAGAGTCTTTATTGATGAAATGTATCTCTTGCCGGATATTATCGTAAGCATAACCTATACATTGGAGAGAGTTCAGTGCAACAAGCTTCTTCCAATGATAAGAATCATTGATTAGCCAATACGGGTTGGTGACTTTACCTAAAACGGTTCCCTTGATGTCATGCACTTCCTGCCCTTGACTTTCATTGAACGCAAAAACAAAACGTTGGCGAGAGTCGTAGACCTCCAGTTTACGGATAGAAAACGAAGGTACATCCACCAAATGTTGCCTAAGCCCGAAATATAAACTGGGACGAAATTGTTGCATCGATGTCACATTGCTCTTGCTATGAACAGTTTTCCCGGCAACCATCAGTCTGATCTCTCCAGTGGGCAAATCGATATGAAGTTTTAGAGGAAGCCACTTCATTTTAATGGAATCATTATCAAATTTCATCGTAAGGTGACTCACCTTTCCTTCCGTGTTGAAATTGAAAGCACTGGTCTTACTATCTATATAGGTATAGGTAAGGCTATAGGCCGTTTGAGTTTCGGGTTCAACCAGATGAAGTAAATAGCCAAAGGTACCGGATTCTTCAATTCGAAGTTCGAAATCGACATCCAAAGAGTTAGCAAATGTAGGTATACATTCTGGCGTAAAAATAAGACAGGAAGTATGTTGTTCTATCGGAGTTTTATTCCCATAGAATTGAAGGCCTTGAGCGTGGAGATGAGACATCGCTACCCATCCGATAAAAAAAAGGAATAATAATTTTCTATTTATCATAACTATTAATAATCCATGCTTGTAAACATTGCAAAGATAGTATTAAGTAGTAAACTCCCCGTATGGATTAACAAAAATAGTACCGGTTTCGACAAAATAGCCCTATTAATTAATCGCGTTTTAACTCTTTAATTAAGACCGGATATCTTTCTTTGCGACTAGAAACTTCATGAGAATTAATTATCCAATAAAATGAGAAGAGCAACAAAATGTATTTTAAGCTTGTTACTTATATCCCCGATATATGTCAAGGGACAAACAAGCAGTACTGACAACACTGTACTTCGAGACTACGCACAACTAGTTGATACACGCATCGGCTCACAAGGCAATGGTTTGAGTTGTGGTTATACTTATATCGGTGCAAGCTACCCTTTTGGGATGGTCCAGTTCACTCCGTCCTTCTTTTCTCCTCAGAAGGGTATCGTAATCAATCAGATGTCTGGTTCCGGCTGTCCACATATGGGCAATTTTCCCGTATTGCCTATATCCGGCAAATTAGATAAATCTCCTAAAAACATGGATGAATATCCTCGCTATGAATCCATAGAAGAATCCATAGCCGGCTTTCTGTCCCTCACAATGAAAGATAAGGTAACCTGTAACCTGACAGTATCGAAACGTTGTGGTGTGGCAAAGTTTATATTCCCACAACAACCGGCAGAGGGCACAGTCATTATCGGGGCAGGAGTCAGCTCTACCAAAATAACAAATGCGTTCATCAAGATAACTTCCGCATCCTCTTGTGAAGGATATGCCGAAGGCGGTGATTTTTGCGGATATCCAACTGATTATCGGATATTCTTTGTTGCCGAATTTAATAGAGAGGCACAAAATTTTGGTACTTGGAAAGGCAATGACTTAAAAAACGGGGGCGTACAAATTGGAGGCAGTCAATCCGGAGGGTATTTCACCTTTGACACCAGACAGAACCAAACAGTGGAATACAAAATAGCCATTTCTTATGTTTCTATTGAGAATGCCAAAGAGAATCTTCGCTCGGATAATGCTCAACGCACCTTTGATCAAGTAAAAGCCGATACGAAAAAGGATTGGAATACCCATCTCGGTAAAATTGATATCGGAACCTCGGAACACGACCGTACAAAACAATTCTATACTCACTGGTATCACACACTACTTCACCCCAATATATTCAGCGATGTAAACGGAGAGTATATAGGTGCCGATTTTGCCGTTCACCAAACAGCTCCGGGAAGAGATTATTATTCGACTATCAGTGGCTGGGACACGTATCGTACTCAATGTCAGCTGTTGGCGATGTTCTATCCCAAAGAAAGTTCGGACATGATGCAATCGGTCGTCGATTTTGCGGAACAGGCAGGAGGCTATGGTCGATGGGTGGCAGCAAATATAGAAACAGGAGTGATGCAAGGCGATCCCATGCCCATCATTTTATCCAATACATATGCTTTCGGGGGTAAAAACTTTGATACCCAAACAGCCTATAAACACATGAAACAGGGAGCTTGCATTCCAGGTACCTATTCGCAGACGGTAGAAGTACGGCCAGGGTTGAATAGTTACATGCAGAAAGGAGTGGCGAATGCATCCCTGTGTTTGGAATATGCTTCAACAGATTATGCTATCGGACAATATGCTCAGTCGGTCATCGGTAACAAAAATGATGCAAGTTATTTCTTTAAGCGCTCAGGCAATTGGAAAAACTTATATGATCCTTCTACCAGATGGTTGCGCTCCCGGCACACTCATGATTTAAGTTGGAAGGACCCTGATCATGACTGGCGTGAAGCTACCAAAGAGAATTATTTTTGGATGGTTCCGTTCGATCTGGAAACACTCATTGATACAATAGGTGGAAAACGAGCCGCGTCCGCTCGCCTGGATAGCTTGCTTGTTCGTTTGGATGCCGGATATGACGACCATCACTATGCAGCAGGAAACGAACCCGATTTTCAGGTACCCTGGATTTACAATTGGACCGAACGACCTTATAAAACATCCGAAACCGTACACCGGATCCTGAAAGAGATGTATACTTCCAAAGCAGATGGAATGCCGGGTAACGACGATTGTGGTTCCATGGGTGCCTGGTATGTGTTCGCTTCTGTCGGGCTATATCCAATGGTTCCCGGCGTAGCGGGATTTAGTGTGAGCTTGCCCGCGTTTGAAACCATAAAGATGTATTTGCCACAGGGCGTACTTCAGATCGATGGAGGATCTCCAACGAAATCTTATATCGGTGAGATGAAGATGAATGGAAAAAAGTACAACAAGACCTGGATGGATTGGAGTACACTTGAAACAGGAGGAAAAATAGAATTTCAGGCTACAGATAAACCCAACAAAAAATGGGGGTTAAAGTAGCTGTATATATGAGGATTAACAAATTTGCCGGATTAATTAATCGCATTTTAAACCATTTTTTAAAGTTTACAAGCTAATTTCGCACAACAATCAAATGAATTAATTCGGTACGATTTCGAAAAAAGTTGAATGATCTCTAATAGTTGAAAAATGAAAAACAAATCAAAATCTCCACCGCCTACTTTAATGATAGGGCAAAGTAATGCGTTCGTTTATTTTTTTAGATTTAATAATTTTTTAATGCTATGAAACTTAAAATTCACAAAGCAAAAATCACAGTACCTTTGGCTGTGTTTTTTCTACTCGTACTCTCAGTATGCAGTTGTAATAATGAGTTAAAAACAGATGCGGAGACTTTCTTACCTCCACTAGCTGAACTTGATTCGGGCTTTGACACCTTCTATCCCGATAGTGGTGGACTTGGAACCAAGATTATCCTGAAAGGATATAACCTGGGGACAGATACCAATTACCTGAAAGTGACAGTTAACAATAAAAAAGCGAGAATCATCCGGGTCAATAACGATGTGCTGTATGCCATTGTTCCGTCAAGGGCAGATACCGGGTATGTAAGGCTGTATGTAAAAAAGGGAGAAGACTTCCAGGAATTTGTATCGGACAGGGTTTTCAAGTACTTATTCAAGAGCAATGTCAGCACGCTCTTCGGAATAGCAGGAAAACAATCCGGAGATACAAGACAGGATGGCACATACGACCAGGCTCTCTTGCGACGTCCCTGGCAAATAACTGCCGACAAAGACGGTGCGATCTACTTCCTGGATGAAGGACGCGGGAACAACAAGAATGGTGCATTAAGAAAAGCATCCAGTGGTATTGTGGAAACATTGGTATTAAATAATAATGGTCCGTTCCAGTCAGCTAATTCACTTGCTTTCAATGCCACTCAGGATACGCTTTACATGGCCAACCGATGGACTGGTGATGACGTGAGAACGGATGTGAACATCATGTATTCCACCAGAGAAGCCAATTTTGTCAATATAAAAGAGTTACTAACTTTCCCAAAAGCCGGTACAAGTTCAGTTACCGTTCACCCCAAAACCGGCGAAATATTCTTTGACAGTATGAACTCCGGACTCATATACCGATATACCGGAAATGGTACTTACACAACAATGCGAGCTGTCAGAGAAGGTCAAACCGGTGTCGATATGCGTTTGATCTTTAATACAGAAGGGACTGTGTTGTATATCGTTGTGCGCAATAAGCATTGTATCTATAAAGCTGCTTATGATGCTGCCACTCACACAATGGGTGTTCCGGAACTGTGGATCGGTGAGTGGGGAACCAGTGGATATGCATCCGGTATAGGAACAGCCGCCCGCTTCAATAATCCGAGTACTCCAACCTTGGATACGGATGGAAATCTGATTGTTCCTGATAAAATGAATCATGTCATCCGCAGAGTTAATTCAAACGGAGAAGTTTTCTTGTATGCCGGTCAGCCTAATCAGTCAGGTTACATTGACGGATTGCCTGATAAAGCTAAATTCTATGAACCGGAAGCAGTCGCCTTCAATGGGAACGCTTTAATTGTTGCGGATAGAGGAAATCATTGCGTGAGAAGTGTGGTTATTGAATAAATTAATCTATTAAGATCAAATACTCATGAATAATATCAGACAGATATTCGTTTTACTCTTCCTGTTGTTATGGGGAGTAAGTGAAAGTGTTCATGCACAGCAGTCGCAGAAGAATAATAGTTCTGCAGTGAAAGGACTGGTAAAAGACGAAACAGGAGCACCTGTTATCGGTGCAAGTGTTGTAGCAAAGAATCAGCCGGGCTTAGGGGTTATTACAAATATCGATGGGAAGTTCAGTATTAAAGTCGGTGAATACGATGTATTGGTAATTTCTTATATCGGTTATGTTACTCAGGAAATCCCGGTAGTCAAAATTAAAGATAAGGCAGAACTGATTGTGACCATAAAAGAGGATCACCAAACATTGGCTGAGGTAGTGGTCACTGCTAGTGGAACCCAACAAAAGAAAACGTTGACCGGAGCATATACAACCGTTGATCTTTCAACGCTAAAGTCTCCCAGCGCCAATATCACGAACTCATTGGCTGGCGTGGTTCCCGGTATCATTGCCGTACAAAGTTCGGGCGAGCCGGGCGAAGACATGTCAGAATTCTGGATTCGCGGTATCAGTACATTTGGAGCCAATCAAGGCGCTCTCGTACTGGTCGACGGGGTTGAAAGAAGTTTCAATGAAATACCTATTGAAGATATTGAAAGCTTTTCCGTCCTAAAGGATGCTTCTGCTACGGCTATTTATGGACAACGCGGAGCCAACGGTGTTGTATTGGTAACAACCAAACAGGGGGAATCCGGAAAAGTCAAGATCAATGCCAAAATCATGGCGGGACTGGATGCACGTGGGCCGATGCCGAGCTATGCCAATGCCATTACATACGCTAACCTGGCCAATGAAGCTCGCATAGGACGTTATGAAACTCCTCGCTATACCCAAGAAGAGCTGGATATCATTGCCAATAATCTCGATCCCGATTTGTATCCGAATGTCAATTGGCGCGACTTGATGTTGAAACAGACTACCCCCAAGTACATCGCCAATATGAACATGAGCGGTGGAGGAACCAACGTAACGTACTATATATCGTTGGGATACACCAGTCAGGAAGGTATCTATAGGTCACAGAGTTCTGTGAATAAATACAATACAAACTCTACTTACGAGAGATTTAACTATCGCGCCAATGTCAATATGAATATCACCAAGAAAACAGTGGTCAAAGTGGGCGTGGGTGGTTATCTTATTAACAGAACCCAACCGGGCAGTACTTCCAGTGATATCTGGGGATCATTTGCCAAATTAACTCCTTTGAGTATTCCCCGACGGTATTCTTCCGGGGAAGAGCCTTCGGTTAATGGCACACAAACTCCGGAATATCACATGACAAAGACCGGATACCAGACTTCCTGGGAGAACAAAATGGAAACAAATATCCGATTGGAACAAGATCTGGATATTATAGCCAAGGGACTGAAAATGACCGCTACTTTTGCTTTTGACACATGGAATAAGAATTCTATCAAAAGAATCAAGAACCCGGAATTATGGGAAGCTCTGAATTACCGGGCACCAGATGGAAGCCTCATCCTGAAACGTGTAAAAACAGAAGGACTGATGGCTCAGGAGTCGAATACAGAAGGCAACAAGAGATACTATACGGAAATCGCCTTGAACTATTCCAGACTTTTTAAAGAAACCCACCGGTTAGGTGTTTTTGGAATGCTTTATATGCAAGAGAAGTCGGACACGAATCTGGGAAGTGATATTATATCATCCATACCGAAACGAAACCTAGCCTATTCGGGACGTTTTACGTATGCCTACAAAGACCGTTACCTGGCCGAAATGAACTGGGGATATACCGGTTCCGAAAATTTTGAGAAAGGAAAACAGTTTGGTTTCTTCCCTGCATATTCCGCAGGTTGGGTGATATCGGAAGAACCTTTCATCAAAAGACTGGCTCCGTGGCTGGATATGTTGAAAGTCCGCGCCTCGTATGGCGAGGTTGGTAATGACGTGATTGGCGGTAGACGCTTTCCTTATATCGGCCTGGTAAACTCTCACCCGGATGGCGACTATTCCTTCGGAGAATTCGGAACGAATTTCATCACCGGTTATCGAAACGGAACCATTGGTACTCCCAATTTAACCTGGGAGGTAGCCAAGAAATACAATTTAGGTGTTGACTTGAATATTTTGAACGGAAAATTCTCCGGGGCCTTCGATCTATTTAAAGACAAAAGAGACGATATCTTTATGGAACGCCAGCACATGCCCGAGACAACCGGTCTAGCAGATAAAACGCCTATGGCCAATGTAGGAAAAATGGAATCGACCGGATTCGACTGGAATGTGGCCTACTCCGATAGAATCGGCCAGGTGAAATTCACAGTAAGAGCCAACATGACGTACCAGAATACAGAAGTCATCGATAGAGACGAAGCAGCCAATGAGTTGTGGTACAAAATGAGCAAAGGATTCAGGATGAGCCAGAACCGGGGTCTGATAGCGCTGGGATTATTTAAAGACGAAGAAGATGTCCGTAGTAGCCCCAGACAGGATTTTGGTGGAAAGGAAGTATTGCCCGGAGACATTAAATACAAAGATGTGAATGGTGACGGAATTGTGAATGGCGATGACATTGTACCATTAGGCTATAAAACTCAACCGGGTGTTCAGTATGGTATGGGGTTAAGTGCAAGCTGGAAGAATTTTGATTTTAGTATCTTGTTCCAAGGTAGCGGTAAATGTGATTTCTACATTGGCGGTACCGGTCCTCACGCATTCCGCTACGGCGCTACGGGCAACGTGTTGCAGACAATGGTAGACGATACCCGTTGGATTCCCCGGGAAGTGTCCGGTGACCCTGCTACCGAAAACCCCAATGCGAACTGGCCCCGACTGACATGGGATAACAATAATAACAACAACCAAAAATCGACCTTCTGGTTGAAAGACGGACGTTATGTACGTCTCAAGAATCTGGAAGTTTGCTACAATGTCCCTACGACTTTTACACGTAAGTTTTATGTAAGCAACATGAGGATTGGTTTTATCGGCGAAAATCTCCACACATGGAGTCCATTCAAGCTGTGGGATCCGGAGAATGCCACAGCTGACGAGAAAAGCAGCGGAACCCGAAGCGGAACTGCTTATCCGATTAACCGGACGTATTCATGCTATGTTCAACTTAGTTTCTAAAATCTGTATGATATGAAAAAGATAATAATATTTATAACAGCCCTCTATATCTCGTTTTCATTTAGTTCCTGTGCGGACTTTCTGGATGTAGACAAATATTTCTACGATATGCTGTCAGTAGACTCGGCTTTCTCGAAAAGAGTTTATGTGGACGGCTGGCTCTCAAACACCTACGATTATCTGAAGAAAGACAACTTGTCGGAAATGAATTCAAGGTTCATGTGGGCAAGTGACGACTTGGTTTCTATCGACGGAAAAAGTCTTCAGAACTGTAATTACAGCGCCAATTCATTTCCTATTTATGAGGATTTACTGAGGCGGGCCTATGAATGTGTTAGAAAATCATCTACTTTTATCGACAAAGTAGGTGAATGCAAAGAAATGTCGTTAGAAGATATTGCAGACATGAAAGGACAAGCTCGATTCTTGCGCGCTTTCGCGTATTGGAGTTTGTTACGTACCTTCGGTCCTGTTCCGTTGATTCCTGAGCATGGGTTGGATGTCAGTCTCTCTTATGAAGAACTTTCTCTTCCAAGAGCCAAGTTTGACGAAATCATTGATTTCATTGATCAGGATCTGATTATTGCCGCACGTAATATGCCTACCGGACGTACCATCAATAATTTTGGCCGCCCTACCCGGGGAGCAGCCCTAGCATTGAGAGCACGTGTACTGTTGTATGCAGCAAGTCCGTTATGCAATGGGAATAAGGATTTTTTTAATGTGAAAAACAATGACGGAAGCCAGCTCTACAACCAGGAATACGACGAATCAAAATGGGCCAGAGCCGCCGCTGCTGCCGAAGATGTAATCAACTTGAACCGTTACACCCTGCATGTGGTCGAACCCAAACAGACTGTAGCGGACTATGAACGTCCTCCTTATCATGAAATATATTCGAACGAAAACTTCCCGAATGGTTGGAAGAACATAGATCCGTATTACTCCTATAAATATATATTTGACGGCACCATCCGTGGTTCCCAGAATCCGGAATTGATCTTTACCAGAACCCGCTCGGTCGACGGTTATGGAGTTGAAAATTTCTTTAACAAACCCTCTATTCCCAAAACCGGAAAAGGAGGAAACAAGATCGGTGTCACTCAGAAGATGGTAGATGCTTACTACATGAATAACGGTCAAACCATTGAAGAGGCCGAAGTAACGGGATATTATGTAAAGACTGGGTTCACCGCTACAGCCAACGACCCCGCCAATATGAATGGAGCTCCATATATGAAAGCAGGCGTTTCGTTGATGTATTCCAAACGCGAGCCGCGTTTCTATGCTTCCATTGCATTCAATGGTGCTGTTTGGGAATGTCAGAGTTCCTCTGTGGTTAGTGAAAAGAACTTCCAGTGCTGGTATTACAGAGATGAAGCCGATGGTAAACTTGGTTTCAAAGAAGACTGCCCCTTGAGCGGTGTCGGACTGAAAAAATACTATAACGTGGAAGATTCTTATTCGGAAGGCGGATACCGGACAAACAAATCCGAACCGACCATACGTTACGCCGAAATCTTATTGATTTATGCCGAAGCGCTCAATGAACTGACCGAAGGACAAACATACCATGCCAAGACATACAACGATCAGGATGTTGAAATAAAACGTGATTCGGAAAAAATGAGGGAGGTTATAAAGCCAATCAGAATGCGTGCAGGACTTCCCGATTTCGGTAATGACATCTATGATAATCCGAGAAACTTCAGGGAAAAATTAAAGAAAGAACGTCAGATAGAACTGATTGCCGAGAACAGTTTCCGTTTCTTCGACTTAAGAAGATGGAAAGATGCGTTGGAGGAAGAAAACCAGCCTTTGATGGGATGCAACATCAATATATCAAAGGATGATGATGCCCGTCAGGCATTCTATACTCCGACGGTAGTAACTTCCATTCCCAAGATTTTCCTGAAGAAAATGTATCTGTGGCCTTTCCCGACAGCGGAACTAAAAAGGAATGTGAACTTAACACAAAACCCGGAATGGTAATTTTACTAAAAGAATGATGGTATGAAAAAGATAATAAATATCCTGACAATGTCTTTAGTGATATTGTCCCTGGTATCTTGCCAGGATGAACTGAATGATGAGTTGTTTCACAAATTCTCTTACCTGGTAAAGAATGGTTGGAAAGAATGCGAAGTCGATATCAAGGCCGACAATACGGCTG
This sequence comes from Bacteroides sp., assembly GCA_031554635.1. Classification (GTDB taxonomy): domain Bacteria; phylum Bacteroidota; class Bacteroidia; order Bacteroidales; family Bacteroidaceae; genus Bacteroides. Next base: position 176,864 of record JAVBVD010000041.1, read on the forward strand.
AACTGTTAATTGACTTTGGGATCAACGGAACTTCAGTCAATGATAAAGACATCATCCTGACGATAACCAATGATCCGGACACACTAGCCGGGTATAACTTTGATAAATTCAAGCAACAAACGAGTTCTTATTACTTAGAATTTCCCAGAGATTACTATACGTTCGATCAGGAATCTTATATGATCCCCAAAGGAGAACTGAAGACTACTGCAATAATAAGCATTGATATGAGCAAGATCGAGAACATATACAATGACTATGTATTGCCACTCCAGATCGCTACATCGACCGGTGAAGCTGTGGGTCCCAGCAAGTATTGCAAGCTTTTGGCAAATATTCTATTCCGGAATAAGTTTTCCGGGAATTATGCCGGTTCCGGAAAAATAACGATAGACGGAACCAGTCAAAGTACCTCGGTAGGTAGTGCGAAACTATATGCCGTCTCTCCCAACACCTGCTATATGTATGCTGCCAACGCCAGTCAAAGTACAGATATCAACTACAAACAATATGCTATCGATATCACCTTCGACGAAAACGAGCGCATCACCCTGTCGAGTAAGAATGCAGCTCTGAATTTAAATCCGGTAACTGCTACTCTTTCGAGAAAGTATGTGCTCCATTCTACCGATACGCGCTATTATATCCAAACAAGTGTACTGATTCTCAAATACAAGTACCGCGATTTAACAGCAGGCGAAAATCGTACGATTGTTTATGAAGGAACGCATACCCAGACAAAAAATGTATTGAAGAGCGAGTATCCTGATGTAGTTATCAGCGAAGAATAGACATTTATTAACCTCGTAAAATAGAATAATGAAGAAACCTGTGAAATTAGTATTGCTGAGTATGATGCTCCTCAGTCCGGTTGTATCTATCGCAGCCAAAAAGGATGGCATCTATCACAAAGGCTGGATTGATTTTAACAAGAATGGCAAGATGGATGTATACGAAGATCCGTCGGCACCGATTGACGAGCGGGTCAAAGACCTGCTCAGCCAGATGACAATGGACGAGAAGACCTGTCAAATGGTAACGCTATATGGTTCCGGCCGGGTTTTGGAAGATGCACTTCCTACAGAAAAATGGAATTCAGAAGTGTGGAAAGACGGCATCGGCAATATAGATGAGCAACACAATGGTTTGGGGAAATTTAAAGGGGAATATGCTTTCCCCTACTCCAAACATGTGAATACTTTGCATATCATTCAGCAGTGGTTTGTCGAAAACACCCGTTTGGGAATTCCTGTAGATTTTACCAATGAGGGAATCCGGGGTGTATGCCATGAGCGTGCAACCTATTTCCCGGCACAGTGCGGCCAAGGAAGTACATGGAATAAAGAACTCATAGCCCGTATTGGCGAGATTGAAGCCCGGGAGGCTTCAGCATTGGGCTATACCAATATTTATTCTCCCATTCTGGATGTGGCACAGGATCCTCGTTGGGGAAGGGCGGTAGAGTGTTATGGAGAAGATCCTTATCTGGTAGGGCAACTGGGCAAACAAATGATCTTGAGTTTGCAGAAACAGCAACTGGTGGCTACTCCCAAGCACTTTGCCGTATATAGTATTCCCGTCGGTGGCCGTGACGGCGGAACCCGTACCGATCCCCATGTCGCTCCACGCGAGATGCGTACACTCTACCTGGAACCCTTCCGTGTGGCTTTTCAGGAAGCCGGGGCATTGGGAGTTATGAGCTCATACAACGACTACGATGGCGAACCCATTACCGGAAGTTACTTATTCCTGACGCAGATATTGCGTCAGGAATGGGGATTCAAAGGGTATGTGGTTTCGGACAGTGATGCCGTGGAGTTTATCTCCGGGAAACACAACGTGGCCGGAAATTATGAAGATGCAATTGCACAGTCTGTCAATGCCGGATTGAACATCCGTACCAATTTCAGTTCTCCGGGTAGCTTCGTAAAGCCATTGCGTAAAGCCATTGCCGATGGGAAAATATCCAAGGAAGTCATCGACCAACGTGTCAGTGAGATCTTGAAGGTAAAGTTCTGGTTGGGCTTGTTCGATCAGCCGTACCGGGGTGATGAGAAACTGGCTGATAAAATAGTTCATAGCAAGGAGCATCAGGAAGTGGCACTCGAAGCAGCCCGCCAGTCTATGGTATTGCTGAAGAATAAAGATAATATGCTTCCGTTAAGCAAATCGGTAAAGTCGGTGGCCGTGATCGGTCCTAATGCCAATGAACGGGAACAATTGATTTGTCGCTATGGACCGGCCAATGCGCCCATCAAGACTGTTTACCAAGGTATAAAAGAATACCTTCCGCAGGCCAATGTAGTGTATAAGAAAGGATGCGAAATCAAAGATCCTCATTTCCCGGAAAGCGAAGTGTTGTATTTCGATAAAACTCCTGGCGAACAGAAAATGATGGACGAGGCTGTAGAGGCTGCTAAAGCCTCGGAAGTAGTGGTTATGGTACTTGGAGGCAATGAACAAACCGTACGGGAAGAGCATTCACGAAGCAGCCTCAACCTGGCAGGCAGACAGGATGAGCTGTTGGAAGCCATCTGCAAAACCGGAAAACCGGTGGTGCTCGTTCTGATAGATGGTCGCGCTTCCAGTATCAACTATGCCGAGAGGCATGTTCCTGCCATCCTCCATGCCTGGTTTCCCGGAGAGTTTTGTGGAGATGCAGTTACACAAACGTTGTTTGGCGACTACAATCCGGGAGGCAGACTGGCCGTGACTTTCCCGAAGTCGGTAGGACAGATACCTTTCGCCTTTCCTTTCAAACCCGGTTCGGAAGCCTCCTGCTCCACTGCAGTCTCCGGTGCGCTCTATCCTTTCGGATATGGACTCAGTTACACCACTTTTGCATACAGTCAACTGGAGATTACTCCCGAGAAACAAGGAGTGCAAGGGGAAGTTAAAGTAACGTGCAAGGTGAAAAACACAGGTAACCGGTTGGGTGACGAGGTCGTGCAACTCTACCTCAGGGACGAAGTCAGTAGTGTGACCACTTATGTCAAAGTACTCCGGGGCTTTGAACGAATCACCCTCCAACCGGGAGAAGAAAAACAAGTCAGCTTTACGCTACGTCCGCAAGATCTTGCCATTTGGGATAAAAACATGAAATTCCGGGTAGAACCGGGTACTTTTAAAGTAATGATAGGAGCCTCTTCAAAGGATATCAAGTTAGAGGGCAAATTCAGTATTCAATAGGAACTAAATATAAATGATCAAGAACATGAAAAAAAGAACTATTTTATTGGCTGCACTTTTGGGCTGGGCGGGAATCAATACCTGCCAGGCTCAAAAGAAGTACAAAGCCTACGTGGTTTCCAATGCGCATCTCGATACGCAATGGAACTGGGACATTCAAACAACCATTGATGAATACATCAAAAACACGTTGAACCGCAACCTGTACCTGCTAAAGACCTATCCCGACTATGTCTTCAACTTCGAAGGAGCCGTGAAATACAACTGGATGAAAGAGTATTACCCATCGGAGTACGAAGCTATAAAGAAGTATATAAAGGAAGGACGTTGGCACATTTCAGGAAGTTCCTGGGATGCAAACGACACCAATGTGCCTTCGCCGGAATCGTTCTTCCGTAACATCCTGCTCGGGCAACATTACTACAGGAAAGAATTCGGAATTACTTCCCGGGATATCTTCCTGCCCGACTGTTTCGGATTTGGTTATACCCTGCCTACCATCGCGGCACATTCCGGACTGATCGGTTTTTCTACCCAGAAGCTTCAATGGCGCCACAGGAATATGCATGGCAACTCCAAGATGCCGTTCAACATCGGACTGTGGCAGGGAGTCGACGGATCACGCATCATGGCTGCCCTCAACGGCAACAACTATGTACATCAATGGAACGGCGAAGATCTGAGCAAGAACAACGATCTGCGGAACTTAGCTAAAGGGGGTATCAACAATACGGCATACCGTTATTACGGAACAGGCGATATAGGCGGTTCGCCCAACATCGGCTCCCTGATTTCCATTGCCAAAGGCATCAAAGGAACGGGAGATATTGAAGTTATCAGCGCCACATCCGACCAACTGTTTCTGGACTATTATCCGTTCGATAAACATCCGGAGTTGCCGGTGTACGACGGAGAATTGTTGATGGATATACATGCTACCGGATGCTATACATCACAAGCTGCCATGAAACTCTATAATCGTCGGAACGAGCAGTTGGGCGATGCCGCCGAACGCGTATCAGTCATGGCCGATTATCTGGGTGGAGCCACCTACCCGGCTGAAATCCTGACCGATTCCTGGCAGCGTTTCATCTGGCACCAGTTTCATGACGACCTTCCGGGAACCAGCCTTCCGAAAGCGTATACGTTCTCCTGGAACGACGAACTGATCTCGCAAAGCCGCTTTGCAGATATTATCCGCACAGGAGTGGGTTCATTAGCTTCGTGCCTGGATACACAGGTAAAAGGTATTCCGGTAGTTGTGTACAACCCGATGGCCGCCGAACGGAAAGAGTTGGTTGAGATAGTAGTCGACGCTGCCCAGAAACCATCAGGCGTACGCGTGTTCGGAGCGAAGAACGAAGAAGTTCCGGCGCAGTTATTGGGTTATAAAAACGGAAAAGCCCGCGTCGCTTTCAGTGCTTCATCTGCTCCGGTAAGCTGTTCGGTATACGATGTACGTTTGGCCGGCAAATCATCATCCCGTACTTCGTTGAAAGCATCCGGCAATACACTGGAGAACAGCATCTACAAACTGACGTTGGATAAGAATGGTGACATTGCTTCCATCTGGGACAAACGCAACAATCGCGAACTGGTAGCCAAGGATCGTCCGTTCCGCCTGGCCTTGTTCAATGAAAACGAATCGAATACCTGGCCTGCATGGGAGATTCAGAAGAAATCGGTGGATGCTCAACCTATCGGTATTATTGAAAACGTCAAGATCAGTGTGGCCGAACAAGGAGCTTGTTACGCAGCATTGCGTGTTGAACGTACATATGGTACTTCCTGTTTCGTACAAATCATACGCATGAGCGAGGGTGCTTGTGACGACCGCATCGATATCCTGAATGAAGTTGACTGGGATGCCAAGAATGCGCTGTTGAAGGCTGAGTTCCCAATGAATGTATCCAACAAACTGGCCACCTACGATCTGGGTATCGGAACTGTCAAGCGTGGAAATAACACGGATGTAGCGTATGAAGTATGCGCCCAGCAATGGGCCGACCTGACAGCCGAAGATGGCAGCTACGGGATTGCCGTACTGAATAACTGTAAATACGGTTGGGATAAGCCGAATGATAACACCTTGCGCCTGACTCTTTTGCATACCCCAAAAAGCAAAGAGCGCTACAAATATCAGGAAACGCAGGACCACGGACATCATACGTTTACATATTCCATCGTAGGTCATACCCAGGCTCCGGTAGAGGCCGGGATCAATCAAAAGGCAGAATCGCTAAATGCCCCGCTGGCTACCTTTACTGCTCCTAAACACAAAGGGAAACTAGGTCGTTCGTACTCTTTCGTGAACGTTAATACCCCTCAGGTGGCAGTACGTTCGCTTAAAAAAGCAGAGAACAGCGATATGTATGTCATCCGTCTGTACGAAATGCAAGGACAAGCAGCTCAAAACATAGAGGTTACATTCCCGGCAGCCATTGAAGAAGCGTATGAGATGAACGGAATTGAGGACAAGATCGGAGAAGCCAAAGCCACAGGCAATACCCTTCGTTTCGATATGTCCGCCTACCGTCCCAAAACGTTTGCCGTGCGACTGAAAAAGTCAGCGGTAAAAGCAGCACCGGTCAACCATCAATCCTTACAACTCGCTTACAATCAGCATGCCTTTACTCCGGAACATTTCGGGTATCTGCATAATTTCGACAAGAAAGGCCATACGTATGCAGCTGAGTTGATAGGCAATGAAGTGGTGAGTGAGAACATCCCCTTCATCATTGCCGACAAGAACGAAAAGAATGTAGTGAAGTGTAAGGGAGATACAATCTATCTGCCGAAAGAAACATCCGGCAAGAAATTATATTTCCTGGCAGCTTCCACCGACAAAGATCGTAAGGCAACCTTTATGATAGACGCTAAACCGTATGAATTTGACATTCCTTATTTCTCCGGTTTCTACGGACAATGGGGCAATACCGGATTCAACCAGGGATATATAAAGGACGCTTCGCTAGCCTATGTTGGTTCGCATCGCCACGCTGAGAAAGGGAACGATCCGTATGTGTTCACATACATGTACAAGTTCACCGTTGATCTGCCCAAAGATGCTTCCATGTTCGTATTGCCTAAAGATGAGAACATTGCCGTTTTCGCAGTCACACTCTCTGATAATTACATGGACAATGTAGCTCCGGCCAATGAAATACGTGCCATACCTTTAACTACCATCCAGTAGTATCCGGGAAAGTATCAGTGAGAGGGTATCCGAAAGGGTACCCTCTTTTATTATAGCAAGAAACGGGTTGCATCTGTCAATGGGTTTGCGTACTTTTGTGATCTTATAAAAAAGACAGTATATGAGAACAATACATATTGAACAGATCAAGGCAATGGTTGAACAGGCCAATAACAGTTGCCTGAGCACCGGACAAGTCACCCGCATCGCATACATCGATACGGACTTAGGTACAATGATAGCCTGCGCTACCGAAAAAGGAATCTGCATGCTGGAATTCCCGGAATACCCCTCGCTCGAATTGGAGTTGAAACAATTGGTCACGATGCTGAATGCGCCGCTCATGGAGGGAGAGAGTCCGTTCTTTGAGGCATTAAGGCAACAGTTGAAACTGTATTTCAACAGAGAACTCCGGGAATTCGACATTCCGTTGGATCTGGTGGGAACGGAGTTTCAGAAAGAAGTCTGGATGGCTTTGTTGCGCATACCCTACGGAGCCACATCAACCTATGCCAGGCAGTCCGAAATGATAGGCAAGCCCTCTGCCGTCCGTGCTGTGGCCAATGCCAACGGGAAAAACAAAATCTCCATCATCCTCCCCTGCCACCGGGTAATCGGCGCCGATGGTTCACTTACCGGCTATGGAGGCGGACTATGGAGAAAGAAGAAACTGCTGGAACTGGAATCGGGCATGAGGGCATTATTGTAGTACAGCAAATATATTTCAATACATTTATCTGCTTTCCATCCACTCTTCCCGGGTGATGCGGCTGATATGTTCTGTGCGCACATCGTTCATCAACGGCCAGGGTTTATTCGCCACAGTGTGATGATACCGGAAGCCACATTTTTCCTGTACCCGTTTTGATTTCTCATTTCCGTCGAAGTAGCCGCACCAGATAGTGTTCAGTTTCAAATCCTCAAATCCATAACGCATCAGTTCGCGGGTAGCCTCAGGAATAAATCCTTTTCCCCAATAGGGTACTCCAATCCAGTAACCGATTTCACCCTCATCCTCTCCTATCGGGAAGTTAGCATTGGATCCAATACTTAAGCCGGCACTACCGATCGCTCTGTCTTCACCTTTCAGCGTGACAGCCCATACCCCTTCCTGCGCGAGAACTGTCCGGATAATTACGGCACTATCTTCTACACTCTTGTGTACCGGCCAACCGGCAATTGGTCCTACCCGGTCGTCCTTAGCATATTCATATAAAGCTTCTGCATCCGCCACTCTCCAGGGACGTAAAACAAGTCTTTCAGTCTTTAGAATCATATTATTCTTCTTATTAATTCGAGGACAAAGATAACATTTTTAGGAGAATAAAAGCCTTTTAACACCCGGCTAACAAACAAAACCTATCAAACGCTTGTTACCGCTAAACATCTAAAAACCAGTTATTATGAAGAAATTAGTCTTAAATTTGTTGGTCATCGCCCTGTCCGTAGGATTCTTTTCCTGCAGCGATGACGATGAAGCTCCTGTCCTTGGAGCGTATGTAAAAGTGACTGTCGTAAATTCTTTAGGGATTCCTCAGCCGGATATGGACGTGTACATGTTCACGAATGTAGAGCCCAATGAAGAAACCGACCTCTCCACCGCGTCGGAGAAAGTAAAAACCAATGCCGATGGAGTAGCCGGCTTCAAACTCAACCTGACGGAACTGAACATCACCGAGTCCAAAACCCCGTTGTACTTCGCCGTGTATTATAAGGTGGGCAACGACTTCATGCTCAAGGCCGGAGAACAGTCGGTGACCGTGAAACGAGACGAAGAGAAAGACATCACGATCACCATTCCGTTATAAAACAGACTGCGGAAAAGATTCTCCAAACGGGAGGGTTACCAATCGTCCGTGCGGAAGGGCGATGCCAGTAACCCTTCCTTATTTCGCAGGTTGGCCTCCTCCGGATTGTTACTCCACGCATACCGTACGGCAACCGGTGCACTGATCTCCCGACTGCTGACGATCACTTTGTTGCCCCGGATCACAGCCTCAGCCCAGACAAACTTCTTGTCGGCCCCGGCAATGGCAAAGTGTCTTAGCGGACCATCTTTACTTATCAAGCCGCTTCCGGTTTCGGTGAATGTCAGTACGATCTTATCGCCCTCTATCTTCATGTCCTTGTAAAGAGGTCCCGAACTTACAATCTTTTCACCGTATACTATTTTACGGGCACCCAGAAAAAGCCTGTGCGCTACGTCTTTTTTATTGAGTGGATGGATATCGTTCCACTCGCCCACATCGTACGTCACCGCCAAAGCGGTATATGGTACATTCAAGGCGGTTTTCAGTTGCGCTTCACGTATTCCCGCCCAACCACTTTCAGAGGGCTGAGCAGACTTCTCCATAAAGTTGGGCAACTGTACCAGCAGGAAAGGCATCTCCGGCATGTTCCACAGTTCTCTCCAATTGGTGATTAATGCGTTCATCAGCGTGGCGTACTCCCGTGGACGACCGGAATTGGCTTCACCCTGATACCAGATGGCCGCCTTTACCCGGTAGTCGCGAATCGGATAAATCATACCGTTGTACAGTCCGGAACCAGCCGTTCGCATGTTCTTCAAACGATCGGCGTAGGATGCCACCTCGTCCAAATCCTTACCTACCTTGTATTTCCACACTCCGGTGAGGTTTACTTCAACATCATCGCCTACGATCTTATAGGGTTTGTCTTTCTCAAAGCCGCCATTGCCCGCATTGGATGTGAGCCGCACAACGATGGTGTTCTTTCCCGTACGAAGGATCCCCGCCGGAATATGATAATTACGCGGGGGATACATATACGATGTAGTTCCCACCAGTCGACCGTTTACAAACACCTCATCGCTGTCGATAAGCGTACCCATGTAGAGGCGAGCATGTTTCCGATCCATCGAAGCAGGCATTTCGAACTCCTTGCGGTACCATACCACACCTTTGGTGTTCAGCCCATTCTCTCTCCAACGGCCAGGCACTTCCATCGTCTTCCAGTCCGAATCGTCAAAGTTTTTCTGGTTCCAGACTCCGGTACCTTTATCTTTCTCGGCCAAGCGCATGCTATCCAATGCATCCTTGTCGAGCAATAGCCGTGGAAACTCTTTCAGGTGTTCCTGGCTGATCCAGCTTTCAATATTCGAACCTCCCAGGCTGGAGACCAACATACCTACGGGAACTTTATTGTACGCATAAGCCTCTTGTGCATAGAAATAAGCCAATGCCGTCCAGTTCATCACCTCCGAGGCAATGCCCGAATACCACCGGGCGCCATCGGCGATCTCTTCTTTCAGGTCGTCAACCGTATTTTGCGTAGGCACTTTATAGTGCCGTATCATGTGATTGTTTGATACATTGATTTCAGGAAAGCGATTGACCAGACGGGCGATAGGCGTTTCCTGGTTCGACTGTCCCGAGCAGAGCCATACATCTCCTATCAATATGTCGCGGATCGTCAACTCGTTCACCTCCATGACAAACGGTCCGCCTGCTTTTTGCGGAGGCAGCATCACCGCCCACCGGCCTTCCGCATCGGGTTCCGCATCATAGAACTTACCCATAAAACGTACGGTGACTTTCTCGCCGGGATCGGCCCAGCCCCATATTTTCAGTTCGACATCGCGTTGCAACACCATCCGGTCGCCAATCAATCGTGGAAGACGTATGGCTGCCGTCGCTGCGGGCAGGGCTAAAATCAGGGCCAGCAGAATGAGTGTCAGCCTTACGTGAGTGTTTAATTGTTGCTTCATGGTATCAAGAATTCTGTTTAATGAATGCAAATGTACCAAATTTCAATTCTTCAGACACTTGTTTTTGATATATCTTACTTTACCGCATGTTACATACCCCTATAGAAATGTATCAGAATCTATTCTTCATGTTACATCCGGCAAATCAGACATCGTTTAGCAGTAACTCATAGTCGATCACGTCCAGCCAGCGGTCGAACTTCCTCCCTACTTTCTCGAAACGGGATACTTGTTTGAAACCGAGTTTTTCGTGTAGGGTGTTGCTGGCTTCGTTACCTTCGGTGATGCAGGCGATGAGTGCGTGGTAACCTCCGTGGCGGCATTCGTCGATGAGTTGTTGCATGAGTTGGCGGCCGATGCCTTTTCCTTGGTGGTTGGGGTTGAGGTAGATGGTAGTTTCCAGGGTATATTTATAAGCGGCTTTTTCTTTCCAGGAGTGGGCGTAACAGTAGCCTGCGATTTCACCATCGACTTCGTACACCAGATAGGGATAGCTGGCCGATAGTATAGCTATACGAGATTGCATATCCTCCTCTCGTACGGGTGTCGTATCGAAGGTGGCTACGCTGTGGGCAACGTATTGGTTGTATATGTCTGCAATCGCTTTGGCGTCTTGCAGGGTTACTTTTCTGATCATATCTATAGTGCAATTATAACGGGAAGCAAAGATAATTAGATCACAACAATCTTCCTACCCATAAAGAAACAATTCTCCCCCATTGAATAAAACAACTCGAATAATCGCGCAAATTAATTGTACGGCTCGCACAAAACAAGTATCTTAACATGCACAACAGAGACTTAATTTATTCATATTAGCCTACTAATTTATTAATAAAACCCGTATGGCTTATTACGATCTTAAAAAGAAGCCTTCACTTACTGGCTCAACTGTTGCATTTTTTGCAACAGCTCAAAGAAACTGATACAACATTTCAATAAATAAAAAATGATATGAAAAAGATAAAGTTATACATCGCCGCATCACTCGACGGCTATATTGCCCGCCCCGACGGTAATCTGGACTAGCTGCTGAAACACCCGGCACCCGAAGGAAGTGCATACGGATATCAGGAGTTCTACGATTCCATTGACACGATTATCATGGGAAACAGTACTTATCAGGAAATCCTTGGTATGAGCACCGACTGGCCGTATAAGGACAGCATGACGTATGTGCTTACCCGCAGTAAAGACGGACTGCAACAAAAGGAAAACGTAAGTTTCATTGCCGGAGATGTCATCACAACCATCCGACAGCTCCAACAACAGCAAGGCAGAGATATTTGGCTGATGGGTGGCGGACAAATCATCACACTACTACTGAACAATGAGATGGTCGATGAGATGCAGATATGCTACATTCCGGCAATTCTCGGTGAGGGTATTCCATTGTTTCCCAATAAGCCGAAAGAGACGGAATGGACATTGACAGACAGTGTAGCATACGACACCGGTATTCTGAAAGTAACTTACCGCAAACCAAGCATACATTTAACAAAATAAAGTAGGAAAAGCATTGTCGTTGTTCACTAATTCGTTATCTTTGTATCACTAACTATTGAATATGGAAGAAAAGACAAAATATATCCGCCAAGTAGTAGCGTACGCCCACTATTTTAAGGATTTTAAGAAAAACTTGTCTCGGGATACATTAAGTAAAATCTATCAGATATTTATTTACATAATGACATTGGAACAAGTACCTGCAAAATACCTTAAAGCCATAGCTAATGTAAAGGGACTGTATGAAATACGTGTAGAGGAAGGAGGAAATATTTATAGGATTTTCTGCTGCATGGATGAAGGAGACCTTGTGATTCTATTCAATGGTTTTCAGAAAAAGAGTCAGAAAACGCCTCTTGGTGAAATAGAACGAGCCAAGCGAATTATGAACGAATATTTCAGCAAAAAACAAAAGGAGGATAAGCCATGAATAAAGAAGAATTAAAAGAAATGGGATGTACCCCTATTGAAGATTTGATTGCCGAAGATTTCGGCGCACCGGGAACGGCTGAACGAAACGAATTTGAAAGTAATTGCGAAGCCTTTATCATTGGTGAACAACTGAAAGCAGAACGTCTGAAAGCTGGCATGACGCAAGAACAACTCGCTGCCAAAATCGGGACCAAAAAGAGCTATATTTCCCGCATTGAAAACGGACATGCGGATATTCAACTTTCTACTCTGTTCAAGATATTCCAAGGATTAGGACGAAAAATTAGTTTTACCATCATGTAACAGAGCAGATATCTGCCAGTTTCAGTATCTTTGGAGTCAATTAAATATTTAATATGAAACTCCTCCACACCGCCGACTGGCACTTAGGACAAACATTCTTCGAGTATGACCGGAAATGGGAACACGCCCAATTCCTGACATGGCTCTGCAAGCAGGTAAAAGTCCACGAAGTAGACGTACTCCTCATTGCCGGTGATATCTTCGACACGCAAAACCCATCGGCAGAGGCGCAGCGCATGTATTACGCATTCCTGAAAGACATTACGGATGAGAACCCGCAACTGCAAATCATTATCATAGCCGGGAATCACGACTCGGCCGCCCGATTGGAAGCCCCTAACCCACTACTGGAATCCATGAATATAACCGTTCGAGGTATCGTGACGCGTACGTCCGACGGTGAGATTGACTTCCAACACCTGATCATTCCACTCAATAAGGGTGGGTATTGCCTGGCAGTACCCTATCTGCGACAAGGCGACTATCCCGATGCTGCCACCTACGGCGAAGGAGTACAAACTATGTACCGATCGCTCTACGAACAGGTGAAAGACAAAAGTAAGCCTATCATTGCCATGGGACACTTGCAGGCTACCGGCTCGGAAATCTCCCAAACGGATCGAGCCGAACGCACCGTCATCGGCGGACTGGAATGTATCTCACCGGATGCTTTCGACGAAGGTATCGCCTACACCGCTCTCGGACATTTGCATCGCAGCCAACGGGTATCCGGACGGGAAACGGTACGCTATGCCGGTGCGCCGCTCCCCATGTCGTTTGCAGAAAAGAACAACCGGCAAGGGGTGGTGCTGGTAACAATTACTGATACCGATTCAGCAAGACCTTCGGAAACGGCCATACCATCGGAGACAACCGTAACATCGGAAGCCGCGATGTCATCGGATGCTGTCCGTATCGAACGTTTGGAGTTCGAAGCGCCTGTGCGACTGCTCTCCATGCCCAAAGAACCGCTCCCCCTCCCGGAAGTACTCGCCGAAATAGAACTACTCCCCGATGGAACAGCCGACGAAGCATCGCCCATCCTCGAAATGAAGGTGCTCATCACCGAGCCGGAACCTTCGCTGAGAATCCGCATTGAAAAAGCACTGGAAGGAAAGGCAGTCAGACTGGCACGCACAGAAGGTATCATGATCAGGCAGGACAACGAACAACAAATCATCAGCTACGAAGAATTGCAACGGATCAACCCGCTGGACATGGCGACCGATATCTTCAAACGGAAGTACGGAGGCAATGACATGCCGGAGATCATGAAAGGATTGATGCAACAAGTAATCAGGGAGGTGGAACAATGAAGATATTAGCGATACGAGGAAAGAACCTAGCCTCCTTGGAAGGGGAGTTCGAAGTAGATTTCACTACCGAACCGCTGAAGTCGGCAGGGATTTTCGCTATTACCGGAAGTACGGGATCGGGCAAATCGACGTTGCTGGATGCTATCTGCCTGGCTTTATTCAACGATACACCCCGATTCAATCATGCTACGGACAATGCCGATATTATTGATGTAAAGAGTCTGACCATCAAGCAGAAAGACAGCCGGTCGATCTTGCGTCGCGGAACAGCGGACGGATATGCGGAAGCCGATTTCATATCGCTGGCCGGCGAACGGTACCGGGCGCGTTGGAGCGTCAGGCGTTCCCGTGATAAGGTGGATGGCTCGTTGCAGAATACAACTTATAAGGTATTCAACCTGACATCGAACAGCGAACTTCAAGGTGGGAAAACAGAATTATTGGTGAAGGTAAAAGAACTGATCGGACTCACCTTCGAGCAATTTACCCGGGCTGTATTGCTGGCTCAGGGTGATTTTGCCACGTTCCTGAAAGCTGCTCCCAGAGAAAAGGCGGAGTTACTCGAAAAGCTGACGGGAACGGATATTTACTCCCGGATCTCGTCTAAGATATATGAGAATGCCAAACAGGCCGAAGCGCAACTAACCCTGATTACCGAACGCATCAAAGACGTGGAATTGCTGTCGGAGGAGCAGATGGCGGAATTGTCTTCGGAAAAGGAGTTGAATACCCAAACCTTGGCTGCACTGGAAACAGAAGTGAAGATGTTGGCCGGGCAACTTCAATGGTTACAAAACAATGAGCAATTGGCTGCCGGCATGATGACTGCGCAAGCGGAGTTAGAGGGTTTTCAAGCAGCGATCGGGCAGGCTCAGCCGCGCTTCGATTACCTGGCTCGCATAGAGAGTGTACAGCAGATTCGCGATCCTTTCAAACAACTTGAAAGCGACCGAAAGTTGCTGACTGGTAATGAAGCCTCGCTCAAACTTCAGCAGGATTTGTATGCATCCAATCAGGTTCAGCTTGAAGAAGTGAAGAAACAGCTTGCTACGCTTCAAACCAAGCACGATGAATTCAACGCCCGGTGGCAGGAAACGGAACCACAGGTAAAAGAGGCCCGAAAACTGGATGTGCAGGTAGAAGCAGTAGTAAAAAACCGGACGGAAAGCCAGAAGGAGCTTTCGCAAGTAACGAATCAACAGGTCATATGTGAGAAGAACATCGCAGGCTGGCAGCAGGAAATTACTTCCATTGAGCACTCGCAGGCAGAAATCGCCCGTTGGTTCGAGCAGTACGAAAAATACCGGGAGTTGGTGAGCAAGATCGAGCTTGTAAACTCATATATTACGAATGTACAGTCGGCTTCCAAACAGATAATGAGTAATGAACGACTGCTGAACACTGCCCATGAGTTGCTTGAGAAAGAGCAGGAATTGCTTACCGCCCAACAAGCGGAAGCACAACGGTTGAACGAGATTCTTCCGGCGGAGATAGCGGCGTTGCGTGCAAAGTTAGTCGAGAACGAACCTTGTCCGGTGTGTGGAAGTACGCACCACCCCATCGGGCACATCGATGTGGATAGTTTGGAAGAACGGACATTGACTCAGGCGAAAGAGGTGGTAGCAAAAGATATCAAACGGCTGACCGAGAGTATAGCCAACCGCCAAAGTGAAATCATCCGGCTGCAAGCATTGATCTCCGGTTACAAGGAACAGAACGACATGACTTTAGGAAGTCTGTCGGAATTACTAAATTTCATCCCCGAATGGAACATCAATACCATTGGAGCTCAATTGAAACAGTTTGTTGAGTTGTGGAGAAAGAATAGTACCACACAAGCGTCTCTTGCCGAACAGTTGACCGGCCGGAGCCAACAACTGAGCGCTGCCCGGCAACGGTCGGAAGAACTTGCCGTCGACTGTCATACCAAGCAAATCAAGCATGCATCGGTTACTTCTGAATGGGAACAGCTCACCTCTGCACGCGGAAAGCTGCTCGAGGGCCGGAAAGCGGATGAGATAGAGAACATTCACCTTCAAACAATCAAAGCGAACAGCACACTGATCGCTCAGACTACCGAGAGCCAGCATACGCTGATATCCAAAGGTGAAAAGATAGCGGGCGAGCTCGCACAACTCTCCGACCATATTTTCCGACTGAGAAACAATATCAGCCAGTTGGAGCAAACTGTCGGCGAATGGCTATCACAACGAACGGACGGTCTTCGACAGGAAGAGCTCATTGAATTGCTCTCCAAAGAAAATAACTGGATAGTGGCAGAACGTGCCGCATTGGATCAACTCCGCAAAAATGAGGTGTCTGCCGGCAGCATTCTCACTGAGCGAAAACGAATGTGGACGGAACACCAAAAAGCAGCAATCAAACCTGCTGAGGAAGAAACCAAAGAGATGCTAACAACTGCCCTGAATGAAAAAACACAGATCCTGACTCAAAAGCGGGAACGAATCACTGAAATCAGTGTTCTATTCACCAACCACGAGAAAGGCAAACAACGCATCAAACAGTTTGAGAAGGAGCTTCAGGAAAAAAGCACTACCGCCGAGAATTGGGGCAAGCTCAATGAACTGTTCGGCTCGGCTGATGGTGCAAAATTCAAAGTACTGGCACAAGGCTACACACTAGATGTGTTACTGGGATATGCCAACAAGCACTTGAGCGAACTCACGCAACGTTACAAGCTGGAACGTGTATCAGCAGATTCGTTGTCTCTACAGGTTATCGATCTGGATATGTTGTCGGAGGTACGTTCGGTACACTCGTTATCGGGTGGTGAATCCTTCCTCATCTCATTGGCTTTGGCGTTGGGACTATCTTCGCTGTCGTCCAACCGAATGCGGGTGGAATCGCTCTTCATCGACGAAGGGTTTGGTTCATTGGATGCCGATACATTGCGCGTAGCCATGGATGCTCTCGAACGGCTTCAAACACAAGGACGCAAAATCGGTGTTATCTCTCATGTGGCCGAGATGACGGAACGAATCCCTACCCAGATTAAAGTTATAAAGAGTTCCAATGGGAAAAGTCACATAGAAATTGTATAATCCAAATTACAGATTTGTTGCAGCGTATCTACCGAAAGAATACAAGAAGTAAATATTTTTTAGGTGAAAAAAGAAAAAAATCTTTTGTCAAACAGATGTCTTAATTTATTTTTTCTACATTTGTAGGGTCTCACAAAAATGTTAACCCAATGACTCAAGAACCTAACTTGCCTCAACATTTTGAAGCACTATTCAAATCGCATTTCTCTTCGGTAAAGTTTTTTATCAACATGATTCTCAAATCAGAAGAAGATGCAGAAGATATCGCACAGGATGTCTTTACCAAACTATGGACCACGCCCGAAGTCTGGATAAACAATGAGAACAAAGACAACTATATCTATTCCATGGCCAAAAACGCAACCTTAAACTTCATCAGACACAAGCGAATTGAACACAGTTTTCAAGAAAAACAAGTTCAGGAAAACGTTATCAATGAGCTCTTCACCCCCGATGACCCGCTAACCCCCATTTATTATAAGGAAGCGCAACTCATTTTGGAATTGGCCCTCGAACGATTTCCGGAACGCCGCAGAAAGATATTCGAAATGAGCCGCTTCGACCAAATGACCCATCAGGAAATAGCCTCCAAACTTAAAATTTCCATCCGTACCGTAGAACATCAAGTCTACTTAGCCCTTCAGGAATTAAGAAAAATCATTTTTTTCTTCTTTTTTTTGCATCCTCTTTAAGTAGTTGAGCCTTTTTATGTGTGCTATATATAGAAACCGTTCTAACTAATAAGCACCATATTATGAAAAATTACTTTCAGAAGATACTGTCTTTGTTTATCAACTATGATTACCCGGCCTCTACCAAAGAGCATTTTTACAGATGGCTGGCAGACAGTGAACATGCAAATGAAAAAGATGAAGCCTTGCATGAACTATGGGTGGCCTGCCAAAATCAGGGAGAATTCTCCGATTGGCAAAAGTCATTGGAACAATGGAAGCGCCTCAATGGCTTCGCTCCCGCCGTCCGCTCCAGGCGTACTATCGGAAGAGCATCTTTACGGCTATGGCAGTCGGTCGCCGCTGTGTTACTCATCGCGTCCATTTCTTTGGTGTACTGGCTCAACCGGATAGAAAAAACAGAAGTCGACCTGGTGCAGCAATTCATCCCCATTGCCGAGATGAAGACATTCTTCCTGCCCGACGGTACCCGCGTTCAGATGAATTCGAAAAGTACGTTGCTCTATCCGCAACAGTTCAATGGAAAAAGCCGCAGTGTTTATCTCGTGGGCGAAGCCAATTTCAGGGTGAAACCCGACAAAGACCATCCCTTCATCGTAAAATCAACCGATTTTCAGGTAACAGCCGTGGGAACCGAGTTCAACGTATCGGCCTATGCAGAGGAGAAAGGCATCAGCGCCACCCTGATTGAAGGAAGCGTGCTGGTAGAATACGATAACCTCACCCAACGGATATTGCTTCAACCCAATGAGCAACTAACCTATCACAAAGGGAGTCGCAGCCACACGCTCGACATCGTCGATATAAACGACGCAACCGCCTGGCAAAGGGGTGAGTTGGTATTCCGTGAGATGACCCTGCACGATATCATCACGGTACTGGAACGCAAGTACGATTACCAGTTTATCTACAGCCTGCACAGTTTAAAGAAAGATCGTTATAGCTTCAGGTTCAAAGACGAAGCCTCGCTACCTATCGTTATGAATGTAATTGTCGATGTAGTCGGGAACTTACAGTTCAGGATACAAGACGACAAGTGTTACATCATCCGGAAATAAGAATTACTCATTTAAAAACGAATCCGCCATGCAAAAAAATATCCGGAAAAGAGCCCTAACTCAATTCCGGATATGAAATCAAAAGCTTTACTTACCAGATAGCAACCCTATCCTTTCATTGAGCAAAAAGAACAAGTTAACTCACTAATACTTAAAGCTAATGCTACAAAGTTATAATTTTATACTAAATAAAAAAGCAAAAGCAAAATGCTTCGTTCTGTTTTTATGTTTATTTTTGATACCAGCTACCGCTTTTGCCCAGAATGGTATACGTATTACCATTCAGAAAGAAAAGATCCCAGTCATTGAAGCACTGAAAGAAGTGGAAAAACAATCGCACCTTTCAGTGGGATATAATGACTCGCAACTGAGAAACAAACCGGCTATCAACCTTCGCCTCATCAATGTAGAGTTGAAAGATGCACTCACCACCATCCTCAAAGGAACCGGTTTCACTTACGAACTCGAGGGTAACTACATCAAGATTATTCCTCAACAAAAGTCTCCAATCGTGCCCGTCAAGAGAGTAACAGGAAAAGTGACGGACGAAACCAATGACCCTCTGGTCGGCGTAAATATCCAGATAGAAGGTTCTCCCCTTGGAGTTATCAGCGATGTGAACGGTAACTACTCCATCGAAGCGCCCAATGGCAGCACACTCAACTTCACCTATATAGGATATACACCTGTCAGTATGAAAGTATCCGACAGGAATGTGTACAATGTACGACTATCCATTGCATCAGAGATGCTCAGTGAAGTCGTCGTAACCGCTTTGGGTATCAAGCGCGAGGTAAAAGCGCTGAGCTATAACGTACAACAGGTAGACGCTGCACTGCTCACCGAAGTCAAAGATGCCAACTTCATCAACAGCCTCAGCGGTAAGGTGGCCGGTGTGATCATCAATCCCAGTTCCTCCGGTGTGGGTGGAGCCAGCAAGGTAGTGATGCGCGGAAACAAGTCCATCATGGGCAACAGCAACGCCCTGTATGTAATCGATGGCATACCCATGTATAATCTCAAAGGGGGAGGTAGTACCGAGTTCGGCTCCGAAGGAGTAACCGAAAACATTGCCGACCTCAATCCGGAGGATATCGAAAGCCTCTCCGTACTTACCGGAGCAGCAGCAGCGGCCTTGTACGGTAGTAACGCTGCCGACGGTGCCATTCTTGTTACCACCAAGCGCGGAAAGGCAGGCAAGATGCAGGTAAACGTAACCAGTAACACCGAGTTTACCAGACCGTTTGTGCTGCCCCGCTTCCAGAATCGGTACGGTACCGGCAGCCGCGGTAAGCTGGAAGGTTCCACCAGCCAGAGCTGGGGCCCGCTGCTCAATAATGCCTCCCGCATGGGGTACGAGCCGTCCGATTTCTTCGACACCGGTATCATATACAACAACGCCGTAACCCTCTCCGCCGGAACCGAAAAGAGCCAGACCTTCTTCTCCGCAGGCGCTGTCAATTCCGAAGGCATTGTGCCCAATAACCGGTACAACCGTTTCAACTTCACCTTCCGTAACACCACGGCCTTCCTCAACGACAAGTTGAAGTTAGATGTAGGCGCCAGCTATATCATTCAGAACGACCGGAACATGACCAACCAGGGCGTGTACTCCAACCCCATTGTTTCGGCGTACCTCTTCCCGCGTGGCGACGATTTCAACCTGATTAAAGTATTCGAGCGCTGGGACCCCGCCCGCAAAATCAAAACCATGTACTGGCCGCAAGGCGAGGGCGACCTCCGCATGCAGAATCCTTACTGGATTGCTTACCGCAACCTGCGTACCAACGATAAGAAGCGGTATATGTTTACCGCCTCGCTGAGCTACGACGTTACCAAGTGGCTCAATGTTGTGGGCCGTGTACGGGTGGACAATACCACTACCATGTACGAGCAGAAGCTTTATGCCAGCTCCAACCCCACCATTACCGAAGGTAGTACACAGGGATACTATGCCGTGGGCAAGCCCTACGAATCGCAAACGTATGCCGATGTAATAGCCAATATCAACAAACGGTTTGGCGATTACTCCCTGGTAGCCAACGTGGGAGCCAGTATTGAAGATAGAAGCTTCGACGAGCTGAGTTACCGCGGCCCGATACGCAAAGAGGGTGTTCCGAATAAGTTCACTGTGTACGACCTCGACAATACCCAAAAGAGAGCGCGCCAGAATGATTGGGGCGAACAGACCCAGTCTGTTTTTGCCAGCCTCGAGCTGGGGTGGAAGAACATGCTTTACCTTACCCTGACCGGTCGTAACGAATGGCCGTCGCAATTGGCTAACTCCAGAGTGTCCAACTACTTCTATCCATCGGTAGGTGTTTCGGCATTGGTGTCCGAGATGGTTGAGCTACCCGCAGCGGTGGACTACCTCAAAGTACGTACCGCCTTTACCTCCGTGAGTTCTCCTTTTGACCGCGAACTCACTTCGCCCCGGTACGAGTACGATGAAACCACCCTGACCTGGAAACCCAAGACTCATTACCCCATCGGAAAACTCTTGCCCGAACGTACCGAATCCTGGGAAATAGGATTGGA
>JAVBVD010000026.1:0-13872 GCA_031554635.1 Bacteroides sp.
CTGGGATAATAGTTGCAAGTGAAATATTTTATTATACATTTGCCGAAAATTTGAAAGTAGATAATTAATCACAATTAAATGCTCGAAGCTTATGTATTGGACATTAGAATTAGCATCAAAATTGGAAGATGCACCCTGGCCTGCAACGAAAGATGAACTAATTGACTATGCGATCCGCTCAGGGGCACCTCTGGAAGTCATTGAAAATTTGCAAGAAATGGAAGATGAAGGCGATATATACGAAAGTATTGAAGATATCTGGCCCGACTATCCGAGTAAGGAAGACTTTTTCTTTAATGAGGAAGAGTACTAATCATTACATTGCAAAGGATTTTAGTTGAGAAATTTTGCAAACTATAAAGCGGGTAGCCGAAAGGTTACCCGCTTTACTTGTGGTTAAATGAACAAAATCAGGTTGCTTTACGTTTTTTTGTATAAATTGGTTATATTTGTACCGAATATTAAATTTCTAGATTATGAAGAAAGTAATTAGTGCATTGATTGTGGCCCTCTGCTTATGTGTGGCTATTCCTGCTCAAGCCCAACTTAGTTTTGGTGTTAAGGGTGGTTTGAACGTGACAAAGATGTCTTTTGACGAGAGTGTTTACTCCTCGGATAATCGTACCGGTTTCTTTATTGGTCCGATGGTGGAGTTTACACTTCCGGTGATCGGCCTGGGAGTGGATGGAGCTTTGCTCTATTCGCAGAAGGACCTGAAAGCGGGAATTGGTGATACATCTGATACAGGGGAATCGCAAGGACTGGACGTGCCTATCAACCTGAAGTATACGTTTGGCTTGGGTGATTTGGCTGGTATTTATGTAGCCGCCGGACCGGATTTTTACTTTGATTTCTCTAAAGGTAAGAAGTTCGAAGGTGGTGAAGTCGACAAAAAGAAAGCGCAGCTTGGTTTCAATTTGGGAGCCGGTGTAAAACTGCTTAACCATTTGCAGATCGGTATGAACTACAACATACCTTTGGGTGACGCGGGCGCGTTCAAATTTGGTGACAATGCTATTGAATATAAAACAAAGACCTGGCAGGTATCTGCTGCTTATCTTTTCTAACAATAGAAGAATATCGTTCATCTAATAGAGAGACTCCCATCACCGGGGGTCTCTTTTTTTTGATATCTTTGCAGCAGAATGAAAACATACATCGACGTCATACTGCCCTTACCGCTTTTCAAGAGTTTCACCTATTCGTTGCCCGACGAGGGTGCCGAAGGCCTGTGCCCCGGATGCCGGGTGGTGGTTTCTTTTGGGAAAAAGAAATACTATACAGCCATTGTTCAACGGGTGCATCACGAGGCTCCGCAAGAGTACGAGGTGAAAGAGATAACTGCCGTGCTGGACGCGTCTCCGGTATTGCTATCCCGGCAATTCGACTTCTGGGAGTGGATGGCGGGTTACTATCTCTGCACGTTGGGCGACGTGTACAAAGCCGCCCTTCCTTCGGGCTTGAAGCTGGAGAGCGAAACGGTGGTGGAGTACAACCCCGATTTCGAAGCAGAGGTTCCACTGCCGGAACGGGAGCAACGAGTACTCGACTTGCTGTCGCAGGACCCCGAGCAGAGCATCACCCGGCTGGAGAAGGAGAGTGGTTTCAAAAATATACTTCCCCTGGTTAAATCGTTGCTCGACAAAGAGGCTTTGTCTATTAAAGAGGAGCTGAAGCGTACGTACAAACCCAAAACGGAGGCACGTGTTCGCCTGACCGGCGAAACCCGGAACGAACAACGACTACGTGAGCTGTTCGACGAGCTGGCCCGCGCGCCGAAACAACTGGATCTGTTGATGAAGTACGTGGAGTGGTCGGGCGCGTTGGGCGCCGGGATGCTGAAAGAAGTCAGCAAAAAGGAACTCCTGCAACGATCGGGGGCTACACCGGCTGCTTTCAACGGGTTGGTAGATAAGCATATTTTCGAAGTGTATCACCAGGAGGTGGGGCGCCTGAATGCAATACCTACCCATACCCAACCGGCGCATCCCTTGAACGAGTTTCAGCAGCGGGCATTTGATGCCACCTTGCAACAATTCCGCGAAAAAAATGTCTGCCTGCTGCATGGAGTTACCTCCAGCGGAAAGACGGAAATCTATATTCATCTGATCGAAGAAACCCTCCGGCAAGGCAAACAGGTGCTCTACTTGTTGCCCGAGATAGCACTTACCACGCAGATCACCGATCGCCTGAGGCGGGTGTTTGGCAACCGGTTGGGGGTGTATCACTCCAAATTTCCGGATGCCGAGCGTGTGGAGATCTGGCAGAAACAACTGGATGGGGAGGGATATGACATCATCCTGGGAGTGCGCTCGTCGGTCTTCCTGCCTTTCCGTAACCTGGGTCTGGTGATTGTGGACGAGGAGCATGAGAACACCTACAAACAGCAAGACCCAGCTCCCCGCTACCATGCCCGGAATGCAGCCATCGTGCTGGCTTCCTACTACGGTGCGAAGACCCTGCTGGGCACAGCCACCCCGTCGATCGAGTCGTGGCACAATGCACATACCGGCAAATACGGCTGGGTGGAGCTGACGGAACGATACAAAGAAATCCAGTTGCCGGAAATTATCACGGTAGATATTCAGGAACTGCATCGTAAGAAGCGCATGAGTGGACCTTTCTCGCCGCTTTTGTTGCAATACATCCGGGAAGCGTTGGATAAGAAGGAGCAGGTGATCTTGTTCCAGAACCGTCGTGGTTTCGCACCGATGATCGAGTGCCGTACCTGCGGTTGGGTGCCGAAGTGCCAGAACTGCGACGTCAGCCTGACGTACCACAAAGGAATCAACCAGTTGACGTGTCACTATTGCGGGTACACTTACCAGCCACCCCGTATCTGTCCGGCCTGTGACGGGACGGACCTGGTGAACCGGGGCTTCGGTACGGAGAAGATCGAAGACGATATCAAAACCTTGTTTCCCGAAGTATCTGTGGCCCGTATGGATCTAGATACCACCCGCACGCGGTCGGCTTACGAAAGGATCATTTCCGATTTCGAACAGGGAAAGACCGATATACTGATCGGTACACAGATGGTTTCAAAGGGGTTGGACTTCGATCATGTCAGTGTGGTGGGTATTCTCAATGCCGACACCATGCTGAATTATCCCGATTTCCGCTCGTATGAACGGGCGTTTCAGCTAATGTCGCAGGTCGCAGGACGGGCCGGACGGAAAAATAAACGTGGACGGGTGGTGTTGCAAACCAAAAGCATCGACCATCCCGTTATTCATCAGGTGAGAGAGAACGATTATGAGCAGATGGTGGCCGGACAGCTTGCCGAGCGGCAGATGTTTCACTATCCTCCTTATTACCGGTTGGTGTATGTGTACATGAAGAACCGTGACGAGGCATTGCTCGAACGGATGGCGCAGGTGATGGGTGAGAAGCTCCGGGCGGTGTTCGGAAACCGGGTGCTGGGACCCGATAAACCGCCGGTAGCCCGGGTGCAGACACTGTTTATCAAGAAGATTATTGTCAAAATAGAATACAATGCCTCCCTGGCGCAAGCCCGTGAATTGCTGTTGCGGGTACAGCGGGAAATGCAGGCGGACGAACGTTTCAAGTCATTGATTGTTTATTACGATGTAGATCCGATGTAAGATATGCGAACTGTATAAAAGCGAAGTCATATATGAAGAAAATACTATTTGTTTGCCTGGGCAACATTTGTCGCTCATCCACAGCCGAAGGAGTGATGCTCCATCTGCTCGAAAAAGCCGGACGGGAACACGAGTTCGAGATCGATTCCGCCGGAATCCTGTCCTACCATCAAGGAGAACTTCCCGACAGCCGGATGCGTGCGCACGCCGCCCGTCGCGGTTACCGTCTGGTTCATCGCTCGCGGCCGGTACGTACGGAAGACTTCTATCATTTCGACCTGATTATCGGTATGGACGACCGTAATATTGCCGATTTGCACGACCGTGCTCCGGGCCCCGAAGAGCAAAAGAAGATACATCGCATGACGGAGTATTGCACCTGCATTCCCGCCGACCACGTGCCCGATCCCTATTACGGCGGAGCCGAGGGGTTCGAAAACGTTATCGATATCCTGGAAGACGCCTGCGCCGGCCTGCTTACTTCTTTAACTCAGGATAGCTGATACGCGTGTGGTAGATTGTTTTTAATTTCTCCTTAAACACCGATTTTACGATAGCGATGTCTTTGAACGTGATGGGGCATTCCTTGAAATAGCCCTCTGCTACCTGTGAGTCGATGATTCTTTCCGTCAGGTTGCTGATGCTTTCCTCGGTATATTCCGGCAAGCTGCGCGAGGCGGCTTCCACAGCATCCGCCATCATCAGGATGGCCGTTTCCTTAGTGAAAGGGTTGGGCCCCGGGTAAGTGAAGAGTTCCTCGTTGGGTTCCTCGTTGGGGTGCTCGTTCTTCCAGGAGATATAAAAGAACTTGGTCTTGCCGCGTCCGTGGTGGGTGACGATAAAATCCTTGATCACCCTCGGCAGGTTGTACTTTTCCGCCAGTTTTAATCCGTCTGTCACGTGGTTGATCACCACCTGTGAACTCTGCTCGTAACTCAGGTTGCGGTGCGGGTTGACCCCTCCCGACTGGTTTTCGGTAAAGAAAGCCGGGTTTTCCATCTTCCCTATGTCGTGATACAACGCTCCGGTACGTACCAATTGGCTTTTCCCCCCGATGCGGATGGCTGCTTCTGCCGCCAGGTTGGCTACCTGCATGGAATGCTGGAAAGTGCCGGGTACGGTTTCGGACATTTGCCGCAACAAGTCGTTGTTGATGTTCGAAAGCTCCACCAGCGTCACGTTGGATGTGAATCCGAAAGTCTTTTCAAGCAGGAACAGCAGCGGATAGGCAAACAACAGGAAGACGCCGTTGATGATGAAGTATTTGTACATCCGCAGGTTCAGTTTCGACAGATCGTTCTCCGTGATCAGCTCGAACATGAAATAGACTGCGATGGAGGTGAGGATCACGAACAGGGCCGTGCGAAGCAGTTGCGAACGTTGGGAGAGTTCGCGCAGGCTGAATATGGCTACCATCCCGGCGGCAATCTGCGTAAGGATGAACTCGTGCGGGAAGCGGAGCGTGATGGAGCAGATCAGGACCGTAATGACATGGGCGAAAAAGGCCGTGCGCGAGTCGAGAAACACCCGGATAAAGATGGGGACCATCGCGTAGGGGATGATGTACACATTGAAGAAATTATTGGAAACCATCAGGGCTGTGGTCACACAGAAAAATACAATAAGGATAAAGATTAGCAGCAATTCGCTTTTGCGCGCATAGTAATCTCTCCGGAATAAATGCAGGTAGAGCATGAAAAACAGGACCCAGATGCTTACGAAGAGTGCTTGTCCGACGAAGATGATGCGTTTCTGGGTCAACGATTCGCTGCGTTCCAGTGACTCTTTCTGGAGCGATTCCAGGATGCGGTAAGTCTCCGGACTGACAATCTCTCCGCGGTCGATGATCTTCTGTCCGCTTTGTACCATGCCGTTGGCCCACGAGTAATTGTTCAGCATTTCTTTGCGTGCCGTAGCCGTGCGGATGCTGTCGAAAGCGAGGTTGGGGCTGAGGTAATCGTTCAGGGCGCATTGACGGAGAATGTCCTGCCGGTAATGTGCAGTATCGGCAGAGATCAAATATTCATACGCTCTTTTTACTGTGTAGATGCTGCTGATCTGCCGGGGGTTAGCGTCTTTCTGGTCGATCACTTTGAGGGTTTGCGTACTGTCCTTGATCAGCTCCTCGATGTCCTCCGAACTGATAACACCTGTCAGGTAAATTTCTTTCAACGTTCTCTCGATGTGCCGCAGGTATTCCGCCGAAGGCAAGATGCTCTTAAGGGTCTTCGGGTAATCTTCTTTCAGCCGGTTGAGGGCTTCTGTTTCGGCTTCCATCTGTAGCCGGTAATAAGGTTGGAACGACTTCATCAGACTGTCCTGTTCGAATTTGATCAGGGCATCATCTTTATAGATCGGGAAATCGAACGTGGCCATCAATTGCCCGTACTTCCAGGGTTTGTTTACATCGAACTGATAATTGAATTTTCCTTCGCGGGGAAGAAAATAAACGATCACTGCCACTGTGGTAAAAAACAACAGTGCCCTATATAGCCAGTCTCTGTACGAGAGTCTTTTTTTCCTTTTTGAATATTCCATAGCTCCGAAATTTTGCGAAAAGTACAAAAAAAAACAATAGTGTAGAAAAAAAGGTTTAATTTTGCCGTGATTTACCTACTATTTATCACTAAAATATGGCAGAAAGAAGAGTAAGAGTGCGTTTTGCTCCAAGTCCGACGGGTGCTTTGCACATCGGTGGAGTGCGTACGGCTTTGTATAATTATTTGTTTGCCCGCCAGCATGGAGGGGAGTTGATTTTCCGTATTGAAGATACGGATTCTACCCGTTTTGTACCGGGAGCAGAGGAGTATATTCTGGAATCGTTCAAGTGGTTGGGCATCCGGTTCGACGAAGGGGTAAGCTTCGGCGGAGAATACGGACCGTACCGCCAGTCCGAACGCCGGGAAATATACAAGAAGTATGTGCAAATCTTACTTGATGCCGGAAAAGCGTACATCGCTTTCGATACGCCGGAAGAACTGGAAGCCAAACGCTCCGAAATAGCCAATTTCCAATACGATGCTTCGACCCGTGGGCAGATGCGCAATTCACTGACGCTTTCCAAAGAAGAGGTGGATGCGTTGATCGGTCAAGGGTGCCAATACGTTGTCCGGTTCAAGATCGAACCGAACGAAACGGTGGTGGTGAATGACATCATCCGGGGTGAAGTGGCGGTAAACTCTTCCATTCTGGACGATAAAGTTCTGTACAAGTCGGCCGACGAATTGCCTACTTATCACCTGGCCAACATTGTGGACGATCATTTGATGGAGGTATCGCACGTGATACGCGGTGAAGAGTGGTTGCCCTCGGCTCCCCTACATGTATTGCTCTACCGGGCATTCGGTTGGGAAGATACCATGCCTTCCTTTGCCCATCTGGCCTTGTTGCTGAAACCCGAAGGAAACGGCAAGTTGAGCAAACGCGATGGCGACCGGCTGGGATTCCCGGTGTTTCCGCTCGAGTGGAACGATCCGAAGAGTGGCGAAGTATCGTCGGGATATCGCGAAGCGGGTTATCTGCCCGAAGCGGTGATCAACTTCCTGGCATTGCTGGGATGGAACCCGGGCAACGATCAGGAGATGATGTCGATGGACGAAATGGTTCAGTTGTTCGACCTGTCTCGTTGCAGCAAGTCGGGTGCGAAATTCGATTATAAGAAAGGAATCTGGTTCAATCATCAATACATTCAGCAGAAGCCCGACGAGGAAATTGCCCGCATGTTCGTTCCTGTATTGAAAGAACAGGGTGTGGAAGCGCCGTTCGAGAAGGTAGTAGCCGTAGTGGGTATGATGAAAGGCCGCGTAAGTTTCGTCAAGGAATTGTGGGAGGCCAGCAGCTTTTTCTTTGTGGCTCCCGAAACCTATGATGAGAAAACGGTAGCCAAGCGTTGGAAGGAAGACTCGGCACAATGCATGACGGAACTGGCCGGAGTACTGGGAGCGATTGAAGATTTCGGTATTGCCAATCAGGAAAAGATCGTCATGGACTGGATTGCCGAGAAAGGATATCACACCGGAAACATTATGAATGCGTTCCGTCTGACGTTGGTGGGCGAAGGAAAAGGCCCGCACATGTTCGATATCTCCTGGGTGTTGGGAAAAGAGGAAACATTGGCTCGTATCATGCGTGCCGTTGAAGTGCTTAAATAAAAAAACGGGATGTAATGATCTATGATTTAGCCATCACCATTTACGATCTGCTTGTTCGTATAGCGGGGCTCTTCAGCCGAAAGCCCAGGAAGATGATGAAAGGACATTGGGTGGTGTACGACCTGTTGCGCCAGCAAATGGACAAGGACGCCCGGTACATCTGGTTTCATGCCGCTTCGTTGGGTGAGTTCGAACAGGGACGTCCGTTGATCGAGAAGATCCGGGCGAAATATCCCGAATACAAAATCCTGCTGACTTTCTTCTCGCCTTCGGGTTACGAGGTACGTAAGAATTACCGGGGAGCGGATATCATCTGCTACCTGCCGTTCGACAAACGTCGCAATGCGAAGAAGTTCCTGAACATTGTCAATCCCTGCATGGCATTCTTTATTAAGTATGAGTTCTGGAAAAACTACCTGGATGAGTTGTACAAACGTCGCATCCCGGTGTATAGTGTTTCGTCTATTTTCCGTCGCGACCAGATTTTCTTCAAGTGGTATGGCGGAACGTACCGGAATGTATTGAAGGATTTCGACTACTTGTTTGTGCAGAATGAAGCTTCCAAACGTTTCTTGTCTAAAATTAAAATAGACCGTGTGGCAGTGGTAGGCGATACCCGTTTCGACCGGGTGTTGCAGATACGCGAAGAAGCGAAAGACCTCCCGTTGGTGGAGAAATTCAAGGAAGGCAAACCGACGCTTATCGCCGGAAGCTCTTGGGGACCGGACGAAGATTTGTTCCTGGAATATTTCAACACCCATCCCGAGATGAAGCTGGTCATTGCTCCGCATGTGATCGATGAGGCTCATCTGGTAGAAATCATAGGTAAACTGAAACGCCCGTATGTGCGCTACACCCGTGCCGATGAAGAAACGGTGCATAAAGCCGACTGTCTGATCATCGACTGCTTCGGTCTGCTTTCGTCCATCTACCGGTATGGTGAGATTGCTTACATTGGCGGTGGTTTTGGAGTCGGGATTCACAATACGGTAGAAGCCGCTGTGTATGGCATACCGGTTATCTTCGGTCCGAATCATGGGAAATTCATGGAGGCTACTCAACTGATTGAAGCCAAGGGAGCTTTCTGCATCCACAATTACGAGGAACTGAAAACGCTTTTCGATAAACTGTTGTCTGATAAGGAGTACTTGCGTAATACCGGTGAGAATGCCGGAAACTATGTAATCAGTCGTGCCGGGGCAACGGACTTGATTCTGAGTAAAATCAATTTCTAGCTGTTTGCAGTGTATCCTCTCTCCTATACGATTTTTTTAAAACATCCAGCACTCCAGCACGGTTTTTGAGTTAATATTCTTCTTCTCAATAATATAAGCCGTGCTGGATGCTTGTTTTATCCAGCACGGATCCAGCACTTCTCAGGAGATCCAGCACTACATTTAGTTGGTACAAAGTCAAGCGGCATCAGTTTCATCCGGTGGCACAAGGTGTTTCCCGGCGTGGCACAAGGTGTTTCCCGGTGTGGCACAAGGTGTTTCCCGGTGTGGCACAAGGTGTTTCCCGGTGTGGCACAGCGTGTTTCTCGGTGTGGCACAGCGTGTTTCTCGGCGTGGAACAAAGCGTTTCAGCCTGAGAAACAGAATGTTTCTGGCTTTGAAACAGGCTGAAGTGAAAGAGAAAAAGAAGAAAAAACCGTGACGAATGACCCAAAGCGTGCTGGATCCGTGTAGGATAAAACAATCATCCGTCACGGTCTATGTGTTTAATTATTAGTGCATTGAATCGAAAATCGTGACGACGTGACGAATGATTACAAAAAATCGCACAGGAGAGAGTTGCAAAGTTTGCTGAAAAATCACTCTTCTTTGTACCAGCCCGAATACATCAGGTAGTTGTGGGCGATTTTCTGGTTCAATTCCTTGGCTTGCGCCGGGTCCACATTTTTGATGAACTTGGCAGGTACTCCTCCCCAGATGCTTCCAGGCTCGATAATCGTATTACTTAGTACCAGTGAGCCGGCGGCTACGATGGCTCCTTCTCCCACTACGGCATTGTCGAGCAGGGTAGATCCCATCCCAATCAATGCATAGTCTTTGATGGCGGCGCCATGAATGGTTACATTGTGCCCTACGGATACAAAATCGCCGATCTCGATCGTTGATTTCTGGTACAGCGTATGCAGCACACTGCCATCTTGTATATTTACTCCGTTGCCGATGCGGATGGAATTTACATCCCCCCGCAGTACAGTACTGTACCAGATACTACAGTCACGTCCTATCTTGACATCGCCGATAACGACGGCGTTCTCGGCTAAAAAACAATTTTCTCCTATCTCGGGAGTGAGCCCCCTGACTGATCTTATCAATGCCATTGTTTTATCTTCTTTAAATTTCGTTCGTTGCTTTTCTCAACCATTCTTTTTCGGCCTCGTTGAGGGAAGGCGATAGTTTCTCAAACACCTCCTGGTGGTAATTGTTCAGCCAGTCGGTTTCTTCCTCCGTGAGCATTTCCTTGAGGATGCCTTTCGTGCAGATAGGGCAAAGGGTGACGGTTTCGAAACATAAATAATTGCTATACAGACCTTCGCCGGCTTTGCAAACCAGGATCAGGTTTTCAGTACGTATGCCGTGGCTTCCGGGAATGTACACGCCTGGCTCGTTGGAAGTCAGCATGCCCGGTTGCAATACTACAGGATTTTCGTTCATGCGGATGCTTTGTGGACCTTCGTGTACACTCAGGAAGTGTCCTACGCCATGCCCTGTGCCATACAGGTAGTTTTTCCGTTGTTTCCACAAGGGGATCCGGGCCAATACATCGAGCTGGGCGCCCCGGGTGCCGACGGGGAATTGAGCCAGATTCAGGTTGATATGCCCCTTCAATACCAGGGTGTAATCCTTCTTTTCTGCTTCGGTCAGATGGCCTAAGGCGATGGTGCGTGTGATGTCGGTGGTTCCGTCCAGGTATTGACCGCCTGAGTCGAGTAACAGGAATCCTTCAGGACGCAGGGTGGCGTTGCTTTCCGGCGTAGCCGAATAGTGTATGATGGCGGCATGTTCTTTGTAGCCGGCAATGGTGTCGAAGCTGTTGCCCTTACTTAGGGGCTGTTCGGCGCGGAGGGCAGTCAGCTTTTCGTCGACCGACAGTTCGGTGACTTCACCGCCGGGTACCGCCTCTTCCAGCCACATCAGGAATTTCGTCATAGCTACCCCGTCGCGTATCATGGCCTGGTGAATGCCCGCGATTTCCTGTTCGTTGCGCACGGCCTTGAGCAGAGCCACGGGGGAATCGCCCCGGTGAACCGTGCAGCCGGGGTTGATGGCCGAGTAGATGGAATAGCATGTCTTGGCAGGATTGATCAGCAAGCTGGGCAGGTTCATGGCAGACAGGTAAGTCTCTACCTCCCGGTACGGTTTTACTTTCACTTGCTGGTCGTTCAGGTAAGTTTGTACCTCCTCGGTCAGCTTCTCCGGTGCGATGAAGAAAATAATTTCCTCCTGAGTAATGAGCAAGTGTCCCAGTACTACCGGATTGCAGTGTACGTCGCTTCCGCGCAGGTTGAGCGTCCAGGCTATCTCGTCCAACGCCGAAAGAAAAATTCCCTCAAGCTTCTTACCTTGTAGCTCGTTGCGGATGGCAGTCACTTTCTCAGCGCAACTCCTGCCGGCATAGCATAGCGGGTAAACGAAAGCCGGATTGTCAGGAAGGGCCGGGCGGTCTTCCCAGATCGGGTCGATCAGGTCGAACTCCGTATTTAATAGTAACTGATGAGCTTTCAGGGCATCCCTGAGTTGTTCCACCTGATTTACCGAATACGTTTTTCCGTCGATTCCCACTACATCGCCCGGGCGAAGTTGTTGACCAAGGTAGGCCGGGATGGAGGGAGTCTCGGGGAGCATTTCCTTGAACAGGTCGATACCTGTTCCTAGCAACTGGTCGGCCGCCTGGAGAAAATACCGGGAGTCGGTCCACAACCCTGCCGAATTCTGCAAGACAGTCACCGTGCCCGCCGATCCGGTAAAGCCCGATATCCACTCACGTGTTTTCCAGTGCGGAGCTACGTACTCGCTCAGGTGCGGGTCGGTACCCGTCAGAATGAATGCCTGGATGCCGCAGGCGTCGAATTGCCCGCGCAGTTGCTGTATGCGCTTGTTGATGACTTGTTTCATATACCTTATTATATTATATTGCTTTCAAAGATAACGACTTTTTGACAAAGGCGCTTCTCCTCCAAAAGTTATGTGATTATTTGAATAAATAATTGCCGAAAGTTTTGTGAATAAAGAAAGTATGTGTAATTTTGCGGCGCATTTTGACTGCATATTTAATAACCATAACATATTAATTTTAATAAAATGATTGTAGTACCTGTAAAAGAAGGCGAAAACATTGAAAAGTCGCTGAAGAAGTTCAAAAGAAAGTTTGAGAAAACTGGTATCATTAAAGAGTTGAGACGCAGACAGCAGTTCGACAAACCGTCTGTGACTAAAAGACTTAAGAAAGAGCGTGCAGTTTACGTTCAACAACTTCAGCAAGTAGAAGATTAATAATTCGTAAATTCCTTTGAATTATTGAATTCTTTTTCTTACATTCGTTGCACAATATATTAGATATAGCGACGTATGTTAACGAATTCTTTTCTTGACTATCTCCGGTATGAGCGGAATTATTCCGAAAAGACCATTTTGGCTTATGGGGAAGATCTTGCGCAATTGCTGGAGTTTATTGGTCAGGAAAAGGAAACTTTTAATCCGTCTGAAGTAAAAGCCGAACTTATCCGTGAGTGGATCGTTTCATTAATGGATAGGGGGTATACGGCGACTTCTGTCAACCGTAAGTTGAGTTCGCTCCGGTCGTTCTATAAATATCTGTTGAGGCAAGGAGAGGTGAGGGTGAATCCGTTGAGTAAAATCACGGGTCCTAAAAAGAAAAAGCCGCTCCCGTCCTTCCTTAAAGAGAGTGAAATGAACAGGCTGTTGGATGAAACAGACTTTGGCGATGGTTTTAAAGGATGCCGGGATCATTTGATCGTGGAAATGTTTTATGCGACCGGCATGCGGCTTTCGGAATTGATCGGTTTGGATGATAAGGATGTCGATTTTTCCGCTTCACTTATTAAGGTGTTGGGAAAGAGAAACAGGCAGCGTTTGATTCCATTTGATGATGGATTGCGGAATGAGTTGCGGAAATACGTCGATATACGTAATGATTCGGTTTCAGACCGGTCGGGCGCTTTTTTTATTCGAGAGAATGGCGAACGGCTTTATAAGAATCTGGTTTATAATTTAGTGAAACGAAATCTCTCGAAGGTGGTAACGTTGAAAAAACGAAGCCCGCATGTGTTGAGACATACTTTTGCAACCGTGATGCTGAATAATGAAGCGGAACTGGGAGCGGTAAAGGAACTTTTAGGACATGCAAGTCTGGCTACAACCGAAATATACACGCACGCCACTTTTGAGGAACTTAAAAAAGTGTATAAACAAGCTCATCCACGGGCTTAATTTAAAAAGGAGGTAAGTATGGAAATTAGAATTCAATCAATTCACTTTGACGCATCCGAGCAATTGCAGGCTTTCGTTCAAAAGAAAGTGTCTAAGTTGGAAAAATTTTACGATGATATAAAGAAAGTAGAGGTGTCTTTAAAGGTAGTGAAGCCAGAGTCGGCCGAAAACAAAGAAGCCGGCGTTAAAGTGCTTGTTCCCAGTGGAGAGTTCTACGCAAACAAAATTTGCGATTCTTTCGAACAAGCAGTTGATGAAAGTGTGGAAGCATTGGAGAAACAACTGGTGAAATACAAGGAAAAACAAAGGAATAAATAAAAAGTTCGCAAATGTTTTGCGGAAAAGAAATAAATGACTAAATTTGCAGCCGTTTCGCTCGCATTCGAACGTAACGGTTGCATTTTTTGAGTGAATGCCTCTTTAGCTCAGCTGGCCAGAGCACGTGATTTGTAATCTCGGGGTCGTTGGTTCGAATCCGACAAGAGGCTCGAAAAAAGAGTTCTTTAATATATCAGGGCAAATACCAGAGTGGCCAAATGGGGCAGACTGTAAATCTGCTGTCTTTCGACTTCGGTGGTTCGAATCCATCTTTGCCCACAATAGTAAAGAACGAAGACAAAGTAAAAGCTTTGGCAAGATGCGGAAGTAGCTCAG
>JAVBVD010000025.1:0-7616 GCA_031554635.1 Bacteroides sp.
GAAGTGATACAACTGCGGTTGGAGTATGAGGATTGAGAACTAATCGGCAGCGGTACCAGCGACTGATACGGAACCTAACAACAAGATAAATTGCGGTACCAGAACAGCGCTATGAACGGTACCACGGGGGCGATATAATCAGGAAGAATATTTTCATGCCTTTTTTAGATGTTTTTCTGGAAGAAATCGACCTTACCATGTGTTGTGCCTGTATTTGACATAAAGTAGAAGTTCCTTCTCCGGCAGTTACTTCCACTTTTATTGGGAGCCCCTCCATACCTTTGCCGTCGCAACCCCGGAAAGGTTTCCGCAGGGCCAAGTAAAACCATTTATCATCATGGAGAATCCCAACAAAAGGCGGGTGACGATACACAAAAACGCATCGTCCAAAGAAACCGCTACCATTACCATGGAGCGACTGTTCAAGTACATTCAGGAAGGCCGGTGGAGGCACTGGGTAGACCGCATCAGGCAGGCATTGGCCAAGGGCGACAAGAAGGAGGCCGACCGCCTGAAAAAGAAACTACCCTACGTATGCTTCAGCGGACTGTTTCGCGACGGCTCGCACGCTGCCGAATGCCTCACGGACTACAGTTCCTTTATCGTCATCGACTATGACAATGTACCCCCCGAGGAGTTGGAGCAGTTGAAGAAAAAGGCCATGTGGTCGGACTTTACGTTGATGGTCTTCATCACCCCCTCCGGCTGTGGGCTGAAAGTGGTGGCGCTGACCAACGCCACCCGCGAGCATCACGCTCAGGCGTACATCATGCTGACGAATCATTACGATCATCTGCTGAGCCTGCGGCACGACGGTTCGTGCAAGGACGTCAGCCGCGGTCATTTTGGATCGTACGACTACAACGCGCTGTACAATGAATACGCCGTACCGTTCGATGTGGAGTCGTTTATCGACATTACTCCCACGCAGGACGAGGTCGATGCACCTGACGGAACGCTCATGCAGCAGGAGCAGGATGCATCCGACAGTACGTCCACGCCGGGAGGGACGCAAGATGCACAGACTTCCCCCGACCCCGAAGGAGCGCCGTACCACAAACTTCACCCGGGCATCACCGGCGATGAATTCGTCCTCGTGGCCCTGGCTCTTTTTCCGGCGGCCGAAGGCAACCGTAACACCCGCCTGTTCCGTATTGCCTGCGCTGCCCGCGACCGGGGAATCACGGCTCAGGAAATCGTTCTGGGAGCCATCGAGCACATGGCCGACGCTACGTTCGATGCCGGTGAGATTACCAACGTTGTAAAGTCTGCTTACTCTCGAAAGCGTACCCAGACCCCTCCCAAACAAGGCGAAAAGACTGCGGCGAACTGCCAAACGACTGACCCACTGCCCTTATACAGTAAAACACGTACAATCGAACACGACGAAGAAGACGAAAAGCCCGATGGAGAGGAGCTTCGCGAGCATACCCTCCATTTCCCGGAATCGGTTTACGACCAACTTCCCGAATTTCTTTCGACAGCCTTGAAGTATGTTTCCGGCAAGAGAGAACCTGATATGCTTTTGTTGGCAATTCTTACCGTAATCAGTGCTCTTATTCCCACCGTCAACGGATTCTATGGCCACCGTCGTATGTACGCCTATTTCTATACATTCGTTATAGCTCCGGCAGCCAGCGGAAAGGGAGTGATGGACTATGCCCTCGCCCTGTGCAAGTATTTCCTCAAGGAGATTTCCGACGAGAACGACCGTTTGGAGAAGAAGTACAACGAGGAGTGCGAGGCGTATGAAAAGCATTGCCGCACCCGCAAGAAAGACACTCCGGATATGTCGCGTCCAGAGCCCCCGGTGTATTGCTACCTGCACATTCCTGCCACCGTTAGTAAATCGCGCTTCCTGATGCACCTGCGCGACAACAAAGAGCGTGGCGGCTTTATCTTCGATCTCGAAGCCGATACACTAACCTCTGCCGGTAAAATGGAGTATGGCAATTACTTCGACTTTCTGCGTAAGATTTCGCAGCACGAAACCATTGGTGATTCGTTCAAGGTCAACGGTAAGCCCAACTATGTACATTGTCCCAAACTGGCTATGCTCCTGGCGGGGACACCAGCACAGTTGTGTCGCCTCATAGCCAATCCGGAGGATGGTCTGTACAGCCGGTTCCTGTACTATACCCACCGTCAGCAAGCAGTGTGGAGAGATGTTTCGCCATGCGATGATGAAGAGGAAGTGGAACGTCACTTCGATGCGCTATCCATGCGCCTACACCACATGCTCCGTTTCCTGGCTGCATCGCCTACCCGGGTGACACTGAGCAAAGCTCAATGGAAGCGTTTAAACACAATTTTCAGTGATCTCCTCACTCAAGAGGGCATTAGTGACCGCGACGATTTCCAGAGCACCATCAAGCGTTACAGTCTCACTACCTTCCGCATCTGCATGGTGCTCACTGCGTTGGAGAAAGCCACGCTTCGCATGGATGTGAAGGAGGCTGTTTGTTCGGATCATAATTTCGAGACGTCTTTGTCTATCGTAACCACTTGTCTGGAACACAGTCGCCTGCTTATCACCTCGCTCCCCAAGGCGGACAAAGAAGTAAGAGAGTTGCAAAATCCCAACAAAATGCTCTCTGTGTTCGGAAGTTTGCCTTCAACGTTCACCCTGGCGGAGTATCTTGAAACAACTGTGTTATTTCAAATTCAGGAAAGGTCGGCTTATCGGGCACTAAAAAAGGCTATCGGTTTGACTATCAAGAAAATAAAGAAAGGATTGTACAAAAAAATGTCTATATAGCAGTACAGCCAGTAGGTTGGCAGTAACAGTAGGCGAAAATGTCCCGTTCCGGCGCTTATACATGCATCCTCGGATGAATTAGAAGCAATGTAACGGGGCATTACATTGCTTCTAAATTTATTTACAAGCGATGTGCTTGGCACTGTAAAATAAAGAAGCGCGGCCTTGTCACTCCCCCGGCTCCCCCATATACTTCACAATCAACTCCACTTCGCGCGGCAGGTACGACCGCCGGTACTTGTGATACCCCACCGCTTCGAGCTGGGCCATCAGCTCCTTATTGAGCAACATCCAGTGATAAAAATTGTCCAAGGCTCGTCGCACACATTGGTGGGGACAGTAAAGCATGGCCAGTTCGGCCTTGGTGTACATGCGGATGGGAAATGCTTTTTCTTCATTTGACGGGTGCATACTAACAGATGTTTTTCGTTGCTTGGTGCGGAATCCCCGGAGGGCTTTCCGCTAGTTATCTATACCCTAAAGATACAAATAAAAAGTTGGAATTTTATTTTTTGGCGAGTGAATCTTTTTAGAAACATGCAGGATCGCAGTCGGCGCACTCAAAATTGAATTAAAAATTGAGGATTGGTTCTTATGATAATTAAGTAATCGTAAAAAAATAAGTTGGTACATTTTATGTGAACCAGTAGCTGATCTTATATTTAAGTCCTTGGCCCAGCGGGCCAATGTGTTCGTAGCCGTGGGTGTAAGCCCACGGGGCCAATATATCCGACCTATGCGCCACGTAGTGGTGCCGTGTACAAGACTTAGAACCTATAACAGCACCACTACCGTGGCGCGTAATGGGATACACAGGGTACCGTGGGCTTACACCCACGGCTACGGACACGATAGCCCGCTGGGCTATAAATTCAACTGCCGATTCGCATTAAGAATCAACTTCTACCTTCTCCCAATCTCTCTTTATCTCTCCTTATCTCTCTTTATCTCTGCTTAACTCTGTCTATCTCTGTTTAACTCTCCATCGCCCTCACCCCCTCGCCGTATCTTTGTATCAACCAAAAGGGGAAGACGGGAACGATCGATCGCACCTCCTACGCAGGACCTTACTCCTCCCCCGCCGGCACGCGAGAATCGGCTTATGCCGAACGTATTTCTTAATTCTTAATTTTTAATTCTTAATTATCATGTCAGTACCATTCAAAAAAATCCAGCGGAAGAATCCGCGCAAACCCACTGAGACGGGTAAGTACTACCCGCAAGTAGTCACCGCAGGCAAGGCCGCCACGCTGAGCACCGTAGCCTACCTGATGAAAGACAAGAGCTCCCTGTCGCACGGCGACATCAAGAGCGTGTTGACCAATTTCGTCGAAGCCATGCGCTTTTTGTTGTTCAACGGCAAGTCCGTCAACGTCGAGAATTTCGGCGTGTTCAGCCTCTCGGCCCATACCCTGGGTACCGATAAACGCGAAGAGTGCACGTCGAAGAACATCCGTTCCCTGCGTATCAACTTCCGGGCATCGTCCAGTGTGAGACCCAATCTCACCTCGTCGAAAACTCGTGCCGATGGCGAAGGCATCGACTTCTACGACGTGGAGACGTACCAGGCAGGCCCGGACGACACCGATCCCGGAGCGGATGACGACGAAGCCATCGATCCGGGCGCTTAACCGGCTTACACCGAACATCGTTTCTTTACTTCTAAATGTACCCGAAAGGAGGTGTTGAACAATGAAAACCCTGCCATGGAGTAGAATCCTGAAAGTGATTGTCGCAGTAGCCACAGCCGTACTTGGAGCGTTGGGCATCCAGGCGATGAACTAACAGCTTTCGCAGAGAGCAAAGGACCCTGATAAAATCCGGATAACAACGGAAGCTGTGCATGGGGCTAAATGAGTAAAGCTCTGAAGTTCGAAAGAATTTCAGAGCTTTTTACGGTGTGTACGTGACGGTGATAACCGGTTAATATAGTATATTTGCAATCTGATTCTAATCAATGTTTATATGAAAAAGATACTATTTCTTATCCTTGTTTGTGCGGCCTGTTTACATCTGAGTGCGAAGAAAGAAACTTCGTTCACCGTTTTACAACTGAATTTATGGCATGGCGGAACTAAAGTTCCCGGTGGTTATCAAGGCATTCTCGATGTGTTGGACCAGACCAATGCCGATGTCATCTTCTTATGCGAGATCAAGGACGGACAACAATTCATGCCGAAGATACTCGAAGACCTCGAAAAACGCGGCAAGCGCTATTATGGCGAAACCCTGGGGCTTTCGGTGGGTGTTTTATCCAAATTCAAACCCGATGAGGTCGTAAAATGCTGCATCGTACCCGGCAACGAACACCGCGCCCTGCTGAAAGCGCGGGTAACCATCGGCGGACAACCGCTTTGTTTCTATTCGGCTCACCTGGACTACATGCATTACGAGTGCTACATGCCCCGCGGCTATAGCGGCACTACGTGGAAGAAGATAGACGCTCCGGTAACCGATGAAGCCACTGTGCTGGAAGCCAACCGCCTCTCTTACCGCGACGAGAGTATCCGGGCTTTTATTCAGGATGCACAAGCCGAGATAGAGAAAGGATACTCCGTTGTTATGGGGGGCGACTTCAATGAACCGTCTCACCTGGACTGGCAGTCGGACACCCGGGATATGTACGACCATCACGGAGCCGTTATCAACTGGGATTGCTCGATCATGCTTTATCAGGCTGGCTTCAAAGATGCCTACCGCGAGAAGTATCCGAACGCAGCACGCTATCCCGGATTTACTTTCCCCGCAGGCAATAAACTGGCAGAGGAGAGACTGGCATGGGCTCCCGAGGCCGACGAGCGCGATAGAATAGACTTTATCTACTATCGTCCGGTGAATTCAGCCTTTGCTCTGCAAAAAAGCGTATTGGTAGGCCCTGTCGAAACGGTATTGCGGGGAGAGATCATTGACAAAGATTCCAAAGATAAGTTCTTTGTGCCCCGTGGCATATGGCCCACAGACCACAAAGGAAATCTGACGACATTTAAGCTTAGCCCGAAGAAGTAAGGCGAAGAGAGTGCCCATATAGTAAGCAGATAACGTGAAGGGTAGTTACCGCTAAAAAGAATTTATGAAGAGGATATTATTATTGTTTGTCATTTTTGCAAGTTGCACAGATGTACAAGAAGAGAATATTATCAAAGAGGTTTCTCGTACTCAGACACAATCTGTCGATATTTCAAAACGTACTCTTAATTATTTTCTTGACGTGGAGCAATGTCCCGATTATAAAGGATATCATGTCTATACAATAACTCCTGATCTCTTTCGTTCGGGTGATAAATATGATAAATTATTTAGTACAGGAGAACCGTTTAAATACACTAAATATTTTAAGGTTAATGACACCTATGTTTTTCTTAACCGCCTAGAAGGATTAAAACATCCCATTTCTAAAGCTGTTTTTAACGAACTCTATATAGATGATGGTGTTAAATTGGAGTCTTCTGTTGTTGTAGTAGTAATTAATGTCCAAAACTATAAACACGTGGTCATCCATGATAATCATAGGTATTTACCAGTCGATTCCTTACTACTGGAATCGACGGTCATAATAGAGGAAAAACTTAAGTAATTGCTACTGATTGGAGATTCAAAAGATGTCTGTTGGGATGAATATTTTATTTATTTTACACTAAATGTAAAAAATAAGCCAAAAATGTTTTGTTCTCTAAAAAAATAATAATAAATTGCAGACGTGCTTTTCTGGTTTATCTTTTTTATAACAAAATAAAGCGATTTTATTATGAAGAGGTTATTTCTTTCAGTTACTTTCTTTTCTGTAATAGCAGTGCTACACGCTCAAACAGAATCAAATCCTTTTGCCAAATATGGTTTTAAAAAGGTGCGTACCTATACTTCATCTAAAGGGGAGTTTGAAGAATTCCATGACAATAAGGATGTTGTTGAAATTGGTTCAATCTTGTTTGATACAAAAACAAATCAAGTAGTTGGGTATGCTAAAGAAGAAGCTGAAAGTGAGATCACTGTTTCAACTTCGGCAATGTCTATTGACCCGTTGTGTGAGAAGTATTATTGGATTTCTCCCTATGCGTATTGTTTGAATAATCCAATAAGATTTATTGACCCTGACGGAAGGGATATTAAGATTAAATATGAAGAAAATGGAAAAACTTACGCTTGGACATTCAATGGGTCAAATCAAGCCCAAGCGCCTAAAAATGAATTTGTATCTAATTTTATAACCGCTTACGATTATAATGTAAATAATGGAGGTGGTGAGCAGTTGCAAGCAGCTGCAACATCAACAAAATACACGTTAAATCTTGAAAAAAGTAATGAAGGAAATGACTTTGGACTCACATTTAATGGTCCGAGAACAGAAGGAACTGTATTTTGGAATCCAACAAGAGGCCTTGAAACTCCTTTAGGAACACTGTCTCCTGCAACGTTATTGGAACACGAAACGGATCATGGTGTACATTGGCAGACTGAAACAGTGGAACACCGTAAAGGTATAAAAACACCCGATTCTCATTTTGAAACTATGGAAGAAAAAAGAGTTATAACTGGGTCTGAATATAATACAGGAGTAGCAAATAAAGAACTCAAACCGGTTCCTAAAGGAAGAGAAAATTATAGTTCCAGCTATCGAGGACATAAGACAAGTAGTGGTGTTACTCCTATTATTACTATTTCTCCAATATCTAACAAAAAGAGACAATGAAAAACTATGTGATTTTTTTAGTTTTAGCACTATTATCATCTTCTTGCCAAGAAAAAGATGGGAACACAATTAAATCTGTGAAAGTGTGGTACTACAATGGGCTATTTGAAACAGATATATCATTAAACTGTGACGAGATTGTCTATTTACCGGAAAAGGTTGATACTTTAG
>JAVBVD010000030.1:0-130661 GCA_031554635.1 Bacteroides sp.
TTGAATACCGGCTGACCGACTAAATTTTTATGACTATCTTTGCCCATGGGTGAATTTGTTGGTGGTACAACAAAAATACACCTTTGGGCGAAACCGCAAAGCGGGAGTAGCCCTTTTTATTTTTTTACCCGGTCAGTAGTGGTTAATAATATCAAACACTTCGTGTATTAGCTCAGCTAAAATGCTAAATATAAGGAAAAAATTTCCACTTTTGTAACACAACTGTAATATGAATAGCATATTTTTGCAAAACATATTTCAAAAGCAAAACATCTTAAGTGAATAAATAGGTATGAATAATTCATTTTTTAATCGGTTTACCCCCAAAGAACCGAAGTTTTTTCCTTTATTGAAGCAGTTATCTGATGTAATGATCGTTGCATCGGACTTGCTAATTGAAATGATGAAGCATGGTGGGAACCATGCAGTACAATTAGAAGACTACAAAAAGATCAAGGATCAGGAACGGGCTGGCGACAAACTCTCCCATCAGGTATTTGATGATTTGAACACGACTTTCATCACTCCATTTGACAGGGAAGACATCCACGCACTGGCTACACGTCTGGACGATGTTATCGATGGTATCAACAGTTGTGCCAAACGCATCGCCCTCTACAATCCCAAATTAATCCCCGACGGAGGCGTTGAACTGGCTAAATTGATCAAAGAATGTTCCGTTATTATCGGTCAGGCAATGAACGAACTCGACACGCTGAGAAAAACTCCGGTCAACATCAAGAAATACTGTACCCAGTTGCACGATCTTGAAAACAAAGCCGATGATGTATACGAGCAGTTTGTCATCAGATTGTTCGAGCACGAGACGGATGGCGTCGAAGTGATCAAGCAGAAAGAGATCATGTACGAACTTGAAAAGACGACGGATGCCGCCGAACTGGTAGGTAAAGTCATTAAAACCATTATAGTAAAATACGCATAATTCGATAATAGATGACACTACTCATTACGATTATCGTGCTGGCGCTCGTTTTCGACTATATCAATGGTTTTCATGACGCAGCCAACTCGATAGCTACAGTTGTTTCTACTCGTGTACTAACCCCGGTACAAGCTGTAATTTGGGCGGCATTCTTTAACTTCGTTGCTTATTTTATTGCAAAATATATTATTGGAGGTTTCGGGATTGCTGATACGGTTTCCAAAACTGTAATCATGGATTACATAGCAAATCCCTCTCTCGTAATTGTTGCCGGCCTCATCGCGGCCATCATCTGGAACCTACTAACCTGGTGGTTCGGGATTCCTTCCTCTTCTTCCCATACCCTGATCGGGGGATTCTCAGGAGCAGCCATCGCGGCATCCGGTTTTTCGGCTATTCATTCCAGCACAATCATATTGATTGCTTCTTTTATTATATTGGCTCCGCTTATCGGGCTACTGGTAGGTAATATAATTACCGTAATTACCATGCACGCCATGAAAAAGGTCCGACCTTCGACAGCCGAGAAGTGGTTCAAACGATTACAATTGGTTTCTTCCGCCGGTCTCAGCATCGGTCACGGACTGAACGACTCCCAGAAGGTAATGGGTATCATTGCAGCCGCATTGATTGCCGCTACCAATAACGGAGTGGAAAATCTGCCACATTGGATGCAGATGTCTAGCATGAGTGACATTCACGACTGGATTCCATTGACTTGTTTCACCGCCATTGCTGTTGGTACGATGAGTGGAGG
Source organism: Bacteroides sp. (assembly GCA_031554635.1). Taxonomy (GTDB): domain Bacteria; phylum Bacteroidota; class Bacteroidia; order Bacteroidales; family Bacteroidaceae; genus Bacteroides. The sequence continues at coordinate 1,701 of JAVBVD010000030.1, forward strand.
ATGGAAAATCATGAAAACCATGGGTTCCAAGATTACCAAGATTACTTCCCTGGAAGGTTTTTGTGCCCAGACGGCAGGAGCAATCACCTTATTCCTCACCGAAATATGGAAAGTGCCCGTCAGTACCACGCACACCATCACCGGATCGATCATGGGGGTAGGAGCTGTCAAACGTTTATCGGCCGTACGTTGGGGGGTAACTATCAACCTGCTTTGGGCCTGGATCCTGACTATTCCGGTCAGCGCAGTATTGGCAGCAGTTATTTATTGGGGCATCTCACTGATTTTCTAACAAAATCAACTCGAAACGATAAGAAGGTATGCAATAGCGAACAACTATTGCATATTTTTTTTGTACTTACACCTACCTTTTTAGAAACATTCCCTATTCTTTCTTGCATTTTAATGCCAATATTAAAAATATTCCGTAATTTTGGCAGCTAAAAGATATAAACACGTTATAATATGAGCAACAGAAAGAAAAGGTACATACTACCTGAAGAAGAAATTCCATACTATTGGTACAATATACAGGCTGATATGGTAAACAAACCGATGCCGCCGTTGCATCCGGGCACCAAGCAACCGCTTAAGCCGGAAGACTTGTTTCCTATCTTTGCCGAAGAGCTTTGCCGGCAAGAATTGAACCAGACCGATCAGTGGGTAGAGATACCCGAAGAAGTACGCGAGATGTACAAATACTACCGCAGCACGCCGCTGGTGCGGGCATACGGACTCGAAGAAGCGTTGGGTACACCGGCTCACATCTATTTCAAGAATGAAAGTGTAAGCCCCATCGGTTCGCATAAGTTGAACTCGGCCCTGGCGCAGGCTTATTACTGCAAGAAAGAAGGAGTTACGAATGTAACCACTGAAACCGGCGCCGGTCAATGGGGAGCCGCCCTGTCATACGCAGCCAAAGTATTCGGCCTCGAAGCAGCTGTGTACCAGGTAAAGATCAGTTATGAACAGAAGCCTTACCGTCGCAGCATCATGCAGACGTTTGGCGCCCAGGTAACACCTTCTCCTTCCATGTCTACCCGTGCCGGTAAGGATATCCTCACAGCTCATCCTAACTACCAGGGATCACTCGGAACCGCAATTTCGGAAGCCATCGAACTGGCGCAGAATACTCCGGGATGTAAATATACACTGGGTTCTGTATTGAGCCACGTTACTTTGCACCAAACTATTATCGGTTTGGAGGCTGAAAAGCAAATGGAGATGGCAGGCGAATACCCCGACATCGTGATCGGCTGCTTTGGCGGCGGATCGAACTTCGGAGGTATTAGCTTCCCGTTCATGCGCCACACCATCCTGGAAGGAAAGAAAACACGTTTTATTGCCGCCGAACCGGCTTCTTGCCCGAAGCTGACTCGTGGTAAGTTTCAGTATGACTTCGGCGACGAAGCCGGTTATACTCCGCTGTTGCCCATGTACACATTGGGGCACAACTTCTCTCCGGCCAATATCCATGCAGGTGGTTTGCGTTATCATGGTGCCGGCGTTATCGTTTCTCAACTGCTGAAGGACGGTTTGATGGAAGCGGTGGACATCCGCCAATTGGAATCATTCGAAGCAGGTATGATCTTTGCCCAAGCCGAAGGTATTGTTCCGGCTCCGGAATCGTGCCACGCCATTGCCGCCGCCATCAACGAGGCCAAGAAATGCAAAGAAACAGGCGAAGAGAAAGTAATCCTGTTCAACCTGTCCGGACACGGTTTGCTGGATATGGTATCGTATGACAAGTATCTGTCGGGTGATTTGGTGAACTACACATTGACCAATGAAGACATTGAAAACAACCTGGAAAAGATAGGAGACCTCGTTTAATTGACAGTCGACAATTAATGCTATAACAACAATGCCGGATAACTCTTGAATTATCCGGCATTGCTTTTTTGTATCTGACGACCACTCTGGGTTTTCTGCAAATTCTTATTTGAGTTCCAACCGAATCCGCACTCCATTGGTTTCCAACTTCTCGTCGACCTGTTTGCTTAATCCGTTAATGATTGACATACTGATCATATCCGGTTCCTTCTCTCCCTCGGCTCCCAAAACAAGTTCGGTCAGCCCCGGCAAAAACAACTCTATCATCAGTTCACTGGTTTTCTCCGAATAGCTAAAAGTCAGCTGAGCGCCCTTGGACAATGGTACTACCTGCAACAACTCTTCCGTAAGCAATTGCAGATTATGTTGCACTTTGAAAGGTTGGAAATGCTTGCCACAGAAAGCCATCAGTTCCGCATTCAACTCATACAAGTCATAGTCCACTCCGTGGATCACATATTCAAAGTCACGGATGCGATTGATAAAGGCCCGTGTTTTCTCTTTCTTGGGATGTTCGAATATCTCTTCGGGGGTTCCTTCCTCGTAGATCACTCCTTCGTCCATGTAGAATACCCGGCTGCTTACATCACGGGCGAAACCCATTTCATGGGTAACGATGGCCATAGTCATACCTTTCTTGGCCAGATTACGGATTACAGCCAGCACCTCGCTCACCATGGTAGGATCGAGCGCGGAAGTCGGTTCGTCGAACAGAATAATCTCCGGTTCCATGGATAAGCAGCGAGCGATGGCGATACGCTGCTTCTGCCCACCCGACAGTTGATCCGGATAAGCATGCGCCTTCTCGGCAAGGCCTACCATCTTAAGCAACTCGACGCCTCGCTGTTCGGCCTCCTCCTTGCTTTTCTTGAGTAGTTTCACCGGACCGATGCACACGTTCTCAAGAACAGAAAGATGGTTGAACAGATTGAATGACTGAAACACCATTCCCATTTTCTGCCGCAGCAATGCCACGTTGGTATCGGGCGATAACAAATTGACATCGTTAATATAAATAGCACCTCCCGAGGGCTTGTCAAGCAGATTCAGACAGCGCAAGAAGGTACTTTTACCTGTCCCCGAAGGTCCGATAATAGAAATTATTTCTCCATCATGAATGCAAGTATTGACATCTTTCAGTACCTGCAATTCTCCATAGTTCTTTTGAAGATGTTCTACACGTATCATTTTCTTGATATTTTTTTGTAATTATAGTAATCGAGCACAGCTCCAAACAACCATGCCAATGCAAAATAGATAACAGCCACCATAATGAGTGGGAAGAAAGCATCAAATGTGCGCGAACGGATGATATCCGAAGCCTTGGTCAGATCTTCCACAGCAATATACCCTACTACGGAGGTCATCTTCACCAAAGAAATCAGTTCGCCCTTATAAATAGGAAGCACACTCTTGATGGCTTGCGGCATGACAACATGCAGGAATGATTGTACCTTGGTAAATCCCAAAGCAATTCCCGCCTCATTCTGTCCCCTGTCCACCCCTTCGATCGACGCACGAAACATTTCGCTTACGTAACCGGCAAAGTTCATGGCGAAAGTGATGATGGCAACCATCGCGGCATTTATATTCCACGTAGCAAATACGACATAATACATCAGCATGAGCAATACCAGTACGGGCAATCCCCGCATCAGGTTAATATATAAACGTCCCACTCCGTTGAGAGCCTTGTTGCGGCTCATGCGCAAAAAGCAAACAAATGCCCCCAATAAGGTCCCCAGAATAGCCGCCATAACGGAAATCAGAATCGTAATCCCCAATCCGTCTATGATCAGCATGTAACGTTTCTCTGCAACCAGATTGTTATAGAAACTATCTTTCAAACGCACATACCATGCTTCCGTAACGACCTCATCCTTGTTTTCAATCGTTGCACCCGCCAGATCCTTTTTCAGTACGACCAGAGTCGACTTACTCAGGAAGTGCGAATCAGAGAAAGCAACCGTCTTGACACGTTCCTCGGTAATGGTCATGCCACCGGAAATAACATCGACTTTACCTGCCGACAAAGCGGTAATCAATCCTCCAAAGTTCATTTTCTGAAATTGAATAGGGCGTTGCATTTTCTCGGCAAAGCGCATCAGAAGTTCCACCTCGAAACCAGCTTCTTTCTCATTCTTTACAATATCAAAAGGAGCATTCGTCCCACTGATTCCCGACCGGATAGGCTTGCCCGTTGTCGGCACATTGATTTCCGGCATGGTAGCTGTCGATAAGTTTTTTACCCAACGATTGTATATCTCATCGTAGGTACCGTTATCTATCAGTTCCTTGAGAAATGAATTAAAGGCATCGCGTAACGGCAGGTTCTTATAACTAAAACCGATTCCCAGCCTTTCATCAAACACACTTTCTACGAGAATAACCTGATCAGGATAGTTTGTACTCAAAGTATGATAGGAAGCGTTATCAATAAACATCGCCTCGCACCGACCGGATTGAAGCGCCACCGGCATGTCCGACTGAGCTTCTATTCGCTGTACAGTTATATCCGGATAGTTCTTTGTCAGATAGCTATCATGAGTCCCCCCTAACAATACGGCCACCCGTTTCCCTCTCAGGTCGTCAATAGACCGGTAGCCCGAGGTGTTTTCTTTACCCGGTGCCTGTTCCTGTTGCTGGTCTGCTTTATTTGAACAAGCCATACAAAGCAGACAACACAATGCTATGATAATTTGATAGTGTTTCTTCATACTATCATCAGATATTCTTATTCTATCCTCAGAAATGCCGAAAAGCCGGTCATATCCAGCACCTCTTTCACACTGGGCTGTACCTCTTTCAGAACGAGACTTCCTTTCTTGGCCATAACCGTTTTTTGCAAGGAGATAAAGGCTCTCAGACCTGAACTACTCACATAGCTAAGTTGCCCACAGTTGAGGACAATGTCGGGATTATCCCCAGCAGATATTTCACTCATCCGGGCATCAAACTCACTTGAATTGGTTGTATCTAAACGTCCTTCAATTATTACTGTTACTTGGTTCTCGTTTTTAATAATATTCGCGATCATATTATTTATTTTAATTGTTTAATATTTTTTTCAGCGTAAACACATTGTTACCTTCTACTCGTTGGTACTCTACCTCGTTCATTATTTTTTTGATCAGGTAGATTCCCAATCCTCCTATCGGACGGTCTTCCAGTGCCAGTGACACGTCAGCCTCCTTGACACTAGTCGGGTCGAATTCCGCTCCCGCATCCGTAATGACAAACATCAGCACATCGTCTTCTTTCTTTGCCCTGATCGATATTTCATCTCCCATCTTATTGGGGTAGGCATACAGAATGGTGTTTGAGACTGCTTCTTCCAGTACCAGGTTGAGGCTCATGACAAGGGGCAAGGGCAAATCCAGTTCCTCCCCTATTTCCTCAATGAAACCTTCCAATCTGGAAATTTCACTAATCTCATTTTTGATTAATAATACTTTATCCATGTTTTATAAATTAAGAATGATAACTAATCGTCAGAATGGTCAGATCGTCGCTTTGTTCAGCCTCTCCGGCATGAGTTTGCACTTGTTCCAATACGAACATGGTGTTTTCTTTGGGACCGTACTGCCCGCGTCCGTCCATGCATTGCATCAGCCTTTGTTCCGAGAACAGCTCCTTTGCCGTATTTTCGGCTTCGGTTATCCCGTCGGTATATGCCAACAAGGTAGAGCCTCGCTCCAGAACCGTTTCCTGCTCTTTATACGAAAAGCCGGGGAAGATACCCACAGTCAGGTTCGGGAACATTTCCAGGAAAGCCATCTTTCCATCCGGGGAAATGATCAATGGCGGATTATGCCCCCCATTGCAATAGCGCAACTGACCGGTAGAAAGGTCGAGCACCATCACCAACAATGTGACAAACATATTCGATTCATTGCTCTCGCCAATCGAATTGTTGATAGACTCTATGATTAGCCTCGGTTCTCCCAGCTGCACAGCCACGCTACGGAACAAGCTGCGGGTAACAGCCATCAACAGCGAGGCGGGCACACCTTTGCCCGACACATCACCGATAGCCACATACAATTTACCCTGATCTATGAAGAAATCATAGAGGTCGCCCCCCACTTCCTTGGCCGGAACCAATACGGCATATAGATCGACATCTTTCCGTTCGGGGAAAGGTGGAAAGATTTTGGGAATCATTCCCATCTGTATTTCATTGGCAATGCGGAGTTCGCTTTCTATGCGTTCTTTGTTCGATGTCGTCAGTTGCAGTTCATCAATATACTTTGTTAGCGAGTGCTGCATGAAGTCAAACGATTGATGGAGTTTCCACATCTCGTCCCTGCTCTTGATATCCGGAAGCTTGGTGTGGAAATTTCCCCCGGCGATGCTCACTGCCGAAGCAGCAAAATCCGTCAGCGGACGCGTGATGGTACGGATGGTGCGAATACAAAACCACAATAGCAATATGAGTCCAATGGCAACAACCAGCGCAACAATCTGCCCAATCTCATCGACAGCGGCAAAAATGTCATCACGCGAGCAGACCACTCCCACCGACCACCCTGTGCTCTCAATAGGAGCATAGAATGCATAAGACAAGGTGTCATCGTTTTGGAAGATAGCCATTCCCCGCTCTCCGGCCACCATCTGCTCACCGATATAGCGCACCGTGGTATCGGGCATAGTCTCAGCTATACTAAAGATCGTTTCTGCCAGGATTCGTTTCGGATCATGGTGTACGATGTAGGTTCCTTTCTTGTTCACCATAAAATTGTAGGAGTGTTCATAAGGTTTCACACCATCCACAATCCGGGTCAGCCACTCCAATGAGATATCGGCGGTAAGTACGGCAAACATCTTTCCCTGAGAGTCGTACAACGGTTTGGAGAACGTAGACATAATCATCTCACCTCCTCCGTCGTCAAAATAGGGTTCGCTCCAACAGGAGTGACCCAATGATTTGGGAATCTGGTACCAGTCCATATAATGGTAATCATAATCATCGGTACCCAACTGGATACTCTTAATGGAATCGCCTTGTCTGAAATTATAAGGAGAATAGAAACGTCCGCGTTCCGGAAAGTACGAAGGTTCAAAAGCCACAGCGCTACCTACAATGATGGGATTGTTCTCCAACAGTTTACGGCTTATACCATACATAGAGTCAGGATATTGTAACAAAGAGCTTACCAACCATCCGGTATTATTCACCGCTACTTCCACGGATTCCAGCACCTTGTCTATGCGGAGAATGGAGTTCGACAATACACTGACAGCATTCTTTTCTGCCTCTTCCTTAACCAACTTTCTGGAAAAATAGGTGGATACTGAAAATGCAACCAAAAACAAAGCAGCCGTAATCAATAAAATACGAAGGCTCAAACGAGCTGAAAAAGATTGAGAGAGTCTATTAATTTTCATGGCCTGATCAGTTATGAATATATGTATTCAGCGTAACAAAATCCTTATTCCACAAGATACCCTGCCGGAAATCATGGCAAAAACAGAGGGTTGCACGAATGCCGCAAACGAGCAATACGGCAACAAAAGTGACTATAAATTCCATTCGTATTTTATCTATGAAGTATGATCTATTGACGATAATGGCAAAGATACATTAAAAAGATTTATTTCTTATCTTTTGATCGTTATTTTCAAGCAATCAGTCCCTTTTTAGTTGCCTGAAAGTTATCTTACATATTTTTCCAAACTAAACCATTATCTTTACCGTTCATATACATATATAAATATAGAGAACAATTATGACAACCGAAAGTAAAAAGATAGGGGCACATGTTTCAGCCTCCGGAGGTGTGGAAATGGCTCCGATACATGCACACGAGATTGGGGCAACAGCTTTTGCCTTGTTTACAAAGAACCAACGTCAATGGATAAGCAAGCCACTGACCGATGATAACATTCGGCTCTTCAAAGAGAATTGCACCAGGTATGGGTTTGCTCCGGAATTCATATTACCGCATGACAGTTACCTGATAAATCTGGGACATCCGGAAGAAGAAGGACTCATTAAAAGTCGTACAGCATTTCTGGACGAGATGCAACGTTGCGAACAATTGGGTTTGACATTACTCAATTTCCATCCGGGAAGCCATCTGGGACAAATTCCATTGGAAGCATGTCTCGACCGGATCGCTGAGAGTATCAACTGGGTACTGGATCGCACACAAGGAGTAACGGCCGTTATCGAAAATACCGCCGGACAAGGAAGCAATGTCGGCAATGAGTTCTGGCATCTGAAATACATCATCGACCGGGTAGAAGATAAAAGCCGTGTCGGGGTTTGTCTGGATACTTGCCACACGTTCACAGCAGGGTATGATTTCCTGACAGACTATGAAAAAGTATTCGATACTTTTGCATCGGAAGTTGGTTTCGGATACCTACGTGCTATGCATCTCAACGACTCCAAAAAAGAAAAAGGTTCCCGCGTAGACAGGCACGACAGCATTGGAAAAGGATGTATCGGCAATGCTTTCTTTGAGAAACTAATGAAAGATCCACGTTTTGACAACATACCGCTGATTCTGGAAACTCCGGATGAAAACCTGTGGGCAGAAGAGATTGCCTGGTTAAAAAGTATCGCACAATAACTCTTACACTGAGAATATACAATCCTTTCCACTTAAATCCTCTCCGAGTGCCCTATCCATCGGGAATTCGGAGAGGATTTTCATTTCATATCTACTCTCCGACTTAGTTCCATAGAACATCTTTTAATACATATATAAAGCTTCCCAAACACGCGTATATCAGCTTCGGGAAGTTGAACAAATGCGTCATTTTTTAGCTCAAATGATTCACAAGCATCTTGTTCTGCCCAAAAAATCGCAAAATTGACCCATTCGTTCTAATTATTGGCGGAAACACATACTCAACGTATATCGGAATAGAAATAACTTTGTAACACAATTCAAAGAAATACTATAATTTTCTCATACCATGAAAAACAAATTGATATCTCCGTCTCCCCGGCAATTTTGCACCGCCTATTATAATACCATGGGCGAGCGATATGACTCCAGTCACTTCCTATATAAATAAGAATAAATAAAGAATCTCAAATATTTCCAACTCCAAAAAACAGATTATGAGAAAGAGAGCCAGTACCCGAACAGGATGAAATTAGCTTACCCATTATCTAAAGGGGAGATCTATTAAGATGATCCGAGTAAGCAGATTCCAGTTCCCCTTGAAAGCCAATTATTAATTTTAGAACTAATCGTGAAAAGTATGAAAGAAAAATTTTATTCATTCTTTAAGCCGGGCTTCCTGATGCTGTTCGTATGCCTATTGTGCAGTGCGAACGTTTGGGCACAGAGTAAGCAAGTAACAGGTGTTATTACGGGAGATGCAGACGATCCTATGGTAGGAGCAACTGTACAAGTCAAAGGTATCCCGGGAGGTGTGATTGCAGATATCGATGGAAATTTCTCCATCAAGGCATCAGTTGGACAAGTCCTCATGGTTTCCTTTCTGGGAATGGAACCACAAGAAGTTAAAGTAGGCAGTCAGAATCATTACGTGATTAAAATGAAGCCGGCTGTAAACGAGTTCGACGAGGTTACGGTGGTAGCTTTCGCCAAACAGAGAAAAGAAAGTGTAATCAGTGCTGTTACCACAATCAATCCCCAGGATTTAAAAGTACCTAGTAGTAACCTTACCACCGCGCTCGCAGGTAGAATGTCCGGATTGATCGCTTACCAACGAAGCGGCGAACCGGGAAAAGACAACGCCGAGTTCTTCGTTCGTGGTGTGACCACATTTGGTTACAAGAAAGATCCACTTATCCTTATTGATAATATTGAATTGACCACCAATGACCTCGCCCGCCTGAATGTGGACGATATTGCCCAATTCTCTATTATGAAAGATGCAACGGCTACCGCTTTGTACGGTGCCCGCGGGGCAAACGGTGTGATTCTTGTTACTACCAAACAAGGCCAAAGAGGTCGTCCCAAAGTATCTGCACGTGTAGAACAAGCAGTTTCCACACCCAGGAGAATGGTGAAACTTACTGATCCCATCACGTATATGAAACTGAACAATGAAGCGGTGAACACACGTGTTGATCCGGCAAAAGGTAGAAATGAAGATCTAATGTACAGCCAAGAAAAAATAGAAAACACGATAGCTGGTACTAATCCTTATGTATATCCTGCAGTTGACTGGTACAAGGAGCTGTTCAACGATTATTCTCTCTCCACACGAGCCAACATGAGCTTGTCGGGAGGTGGTACAGCTGTACGTTACTACGTTGCAGCATCTTACACTAAAGATGGTGGTGCGATTAAAAACGAAAAGCTCAATAACTATAACTCCAACATCGACTATAGAAGATATTCTGTTCGTTCGAATATCAATATGGATCTCAGCAAATCTACCGAATTTATCATTCGTGTAAATGGTAACTTCGATGATTATACAGGTCCAAGAGATGGTGGAGAGTCACTTTACAACAAAGTAATGAAAACCAGTCCGGTGGCATACCCTAAAGCTTTTCCTGCTACCGGAGAATATGCCAGAGCAACCCATGTGCTTTTTGGAAATTTGGAAGAAAAGTATATCAATCCTTATGCAGACATGGTATGTGGTTATAAAGAATCGAACTACACATTGGTTGTTGCACAAGCTGAGTTAAAACAAAAACTTGATTTTATTTTCAAAGGATTGGATGCCCGCGTTTTGGTAAATACCACGCGTACCTCTTACGGAGAAGTTTCGCGATCCACCAAACCTTATTATTATGAGGTTTCGGCATATGACAGAGCGACAGATACTTATACATTGTCAACACCAACAGGAGGTGAAGAAGCTCTATCTTACAGTGAAGGAGGCAAGAATATCGAATCAACCAACTATCTGGAAGCATCGATGAGTTATAACCGCACTTTCGACAGACATGCAGTTAGCGGAATGTTGGTATTCATGAGACAAGAAAAGAAAGTAACTAGCGCCAGCAGTTTGCAGAAGTCATTAGCACACAGAAACCAGGGTCTTTCCGGTCGTTTTACTTATGCACTCGATAATAAATATTTCACAGAATTCAACTTTGGTTACAATGGTTCTGAACGCTTTGCTGCTCACGAACGTTATGGCTTTTTCCCCTCCATTGGAGTCGGATACATCATCTCCAACGAGCCTTTCTGGAAACCATTAAGTAATACGATCGACAAACTTAAATTCAAACTCACATACGGTCTGGTAGGTAACGATGCCATTGGTAGTGAAGAGGATCGATTCTTCTACTTATCTGATGTAAACATAAACGACAATGACCGTGGACAAGACTTTGGTACCGAGTACAATAGACGTATCAGCGGTATTTCTAACTCTCGCTATCCAAACCTGGATATCACTTGGGAAAAATCCAAAAAGACCAATATTGGTGTCGAACTGGGTATGTTCAACAACGCTTTAGAGATTCAGGCCGATTTGTTTTACGAGTATCGTACGCAAATCTTCCAGGGGCGTGCACTCCTTCCTTCCTCCATGGGTTTATCCGCAGGAGCAAATGCCAATCTCGGAGAAGCCTCTTCCCGAGGGGTGGATTTGTCAGCCACATATTCCTATATCCATCACAAAGATTTTTGGGCTAGAGCCATGGGTAATTTTACGTTTGCCAGAGGTAAATTTGAAAAATATGAAGAAAGAGATTTTGCTAGTTACGGGCTGGGCTACCAAAGCAGAATCGGGCAACCATTGGCTTTCAATTTCGGTTATATAGCCGAACGCCTCTTCATAGACGATAACGACATTGCCAACTCACCTTCGCAGACGGATTTAGGTGGAGTTCAAGCGGGAGACATTAAGTACAAGGATATCAACAAAGATGGTAAAATCACTTCTGATGACAAGGTATTCTTAGGTTATCCCAACCAACCGGAAATCACCTACGGCTTTGGCTTCTCAACCGGATACAAGGGATTCGATCTTTCCGTCTTCTTTCAAGGAAATGCAAGAGTATCGTTCTTCCTCAATCCCAAGAAAATTGCACCTTTCACCGGTGAGAACTCAAACGAAATTCAAAACTGTCTTGCCATTATCGCCGATAGTCACTGGTCCGAAGACAACCGAGACATGTATGCATTTTGGCCTCGTCTGTCTCCGACCTACATCAAGAACAACAATGAATTAAGTACCTGGTGGATGCATGATGGATCGTTCCTACGCCTGAAAACGGTTGAAATGGGATACACCCTTCCAAAGAAACTAACCAGAAAATTGGGACTTGAGACGGCCCGTTTCTACGTCACAGGCAATGACCTGCTTTCATTTAGCAAGTTCAACTTGTGGGATTCTGAAATGGGAGACAATGGATTGGGATACCCCATTCAGCGAATCTATAATATTGGTCTTAATATTAACTTCTAAGAAAAGCACGTTATGAAAAGAGTTACTAAAAATATCATCGCAATATGTACGCTAGTGCTAGGAGCATGTTCAGACTATCTGGACATTGTTCCTGACAACTTAGCTACACTGGATATTGTATTTAACAATCGAAATACGGCCGAAAGATACCTGGCCAACTGCTATTCCTTCGTTCCAGAGTACGGAAATATTTGGGATAACCCCGGCTTGTCAAGTGGACACGAAACATGGTTCTACACCCACGAAGACAGATTCTTCTCCAACAAAACCTCGTTCGGTATCGCCAGAGGTTTACAAAACATCACCAATCCTCTCACTGACTATTGGGATGGAGAAAACGGCGCCAAACCCATGTTCCGCGCCATCCGAGAATGTAACATTTTCCTGGAATACACAAGTGATCTTGATCGGATCTCTGATTTACAAATTCAAGAACGCAGAAGATGGTTGGCAGAAGTCAATGTTTTGAAAGCATATTACCACTTCTTCCTGTTTCACCTCTATGGCCCTATTCCTATTACAGATACCTACGTACCGGTTTCGGCTGCGCAGGAAGATGTTAAGGTAACCCGAGTACCGGTAGAGGAAATCGTAGAGTATATGGTGAACCTCATCGATAATTCTTACAAGAACCTTCCACCACAAATTACCAATCCAGCTACTGAGATGGGACGTTTGACACAGCCGGCTGCGCTTGCCCTCAAAGCTAAAATATTAGTATGGGCAGCAAGTCCACTGTTCAATGGTAATAAGGCATACGCCAATTTCAGGAACAAGGAAGGGAAACATCTCATTAATCAAACATATAGCAGAGACAAATGGATAGCTGCTGCCACAGCTTGTGAAGAAGCCATTGCTTCTGCCGAAGCGAATGGGCATCAACTATATGATTTTAGCATGGATGCGAAGTATACAATGCCAGATGAGATTCATTATGGTATGAATGTTCGCCAGGCAGTAACTGAACGCTTCAACGCCGAATTGATATGGAGTGTCGGGAAACAAGGCACCCGTGCGTTACAAAATATGTCCATGGCGTGTGTACTCCCTACTCTGAAACAAGACAGCAAAACTATGCCAGGTTCTCTTTTACAGTCGTACGCTGCCGGAGTATATGCACCGACATTGGAAACGGCTGAACGCTTTTATTCTAAGAACGGAGTTCCTATCGACGAAGACACTGAATGGCAGAATAAAGGATATTATAACAATCGTTATAGCACTCAGCAAGTAACCAGTACCGACAAATACAACATGAAGAGCGGATGGACTACAGCCATACTGAACTTCAATAGAGAACCCCGTTTCTACGGTTCACTCGGCTTTGATGGTTCTACCTGGTTTGGAAACGGAAAAGATATTAATAATCTTGACGACTTGAACTATGTGGATGCCAAGAACGGAAAAAACTCCGGAAACAAATGGAATTTCCTCTACTCCGGCACAGGGTACTTTGCAAAGAAAGTGGTATATTATCGCAATGAAATAACACAATCATCTCAAGTTATTTATGAATATCCTTTCCCTATCATACGTTTGGCTGATTTGTACTTGATGTATGCAGAAGCATTAAACGAATCTGCCGAAGGAGACAATGATATCAATCTAGACATCTACGACTACCTGAAACGTATTCGCGAACGCTCAGGTTTGAAGGAAGGTTTGTTCGGTCAGACAGAGGATATAGGCGATGTGAGAGTTGCATGGAATAAATACAGCAATGATCCAACCAAACCTTTGTCTAAATCAGGATTGCGTGAAATCATCAAGCAAGAACGCCAGATAGAATTAGCACTGGAAGGACAGCAGTATCATGACCTCAGAAGATGGATGGATGCCGGTCGCGAACTAAGCAATCCGGTAAGAGGATGGAATGTGCAAGGTAAAACAGAAGCAGAATATTACACTGTAACTATTCTTTATAAGCCAGCAGCATTCACCACTAAGAACTATTTGTGGCCTATCAAACTGGATGATCTGCGAATAGACGACAAACTGATTCAAACGTATGGTTGGTAATCTTAAAACTCGAAAAAGCATGAAAAAAATAGTTTATTACATATTGGTAATGTGCCCGTTCCTTCTGCTTAGCAGTTGCGGTGGCGATATTGAAATGCACAAGCCTTATGGGGAGAATGACGGGAAAGCTCCCGGTATCGTAAAAATTGATTCTTATGAGAAGATTCCGGGAGGAGTAAAAATTAAATTTATTGCTCCCACCGACGAGGATTTGTTGTATATAAAGGCTAAATACACTCTAGATACAGGTAATAAGATGGAAGCTCGCGCTTCTTTGTATTCAGACGAATTACTCATTGAGGGTTTCGGTAATACAAATACCAAATCTCTTGTGATTACAGCTGTAGACAGAATGGAAAACGAAGGACAATCGATCACTCTCGATGTTATACCTGGGACTGCCGCTTGTGTTACCGCCATCGAAGAGATGGAATCAAGTGCCACTTTTGGTGGGTTGGTCATTAATACAGTCAACCCCAATAATAATATGCTTTATATTGACATATCCACTCAAGACCCCGATGGCAAGTGGTATTTAGCAAAAACGGAGTACACCTCAGTAAATAAAGTCAAATACGCACTGCGTGGTTTTGATGCGGTTGAGCGAGAGTTCAGAGTACAGGTCCGAGATAAGTGGGAAAACAAGTCCGAAGTCTATAGTACAATCATTACTCCGTTGTATGAAGAGAAGTTGGATCTGACCAAGTTCAAAGCATTCCCTCTTCCTGGAGATATGTCCTTTATAGACAGCTGGGGATGGGGATTGGCTAATGCTTTCAATGGCAATAATCGTTGGGATGAAATGAATTTAGCTCACGGAAACGACTTTAACCCTGAAGAATTTCCTGTTAGATTCACATTCGACATGGGACAATTAGCCCGTATCAGCCGCTATACGTATTGGCAACGTCTGATGCAAAGCGGTGCTTATCTATACGACAACGGCTCCATGAAAGAATGGGAAGTTTGGGGACGGGCCGACCTGCCTGACCAATCAGGAAGTTGGGATGGCTGGATCAAACTAATGGATTGCGAAAGCATCAAACCTTCAGGATGGTTGGTAGGTTCCAATTCGGAAGAAGACATTGCGCATGCAAGAAGAGGAGAAGAATTTGATTTTCCGATGGATGCTCCTGAAGTAAGATACATTCGCTTCAATGTCAAATCGACCCATACTGGCTCAGGATTGGTCGTTTTCCAACAACTTTGGTTCTATGGAACTCCGTTAAATTAAACCCTTAAAAAGACTACAAAATGAAAAAAATACATTTATTCATAATAGCCTGCACATTATGCCTTTCCTATTCATGTAGTGGCATGTTGGATAGCATTCAACCCTACTTGGATGAGGGGGAAACCGTCTATGTCGGAAAGCTCGATTCACTGAAGGCCTTTTCCGGAAAAAACAGAATCAAAGTAGAGGGAAAGATGATGTACGGTGTGAATCAGATAAAGTGCGTTATCAATTATCGCAATCCCAACACATTGGCACCCGAATCACAGGAGTTTCCTGTTGTTCGCCAAAATGCCGGTGAAACATTTGAGTTCATACTGACAGACTTGGCGGAAGGTCAATACGATTTCTATGTCGTCACTTATGACCCTAAAGGTAACCAATCCATTCCTACCGAAGTATCTGCATACGCATACGGCGAGCAATATCAGGAAACTCTTAAAAACCGGATCATACGCAGCTTCGACCTCGGAGTATTTGTGGATGACCAGTCAAAATGGAAGACGAAAATCAATTGGAACATTTCTAGAGGTGACGGCTTAATAGGTTGTAACCTGGAGTATGAACAATCCAATGGAACTTTTAAGTCCATCTATGTTCCGGTTAATGAAACCGTCACAGAGCTGATTGATTACAAATCTGATGGAGTGTTGCGATACAACACAGAATATAAAGCCGATGACACCACATTGGATATATTCACAACAGATTATGTAACCACTATGCTACCTCCGATATTTAAATCAGATGTGACCAGCCTTTACATCAAGAACGCTGGTTTCCCATTCCAAGGCAACATTCTGGAAGGGCGTTGGGGAACACTTTATGATTGGAGTTGCTCACAAAGTGATTCTGAGTTGAATGCAATCGGAAAAGGTTTCTATACAGATATGAACGGTGGTACCATTCAGTTCGAAACATACCAATGGGGAGCAGGTCCTCGTCTCAGTAATGGAAAACTCTATCAAACAATCACTCTGCCAAAAGGTAAATACCAAATGCGAGTGTTTGTACAAGGAGGTGCCAACGACCAGCAGACCGTTAACTTCGCCATAGCTTTAGGAAACTCTTTGCCAAATAATGAGAACATGGATCAAGCCCTCTCATTTGCCTCGATCAATCACGAGACTGATAGAGGTAAGGAAAAGATATTGCCTATGTTCGAGCTTACTGAAACGACAACAGTTACTATCGGGTGGGTAGTTACCTTTCACGAAATATGTAGAAATGTAGTGTTCAACTATGTAAGATTGTACAGTAACCAATAAAAACGGAAACTGTTCTCTTCTCAACCAATTGGCGGGGTGAGGAATCTGCAACAAAAACAGTACAGATTCTTCACTCCGTTCAACGCAAAGAATAGATAAGAACATATTACTTCATAATACCACTTAGAAAAAACCAATAAACGAATGATTAAAAAGATCACAATCCTGGCCGGTTGCAGCCTTACACTGCTCTTCTCGTCCAAAGCCTTAGCCCAAAACGGGGAGAAAGTCACTCCTCATGTCGATCCGTTCATCGGAACGGGCGCCGTAGAGAACAGCCTCTCGGGTAATACCTACCCCGGAGCAACCGCTCCTTTCGGATTTATACAATTAAGTCCGGACACAAAAGAAAATCCTGAATGGGGAGAACCTTCCGGATACGACCATAACATGAACAAGATATACGGATTCAGTCATACCCACCTGAGTGGAACGGGTGTTGCTGATTTTTTTGATATTATGCTCATGCCGGTTACGAGAAGTCTGGACGCATTGAGCGGCACCTACGATTTCAGTTCTCCTTTCTCACACAAGAACGAAAGTGCTAAAGCCGGATACTACCAGGTACGGTTGGATGAGTCGGACATTAACGTAGAGTTGACCGCCACCACACGCACCGGAATGCACCGCTATACGTACCCGGCAGGAAAACCGAATAATTTGGTGTTCGATGTCAATCATTCCAGAGACAAAAACTCCTGGAACACTCGAATCTCCAACGCACAGATCAAGATAGTCGATAAATATACGCTCTCCGGCTACAGAGTAATCTCGGGCTGGGCCAAGCTTCGCAAAGTATATTTCTACGCCAAACTATCGCGCCCCATCAAGGAAGCTTACCTCATGTCGGACAATCACGTGTACAGAGCCGGAGAAGTGGTAAACGGTTCCAATCTGAAAGCGTTGTTAAGCTTCGACGAAAGCAAAGAACCGTTGGTGGTCAAAGTAGCCCTCTCCCCCGTAAGCGTGGAGAATGCCACCTATAACATGGTCGAGAACCCATCCATGGATTTCGATGCCGTGTGTACACAAACAGACAATGAATGGGAAAAGGAACTGTCGAAGATCACCATCGACGGCACTCCGGAACAGAAAACCATCTTCTATACCGCTCTTTATCACGCATTCATCCAACCGAATACGTTCTCAGACAGAAACGGTGAATACCAGACCATCGACTACAGTACCAAACGAATGAAGAAAGGCGAAACGCATTATTCTACGTTCTCGTTGTGGGACTCGTTCCGGGGTACTCATCCGTTGTACACCATTTTGCAACAGGAGCGTTCCACAGATTTCGTGAACAGCCTCCTCCGCCAATACGATGATTATGGATATTTGCCTATCTGGCAGTTGTGGGGACAGGAGAATTATTGCATGATCGGCAATCACTCTATTCCTGTAATAGTAGATGCAATCTTCAAAGACATCAAGAATATACAGGTAGACAAGGCTTATGAAGCCGTGAAGAAATCTTCTCTTCGCTCCCACCCCAACTCCCCCTTCGATGTTTGGGAACAATTTAAATACATGCCCGAGAACTGGCAAACACAGTCGGTATCCCTCACCCTGGAGATGGCATACAACGACTGGTGTGTAGCGCAACTCGCCAAGAAGCTGGGCATGACCGATGATTACGATCGCTTCATCAAACGTTCGCAGTTCTACCGTAACCTGTTCAACAAGGAAACCGGGTTCTTCTGGGCGAAGAATGACGACGGTCGCTGGTTGGAAAATTTCGACCCGTTGAGATACGGAGCCAATGGCGGTTATCCGTTTACCGAAGGAAACGCCTGGCAATACCTGTGGTATGTTCCCCAGGATATTCCGGACCTGATCAATCTGATGGGTGGAGAGAAGGCATTCCACAACAAACTGGATGAATTCTTCACAACCGATAACTCCAGCGCAGAAAAGAATCACAACGCATCCGGCTTCATCGGACAATATGCACACGGAAACGAACCGAGTCATCATGTTATTTACTTATATAACTATGTAGGCGCACCCGACCGTACACAATATTATGTAACGAAGGTGATGAATGAACTGTATAACACCAGTTCTTCCGGTTATTCAGGCAATGAAGACTGCGGACAGATGTCTTCGTGGTATATCTTCAGCAGCATGGGATTCTATCCGGTAAACCCGGCCAACGGAATCTACGTAATCGGTTCGCCTTTATTGAAGCAAGCTGTCATTTCGTTGCCCGATGGAAAGACGTTCACCGTAAAAGCTCCCAGAAAGTCGGAGAAAGAGATGTATATCCAATCGGTAATGCTGAACGGAAAGAAATACGACAATACGTACATCAGGCATCAGGATATCCTGAACGGTGGAGTATTGGAGTTCAAAATGGGAAGCAAGCCGTCTAACTGGGGCCGCAAATTGGAGAACAGACCTCCGAATAACTAAACCCAAAGAGATTCATCCGGCCAGCATACAGCTTAGAAATAAGCGTTCCCAAGGGCTCGTATCGATAGCAAGAAAGCAAAGCAGCTTTACTCGTAGAGAGAACTGTCTTTGCTCGCCGAGATCCGATGTACGAGATGTACATCTTATACAGTACCACATGTACATCTCATACAGTACGAGATGTGCATCTTATGCAGCACGAGATGTACATCTCGTACATCGATAGTCGGTGAGTAAAACAAGTTTCCTCGTAGAGATACATATCTTTGGTCCGCAGGTAATGTATTTTGACTGATAGAATAATGTATCTTTGCCCTACGATGAAAGCAAATCGCTCAGAGGAGCACGTATTTCCCGGATGAATAAGAAGAAACGCTAACTTATATTTTTTCACAATGAATAGACTATATCACTATTTACTAGGGTACCTATTGTTGATTGTACCGGCAGTGTTGAATGCCCAGGTACAACTGTCGCCCTTGTTTTCGGATAACATGGTAATGCAGCAGCAAACCGACGCCCCTATCTGGGGAACAGCCAAACCGGCCACGGAAATAACCATCACCCCTTCCTGGAGCAAACAAAGCTACCGGGTCAAAGCAGATGCGTACGGTCATTGGCAAACAAAACTGAAAACTCCCAGAGCGGGAGGGCCTTACGAAATTGTCATCAAAGCCGGTACCACCCTCCGGCTCAGCAACGTGCTGATTGGTGAAGTGTGGTTCTGTTCCGGACAGTCGAACATGGAAATGCCGGTGAATGGGTGGACGCAGGTGAAAAACTTCGAGCAAGAAGTAGCTAACGCCAAGTACCCGCAGATTCGCCTGTTGCAGGTGGAGAAGAACACCAGCCCACAGCCGATAGATAACTGTAAGGTAGCCGGAGGAAGCTGGCAGGTATGTGCCCCGGAAAATATTTCCGGGTTCTCGGCCACCGCCTATTTCTTCGGACGTGACCTACACCAAAAGTTGGATGTACCGATCGGACTGATTCATGCGTCGTGGGGAGGCACGTGCGCCGAAGCCTGGACAAGCGGGAAATCGCTTCAAACCATGCCGGTCTTTTCGGAGATCATGTCGGAGATCGGCGGGATTCCATTGGAAGAGAACCAACGGAAGCAGGTTTATCAGTCCAGAAAAGCCGAACGGGAAACACTGATCAAAGCAAAGGATTTCGGTTTCAAGGATGGAACGGCCATAGCCGCAGCCAGCAATTATGACGACCACGCATGGGACACCATGAATCTTCCCGGTTTCTGGGAGCAGTCCAAGCTCCCCGGCTTCGATGGATATGTTTGGTTCCGTAAATCCATCGACATTCCTTCTGCCTGGCAAGGGAAAGCCCTCAAACTAAGCCTGGGAGGTATTGACGATAACGAAATAACTTACTTCAATGGTGTGGAGATAGGCCGGACGGACGGAGTTAGCATTCCTCGGCAGTACACGGTACCTGCTCATCTGGTGAAGAAAGGAACAAATATAGTAACCGTCCGTGTGGCCGACACCGGAGGCGACGGAGGATTCCAAGGCGGCGAGAACGAAATGTTTGTCGCCCTGACTGATAACGAAAAGATCAGTCTGTCCGGCGAATGGAAGTTCAAGCCAGCCTTGTCTTTGCGGGAGGCTCCCTCCTCACCCCGTATCTTCAGGGATGATCCCAATAACCCGACTTATCTGTTCAATGCCATGGTACATCCGTTCATTCCTTATGCCATCAAAGGCGCCATCTGGTACCGGGGAGAAGCCAATGAAGGCAGAGCGTATCGATACCGGGAGCTGTTCCCTCTGATGATCAACGATTGGCGTCAAAACTGGGGATACGATTTCCCATTCTATTTCGTTCAGTTGGCCAACTTCAGAAGTACCGAGCCACAACCTACGGAGTCCGATTGGGCGGAGCTTCGCGAAGCACAAGCCGGAGCGTTGCATCTGGACAATACCGGCATGGCTGTCACCATTGATATCGGCGAAGCAGGCGATGTGCATCCCCGGAACAAACAGGATGTAGGAGGACGACTGGCCATCATTGCAGCAAACAAAACCTACGGAGGAAAAGCGGAATATTCCGGTCCGATGTATCGATCGCACCAGATCGTGGGCAACCAGATACGCATCTCATTCAGCCATACCGAAGGGGGGCTGAAAGCCAGGGACGGCGAAAGCCTGAAAGGATTTGCTGTGGCAGGTGTCGATCATAAATACCACTGGGCAGAAGCCGTCATCAAGGGCAACGAGATATGGGTGAGCGCACCCGAAGTGGTATTCCCCATTGCCGTACGTTATGCGTGGGCCAACAATCCGGTATGCAATCTGTACAACGGAGCCGGACTGCCTGCATCGCCTTTCCGGACGGACGACTGGCCCGGAGTGACCTACGGAGTGGAATACTAATCTCTCCGGTAAATTGTATTGAATGTAACTAATCAGAAATATAACATGAGAACATCCTTATTATCCTTCGTATTTTGTTGCCTGCCGCTATTCTCGCAGGCCAAAAGCTCCCATGTTCCCGAAGGCAAACTGGTATTGTGGTACCAGCAACCTGCTACCGACTGGATGACATCCGCTCTTCCCATCGGTAACGGACGTATCGGCGCCATGATCTTCGGCGGAACGGAACAGGAACACATCCAGTTCAACGACAAAACGTTGTGGGCAGGGAGTCCCACCAGCCGGGGCAATTATCATAACTTCGGCGATATCTACCTGGACTTCGGACACAAAACGACTACCGACTATGTACGTTCACTGAGTCTGGACGAGGCCGTGGCAGGTGTTACCTACCGCTCGGAAGGAGTCACCTACCAGCGTGAGTACCTTGCCAGTCACCCCGACGATGTAATTGCCCTACGTTTTACCGCCAGCAAAAAGGGCATGATCAGCTTCCGTTTAAAGATAGACGACGCCCATCCGGGAAAGACGACACTGACTGATCAAACGATCTCCATCGAGGGAAAGCTCGACCTGGTGTCGTACGAGGCCATCCTCTCTGTTCAGGCAGAAGGAGGTTCTGTCCGTAAAGACGGCAACAGCCTTCTGGTGGACAAGGCGAATGCAGTCACGCTGTACCTCGTAGCAGCTACGGATTACGATCCCAAATCGCCCACGTATCTGACCACCCAAAACTGGAAACAGTCATTGAAGCAAACCCTGCAGAAAGCTACGAACAAAGGATATGCGTCGTTACGGAAAGCTCATACGGCCGACTATCAGGTTCTATTCAACCGGGTAATACTCAATGTGGGCGATACCAAACCATCAATCCCCACCAACGAATTGATCAAAACATACACCGACGGAGCGTACAATCCGGCATTAGATGTACTCTTCTTTCAATATGGACGATACCTCACCCTGGCCACTTCACGTGACGGGCTGGACTTGCCTTCCAACTTGCAAGGCATTTGGAACAACAGTCACAATCCACCCTGGGGATCGGACATTCACTCTAACATCAACATTCAGATGAACTATTGGCCGACGGAAGTTGCCAACCTGCCCGAATGTCACATGCCCTTCATTAACTATATATATAATGAAGCGATGGTACAAAAATCATGGCGCAACATGGCAGCCGAACTCAACTGCCGCGGTTGGGCGATGAAGACTCAAAACAACATCTTCGGCTATTCGGACTTTATCTGGAACCGCCCTGCCAATGGTTGGTATTGCATGCACATCTGGGACAAGTACCTGTTCAACCCGGAACGCAGTTATCTTGAGAAAACCGCCTATCCGGTAATGAAATCGGCTTGCGAGTTCTGGCTCGACCGGATGATTGTAGATGACGAAGGCCGATTGGTGGCTCCTCAGGAATGGTCGCCCGAACATGGACCTTCGGAAGTCGGAATCGCATACGCTCAGCAAATCATTGCCGACTTGTTCGAAAACACATTGGAAGCAGGAAAGATCCTGGGGACAGACAACGAGTTTGTCGGCCAGCTGGAAAAAGCTTACCAACGCTTGGACAAAGGACTGAACATCGGCGACTGGGGCCAGTTGCGCGAATGGAGATATACCAACGACGACCCGAATAACAAACATCGGCACGTGTCGCACCTCATGGCGCTGCATCCTGCCAAAGCCATATCCCCCGTTCTCAATAAGAGCTATGCCGATGCCGCCAGAAAAAGTCTGGATGCCCGGGGCGACGGCGGAACAGGTTGGAGTCGGGTTTGGAAGATCGCATTCTGGGCACGTCTGCTCGATGGAAACCGGGCACATAAGCTACTGAGAAGCTCACTGGAACTCTCCGGAGAGAGTGGAATGGACTACATGAACGCAGGAGGTGTTTATGAGAACTTATTCGACAGCCATCCTCCTTTCCAGATCGATGGCAATCTGGGAGCTACTGCCTGCATTGCAGAGATGTTGCTGCAAAGTCAATTGAAGGAACTCCATTTGCTGCCCGCCCTACCCGACGCCTGGAAGAAAGGTGAAGTGAAAGGATTACGGGCCCGCGGAGCTTTTGATGTAAACATGCGTTGGGCAGACGGTGCTTTGGTCTCTGCCGAAATAACCGCCCGCCAGGGAGGACGTTGCAAAATCAGGACAAGTGTTCCCGTGAATGTTTCAAGCGCACAAGCAGAACCTTCGAAACAAGAAAACGGATACTACATTACAGTATTCCAGACTACCCCCGGCGGAACGTATAAGCTAACGGCTGCCAACTAATAAAGTTTAAAAGCCTCTTCAAATAGGCTTTCTATCCGGAATCAATCCGGTCCACATTTAAATTTCTAGTTTTCAATAGGCAATCGTTTATCGGATGATTGAGGGAAGTAACCTCAATCTCCGGTAAACGATATTTTTATGATCCGTCAGTGAACGAAACATGCAAATTATCCCCTTATTCAACTCTGGCAGAAAACAGAAAAGCCGTAAGTTTGTCACTTACGGCTTTTCTGTTGAAATATAATTCGTTATTGATCGACTTTATTTCACTTCCTCAAAGAAAAACACACATGAAACCCAGCCTGTTACATCTTTATGGTACAAATGCGGAACAGATAAAACGAGTGTTTGTTGGCTTTTCTTTTTCAGGTCATATATGCACACAATGTCCAAATATTCTTTTTTAGCAAAAGTTAGAATTCCTGATTATGCTTCTATTGTATTTAACTTGGTTTTAATATTCTCGTTCAAATGAGCATAGTTAGGGATATTTCTAATCTCAGCAAGAAGATTTATTTCTCTTTCCCCATAGGGCGTTCCATTTTTTTTTATTTTATAAATACAGTGATCAATATTGCCTGTAATTCCTTCTATATCAGACATGTACAGTATCAGATTGTTTGAAATAAGAAATTTTTTCAGTGATTTAAGAAATAGAACAATAGCCTCATCATACTGATTTATTGAGATGGCGAACAAGGCTCTATTGCTAAAGTTATATGCTTCAGCTATTTGTTGCGAATCTGCTAATTCTGCAATAGTTATCTCCAAAGTTCTTTTTTGCGTGACAAACTCCTGAAGTTCTTTTTTTACTTCTATAGCATTATATATCTGATAACCAACAAAAAGAGCAAATATTATGCCCATCGTGGTTACAATAACACCAATATAGGTCGCTTCTGATACTGTAAAAGGCTCTATATGAACAATGGAAAAAACTACAGAAAGAACAGATAAGAATAAGGAGATTCCAACCAGCCAAAGCTGTAATCTTATTTTTTTTTCTATATTCATTTTATATTAGATATTACGGGGTTAACTTAGGAATAACTTCTTGATTGTTGCCAGAGATAGCTTCTTCTAAATCATCATAGTCTGAAATTAATTCAAATTTTTGTTCCTTAATAGAGCAAAGACAAGAAGGGACTCCATGCTTCTCCCTTAACGATTTACAGTCTGGGCAACCATCGTGATATTTTTGATAAACAATCTCTCCAATCAAATATTCTCCACGTTCTGATTTTTTTTTGTTTTTCTTTAATTGGTTTATTAAATTTGCAATTCCCATAATCCAAGAAAAAACATCCGCCAATTCCATCTCTATGCAGGGGATGTCTTTTTTTATAAAACTTTTTCTATAAGCTTCGCTTAATTCTGAAAGCTCTTCGGCGAGCCTATTTACATTTATATTGAAAGAGCTATCCGCTCCTCGAGGATATATTTTTTGAAAATGCTCTTGCCATCCGTTTATTGTGTTCGGTTTTCTATCTCGACCGTTTGATGCGGTTTCTTTTAGATGGTTAATGTCTAAAACTCCTTTTGCTACACCACAGCTACAAGTTTGCTTCTTGCAATATGGACATATCCCCGGAAATTTATTCCATAATATGTCGCTTACTAAAATTTTATCATTCCTATATTTTGTATACAAAAAACAAAACCATCTAAAAATAGAAGGCAAAACGTCCTCTATTTCTTCCGATCTCTTCCTATTAATAAGTTGAAAGCATCTACCTACATCTTCGTTGAAAAAAATCAGAATATCCTTAAAATCACGTTCGCAGTTGCTTTGTTCGAATAATAAATTTATATCGCTGACAAACGTATCCAAATCTATATTTTTCATTTTCTATTATTTTTTATGTAATCTACCAAATCATTCCAATCATGCTGATAGCCTTGAGAGAAATTGTCATTAATATAACTATCTATTGATTGCCCATTGGGTAAAATGTGCTTTGCTGTTGGGTTAATCAATAAACAGGGTATAAGTGATATTCTATTTTTGATAGCATTTAAGGTTCTCTTATGTCCGTCAAAAATATAAAAATGGTCATTAAAAAAAATAATTAAAATAGGATCTTCTATGTAATTCTCTATTTTAGAGAAAAAAGGACTCACACTCTCTATTTTGTTTAAAGAGTGCTCTCTGATTTCTTGTGTAGGTGTCAAAGTGTAAGGTGAGATCCATATGTCATTTTGATTTGGACTATTTTTTTTGTAATTTTCAATTATAATGTTCGTTATTACATCAGGGGTAGAATGGCTGGTGTCGATAATCAGGTTATAATTATCGAAATCATCTAGGTTTATATTGTATTGTGTTCTAAATCGAAGAATTTCACTTTTCCTGCGTTCAGATATATGATACAATGCGTCATTTTCTGTATTATATTCTTCATTAAATCGTTCTTTGTCGCTGTATATTCGTTTAGCGGCAATTTCATCTTTTACATATAAATAAATTTTAAAAGATTGCGGAATAAAATGCCACGCCAATCTTGAATCAAATATTTTTGCGGTAGAACTTAAACCTTGATCTTTAACAAAAGAGTCTAATTCGTGATCAAACTCAGGATGCTCTTCCATGTATTTATTAAATTCATTAGTGGACATTCCATAATTTTGAGCCATTTTTCTTAATAGGCTTCCGATGGATTCGATCTCCAATCCCAGCTTCTCTTTTAGAATTGATGACACTACACTCTTGCCACTACCTAAACTTCCTGTTATAGTAATATGTTTCATTTATTTATATTTTGTAACATGCTTAAAGTTGCAAAGTTAATACTTTTTGACTATATTGGCGAGCTATTTAGAAAGAAATTGTTTATTGTCTCTATTTGGGATATTGCTACTCTCATTTTGGGATATTTAAATTCTTTATTTGCACTTGTTGTCCACCAAGCTGTCTGACTGCCAATAGAGAAGCGGGTTGTTCTGGATTTCCGTTTGGTTATAGCTATCATCCTGATTCTGGACGATAATTGTAACGAGGTGCGATTTTTCATGCAGCACCATTACCATTTTCCACGATGTTAAACACGCAGTAGGCACCTGATAACTCAATAGTTTACATTTGCAAAGGTACTAAATCTTAGAAAAACAGCCTCAATTTATCTCTTAAAACCGTTGTTTTTACCAACTTGCGGCTTTGCTGGGGGCTTGATATGCGGTCTTATCACTTGCTTTAGTTCTTGATACTTCTGTTTGAACCAGTCGAGGATATTCTGACCGTTGAGGGAAAGACGGAACTTGTCCGGGTTGCCCTGCTCCTTGAATAGTTGCAATTTAGCATCCTGTACACTGAAATCCCGGTCGTATTCAGGTGAATGGAGCTTGCCAGTAACGGGTACGGTTTCACCGTTGAACAGCCTCTTAATGACTTCTATCGTCAATCCGATGCCCTTGCACAGCTTCACTGTCCGTAAGTGTTCGTTCAGTTGAGGGAATACACCAAAAAACAAATTCATATCTTCCTGCGCCTTATAAGGTTCATAATCCTGTTTGAGTTGCTCCAGCCGGGATTCTGTTTCAGATATTTCACTTTCTTTCTGTTTGTTGTACTCGTCCATATTGAGGAATTTCTCCCTTGCTTCGTCTTTACGGTCATACAAGTCTCGGATTTTCTCGTTGATTTCGGATTTCTGTTCCTGTAAAACTTCTACATATTCCTGCAATTCGTCCTTTTGGATGAATAGTTCACGGTAATATTCCTGGTTTGTGGTATGCTTGGCTTCCGAACCGTCTATGCCCCGCTGTAAGCCGTATTTTTCCATTGCTTCGGCATAGGTGTCCTGAAATAATTTGAGGTTCTCTCTTGTCATTACGTCATCGGCGCATAAACGAACGGTATTCAGACTTTTCTTCCGGTACTTTTTCTTGCCGGGGGCATCCTGCTCCGGTTTTCGCTCTCGCCTTTGGGTTTCTTTGACTTTTCTTCTTTCGCCGGTAACTATGGGAACGACGGTAGCATGGATATGGGGCGTTTTCTCATCCATATGCAGGACTGCCGACACTACGTTATCTGCGCCGTAGGTTTTGCGAAGCCATTTGAGATTATCCTCGCACCACTGATCGAGTTTTCCGGTAGCCTCTATACGCTGCATATCTTCCGGCGTGCCGGATAGCATAATCCGCAACGCCCGGACTTGGTTTGTGCCAATCTTGCGGGTCAGACCGGCGGTATCGAGGCGATGCTGGATAGCCTGTGTCCGGTTATCAACACCTTTCGGGGACTCGATTAACTTCCGGTTCAAGTGGGTGCGTTCCTTGTCGGCATTTGCCGGATCGATGGTTCGCTCGATGTGGGCGGTCATCCCGGCATCGTTGCCGGAAGCCTTATCTATATGTAATACGACAAATCCCATAACTTAGTCTGATTTGGAGTGAATACTATTTGCCAACAGGCACTCATTGATAGCGGAAAACATATCTTATTTCCGCTCGTATGCCGCTCATGCGGCTACGGTCGCAAGACCGTTAAGGGAGATTCCAAAGGGGAAAAACCTTTGGCTTATTGGGGCATTTTTAGCGAGAGTGCAACGAAGCGTTAAGAAAATGCCCTAATAAGCTACGGCTTTTCTTTAAAAGCCCATCGGGGTAGCTGCGGATAAACTCTAACAGCCGGGTCGATACACCTTATAATTTCAATCCCGGTTTTTTCTTTTTCACGGGTAATTCCAAATCTTGTTTCTTCCCGCATAGGTAATCGTTCAAATCTTTATACCCCCTGTAAATGGATGATTTATCCGATACGTTCAACCCGCATTTATTCTGGATTTCGATATATGCGGATGCTCCGGCTTTGTCGTTGTCCAGATAGCACTGCTTTTCTTGATAGTTGCTAATGATGTCGATTGCTTTGGAAACATTGGCTATGGAATTGAGGATAATATAATCCTGTTTGTCGATACTGGAATTATGCCTTTGCCGTAAAGTGAGAAAGGAAAGGTAATCGATAAACCCTTCAAAAATGCAGCAAGTATCATTTCTGTTTTTTGCTTGTGTGAATGTTTTGGGCGACAGTGTACCTTGAAAATACTTGTTCCGTAGCTCGTACCCGCCTAACGCATTTTCAAAGCCAATGGCGAAGTACGGTTTATCCTTGAACCGGAAATGTACCTCTTTGCAAGCCTGTTCGGCAAATGGAATATTAATTTGCCGTTCCTTCAGGTATTGGATAAGGGAAAGATTTTCCAACGCTTGTATTCGTATATCTTCAAAGCAAGGTAGATTCTCTTGCGGGCGAAAAGGAAAAGAGTGAGCCGAAACGGTTGATGTTGTGCCGGACAGGATTTGCAAGGCATGGGAAACACTGTCGATGCCGTGTTGTTCCATGATGAACTCAATGAGATTACCGCCTTTGCCTAACCCGAAGTCGTACCAGAGGTTGCGGGCAAGGTTGACTTTGAACGAAGGCTCGCTTTCATTTCGGAAAGGCGAAAAGTACCAAACATTGTTGCCTTGCTTTTTGCAGGGCGTTATCCCGACGGATTGCAGGTAATCGATAAGGGATATATTTTTTGCATCTATTGTATTCATAATACTTCTGTTTAAATGATTATTGATTGTTTTTCTTTTCGCCAGCGCAATTGTTGGTGGCGAAAAGTTTAGTCGTTGGTTTAACTTAAACCGAACCAGTGCAAGGTCGGTACGTAAACCAGTTTAAACCGTCATACTTGGTTTAGTATGGTTTATTATATATATACCCAACCTAAACTAAACCGCTTTTTCCGTGCCTAATAGTAGAAATCGGGATTATACCGGTAATACTTTTCATCCTTGAGTATCATGCGTTTGTACTCAAGAAACCGTTTCAGGTCTTTAGCCTTATTGATACCAAACGAATATCCGACCGAAGCATAACTTTCCCGAAGTTTCCCTATCAGACTGCCATATGATACTTGCGCCGCTTTTGCAAAAAGATTTTCCAATGCTTCACGGTGTTTGGCTTCGGAGACTTCGTTGTAATCGAATCCCTTTTGTGAAGTGGCTTGCTTGGGCTGGTAATTGTCCACCGGTTCGGGCAGTCCAAGACTATTAACACGAAAGGCGAACGGGTCGAAATCAATATCGCGGATAAACATGGAAGAAACGGAACTGATATCTTTGTCGAACTCGTCTTTGGTAATCTGCAAAACAGTTTCGGCTTTGTTGTTCAGTTCCGTACCCAAATGTCCGCGTGTATTGTCGTCGCCTTTATTA
Organism: Bacteroides sp.; assembly: GCA_031554635.1. GTDB lineage: Bacteria > Bacteroidota > Bacteroidia > Bacteroidales > Bacteroidaceae > Bacteroides. The sequence goes on from JAVBVD010000030.1 coordinate 31,709, forward strand.
AGATGCAACACGGTATGAATGTGTATTTGCCGCTCGTCCGTCCACTGCATCAGTTTTGTAATCAGGTCGGTCGATTCGCTTGGGCTGTTGATGTCGTAAGCCAAATCGCGGATTCCGTCGATAATCACCAAGCCCAATCCTTCGGTATTGTAAATGGCTTCTTCGATGATTGCCAACCGTATTTTAGGATTGAACCGGCGTAACGATAGAAATTCCAACGTTTCCGGCTGTACGTCCGTCGGTAGTTCTGCCAATTGTAGGATACGTTTCAATACCCGTTTGCAATGGTATTCGCTTTGCTCGGTATCGGCATACAGTATTTTCCGCTTGCCTTCCGGTAATGAGGCTGTATAACTTAATACCGTGCTATTGGTCAAAGCGGCTGCCACAATAGCGCAGACATTGAACGTTTTCTTACTTTTGGCTTTGCCGGTGGATGCGCTGAAATTTCCCAATGTACCGATGACAGAATCGTCCACCCGCAGGATTACAGGCGGCGCGGTAAACTCGTCTGTAATCCGTAGGCGCGACTTTTGCCATAGTTCGGCAACGTCCACAGCAGTATTCGGCGTATTGGTGGTTGTCTTTTCCATTACCGTTTGCGCCTTTTGTCATAGGTTGCTTCTACCTCCGATTCAATTTCCTGCATGGTTTTCTTTTTACCTTTGGCAATCCATTCCAGTAATTCATCTTCAAAGAAATAGAGTTTCTTTCCGTTTTTATAACAGGGAAGTAAACGCTTGCGGACAAGTGCGTAAATGGTAGGTTTGGCTTTGCCGATGAGTTGGCAAGCCTCTTCAATTCCTATCGGAATACGTTTAGGGATAACGGCAGGTGTTTGTCCCTTTTCAACTAATGTTTTGATTTCAGCCACTTCGCTGACCAGATGTGCGACTGCCTTAGGCAGGTTTTCAAAAGAAATTTCATTTGTATCCATAACTCTCGTTTTTAATTGTTACGGTGCAAATGAAAAAAGTGTTTTCCCTGTGTTTACCGACACGGGTAGAACACGTTGAAAACACTTAAAGTACTGATATTTTGTGGTTATTGCTGGCTTTTGAAGCTTGTGGAGAATGGAGTTTAGAGTTTGAGAGTGTTTTCAAATAACATATCTTCAAGAGTGCTGGTTGGATTCCAAATCCCATTGGATACTTTTTCATAGGTCCGACATAATTCTACTATCTTTTCCTGTTCTCCAAATCTCACTATTGTTTTTTCTGTTTCGGATAAACTTTCGTAGAAGTTGTTTGAAAACCCATAAGTAGATAAAAACAACCCTTTGTCTCGTTTTTCATTGATGATTATTTGGGCAAATTCTTTGACTGTTTTTCCCCCAACCTTTTGCCCACTTCGCCAATGTTTAATTTCAATTACAAAGGACTTTTGTATATCGTCAATCGTACATTCCAGAATTACATCTTTACCTCCATCTTTACTACTAGGGGTAAGTGTTGTTTTAAATCCTAAGCCCTCAAATAGTTCTGAGACCACTCGCTCTAAATCTCTCCATTCCATTTCTTTTAGACTATCAGGCCTTTTTGCTACTAACTCTATTAATTTTTTACTTAACTGTTTAATGTACACATAGACTTCGCTTAGTCCTTTAAGAGATAGTTCATTTGATAAATCTTGAGACCATTTTTCTAAGTCCTCAAGATTTAGGATTTCAAGATTTGTGGGATTACTAAATAGGAACTGTTGTAGAAAAGCACTGTTCTTATATTGCTTCTTATCTCTGTCTAAAAGCAACAAAAGCAGTTTGTCATATTCCTTTGCTTCAGCCATTTCTGTTAGTGTTTTTACACCATTTTTAATCGCTTCATTGATGTTTGAACCACTTTTTAATTCAATAGCTATTTTGTATTCTGTGTCATCAACCTTTTTTTTAGCAATAAAATCAGGGGTTCGAAGTCGATAGTTTGTATCAACAGATTGAATATGAAAACCGATTTTTGACAAAAGATTTGTTACTGCTTCTAAGGCTTCTGTTTCCATGCTATGTAATACTCTTTCTGCCATAAATGTTAGTCACTATATATGAGTTATTAATAATTTTTCCTCTATCTTGACCACTCCCTTCAGCTCGTCATCCTTCAAGTGTCGTTTGATACTCTTAACCTCAGTATCCTTGAAGGCGTCAGGAAATACTTTTTTAAGAAAGAGAGCAATTCTCTCTTGATCCCTTGGCTTGTAGAAGTTCCAGATATTCCAACCGAAATGGCGAAGGTCAAGTGCGGTTAGCTCTATGACTTTTACAGGTTGTAACCCACCAATGTCCTGATTGTTGATATATATCAGAATATTCCGGCAAAGCACGTTAAGGTGTTTATCTGAAAGGTAAAGGGCAAAAGATTTCCGAGTGTAGTCCAGAGCAATATTTTGCTTTTCCTCTTGCTCTTTGTTTCTGTTATGCAGTTGCTCCTTTCGAATGTCTTCCAAAGAAGGCTGATCCGGCCTATCGGGAATGATTTCTGTCTCTTCTTCCTCAATTATTTGTTCCTCAATGACGATTTCTTCTACCGCAATTTCTGCTATCGGATCTTTTGCTTCAATAATTGGAATTTGTCGGTTCTCAATCTTCTTTCGGAAATATGGTATTTGGGACAGCCATTCGCCAATCCAAGGCAGCATCGTGTTCTGTAAAAGCACATGGATACTCAAATAGACTACCACTTGAACAGCCAACGCCACGATAAAGACCATAAAAGCAGTAAAGCCGTCAAAGCCAATAGAGACGGTAAATATACGAGCTAATGTTGCAATCGATAAAGCAACGCAGGCAACAATCACATATAATATAATGTACTGCAAAAGACTGTTCTGTTTCATTCTTCTGTGTTATTAATGGTGGTCAACTGTATCGCTTGTGCCGCTTTGTTTTTCTTTTCGTCAACGACTTTTGCATAAATCTGTGTGGTTTTCACATTAGTATGCCCAAGCATTTTACTAACGGTGTAAATATCTGTGCCATTGCTTAATTGAAGGGTCGCGAATGTGTGCCGAAAGCAATGGTAGGTGATTTTCTTTTTAATACCTGCGGCTTCTACCCACCTTTTGAGAGGTTTGGAAATCCAAGCAGGGTCGGGTAAATCTTCAAAAACCAATTGTTCAGGCTTCCGGCGCTCGCCACACAGTTGAAGGGCTTGCTCGGAAATGGGTGTATATTCAACTCCCTTGGTTTTCTGCTGTGTAAAATGCAGGCGGGCTTGATTGCCCTCCATGCTTATTTCTTCCCACCGAAGTTTTTGAATATCGCAATGTCTTAATCCTGTAAGGGCAGAAAAGAGAGCTGACCGTTTGAGTACATCCCGCTCACATGGTGTGCCGGCAAGCATATTGAGTTCTTCAACGGTTAGATATTCGCGGCGTGATTCCTGTTCCTGAATGCCTTTTATTTTTGCGGATAAATCAACTGTCAAATAATCATCGATAAAGGCTTGCTTAAGAGCTGCTTTGAAAATAGAGAAGTAAGTTGCAGCGGTGTTTTGCGAAACCGTACCGCTCTTTTTACCGCCACAAGGGGCAGATAGCATAAACATTCTAAAATCTTCTGCCAACCGGTTATCTATTTTGGAAAATGGCAGAAACTCACCCGCAAAAATCTTTAGTAATTCGTGTGTCCGCCGCCAATTCACAATAATAGATTCCGAACTGTTGGCATGACGTTTCTTCGATACGGCATCAAAGTACTCAATGAAATTCTGTTGTGAACGTTCTTTTTGTTCTGCTTGGGCTGTTTCAGCTTCGCTATACAAATCGACATTGTCATATTCGCGTTGTCGCAGTTTGCGAACACCGTCGGCATATAACATACTTTCCTGGTCTTTTTCACTTCGGCAAACAATGATTCCGTTATCATCACGCTTGGGCTTATAGGTTTTCGTCCCGTCTGCTTCGGTGCGGGCGGCTCGTTTCTTATCCCATTCTACTGTAGTAACACTGCGGTTCAGGTATTCGCGTATGCGTTGCGGGGCTTTCTTGCCGGGAACAAACACGGGATAGCTTTCGATATAAACATACCATTCCTTGCGGTCTTCGACTTTACGAAGCCTTACGGTTACTTTGGTGTTCGCTAATTGTTTCATACGCTATACTATTATTTCCCGTTATACAAATTGTCGATTTCTGCTTTTGGCGCATATACATAGTTCCCGATTTGACGTGTAGGAATGGAAAACTTACGAATATGCTTATAGACCGAACTATCGGATATCCCAAACTTTTGAGATATTTCTCCGATTGTATAGCAATCTTCGGGTTCAAGGCTGTATAACTTTGCTTTTGGCTTCTCTTTTATGATAGGTGTCTGCCGGATAGGAAACATTTGCTCTATTGCCGCGCGGTCGATTCGCACAAGGCGAGTTCCCAAATTGATTGCAGGGATTTGTCTTTGGCGAATAAGTCGATAGAGTGTACTTTTGGCTACACCAAATAAAGCGATTGCTTCCGGAACGGAAATGTATAAGCGGTCAGCAGAAATCTTATCTACTATGGCGTTTCGTTGTTCCTCTTGTCGTTGTAGGGCTTTCTTCTTGCGGTATGCAGCATTACTACAGTCTTTGGAACAACAAACAGAGCTTACCGTCTTAGGAACAAACGGTTTCTCACATACTATACATTGCTTTTGAATCTGATTTATCGGCATCTTTATCGCTATTTAAGTATCTATATGTAGTTATAAGTGCTCATAAGTTCCACTTCATCATGAAATAAGTTCCGGCACAAATATGGTACAAATATACGATAAAAATCGATAAACAAGCATTAAGAACAATATTTTTCAAAAAGAAAATCCGCAGTAAATCAGTCGTTTACTGCGGATTCGCTATTATTGCTGATCGATTATAATCGAAATTATTTCACTTCTTCAAAATCAGCATCCTGGATATTATCTCCCTGATTTCCGGAACTCTGTCCTCCACCGGCTTGTCCGTTCATATCCGGTCCCGGCTGAGCGGCACCACCTTGTGCATACATTTCAGCACTGGCAGCCTGGAAAGCAGTGTTCAGTTCGGCAGTAGCAGCATCGATAACAGCTAAATCTTGTGCCTTGTGAGCATCTTTCAGTTTGCTCAAAGCAGCTTCGATCGGAGCTTTCTTATCGGCAGACAACTTATCACCCAGTTCTTCCAATTGCTTTTCTGTCTGGAAAATCAAGCTATCGGCATGATTCAATTTGTCGATCTTTTCACGTTCTTTCTGGTCAGCTTCCGCATTGGCAGTAGCTTCGTTCTTCATGCGTTCGATCTCTTCCTTACTCAAACCGCTGGATGCTTCGATACGAATTGTTTGTTCCTTACCGGTAGCTTTATCCTTGGCGGAAACCTTCAAGATACCATTAGCATCGATATCAAACGTTACCTCGATCTGCGGCACACCCCGACGGGCAGGAGCAATACCGGCAAGGTTGAACTGGCCGATCGATTTGTTCTGTGTAGCCATCGGACGTTCGCCCTGCAACACATGGATCGTAACTTCGCTTTGGTTATCGGCAGCTGTTGAGAAAGTTTCACTCTTCTTGCATGGAATAGTCGTGTTGGCATCGATCAGTTTCGTCATCACACCACCCATGGTTTCAATACCCATTGACAGTGGAGTTACGTCAAGCAATACCACACCCTTGATATCATCGCTCAATACCGCACCTTGTACAGCAGCACCTACAGCTACAACTTCGTCCGGGTTCACGCCTTTAGAAGGAGCTTTTCCGAAGAAATCTTCTACCAACTTCTGTACAGAAGGAATACGGGTAGAACCTCCTACAAGGATTACTTCATCGATATCCGAGTTGCTCAATCCTGCGTCGCTCATGGCTTTCTTACATGGTTCAAGACAAGCCTGAATCAATGAGTGAGCCAATGATTCGAACTTCGCACGAGTCAATGTTTTTACCAAGTGCTTGGGCACACCACCTACCGGCATGATGTACGGTAAGTTGATTTCAGTAGAAGTTGAAGAAGAAAGCTCGATCTTTGCTTTTTCGGCAGCTTCTTTCAGACGTTGCAAAGCCATCGGATCCTGTGTCAGGTCAGCACCTTCGTCGTTCTTGAACTCCTGTGCCAGCCAGTTGATGATTACCTGGTCAAAGTCGTCACCACCCAAGTGAGTATCACCGTTGGTCGAAAGCACTTCGAACACACCGCCTCCGAACTCGAGGATAGAGATATCGAAAGTACCGCCACCAAGGTCGAATACGGCAATCTTCATATCTTTGTGAGCCTTATCCAAACCGTAAGCCAAAGCAGCAGCAGTCGGTTCGTTCACGATACGTTTCACTTCCAGACCGGCAATCTGTCCGGCTTCTTTCGTAGCCTGACGTTGAGAGTCAGAGAAGTAAGCCGGAACGGTGATAACGGCTTCCGTAACTTCCTGTCCCAGATAGTCTTCGGCTGTTTTTTTCATCTTCTGCAGAATCATTGCAGAGATTTCCTGCGGAGTGTACAGACGTCCGTCGATGTCCACACGCGGAGTGTTGTTCTCGCCACGTGTTACTTTATAAGGTACACGAGACACCTCTTTTTGTACCTGGTCCCAGTTCTCGCCCATAAATCGTTTGATGGAGTATACGGTACGGGTAGGATTCGTGATTGCCTGACGCTTGGCAGGATCACCTACTTTACGTTCGCCACCATCCACAAATGCCACGATAGAAGGAGTTGTACGCTTTCCTTCACTGTTTGCAATAACTACCGGTTCGTTTCCTTCGAATACGGATACGCAAGAGTTGGTAGTTCCTAAGTCAATTCCAATAATTTTTCCCATGATCGTTATTTTTTTGTTTACTATTATTCTTTTATTTATTTAGCCCGAACACTTGCGCCTCGCATATAGACACGTCAGAATCGAACACTGCTATAAAAACAAATGGTGTGCCAAAACGATAAAGGCAAAACCGAATGGCATATTTCTGACAGAAAGTCAGTATCTGTTCATCTGTATCATTTTACAACACCAACACCTATTTCTAAAAATATTCTTGTAATTTTGCACACCAACCTGATAGACAATCAAAATGACCAGATTATTCACTGCCCTTCTTTCCGTCCTATTGCTATCAGCATGTGTCGGAAAGAAATCACCGGGAGTAACAACCGACGAAGGTACTCCTGTCACTCTCCTGTATGCCAAAGGGTTCGCCCTCTCACATGCAGCACACTACACTACCGTTACCGTCTACAATCCCTGGAAAACAGGAGAGATATACGACACGTACTACCTCGTAAAAAACGATACCGTCACTGTTCCCACCGGCGGGCACAAGATAGAAATCCCTTTGAAAAGTTTGATGGCAAACTCTGCCACTCACCTGGGATTTCTCGAGATGCTTGGTGAACTGGACAAAATAACCGGCGTGAGTAGTGCCGATTATATCTATAACCCCACCGTTCGTCAAAGAATTGCCGATGGAAAGATCAAAAAGCTGGGCGATGCTTTCAACCTCGACATCGAGAATCTGTTGTTGCTGCACCCACAAGCCATTATGACCACCGCCTACAACGCCGACGACGAGAACAGCAAACGGATGAAACAAACCGGTCTTGCTCTTATATATAATATAGAATGGCAGGAACGTTCGTTATTGGGACGCGCCGAATGGATCAAGTTCGTCGCCGCTTTCTTTGATAAAGAAGTGTTGGCCGACAGTCTGTTTAACGAAATAGAGCAGCAATATACAAGGATAAAAGATCAGACAAGCCACCTTTCACAGCATCCCAGTATCTTTTCCGGGCAAGATTTCCGGGGTACCTGGTCAATGCCGGGTGGACAAAGCTACACAGCTCAACTCTTCCGCGATGCCGGTGCCACATACTACTATGCCGGCGATTCCACTACCGGAAGCATTGAGGGGAATATAGAAGAAGCCCTGATCCGTTTCAGTGACGCTGACATTTGGGTAGGTGTACAGGTGCCATCGCTTCGGGAACTGGAGGAAACCAATAGTAAATACAAATTGTTTAAAGCGTTCCGGGAGGGAAATGTGTATAATTACAACAAGCGAATGTCGCCCACCGGGGGAAATGACTATTGGGAAAGCGGGGTAGCCCGTCCGGACTTGCTACTCAAAGACATAACCAAGATCTGTCATCCGGATCTCCTTCCTGATTACGAGTTTACATACATGACACGATTGGTTAATAATTGAAACATTTCATCCCATGAATCATTCAAGACTGTTCTTGCTTCTTGCCTTGTCTCTCTGCATGGCTTTTCTGGCCGACATTGCCATCGGCAGTGTCAATCTGCCACTGAGTGAAGTGTGGTCCACACTGACAGGAAAAAGCGACAATCTTATCTACCAAGAGATCATTCTCAATCACCGATTACCCAAGGCACTGACAGCCATCCTTGTGGGAGGTGCGCTTTCCATTGCAGGAGTATTGATGCAAACCTTGTTTCAAAATCCATTGGCAGGTCCCGATGTGCTGGGCGTTACCTCCGGTTCCAGCCTGGGAGTGGCCCTGCTGACTTTAGGCACTTCACTACTTCCGACGTGGTTCTTCGGTGGCTGGGGGCAAACAATAGCCGCCATTGCCGGTGCTATCGTCGTACTACTACTCGTCATCATAGTTTCTGTCAAGATTCCACAAACCGTTTCGTTGTTAATAATCGGAATGATGTTCGGCAACTTTGCCGGAGCTATTGTCAGCATTCTTCAAAACATGAGCAATCCTGACACGTTAAAACTCTTTGTCACCTGGACTTTCGGAAGTTTATCGGCTGTAGGCTGGCAACAAATGATGGTTATGGCACCTGTAATCGGATTAGGGATCTTAAGTGCATTCCTGATGCAGAAGCCCTTGAATGTCCTCCTGTTGGGCAAAAACTACGCCGGCGGCCTGGGCGTATCAGTCACCCGCCTACGCTTCTGGATCATCGTTGCTACCGCCCTGCTGGCAGGTACATCCACCGCTTTCACCGGTCCTATAGGTTTCATTGGCATCACCATGCCGCATGTTGCCCGCGGATTATTCCGCACTCCAAACCATCGCATCATCCTCCCGGCTTCCATCCTTTGCGGAGCTGTGGTCATGCTTTGCTGTGATCTCATATCCCAACTTCCCGGTTTCCACGGAACCCTTCCGATCAACGCAGTCACCGCCCTTTTCGGCGCCCCGATTATTGTCTGGATTATTCTAAAAAACAAAGGATAAAGGGCAAAAGTATTAAATTCTATCCGCGACTTGTATCTTATGCTATTTTTTTATCTATATTTGCTCATAAAATACAATTATCCAATTTTCACATTCAAAAAGTACGTGAGTCATGAAACGAATTTTCTTATCCTCCTTGTTATATATGTTGGCTATATTGCCCACTTTGGCACAGAACGATTATATCGTAAAAACCACTCCTATGGAAACCAATAGCGTTATTTCCAGCGAGGAGCAATTTATATACGACAACTTCCCCATGCGTATGCTGTGCAACTGGGTTCCGGGCATGCGGTTTATGTTCATGCCCGAATCAAAAGATGTGCTTGTCCCCATATTCTCTTTATACGCCACCAACAAAGATGTAGACAGCGGGAAATTGAAGGCTCGTATATTCGAGTTTGTAGGAACCGAAGAGAAAACTACGGAACTGCACATCGGAACCAGCTACTCCACCCGTTTCATCTTCGAATGCGACAGCACCAAATACTACTACGAAATAAAAGGCGCGCGCCTGGAAGAAATTTGTGTAAAAAACCCACGTGCCAGCATCAACGGGCTGGTTTATTTGGATGATGTGGATACCGCCCGTCAATTACTCATCGGCAAAACGTTCTACACCAGAGCATCCACAGCCCGTGTTGACGACCCGAACAGTTATACCGGTTGGAGAGAAGTTAATCTTCCTGAGAACACCCGGGTAACCATCACCAATGTAGGCGTAGGCACTAAGTTAGCTCCCGCCAAGATCATTTTTGAAACCTCCGAAGGAAAATCATATTATGTAGAAGTGGCTCTCTCAAGAACCAACTCAGGTATGGATATCGGAGAGTTTCAGGCCGACAAAAAGATGAAATATTTTGCCAATGCATTCAGCATCAACGACCGCGATGTGAACACAGTGGAATCGATCCGGAAGAAATACATCAACATGCCGGTTTACCCCAAGCAAACACTCCCGGTGATCGGTAGTTTCCTTGGCGAAGGGAGCGAAGGAGCAAGTGTGCATTTGCTTCGTTACACCTCCTTACGCATCAAAGACATTCAAGTAACACCTCCCAGCACATTGGCTATCATTCAGCTAGAGGACGCAAACGGACACACCTATAAAGTAGAAGCCGATTTGAAGTACAACGTAGTTATCAAGAACGAAAACTTCTTTGACGATCTTTTCGCATTCGGCGATATCCGTAAGAAATATCCGTACGTTACAGAAGATGAATGGAGAATGATAGCTATGGGCGAAGTAAAAGCCGGTATGACTACCGATGAATGTCGCCTGGCACTTGGCAACCCTGCTCAGGTCGAAATCAAAAAAGACTCCCGCTTCGAAGCATGGATTTATCCACGCAAAGTGCTCGAATTTGAGAGTGGTCGTTTGCTCCGTAGCAAATAATTCTACACCAACCCGAAAGGATTATCTAAAAATCATGTATATTTGCTCATTCATTCATAAAAAACATCATTAGTAAATGAGCAAAGTACTTATTATCGGTGCGGGCGGTGTAGGAACCGTCGTTGCGCACAAAGTGGCACAAAATCCCGATGTATTTACCGACATCATGATTGCCAGCCGAACGAAAGCCAAGTGTGACGATATCGTTAAAGCGATAGGTAATCCCCAAATAAAAACCGCTAAGGTTGACGCCGACAATGTAGAAGAGCTGGTAGCCCTCCTTAAAGACTTTCAACCAGAACTCGTCATCAATGTGGCGTTGCCTTACCAGGACCTCACGATTATGGAGGCTTGTTTACAGGCAGGTGTAAACTATCTCGACACAGCCAATTACGAACCGAAAGACGTTGCCCACTTCGAATACAGCTGGCAATGGGCTTATTTCGACCGCTTCAAGGAAGCCGGGCTGACAGCCATCCTCGGTTGCGGATTCGACCCGGGAGTAAGCGGGGTCTACACCTCCTATGCCGCCAAGCATTATTTCGACGAGATGCATTACCTGGATATCGTCGACTGCAATGCCGGCAATCACCACAAAGCTTTCGCTACCAACTTCAACCCGGAGATCAACATCCGCGAGATTACCCAGAACGGACGTTACTACGAGAACGGCGAATGGGTAACGACTCAACCGCTGGAAATCCATAAAGACCTGACTTATCCGAATATCGGACCGCGCGATTCATACCTGCTTTTCCACGAAGAGCTGGAATCACTTGTGAAGAACTACCCCACCCTCAAGCGTGCCCGTTTCTGGATGACATTCGGACAGGAATACCTTACTCACCTGCGTGTTATCCAAAATATCGGTATGGCACGTATCGACGAGGTAGACTATAATGGCACGAAGATCGTCCCGCTTCAGTTCCTCAAAGCCGTACTCCCCAACCCGCAAGACCTGGGCGAGAACTATGAAGGAGAAACCTCCATCGGTTGCCGCATCCGGGGTATCAAAGACGGTAAAGAGCGTACTTACTACGTATACAACAACTGCAGTCATCAGGAAGCCTATAAAGAAACCGGCATGCAAGCTGTCAGCTATACCACCGGCGTACCGGCCATGATCGGCGCCATGATGTTCCTCAAAGGCGAATGGAAACGTCCGGGCGTGTACAATGTGGAAGAGTTCAATCCCGATCCGTTCATGGAGCAACTCAACAAACAAGGTTTGCCCTGGCACGAAGTATTTGATGGAGAGTTGGAGCTATGATCAAGGTAGGCGATAAAGCACCCGAGTTTTTGGGCATCAACGAAAAAGGCGAAGAGATCCGCCTGAGCAACTATCAGGGAAAGAAAGTTGTATTGTACTTTTATCCGAAGGATAGCACATCGGGTTGCACGGCACAAGCCTGCAACCTGCGCGACAATTATGCCGATTTGCGCAAAGCCGGTTACGAAATCATTGGTGTCAGTGTAGACAATGCCAAATCCCACCAGAAATTCATTGAGAAAAACAATCTCCCGTTTACACTCATTGCCGATACCGACAAGCAGTTGGTGGAACAATTCGGCATCTGGGGCGAAAAGAAACTATACGGTCGCGCCTATATGGGTACATTTCGCACCACATTCCTTCTTAACGAAGAAGGAATCGTAGAACGAATCATCACACAAAAAGAGGTAAATACCAAAGAACATGCCTCACAAATATTAACTCCAAACAAATAAAAAAATGGCTAAAAAAGACGAGCTGAATTTTGACGCAGACAATAAGCCGGCAGGAAGTGAAAAACTGAAAGCCCTGCAAGCTGCCATGGACAAGATAGAGAAGAGCTTCGGCAAAGGCTCTATCATGAAGATGGGCAATGAAACCATAGAACAAATAGAAGTAATCCCAAGTGGATCCATCGGCCTGAACGTCGCTCTCGGCGTAGGCGGTTATCCACGCGGCAGAATTATCGAGATATACGGACCGGAATCTTCGGGTAAGACCACATTGGCCATTCATGCCATTGCCGAAGCACAGAAAGCAGGCGGTATTGCTGCCTTTATCGATGCAGAGCATGCGTTCGACCGCTTCTACGCTGAGAAACTGGGGGTAAATGTAGACGATCTCCTGATCTCTCAACCGGATAACGGTGAGCAGGCATTGGAAATCGCCGAACAGTTGATTCGTTCATCAGCCATCGATATCATTGTGATCGACTCCGTAGCTGCTTTGACTCCAAAAGCGGAGATCGAAGGCGATATGGGCGAAAACAAAGTAGGTCTGCAGGCACGTCTGATGTCGCAAGCTTTACGAAAGCTGACAGGAGCAGTGAGCAAAACACGTACCACGTGCGTTTTCATCAACCAGCTGCGCGAGAAGATTGGTGTTATGTTCGGTAATCCGGAAACCACTACCGGAGGTAATGCATTGAAGTTCTACGCTTCGGTACGTATCGATATCCGTCCGGGACAAGCTATTAAGGATGGCGACGAAGTGATCGGCAAGCAAACCAAAGTCAAGGTGGTGAAAAACAAAGTAGCCCCTCCTTTCCGTAAAGCCGAATTCGATGTTATGTTCGGGCAAGGAGTTTCCCGTTCGGGCGAAATCATTGACCTCGGAGCTGATTTGGGTGTCATCAAGAAGAGTGGTGCCTGGTATAGCTACAACGACACCAAGTTGGGACAAGGTCGTGATGCATCGAAGAAGTGCGTGGAAGACAATCCTGAATTGGCAGAGGAATTAGAAGGATTGATCTTCGAAAAGCTGAAAGAGAAGAAAGGATAAGAGTTTTATTATTCATAGGAACAAGGGGCGCCGATCATTTGATTTGTGCCCTTTTTTCATGCTTGCACACTACATTCTCATACATCACTCACAACATCGCTATTGGCTCCATCCACCCAAAGCGCCGACAACTTGTTAATTCATAAAAAATAGTTGCATATTTCTTGCGGTAAATAATAAAATAATTTTATATTTGCGAAATAATTTTAAAACTCAATGTAATGAAAAAACTACTTTTATTATTTGTATTCATGTTACCGCTCGTATTTAGCGGATGCAGCAGTGACGACGACAGTTTGGAAGGTACTGTATGGGAAACAACAGACAGTGGCGAAGATTGGGACTATAAAGCAACAATCACCTTCTCAAAGTCCACTTTTAGCGTCACAGGATATTATAAATATGATGAGAACGGAGATGGAGTCTTTACTTCTGATGAAATTGAACCTTTTAATGAGGTAGGCACCTACACTTATGATGAACCCAATATCATTGTGGTATGGGACGGAGAAGAAGAAACAGGAACTATTTCAGGAAACAAGATGACAATAGGTGAAGAAACTTATTACAAAAAATAAGAATCTATTTTATATAAATAAAGGCTGACCCTACAAGAGTCAGCCTTTATTTATATATACCCCTGATATTTTTCACTTTCCCTTGTAACAAACTTCCCTCAATCTCGTCTAAAGGATATAAACGATCAAAACGCACATGGACGCAGAGAGTTTCAAGAAAGCATACCTCCCATACCACCGCAAGCTTTACCACATAGCTTACCAGCTATTGGAAAATGAAGCCGATGCGAAAGATCTGGTACAAGAGGCTTACTTAAAGCTATGGGATAAGCGCGACGGGCTCTCCGTCATCAGCAATCCCGAGGCGTTCTGTGTGACATTGATAAAAAACATGTGCCTGGACATGCTACGTTCGAGCAAGTACATAGCCGGTAAACAAATGGAAGAGCTGGACGTCAGCCATGCCATTTCACTAGCCGACGAACTGGAAACGCACGATGATGCCCGTCATATCCGAAGCCTCATCGCCCGTCTGCCCGAACAGCAACAACAAATCGTCGTACTACGCGACATAAAAGAGTACACTTACGAGGAGATCGAACAGATTACCGGCCTCACCGCTGTAAACATCCGCGTCCTCCTATCGCGTGCCCGAAAAAAGATTAGAGAACAGTTTATAAAAATAAGTACCTATGAAAGTAGAAGTAATTGAGAAGCTACTTACTCAATATTACGAAGGGAACACTTCCGAAAGCGAAGAAGAAACACTGAAAGCCTATTTCACGAACGAGGAAGCACCCGCCCATCTGCAAGCCGATAAAGATATCTTCCTTGGCCTGTATAACAATGCACAGCCGGAAGTCCCCATCGGTCTGGAAGAGGAACTAGGACGCATGATCGATGCCAAAGCCGTGCAAGAAACTAAAAACTCAACATCACGTCGCCTCCAAGCCAAACGCAATTGGCGGTGGATAGGCAGCATCGCAGCCAGTCTTGTATTACTGATAGGAATAGGCTATGCCATCAAAGACTTCCGGAGCGAACCCGCGGTACTCAAAGACACATTCTCAGACCCGCAGGAGGCATACGCTGTACTTCAAGCCACACTGGTCGAAGTTTCCCTGGATCTGAACAGCGGCGTCAATCAGGTGCAAGAGATTCAAGATGAATTCCAAGAGATAAACAGACAGATCATTCAATCAATCGAATAAAATATGAGAACAAGTAAGTTATTACTCAGTCTTTTGACGCTGCTTTTTTGTACCGCTATTCAGGCACAAAACAGCTTCCTGGAAAAATACAGCAAGTATGGCAACGCTACCTTTGTGTACATTTCAAGCACCATGCTCGAAATGCAACCCAATCAGTATCGTCAGGTGGGCGATGTCAATATCAGCAATGTGATGAAACAACTGGATGGAATTTATGTAATATCCACCGGCATTTCTGCCGCCCAGAAAGAACTGATGGATGATGTTGAAATCCTTGTCAAGAAAGGGAAATACGAACTCCTTATGCGCCAGAAAGGCATGACCAATTACGGTTCTTCCACCTACATTAAGCGACAAGGAAAAGAACTGATCAGCGATCTAATCATGATTACGACAACAGGCAATAACACGCTACTAAAAATTGTTATCCTTACGGGAAAGATGACACTCAAGGATCTACAAAGTATTACTACGAGAGGTTACAATCCGGCAAGCAGCACAACTACGAATAAGAGTATCCCAGGAATAAATGCAAGCAGAATAGCCGCGGAAACACCCCTTACAAAATTAAACAGATACCTGCGAATATATCCTAGGGAAAGGCAAAAATTAGATAGCATCAACAGGGTGAATCCCAGAGCATTAGATCATATGAGGAAAGACGTCCCCCAATTGGACAGCCTGTTGAACTCCTTTTACCCCTACCGTAAATAGATGTAAGCCAGTGTTGCGCAACTGATCATCAGCCACAGCAACACGCCTTGCAACAGCGGTTTCACTCCCACCTCCTTCAATACATCAAGTGAGAGCGATGCCCCGATAAAGAACAGTGTAACGGTCAATGTCTTGCGAGCTACACCGTTGACGACAGCACCCATCTGCATGCCTATTTCGGAAGCATCAAGTACATACGTATTGACCACCATGGCCAATACAAAAAATAAAATAAACCAAGGAATACCAACTCTCTTCTCTTTGTTTTTGAATATAGCTGATGTAAACAAAGCCAGTGGTATGACCCAGAGAGCGCGGGTGAGCTTAATAGTTGTTGCTACCTGCAAAGCTTCTTCTCCATAAGCTTGCCCCGCTCCTACTACCGAACTCGTATCGTGAATGGCAATGGCTGCCCAGGTTCCGAACGCTTGCTGACTCATCCCCAACGCATGGCCTATCCATGGAAAAATAAACAGCGCTATCGCATTCAATATAAAAATGGTCCCCAACGCTACAGACAT
Source organism: Bacteroides sp. (assembly GCA_031554635.1). GTDB lineage: Bacteria > Bacteroidota > Bacteroidia > Bacteroidales > Bacteroidaceae > Bacteroides. The sequence goes on from JAVBVD010000030.1 coordinate 47,994, forward strand.
CTCGCTATCCTTCGCTTTTAGCACCGGCCCAACGGCGGCAATGGCGCTTCCTCCACAAATGGCCGTCCCCGAACTGATCAGGTAAGATGTATTCCGGGCTACCTTCAACTGCCGCCCGACAAACCAACCAATCAGCATCGTCCCTACTACAGACAAGACGGTAAACGACATACCCTCCTTGCCCGAAGCCACTGCGGCATGAAGATTCATACCAAACCCCAGCCCCACCACAGAATATTGCAACAAATATTTGGAAACTTTCTTATTGAACTTCGGATATGCCTGGCCGCAAAACAAAGCGAAGGCCAGTCCCAGGAAGAGTGCCACCGGAGGAGACACCCATGAGGCCATCCATTCGCATCCGGGTATATAGTCGAACAAAAGACAAATACCCAATACAGCAATCAACAGGATATAAACAACATTTCTATTTTTCCGTAAAAGTTTGGTTATTGTATTCATAATCAACATTTCTTATAGTTCGTCTCCTGTAATTCCCAATGCATGCATTACCGGATAAGCCAAAAACTCCCACCGATAGTCTACCGGAATTTCCGGTTCATTCATACGGAACTGTATAATTGTTTTACGATCGATTTTGTTCAGTAATTCCGTCACCTTGTTACCATATTCTTCGTTGAACGACACTACTGCCATGCGCTTCACCTCCTTCGAATCGGCTACAATACCCAGTAAATCCAGAAATAGTTCCGACCGCGACACCATTTCTTCCGAAGGGACTCCGGCAAATGTGAATTCACCGAAGCTGTTCCGGAAAGCCACTCCGTTAAGTTCTTTTGTCAGATCGGCCGGAGTTGTGTGAAACAGTTGTGACGAATCTTTATCGTACACGAACAGTAATTGCACTTCATTCTCCCCTTCTTCGATTCCGCAGTCCAGCGCCAGATATGTCACCAATTCAATCAAATCGATTTGCTGCAACGGCCTGTTCAGTACTCGTTCGAAATGCTTCTGTATGTCGGCCATTACAAAGTTCAGGAACGCCGCATCGATCAGCATTACATTTTCCGACAGTTTTATCTTTTCATCCATAGGGGTTGTTTTTATTTGGAGGGTCAAAGATACTACTTTTGTTTGGCATGAATGCTTTTTGTTTATAAAAATCACCCCGGGAGCGATGAACGTCCCGGGGTGATTTTTATACTAAAGAATTTTATTTCTTTCTACATACTCCATAACCTCTTTGGCTATCCGTTTGGCAGTAGTCCTCCATTGCTGCAACACTTCTGCTTCCTGCTGGTATTCGGCATATTTATCAGGCTCTGTGGCTGCTTGCAGCAGATTCAGCATGATAGCTGTTGTGTCATCCAAGCTATATTTAGCATCCACAAGAGTGGTTACGATATTTGCATAGGTGAGTTCATGTTCACAGAATGCGATATCATATTTGTACACAAGAGGATTTTCGCCCTTTATTCGCTCGTTAAAAGCAATAATGGTCGAGTTGCCTTTTCTTTTTTCGACTAAAGGCAGTTGCTCGTACGTTGTAATTTTTTCTAATTCATTCATATTACTATTTGTTAGAAGTTGCATACTGCTCGGAATGAGAGCTTTGTAGACCAAGTTGCCTTTCTCGAATCATATACATAAATAGCTGCACTTGAGGTGGTAGAATTCTCAACCCCAGCCTTTAATAACGAACTCCAAAAATATTGGCCTGAATCCTGAGTCGACGATGCGAATCGGATACTACCTGTTCCGGTCTTCGCGTTCGTAGTTTCAAAAACGGCTTGCCCTGCGGCGTCACGTAAACTGTATAAGTTTTTAAAAATAGCCTCGTTCCTAGTTCCGGTTGTTCTTCTTTCCTCACTAAAATACCACCACAATCGCACGACATCGAAGTATGCAGGAAGATACCAATTCCCCTTTTTAAATTTGTCGCATAACACTTCGTTTTCGTTCGTTGTAGGTTCATATAAATTACAATATGACGCAATGTAATAATAAGGACCGGTATTAGATGCGACGTTACTGTAGTAATAAGACGCTGCCGATTTAAGCTCACTTATCGTTTGCGGTATTTCCAAATCAAGACCCAATAATATAGAATCACGATACTGAATAATGCATCTTGTATTTTCTTTTCCATTTTTATCACTGAGTGCTCCTGATTTGAACTCTTTAAATTCGCCATCAACGAGATACGATTCGTAATCGAAATCCGTAATTCGGTTAACAACTCCATCAATCGTAGTATACCCCGGGTAGGTACTGATAAAATCAGCGGTTCCCCATAGGGTACAATAAAGGTCTGACTGTTGGGAATTATCCTGAAATGGACAAAGCATTCTTCTATCGGCTCCATCCACATAGTAGCAAATACCCACCACTGTTTTATTCTTATTATGTACATCCGAATAACTACCATCGGCATATACAAAATCTCCAACCTCCGCCTGTCGCAGATAGAACAAGAAATCAACAGATGCCACCTTGGTCGTACCATCCAGCAAAGTCATGGTCGCTGTAACCGTGGCTTTGGGTTTGTTGGAGGAAGTTCCCAACCGGTTCACCGTCACCACACCCGTCCTCGAATCGATTGTACCATAGTCATTGGCAGCCATACTCCACACGATGGACGTAAAGTTGTTTCCGGTCGTAGGCTGCGTACTGAGATCCAGTGCATACGTACCTACCCGGTCTACTGCTGTGGGAGCCTGGATAACAATATTCGCCACTGTCTTCGTGTAATATTCCACATACAAAGAATTCTGCTCACTGTCGATATTGCCATACGCAGCCAACAACTTAGCCTTCTGCGCCCCGGTGATCGTACTGTTCGAAGTAGTCGCCAGACTGATACGCCCTGACAATTTCGCACCCATCTCACACAAACGCATCAGGTAATCCACTGTAAAATTACTCCAATTGATGTGATCGATTTCGATGCTCTGCATGGAATTACCCGCAGCAAGCACACGTTCCACGATATTCTGCGAATCCACCTTCGGACAGTTCACCAGATAGATTTTCGTGATCTTCTCCACACCCTGCACACTGCATGTAGACAAATTCGGCAGATTGTACAACTCAATAGCGCCCAGACCGGCAGGCAGTGCCAACGTCTCCATCTTGTTGCTGTTGTTCAACACCACACCGGTGATCGAGCTATTCTTCAACAACGCCACTCTCAGGTTCCGGTTCTTGGACAAGTCCAGCACGAAGCCTCCGCCGCTTCCCAGCATCCGGCAACCGCAGAGGTTGATCTCTTCGAGCGCCTCGATGCCCGTCACGTCGATCGTCGTCTGCTTCGTGTTGGCGAATCCTGTTTCATCCCGTCCCACCAGCAACCGTTTCAGACGCTTGCACTTGTTGGGGCTTTCCACCGAAATATCACCCAGGCTCGAAAGGTTGCCCAGATCGCTCAACCAGGCACAATAATTGATGTACAGAATCGTGTCCGTCACCCCGGCGGAGAAACCGTTCTCGAATGTCACCCCCGTGGCCATGTCCAGACAACGTTGCTGCTTCTGGTCGGCAATGCCCTCCTTGCCCCATCCCACACTCACGTACATCTCGCAGTACGGTTTAATGCGCAGGTCGGCCCCACTGCCCGTCACACGCACCTGCAGGTAGTTGTCTGCACTCTTATTGCAATAATGCTTGCTATCCCAATACAACATCGCGTATTGCAGCCAGCGGTCGCGGTGGTTCTTCTTGTCGCCCATTGCCTTGGCTATGTGATCCGGGTTCGCCTTGTATTGCAACGTGCATTGCGCGTCGAACAATGCCTCACACCAGTTATCCTGATGCCCGTTGAAGCGGTCGCGTAGCTCTTCGTAACTGAACTTCGCCGTCTTATTGTTGCGCACCGTGCGGTCGATGCTTGCCACCAGTTCCGGATACGCCCGTATCAGCCACTGCCAGATACCGAACTCCTGTCCGTTGAACACATTGCTGCCCATGAACTGGTCCGTGATCTCCAGGTAAGGCGGGAACGTGTCTTCCCCCGCATTGTTAATTCCCAGCGCCGTATCCATATCATACGGAAAACACTTCCATATCCGCCCGTCGTCCGTACCGATGTGAAGGTTCTTGGCAGCCGAGTCCACCATGCAGAACCGTTGCATATAGTCCAGGTACAACGCCCAACTGTTGATGGCGATGTATTCCTGATACGTCGATTTACCATACGCCACCCGGTAGTCCACCGTATCGTTGGTGTACGTTTTCCCACCAAACACGAAGGCCGTAGCCAGCTTCTGTCCGGTAGCGTTGAGCGGATTGATCTTCACGCCCCAGTCGATAAACCGTTTCAACCCCGCCAGTTCGATGTTGGCCTGCGTCACCTGCTCCGCCGAAAGCGCCGTTCCGAAAGCCACCGGTTCGCCCGCCCCATCCAGGTTCTTGCTCGGGCGCGAATAACGCACTTCCAGGTTGTCGAGCAACCCGCACTTCATTCGGCCCGCACCGCTATCGTATTCAGTAGCGCTGTTTGCCGAATAATCCTCCGTCGTGGTCAGTTTCGTCTTGTTGTCCGAGATCTCCCAGATCTGTGCCTCCGGGTAGTTCGCCTCGTCATAACCCAGTATCTTGCTGTTGTCCTTGTCGTTGTTGAAGTTGAAACACCCCAGGAAACGCAGTCCGCCCGCCACATGCCCGTCGGCTGTAGTCGTCCACTTCTGCCACAATACAATCGGGAAACCGAAGATACTCATCTGATTCCGGATGGCGTTCACATTCTTACCATTGGCGGGCTGGGCGTCATAGGCCGCCTGCATCGGTCCGCTGACCACGCCTGCCATCCCACCTTCCAGCGCTGCCCGGCACATGCCGTCGTATATCATCGCCAGGATGATGTTGTTCGACTGTTCACTCGACGCATAGTCCTTTTTCAGCGTGAAGTACAACTCCTCGTAACCACCCGGACGAATGGCAAATCCCTTCGCCATCGTGCCGTCCGCCAGTTCGAACACATACCCCGCCGCATCCTTCTTGAACTTCATGCGCCAGTTCTTCCACGGCAGCGGGTACGAAGCCGACGAAGTACCCTGCACGCGCCACGACCAGCCATTCACCAGCCGGCTCACCGTCGGATGCACGTCGTACGTCTTATCGTCCAGTGTGATCGTCTCTTTCAGCGGGTTGAAGAACGTCCAGTTCAATCCCGTCTTCGTCTTATCGTCCTTGGCAGCCGGAAGTTCATCGTCCTTCAGTTCGGCAATGATGTACGGCAGTTTCGGACGGGCGGCCACCAGCTTCTCGAACGACACATTACCGGTCGAATCGAACACATCGTTCCGTTGCGCGATGGCCAGCTTGTCGGCAAACACCGGCGTGTCGAACGCATAGTTATTCAGTATCTCACGTACAGACAGGTTCTTTTCGTAGCAGCGCACCACGTACACATCCACATCGCATGAGTCCGAACCGATGCGGATACCCTGTGGCGTGTTCTGTACGAACGTGTCGAACTCGCTGTATTGAATACTTCCCTCGCTCACCCCGTTGTAGTACAGGTCGAGGAAGCGTTCCCCGGCCAGCCCGTCCACGTTGAAGCCCACCCGGTTACGCTGGTTCTCTACGTAAGGGATTGATTTTGAGGCTGAGTTGGTCTTTATCGTCAGCAGGGAAGCCGTCATGGAGAAGCCCACGCCAGTGGCCGGATCGGTACATGCCAGGATCGACGTTTCCCGGTTGGAGCAGTTGCGCGTAGCAAACTCAACCTCGAAGCACACACCCGTCCGCAATCCCGACGAAAGCCGGTTTTGTTTGAGCAACTGGTACGGAATGGTGATGTACGTACCGTTCATAATCCGCAGACAGTCATTACCCTCGTTGTCGTGTATCCATCCCGCTCCCAACAGGTCGCTGAAAGCAAAGTTCGGGCTGAACTGCACGGCAATATTGTTCGCCTCATCCTTCCACACCGTTTTGGAGTTGTCGGAGTTGGTACGCCCCACGGCCGACAGATACAGTTTGCATCCCTCTGCCGGAGTGGGCACCTGCGTGTTCTGCGCCACCATGAACGCGCGGGTGGCATACACCGCCCCGTACTTGATCTTCACCGTACACTCGCCTATGTACTTATCGGTTCCCAGGTACACGCTGGCATACGTCACCGGAGTGATACCGGCGTTCCACGCAATGTCCTGCGTATTGTTGTACAGCGTTTCACCTTTCTCCGAAGTGACGGTTACCGTGACCTCGCTGAAGTTCTGTGCACGGTCGCCCACCCGGTAGGGAACCGACAACGTCTGGTACTGCTCCACGCTTGCGGCAAACTCCTCAATCAATACCGCCGAGCCGCCCGAACCGTCGTTACTGATGAACGAAGCCTTGACGGGCGTGGTGGAAAGGTGATACTCCTCGTTCACCGCCATGAAGCTGACTACGTGCGCACCATTGGACTGTTGGGGGATGGTGAACGCCGCCGTCGATCCTGCCAACACCTTCTTGGTTTCGATCACCGAATCGTCTATGGACATCACCACATTGGCATCGGCGCCGGTGAGTTTTACCGTGGCTGTGGTGTTTCCACTGATCAGTACATTGTTCACGAATGAGGTGATCACCAGCATCAGTGAACGCACAGCGATGGTATAGCTGTAGTTGCGCGTGCTACCCTCGTTGTTGTTGAAAGCGATGCGTACCGAATTGCTTTCTCCCGTCAGATAGCTTGCCAGGTCGATGCTGTACGAATTGCCGTGATACAGTTTGTCCGAGCTGTACACCACCGAACCGTTCACGGTCACCGTTACCGAGCCGGGCATTGTCGAAGGATCATCCTCCGTACCGTAATAACTCTTGTAGGTGAAGGCGAACCGGCACGGGGAACCCGATACCAACGAACTTGCGGGTACCTCGCTTACCTGGATGCGCATCACCGCACCGGTAGCTCCACCACTCCCGCTACCTGCCGGCAACGGCACGCTGGCTATCAGCAGTACGGCATGGGCAGTAGGGTCTGTATCGTATAGTTCCTGTGAGGCCACATCCGGCCACAACCGGAGGTACTTCACATCGCCAGTGTCCTGAATGTCGGCAAAACCAACCTTCTCCAGGTTCAAGGAATCGAAATTGCTTTCTATCATCTTGCGAACGTTCTCACCCGAATCGCCCGCTTTCCATTTCTTTACTTCCATATTTTTCTATTTAATGATTTCTTGACTGTTTACTTGTTCTCTTTCCACGCGTCGTCGTCCTTCCACGGATGTTCGTCACGCCATATACCGCTGCCGAAACAACTACGAATAACTTCCCAAATAAGGAGTGTACCGTGATATACCGCTTGTATGGCACGTCCGGCTATGTAGATGCCGGAGATTTTATGCCCTTCTTTGTAAATCATGGTTGTTCCTCCTCGTAGGTATAGTACCATATATCCGGATCAGGGGTGGCGAGTGCCTGGTATTCTGCTTCGGTCATCAATTTTGGGGTGATGGTATCGATCCTACTGTGCAAAGTTTCCATGCTTACTCCCAATTCCTCATTGGTGACATAGCCTGCCAGATTTACCGTTTCACCTCCGCCAGTGACTCCTGTGTTTGTCCATGTGCCTGCTGTTTCGCATCGCCATATTTGTCCGGGGACACTGGCGCCTATGATCGCCCAATCGCCTACCGCCGGACGGGGGTATTGAGCTTTGAGAGCGGATTCACTCGGGAACAAGCCTTTGTTACGGCTTGTTGAGAGGTTCAATTTTTCTATTTCGATGTTTACTTTACCGAAATTTTCGTTGAGTACTGAGGAGATTTCTCCCCATGTACCGGTTTGTTTTATGTTTTGTAGTTCCATATTATTGTGATTTTAATAATTCCGGGATATTTTTATGTACTCCAGGCATCGGCTGCCCGTGTGTGCCACCATTGCTTTTTAAATGCGTCATAATAGAAAGTATAGCACCAACCTCGTATAATGGTAACTGTCAGTACTATTTCATCTATTTTATTTGCTATCATATCACCGCCAGATGCTGATACTGTAACGTTACCCATACCTTGCTTTTTTATTATGAACATCTGTCCATCTTCGCAACCGCTTGGAAATGTAAGAGTAATATCAGAACTTGCTTTGCTAAGAATGATAGAGTCCATCTTGCTTAGTTCTTCGCTGGATGTGACTCGCCTTTGACGTAGTCTAAATCCTTGTATATTTCCATTAGGAATATACAAAGCACTATTACCTGAATAAACCATATCATCATAAGCTTTTGCCCCCGTGATACTTAGGTACAATCCGACATTACCACCATAATCGTACTTTTCTACTAGTCTGTTTACCTCTACTCTAATTGGGGTAACAAGGGCGCCACCACCGGTTGAAGGATATGTATCTGCGCCCATATATAAATCCGTATAGTTGTTATTGAATTTGATCAAATGCCGAGATAGGTACATCTCATCCGGTTCTCCTTTTATCTTGTTTTCCAAATATCCATCATATATATTGAATCCTCCAATTTGCCCTTTAGCAGCAGAAACTTCCCCTTCGAATACTGCATCTCCGTTAACTTCCCATTTGATCTTTCCACCCGCCAATTGCCCACTACCATCCTCTCTAAGAAGAATCTTTCCATTTCCAACATCGACTTTTCCTTTGAAGATACCACCGAGCGCATAGACATAACCACGTAAGATAACATCATTCAAGTAAGCTTGCCCACCATGAGTAACCACAAAGTTTGCCATCTCGGTCAATTCACCCTCCGTCGGTGTGTAAGCCGGATTATTCCGATAAGCCTGCATCGTCGTAAGTGCTTTTACATAATCACCACCCGCCCAGAAAGCAACATCTTCTGCATGACTATAAAGCCCGGAAACCCCAGCAGTAACCTGTTTCACATCCCCATCCTTTGGTTCACCCAACTGAAGCTGCGAAGCAAGAATAAGCCCACCGAGCACACTGGTCTTACCTTCTTTAATAGCAGCGGCCATGTACTGCATACTCTGATATTTTGCCAACTCCGAAGTATTATCCATCATGGAAGCTCCCCAGGCCGAAGGCACATTGCCCCGCTCCAACTGTAATTCGCAAATCACAGCCGTAGCATCCAAAATAGAAAAGGTACTACCCGCTACAGGAGACTCAAAACGACACACATAACGCTTCCACTCATTGGTCAGCCCTACAGTAGTAGTGTATCCTCCGCAAGTAAAAGTCAGTGAACGGCCCTTGCCCCGGAACGAGAAAATATAACTTTCTCTCGGCAAAGTCTTATAGAAAAGAGCCTGCGACATACTACCATTGGTGAGTTCCACCTCTTTCCCCGACTCAGAGACCTCCGAGTCCCGGGCAACAGCTCGCAACACATCCCAATAAATCAACGACGGACTAAACATCTCCGCACGCTCATACAGTGAATATTCCCCGCTCAACTGGGCACTCAGGTAGTCGCCTGTCAATCCACTGTTGCGCAACAAATTGTTTTTGCCGTATTCCAAAGTCGAAAGCCCATCCATGGCATCGGCAGCCAGATCGACAGCTTTCTGAATCTCTCCGGGCAAATCGTCCAAATCACGCCAACCCTCAGTGCCCGCATCAATGAAAAGTTTGCCTTTCACTACATTGCCTTTCGGAGACAACCTCGTGACCTCCATGTCCTCCCGCAACTCAAAAGTATTAATGCCTGCATACTGTTTGATTGAAGGAGCATCCGAAGCATACGATGACAACACAATAGCATTCTGCCGTTCTTTATTCGTTCGATTACCCAACTGTACAATTTCATCACCTGCCTGAGGAATGCCACTGCCTTCTTCATATTCATCTTTCATTTTGCTCAGCTCGATGTAGCCGTCTTCCTCATTCACAGCCTTCACCAAGCGCCAATAGAAATGATTATTCACCCCTTCATGCGCTCCCTCTTTGATATTAAAGGTCTGACAACGTGCCAAATCATCTTCCACAAAACCACTACCAATGGCCCGCTCCCCGTCATCATTATCGAAGTAGCAACGATACACACTACCGTCATCCACCACTTCGGTGCATTTTATACTGGCAGGTGTCAATACGATCTCTCCGCCCACATGACTCAGCTTCTCAATCACCAATTCACGGAACTCCGCTTTCATGCGCACCATCAACTTATCCACTTCGGCATATGACTGTCCCGTAGCCGGATCCCGACGCAAAGTGAATCCGCTACCAAGCGCACCTTCGGTAAACTCCTGCGACTCGATGTTATCCGTCATGAGCCCAGCCAGTAACTTGATCAGGTACTCCGTCTCATCGGGTATATCTCTCCGCAACGCCCTGCGCTGAATCTCCTTGATCGTCCTCAAAGCCGAGAACACATTCGCATCCGTCGCTTCACCGCTCTCCCAACTCCGAAGGACGGTCAGCACCGCCATTTCCAGCCGGTCGGCAATAATTGTTTTGATATCACTTACAGCTCCTTCGATACTCGCAATACGTCCCTTTCCTACCGCATTGGTACACTCTATAGTAGCCTTCGAAGGACAATTCAGATTACGGCTAACCTTCGTAATGCGGCTTTTCCGGAACCCCGTCTCCTTGAAGTATTTATCCGAAATAAGATTCACGGGCAACCCCACGCGCAAAGCGATCTGATTCTTCTCAATGTAGATGTAATCCGTGTTTCCACGGTAAATCGCATTGTCCACGCTATACTTGGCCAGATAATCTTCCACTGCCTTCTGAAATTCTTTTTCGGCAGCAGTGATATACGACTCCGGCATCCGCATGTTGTACAAGATATAAGAATCGCCAACTCCCGGAATCAGCCGCCCGTCCGGCAACTGCGTTTTCTCGTCCGGGTACTCGTTTATGATTTCGAATAACTTTGTTTTGGAATTATAGTCCACCTCAAAATCACGTCCGTTAAGTTCGCCACTTTGGAACACCACACGAAACTTAAGTCCGCCCAGCATATACTCTTCCGGATTGAAGTCCAGTGTATCGTCCTTGAAGTAATACACCTTAAACTCCCCATTCTCCCCTTTCTTCGTCACCGGTGGTGGCGCAGCCGTGACCGTCCCCACCCGATGCGGGTAGATATCAGCAAAGGCAGTCTCTTCCACCGTCTCGTACAACCCGTACTGCATATTCTGCTCCACGTACTTCACACCTCCGGGCAACTGCAAGCGGGTGAATCCATACTTTTCACGATCGATGTTCCGGGTACTTCCCAACGGTATCAGCCGGGTGAAGAAAGGCACATTCTCATTATCTGCCCGGGTCAGTTCGGTAAGCCCCTGCATATAGCCCAGGTCTACCGTCGCTCCCACTTCGCACCGCCCCAGATTCAGCCGGGTACCTTCCAGCCACCATTCCGCATCGAATGCTTCGGCAATCTTCGACAGCGCTTCGGCACACGACACATTGCTGTATTCGATGTTCTGGTTGGGCCCTGTGACGAACGACTCCACCTCCCATTTGTCCGCACTGTACACCGGATCGCTCTCCCGAATGCGGTTCAGGTTGTCGGCCACCTTTTGCAGATGCTCCCTCGAACTTCCGTCCAGTGAGAACTTTGTTTCGTACTCCCCATCCGTCGAGTGCAACATCCGCACCCGGGTGGTTTCGCCTTCCCGGCCGTAGAACTTCACGTTGTACGTATACTCCAACGTGCTCTTCTGTACCGGCTCGCAAGCGCTTCTGAGCGTATACTTCACCCCCTCGAACTCGATGTAATCATTCACATCGAGCGTCATGTATTCCGGGTAAGTAAAGGTAACACTCACTACATTCTCTCCCATCAACTCGTGCGAATGCGTCGACGAGTCGGCCGGGGAAACCGTTGCTTTCAACGTTCCCCCCTGATTGTAAATTTTCAGTTCCATGTGGATCGATGTTTGAGTGGTACTTACACCGCAGGTTGGGGTTCGCGGAATTTCACCTTGAATTGGGCAGCATAGACACTTTCGTCTTCCAGGTAGGTAAGCTGTTCATAGCCGGTACAGTCCTTATAATACATGCGGTAGGTTTTACCCAACTCCGGCAAGCGGATTTGGAGCCAACCCGATTGCAGCAAGGCCAGAAAAGTAGTGTACCGGTTCATGAACTCCGCCTTCGTATCGGCAAGCAGGGTAAACTGCAACGTCACATCGCGCGGTTCCACACGCGGCATGGGCAGTTTTTCGGGCAATTCTTCTCCATCGCGTTCGCGGAATGCCACGGCGACATAGTCCTTCATCGATGGAGGTTTCAACAATTCGTTGTAGTTGGTGTGCGCCCCGGCTTTGTCTTCATGCAAGAAGACACCGTATTCCAGGAACACATCCTTTTCGTTGATAAACAACAGTCCTTTGAGTACTTTCATAATGTTCTTTTTTTAAAACGTTCTGATGAATAGTACCGCAAACATATAATACGAATTCCCGAAAACCAAAAAAGTGTGCAACCCTCGCACACTTGTATGCGAGCATCGCACACATGTATGCAAGTTTTGCACACTTGCCTAACAAATTACCCTAAAATTTTCGCCCCGACAGATTCACATCTACCGGGGCAAAACCAGTTAATAGAAAAACATTAGATTTTTATAGAAAAGGTTGTAGTTTATTTCTTTTACTCGTTAATAACTTTATGTCATTTACTATGATAATCATTCAAATATCTTTATGATGATTTCGTTCACCACTATGCATAAGACAAAATAAAAGAACATTTGTTCACGGAATTTCTGTTTTTCTTTATAAATATTTATTCCAGAGTAAAAGTCAAGATAAAAGTAAAGAAAAAGACGATAGATGCAAAGGTATCCAAGTGAAAGGAAATATTCTATTTTTCTACAAAATCGGCATCCTATCTTTGGCATTTTACAATTAAAATAAGCAATAATGAAAATTCTTGTTACCGGATGTGCAGGATTTATCGGATATCACGTGACTAAAAAACTTCTATCAGACGGACACTCCGTTATTGGTATAGATAACCTGAATAATTACTATTCTCCCGCACTTAAACTTTCGAGGCTCGAACAGCTTGGAATCGACACTTCCGACATCAAAGAAAATATTCCCGTTTCCGGGAAAAACAATCTGCGCTTCATTCAGGTTGATATCAATGAACCGTCATTATACACCACAACCTTGAAGAATGAAGAGATACATGCCGTCTGCCACCTGGCAGCGCAAGCGGGAGTACGTTACAGCATAGAAAACCCACAGCTATACATTTCATCCAACATCGATGGGTTCTTCCGCCTCATTGAATACTGCCGGGCCAACCCCCACGCCAAACTAGTCTTTGCCAGCAGCTCAAGCGTATACGGCAATAATACCTCTGTTCCTTACCGGGAAACCGATAGGACCGACACCCCCGTCAGCCTGTATGCAGCTACCAAGAAAGCGAACGAGCTTATTGCACATAGCTACTCTGCACTGTATGGCATTCAGATGGTCGGCTTACGGTTCTTTACAGCATACGGCCCATGGGGACGACCTGATATGGCACCGTTTCTTTTCACGGATGCCATATGGAACGATCGCCCGCTGAAGCTGTTTAATAACGGAAAGATGTCCCGCGACTTCACCTATATCGACGACATCGCAGAAGGAGTATGCAAGGTTTTATTAACCGATCCGGATTGCACCCCGGTTCCTTCCTTCAAGATTTACAATATCGGAAACTCGCAGCCTGTACAACTGGAAGACTTCATTTCGACCATCGAGCGGATTACCGGGAAAGAAGCGCAAAAAGTATACGAAACGATGCAACCGGGCGATGTAAAAGACACCTGGGCAGATACGTCTCTCTTAGAACGTGATTATGGCTATACGCCGGCCACCTCCATCGATACCGGACTTACCGCTTTCATCCGGTGGTACAAAGATTATTATGTAAACAGATTGTATGATCATAAAAACGGGTAACTATGCAACATACCAAGGAATCCTCACCCCTATTCAGTAAACTGACAGACGTAAAATCCTGTACCCTTATTATTGCTGTCTGTTTCTTTACATTCTTCATCCACAACACGATTATTCCCGCCGACCTGATGGAGTCGCGCAACCTGGCCACTGCACAGGAAATGGTCAGAACGGGAAACTACCTCATCCCCACGATGAACGGAGAGCTCAGGCTCGAAAAACCTCCGCTTCCCACCTGGATTGCCGCCGGGGTGGAACACGTCCTGCCCGATAACCTTTCGGCACAACGCTGCGTGGCGGGAATTGCCGCCACCATCCTGGCACTGTTTCTCTACCTATTGGTACGAAAGATGACCCAAGAGCGGCTGCCGGCTCTTATCTCGGCCGTCGTACTGGCTACCTCATACAATGTGATCATGATGGGGCGAACCGCCACATGGGATATTTATTGCCACAGCTTCATGCTTGTTGCCATTTATTTAATCGTCTGCGCATTTGAGGGGAAAGGAGCCCAATGGGGTCGGCTTATGGCCGCCGGAATCTTTATGGGATTGTCCTTTTTAAGCAAGGGACCCATTGCTTTCTATGCACTGCTGTTGCCCTGTATGCTCGGCTACGGTTTTGTGATGCGTCCTCGCATAAAAGGCAAAATCGCCTCCCTTTTCGTCATGGTCCTTCTATGCCTCGCCGTATCGTTCTGGTGGCCATGCTACATTGCCCTCTTCCATTCCGATGCCGGACTGGCGGTGGCAAGCAAAGAATCCACCAACTGGCTCAACTACAACGTGCGTCCCTTTTGGTACTACTGGGGATTTGCCGCCGAAGCGGGAATCTGGGCGCTGTTTTGGGTCACATCGCTTATTTATTTCTTTTGGAAGAAGCACACAGGGCATAGAGCAGTCTTTCGTTTCTCCATTATCTGGACATTGGCAGCGCTTATACTCCTGTCATTGATACCCGAAAAGAAGACGCGCTACCTGCTTCCCTTATTAATCCCGGGAGCCATTAACATTGCTTTTTATCTTTGGTACAGCATGCAACGTTTATCTTCCAATAAAGAAAGATTTATTTTCCGGTTCAACGGATCGCTCATCGCGGTGATCGCTATAGGGGTTCCGGTCATGCTCTACCTCATGTTCGTCCGTGAGCAAGCATTGTCATGGACTGTCTTTATACTTGCATCCGTCATCTTCATGGGGTTAGCCGCCTGGATGTTCGCGGGACTTTATGGAAAAAGAGGCATATTCCCGAAACGTATTTTCGCAGGAACCGCCCTGATCATGGTTGCCTTCCTCACCTTCTGCTTCTACCCCGCCGGAGAGTTATTTATCAATCAGCAAAGACATAGCATCCGTACCGTACAGAATAACCCGGCCGTAGAAGGTCTGCCATTTTATCATAGTTCCAAAGAAGATATACGCATGGAACTGGTGTACGAGGCGAACCGCAACATCACATCACTCGACATTGACAACGACAGTCTTTTCTATGCCAGCCTGCCCTTCGTGCTGGTCAGCACGGAAGCTGCCCGACAGCTATTGCAAGGAAAACAAGTAACCATCGAATCCATCGGTACATTCGACAATAACTGGAACAACCCCGGCAGCAAGCGTTATAATAGAGAGATGGTGAAAGAAGTGACGATCATCAGCAAGCAGAAAGATCAGGATTGATTCTTTCTGCCCGATTGATGGTCGATCATGATATTACGGGCATACACCACAAATCCTGTTGCCTGCCCCAGAACCAGCACCGGATCATGGCGGATCACCGCGTAGGCTATAATCATGGCCGACCCGGTGATGCTGATGATCCAGAACATAACCGGCAATACAGATTCCCCGGCCTTACGCGAATACCACCATTGGTAAATAAATCGCAACGTAAATGTAAACTGTCCCACCACTCCGAATACAATCAGCCAGGCCGGTATATTCTCTTGCTTGAAAAGCCGCGTAAATGTATCGTTCCAATCCAGGAGGAAGTACCCAACGGCTACAATGGGTATCATGAAGAAAACGATCCGCGCTACCTGGGGCAATTTCCCCCACGATCCTTTCGAGTTGAGGTTCCAGATATACACGTAATAAGAAATAAGTTGCCCCAGGATGATTGCAAAATCATTGCGCAACCATCCGTACAGGCACAACAAGAACGAAGCCGCCATGCTAAGTTGCCAGAAGAGTGTCGGCGAAAGTACCTTATGCGCCCTTTCGGAAGCAATCCACTGCACCAACAGGCGTGCGGAGAAAAGCAGTTGCGCCAACAGTCCTATGGCAAATACGAAATACTGGCTCATAGATTGCTGCTCTCGATGGAATAATTGATATACCGTTTCTTCATCCAACGATAGGCGAAGCAGTCTTTCAGCGGGCCGGCCAGCCTGTTCCACAGATGATATTTCGATTGTCCGGCTATGCGCGGGAAGTGGCGGACCGGTATTTGTTTATACGTCCCACCGGTCTGAAGCATGATTAATGCCGGCAGGAACCGGTGCATCCCGGTGAACAACGGAATTCTTCGGGCACATTCGGTTTTTATCACTTTCAACGGGCATCCCGTGTCTATCGCATCGTCATGAGTCATCATCCGCCTGAACCCGTTGGCAAATTTCGACGATGCCCGTTTAACGAACCCATCCTTACGCCCCGTGCGGATGCCCATCACCATGGCATACTGCGGAGCCTCTGCCAGCAACAGGTTAAAGTCCTCGGGAGCCGTTTGCAAGTCGGCATCTATATAACCGACGTATTCCGAATACGTGTAATCGATCCCCGCTTTGATGGCGGCGCTCAAACCCGCATTTTTCGAAAACGACAGGTAAAACATATTATCATGCCTCTCACAAACCCCTTTCAGCATCTTTCCGCTATCATCTTTCGAGCCATCATTCACATACAGCACACAGCTTTTCATAACTGCATTTTTCAGGAATGAAGCCAACTCCGATTCAAGCCTTAAAATATTATCCTGCTCATTGTACACAGGAACAATAATTGTAAATTTAAAATTGGCGGTACTATTCATAAACTGAACTCTTTTTCTCAAACATTTATTCTTTAAACAAAACAGGATGCAAAACTACCTGTCGATTTAGCATGAATTTAGAATTTTGACCGCCCGCTGTTCAAAAAATATTTTTAAATTTTTACTTCTTTGCAAATTTGATTTAGTACTTTTGGTCGCATTATAGTGTACGATTTAAATATTTGCGGAAATAGGATGAAGATATTGATCATTGAGGACGAAAAAGAACTATCAAAGAATATTGCCAGGTATCTTTCTGACGACAGTTATCTTTGCGAACAAGCCTACAATTTTAGTATAGCAATGGAAAAAATAACATTGTACAACTACGATTGCATTCTGCTCGATTTAAACCTCCCCGGCGGCGACGGGATTCAACTCTTGAAAGAAATCAAGGCCCGTAAAATAGACAGCGGTATCATTATTATATCCGCGCGGGGTTCGCTCGACGATAAAATCGAAGGATTAAAGATAGGAGCAGACGATTATCTTGCCAAGCCTTTTTCATTATCAGAATTAAGCGTTCGCGTTTACGCCCTGATGCGGCGTCAGCAATTCTCACACAATAACACGTTAAACTCCGGCGCCGTAGCGATCGACCTGCTTTCAAAGACCGTAAAGGTAAGAGAAAAGACCGTCAACCTCACCAAATCCGAATACGATCTCCTGTTGTTCCTCATAGGCAACAAGTCCAGGGTCGTTTCCAAAGATGCCATTGCCGAACATCTTTCGGGCGATATGGCCGACATGCTCGATAGTCACAACTTCGTATATGCCCATATCAAGAACCTGAAAGCCAAATTTGCCGACGCCGGCCATACCACTATTATTAAAACCATTTACGGAACAGGATACCAATGGATAGAACAAGAACATTAGCCGTTAAAATTCTTCTGGGATTTTTCCTTTCCACCCTGCTGACCCTGCTCTTCTGCGCCCCGCTGCTGTTTAAGGTCATGGAGAAATTCTATGCTAAAGACCTGGATCAGCTGATCACCTTCCGCCTCCGGGAATTTAAGAACGACCGCCTGCCCTCGTTTCATCCGGACGACATCGAGGTGTGGAATCGTTTCAACGAAGATATATTCATTTTGCCTTTCGACGAGAAACATCCGGTAGGAGAAGTCAGGCAGGAAAAGTTTTTCGATAAAGCAGAGGGCCACCTCATCGACTTTCGCATTGTTTATGACACCATATCCATCGACGGCACTCCCTACACGTTGTCGTCGCGGATACCGATGATTGAGAAACACGATTTAATGAGAACCCTGTCATCACAGTACGGACTCTTGTTTCTGGTCATCATACTATCGCTGTCCATCGTTTACTATTTTATGTCGAGGAAACTCTGGCGTCCGTTTCATTCAACCCTCTCTAAAGTACAGAATTTCAGCCTAGAGAAAGGCGAGCTCCCTCAATTCACCCATACGAACACAGCCGAGTTTGCCCAACTGAACACTATCTTAAACGACCTCATCTCCGACAACCTGAGCATTTACAAAAAGCAGAAGGAGTTCATTGAAAACGCGTCGCACGAGCTTCAAACTCCATTAGCGGTATTCAGATCCCAATTGGACATGCTGCTCCAGCAACCCGATCTGTCGCAGGAACAGACTGACATCATCCAATCCCTGTATTCGGTATCGTCCCGGATGACCCGTCTGAATAAAAACCTGTTACTCCTGGCGCGTATAGACAACGACCAATACGCCCACATGGAAGATATCGACTTTGTTCAAACGCTGTATGCCCAACTTCTATATTTACGCCAACGCGCCGAGAGTAATGGAATCAAGGTAAGTATTGAGATTGAAAAGCCACTGAACATTCATGCCAACAGAATATTGGTGGAGAGCCTGATAGCGAACTTGTTCGTCAATGCCATACGGCACAATACAGAGAATGGAAAAATCAATATCCGGGTAGTCGAGAACGGGTTTGAGATATCCAATACGGGTACGACACAGGCGCTCGATGACAACAAAATATTCCGGCGCTTTAATCGTACATCGGAAGAGAAGAAAGGCAATGGTTTGGGTTTGCCCATCGTTTGCGAAATATGCAAAATGCACGGTTGGGAGATTCTCTACGACTACAGAGATTGCCTGCATACTTTTGTGGTTCGGTTTATTTGACACAATTATTATTATGGAATAGCTGATTTTATTCAACTCATAAACACTACTCCGGAAAATATCGCAAATAAACTCCGTATTTTATTGCAGTATGACTCCGTATTTCAATTCAATGTTACTAACAAGCAAATAAACAACAGGTTATTTATCTCAACGGGTTATATTTATACCCGAGAAAGTAGGTATAAGAGATTATGACTATTGAAGTGACGAGAGGTATAATCTAAAAAAATCCCCAATACATTTTCTATAGTCTGAAAAAATCCCCATTTTTGCATAAAATAGAGACTATAATGAAAAAAAATCCCCATTTACATTTATCTGAGGTTCTTTTTGCATCCGCAGATAAAGCCGAGTCCAAGGCACTTTCTAAAATGCAGAAAGAGGGAACTATCCGTAAAATTGCAACCAGGGTATATACATCCAATCTAACAGATTCACCTGAAAATATAACAAAGAGAAATCTGTTTATTATTCTGGGCCGGTTATTCCCTAAAGCAGTTATAAGCCATCGGTCTGCGTTTGAATTTCAACCGACTCCGGATGGACATATTTTCCTGACTTATTCTTATTCCAGAAATATTTCTCTGCCCGGCATTACTGTTCATTTGTTGGAAGGTAAAGGAGGGATGCCGGAAGATACACCATTTATTGAGGGGTTGTACTTATCCCGACCCGAACGGGCTTTTTTAGAGAACTTACAGATCTCAAAGAAAAAGGGAGGCGAGTCCAAAGCATTACCTCAACAAGTCATAGAAGAAAAACTGGAAACCATTATACGTACCAATGGAGAAGAAGCACTCAATGAGTTACGTGACAAAGCCAGAACTATTGCAGAGGCCTTGGACATGAATGTTGAATTTGAGAAGTTAAATAAACTCATCAGTGCTTTATTGTCCACCAAAACCTCTAAAATATTAACATCACAGCTGGCTATGGCAAGAGCGTTCGGGCAGCCGTATGATCCAACCCGTTTAGAATTGTTTCAAATAAAAATGGAATTTTAGATTATATCCTAAATAAATCTCCAAATTAAATGGTTATATTCTAAAAAAATCACCCAAACAAAAGAAATAGCTGTTCTTTTTCTGAAAAAAGTAACAGGATAGTGATTGCTTATGAAAAAGAATATTTTCCTATCAAGAAGCCTACCGTGGCAGAACTAATAGAATTATCTTTGGAAGAAAAGGGAATGACTCAAAAGCAACTCGCCGGTGAAATTGGGGTAAGCCCATCACGCATCAGCGATTACATCTCCGGTCGTTCGGAACCGACTTTGAAAATAGCACGCCTACTTTGTCGAATTCTGAATATACCTCCAACCGCCATGCTGGGATTTTAATTTAAAGATTAAGCACCCCCTTAAAACAAAAGCCTCTACCTCTTGACAAAGGCCTTTTATTTTCGTATATTCGCAAATAAAAATGAGAAAAATAAAAGAACAAAGCGTATGAGAAAGTATAATAATCGAACATTCAACCCATATAAATGGGTAAAAAATACAGAATTCCCTCTCCGGGAATAAGATTATTATATAAACACATGATCAAAAACGGGGATAGCACGTGCGCGTACTATCCCCGTTTTTATTTACAACGCCCCAAAAAGTGGTTAACAGAGCAGTTGTCCGTGGTTAACCACGACGATTTTAGGCATTACACAAAAAAATACTTACAACAGAATTCTCTTTCAACTTATCCACTCCAATATTGCGAAAACGTTATTATTGACAGTAACAAAGCACCTCATTATTACATTTCAGCTCGTGAATATATAAGATATGAGCCAACACAACCCACTTTTATTTCCATAAACAATGATATTCCGATTAAAAACCATATATTTGTACTGAAATATCAGTTGTTATCATATGGGAACTTACACGCAAAAGCAGAAAAACATTCTCGCTACGCTGGGCGAAAATATACGTTTGGCCCGGTTGCGCAGGAAATTATCCATCCGCTCTATGGCAGAACGGGCAGGAATAGCTATATCTACATTAGGGAATATAGAGAGCGGATCGCCCTCTGTCTCTTTGGGACATTACTTGCAAGTATTATCGGTTTTGCGACTGGATGAGGATTTGATGTTGATTGCCGAAAAAGACCCATTGGGTAGACAGATACAAGACGCCCAACTAACCCTAAAGAAAAGAGTGCCGAAGGCAAAAAAACAGCACCGGTTATCGACCACGTGATAGATAAAGGAAACGCTGAAGAACCCGAATTTGAGTAAGTATGAGCCAGACAAAAGATTCAACGACCCACTTTTAGAATATTGACCTAAAAATTTCGCCCCAGCAGAGAAATACAACTCTACCAGGGCGAAAAAATGATATGGAGGATGAACTAAATTATTGTTGCCAAACTATCATCATAAGGATTCACGGTTTCTCTCTCTTTGCAGGCTTTTCTATTACAACTTTTGGTTCCTCCTTTTTGGAAATCTACGAAAACACACTAATTTGTGCATTCAGCAAGCTCCCAATGGCGGCAAAACTAAACATACAGCGATCTTTTCACTAAGTTCAACATTAAAAAAATTAAGATAACGCAAAGATACGATATTTTCACAAACAAAACACATTCTCTATACATATTTTATAACAGAACCCAGATTATTCACATATATTTAGAGCACAGATAGTTTGAAGCTAAAATCTGTGGTGATAGATGACAGATGCAGGTGATAGATAAAACGGATCTATCACCTCATCTAACGCATTGACAAACAAAATATTAAGACTATTCTGGTGACAGGTGACAGATCCATTTGCATTTTTACGTAGAATAGAGTCTTGCAAACACATATTCCGAAGCGTTGTAATGATAACAAAGGAGCAAAGTAGACTTACCCGTAGAGGGAAGTAATTTTGCTCACCGAGTACCGATGTACGAGATGTGCATCTGGTGCTGTAAGAGATGTACATCTCGTACTGTATAAGATGTACATGTGGTACTGCGC
The DNA here is from genome assembly GCA_031554635.1 of Bacteroides sp. Classification (GTDB taxonomy): domain Bacteria; phylum Bacteroidota; class Bacteroidia; order Bacteroidales; family Bacteroidaceae; genus Bacteroides. Next base: position 69,922 of record JAVBVD010000030.1, read on the forward strand.
AAGATGTACATCTCGTACATCGGTACTCGGCGGGTTAAGCAACTTTGGTCGTAGAGTAATGCAGCTTAACCTTACGAGAGCATGAAAATCGCCTATTATCCTCTGGAAAGTCACATGCCAGAGAAATAAAATAACTAAGGATTTGCATGAAGCGTTACCATTTTTTGTCTACTTTTGCGTACAAGGAAAAACAACGAACCAAATATATAGAACAATGAAGAATACTTTATTTTTAATGATGGTCGCACTAACAATGCTTGGATGCAACAAAGACGACAATGAATTAAGGTTTGAGGAAATAGATCGTTTCTTTCATAGTGGCAAATCGATATATGACGGAATTTCATATATTGCCGGTATTAAAGATGATTATATCTACAAATTCTCCGAAGATGGAACTTTAATCTGGAAAAACAGAATAGAATACCCTCCAAAAACCATATCTGAAAGCTATGGAAAAACTGTAGAATTAGAATACAAGCATTCTCCCACTGTAGCTTTATTTAAGGATAATTATGCGCTTGATTTCATGCCCAGCAACATTGAAACATCATCAACTGTCAGATATTTCTATTTAGACATCTGCAAACCAAATGGAATGTTGGTAAAACGAATAAAACATGAAGATGATCTCAGCATTTATTCATGGACAAATGACGTCATTTTAGTCATAGAGAATAGATATAAGAAATATTGGTTGAACTCCATTGGGGAGAAAACCGAATTGGCATACAAGGCGGACTTAGATTTCTACACAAATTATATACCGATCAATTGTACCGGATATGTGACCTATGACTCCGAACGGTTCTCGGTGGTAAACTTTCAGACTGGAGAAAGAGCAAACTCAGTATTATACACATTTATTATGCAAAATTACGGCAATGATTTTAGGCTAAACATAACAAGTGTTGAAGTTGCTGAGACAGATATCTTTGTAAAGTTTACCGTGAATATGAGAAACAATGACAGCTATAATATTAGAGTAAAAATTAACGCTACAACATTTTTATGCGAGAAAGTGTAATTAAGCTGACATATCATCAAAACTTCTCGGTACAGGCTCCCGAAAAATCATTTATACTTCTTTACATTTCAATTGCTTTTTTTATTCACTTTGCATCATCATAAGAAATTACAAATTCAACGACTAACAGATGTACCTCCTTGTAAGATGAAATACAAACTAAGAAACAAATTTATATTAACTGTCTGAAAACTACCGAGAATACCCCGACAGATTCACAGCGATTGGGAAATAAATTTATTATCTGATAGAATTTTATAAATAAAAACACAAAATTAACGACTCAAGGATCAACAAACCATACTAAATTCCAGCACATTCATCTGCCATTCTGACTTAAATTCCCCAAAACAAACTAACAACAAAACAGCGATTATTGCTAATGATTAAGACAGTTGTATTCGGTTATTTCTTTTCGAATGCTGAAAGTCGGATCAAATAATCCCTTACAATATTTATATAACGTTTCGCCCCGGTAGAGAAATATAAACTCTACCGGGGCGAAAACAAGAAATGATATGGAGGGATGAACTAAATTAATGCTGAATGGAGACTAACTTCCCATCTTTAAAGTAGAGATACTTGGAGCCATAGACCCATTGACTGGTAGTACCATATTGAGTGGTAGTATTATTTATAGCATCAGGCTCTCCCCACGATTCCCAACACATAGCCGAAGTCCAACCGATTTTAACAATGCCCGACTTCATCTGTTCAAGGGCGGCTTTGCCGTATTTCTTTACAATTTCGGCTTCTTTCTGTTTTATGGCATTTTCCTTATCAGTTTTCTCTTTCTGTTCGGCGAAGTATCTTTCTGGAGGACAGATTATAAAACCAATATCCGACCAGGAAGAAATCAATGGAGGATATTCCGGATTACTCCATAAGAATGCGATTTCTACAACACCGTCTTTGCTTAATACAACATCAGTACATTTAAACTTTGTACCTTCTGGAATAGTTGGAATCTTTTCGCCTGTTTCTGCATTCATAAAATCACTTCTAGACAGTATTCTGACATAGAAATCTTTTCCTTTATATAACTCCTTAAGTTTGGTAGCATAACCTACATTTACAAAACCGCCATTGAGTATCGATCCCAGATTAATGCGAAACCGATAATAAATAGTATCACGAGGTTCATCTTGCATAATCAATTCAAAGCAAGCGTATCCCTTGCCCGATTGTGCTTCATCAAACAGACGGTTCACATAAAAGAATTTGCCAATCAACGCATCATAATCAGGATCCATGATAACGCCATTATTTTCGCTATATTGGTATTTCTTTGTCCCGGCCGGATCTTCAAAGAACATTTCCACAAATGACTTCCGATCTCCGTCTGTCAAAAAGAAAGTCTGTCCTACCTGACTTTTATAGTTTTCTCCCAGAAAGCGCGTCAAACTATCATAAGGAACAACAGTTTCTTTGTCCACCTTTTTTGCCTCCACAGCTTTTTTTTCATTCTTTTTTATATCCGGAAGCACCGTTATCTGCGCATTCAAATCCGAAAACAGCGCACCTCCCATCAAGAAGCTCGCAGCAACCAACAGGGTCAATGATAATTTAGTCATAGGCTTTAATTTATATTATTAAATATCTGCAAAAATAGCAATTTACAGCGATTAATCAATATCTTAATCAATTAACGTAATTACAGTAAAAACAACAAAAAGGTTGCTTACAAATAACACATTCGTTTTTCTTAACAAGCCTTAAATACAAAAATAGGGTTATATAAGTCTCACAAATGGTTTTGCCAATTGTATATGGAGGGATGAAAAATTATCGCTGAATGGAAACTAGCTTTCCATTTTCAAAATAGAGATACCTACCGGAACCATACACCCACTGAGTGGTAGTACCATATTGAGTAGTAGTGACGTTTATATCCGTAGGCTTTCCCCAAGCTTCTTTACACATATCCGTAGTCCAACCGATTTTTACAATACCAGACTTCATTTGCTCAAGGGCGGCTTTGCCGTATTTTCTTATAATTTCAGCTTCTTTCTGCTTTTGGGCTTTTTCTTCATCGGCTTTCTTTTTCTGATCGGCCAAGTAACTTTCAAGAGTATCTAATCCCCATATGGCTGTAGTAAACAATGGAGGATAGTCAGGATTACACAATAAATATACAATTCCACGTTCTTTACTTAACAATACATCCGTACATACCAGCCTAGTACCTAAAGGTACCCCTTTCATTCTTTCACCCGTTTCTTGATTTTCTAAGCGGTCTAACCATGGATCATTAAATACTAGCTGCGTATCTTTATAAATACTCTTTTGCTTTATCGCATAGCCGACATTAACAAAACCTCCATCATCTCTTGGTCCTACTACCCTAAACCGATAATAAATAGTATCATGAGGCTCCTCTTGCATAATCAACTCAAAACAGGCATTTCCCTTACCCAATTCATCTTCATCAAACAATCGGTTTACAGAATAAAATTTACCAACCAGCCGATCATAATCCGGATGAAAAATAACACCGTTTCTCTCAACGTACTGATACTTCCGGGTTCCAGCGAAATCTTCAAAGAACATTTCAGAGAAGTATTTTCTATCCCAACTTGTCAAGTACAGTGTCTGTCCAATCTGGTTTTTGTAATTCTTGTTATTAAACCGATCTAAGCTGTCATAAGGTAGAATAACCTCTTTCTCCATAAGTTTCTCTTTTACCACTTTCGGTTCTTCCTTTTTGGGAATATCCGGAAGCACACCTATTTGCGCATTCAATTGGCTTTCAATGATGCCAAAGCAGAAAAACAAAATCAAAAGTAGCAATCTATTCATAAAGTTTATTATAAAAAAATAAGATTAAGCAAAGATATAAAATTTACGCAGACTTAACACAGCATCTACACCTATTTTACAACACACCCCGACAGATTTACATCTATCGAGGTGTGGCAGGCTTAAGTTAATGCGCACGGTAGTTTAAACAATCATCAACACGATCATTTAACAGTTAAGTCTATTTCATTTTTATGCCATCTCGTTTTAGCTCAGAAATATCGCCCGCCATCTGTTCCAAATGTACACAGTAAGCGGTATTACGAGCAATCTCGGATAACTGGTCCGAAGCGGCATACATAGTGCGCCGAATATCCAACACTGCGTAATCAATGCTACTGGTATGATCTTGTAAGGAAGTAAACAATCCCTCCAGCTTCGTACCCTGATCCTGTGTCATTGATGTAAAAGAGCCCGCCCGCCCCGATTGACTACTATCTTCTGACTCCCATAAATCAAAACCATACTCTTTGGCCTGGGATTGCCAACTTTCCATAAAAGCCTTTGCTGCGTCCATTTGGCCCCCAACTTCATTATAGAATTCGCCAACAACAGCCATTGCATCCTTAGCGATCTCTGTTTCACTTTTACCGGAACCGTAAACCGCTTCCAGCTTTTTCTGTAATTGGGCGAACTTGTCAGCAAAGAAAAGCGAGTAAACAAGCTGCCTCCCCAAATCTTGCAGTACTTCAGCTCCTTTTTCGCCGAATAGTTCCCAGGCATCTACTCCATCATCCAGAATGGCAGCTGTTATGCTATCCATGATGCCATCGCCCAACGAACCGAATGTTTCTTCCAGATAACCGCGAAGCGCTTCTTGCGCTTCGTCGGCTTTTTCCTGCAAGTCCACCAGATACTGAAGCAAATTTTTATTCTCATCCGACATGGTTTGGGTATTGATGATGGATTTAGCTCGTTCCACATTCAAACGATTTTCGCCATCAATCAAGTCTGGGTACACACTCAGTACACTGGAGTAAATATCCTTTCCTTTTCCCCAGCCCAAAAAGCCTGTCTTTTTATGCCCGGTTTTTATAGTGATGTTATTTAAAGCACCAAGCCCCTTCTCATACATCTCCAATTCCTTGCCATAAGCATCCATGCTGGCTTTCTTATTAAAAGGATTTATTCGCAAAACGGGAGCTTCACCTACCAGATTCTTATTGTATTCACTGATGGCTTTCCGATACACATCGATTGCATTGGCAGCTTTGGCAATTTCTTTCTCACCAAAAACAGTTGTAGCTTCCTTCATTAGCAAATTTTGCTCAAGCAACAATAAGTTGTACTCTCTTTGCATAGCCAACTTACTGGATGCGATCTCTTCCAATGCTTTTTGATGTCTCTTCTCAGCACCCGAAGCCATAGAAAAGATGGCAGTCATAATCTTTATAGCCGCACCAACTATAGCCAGAATAACACTGGCTTTTTCAACACCCTTAACCGTATCACCCGCACCTTTACCCAATTTTTGTATTCCATCGATCATCGCCATAGCACCATCTCCAACATTGGAGGCTGCTTGCAAGGCAGACTTGGTGGTTTCATCCAGGAAATCCATGGAACCAATCAGGTTCTCAATCTCAGACCTGCATTTCTTGATGGTAGCTGCTGTTTTCTTCCATTTATCCTGACCAGTATCCTTACCTTCGACTTGCTCTTTGGCCTTCAATTTATCCAACTGGTTTCTTAAAGAGACAATCTTTCCTTTAGCAACAGCCAACTCTTCAGGAGTCGCATTGCCTGTTTTCGTCATATCAGCCAGTGAGTCCTCCGCTATCTTCAGGTTTTTGTCAATCTCTTCTATAGACCATCCTATAATATTCTCAACAAATGCCTGAAATATGGCATCCTTTTGAGCAAAAATAAGAGCCAAGCTATTTTCATCCTCAACCTTAACCTTTGCCAATTGCTCAAGAGCGGCATTTACCTGTTCATCTTTTTTTGAATTGCCGACTATATCATTTTGTAAATCGTAATATTCCTTCTGCTTGGAAGCAATTGCTGCCAAATCAACTCCGGCGATATCAACGTTAGTTGAAACTAAAATGCCATCTTTATCTGCTTTCGATAAGTCCAGATTACCGCCTAAAGTCTTTCTAACATATTCTTTAAACCCCTTTTCATCTAAGACTACTCCATCTTTTGTGACCGGAGTGACCAATATTTCAACTGTTTCCGTTTCATCAGAGTCTTCCTTCAGTTTTCTTTGAATAGAAATCTGTTGCAAAGGAATAACGCCATTTCCATATTGCGTATCCCATCCTTTTTGTTTTAACTCTTCATTTAGTTTTTCGTTTTTCCCCCACCGGCCATCATTTAGTTTCAATCCACCACTACTATACAATGATTCCAGTTCTGCCCCAACTTTCTGGCGTTGCACATCACTTTTTGATTCTTTCAGTTTCTCTTCGGTTTCTTCGTATTTCTTCTGCAATCCCTCCAACTGCACCTCATAATTCTGAAGAGGAGCTATCAAGGCATTAAAAGCGTCTTCCTTCTCTTTTGCCTCCTTCTGAGAAATAGATTTTAGGTCCTTGTCACGAATCTGTTTTGCGTTTTCTTTCCGTTTCTTTGTATACAATTCTGAGCTCTCATATTGCTGCTGGGTTTCTTTATCAATAGGTTTACCGGTCTTTTCTGCCTCTTTAGATGCTTCTTTATATGCATCACGTATTTTTGTTTGCTGCTCTTCTATCTCTCGCAATTCTTTTTGATAATTCAATTCCGCCTGCGCACGCTGCTTGTTATATCCTTCACCTTTAATTTCAAGGATTTGTTCTTGCGCTTTGGCTATGACATTAAATTCACCTGTGGCTATTTCTTTCAGATAGTCAGCATTATTCTCCGCTTTCGTACCCTTATTGCGGTTTCCACCACCCGATTCTTTAATAGCTTCAAGTCCAAACTTTTTAAATATATCTCCATTTTTATTTTTCAGTTTATTCTGAATCATCAATGCTTTAAATGCATCTTCCATAGGTTTCGAAGAATCGGCATTCAATAACATTTTTTGTGCAAGTACCTGACCGGCCAGTTTATTTTCATAAAGGTCTGAATAAATTTTTCTCAATTTAATAACATCTTCTTCTGTTGAATTTTCACCGGCAGAAGTAGTGATAAGATCCTTTACCCACGGACGTCGTTTTACACTTTCATATTCATCTATTATAGGTACAATATCTTTATCTGCTTCTTGCTTCGCCAATGCGCGATCTTTATCAGTTGCTTCATAGGATTCAGCCTGCATCATCACCTTAATAGCCTCTCTGTATTTATCAGCGGCAACCTCCATAGATGCAGCCATAAGCGCCCTATTGGCTATTGTTTGCAAGAATGCGTCTTCTCCTTTCACTAACAGTCTCTCAGCATCCGTCACCCCGGACACAGCAATACCCAATTTATTGAAAGCTCCCTGATTATCGTTAACAAATTGCTCCTTTCTTTTCAAATCACTCCCCAAATCACGATAGGCAGCTTGAAGTTTTTTGTATTCAACCAATTGAGAGGTCACAGTGTCAGCAGCCGACTCCCGCTGTTTATCTTCCGCTTTAGCCTGTTCTCTGGCCTGTGCAGCCATTCTTTCTTTTCCCTTTTTTATTTGCTCCTGACTCTCACTGTATCTATTCCACAAAGCCATTACAGCGGTAATAGCTACAGACAGCCCCATTGTCAAAGAAGCCATCAATATCTTGGCAGCCACTGCACTTCCACCCAACGCCACCGTCAAGCGTGCGGTAGCCCCCGCGAACAAATTCTGTGCACCCGCTAACATGGATGTACTTGCTGCACCTTGTGAATTTACAGTATTAATAACCTGCTGCAAACCACTGACAATGCCCATCAGGTTCTTAAGCTTGGTTTGTATCATCGTCAGCCTTTCTTGCTCAACTCCCAATAAAGCCGCAGTATTAATAGCCACATCCATAGCACCGGAAACCGAAGAGATAGAATCTTTAACTCCATCAAGTTCTTTTCCTTCTTTGGCTGCATTCTTGTAACTGTCTTCCAACTTACCTAATTCAGCTTTCAAATCGCTGATTTCAGTACGTAGCATATGAAACGTCTCAACAGTTTCTTCTTGCTTATTGGCAGCAACGTTTACCTGCCTGTATGCTATTTCCACTGATTGGAGATTCGACTCTAACTCATCAATCAGTGTACTTTGTTCGCGAATGAGTACATTCACTTCGGTCATGCTACCCGCCATGGATTGCATGCTGAGGCGGGTAGTCTCACTCAATATATTTTCAATATCTATTGCCATAATGTTTAATGATTTATTATTTGTAGTGATCAGTGGTCAGAAATCAGTGACAAGCGAGAGCGATTCAGCCAATCAATAATCACCAAACACTAATCGCTACCCTAAATCACTAACCACTATTTAAAGTTTTGTTTGAAAAAAATCCATCGCTCTCTTTCCCTTCCGGTTCTTGCGAGCACGCCGCTTCACCTCTTCCGCATCGACATAACGCGGAGCATCGGCAGCCATCAGCAATAACATGGGATAAGGAATGTGCCACATAATGTAGTGAGGCGTCCAGCCTGTGGCCGAGGCTATCTGCCAGATCAATCCGAACGGGCTATGAGGGCCTTCCGTGCGGCCCTTTAACTCCCGGCTGTTCATTGGCTCAAACGGCGCGTCATCACATTCATCGCCTGCGCCGATCTGATAGTATTGAAGAAAGACTTTATGTCCAGTTGCATGAGCATCTGTATCATCGCTTCGCCCAGGTAAGCGGGATGTACCCGCCAACGAAGCCACCAAGCTACCGGGCGGTTGAACAACCTGCCCAGGATGAAGCCCCGCACGATGGTATAGGCAACCATGCGGCTTACTTCCTTCCCATGCTTAGCAACGAACTCCATCTGCTGCTCGAAGGTGAATTGCTCCATTTCTTCCATCGTGATCCCCATAGCCAGGTACCTGTTGGCAATGCGGATCATGCCTCCTAATCCCGGCGTACGCATCGTGAGACTGCGACGCCGTTTCTTATAAAGGAACCCGAGCGGACGGATGGGTACCGACACGCCCAGGTCCAATAAGAGTCTGGAGGCTTTAAGCTCTTCCAGACGGTCCATTAACCGGCAGATTCTTCGGTGTTAGGAGCAGTAATGGTGTAAGGAGCTACATCCTTGTCAGGAGCCAGCATTTCGAGTTCGCACTCGATAGCCAGTACTTCGCTGCCGTTGATGTTACCGGTGAACTTAGCCGAAAGGCTGGCACTCGGGATGGTGATGAGATGACCGCTACCACACGTGATTTCGGCTTTACCTGTCAGCTCCAATTGTTTTGTATCCGGAGTGAAAACTCCTGAGGTAGAGGACCCACCCATTACCTTCACGCAATTTGCGGCATCGAGCTCGATGAGCTTGAAGGTGATTACGTTGGTACCACTGTTCTTGGTGATGATTTTCACCGGTCCACTCTTCACTTGTGCAGCGTTGATTTTTACTTTCTCGGGTTTGTCGCCGCCCCATGCGAGGCCTTCTTCACTGATGTAACCCAAATCTACATTTTCGAATTTGAACTGATCAAGTCCATACACAAATCTTGCATCTACTGTTGCCATAATTTTACAGTTTTTTGAAATGAATAAATAATTTGATTAAATAAAGAACGAGTCCCGCGGCGGCCAGTTGTCCCAGCCTGATAAAGAACCATTGCCAACCGGTGGGTTCGTTCACTGTGACCGGTGGAAGGTATTTCGTTTCGGTAGCGCCCCGCAAGCGGGTGAGTTCTTCCTCGAGCAGCAGGTATTGGCGTTGCAGGCTGTCACAAGTGGCGGTCACTACGATGGTGTCGCCTGTCCCTTTACGAAGGGTTACGGTAGCCTGGCCGTTACGGTCGGTATATGCTGCGCCGGAGGGAAGTTGCTCAATCGCTTCGACGGGTAAGGTGATCGACACCTGGCTCATCGGCACGGGAAGCAGGCCGAACTCGACTTTTCTTTTTTGGTGGAGGCTGTCCGTCAGGGAGCTCGTCGACATGCCGGCGGGACTCTTGCAACTCGTCGCGCACAGGGCAATCAGGCCAATGGCGACAAACGGTAGCTTGCGTGACAGCTTTCTCCAGACGGGCAATGGCCCGGTATAGTTTTCTGTTTTCATCTTGATTCTTCGTTAACGTGGTGCAGACGTCGTTGTACATCTCCTGGTAGATATCGTGCACCTCTTTCCGCTTGCGGGCACGGTACACGTTGCGGCTGCATATCCAGGCGATGGCAGAGCCGGCGCCGGTGGGAAACAGGTAGCTGAGTATTTCCATCATGGTATTCATGTTCGTTCCTCCTTTCCGGGGTTAAAGTAAAGCCCAGCCGGCTTCGATGTCGGAGATGACGGCGGGAAGGCCGTTCTCCACCCGACTCATGGCGGCGGCCAGGTTGCACAGGGTTCCTTTGTCGCCCACATCGATGTGGCTGTCGGCACCGAAGCCGGTAAGCCTCGACACGGTGGCGATGTAGCTCCTTGTATCGTTCTCCACTGGAGGCGCCCAACGGCTCACCATGGTACGGATGGTGTGGCAGCCGTGCAACCGGGAGTAGTTCTGTAACAACCGGAGCATTGCCCGGTACCCGTACGCCATGCTGGTGAACTGCTTGAAAGCGGTATCGGTGGAAGGCGTCCGTTCGCCTTGCCAGCGCACACCGTCGTGGCGAAGGTTGCCGGGATTGCAGTTGCGCAGCCCACGGCTGAGTTTGGTATCATTACCTTGTTTCTGTTCTGTTGTCATAATTCTTTTCGTTTAATCACATCGCAAACATACAACACGGAATACCGGATTTCCAAAAAAGTGTGCGAGGCTCGCACACTTGTATGCAGTCCTCGCACACTTGTGTGCAACCCTCGCACACTTTTTTCGTCGGGAAAGAAGAATTTCTCACTTTTGCAGGGAGGAAACGGAAGGTCGGAACGGTTCCGTGAAAATTTATTGTATAACTAAAAATGAGATGTAAAATGAGAAAGCAAATTTACCTGGCCGTGACGGAACGGCTGAAGATGCTGAAAGAGGCAAACGGAGAACCGGTAGTGAAACAATTCGGTTTATGGAACGAACAACAGGCGCTCACGCCTGCGGAAGACGCGGCGATGCTGCCGGCGGTAGGTGTGGAGTTTATGCCCATCGAGTGGAAACCGGTAGGCGGAGGGGCACAGTGGGCAACGGTGCAGTTCAGGCTACACGTGATGACGCAGGCGCACGATGAGTCGGAGCAAGACGAAGCCCTGGGGCTGTTCGACTTGCTCGACAACATTCATCGGACGCTCAACGGATTGCGGGGCGAACGGTTCAGGCAACTGACGCGCACGTCGAGCATCACCGATCACAACCACGAAGGGTTGGTGGAAAGCATCGAGGCTTTCCAGATCAGTGTGGACGACATGAGCGGGCGGACGGAAGCATAGCCTCCGCCGCGAAAGAGGAAACGGGCAGGGATTTTAGTCCCTGTCCTCTTCCTTCTGCTTGCTCTTCTCCTCCGCTTCTTCCTGTTGTATCTCCCAGGCTGCTGTGAGGTAGCTGTAAAAAGTACGTTCGGAGATTTTAAACTTCGGCCAGATATGACGCCGAAGTATCTCACGATTGGGAAGACCGGTACGCAGGTAGGTCTCATAGATCTCATTGATCTCTTTCACCCGGGCTATATAACTCGAGCCGCGAACTCTTCTACTTCTGTTTTTCATTTTCTATTGTATTGGTTTCTATCCATCCTTTCTGAGCAATGTGCAGGTTTACTTCAGTGTAAAGTGAATTTACATCTTCATAGAATGCCTTGTTAAACTTGAACCAGCACAAGGTTCTTATTACGTCATTGGATACCGAGCTGGCAGCTTTCAAGGGTAATAGTTTAAGCAATTCCTCTCGCACCCCCTCTACCATGTACCTGTTTTTATACAATTTCGCAGGCGAATATAATTTCACTACCAGATACACAAAGAGCCTCCGTCGGTAGACTTCCTGTGATTTCTTCTTACAGGTTTTGATCTCATGTATTCCGCAGAACCATACGTAAAGTTCAGGTATCAGCGAAATCTCGGTTAAAGTAGGCTTGCATTGTTCTACTCTCTTTTTTTGACTTTTAAATAAAGTCAAGTCAGGCTCAATGTGTGTATCAATCATATAAATTACAATATAGAATATTAAATAAATTTTTCAATCCGCATTGTAATGTTAAAAGTACAGGGTTGAAGCCAAGTAGAAAAACATTTAGGCATCTATTTTGAAACCTTTGGCGTAAGGTTTCAAAATAGTTATAATCCAACTGATGAGCAGACCCAATAACACCTGCATTTTTGTCTCTATATAGATGCGAAAAACGCAATTTTGACAGAAAATCCGCCTTGGCAAATCATTTGCGTCTCCTCTTACGTTATTAATATGCAACGAAAGGAGACCATACATATGAACTTTAACAACTTTACAATCAAAGCACAGGAAGCTGTGCAAGAAGCACTGAACCTGGCGCAAAGCCGTGGGCAACAAGTCATTGAACCCGCACACATCATGCACGGAGTGATGAAGGTGGGCGAAAATGTAACCAACTTCATCTTCCAGAAACTGGGAGCGAACGGGCAGCAGATAGCACTCGTCATCGACCGGCAGATAGATTCCCTACCGAAAGTTTCGGGAGGGGAACCGTACCTGAGCAGGGAAACCAACGAGGTATTCCGCAAGGCAACACAGGACGCCAAGGAGATGGGCGACGAATTTGTGTCCGTAGAACACCTGATACTGGCGCTACTCGTCGTGAAGAGTACCGTATCGACCATCCTGAAGGATGCAGGGTTGACGGAAAAGGACCTGCGCGGAGCCATCAACGAACTGCGGAAGGGCGAAAAGGTGACTTCGCAATCGAGCGAGGACACGTACCAGTCATTGGAGAAATATGCCATCAATCTGTGCGAAGCGGCACGCAACGGAAAACTTGATCCGGTGATAGGCCGCGACGACGAGATACGCCGTGTACTACAAATATTGAGCCGACGTACAAAAAACAATCCTATATTAATAGGTGAACCGGGAACGGGAAAGACCGCCATCGTGGAAGGACTTGCCAATCGTATCCTCCGCGGCGACGTGCCCGACAACCTGAAAGACAAACAGGTGTACTCGCTCGATATGGGAGCGCTCATAGCGGGGGCGAAGTACAAAGGGGAATTCGAGGAACGGCTTAAGTCGGTGGTAAACGAGGTGATCAAGTCGGAAGGCAACATCGTGCTCTTTATCGACGAGATACATACGCTGGTGGGCGCCGGTAAAAGTGAGGGCGCCATGGATGCGGCCAACATTCTGAAACCTGCCCTAGCACGGGGTGAACTGCGCGCCATCGGAGCGACCACGCTGGACGAGTACCAGAAGTACTTCGAAAAAGACAAGGCTTTGGAACGCCGGTTCCAGATTGTCCAGGTAGACGAACCGGATATGCTGAGCACCATCTCCATCCTGCGGGGATTGAAGGAGCGCTACGAGAATCACCACCATGTGCGTATCAAGGACGATGCGATCATCGCGGCGGCGGAGTTGAGCAACCGGTACATCACGGACCGGTTCCTGCCCGACAAGGCCATCGACCTGATGGACGAGGCTGCCGCCAAACTGCGCATGGAAGTGGATTCGGTACCGGAAGGGCTGGACGAGATTTCGCGCAAGATAAAGCAACTGGAAATTGAACGGGAAGCCATCAAGCGTGAAAAGGACGAAGCAAAGTTGAAGCAACTGGGCAAGGAACTGGCGGAACTCAAGGAACAGGAGAGTTCGTACAAGGCCAAATGGCAGAGCGAAAAGACGCTGATGGATAAGATTCAGCAGAACAAGGTAGAGATAGAGAACCTGAAATTCGAGGCCGACAAGGCGGAACGGGAAGGCGACTACGGCAAGGTGGCGGAAATACGCTACGGGAAGCTACAGGAACTGGATAAGGAGATCGAAGAGGTGCAGGCGCAACTGTGGGACATACAAGGAGGCAGCGCCATGATCAAAGAGGAGGTCGACGCCGAGGATATCGCCGATGTGGTATCGCGCTGGACGGGTATACCGGTGAGCAAAATGATGCAAAGCGATAAGGATAAGTTGCTGCACCTGGAAGAGGAGCTTCACCAACGGGTGATCGGGCAGGATGAGGCCATCGAGGCGGTGGCGGATGCCGTGCGCCGCAGCCGGGCCGGTTTGCAGGATCCGAAACGTCCCATCGGTTCGTTTATCTTCCTCGGTACCACGGGGGTGGGAAAAACGGAACTTGCCAAGGCATTGGCGGAGTTCTTGTTCGACGACGAGTCGATGATGACGCGTATCGACATGAGCGAGTATCAGGAGAAGCACAGTGTATCGCGCCTGGTCGGAGCGCCTCCGGGATACGTAGGATATGACGAAGGCGGTCAGCTGACCGAAGCCATCCGGCGCAAACCGTACTCGGTGGTGCTGTTCGACGAGATTGAGAAAGCGCATCCGGATGTGTTCAACATCTTGCTGCAAGTGCTCGATGACGGACGGTTGACGGACAACAAGGGCCGTATCGTGAACTTCAAGAACACGATTATCATCATGACCTCGAACATGGGTAGCGCTTACATACAAAGCCAGATGGAGAAGTTAACGGGCGACAACCGGGAAGCGTTGATCGATGAGACCAAACAGGAGGTGATGAGTATGCTTAAGAAAACCATCCAGCCGGAGTTCCTGAACCGTATCGACGAGACCATCATGTTCCTGCCGCTGACGGAGAAAGAGATAGGCCAGATCGTGCTGTTGCAAATAAAGAGTGTGGAGAAGATGCTTGCCGGAAACGGCGTGGATCTGCAACTGACGGATGCTGCCATCGACTTTATCGCACAAGCGGGCTACAATCCGGAATTCGGTGCGCGACCGGTTAAAAGGGCCATCCAACGTTACCTGCTCAATGATTTGTCGAAGAAATTATTGAGCCAGGAGGTAGACCGGAGCAAGCCGATTGTGGTGGATGCCAACGACAGCGGACTGGTGTTCCGCAATTAACCGTGACGGTTCCTACGCCCTATACTCCGGGCAGAAGGATAAAAAAAGCGGATCAGCAAGGTTGTTTCAACCCTGTCTGATCCGCTTTTTCATGTAAGGCACATGCTATGCCATACGGTAATTATTCGGCCGGTTCTTCGGCGGCAGCAGTATCTTCTTCTGCCTTAAACTCCGTCAAATCGTTGTTTACAAGAATATTGTACCAGGAAATAAGTTTCTTGATATCATTTACATACACACGCTCGCGATCATAATCGGGAAGTATTTCGCCCATATAGGCACGCAACTCGTCGTTGCCGGCTTTTTTCGGATCGATAGCAGCCACTGCACCGTTCTCTTTTTCTTTCACCGAAGCCAACACATCGCGCAATGGCACTTCGCTGTCGTTTGTGTACATGGCGATATCGCCCAACGATACCGTTTTTTCTCTGGCATGAATAGGCATGCGCTTCTTGTCGCTACTAAGCGCCTCTACAATCAATGTATTCTTTCCCTGAGAGATCAGTTTATACAAGCCCGGTTTACCGGAGATCGATAAGATAGTCTTCAACATACTATTTTACTTTTATAATGAGTTAATTTTTTGCCCGGCAAAGGTAATGATTATTTTCAGACAGAAAAGAAATCAACTTTAAAACCTGCGGTATTAACGGAGTTTCACCATCGTTCACAATCTCGTAACCAGCCTGTAGACGCTTCTCTTCGTCGCTCATCTGGCTACGCATACGCTGCATAACCTGTTCTGTAGTAGCATCGTCACGCTTCAAGACACGGGCTACCCGCACATCCAACGGCGCATACACCATCACTACCACGTCGACTTCGGAAGCAAATCCGCTCTCGATAAGGATAGCCGACTCCATGCCTACTACCGGAAGGTGAGTTCGCTCCTCCACCCACGCCCGGAAATGATCCTTGACACGCGGATGAATGATGGCATTGACCTGTGCGGCATGAGCGGGATCGCTGAAAAGGTACGAGGCCAGCAGGGGCTTATTGAGTTCACCGCCGCGGAACACGTCATCGCCCAGCAAGGCGCAGAGTTCCCGACGGATCACCGGATCGGTATGGGTTAAACGTTTCGACTCGGTATCGGAAATATAAACGGGCACACCCATCAATTCGAGCAGGCGCGACACCACACTCTTACCGCTGCCTATGCCGCCGGTAATACCTATCTTAATGGCCATCGGGAGAAATTTGTTCGATCAGGAAATCCACCTGCTCGGGTGAAATGCGGATGTTGCTTACTCCGTGGGGAGCGGATTTAAGTTTGACGGTGTATTTGCGCGAACCGAGATTCAACAGATCCTCGTACGATACGATAATGACGAAGTCGTCGCCGTTGAGCATGCGATAACGGCTCATACCTACCTGAAAAGTGACGTTCACCTTGGAAGGGAATGCGCGCAATACCTTATCGGCCGGGAAATTAATGCCGTACACGGGCACCTCCACCGTTTTCTCGGTGTAGATATCGACCGGAAAAGTGAGTTCTGTTTTATCGGGGATAAATTTGGCTCCCTTTACCGTCGCCAGCGAAACCGGATATTTCAAGGTATCGGAAATATTTTCCAGATGGACCGGTTCCGTGTAAGCGGCTGTAATGGTATCGAGCAAATGAGTGGGCGCATACACCACCACGGAATCGGGCGAATAAAGGGTGTCGGAAATATAATATTGCCGGCCGGCACTGATTGTTCCACGCAGGCGCACCGGTATGCGTTTGGCCTTTCCGGTGGCGTAGATATACTCCAGGGTATCGGGCTTGATGGTCAGCAAAGCCGAAGAAGCGCTCAGGCGGGCAGCCACCTGTTTCTCGAACTGGTTGGCATAGATACGAATATGATTGTTGACAGCCTTGTAGTCGGTATAATTCAGGGTAATGGGCACGAGGTTCTTGCTCAGCATATAATTGACCAGCACGGTACCTTTATCTCGCACTTTGACACGTAGCTCGCTCACATTTTCCGAGGTTACCACCACGTTATTGGGAACACCTTTCAGGCGGACGGGAATGGAAAACTCCACCTCGTAGTCGTTGTTCAACGTTTGAAGCAACCAGAACCCGGCGGAGATAAAGAAGAAAAACAAAAAGATTAAGAACTCCCTGCTCTGTGTACTGAACAGGAAATTCTTAATCTTCTGCAGAAGCCTTAAATAAGAATACTGTATGTTCCTACGTTTCAACATCATAGGCTTCATGAATAAGTAGTAAACAAGTTACTTGGCAGGCTGGTTGTTAGCCGCCGAAGCATCTGCAAAAACAGAGTTTTTATCTATCTTGATCTTTACGTTAGCAGCAATTTCAAGCATGATATAATCATCTGTGATTTCTTTGATCACTCCGTGGATACCACCGGCAGTAACTACCTTCTGGTTCACCTGAAGAGATTTACGGAAATTAGCGATTTCTTTTTGTTTTTTGTTCTGCGGACGGATCATGAAGAAATACATGATAGCGAACATTGCAATCAGCATCACCCACATCATCATTCCTCCACCACCGGCGGCTTCGGGAGCTTGCAAAAGCATTGGAAATACATTCATAATAATCTGTTTTTAGTTTTAAACGATATATACAAAGGTATCAGTTTTTTATCAACTTACCTTCTTTTTTAAATTGATTAACAATTCCGTCGAGCGTACCGTTCACGAAACTACCGCTTTTGGATGTGCTGTACAGTTTGGCAATCTCAACGAACTCGTTCAGGGTAACATTCACCGGAATATTCGGGAAACTGAATACCTCGGCCAATGCACACTGCATGATGATAATGTCCATAAACGCAATACGGTCCAGATCCCAGTTCTTGGTATTCTCGCTGATGAGGTGACGATAGTAATCATCGTTCAGAATGGTACGACGGAACAAACGACGGGCAAACTCCTGGTCTTCATCGTCCTTGAACTCGGGCAACAACGGTTGCGACGCCCCTTTCTTCTCTTCGAAACGCTTGATGGTCTTCATGACGAACGTGTCGACTATCTCTTTGTCATCGTTCCAATAAAGGCTTTGCTCCTCGAGTACGGCATCGAGCTCTTCATTGTTATAGATAAGTTTCTTGTATAATTTCCGCCAGAACTCACGATCGCCCTCATAAGAGGTGTCGGAGGAGGCCATATACTCTTTGTACACATCAGACTCGATCATCTTCTCGTAAAGCGACTTCACGAAATCCTGGTCATTGGCCCAGGTACGTTTCTGATTAGCAACAAATTCATCCAACTGTTTGTTGACTTCCAGCTGTGCTATGAACTTGTTCTCCACGAACTTCATGTTAGGTTGCAGCTCTTCTTTGGTAGGCGCCAGTTTGCTCTTGGCTGCATCGATGCGTTTTTGTGCGTAGTTCGTCAAGGCAATCATCAACAGTAGCAAATAATTGTAAAGGTCGTAAGCCTTGGAAAGGCTAAAAAACAACTCCTTCTCCGCAGTGTCTAAGTTTTTGCTTCCGTTCTGATAATAAGCATACACTATCTGTATAATCTTAAGACGAATAAGAACTCTATTAATCATAAATACAATAAAATTGTTGATTTGAGCTGCAAAAGTAGATATTTTAAACGAGTTTACACAAACAAAAGTCCTTTTTTTGTTCCTGTAAACATTCTCTGAGGATTTTCTTTTGACAGTTTAAAAAAAATAATCAATTTTGAGGCCGATTTATAAACAGACCTGAAAATATGGAGGAGATTAAGAAGAGAACAAATAAGGAGATATCCGATAAGGAGATCGTGTTTTCCAAGTCGATCAAAGCCGGAAAACGCATCTACTATCTGGATGTAAAAAAGAACAGGAAGGACGAAATGTTTCTGGCCATCACCGAAAGCAAGAAAATAATTACAAGTGAAGGAGGCGACTCTGCCATCAGCTTCGAAAAGCATAAAATTTTCTTATACAAGGAGGATTTCAGAAAGTTCCTGACTACGCTGGAACAGGCGGTTTCGTTCATAGAACAACATCAGGGATGCGCCGAACGGGAAGAAAAAGAAGAGGTCGACGAACTGAAAAGTGAAATAATCGAAAGCGAAATCAAGATCGACATCGATTTTGAATAGATAAATATTTGGTATTCCGAAAGAAATGCGTAATTTTGCACCGCTTTTTTGCAACATCATGTAGCTCAACGTGGCTTGCTGCATCGTGTAATGGTGAATTAAGCGCTAATAACTTAATTTAGAGTAACACAAAAAATCAAGTAAATGAAATCAATTGAAGTAAAAGGATCTGCAAGACAAATTGCAGAACGTTCTTCGGAACAAGCAAAGGCTTTGAAAGCCATTCGTAGAGACAACGGCGTACCTTGCGTACTGTATGGTGGCGAAGAAACCGTACACTTCACCGTACCTGTTGAAAATCTGCGTAACCTGGTATACTCTCCGCACATCTACGTAGTAGAATTGGCAATCGATGGAAAAACAACCAAAGCCATCCTGAAAGACATTCAATTCCACCCGGTAAAGGATAGCATCCTGCATGTTGACTTCTATCAGATCAACGAAAAGAAGCCTATCGTTATGGAAGTTCCGGTACAGTTGGAAGGTTTGGCAGAAGGTGTGAAGGCCGGTGGTAAGCTGGTTCTGCAGACTCGCAAGCTGAAAGTAAAAGCTTTGTACGACCTGATTCCTGAGAAGTTGAATATCAACGTAGCTCACCTGGGACTGGGTAAGACTGTTAAGGTAGCCGAATTGAAGTTCGAAAACCTCGAACTCCTGAACGCGAAGGAAGCCGTTGTATGCGCAGTTAAGTTGACTCGTGCTGCAAGAGGTTTGGCTGCTGCCAACAAGTAACCGGCAGTTTTCCTTTAGGATATTCCAAACGCAGATTATCACAGATCCTGTCTGTGTTAGTCTGCGTTTCTCTTTTTAAACTCGTTTGGATATGAAATATTTAATAGTCGGATTGGGGAATATTGGTCCTGAATACCACGAAACCCGCCACAACATCGGCTTCATGGTGCTCGATGCGCTGGCAAAGGCGAACAATGTATCGTTTGCCGACGGCCGGTATGGATTCACTGCTCATCTGTCCGTGAAAGGGCGACAGATGGTATTGCTCAAACCTTCTACCTACATGAACCTGAGTGGAAATGCGGTACGGTACTGGATGCAGAAAGAAAACATCCCGTTGGAACATGTTTTGATTGTAGTGGACGACCTGGCGCTTCCTTTCGGCACCCTACGCCTGAAAAGCAAGGGAAGCGACGCCGGACACAACGGCCTGAAGCATATTGCAGCAACACTGGACACACAAAACTATGCCCGCCTGCGTTTTGGCATAGGCAATGAGTTCCCCCGGGGCGGACAAGTGGACTTTGTTCTGAGCAACTTCGACGAAGAGGATTGGAAGACGATGGACGAACGTCTGAAAGCAGCCGGAGAGATTGCTAAAAGCTTCTGCCTGGCAGGGATAGATATCACCATGAATCAATTTAATAAGAAGTAAAATGCCCGAAGCAAGAATAGATAAATGGATGTGGGCGGTACGTATCTTCAAGACACGGACCATTGCTGCGGAAGCCTGCAAAAAGAACCGCATCACAATCAACGGCGCCTACGTGAAACCGGCGCGGATGATTAAGCCCGGCGATGTGATACAGGTTAAGAAACCGCCTATCACCTACTCATTTAAGGTGTTGCAGGCGATTGAAAAGCGTGTAGGAGCCAAAATTGTAACAGAAATGATGGAGAATGTTACTACGCCCGATCAATATGAGATCCTGGAAATGAGCAAGATCAGCGGATTCATAGATCGTGCCCGTGGCACCGGACGTCCGACCAAGAAAGACCGGCGGGAAATCGAAGGATTTACCGCTCCGGAATGTATGGATGACTTCGATTTTGATTTCGACTTCGAAGAATAAGATGAATGAGGGTATGACAAAAGTCCTTTTGTCACACCCTCATTAAAAACCAATTATAAATTAGCCTTTACCGCATCGATCAGTTCCTTGTATTCGGCATCCGAGAGATATACCTTACCGGGATTCATCTGGAAAGTTGCACCGTAATCGGGACCATCCACATACTTAGGCGCCAGGTGGAAATGCAAGTGCGACAACTTATCGGAATAAGCGCCGTAATTGATCTTTTCCGGATGGAAAGCTTTGTCCATGGCACGGGTCGTACGAGCCACATCGGCCATAAAAGCATTGCGTTCTTCGTCGCTCAGCTCATTCAGGTCGTTCACATGACCGTTGTAAGCCACCAGGCAGCGGCCTCTATACGTTTGCTCCTTGAACAGGAAAACACGTGATACACTCAGTTGCGCAATCTCAATCATTAGGTTGTGCAACGTTTCATTGTTCTGACAATACAGACACTCTTTCGGATCACTTTTCATGCTATCAGTTTTTTAGTGATTAGTTTATATGATTCTTTTGTTCCACCAACTTGTGGACATGTTCGTTTTCACCTACCACCCACACAATATCCCCTTCCACAAATGTCAGGTTCACATCAGGCGTCATCATGCCATCGGGTTCGCGGTCTACACCGGCTATCAGGCAGCGATATTTTTCGCGGATGCCCGACTCGCGCAATGTTTTTCCCAGAAAGACAGAATCGGGTTCGACCATAAATTGTTGCAACGTCATCTCGTGCTTCTCGAACACATCGGTATCGAGGTGTGATACACGGGTAAGTTCTTCGCCGAATGCGCACAACTGCTCGTCCGTCCCGATGACTTGTAGTTTATCCATCGGATACAGGCGGATGCTTCCGCCGGGAATATTGATGCGCCGCCGGCCGCGGAGGATGGAGGCCACATGCACGCCATACTTCTTGCCAAAATGCAGATCGAGCAGTGTTTTGCCCGCCCATGACGATTCGCCCGGTATTTCAAAATCGGCCAGGTGCAG
Source organism: Bacteroides sp. (assembly GCA_031554635.1). Lineage (GTDB taxonomy): Bacteria > Bacteroidota > Bacteroidia > Bacteroidales > Bacteroidaceae > Bacteroides. The sequence goes on from JAVBVD010000030.1 coordinate 91,598, forward strand.
ATCGTGCGAGAGTAGCCTACCTGCATAAGACGGCTTTTTCTCGCCCATGTACTCGGCACGCATCTCGCGGTAACGAAGGTTCTGAAAGAAACGCCGTTCGATGAGGATGGACTGTTTTTTGAGTTGGCGGGAAAGAATCATCAACGCCACCAGCAGGATGGCTACGCCTATAACCAAGCCGATAGAAGTCTTGAATAGGGTGCCGATAATGAAGGAAACAAAGCCCAGGGCGATGATGATACGCAACAGAATGGTAGACACCAACGGACCACGATTCACCCGGTTGTCATTCCACAAGCTGGTGAATTCTACCGAATGGTTCTTCTTGATCATAATAGCGCGAAGGAAGGGCGAGATGCAGAGTATGGTAACAGCAGCCCCCACTACCGATCCCCAGACTCCGGGCAGGCTCTCGTGCAGAAACGGAACCAGGAAACGAAAAGAGATGGCGATGATCGATACGCTGACGATGGAATAAACAGTAACGATACGCACCAGGGAAAGCAACAACCGCTTCCACAGGTTTTCATTGTTTACCGTATGCGAACCGGATGAATAACGTACCAGAAAACGCTGCCACGAGGGCGGCAAATGATGGTCGACGTAGTTAGAGGCGGGTTCCGCCAGACGGATCATGTAGGGAGTCAGGAAGGTGGTAATGACCGAAACGGCTACTACGATGGGATATAGGAAATGGCTGGTCACCCGCAATGATACCCCTAAAGAGGCAATAATGAAAGCAAATTCACCGATCTGCGTCAGGCTGAACCCGCATTGCATGGCCGTTTTCAATGGCTGACCGGACAGGATTACCCCGAATGTGCCAAAGAACGCCTGCCCCAGTATCACCGCCAGGGTGATGACAAGAATCGGAAGCGCATACTCGACAATCATCGCCGGATCTACCATCATACCTACCGACACGAAGAAGATGGCGCCAAACAGGTCTTTCACAGGTTTCACCAAACGTTCGATGGACTCGGCTTCAATGGTTTCGGCCAGGATAGATCCCATGATAAAAGCGCCGAAAGCAGCCGAAAAACCGGTATGAGCCGCCACAAACACCATTCCGAAGCAAAGCGCCAGAGAAACGATCAGCAACGTTTCCTCGCTCATCAGTTTGCGGCATCGTTTCAGGAATTCGGGAATCAGGTAAATGCCCACTACAAACCACAGGATAAGGAAGAAGAGCAACTTGGCAATGCTACCCAGAAGCTCGCCACCCTCGAAATCGTGACTCACCGCCATGGTGGAAAGCATCACCATCAATACGATGGCCAGGATATCTTCCAATATCAGGATGCTGAGTACCAGCCCGGTAAAGTTCTTTTTCCGCAGTCCCAGGTCATCAAAAGCCTTATAGATAATGGTAGTGGACGACATAGCAATCATACCACCCAGGAAGATACAGTCCATCCGTTTCCAGCCGAAGCCCAGTCCTACGCCAATACCCAGTAGGATCATGCAGAATATAATAGTACAAGCGGCAATGATAGCCGATCCGCCGACTTTTACGATCTTCTTGAAGCTGAATTCCAGCCCCAACGCGAAAAGCAGGAAGATCACACCGATGTCGGCCCAGGTCTGGATGTTCGCTGTGTCCATCACCGAAGGGGTATACCCCATGTGCGGACTTGCCAGGAAACCAGCTACCACATACCCAAGCACAACCGGTTGCTTCAGTTTCTTAAAAAGTAAAGTCATGACACCGGCGCAGAGCAAGATCAGAGCGAGGTCGGCGATCAGTGTGGGTAAGTGTGACATGCGCGTTATTCGTTTATAGGTGCAAAATTAAGAATTAAGAATTAAGAAGGAAGAATTTAAGGGTCATAAATTAAGAAGGAAGAGTGAAAAATAGATACAAGGAGACCAAACAACAAAAAAGAAAGGAGCCAGAAAGCCCTTTCAGGTCCTGACTCCTCCATAATTCTTATTTCCTAATTCTTACTTTCTGAACGGTGGCTTCACCACCACTGCTTTCAACTTGCGTCCGCGCATATCAATAAAAATCTCCGTTCCCGGCTGACTGAATTCGGGTTTCACATACCCCATTCCGATACCAATCTTGCGTGTAGGCGACATGGTTCCCGAGGTTGCCACCCCGATAGGAGCGCCATCGGCATCCATCAATCCGTATCCGTGACGGGGAATACCGCGGTCGACCATCTCAAAACCAACCAATTTACGGGTGACGCCTTCCGTTTTTTGTTTCTCCAGCATCGGACGGTTGATGAAGTTCTTGCCCTCTGTAAACTTGGTTATCCAGCCCAGTCCGGCTTCAATAGGCGATGTCGTATCGTCCAGATCGTTACCATACAGGCAGAAACCCATTTCCAGTCGCAAAGTATCGCGGGCACCCAGACCGATCGGTTTGATACCGAACTCTTCTCCCGCTTCGAATACCGCTTTCCACACTGCCTCGGCAGCGTCCGGATAGAAATACAACTCAAAGCCTCCCGCACCGGTATAGCCGGTATTGGAAATAATTACATTCTTCTGCCCGGCAAATTCGCCTACTTTGAAGGTATAGTAAGGTATCTCGGAGAGATTGACGTCCGTGAGTTTCTGCAAAGCCAGAATCGCTTTCGGTCCCTGTACGGCAAGCTGTCCCATATTGTCCGACGAGTTTTCCAGAATAGCGCCTTCAGTGTTGTGTTTCACGCACCAGTCCCAGTCCTTGGCGATGTTCCCGGCATTGACTACCAGCAGGTATTTCTCCGGTTCAAAGTGATACACCAACAGGTCGTCGACAATACCTCCCTCTTCATTGGGGAAGCAGGTATATTGAATCTTGCCGGGCGACAAGGTTGCCACGTTGTTCGAAGTTACTTTTTGCAAAAACGCCAATGCGTTCGGGCCTTTCACCCAAAACTCACCCATGTGCGATACATCAAACACCCCTACCCCGTCGCAAACGGTAAGGTGTTCATCAATGATACCGGTGTATTCAATTGGCATGTCATATCCTGCAAATTCGTGCATCTTGGCACCCAGTGCCTTGTGTTTCTCGGTAAATGGAGTTGTTTTCATTTTCTTTTGTTGGTATTATGTAAAGGTGATATTATTTCTCTGCAACGAGGCGGGCGATCTCGACGATCACCTTCGTGGCTTTTTCCATGCTTTGGATGGGAACGAACTCGTACCGCCCGTGAAAATTCAGTCCGCCGGCAAAGATATTGGGGCACGGCAAACCCTTGAACGACAGTTGCGCACCGTCCGTTCCTCCACGAATAGGCTTCACATTGGGCTTCACACCTACCGTCTCCATGGCGGTAAATGCCGTATCGATGATGTGCATCACCGGCTCGATCTTTTCGCGCATGTTGCAATACTGGTCGCGCAGTTCCAGCGTAGCGGTTCCTTCGCCGTATTTGCTATTGATGGCGGCAGTGCAACTCTCCACGAGTTTCTTACGGTTCTCGAACTTCTCACGGTCGTGATCACGGATGATATACGACAACCAGCTCTCTTCCACCGTTCCCTGCGTACCGATAAGGTGGAAGAACCCTTCGTAACCGGTAGTATGTTCCGGGCGTTCCTGCGCGGGCAACATGGCATCGAACTCTTTTGCCACATGAATGGCATTGATCATTTTATCCTTGGCGTAACCCGGATGCACGTTGCGTCCTTTGATTACGATCTTGGCAGTAGCGGCATTGAAATTTTCAAACTCCAACTCTCCTACCTCTCCTCCGTCCATCGTGTAGCCCCACTCGCAACCAAACTTCTCCACATCGAACTTATGGGCGCCTTCGCCGATTTCTTCGTCGGGGTTGAAGCCGATACGTATCTTGCCATGCTTGATCTCTGGATGCTCTTTCAGGTAGGCCACCGCCGAGATAATTTCGGCAATACCCGCCTTGTCGTCGGCACCGAGCAGCGTTTTTCCATTGGTCACAATCAGGTCTTCTCCCTTGTGATCGAGCAATTCGGGGAATTGCCGGGGTGAAAGTACCACCTTGTCTTTGGCACAAAGTACGATGTCGCCGCCGTCATAGTTTTCCACAATGCGGGGAGTAACATCCTTTCCGCTCATATCCGGGCTGGTGTCCGCATGAGCGATAAAGCCGATGACCGGCACCTCTTTTTCTATATTCGACGGCAGTGTGGCAAACAGGTAGCCATACTCATCCAGGGTAATTTCTTCCAATCCCAGCGCCTCCAGTTCCGTCTTCAGGTATTTCAGGAATACCATCTGGCCGGGTGTACTAGGTGTCACACGCGTTTCATCGTTCGACTGTGTATCGAAGCTTACATACTTCAAAAAGCGTTCTACTACATTCATATTCTTATTTCGATTAAATTACATACAATTATTATGCAAAATGCATCTACAATGTTCGCCATTTTTTTGAATATCTGCAAACATTTTCGGCGGAATTTGTTAATGCACCCCTATTTCGGTTGACAAAATGCCAAAAGAGCCGCAGAATCACGGGGGATTCTGCGGCTCTTTTGTATCATTTATCCGTTCAATCAGAAATGGCTGCTACCGTCAAAACAGTGTGTACACACCTGGCACCTGGGTAGTCCGATCGCTTCCACAAGCGTATCGAGTGTATTGAATTTCAGGGAGTTCAACGAGAACTTATCAGAAATGATCTTCACCATCTTCTCGTATTCCGGTGTTCCGGCTGTGGAATAGGCTTCCAGGTTCTTATTCTCATCGCCTTCCAGCTCTTTAATGATGCGGCGGGTAATCAGCTCCAGGTCGTTTTTCGATGCGGTGAAGCCTACAAACGGGCAACTGTAGATAAGCGGCGGGCAAGCGATACGCATGTGTATCTCCTTTGCCCCGCATTCGTAAAGCACCTTTACATTGTCGCGCAACTGGGTACCGCGTACGATGGAATCGTCGCAGAACAGGATCCGTTTATCGCGCAACATGGCTTTGTTGGGTATTAACTTCATCTTGGCTACCAGCGAACGCATCTCCTGCTTGCTGGGAGTGAAGCTACGTGGCCAGGTAGGAGTATATTTTGAAATGCAACGTTTGTAAGGCACACCAATACCCGCAGCATAGCCCAGAGCAACTCCTACGCCGGAATCGGGAATTCCGCACACGCAATCGACCTCCACATTGTCTTTCTGTCCCATTTTCATGCCGTTGGTAAAACGTACATCTTCCACATTGCGTCCTTCATAGTTCGATGTGGGAAATCCGTAATACACCCAGAGGAAAGAGCAGATTTGCATCTCTTTACCCGGTTGCCGAAGCTGTTCCACACGGTCGGCATAGACATGAACTATTTCACCGGGGCCCAGGTAACGATCGATCTCATAATCCAAGTTCGGGAAACTGCTCGACTCGCTGGTAATGGCGTAGGCATTGTCTTTCCTCCCGATAACGATCGGCGTGCGTCCCCATTGATCACGTGCGGCAATAATACCATCTTCCGTCAGCAGCAACATGGAACAAGAACCCTTGATACACCGGAATACATTTTCAATGCCATCCACAAAAGTTTTACCTTGAATAATAAGTAGGGCGATCAGTTCTGTTTGATTGGTTTTACCGGAGCTAAGCTCGGCGAAGTGCATATTGTTCGAGAGAAGTTCGGCTTCGAGGTCTTTGAGATTGGTGATTTTGGCGACAGTAACGATAGCAAACCGTCCGAGGTGGGAATTGATGATGAGAGGTTGTGAATCCGTATCACTGATGATGCCGATACCGGCGTGTCCTTTGAATTTTCCTAAATCGGATTCGAATTTGGAGCGGAAGTACGAACTTTCCAAGTTATGGATCGAACGAGTGAATCCTTGTTCTTCGCTGTAGGTTGCAAGCCCCCCCCGCTTCGTTCCCAAATGTGAATTATAATCTGTGCCGTAGAATAAATCGTAGACACATTCTTGCTTAGATACTGTTCCGAAAAAACCACCCATATCTTTATTTTTCTGTTTTTGTTCTTAAGTTAGAGGGTGCAAAAGTACAATAATTTATTGTATTATCAAATACTCTTTTTCCATTTAGCTACGCTTGTCCTTTTTTTATAGGAAAGCTGTTATGATTGAAATTAATCCGCTATTTTTGGACTTTCATTCTAAAAAATACACATCTATGCAAAGCAATTCTACCCCATCGAAGCAGGGTATCCGCTCATTCCCACGTAATTACTGGGTAGTGATCGTTATGGAATTTTTCGAACGCGGATCGTATTACGGTCTGATGTCGGTATTATCGGTTTACCTGGTGACTGCCGTAGGCGACGGTGGCTTGGGTCTGGCCAAAGAGAGCGCCGGCCTCATCAGCAGTGTTACCAAACCGCTGCTTTACCTGCTCCCCATTCTTTCGGGCGCCCTGGCCGACCGCTATGGCTACCGCAAACTGCTTATGATGGCGTTCGTTGTGATGAGTGTGGGCTACGCCTTATCGGGCCTTAGTACCCGCTTCGACACCATCTTCGCCTCCCTGTTGCTGATGAATATCGGTGCCGGTTTCTTCAAACCCTTGATTTCGGGCACCATCGCCCGTACCACCGACGAAGGAAACTCCACACTCGGTTTCGGTATCTTCTACTGGAGCATCAACCTGGGTGCCTTCCTGTTTCCATTGATCCTGATCCCTTTGTTGAAAAGCTATAGCTATACCTATATATTCTACATGTCCGCCATCATCACCGGCTCTTTATTGTTGCTGAACATATTCGTATATAAAGAACCCGAACGCCCGAAGACCACAAAATCGCTGGGCGAAGTCTTACTAGGCGCCGCACAAGTGCTGAAAGATTATAAGTTCGTGTTGATGATCGTGATATACTCCATGTTCTGGATTCTTTATTTCCAGATGTACGACACCGTGTTGTGGTATGTAAAGGAGTATGTCGATGCCACCCCGCTCAACGATGCTATCAACAGTTTCCTTTCGCTGTTTACCACCAACCCGCAATGGAAGTTCGATGTGGAACACGTTACAGTGATCAACGCCGGAGTCATCATCTGCCTGCAAATCCTGGTATCTAATCTGGTGAAGAACTTCAAGGCACTCCCCACGATGATTGTCGGCATCTTGTTCGGCACATTGGGTATGGCGGTTCTGGCTATCTCCACCAGCATTTGGGTATTTGTGTTGGGTATTGCTATTTTCACGCTGGGTGAGATGACTGCTCATCCGAAGTTCCTGTCATACGTAGGGCTCATCGCTCCTCCCGACAAGAAAGCGCTTTATCTGGGTTATTCATTTTTGTACGGAGTCATCGGTAGCGGTGTGGGCGGAATCCTGGGCGCCACCCTGTATGTGCATTTCGTTGAGAAGTTACATCAGCCCGCACTACTCTGGCTCGTATTCAGTTGCATCGGTGTGCTGACCATCGTCGGGCTGTTGCTTTTCAATTACTTCTTTGGGGAAAAGAAGAGGTAATCTATCCCTGCAAGAACATCAAACAAACGGCAGAGGCTGATTCTTCCCCAAAGAAGAATCAGCCTCTGCCATTTTGGCATGCTTTCACTGTTAATTCTAGTTGCCAAATAAAAAAACAGCAAAGCATCGCTTGTTGTTTTTTTCGCAATTAGTTTATGCAATTTAGCTAATCAATACTCCACCTTATCAAGCTTTTTCAACCAATCATCAAAAATATAGTTGCGAATTTGCATATTAACTAATCGCACACTTCGTTCATCAATGGGCAAATTAATTTCATCATAGATCAGTTTATCACTAAAACCGATACGGGCGGCATCCACCCGGTCGTTGCAATAATAGACGGTTTTAATGTTCGCCCAATAGATGGCGGACAAACACATGGGGCAAGGTTCGCAACTTGCATACAACACCGCATCGTGTAAATGAAAATTTCCCTTTTCTTTACATGCCTCACGGATAGCCACTACCTCGGCATGTGCCGTAGGGTCGTTGGTCGAAGTAACCATATTATGTCCCCGCCCGATGATTTTTCCATCCTGCACCACTATCGCCCCGAACGGACCTCCATGATTGTGTTCCATTCCCAACGTCGCTTCTTCCAAAGCCAATTGCATATACTCTTCATGTTTCATAAGTAGACTCTTTAGAGGTTTACACTTTATATTTTTATAACTTGATATACAAAAATACAAATATTATTGAGAGTAGAACACACTCGGGAGATAATCCTGATAACATCCGAGGATAATTTAGTTCCCGAAAACAAAGCACCCTCCACATTTGTTCTATATAACAAAAGGTACTTACCTATAAGTAGCAGACAAGCACAAAATACCTACTCAAGGTGATACGCCGATTTGCAACGAGGCAGTACATTTGCAGGAATCTATTAATTGATATAAAAATGAAAATCGAAAAAATCACAGGACGAGAAATTCTCGATTCAAGAGGTAACCCCACAGTAGAAGTTGACGTAGTATTGGAATCAGGTATCATGGGACGCGCATCTGTTCCCTCGGGCGCATCGACCGGTGAGCACGAAGCATTGGAACTCCGCGACGGCGACAAGCATCGTTACGGAGGAAAAGGTGTGCAGAAAGCCGTAGATAATATCAATAAGGTAATTGCTCCGCATTTGGTGGGTCATTCGGCACTCGACCAGGTAGGCATCGACCACCTGATGTTGCAACTGGATGGCACCAGCACCAAGTCGAAGCTGGGAGCCAACGCCATTCTCGGTGTATCGCTGGCGGTAGCCAAGGCAGCTGCCTGCTATCTCGATCTGCCGCTGTACCGCTACATTGGTGGAACGAACACCTACGTACTGCCCGTTCCGATGATGAATATCATCAACGGCGGTTCGCACAGTGACGCTCCGATTGCTTTCCAGGAATTCATGATTCGTCCGGTGGGCGCCGCTTCGTTCAAAGAAGGTTTGCGCATGGGTGCCGAGGTGTTCCACGCCTTGAAGAAGGTATTGAAAGACCGCGGACTGAGCACAGCTGTAGGTGATGAAGGTGGTTTTGCTCCTACGCTCGACGGCACGGAAGATGCACTGAACTCGATCCTCGCCGCCATCAAGGCAGCCGGCTACGAACCGGGTAAGGATGTGATGATCGGTATGGACTGTGCTTCGTCGGAGTTCTACAAGGATGGTGTTTACGATTACTCCAAGTTCGAAGGTCCGCACGGAAAGAAACGCACGTCGGCCGAACAGGTAGACTTCCTGGAAGAACTGATCAACAAATACCCCATCGACTCCATTGAGGACGGAATGAGTGAGAACGACTGGGACGGCTGGAAGAAACTGACCGACCGCATCGGAAACCGCTGCCAGCTGGTAGGCGACGACTTGTTCGTAACCAATGTAGAGTTTTTGTCGAAAGGTATTGAGAAAGGCTGCGCCAACTCGATCCTGATCAAAGTAAACCAGATCGGTTCACTGACTGAAACGCTGAACGCTATCGAAATGGCACACCGTCATGGCTATACCACCGTTACATCACACCGCTCGGGCGAAACGGAAGACGCAACCATTGCCGACATCGCCGTAGCTACTAACAGCGGACAGATCAAGACCGGTTCACTGAGCCGTTCGGACCGTATGGCGAAGTACAATCAATTGCTGCGCATTGAAGAAGAATTGGGTGATCGTGCCGTATACGGTTACAAACGTATCAAGTAACAAGAAAGATACTCTCCACAGATTTGTACAGAGTCTTTTTTTAGAAAATCCCGGATCAAGCACCATGGTTTGATCCGGGATTCATATTTTCAGCATATCCCCTTTCAGCAGAGGAGCGAGCAATAAATCATTCCTCCCAATCGGCTACGATATCCATTTGCGTAAACGAATACGCCCCGAAATAGCCCAATGCACCGCCTGAGATATTACTCGTAGGGTTGGCCAGCGAGTCTTCCACCCGGTCCAGCGTCTCGATAAACTTATAAGTGCCCTTATCCAGGCAACGCATCTCCACAGTAATCAAATCTCCTTTCTTTATAGGATCGTCTTCTATGCTTTCGTTCTGGTAACGCACAAACAACGGCTGGTGAATCACATTCCCATCTACGAACTCAGCAGAGATATAACGGTCGCGAAAACGGGGGTATTCGCCATTGATACCAATCACAAAGCGGTAGTATTGGTTCTCTTCGCCCGCCGGATCACGGAAATGTACCATCGGGTCCCAGTAATCCACCATCGGGAACTTGAATAATGTCAAGGAGTCGAGTGCTACGACAGGAGGCATCTTGGTAGTAGCTGTGTACGTCTGTCCATCGTACCGAACGGTGAGGTGATACTCACGACGTTGTACTCCTTCGATAGTGGTGGCTACATACTTGCCCGAGGCATTGCACACCAGTTGCTCGTCGTTTCCGGCGTCATCACTGATTGTCACCACGGCATCGGTCACCGGCAGGTACTCGGTATTGTCACTGAAATCTTTTGTTTTCGTAATCAGCACCTCGGCCTGTGTCCCTTCACGAATCACACCCTCGATAACCACCATCGGAGGTACCGAACGTAAATCGACCTGTATCTCGTCCTGGCACGACGAAACAAGCAAAGTAACCGCACATACAAACAATGCCAGTGAGAGCTTCCGGCTACACATATTATATATAGATAGTATCTGTTTCATTACCACTCAATTTAAAATTTAAAGTTCCAGGAGATGGAAGGTATATAAGTGAACAACGCATAACGGTAAGCCGATGTCTTGCTCGGATCGTCCTCGTTCGTTTTAAACTGGATCATGTAGGCATTACGCCGCCCGTAAGCATTGTACAGGCTGAAAGCCAACTCGGACTCGAACTTGCGGGTCTTCTTCAGCAGGCAGGTAGCACCCAGGTCGAGCCGGTGATAAGCCGGAGCCCGGTAGCCGTTGCGCTCGGCATAGTACATCACATCCCGCCCATCGACGCGATACTTGCCGCTGGGATAGGTAATGGCATTGCCGGTATAGTATACCCAGGCAGCCGAAAGAGTCCATTTGCGGTTCAATTCATAGATACCGACAAGGGAAATATCATGCGTGCGGTCCTGATAAGCATCGTACCATTTGTTCTGGTTAATGCCATCGATTTTCCGTTCCGACTTCGACAAGGTGTAAGACAACCAGCCATTGAACCGGCCAACCCGCTTTTTCAGCATCAGTTCCACTCCGTAAGCCCGGCCTTTGCCGTAAAGCAGTTCGGTTTCCACCACATCGTAATCAAACACATTGGCATGATCTTTATAGTCGATCTGATTGCGCATGTCCTTGTAATATCCCTCCACACTGAACTCGTAGGTATTATTGGCAAAATTGCGGAAATACCCCAACGTAAACTGGTCGGAGATTTGCGGCTTGATGTTATTGGAGCTCGATGTCCAGCGGTCGAACGGGGTGCCTTGCGCCACATACGTCAGCAAGTGCATGTTCTGCGTGGTACGTGAGTAGGATGCCTTGATGGACGATTCACTGTCCAACCGGTACACAGCCGACAAGCGGGGTTCGAGGTTGATGTATGTTTTTACAAACTTGCCACCACTGTACCATACGGTATCCGTTACTTCCTTCTGATCATTCAACGTATAATATTCGCCATTACCCATAGCCGAGAAGAGTGACAAGCGCAGTCCGTACAAGACTTCAAAACGATCGCCGAGCTTCAGTTGATTGGAGGCATACAGTCCATTCTCCCATGAGTATCGCTGGTGCAGGTCGACGGAATTCTCTTCTTCGGAAGAGATGTGGAAGTTACCCGGCGCCAGGTTGTGCCAGGTGGACTGCAAGCCAAACCGCCAGGTGCTCTTCTCCCCGGCGTTGTACTGAAATTCCTGTTTGAATCCATAATCCTGCACTTTGGCACCGCCATCCATCTGCATGCCCATATCCATCATGAAATTGTAGGAATACTGATTGTACATCAGTGAAGTGGATGATAGCAGTTTCTCATTTACATTCCTGAGCCACTTGGCATTAACAAAGGCATTGCCCCAGCCCACCTCTGCCAGGTCTTTCAGCACCATTTTATCCCGTCCCAGGTAACCCGAGATAGAGAGCTGGTCCTTATCGGAAAGATGGAAATTCAATTTCGCATTCAGGTCATAGAAATAAAGATAGGCATTCTGCGCATCGGCTGCTCCCGATGCACGTGCCAAAGCATCGGCATATGTACGGCGGGCACCGATGAGGAAAGACGACTTTCCTTTTTGAATAGGTCCTTCGACATTCAATTTGGAGGAGATCAGTCCGATACCACCCGACACGCCATAGTCCTGCATATCTCCGTTGCGCTGTTGCACATCGAGCACAGCCGCCAGGCGTTCGCCGTATTGTGCGGGGATGGGTCCTTTATACAAGGAAACGTCACGCAACACATCGGAGTTGAAGGTGGAGAAGAAGCCCAGAAGATGTGAGGCGTTGTAAAGCGACACATTGTCGAGCATGATGAGATTCTGATCGGCCGTACCACCCCGCACGAAGAATCCGCTGCTCCCCTCTCCTGCGCTCTTCACACCAGGCATCAGTTCGAGCGATTTGATTACGTCGCGTTCGCCCATGAGTACCGGTAGCTTGTTGAGCTGCAGCACTTCCATTTGAGTGACACCGGTCTGTGCATCACTGACATTGGCATCGGCCCGTTTGGAGGTGACTACCACCTCGTCCAGCTGAAGCGATTTCTGAGAGAGTTCTATATCCTGCCGGATGTCTTTATTCGACAAATTAACCGTAAGATCCTGACTATCATAACCCAGATAATTGAAGATTAATACATGTCGACCTTTCGGCAACGTAATTGTATATTTCCCATTGAGGTCGGTCACGACTCCCCGGGCAAGATCGGTCTTCAAGACCAGACCCACACCCACCAACGGTTCGCTGGTCTTGGCGTCGGTCACCACACCGGAGACCTTGTAATTTTGCGCAAAGAGAGGAAAAGAGAGGGTGCATAGCCACAATGCCAGCAAAGAACGAAATGTCATAATCGGTTTGTTTGATTTATTTCCATTATTTTGATGGCACAAAATTAGGAAAGATATTGCAAGCAGACGTACAGAAATGGTGAATAGTTCGGAAATATAGCAAAAATACCTGTAATAAGGTATAACAAAAAAGCATCTCCGGGTGATCGGAAATGCTCTATTTAGTTACATTCAGCGGATAGCCTGTTCGGGAAGCTTGCGTTTATCCCACCACTTTATAAGCTCCGCATGTAGTTCTTTGACCAAAGCAGGATGCCGGCTCGCAATATTGGTGGTTTCTTTCGGATCGGAGGATAAATCGTACAATTCAACGTTTTCGTCCCAGGAATTAACCAGCAATTTCATATTTCCTCTCCGGATAGCCAGGTGAGGGCTACGCTGATCCTTGTTCTTCCCCCGTGGATAATTAAAATGATCGTTCCGACCGAAATCCCACATTATATCCTTTTGGCGCAACTTCGCCTTTCCCAAAAGCGCTTTACTCATATTCTCACCGCTCAAATGAATATTCCGGGGCAGCCGGCTTTTAGTTATAGCACATAGTGAAGGAAGAAGATCGACCGAATTCAATACCGTCTTATCATCGACAAGCCCTGCTTTGACCTGCTTAGGCCATCTGATAATGAACGGCATACGTATACCACCTTCGTACAAACTGCACTTCATACCATGCAGCTGGTTGGTACGTTGCTGATCGAAGCTGGGAGCAGGTCCGTTATCACTGGTAAATATCACGATGGTATTTTCTTCGAGACCCAGTTCGGCCAATCCATCCAGCAAACGACCGATCTGTTTATCATATTCGGCCAGCACGGCTTTGAAATTGGGAGGTGTATCCCAGGTATTCTCATAATCCATGGCAGTTTGATCCTGCATCCAGGGGGTATGCATATCATCCGGCCAAAGGTTTACGAAACAGGGTTGATCCTTATGTCGTTGTAAGAAATCGAGCGTTTTGTCCACAAAATAAGCTGTCCGGTTCCAACGCTTGATGCTGTCTTTTTTCGACCAGATCCAGTTCGTAGCTGTCAGCAACGGATCGGGATCCGGGCTCTCGTACGTGCTACTGTACTCATCAAAACCATATTCGGTTATCTGGGGAGCATTCTTTACATCGCGCCCTCCTCCCATGTGCCATTTACCGAAATGCCCGGTTTTATAGCCTGCTCCCTTTAGCACATCAGCCATTGTCGGCACCTGAGGGTCCAGATAATCGAACTGTTCGCAATTAGCATTGAAAGCGCGATTATTCAAGTAGCAGGTTATTCCCAGTTCGGTAGGAAATACACCCGTAGTCAGTCCCGCCCGGGAGGGAGAACTGACAGGAGAAGATGTATAATAGTTTTTCACCACTAACCCTTCTGATGCCAACCTGTCAATGCAAGGAGTTTCTACCCATCTGTTATTCAGGAAAGAGACATCGCCCACTCCCATATCATCGGTATAGATGATAATAATGTTAGGCTTGCCGGCATTGCTTGCAGAGGCCATACCACCCACCATACCTAATAAACTTCCCCAAACAAGACGACTATTAATCTTACTCATATCAGAACTATTTTATTATCAGTTTGAACCTATTCTATTAAGACAATGCGAATGTAGAAAATTTTCGTGAAAACCAATCAAAAAAACCCGGGAATCCACAATGGGACTCCCGGGTTCTTACACCTGAAAAGGATTATGATGTCAAATCAGATTAGTTATTTTCCGGACGCAGTTTGCGTACAACAGCACCAGCCTGCCACATTTCGCTTTCACGCAATGCTTTCAACTCGGCATCCAAACCTTCGCGGTAATCGGGTTTCGAGTTGGTATCGATCGATCGTTGAGCTTCGTTACCGCATTTTACTTCAGCATACAACTTAGCAAATACCGGCTTGCTTGCATCGTGGAACGGGCCCATCCAGTCGAGTGCGCCACGTTGAGCAGTAGTAGAGCAGTTGGCATACATCCAGTCCATACCGTTCTTTGCGAACAGCGGCATGAGCGATTGTGTCAATTCTTCTACGGTTTCGTTGAAAGCTTCCGACGGAGTATGGCCGTTTTCGCGCAGCACTTCGTACTGAGCCAGCAAGATACCCTGGATGGCACCCATCAGCGTACCACGTTCGCCGGTAAGATCCGAATATACTTCGCGTTGGAAATCTGTTTCGAACAGGTAACCCGAACCTACGCCGATACCCAAAGCTACTACGCGTTCGAAAGCGCGACCGGTAGCATCCTGGAAGATAGCATATGAAGAGTTCAGACCACGACCTTCGAGGAACATCGAGCGGAGTGAAGTACCCGAGCCTTTCGGAGCCACGAGAATCACATCGACGTCAGCGGGAGGAACGATACCGGTACGTTCTTTGTAAGTGATACCGAAACCGTGTGAGAAATAGAGTGCCTTACCGGCAGTCAGGTTCTTCTTCACTACCGGCCACACCTCAATCTGTGCAGCATCCGACAGCAGGTATTGAATAATGGTTCCGCGTTGGCAAGCTTCATCGATTTCGAACAGCGTTTCACCCGGTACCCAACCGTCAGCGATGGCTTTTTCCCAAGTCTTACCGCCTTTGCGTTGTCCGATGATGACATTGAAACCGTTGTCGCGCAGGTTCAGCGACTGGCCGGGACCTTGTACTCCGTAACCGATAATAGCGATTACTTCGTTTTTCAATACTTCACGAGCTTTTTCCAACGGAAATTCTTCGCGGGTTACTACGTTCTCTACCGTCCCGCCAAAATTCATTTGTGCCATTTTTTGTTTTTTTGTTTTGTGGTTTCCGATTGAAGGAAACCGATTATTACTCTTGTTTATTGATTATTCAAATATCACTTTGGAGCGGCAAACCACCTCTCCTTCGTTCTTCTTCACTTCGACATGAAATTCGTTCGCTGTTGCTTCTTCCACATACATCGAAAGAGTATCGCCATAATAGCTCTCGGCTATGTAGGCCATCTCGAAACGGCGGATGCGTTTCGTCTTGTACATCTCAATGGGAAACAGGTCGAGGATGTACTCGATGTACCGGATGCTATTGACATGACCATTGATATCGATATCACTGTACTTAGCCGTCAACGTATCCGCCGGTTCCAACGTAGATACTTTGATGCGTGAAGGCTTCTCAATGGGACAAGGTTCATCGCACACATAATCTACGATGCTACCACCGTGCAGCGTCAGCAGGTCGGCAGGTTTGCGTGTAGTAAGATTGATCATCGCCCACACCGAACGGGCATATCCGATTCGCTTACCGTCTTTGTTCACAATCGCAAAGTTACGGTCGGTAAAGAGACGGTATACATTCTCCACCCATGTCTGAATACTGAAATCCTCGTACTGGTAAGGCATCTCGTCGAGTTCTATCGCCAGGCGGGAAAGCACCCATGTATAGTTATCCTCGTTCAGCATGGCAATGCCAAAACCTCGGTCGGAGGCATGAAAACCGGCACAGTTCAGCAAGTGGTTGCCCAGTACCCCCATCGTCAAACGACCATTGAAGTCTACATGAAAAGGTTCCGCCACAAACTTGTATGTTCCTATTTTATTATTCTCACACATATCATGGATTATTTAAGTTTACCTTCTTCGTAACGGGTCTGACGGTCGTTCAGGAATTCATTTACCCGTTCGAAGCAACTGGTGGTGATCGCCACGCGTCCCGAACGGACAAACTGCAACACACAACCCAGCGCTTTCAGTTCGTCGTACAACTGGGTAATCTCCTCCGTCATACCGGCTTTCTCCACGATACAGAATACCGGATTCACTTCCACTACGCTGGCGCTGTAGCGACGAATCACCTTCGAAGCCAACGGTTGGTTCTGGAACTCGGGCGTAGAAAGCTTGTACAAAGCAATTTCGTGCAAGAAAATCTGATCATCCGTAAAATAATGCGCCTGTATTACATCGATCTTTTTCGAGATCTGCTTGGTCACCTTCTCGATGGTTTCCTGGTCGGCCCAGGTTGTGATGGTGTATTTATGGATTCCTTTGATCGAGGAAGCCGATACATTCAGGCTCTCGATATTGATCTGCCGACGGGTAAATACCGCTGTCACCTGATTGAGCAAGCCCGCAATGTTCTCCGAATGAACGATTAATGTATATAATGTCTTTTCCATACGCTTTCTTTATTAACACTCCAACAACATTTGGTTTACCGTTCCACCCGGAGGTGTCATCGGCAACACGTTTCCTTCCTCCGTCACACACGCTTCGAGCAGGTACGGACCGTCGGTATCGATCATCTCCTTCACGGCTTCGAGCATCTCCGCCCGCGTCCTCACCCGTTTACCGGGAATATCGTAAGCCGAGATGATCTTCATATAATCAGGGTTCATCATCGGGGTAAACGAATATTTATGGTTGAAGAACATAGCCTGCCACTGACGTACATTACCCAGGTAGTTATTATTGAGTACGATGATCTTCACCGGAGAACCTTGTTCCATGATGGTACCCAACTCCTGAATATTCATCTGCAAACCACCGTCGCCCATGAACACACAAACCGTACGGTCGGGGCGTCCGAATGTAGCGCCAATGGCAGCCGGAAGTCCGAATCCCATAGTACCCATTCCACCGGAGGTGATGATACTGCGTTGCTTTGTATAACGGAAGTAGCGGGCCGCTATCATCTGGTTCTGCCCGACATCGGTCACCAGAATGGCTTCGTGGTTGGTGGCCTTGCTTACGGCGTCCACCACCTCACCCATGGTAAGCTGTTCGCCTTTCGGGTATAATTCGGGACGAATTACCGCTTCTTCTTCCACTGCTTCGTATTCGAGGAAGCTATCGATCCATTCCGTATGTTTATTAGGCTTCAGCAGTTCCGTTACAGCTACCAGCGTATCCTTGCAATTGCCGAGAACCGCTACATCTACCTTTACATTTTTATTGATTTCCGTCGGGTCGATATCGAAATGAATGATCTTTGCCTGCTTGGCATAGGTATCCAGCTTTCCCGTCACCCGATCATCAAAGCGCATACCCACCGCAATAAGTACATCGCACTTGTTGGTGTTGATATTTGGTCCGAGGTTGCCATGCATTCCCAACATTCCTTTGTTCAACGGATGGTCTGACGCCAGGGCCGACAAGCCCAGCAAGGTACGTCCGGCAGGAATATCAGCCTTCTCTATGAAGTCGCACAACTCTTTCTGCGCATTACCCAGTTCTACTCCCTGTCCTACCAACACCAACGGGCGTTGTGCATTGTTGATCAGTTCGGCTGCTGTTTCCACACTAGCCGGATCGGTATCGGGTACCGGAACATAACTGCGAATAAAGTCGAGCTTGGTTGGAGTGTATTCGAACTTCGTAACCTGCGCATCTTTGGCGAAGTCGAGCACTACCGGTCCGGGACGTCCGCTGGAAGCAATATAGAAAGCACGTGCTACCGCCCAAGGAACATCCTCGGCACGACGTATCTGGTAACTCCATTTCGAGATAGGCTGAGTAACACCCACCAGGTCCACTTCCTGAAACGCATCTGTTCCAAGGAATCCCGAAGCCACCTGACCGGCAATCACCACCATGGGTGTACTATCGATCATCGCATCGGCAATGCCTGTAATGGTATTGGTTGCACCGGGTCCACTGGTCACGAGGCAAACACCGACTTCTCCCGAAGCCCGGGCAAAACCTTGCGCTGCATGTGCAGCACCCTGTTCGTGACGTACAAGAATATGATTCAATGTTTTGCGATGATCATACAACGCATCAAACACCGGCATGATGGCTCCTCCGGGATATCCGAAGAGCGTCTTAACTCCATGCAATTCCAGAGAGCGCATCAGCGCCTCTCCACCTGTGATAATTTCTTTGCTCATATTGTTGAGGGTTACCTATTCAATGATTCTTACTGCTCCTTTATCGGCCGAACTGACCATGCTGGCGTATGCCCTTAGACTCTTAGACACCTGGCGTTCACGAGTGATGGACATCATCGGGCGGACGGCCAGTTCTTCGTCTGTGAGTTTCACGTTGATAGTACGTTCGGGGATATTGATCTCGATGATGTCACCGTCTTTCAGTTTGCCGATGTTACCGCCGGCTGCCGCTTCGGGTGATACATGCCCGATGCTCAGTCCGGATGTGCCACCGCTGAATCGTCCGTCGGTGATCAGCGCACACTCTTTACCGAGGTGACGGGACTTGATATAAGAGGTAGGATATAACATTTCCTGCATACCCGGACCTCCCTTGGGTCCTTCGTACACGATGACGACTACATCACCGCTGACGACCTTTCCTTTCAGGATACCTTCACAAGCCGCTTCCTGCGAGTCGAACACTTTGGCTGGTCCGGTAAACTTCCAGATGCTTTCGTCCACACCGGCCGTCTTTACCACGCAACCATCCTGTGCAATGTTTCCTTTCAGTACAGCCAGCCCGCCGTCTTTGCTGTAGGCATGAGCCATGTCACGGATGCAGCCATCGGCACGGTCTGTATCTAATTCTTTATAATATGTTTCCTGCGATCCGAGTACCAGATTGAACTTCCCGGCATGGGCGCTCTTGTATTTCTTCGTCCCTTCCTCGCACAGGCTTGAGCTCATCACGTCAAATCCGTTAATGGCCTCACCCAGCGTCAACCCATCGGCGCGTTTCACTGTCGTATCAACCAATCCGGCACGAGAAAGTTCGCCCATGATACCGATAATACCTCCGGCACGGTTTACATCTTGTATGTGATATTTTTGCGTATTGGGAGCTACCTTGCATAGACAGGGAGTCTTGCGCGACAGCATGTCGATATCGTCCATGGTGAAATCCACTTCAGCTTCGTTGGCTATGGCCAGCAAGTGCAACACGGTGTTAGTCGAACCTCCCATAGCGATATCCAGCGTCATGGCATTGAGGAAAGCGGCACGTGTAGCGATGCTACGCGGTAATACCGACTCGTCGCCCTCACCGTAATATTTATAGGCATTCTCCACGATAATGCGAGCCGCATCTTTGAAGAGTTGAATACGGTTGGCATGGGTAGCCACGATGGTTCCGTTGCCCGGAAGTGCCAGACCGATCGCTTCGTTCAGACAGTTCATAGAGTTGGCGGTAAACATACCCGAACAACTTCCACAAGTAGGACAAGCACTGTTTTCAATACGAGCCACTTCTTCGTCGCTCACACTATCATCAGCCGATTTGATCATGGCATCGATCAAGTCGAGGTGCTGGCCATCCAGCTCACCTGCCTCCATCGGTCCACCCGACACGAAAACGGCAGGAATATTCAAACGCATAGCGGCCATCAACATACCCGGTGTGATCTTGTCGCAATTGCTGATACATACCATTGCATCCGCCTGATGGGCATTAACCATATACTCCACACTGTCGGCAATCAAGTCGCGGGAAGGAAGCGAATACAACATTCCGTTGTGCCCCATTGCAATCCCGTCGTCAATGGCTATCGTATTGAACTCCGCAGCAAAGCAACCCAGTTTTTCAATCTCTTCCTTCACCACCTGGCCAATTCCGTGTAGATGCACATGTCCCGGCACAAACTGCGTGAATGAGTTGACGACGGCAATAATAGGTTTGCCGAGTTGTTCTTTTTTCATGCCGTTGGCTGCCCAGAGTGCACGTGCTCCCGCCATGCGGCGACCTTGAGTGCTGGTCGAACTGCGTAATTCTTTTTTCATGTTCCTAACTTATTTATAATTCAAAAGCCTCTCTCACGTTGGTGAGAAAGGCCTTACTACTATCTATATCTACTATGAATATATACACACAACCTTTCTCACGCTCTTGATGTGACCACCACGACGTTAATAATATGCAGGACTGCCAGGTTGAATGTAATATGAGTATTCATAACAAATTCTTCTTTTTCGTGCTGCAAAGGTAAAGTCTTTTTTATAAACAGCAAACAAATTGAAGAAAAAAATCATATAAAAACGAATAATCGTAAGAAAACAACAAACGAAAACCTAATTTTATTACTTTTTCTTTTCAAATCCGGGCTAATTGGCACAAGTCATTAATAAATTGAAAATCACAAAGGGCATACTGCTACCAAGCAAATAATTCGTATCTTTGCCGCCATGCGCACAAAATACGCAATTATTAATAACATAACATATAATTTAGAATGGAAACAACAAACAAGTACATCACTGTGGCATATGAGCTCTACACTACCGAAGACGGGGAAAGAGACCTGGTTGAAACAGCTCCTGCCGATCATCCGTTCCAGTTCATCTCAGGATTGGGCACCACGCTCGAAGCTTTCGAATCACAAATCTTACCACTTAATAAAGGAGCCAAATTCGAGTTTACGCTTACTCCCGAAGAAGCATACGGAGAATACAACGACGAACACGTACTGGAACTTCCGAAAAATATCTTCGAGATCGATGGCCGTTTCGACGCACAACGCATCTATGCCGGCAACGTGGTTCCGTTGATGGACTCCGAAGGACACCGCATGAACGCTACAGTAGTAGAAGTGAAAGACAGCTTGGTAGTAGTGGATATGAACCATCCGTTGGCAGGCGAAGCATTGACATTCGTAGGCGAAGTGGTGGAGAGCCGCATAGCTACCAATGAAGAAATTCAAGGCATGGTAAGCATGATGGCCGGCGGCGGTGGTTGCAGCTGTGGTTGTGACAGCTGTGGCGATGGTTGCGGTGACGGCTGTGGCGAAGGCGATTGTTCGGACGAACAGTGCGGTTGCGGTGGACAGTGCCACTAAGAGCTGAGAATTAAGAATTAAAAAGGAAGAATTAAGTAAGGGGCGTAGAGAATACTCGGCCCCATTCTTAATTCTTCCTTTTTAATTCTTAATTTTTAAAGTCCCATCTTCTTTAAGTCGAACAGCTTACTATTGTCCGATCGTCCGAATGGGGAATTAACCTCCCCTTTCAGCCAGCTTCCAAAATCCGGATAAGCCTGGAACAATGAAGCCTTTTCCTTTGTCCACTTGAACTTTACCGGCTTCATCGTCACCGCCTCAATAACATTGGGAACAAACAATCCAAAAGGAATATTCGAATCGGTAGCCGACCCTTTCAACAAATCCTGGCTCAAGAGGTTAGACTGGCTATCAGCCACATAACGTTTTACCCCGGCTGTTTCTATGTACCAAAGTACGCAAAGTTCATTGTCCTTGAATCCACTCAGATAGGCACTTCCGGTAGCATTCGCCTTTTCAGAGATATCCTTGTTGAAATTGGCTATTGCATCGTCGGTGGTATTGATGTAACCGGTTTTTCCTCCGAAAAAGTTTTTCCGCACATCCTCGGCTACCACAACGTCCTTCAGTAACCTCCCATCGGTTTTCCAGCGGAACTCCACTCCGAACTTCAATGCGAGCGTATTACCCATAGCCAACGGCTTCACCCGAATATTACTTAATGTAGCATTACGCGAATTCGGTGATCCGCCAAAGTTTACTGTCTCCACGAGGGCACAGACAAAATCATTGTAATCACTGTCTCCGTCGGTCAGATCTTCAAATAAGAGTATACCGGAACGAGTCACCGTATAACTCCAATCAGTTCCAACACCGGCAGCCCTTTTAGGTACAAAATACCATTTCAATTCTTCATCGGCAGCACGATTGACAGCCATTGAAAACTTCGGCACATCAATTTCCATTGCCACATTGCCATAATACAAGGTATCATCGCCATACTTCACAACCGTATAAGACCCTTCCTCAATGGGAACCTCAAATGCACTGGTCATTACATACTCGGACATAATTTCCTTCGCATTGGGATTGCCCTGATAAAGGTCTTCGTCATTATTAATACAAGCCGACAACATAACGGCCAAAAGGGTACATCCCCCAAAAAACGTTCTTACTTTCATAGACTTTCCATTAACTTGGTTTGACACTAATAACACAATTTATAGATTTTACAGAAGTATATTTTATCATACTCCTTGATAATCAGCACAAAATACGTATTTTCCAACAAATACGCAATCTCAAAAACGTTAATTAAACTAAAACCCAATTATTTACAACCTTTATGCGTCATGATATCAAGCACGACCTTATCGGTTTCATTCATGGCTTGCGAGCCAATACGGGTCAGGTTACGGATACTTTGGTCCACACTTTCATCGATGATGCCCTCAACCGATGTTACACAACGGTCTTCCATGGCCATTACGGACGAGAGCACTGCTGTCGAAACCCCGGTAGCCACCTTCAATGCGCAACTCGGCTTGGCTCCGTCACAGATCATACCAGTCAGGTTGGCGATCATATTCTGCACGGCGAAAGAAACCCGCTCGTACGTACCCCCCATGAGCCAGGTGATACCGCAACTCGAACCGGTAGCTGCTACCACGCAACCGCACAAGGCCGATAAACGTCCCAGACTCTGCTTGATATAGATTACCGTAAGGTGACTCATCATCAGGGCGCGGATCAATTCCTCTTCCGTTTTACCATTTTCTTCGGCGTACACCACCACGGGAAGCGTTGCCGATATTCCCTGGTTACCACTTCCCGAATTACTCATAACCGGAATCATGGCACCTGCCATACGGGCATCACAAGCTGCCGAGGTGTACGAAAGAATATGCGAGAACACACTATCGCCCATCACCCTATCTTTACCCGATCCGCGCAACATTTTACCGAGCGAGTGCCCGTAATTGCCCTCAAACGATTGTTCGGCCGCAGCTTTGTTCAACTTCGCCGTATCCAGAATAAAGCGGATCTCATCCAATGGCGCCTCCAGGGCAAAGTCGTAAACCTTGCGAAGATTCAGTTCCACTTCCATGTCTTCTTCCTCCTCACTGACCGTATGTTGCTTACTGAGCAACACCTCGTTCTCGCGCGCTATATTTATAAAGGTGGTATGTCCTCCGGCAATGATTGCCGTTGCTTTCTGCCCCTGCGCCTCACAAACTACCTCGACATAAAGTTTCTCGTCGGTGTCTTTCAGGGAGATATTGATTCGCTTCTCGTCGATGTAGCGTCTGCCCTCCTCCACCGCTCCAGGTGTACTATCTTTCAACACTTCGAGTTGATATTCTGATTTACCGATCAGCGCTCCCAATGCCACAGCAATAGGTAAACCAATCATTCCGGTACCGGGAATTCCTACCCCCATGGCATTTTTCAGGACATTGGCACTCAGAAGCACTTTAATGCTATCGGGACGTGTGCCCAATGTTTCAGCGGCTTTCGCCACACATAAAGCTACCGCAACCGGCTCGGTACAACCGATAGCCGGAATCACTTCGCGCTGTACCAACGCTATAATCTTCTTACGTTCATTTGGCTCTATCATAAATATGCAGATTTTATTGCCGCAAAAATAAGAAATAAACCCTACTATACCTCCTTTTTCTTCTTATTTTTGCAGTAATGGGGGGAGAAAGATAAAGGCATGAGCCTCTCCTGCTGTGGAGTGCTCACGCCTTCTATTATCAAATAAGTGTTTTGCTTATTTCTTTGTGCCCGTAAAAGTTACCACCGGATTAACCGCTCCGCCCAAAGCGCTAACATTAATGGTCATATCCAGCTTCGTTCCGGTAACGGTACCGTTGATCTGAACATTACACTTCTTCACGTATTGTAGCTCAATTTCTTTGGTAGCTTTAATCGTATAACTACTACCGCTTTTCGCTACCACGCAACCGTCGACCACAATATTCCCCAAATTGACAGGATCTCCCCCACCAATCGAGAAAATAAAATCATTCAAAGCAACCTGCGCTTTGGTGGCGTCGCTCGCATCCTTCGAAACAATAATATCCTTAGCCAAGTCATCAGCCAATTGAGTTCCACCAGAAGTGATGTCCATCGTACCTCCATACGTGCCAACTACCGCTTCTACAGGCGTTGAGCCATCGTCATTACCATTATCATCATCACCACTACAAGCAGTGAGTAAACTCATCGAACAAACGATGGCAAACAAATAAAATAAACTTTTCTTCATAACTCTCTTGTTTAAATTAATACTATTTAGGTGTTTACAAATTATTTCTTACACTCAAAATCAACACAAAGTAACAGATTTCGGCTCCCACAGGCAAGGTCTATTCTTCGGTTTCTTTGTTCCATATTTCATAAACAAATCTTTTTCAGTAAAAGTTTTGTTTATATTTGCATCAGATAATACTTAAAACCAAAAGATATGTTTAATTCATTCGGCAATCTGTTCAGATTGACAAGTTTCGGCGAATCGCACGGAAAAGGTGTCGGGGGCGTCATAGACGGTTTCCCCGCAGGTATCACCATTGATATGGAGTTCGTTCAGAACGAACTGAATCGCCGCCGACCGGGGCAGTCGGTCATCACCACACCACGAAAAGAGGCTGACAAGGTAGAGTTCTTCTCGGGTATCTTCGAAGGGAAATCGACGGGATGCCCCATTGGGTTCATCGTATGGAACGAAAATCAACACTCCAACGACTACGATAATCTGCGGGAGGTGTACCGCCCCTCTCATGCGGACTATACATACATGACGAAGTACGGCATACGCGATCATCGCGGAGGCGGACGCTCGTCGGCACGGGAAACAATATCCCGCGTGGTAGCAGGCGCACTGGCCAAACTAGCCTTGCGCCAACTGGGCATCAGCATTACGGCGTACACCTCACAGGTGGGACCTATCAAACTGGAAGGTACGTACAAGGACTACGATCTCGCCACCATCGAGGATAATCCGGTACGTTGCCCCGATCCGGAGAAGGCGAAGGAGATGCAAGACCTTATTTATAAAGTAAAGGGCGAAGGCGATACCATTGGCGGAGTATTGACGTGTGTCATCAAGGATTGTCCCATCGGACTGGGGCAACCGGTATTCGGTAAACTGCACGCTGCCTTGGGACATGCCATGCTGACGATCAATGCCGCCAAGGCATTCGAGTACGGAGAAGGTTTCAAGGGATTAAAGATGAGAGGCTCGGAACAGAACGATGCTTTCTATAATAACAATGGGCGCATTGAAACGCGTACCAACCATTCGGGTGGTATTCAGGGCGGACTAAGCAACGGACAGGACATCTACTTCCGGGTGGCGTTCAAGCCCATCGCCACACTGCTCATGGAGCAGGAAACGGTAAACATCGATGGAACAGACACCACACTGAAAGCCCGCGGACGTCATGACGCCTGTGTGCTCCCCCGTGCAGTGCCCATCGTGGAGGCCATGGCGGCCATGGTGATACTCGATTATTACCTGCTGGACCGCACCACGCAACTGTAACTTAATTCCACAATCTTATAATCTCACCCAATCATGAATGACATTCAGAAATACATCGCGGACAATGAACCGAAGATGATGGAGGACTTGTTTAGCCTCATCCGTATTCCAAGTATCAGTGCCAAACCGGAACATCGTGACGACATGCTGGCCTGTGCCAGCCGGTGGACACAGCTATTGCTCGAAGCAGGAGCGGACGAGGCAATCATAATGCCGTCGAAAGGCAATCCGATCGTTTTCGGACAGAAGACGGTAGATCCTGCCGCCAAGACGATTCTCGTATATGCGCACTACGACGTGATGCCCGCCGAACCGCTCGACTTATGGAAAAATCCACCTTTCGAACCGGAAATCCGCGACGAACACATCTGGGCGCGAGGTGCCGACGATGACAAAGGACAGGCTTTCGTTCAGGTTAAGGCTTTCGAATATCTGGTAAAAAACGGACTGTTGAAGAACAACGTAAAGTTCATCTTCGAGGGTGAAGAAGAAATCGGATCGCCCAGTTTGGAAGCGTTCTGCGAGGAGCATAAAGAGTTGCTCGCAGCCGATGTGATCCTGGTATCGGACACAAGCATGCTGGGAGCCGACCTGCCGTCGCTCACCACCGGCTTGCGTGGATTGGCTTACTGGGAAATCGAAGTAACGGGACCGAACCGCGACCTGCACTCCGGACATTTTGGTGGTGCTGTAGCCAACCCTATCAACGTGTTGTGCGGAATGATAGACCGGGTGATCGATGCCGATGGACGCATCACCATACCTGGATTCTACGACGACGTGGAGGAGGTGCCTCAGGCAGAACGGGAGATGATAGCACACATACCGTTCAACGAGGAGAAATACAAAACTGCTATCGGTGTAAAAGCATTGGCAGGCGAAAAAGGATACAGCACACTGGAGCGCAACAGTTGCCGGCCATCGTTCGACGTATGTGGCATCTGGGGCGGTTACACCGGAGAAGGCTCGAAGACGGTATTGCCATCCAAAGCATACGCCAAGGTATCGTGCCGGTTGGTACCGCATCAGGAACATCACAAGATATCGGAACTCTTTGCCGACTACATCCGCAGCATAGCACCCGACACAGTACAGGTGAAGGTCACCCCGATGCATGGTGGACAAGGATATGTATGCCCCATCTCGCTCCCGGCTTACCAGGCGGCAGAGAAAGGATTCGCCAAAGCATTCGGTAAAAAGCCGTTGGCAGTGAGACGCGGAGGAAGTATACCCATCATCTCTACTTTCGAACAGGTACTCGGCATTAAGACGGTATTGATGGGCTTCGGGCTGGAATCGAACGCTATCCACTCGCCGAACGAAAACTTTCCGCTCGATATTTTCCGGAAAGGAATAGAAGCTGTCATCGAGTTCCATCTGGAATACGCCAACGAATAAAAACAGAACAAAAGCAGGAATTAAGGACGAAAAGTTTACTTTTCTGACCAATAGTTGAATATTATTGCCTATATTTGTGAAGTTGTTATTAATAAAAGATATATATTTGCGGTTGCGAATAGAATATTTTATATAATACTGCCAAAATCAATACTACTTTTGCAATATGTCACCGATTGTAAACTTCAAGAACCGGGTACTTATCTTGGCTCTGCTATTTTGCCTCCCGCTGTCCGCACAGGAAACGGAGGTGGGATCGCATCAGACAGACAGTACACTTAACGCTTATTACCAGCGCTGCCTTGAGAACAGCGCTTCACCTGTTGTGCTCCAGATGGCTGACACCCTATTCCGTATGTCAGTGCAGAGAGGCGATCAGCGAATGCAAGTCACAGCACTTATGACTTCGCTGGATTATTATTATTACAA
Organism: Bacteroides sp.; assembly: GCA_031554635.1. Taxonomy (GTDB): domain Bacteria; phylum Bacteroidota; class Bacteroidia; order Bacteroidales; family Bacteroidaceae; genus Bacteroides. The sequence continues at coordinate 119,446 of JAVBVD010000030.1, forward strand.
AGGGATGGAAGACAGTATCATTGTCTGTACCAACCGAGTGAAAGACTTTGCGAAAAAAACGCACCAACCAAGGTTTTACTACTTTGCCTGGGGAAGCCGGCTGATTCATTTCTATATTAATAGCGGCAGAATCAATACAGCATTTTACGAAGCCGAGAACATGCGGAAAGAGGCTCAGCAAAGCGACAACAAGGAAGGACTATCCAACTGCTACAATGTATTGAGCACCATCTACACTCTCAAAAAGATGGACAAACAGGCCTTTGAAAGCAGGTTGAAAGAAGTGGAACTGATTGAAACATACAAACTGAGCCAATATAATCTGGTAAACGCATATACGGAAATCGCCAATTATTATATTCGGGAAGGTCAGCTCGGACAGGCACTCAAGACCCTGAAAAAAGCAGATGCAGCTATTACCTCTTCCAGCCACGAAGTGATCTGCAGTCTGGCTTATATGAATTATTACCTGGCCAACCGCCAAACGGAAATGGCCGAAGCACGATTAAAAGAGGCTATCCGCAAGGTAAACGAAGAACAGAAACTCTACCCGCTCAAGAAACAGGTTTTTGAGGCCGAATATGTATTCTTTAAATACACACAGCAATACAATAGAGGACTGATTGCCCTCGACAGCTTGTACATCGAACATCAAAAGATGGGCGAGCGTGCCATGAATCAGATGATATGCCGCAACAAAGGAGAACTCCTGTACACCATGGGAAAAGAAAAGGAGGCTGCACCCTACCTGGCTCAATACATACAGATAAAAGACTCCACTGATGCTGTACATGAACAAGATGCCGCTACGGAGTTCGCGACTCTCCTCGGGCTGGAAAAATTGAATGTAGAACAGCAGGATCTACGATTAAAATCCCAGAATGAGCATATAGAAAACACGCGTATCCTCATCCTGCTACTTATAGCCTTTCTGATCATCGTATTCGCATTCCTCTACCGGGAGCATCATTTGAACTCCAGGCTGATAGCCTCTGAGAACCAGTTGCGACAAAGGAATGAGGACCTGACCGCCTCGAAGGAGGCGCTGCGCATCGCCAAAGAAGATGCTGAAAAGGCTAGCCGGATGAAAACGCTCTTCATTCAAAGCATGACGCATGAGATCCGCACACCGCTGAATGCGATTGTGGGATTCTCACAGATCCTTACGAGTATGTTCGACGAAAAGGGTGGCACTCAGGAATTCACTGACACCATTGAAGAGAACACCAAGAAGCTGCTGAAGCTGATAGACGATGTACTCGACCTCACCGATCAGGAAACAAACCAGAGTGTGGAAATTACCGATACAGAGATTTACAAATGTTGCGCACAAAGCTTAGACAGGGTAAGGCAGCACGTCCACAAGGGTGTCGAACTGCATTTCCGTCCGAGTAATGAGACGCTGCTCTTCCCGTCGAACGACACGCGACTCGAACAAATTCTGTTCAACCTGCTACACAATGCCGCCCGGGCAACGCTGAAAGGAAGTATCACACTGGCCTACTACTTGTCGCGCGATAAAAAAGCGCTGATAATGACTATCACTGACACTGGAATCGGCATTCCGGAAGACAAACACGAGGCGGTATTCGAGCGGTTCGTCAAATTGGACGATTTTTCACAAGGGTTCGGTTTGGGTTTATCCCTCTGCCGCACGTTAGTGGAGAAAATGAATGGAACCCTCGTTATCGACAGTAGTCATACGGAAGGTTGCCGGTTTGTACTTACTTTCCCAGCCCTACAGTCGTAATTACCGGGAGGGCCAAAAGCCCTTCCCGCCCATTTATTACTCACAAAAGTATAATAAGAGCTCATTTTAGTGTTCTAATCGTACGTTTGCACATTTATTAACGATTTTTCTTTCAAAGATATAAAAGAGGTACAGTAACTTTGGTCAGTCAACCGTACTACTATCAGAAAGAATTCTTTTAATTAATAAATGGAAAAACATGAAAAGACAACTCTTAATGGGTGCACTTGCCCTGTTCGGATTCGCCGCTCAGGCTCAGAACAATGAGTGGAAAACCCCCGAAGTGAATGCCGTGAACCGTGCACCGATGCACACCCACTATTTTGCCTACGAATCGGATGAAGCTGCCCGCAAAGGCGTTAAAGAGACCTCGGAGAACTACATGACCCTGAATGGGGTGTGGAGATTTAACTGGGTGGCAAACTCCGACGCCCGTCCACTGGACTTCTACCGCACGGACTTTAACGACAAAGGATGGGATTTGCTGAAAGTACCCGCCGTATGGGAACTGAACGGTTATGGCGATCCAATTTACGTTAACGTCGGTTATGCCTGGCGCAGCCAATTCAAAAACAATCCACCGGAATTCCCGGTAGAAAACAACCACGTTGGTTCGTACCGCAAAGAAATCACTCTTCCAGCCGACTGGAAGGGTAAAGAAATCTTCGCTCATTTCGGCTCAGTAACATCGAACATGTACCTGTGGGTGAATGGCAAGTATGTGGGTTACAGCGAAGACAGTAAGCTGGAAGCGGAGTTCAATCTAACAAGCTACCTGAAACCGGGCAAGAATCTGATAGCCTTTCAGCTATTCCGTTGGTGCGACGGAACCTATCTGGAAGACCAGGATTTCTTCCGTTATTCAGGTGTGGCACGCGACTGCTACCTCTATACCCGCAACAAGCAATACATTCAGGATATTCGTGTCACCCCCGATCTCGACGCGCAGTATAAGGATGGCACACTGGCCATCGATCTGCAAATGAGCGGTAACGGTGTAGTAGATCTGGAACTGGCGGATGCAAAGAAGAATATAGTTGCATCGACCCAGGTGAAGGGTTCGGGCAAACTGTCAGTTTCTTTGTCGGTTGCCAATCCGCTGAAATGGACAGCCGAAACACCGAATCTTTACACATTGACTGCCCGCCTGAAAAACGGCAGCAACACGCTGGAAGTAATTCCTGTGAAAGTGGGCTTCCGCAAAATTGAAATGAAGAACGCACAGATCCTGGTGAATGGACAGCCGGTGCTGTTCAAAGGGGTGAACCGTCACGAGATGGACCCCGACGGCGGCTATGTGGTTTCACGCGAACGAATGATTCAGGACATCCGGATCATGAAGGAAAACAATGTCAACTCCGTACGTACTTGTCACTACCCGGACGCCAACCTGTGGTACGACTTGTGTGATGAATACGGCCTGTACATGGTAGCCGAAGCAAATGTGGAGTCACACGGTATGGGATATGGCGACCGCACGTTGGCCAAGAACCCTATATACGCCAAAGCACATCTGGAGCGGAATCAACGGAATGTGCAACGGAACTTCAACCATCCTTCCATCATTTTCTGGTCACTGGGCAATGAAGCCGGATTCGGACCAAACTTCGAAGCCTGCTATCGCTGGATCAAGTCGGAGGACAAAACCCGTGCCGTACAATACGAACAAGCCGGAAAGAATGATTTCACAGATGTATATTGTCCGATGTACCTGGGGTACGATGGATGTGAGAAATACGGACAAGGAGATACCAATAAGCCATTGATCCAATGCGAATATGCCCATGCGATGGGTAACTCGATGGGTGGGTTCAAGGAGTACTGGGACCTGACACGTAAGTATCCGAAATATCAGGGTGGTTTTATCTGGGACTTTGTAGACCAGTCTATCCACTGGAAGAACAAAGACGGCGTAAATATCTATGGATACGGCGGCGACTACAATCCGTACGATGCATCGGACAATAACTTCTGCAACAACGGTATTATCAGCCCCGACCGCAAACCGAATCCACACTTGTACGAGGTGAACTATTTCTATCAATCCATCTGGACAACTCCCGCCGACTTACAGAAAGGTGAGATCAATGTGTACAATGAGAATTTCTTCCGCGATTTGTCGGCTTACTACCTGGAATGGCAGTTGGTAGCCAATGGCGAAACGATGCAGACCGGTATTGTTCAGGATTTGAAAGTAGCCCCACACCAAACTGTGAAAATTAAGTTGGGTTACACTCTCGACAATATCTGTCCAACGAAGGAGTTGTTGTTGAATGTTTCTTATAGGCTGAAGTCAGCAGAGACTTTGGTAGCAGCAGGTCATACTGTAGCTAAGGATCAATTGACCATCCAGGCATACACCCCTGCCCCACTCACTATTGCCAACCAAACGCAAGTAAACGTACCGGTGGTAGAGTCGCAAATCTTGGACAATGACCGTCATTACCTCATTGTTAAAGGAGAGGAATTCCAGATCGACTTCAACCGCGGGAATGGTTTCATCACCCGTTATGATGTTGCCGGCATGCAGTTATTGAATGGTGGCGGCATGCTAACTCCGAACTTCTGGCGCGCTCCGACAGACAATGACATGGGAGCCAAACTGCAAAACAAGTACATCGCCTGGAGAAATCCGGAAATGAAGCTCACTTCACTCACCAAACAGATAGAGAATGAAATGGCAACCGTAAAAGCAGAATACGATATGCCGGGTGTATCAGCCAAACTGAGTCTGACATACACAATCAACAACACAGGTGCCATCAAAGTAACTCAGAAGCTAACAGCCGATAAGAGTGCGAAAGTATCGGAAATGTTCCGCTTCGGTATGCGCATGCAGATGCCGGAAGAGTTCGACCACATTGATTACTATGGCCGTGGCCCGATTGAGAACTATGCCGATCGTAAAACATCTACTGATATTGGTCGTTATCGTCAATTGGTATCCGAACAGTTTCATCCGTATGTTCGTCCGCAGGAAACAGGCACGAAAAGTGATGTACGCTGGTGGAAACAACTGAATGTAAGTGGAAACGGACTCGCTTTTGTTTCGGAGGCTCCTTTCTCTGCTTCGGCATTGAACTATACCATCGAATCGCTGGACGATACTCCACAGAAAACACAGCGACACTGGCAGGAAATACCCCAGACTGACTATACGAACCTGTGTATTGACAAGGCACAAATGGGTTTGGCTTGTGTCAATAGCTGGGGGGCTATTCCATTGGAGAAATATCGGTTACCGTATGGCGATTATGAATTTAGCTTTGTGATGACGCCGGTTTGGCATCAGGTGAAATAAGTATTTGGATACAATATATAGTTAAGGCGATGGGTTCTTTGAGGACTCATCGCCTTTTTATCTCTCAAAAATAATATCACAAAATCGCATAGAGACACCTCGAAGAAGAGATTCCGCACTTTTTTATTACGCAAATCCAATAGATTTCTACTCTAATGTCTCTACCCTCTATCTGACAGAGTCACTGGAAGAACGACCGGAAGTTTCAGAATGATGACTACTACCGGAGCGTTCAGAACTGCCAGAGCTAAAAGCACTGGAACCAGAACCACTGGAGTGACTCGACGGCTTCTTGGGATTGAACTTACGGGAAATCCTCTTACTGTTCAATACCTGCTCTATCACATATTCCCGGCCCGGCATTTTCTTCTTGACAGAAAGAAGCATGAAAAACAAAACAGCCAAAAGAATAAAAATAAGACCCAACAAAGCGGTAACAATCAATTTGAAAGTCCTGAGAGACTCCTGGTAATCCTGATAACCGATACTATAAACCGGAGTTTCGCCTTCCTCTTGAAACTGACCGTTTGAAGCCTGGGACGCTACCGCCGCATTCCCCGAAGCCGACTTCGCCCCTTTGTTCGAAGCATATTTGGCAAGCATCTCTTTCCTGATTGCCTCTGCTGTCGCACTCAAGTCCACCTTTTGCCAAGCAGTCATTTTCAACGAGGCTATCAGGGAGTCATCCGTTGCACAACGGTCATAATTTTGCTTTAGCTCCTCTACTTTTTGTACAAGCGAGTACGCCGGGCCATTATTGGCCAGCAACTTATTAAGCGTTTCCGTAGAGGCTACTTCTTCCAGATTGTCCAAAGTAGCTTTGCTTAATTCCGGTTTTACCCTCTTCTCATACGTGTCTGTAAAATTAGGGTTACTCAAATCGTTTTTCTCAATAAAGGTCATTACATACCTACAGTTGGCATAATCTACTAAATGCCCAAATTCTGTTTTACTAATGGTTTTCTGTGCCACACCATGCATAGCGCATACTATAACAGCGCTTAATACTAAAAATCTACGCAACATAATCTAAGTTTATTATCAAATACGTGCAAATATACAAAAAAAATACACACAACAGAAAACACTTGCAATTGTCGATATTTATTGCGTATTTTGCGTAATCCTCTTTATATAATAGAAAATACGTAATTTCGACATACTATGAGCACACCCGATTACGACCTGTACGTGGCGGAGCAGAGAGACTTGCTTTACAGCCATATTGAACAACGAATGACGGACGACGAGATGCAACTCATCCGTAAGGCATACGAATATGCGCACAAAGCGCATGCCCCCCAATCACGAAATACTGGTGAACCATACATCACTCACCCCATTTCCGTGGCGCGTATCGTAGCCGAGGAGCTCATGCTGGGATCGGCCTCCATCGCTGCTGCTCTGCTGCATGATGTAGTCGAAGATACACCCACCACCATCGAAGACATCCGCCGGGAGTTCGGCGAAGAGGTGGCTTTCCTGGTTCAGGTGGTGACGAAAGTGAAGAAACCCGATTACGAAATGTCGAAGCAGCTGGATAACTTCAAACAGATGCTCGACTCGATTCATTACGATATCCGCGCGCTGCTCATCAAATTATCCGACCGCTTGCACAACATGCGCACACTCTCGAGCATGAAGCCTACCAAGCAAATGAAGATCACCAGCGAAACGGATTATTTCTATGCTCCGTTGGCCAACCGGTTGGGATTGTACGACATCAAGTCGGAACTCGAGAACCTGAGCTTGCGCTTCCGCTCACCACAGGAATACGAACGGATCGAACAAGATATCGAAAGCTACATGGAGTGCCACCGGGAATACATCGCTCAATTCATCGCTCCCCTTCAGAAAGAACTTCAGGAAAAAGGCATCCAGGTTACCATCACACCAAAGGTACGAAGTGTCTACGCCCTGTGGCGCAAGATGGATAGCCGGAACCTCTCGTTCAGAGAGCTGGAACACATATACATACTCAATGTAGTATTCCCGTTCGACAATTCGTTCGGTTATTCCGAGAAAGGGCAAGCGCTACGCCTCTACTCCATCTTTTCCGATATTTACCGCGAGCGACCTGCCAGTCTGGTAAGTTATATCGACGCGCCTAAGGAGAACGGATACCAAGGTCTGCACTGCCAGTTCATGTGTCAGCACGGTACGTGGGTAGAACTGCATATCTCCTCCGAGCGGATGGCACGCAACAGCAAACTGGGTTGTGTGGCCGATCGCAGCGAAGGGGTGTCACAGTGGGTAAACAGTTTCAAGGCGGTACTCAAAGAGATTGCCCTCCACGGCAAAGAAGGTGGATTTATTGAAGATGTAGTTAGCGCATTCTATCAGGACGACATCGTGGTATTTACACCGCAAGGAGTCGGGATGGTGCTCCCGAAAGGGTCCTCTGCACTCGACTTTGCCTATGAGATACATACCAATATCGGCAATCAGGCTAAATATGCACGGGTCAACGGTAAACTGTGTCCGGTGATCACAAAACTGAAACGGGGCGACCGGGTGGAGATCGGCCAGGACGAAAGTATGCAGCCCAAACAGGAATGGTTACAACATGTGGTGACATACAAAGCCAAGAAAGGAATACAAAACTCCCTGCGCAGGGCAAAGGCCGAAGGGGAGAGATTTCCATACCTGCTGTGCGAACTCTGTCATCCCTTACCCGGAGACGAAGTAGCAGGTTTCGTGAAACAGAACGGAAAAATTGAGGTGCACAAACGCAACTGTCCGCAGGCCATCTCCATGTCGGCCAAGGCGGGCGACTCTATTAAAGATATCTTCCTGCCGGGTTGCCAGGACCACTGCTACCCCTGTACCATCCAGGTAACGGGTGTCAACCGCAACGGATTGCTACTCGATCTGCTACGGGTTATTTCCGAGGAGCTGAAACTTGGCATTACCGACCTGCACATCACCATGGAACATGAAATTGTATATTGTACCATACAGATTCAGGTACCCTCCGTCAATGAATTGTCGAAGGCGCTAAACCGTATCGAAAAGACACCCGGCGTGGACAGCGCCAAGCGGGAAACGGAGTCGGTTCGGTAAGTCGGCCCAACTAAAAAACTATCAATCAGCGCATAAGGTTGCTTTCTAATCTTTTATTGCCTACCTTTGCCCGCGTTATGATGATTCAAGTGAACAACAAGGAGATTCGTGATATACACAACACTCCTATCGTACAACAAACGGCATTCTGGTCGGAAGTAAAGACTTACCAAGGCTTGACGACCCATGCATTCGACTTCAAAGTGAAGAACCGGGACATCTACACCCATGTAGGAGGTCACTCGTATACCGAGGCCGACTTCCTGGTATTGCTGAACCCGATCAACGCCAGGCATTCCATCGCTTATGTTCCCTACGGTCCGGAGATCGAGCCGTCGGAAGAGTTTCAAGGACAGTTCCTCGAGGAGTTGTCGGAGATACTGCGTTCATACCTGCCCAAAGGGTGCATTGCCATCCGGTACGACCTGAACTGGCAGTCGCACTGGTGTGGGGAAGAGTACATCGACGAGCAAGGCTCCTGGCTGGGTCCGCCCGAGAAGCGAATTCAGGAATTCCGCATCAACTACAACACCATCAACTGGAATCTAAAAAAGAGCAATTCGGACATCCTGCCCACTTCGACCATCTTTCTGGACCTGACACGTTCGGAGGATGAAATCATGCTACAGATGAAACCCAAAACGAGGTACAACATCAAACTGGCCGAGCGTAAAGGCGTACGCGTGATTCGTGCCGGAATGGATAAAGTCGATTTGTGGTATAAGCTATACAAGGAAACCGCACTTCGTAACGGACTGTTTACCAACGGCATCGAATATTTCACATCGGTACTTGCCGCACAAGCCGATGATACCTCTTCGCCTGCACAAGTGGAGTTGCTACTCGCCGAGCTGGACGGAGAATTGCTGGCAGCCATGTTTCTGGTCATGTCGGCACACCGGGGAACATATTTATACGGTGCCTCGTCATCGACCCACCGCAACTGCATGCCTACATATGCTTTGCAATGGGAAGCCATCAAGCTATCGAAAGAACACGGCTGCATGGAATACGATATGTTCGGTGTATCGCCGGGTGCCATCCGTTCACATCCCATGTATGGACTATATCAGTTCAAGACGGGATTCGGCGGGGAGTTGTTCCATCACCTTGGGTGCTGGGATTATCCGCTCGATGAAGACAACTATCGGTTGTTCCAGGCCAGTGAATTAAAGGCGCAAGGATACTATACATAACAGATAAAATCAGACTAAACTATAATCCACCAGAATGTACTATTTTATATATCCTAAAGGGCGCGAAAACAAATAGCCATCATATAATGTTATTCATACAACAAAAACACACTTTAAAGTTGAATTTATTGTTATTGAAATAAAAACAACTATATTTGCGATAAAAGAACAAATGATAAAAGCAGAACAAGAAGTAGAGGCGTTTCTCCGACAATTCAAACCTAAATTCAATCTGTGGGGGATTCTGTTTCTTAATAGAGATAAGAATGTAGAAGCATTAAAGTTTCTTGGCATCACGCCGCAAGGTAGGGAACAAATTATAAAGGAAATAGAAGTTGGCGACTATGTGGAAACCATACAAGATGCCATGAGTTATGGAGAAATGTGGGTATTTGGCAAAGATTATGATGAGACAGAGTTATATATTAAGATATCAATGGGCGACCCTAGCAATAAGACGATTTGTATATCTTTTCATATTGCAGAGTTTCCTTTGAAATATGCATTAAAGCAATAACCGTTAAATGAGAAGGAATATGGAAAAATATGTTGATATACTTAGTCCTATAACCAGAGGAAAGGTTAAGGAGGCTAGCACCGTAGAAGAACATGAATTCCGAAAAGAGACATATTCGGTACATGTTCGATATTATGTTTGCGACGATACCGGGGAGAAATTTACGACAACAGAGCAGGATGAATTGTTATTCAATGATCTCTATTCTCAATATCGAGTGAAACATGGAATACCATTTCCCGAAGAAATAAGAGATATCCGCATTCATTATGGATTAAACTATTCCCAGATTACCAAAATTCTGGGATTTGGAGCCAATCAATACGCGCACTATGAAAATGGGCAGATTCCTTCCGAGTCAAATGGAAAGATGATATTGGCCATACGTAAAAAAGAAGTCCTATTAAGACTTCTGGATGCGAGTAAAGGGGCATTCGATTCGGAAGAATATCGTAGAATAGAGGAATTGGTTAGTCTGGTATCAGACAGTACAGTCTGCACATCTGATCAAACACTGTTTTATGGGCATACTCTACGTTCTATCTACAATGGATTCGGGCAACTCAATGTGAACAAACTGTCGGAAATGGTAAAATTCTTTATTGGCAGGGAAAAACAGGTTTATCCCACCAAACTAAATAAAGAGATGTTTTATGCGGACTTTTACCATTATAAACGTTTTGGAGTTTCCATCAGCGGTCTAAACTATCGAGCCATCCAATACGGACCTGTTCCGGTTCATTACGACACTATTTATGACAACGTAGAAGGTATAAATAAGGAGATTGTGCTTTTGCATAATATGGAAAGTACACGTTTTACCTGTGAAGGATATGATTTGAATGTATTTAGCGACAAAGAAAAAGAGACTTTGGAAACAATCATCCAAGTTATTCAGCCCATGCGGACGGATGAGATTGTGGCTCATAGTCACAAGGAGGACGCTTGGATAAACTATTCACAAGGGAATCAGCTGATTCCTTATTCAGAAGCCTTTGGTTTGAAACTATTCCAGTAATAAGTAAATTGCACATGCTATACGGATAGTACATCATAATAAAAAATCCCCAAGAGTTTGAAAAACCACCTACGCAGATCATAGGTCGAGTTCCTGGAAAGATTGAACCGGCGAAGTATTCAACTTGCAACAACTTGTTCATTGGTTCATAAAATCCATCCGTTCATTCATTTTATTCTTCAAAATCCAACCGAAACCACGTATTTTGTTGTATGTTTAACAAATAAAAGAATCACTATTGGCCGACTAAAATCAAAATTAGTCGGTCTTTATTTTTAACTCGTTATTATTCAATTGTTTATTTATAAACAATTCATTTTTTTTAAACCTACCTCCCTAAAAACTCAGAGATAATTGCGTTCCTGGTCCTT
>JAVBVD010000053.1:0-46468 GCA_031554635.1 Bacteroides sp.
GAAAACGTTTATTTCTGTCGGTATCGTATTTTTTGTGTTGACGATGAATAGTTGTCAATGTAACCGCGCATCGGAAAACAATGCACAACAAGCTATTCAAACCAAAACTGAGGCAAAAATACAAGTAGCCATCCTGCTCGACACATCCAACAGTATGGATGGGTTGATCGACCAGGCCAAATCGCGCCTCTGGAATATTGTCAATACGTTAACCACCTTGAAATACAAAGGTGGGGAGCCACAAATAGAGATTGCCCTCTATGAGTACGGCAATAATGCTTTGTCGCCGCAATCGGGTTATATCCGGCAGATTACGCCGCTCACTACCGATCTTGACCTGATTTCGGAGATGTTGTTCGCATTGAAAACCTTTGGAGGTTCGGAGTATTGCGGGGCGGTAATTAGCGATGCCACCAACAAATTAGATTGGGGTAACCAGCCGTCGGATATGAAACTGATTTATATTGCCGGCAACGAACCGTTCACCCAAGGAAAAGTCAATTACCGGACGGCCATTTCGGGAGCATTGGAGAAAGACATCTATATCAATACCATCCATTGCGGTGACGACAGTTGGGGCGACGCCGGTTCCTGGCGCGACGCAGCCAACCGTGGAAAGGGCAAGTTCTTCAACATCAACCACGACGAGAAGGTGCGTTATTACGACACGCCATACGACACCCGCATCAGCGAGTGCAACGAGAAGCTGAACGACACTTACATCAGTTACGGAAGCGTGGGTATAGCTAAAAAGGAAAGTCAGATGAAGCAGGATGACAATGCCAAGTCTATCTCATCGGCCAACCTGACCGAAAGGGCAGTGAGCAAGACAAAGAAGGTATACGACAACAAAAGCTGGGACCTGGTAGATAAAGCCAAAGAAAGTGTTACCGCCCTGGACGAGGTAGCCGAAGCTGAACTCCCGGCGGAGTTGCAAAACAAAACGAAAGAGGAGGTCAAAGCCATCGTTGTACAAAAGGATAAAGAACGTTCGGCTTTGCAGAAAGAAATCTCCAGCTTGGCTAAAAAGCGTCAGGAGTATATCGATGAGCAAGTAAAGAAAGATGCCGGAAAGACAGGCGACGACTTAGGAAAAGCCATCAGTCAGTCGGTTATCGAGCTGGCACAAGTCAAGGGATATGTGACCGAGAAATAGGAATTCATTCCATAACGACAAACAATGACCCGATAACCCGAGCAGGCCGACCGATGGTTACACCCATCAGCCGGCCTGCTACTTATTTCTCTCAACGCTCGATTATTGCTTATCGATCTTTCCTTTCTTTATCAGGAACTTCGCCAGTTCACGTCCGGCCTTCCCGTACGACTCCTGCAAGCGGTAACCCGAGTCAAAGTCCGTCCCCCAGAAGTTATTGGCCGATGAATTCCGTATCTTGATGCTGGCAACCTGATTTCCGGTAGCAATTTCTTTGACCTTAATACTTAAGTCTATCGAGGCATTCTGACGCATCACCCCTACGTTCCATCCCGGTTCGGAGAAGTCGGTATTCATCAGAAACACATACCTGGCACCTTCGCTGCCAGCTACGATGGCCGCATCTTCCATGTATTTATTGAATAATTCGGCAAACTTGGGTTCGTAGCGATTCTGACGATCGGCATACCAGTTGGTGCGCCAGGTTTCGCCCTTTCCGGCTTCTTTCTTGTTGAAGTCGTCCACCTTCTTGATGACGTATTCCGCCTCAGTCAGTTTGCCGACCAGCATTTCTTCGTAAGTGAACTCAAATTTGAGAACCTTTTCTCCCTTTAACGGATCGAGCGATCCGGAAGTTACCACGATGCTTTGGGCATAAAGTGACACACTCAGGATGCAAAGCACGCAAATGGTAAGTAGTTTTTTCATAAACTGGCTGTTTTTTAGTTTTACACTTTATTAGATAATCTCGCCTGCAAATATAATAGATTTCCGGTAAATGCCTTACTCTCAAAATAAAAATGAAATTATTTGCACAAACAAAGCACTCTATGAGATTTGCACTTTCCCTTCTAAAGATGGTTATTTAATGCCGAGTCATGCCCTACGGCCTCTTTGTGATAGAATTCATCCAGGATATCGGCTACTTTGTCCGAAGTAAGCCGACCGTATACTTTGCTGCCTACCATTACTACCGGCGCCAATCCGCAAGCACCCACGCAACGCAGACTGTCGAGTGAGAAGAGTCCGTCTTCGGTAGTCTCACCCACCCCGATGCCGAGCTTGCGTTTGAACTCGTCCAGGATCTTCTCCGCTCCACGCACATAACAAGCCGTTCCCAGACAGATCGAGATAGGATATTTCCCTTTCGGTTTCATGGTGAAGAAGGAATAGAACGTCACCACACCGTACACCTCCGAAGCAGGGATACGCAGTTCGGCAGCTACCTGTTCCTGTACTTCGAGGGGCAGATAGCCGAAGGTTTCCTGTACCTTGTGCAGTATATTGATCAGTTCGCCCGGATCCCGGTGGAACGCTCCACAGATGTTACGGATTTGCAACGCCTTCTCTCCACACAAGGCCGACTTGAACTCGGCTTTCCGATCAGTGTACGCAGTATGCAGGTATTTGTGCGAAGTAGCACTGCAAGGCCGATCGAGGAAATTCCGATAAAGTTGCTTGATGTACGGATTCTCGTGCGACTTGCGCAGTGGCTTGCCTGCATCCTCGGCATAGAGCGATGCCTGCCGCTCGAGCAGTACCCCAATATCGCCCCGGTGATAAGGCTGTCCGCCCCCACCGATGCAACCACCCGGACACGCCATCACTTCCACAGCATGGTAGGGCGATGTGCCCGCCTTGATCTCTTCGACCAACGTCCGTGCGTTGGCCAGTCCGTGCGCAATACCTATATGTATAGGAATACCATCGAAGTCGATGGTGGCCGAACGAATACCCGCCAGTCCGCGCAGCTCGGTAAAGTCGATACGTGGCAACGCCTTTGCCGTCTGCACCTCGTAAGCGGTTCGGACAGCCGCTTCGATCACGCCGCCGGTAGCACCGAAGATCACTCCGGCACCGGTCGACTCACCCAGCGGGGCATCGAACTCCCCGTCTTCGAGCTGGGTAAAGTCAATGTTGGCATACCGTATCAACCGGGCCAACTCGCGAACGGTGATGGAGATATCGACATCGGGATTACCTTCCTGCTGGAATTCAGGGCGCATACACTCGTACTTCTTGGCGATGCATGGCATCACAGCCACTACCACCATCTCCTCGCGCCGGATACCCATTTGCCTGGCGAAGTAGTTCTTAGCCACAGCACCAAACATTTGTTGGGGCGATTTGGCGGTAGACAGGTGAGGGAGCATTTCGGGATAATGTTTCTCCACGAAACCCACCCAACCGGGGCAACACGAGGTCATCAGCGGGAATTCCACTTGCTTGTCGCCGCTGAGATGAGCATGGAGGCGCTCAAGCAGTTCGGTCCCTTCTTCCATGATGGTGAGGTCGGCAGTGAAATCAGTATCGAACACATAGTCGAATCCGAGCTGGCGCAAGGCAGTCACCATCTTACCGGTAACACATTGCCCCGAGAAGCCGAAGTCTTTTCCCAAACCTACACGCACGGAAGGGGCGGTTTGTACAATCACTACCTTTTTCGGATCGGCAATGGCACGCAGTACATCAGCGATGTGGCTCCGTTCGGTCAACGCACCGGTGGGGCAGATGGCCACACACTGTCCACAGTGGATGCAGTTGGTCAGTGAAATCTGCCGGTCGAACGCTGTACTGACAATCGACTCGAACCCTCGTTCGACTGCCGAGAGGGTACCGACAGACTGGATATGGTTACATGCCGTTTCGCACCGCCGGCAGAGGATGCACTTGTTCATGTTGCGCACAATGGAGCAGGAAATATCTTTCTTGTATTCCGTCCGGGAGCCGTGGTAACGAATCTTCCGGATGCGCAGGTCGCTCGCCACACTTTGCAGGTCGCAATACCCGTTCTTGGTGCATTCAAGACACTCGTTCGGGTGATTGGACAGGATGAGTTCCATTACCGCCTGACGGGCATTCAATACCCGGGGTGAATGGGTTTTTACTACCATGCCGGGCGTACATTCGGTCTTGCAGGAAGGTGCCAGGTTGCGCCGGCCTTCGATCTCTACCACACAGATGCGGCAGGCGCCGGGTTTATTGTCATAATTCAGATCGTGCAGATGCAGGTGGCACAGGGTTGGAATCCGTATGCCGAGGTTCCGGGCGGCTGCCAGTACGGTCGTACCTTTGTCGACTTCCACCGTCCGGTCATCGATAATTAATTGAATCTTTTCCATATTCTTCGGTTCATTGAGATTGAAGGTTATTGAACGATCACAGCATTGAATTTGCACTTCTCGATGCAGTTACCGCAGCTCACACAAAGATCGGCGTTGATAACGTGCGTTTGCCGCACCGATCCCGTAATGGCATCGATGGGACAAGCACAGGCGCAGATGGTACACCCGCGGCACAAGACCGGATCGATGTAGTAACGCGTCAGCGCCGGGCAGCGGTGTGCCGGACAGGTATGGTCGATGACATGCGCCAAGTACTCGTCATAGAAATGGTCCAGCGTGGAGAGTACCGGATTGGGCGATGTCTGCCCCAGTCCGCACAGGGCGGTATCTTTGATAATCCCTGCCAGGTTGCGCAGTTCATCGAGATCGTTCATCGTGCCGCGTCCTTCGGTGATCTTGGCCAGCATCTCGTACAAACGCTTGTTGCCCACCCTACAGGGTACGCACTTCCCGCACGACTCCTCCACGGTGAAACCCAGGTAAAAGCGGGCCACGGACACCATGCAATCATCCTCGTCCATCACAATCATACCGCCCGAACCCATCATGGAACCCGATGCCAGCAGGTTATCATAGTCGATGGGGATATCAAGGTGCTTCTCTGTCAGACATCCACCCGACGGACCGCCCGTCTGCACGGCTTTGAACTTCTTCCCGTTGCGGATGCCTCCACCGATGTCGAATATCACTTCGCGCAGGGTAGTTCCCATCGGAATCTCTACCAACCCGACGTTCTTGATCTTCCCCGCCAGAGCGAATACCTTGGTACCTTTGCTCTTCTCCGTACCGATGCCGGCAAACCAGCGGGCGCCGTTCAGAATAATAGGCGGAATATTGGCATATGTTTCTACGTTGTTCACATTGGTAGGACAGCCGTGATATCCCGACTGACTGGGGAAGGGAGGTTTCACCGTCGGTTCGCCTCGCTTACCTTCCATGGAACGGATCAGCGCCGTCTCCTCCCCGCAGACAAAAGCCCCTGCCCCGTATCGTATCTCAATATCGAACGAGAAGCCCGAATGTAGAATGTCGTCGCCCAACAATCCATACTCCCGCGCCTGATCCAAGGCGATCCGGAGCCGTTCGATGGCGAGCGGGTACTCCGCCCGGATGTAGATCAGCCCTTTCGAAGCCCCGGTACAATATCCATTGATCGCCATGGCTTCGAGTACCGAATGCGGATCGCCCTCGAGCACGGAACGGTCCATAAAAGCGCCGGGGTCTCCTTCGTCGGCGTTGCACACCACATACTTTTGGGCGTTTGATTCTGCCCGGGTTACTTTCCACTTCAATCCGGTAGGGAATCCTCCCCCTCCCCTTCCGCGCAGCCCGGAGTCGATAATCTCCTGAATCACGCCATCGGGTGGCAAGGTAAGCACACGGGCCAGTGCGGCATATCCGTCGCGGGCGATGTACTCCTTTATGTTTTCGGGATCGATGAATCCGCAGTTGCGAAGGGCAATACGGAGTTGGGTAGCATGAAAGTCCAACCGCTTCACCCGGGGAATGTGTTGCCCGGAGTGCGGATCGGTTTCGCGGTTGCGAATGTACTTACGGACCATAGCCCCCACACGATCGGGGGTAACATAGCCATAGACGGCAGGCTCTTGCCCGGGGAACTTGATTTCGATGGTCGGCTCGGCGTTGCAGAACCCCATACATCCCGAAGGAGTAACGGTGGCTTGGATCTTCTCGTCGCGCAGAATGGTGACGAACTGCTGCAATACTTCACCGGCACCTGCAGCTATACCGCAGGTCCCCATCGACACTTTTATTTGAGGCACGTCATCGGTATACGATGCACGTATGGCCTCGAGGTCTTCAAAGGTTTTCATTTTGTTCATAGAATCAAATTAACTGGCCTTCTTTACATAGTGAGATTAGATAGGATAAAAATATTGTTTTTCAATTACATAACCTACTACAGATTCATCTTTTTTGCATTTCTATTGCATATTAATCACAATTAAAGCCGACATAAAACACAAACGAACGAAATTGCAATATAGAATGGACAACTGAGCGCCTCATCCGGCGAAGCACAAAAAGTAATCCCGCATACAGAAAGCTATGACTTAGCTATTCCGTATGCGGGATTTAATATAATAGATTGTCCGTGGATTACATGCGATCGGGCACTTCGATGCCCAGCAGCGCCATGCCCTGACGAACCACTTTGGCTACATTGGCCGACAGGGCAATACGGAACACTTTCACTGCCTCATTCTCCTCGCGCAGGATGCTGAAATCGTGGTAGAACTGGTTGTACTCCTTCACGAGGTCGTACGTATAATTGGCAATGATAGAAGGCAGGTATTCCGTTCCGGCCTGGCGTACAACGGCAGCAAAGTCGGCTACCATTTGTACCAGTCCTTGCTCTTTCTCATTTAACAGAATGTCCGTCGGCAACTGGGTAGGAATAACGATACCCGACTCGGCAGCTTTGCGAAGCACCGATTGGATACGGGCGTATGTATACTGGATAAACGGACCGGTATTTCCGTTGAAATCGATCGATTCTTTCGGATTGAACGTCATATTTTTACGGGCATCCACCTTGAGGATGAAGTATTTCAATGCACCCAGACCTACGATACGGGCGATGTTATCGGCTTCTTCCTTGGTCAAGCCATCGAGCTTGCCCAGTTCCTCGGATGTTTCTTTGGCAGTAGCGATCATTTCTTCCATCAGGTCGTCGGCATCCACAACGGTGCCTTCGCGCGACTTCATTTTTCCTTCGGGAAGCTCCACCATACCGTACGAGAAATGCACAAGGCCCTTGCCCCATTCGAAGCCCAGTTTGTCGAGCAGGATGGAAAGCACCTGGAAGTGATAGTTCTGTTCGTTGCCCACCACATAAATCATCTTGTTAATGGGGTAGTCGTCGAAGCGCAGTTTGGCTGTACCGATATCTTGCGTCATGTACACCGAAGTACCATCGGCACGCAGCAACAACTTGTGGTCGAGCCCTTCGCCGGTGAGGTCGGCCCAAACGGAACCGTCGTCTTTCCTATAGAATACACCTTTCGTCAGGCCTTCGAGCACTTTCCCTTTTCCTTCGAGATAGGTTTCGGACTCATAGTATATTTTATCGAAGCTCACACCCATCTTGCGGTAGGTTTCGTCGAACCCGGCATATACCCAGTTGTTCATCATCTGCCACAAAGCGTACACCTCGGAGTCTCCGGCTTCCCATTTCACCAGCATCTCGCGAGCTTGTGCCATGAGCGGTGAAGCTGCTTCGGCTTCTTCCTTGGTCATGCCTTTCTCCATCAATGTGCCCAGTTCGGCCTTGTAGTGCTTATCGAACGCCACATAATAATCGCCTACGAGATGGTCGCCCTTCTTGCCCGACGATTCGGGAGTTTCGCCATTCCCATAAAGTTTCCATGCCAGCATCGACTTGCAGATGTGAATACCGCGGTCGTTTACGATATTGGTCTTCACCACCTTATTGCCATTGGCTTTCACGATATTGGCCAGCGCATTGCCCAACAGGTTGTTGCGCACATGTCCCAGGTGAAGCGGTTTGTTGGTATTGGGCGACGAGTACTCGATCATCACCAGGGGCGACGCTTCCGTAGCATCGACAATACCGTACTGTGCATCGGCATGCACACTGTTCAGCAGTTCGATCCATACACTCGAAGCGATGGTAAGATTCAGAAAACCTTTGATGACATTGAATGCCGCCACCGCCGGTTCGTTGGCTTGCAGATATTCGCCGATTTCTTGTGCCGTCTGTTCGGGTCCTTTCTTCGACATCTTCAGGAAAGGGAATACCACGAGGGTGAGATGTCCTTCGAACTCCTTCTTTGTCTTTTGCATTTGTACCTGTGCGGCAGGGACCTCCTGACCATACAGCGCGTTCAATCCGCCAATGACGGACGATACGATTTTATCTTCTATATTCATAATCAATTAATTTCTGCGCGCAAAGATACAAAAAAAGGAGACGTTTGCGAACGCCTCCTTTATATTTATACCGTAATACCGTTTCACTTATTGATCGTCTCACCCAGATCAGATCCGGGATTGAATTTCGCAACCTTTTTAGCAGGGATGGTGATAGGTTGTTTAGTGGAAGGGTTAATACCGGTTCGAGCAGCTCTTTGGTTGACTAAGAAAGTACCGAATCCAACGAGAGAGACTTTTTCACCTTTTGTCAGGGTGTTAGTTACAGTAGAGACAAAAGCTTCGAGGGCTTTTTTGGAATCGACTTTGCTTAAGCCCGATTCAACAGCAATAGCATTAATAAGTTCAGCCTTATTCATAATAAAAAGTGGTTAATTAATAATATGTATTCTAAGATCACGTTCTAGTTTCCACAAATATAAGAGTATCAAAACAATAATTCAAATAAAAACATTAAAAAATGCTACGCACATCCAAAAAAAGAGTGAATCGGGGGGCTATTTCTGCCGTATAATAGAATTTATTCGTACTTTTGCAGCCTTACAAACAGATTAAATACAAAAGCATGCCTACAGTCATAAAGAACCTGATAATTATCAATGTGTTATTATTTTTCGGAGGAATGGCGCTCGAGGGACACGGTATCGACCTGGCCCGGTATCTGGGATTACATTACTTCCTTTCCGAAAACTTTAACCTGGCTCAACTCATCACCTACATGTTCATGCATGGAGGATTCACACATATATTCTTCAACATGTTCGCCGTATGGATGTTCGGTAGCACACTCGAACGCGTATGGGGTCCTAAACGTTTCCTGACGTTCTATCTTGTTTGTGGTATCGGCGCAGGTCTTATTCAGGAACTGGTTTACTTCATCCAGGCGATGCATGTCAGCAGTTCGCTGACTCCGGATATGATTGCCATGGTGAAGAACGAAGGGTATCAGATCTGGCAACAAGGACAGAATTACAGCGCGCCGGCCCTGGGAGCACTCAACCGGATTTTTAACTCGACTACCGTAGGCGCTTCCGGTTCTGTTTATGGCATTCTGCTCGGTTTCGGAATGCTGTTCCCCAACCAGCAAATGTTCATCTTCCCGCTTCCTGTTCCCATCAAAGCCAAATACTTCGTTATCGGCTATGCTATTTTGGAACTGTATCTGGGATTTGCCAACAATCCGAGCGATAATGTGGCACACTTCGCCCATTTGGGAGGAATGCTGTTCGCCTTCTTCCTGATTATGTACTGGAGAAAAAAGAATAACAATCATGGCACGTATTATAACTGATCTGAAAGAATCATTCCGCAGAGGAAATACTTCCAACCAACTGATCTATATCAACATCGCCGTTTTTCTGGCTACGATGTTGATTACTGTTTCGCTGAAACTATTCAACCGGGATGCAAGCGGGTTCTTCGAATGGCTGGCTTTTCCCGCCTCGTTCTGGAAAGCCCTTGAACAACCGTGGTCGCTGTTTACCTACATGTTTATGCATGCAGGGTTCCTGCACATCCTGTTCAATATGCTCTGGCTGTATTGGTTTGGCTCGATGTTCCTCTATTTCTTTTCAGGAAAACATCTGCGCGGGCTCTATATTCTGGGAGGTATCTGCGGCGGGTTACTGTACATGATCGCCTATAATGTATTCCCCTACTTCGAGCCTTATGTAGAGCATACGACGCTGGTTGGCGCTTCCGCCTCGGTACTGGCCATCGTAGCCGCAACGGCTTACCGGGAACCAAATTATCCGATCCGGCTATTCCTCTTCGGGACCGTACGGTTGAAATACCTGGCGCTGGTGGTGATCCTTACCGACTTGCTGTTTATCGCCTCGGACAATGCGGGCGGACATATCGCCCACTTGGGAGGCGCTCTGGCCGGACTCTGGTTCGCAGCCAGCCTGAAAAAAGGAGCCGATCTGACTGCCTGGATCAATGTGGTTCTCGATGCCGTGACCAATCTCTTCGGTTTCATTACGAAAAAGCGGAAGCCGAAGATGAAGGTGCACTACGGCAAGCACCAGCAAGACTATGATTACAATTCGCACAAGAAAGATCAATCGGAAGAAGTGGACCGTATTCTCGACAAACTGAAAAAATCGGGTTATGACAGCTTGTCCATGGAAGAGAAAAAAAGATTGTTCGATGCTAGTAAAAAATAACACCCCGTTTGCATGAAACAGCTTGGAAAAGTGATTGCTTACCTCATCCTGGCAGTCAACGCCCTATTTGTCGGGCTTCTTTTGTTGGCCGCCTATAGCCCTTATGTCAATCCGAACAGCCATCCGAACATATCGTGCTTCGGACTGACCTTTCCCATATTCCTCATCATCAATCTTTGCTTTCTGGTTTTCTGGCTGATTGCACGTTACAAATTTGCGCTGTTGGCATTGGCAGGGTTTCTGATCTGCTATCCGCAACTGCGCACGTACTTTCCGGTAAACTTCCATACGAAATCCGTCCCCGAGAACAGCATCAAATTTCTTTCGTTCAACACGATGGCTTTCGGGTATATGGAAAAGAAAAACGGTAAAAACCCGATCCTGACCTACCTGCAAGAAAGCGAAGCGGATATCATCTGCCTGCAAGAGTATGCCACATCGGAAACAGCCAAGATTCACCTGAACGAACGGGACATACAAAAGGGACTGAGCAACTATCCTTACCGGAATGTGCAGACCCTGGGAAAACACGGTGGAAACAAAATAGCCTGCTTCTCCAAATACCCCATTCTATCCGCACGTAAGTTGGAACAGAACAGCAATAGCAACGGATCAGTCGTATATGAATTGGTGATCGGCAAAGACACGGTCGCCTTGATAAACAACCACCTGGAATCGAACAAGCTTTCCAAGAACGACCGGGAGGCTTATGAAGAGATGCTGGACGGAGCCAAAGCCAGTGAAATGAAATCAGGAGCGCGCATGTTGCTCCGGAAACTGGCGCAAGCCACCACCATTCGCGCCGGTCAGGCAGATGTTGTCGCCGAGGAGATCGCCTCCTCCCCTCATTCGCACATCATTGTTTGCGGCGACTTCAACGACAGTCCCATCTCTTATGCCCACCGCACCATCTCACAGAAACTGGACGATGCATTTGTGCAATCGGGACGAGGACTGGGTATCTCGTTCAACCAAAATAAGTTCTATTTCCGGATCGATAACATACTGGTAAGTAAGAACTTCAAAACATATAATTGTACGGTAGACCGTTCCATCAAGAGTTCGGACCACTACCCCATCTGGTGCTACATCAGCAAACGTTGAGTTTAAAATCTTAAATATACATACCACGATGACATTCAAACAAACAGTAATCATTTTAGCCGTAAGTTGTATGACGTACTCCTGTGCTACGAAAACGGATAGCAATCCGTTCTTTACCGAGTTTCAAACCAAGTACGGCGTTCCGCCGTTTGACCAGATAGAGTTGGAGCACTATGAGCCGGCTTTCCTGAAAGGCATCGAGGAGCAAAACGGAATCATCGAAGCTATTATTAACAACACGGAAGCTCCGACATTCGAAAACACCATCGTAGCGCTGGACAACAGTTCGCCTATCCTGGACCGGACCGGTGCCATCTTCTACAACATGATAGAGGCCGAAAGTACCGACTCACTGACCAAACTCTCGATCAAAATGGCTCCGATCCTCTCGGAGCATAGCGACAACATATCGTTAAACAAGGATTTATTTGCCAAAGTACAGGCGGTGTACCAGCAAAAAGAAACGCTACAGCTCACCACCGAGCAGAAACGGTTGCTGGACAAGACATACAAGAGCTTTGTTCGTGCCGGAGCCAATCTGAATGCCGAGCAACAGACCCGCCTGCGCGAGATCAACAAGATACTTTCCACACATGAGATCAACTTCAGCAATCATATTCTGAACGAAAACAATGCATTCAAACTCTTTGTAGAAAAGGAAGAAGATCTGGACGGACTGCCCGATTGGTTCTGTCAGAGTGCTGCTGCGGAAGCTAAAGCCGCCGGAAAGGAAGGGAAATGGCTCTTCACGCTGAACAATGCCAGCCGCCTGCCGTTCCTGCAATATTCGGCCAACCGTCCGCTGCGCGAACAGGTGTACAAGGCTTACATTAACCGCGGTAACAACGGCGACAGTAACGACAACAAGCAGATCATTGCTGAGATCATCTCCCTTCGTCAGGAAAAAGCCAGTCTGATGGGCTTCGACTGTTACTCGAACTTTGTACTGGACGAAACCATGGCAAAGAACTCGACAACAGTCATGAATTTCCTGAACCAACTCTGGGGATATGCTTTGCCAAAGGCAAAAGCCGAAGCAGCCGAACTGCAAAAGATCATGGACAAGGAAGGTAAAGGCGAAAAACTGGAAGCCTGGGATTGGTGGTACTATACCGAAAAACTTCGTAAAGAAAAATACGACCTGGACGAAGAAGAGACGAAGCCTTACTTCAAGTTAGAGAATGTACGCGAAGGCGCTTTCATGGTAGCCAACAAGCTATATGGCATCACCCTGACCCAGTTGAAAAACATGCCTGTATATCATTCCGATGTAGAAGTTTTTGAAGTAAAAGATGCCGACGGATCACAGTTGGGTATCTTCTACGTTGACTATTTCCCCCGCGCCGGAAAGAAGGGCGGAGCCTGGATGGACAACTACCGCCAGCAAAAGGGCGACATCCGCCCATTGGTGTGCAATGTGGGCAGCTTTACCAAACCCATCGGCGACACTCCTTCCCTGTTGACCATGGACGAAGTGGAAACCCTTTTCCATGAATTCGGACACGGACTGCACGGTTTGCTGACTAAGTGTAACTATACCGGTGTTTCGGGCACCAACGTCGCACGCGACTTTGTAGAACTTCCTTCACAAATCTACGAACACTGGGCCGCAGAACCCGAAGTACTCAAAATGTACGCCCGTCACTACCAGACCAATGAAGTAATTCCCGACGCATTGATCGAGAAAATATTGGCGCAAGGCAAATTCAATCAAGGATTTATGACCACCGAGCTCCTGGCTGCTGCCATCCTCGACATGAACCTGCACAACCTGACGGATGCCACCAACCTGAATGTCCTGACTTTTGAAAAAGAAAGCATGGATAAACTGGGACTGATCCCGGAAATTGCCCCCCGTTACCGGACCACTTATTTCAATCACATCATTGGCGGATATGCAGCTGGATATTACAGCTATCTATGGGCCAATGTACTCGACAACGATGCTTTCGAAGCCTTCAAGGAACATGGTATTTTTGATCAGACCACTGCCGGTTTATTCCGCGGAAACGTGCTTCAGAAAGGAGATAGCGAAGACCCGATGACACTCTACAAAAACTTCCGGGGAGCCGAACCAAAGCTTGAACCGATGCTCCGTAACCGGGGAATGATCGACTAAAAAAGGGGGCAAAATACGCTATACATCAAATATTTGAACGTGAATGATAATCAGGTGTGAAAAAAAAACTATATTTGCACCCTTATTACGCGTGGAAATTAATCAAAAATCAATAATAAATAAACTAAAGAACAATGCAAAACAAAGGATTTGTCAAAGTTTTTGGCGTACTGCTCACCTTAGTGTGCGTGTACTATCTATCCTTTTCCTTCGCTACTCGCCACTACACAAATAAGGCAAGCGAGTTCGCAAAAGGCGATGTGAAAGTAGAGCAGGAATACCTTGATTCTCTCTCTACTGAGAAGATATGGTTGGGTAATACGCTGAAACAATGTCGTGAGAAAGAAATCAGTCTGGGTCTGGACCTCAAGGGAGGTATGAACGTTATCCTTGAAGTATCGGTACCCGATGTGGTGAAACTATTGGCAGACAACAAAACAGATGAGGATTTCAACAAAGCAATTGCTACTGCTGCCTCAATGGCCACCACCAGTCAGGACGATTTCATCACATTATTTGTCAGAGAATATAAAAAACTGGCTCCCAATGGCAAACTAGCCGAACTCTTCGCTACTCAGCAATTGAAAGACAAAGTAAACCAGAAAACTTCGGACGCCGATGTTGAAAAGGTACTGAGAGAAGAGGTAAAGGCTGCCGTAGCCAACTCCTATAACGTACTCCGTACCCGTATCGACCGCTTTGGTGTGGTTCAGCCTAACATCCAGACGCTGGAAAACAGCATCGGACGTATCATGGTAGAGCTTCCGGGTATCAAAGAACCGGAACGCGTAAGAAAACTTCTCCAGGGATCGGCCAACCTCGAATTCTGGGAAACGTATACTGCCAAAGAGGTTCTTCCGGCACTTAGCGAGGCTAACAACAAGCTGCGCGTTATCCTGGCCGGCGAAACCGCCGAAGGCGACACCGTAGCTACCGACACTTTAGTTACAGCCGAAGCTAAAACCGTTACCGCTGCCGACAGCCTTGCCGCTGCCTTGAAAGGCGAAAAGCAAGAAACAACTGCTGCCGACATGGAACGTGCAAAGAAAGAAAATCCGTTGTTCGCTCTCTTGCAGCCGAACACCAGCGGACACGGTCCTGTTGCCGGATATGCCGACTACAAAGACACAGCCGCTATCAACAAATTCCTGGCTATGCCGGAAATACAAAACGAATTACCGAAAGACCTCCGTCTGAAATGGGGCGTTTCCGCAGCCGACTTCGACAAGAAAGGCCATACGTTCGAACTCTATGCCATCAAGTCGACCGAACGCAACGGCAAAGCTCCGCTGGAAGGTGACGTAGTGATAGATGCCAAAGACGAATTCGACCAATACCACAAGCCATGCGTAAGTATGTCGATGAACCAGGACGGTTCTCGTCGTTGGGCCATCATGACCAAGAAGAACATCAACCGTTCTATCGCTATCGTTCTCGACAACTATGTATACTCGGCTCCGAACGTAAATAACGAAATTACCGGAGGTAACTCACAAATTACCGGTAACTTCACTCCCGAACAGTCAAAAGACCTTGCCAACGTACTGAAGTCAGGTAAGATGCCGGCACCCGCCCGCATTGTACAGGAAGACATCATCGGTCCGTCACTGGGTCAGGAATCCATCAACGCCGGTATCTTCTCCTTCATCGTGGCTTTGGTTGTACTGATGAGCTACATGTGTATCATCTACGGTTTCATCCCGGGCATGATTGCCAACGGCGCTATGGCCCTCAACTTCTTCTTTACCATGGGTATTCTATCCTCTTTCCAGGCGGCGTTGACCATGTCGGGAATTGCGGGTATGGTGCTTTCACTTGCTCTGGCGGTGGATGCGAACGTACTTATCTATGAACGTACAAGAGAAGAGCTCAGAGCAGGCAAAGGTATCAAGAAGGCATTGGCCGACGGATACAAGAATGCGTTTACTGCCATTTTCGACTCGAACTTAACCTCCGTTATTACCGGTATTATCCTGTTCTACTTCGGTACAGGTCCGATCCGCGGATTTGCTACCACATTGATCATCGGTATTCTCTGTTCGTTCTTTACCGCTGTATTTATCACGCGTGTAGTATACGAATACTTCATGGCCAAAGACAAGTTGCTGAACCTGACGTTCACTTCCAAATTGTCTAAGAACCTGATGGTAAATCCGAAGTTCAAGTTCATGGATAGCAACAAGATCTCATTGATCGTCGTTAGCACCATTCTCATTGTCTGCGTCGGTTCATTTGTCACCAGAGGTCTGAGCCAGAGTATCGACTTTACGGGTGGACGTAACTTCAAGATCCAGTTTGAACAACAAGTAGAGCCCGAACAAGTACGCGAATTGATCTCCAATACATTTGGTGATGAAGCCAACGTAAGTGTTATCGCTATCGGTACCGATAAGAAAACCGTACGTATCAGCACCAACTACCGTATTCAGGATCAAGGCACCAACGTGGATTCAGAAATCGAAAAGCATCTGTACGAAACATTGAAGCCCATGCTGACCCCGGGTACAACCTTGGATGTATTCATCGACCGCGACAACCACACCGGTGGTAGCATCGTGAGCTCGCAAAAGGTAGGTCCGAGCATCGCCGACGACATCAAGACATCGGCTATCTGGTCGGTTATCTTCGCTGTGCTTGCTATCGGCTTGTACATCCTGATACGTTTCCACAACATTGCATACAGCGTTGGTTCTATCGTAGCGTTGACCAGCGATACCGTCATGATTATCGGTGCCTACTCCCTGCTTTGGGGTATACTTCCGTTCTCATTGGAAATCGACCAGACGTTTATCGGTGCTATCCTGACGGCTATCGGTTTCTCTATCAATGACAAGGTGGTAATCTTCGACCGTATTCGTGAGTTCTTCAACCTGTATCCGAAGCGTAACCGCAGACAGCTGTTCGATGATTCACTGAACACCACACTGTCACGTACCGTAAATACATCTCTGAGTACCTTCCTGGTGCTGTTGTGTATCTTTATCCTCGGTGGCGACTCTATCCGCAGCTTTGCTTTTGCCATGATGCTCGGTGTAATATTCGGAACTTTATCATCGCTTTACATTGCATCTCCGGTTGCATATGTGATCATGAAACGCCAGAAGAAACTGGCCCTTCCGGACGAACAATAAAAACTCCGCATAACGAAAAAAGCCTCTCCCGCGCAAGCAGGAGAGGCTTTTTTCGTAGCCTCGAGGGGAATCGAACCCCTATCTAATGTTTAGGAAACATCTATTCTATCCGTTGAACTACAAGGCCGCGTTCATTTCGGATGCAAAGATAATGCATTCTGCCGATTAGACAAAGATGCACCGAAGTTTTGTGCCGCACGACCTTTATTCGTGTAAATAAAACAAACAAATAGTAAAAGCCCGAAACAAAACGAGCGATCAATATGTTTACCTACGCACTACAAACAGGAACGTTTTGACATCTAAACTTTACAAATAAAATCAAAATGATAGTAATTATAAAATATTTCATGATTCACTTACAGATATACCGCAAAAGATTTTGCCAAGTCGTTTAACTTTGCGAACTTTGCGTGGCTTTCTGCTATCAGGCCTCTACTCAGAAAAGCGCCATCCGGGAGCAGCAAAATGCGAGAAATTTCATTATAATCAAATAGATCAATAAAATTATGGCAGACGAAATGATGGTTAAAGAATTGGAGCAAGTGGTGGTCCGCTTCTCCGGAGACTCCGGTGACGGCATGCAGCTGGCCGGTAGCATCTTCTCTAACGTGTCGGCTACAGTTGGCAACGATATTTGTACGTTTCCCGACTATCCGGCTGATATCCGGGCTCCGCAAGGGTCGCTGACTGGCGTTTCGGGTTTCCAGATACACGTAGGAGCAGAAAAGGTGTTCACTCCGGGTGATCATTGCGACGTGCTGGTAGCCATGAATCCCGCCGCACTCAAAACTCAGGTAAAATTCTGTAAGAAACAAGCACTTATTATTACCGATTCCGACTCCTTCGAGGCAAGAGACCTGGAAAAAGCACTGTTCAAAACATCCAACCCGTTCGAAGAACTGGGTATCAAAAATGAAGTACTCGAAGTACCCATCACCTCGATGTGCAAAGAAAGTCTGAAAGACTCGGGACTGGACAACAAAGATGCCGTTCGTTGCAAAAATATGTTTGCCCTCGGATTGGTTTGCTGGTTGTTCAACCGCAACCTGTCGGCAGCCGAGAACATGCTCCGCGAGAAGTTCTCCAGGAAGCCGGTTATCGCCGATGCGAATATCAAGGTATTGAACGACGGCTACAACTACGGTGCAAACACCCATGCTTCGACTTCTACCTTTAAAATAGAAAGTAAAAACCAGAAAGCCAAGGGGCTTTATACAGATATCAACGGCAACAAGGCAACTGCTTACGGTTTGTTGGCTGCTGCCGAGAAATCGGGTCTGGAACTGTATCTGGGCTCCTATCCCATCACCCCGGCCACCGACATCCTGCAGGAATTGTCCAAGCACAAGTCGATGGGTGTGAAAACTGTTCAATGTGAAGACGAGATAGCCGGATGCGCTTCGGCTGTAGGTGCCGCTTTTGCAGGCAGCCTGGCAGTCACGACCACTTCCGGTCCGGGCGTTTGCCTGAAGAGCGAAGCGATGAACCTGGCTGTGATTGCCGAACTTCCGTTGGTGATTGTCAATGTGCAACGCGGCGGTCCGTCGACCGGTTTGCCTACCAAATCGGAGCAAACCGACCTGTTGCAAGCCCTGTACGGCCGCAATGGTGAAAGCCCGATGCCCGTCATTGCTGCTACTTCGCCTACCAACTGCTTCGACGCCGCCTACATGGCAGCCAAAATTGCCGTAGAACACATGACTCCGGTGGTACTGTTGACCGATGCCTTTATCGCCAACGGTTCGGCTGCCTGGAAGCTACCCGATATCAACGAATATCCTTCTATCCAACCTCCCTACGTCACTCCCGATATGGCTGGCTCCTGGACAGCGTTCCAACGCAACGAACAGACCGGCGTACGTTACTGGGCAGTACCGGGAACCGAAGGTTTCACACACCGCATCGGCGGATTGGAGAAGAGCAACGAAACCAGTGTGATCTCCACTGATCCGGAAAACCATCATAAGATGACCCTGCTTCGTCAGGCAAAGGTAGACAAGATTGCCGTTCCCGATCTGGAAGTGCTAGGCGATAAAGATGCCGACCTGCTGGTAGTAGGATGGGGCGGAACATACGGCCACCTTTACCTGGCTGTGGATTTCCTCCGCAAGAACGGAAAGAAAGTGGCACTGGCACACTTCCAGTACATCAACCCGCTGCCTAAAAACACGGCCGAAGTATTGAAGAAATACAAAAAGGTGGTAGTTGCCGAACAGAACATGGGACAATTCGCCGGATACCTGCGCATGCAAATACCCGGAGTGGCGTTGCACCAGTACAACGAAGTGAAAGGACAACCTTTCGTTACCAGAGAACTTGTAGATGCATTCACTAAATTATTGGAGGAATAAAAGATGAGCGAAACAGTATATACAGCCAAAGATTACAAGACAGGTCAACCCCGTTGGTGTCCGGGATGCGGCGACCACGGCTTCCTGAATTCCCTTCACAAAGCCATGGGCGAGTTGGGAGTTGCCCCACATAATATCGCCGTGATTTCCGGTATCGGTTGCTCGTCGCGCTTGCCTTATTACGTGAACACGTATGGTTTCCACACCATTCACGGACGTGCTGCTGCCGTAGCTACCGGTGTGAAAGTTGCCAACCCTGATCTTTCCATCTGGCAGATCTCTGGCGACGGCGACGGACTTGCCATCGGCGGTAACCATTTCATCCATGCCGTACGCCGTAACATAGACTTGAATATGATCCTGTTGAACAACCGTATCTACGGTTTGACCAAAGGACAGTTCTCTCCCACTTCCGCCCGCGGATTCGTAAGCAAGACTTCTCCGTTCGGAACCGTAGAAGATCCGTTCCGCCCGGCTGAACTCACCTTCGGAGCGCGTGGACGTTTCTTCGCCCGCTGCGTAGCTGTGGACAGCGCCCCCTCGGTAGAAGTACTGAAAGCCGCCGCCAACCACAAAGGCGCTTCTGTGGTAGAGGTACTCCAGAACTGTATCATTTTTAATGACAATACACACGACTCGGTAGCCACCAAGGAAGGCCGCGCCAAGAATGCCATCTATCTGGAGCAAGGCAAACCGATGATTTTCGGCGCCAACAATGAATTCGGACTGATGCAGGAAGGATTCGGATTGAAAGTAGTGAAACTGGGCGAAAACGGCATCACCGAAAAGGATATTCTGGTACACGACGCTCATTGCGAGGACAACACCCTCCACCTGAAACTGGCGTTGATGGAAGGTCCCGATTTCCCGATCGCCCTCGGCGTGATCCGCGATGTAGAAGCACCGACTTACAACGATGCTATCACCGAACAGATTGAAGAAGTAAAAGCAAAGAAGAAATACCACAACTTTGCTGAACTATTGCTGACCAACGAAACCTGGGAAGTGAAATAGTTCTATTCAACATATATAAATTGTTGAGGGCGCTCCAAAAGGGCGCCCTCAACCGTTTGGTGCAGAAAAAGAAATACCACAGACCCCTAGCCGAAGGAACAAAGCATGAAACCATCGGTTTCCTGGTATGAAACATCTCATTTCACACCTTGTTCCGGAAAAATCAGGGTCGGAAACGCTTCGCTCCATCCGGATGTACAGACCTTTCAGATCCGGGTGTACAACCGCCCTAGACCCGGGTCTGAAAGGCATGTACATCCGGGTGGAACAAGGGATATCCAAGTCCGAAACACAAGCGATGATACCGCATAACGAACAGATGCCGGTTTGATAACGAAAGATTGCAAGGCTCTTACAGAATGTAAGAGCCTTGCAATCGCCTGCATACTATAAAGGTGCGTAAGAGGTGCGTATGAGAAACCAATCGCTCTTACACGCCTCAATCCCCGATAAACAAAGGGTTTGAGCACAATCGCGTAAGTGCGTAAGCAGTTTTTAAAACTCCTGGCGAACAATAACAAACAGAGATGGCACAAATCTATGTTTCAAGACCGTGCCATCTCCTCTTACTACCTATTGGAAAACTGGTTATTTATTTCTTTGCATCCCATTTGATGAAATATCCACCTGCCAGAATCTTTGTGCGGATGGCTTCGGGATCAGCATATTTGGGACATACCCTGTCGGCAATGATGCTATAGTCATTGTAACGCTTAGCCACACGAATCAAGGCCGGGTAAATCTTACCCTCGCACGGGAACTCGAGCAACATTTCGTCCATCATGGCCAGGTCGTTCTTCTTCTTGACTTCCGGATCGGTGGCATCAAAGAATGTACGATTAGCCAAACTGAATGTACCACGGATACCGGCATTGGGATACGTACGCGTTCCTGAATTGGTTACACGTGTCCAGTCGTTCGTAAATCCGGGCCAGTTTACATTTCCGGCCGGGAAAGCACCCCCTACTCCCTGGTTGATAATTGCAGCCGCTTCGGTGTACCTGCCCAATTGATTCAAGGCTTCGGCAAGCATAAAGTGCAATTCACTTCCACGGTAGATATAAATCTGTACATCATCCATATAGGGTTTGGTACGTTTGGCGTCCTTCAGCGGACGGAACTTCTGGATCACCCAGTCGCCGGCAGAATTTTTGGCAAAAGTTACCCCGCCACGAGTATCTGATGATTTTCCTCCCAGGGGATTGAACGTCACATCGGAAAAACGAGTACGTCCTACTTCCGACGGAGCCAACAAATATTGGTTGGGCGACTCGGTATCGAAGTGATGAAGTAAACGATTGGTTTGATTTTTGCTGTAGTCATAAATAATAGCCGATACTACTTCGCGCGGATAAGGACTGGAGTTGTTCCAGATTGTTTTGTAGTTACCATCCAATGTAGCGTTGCGTAACCAAGACGTTTCATCTTTAGTTGACGATCCGAACTTTGCATTCAGGTTCTCCAATATCAAATCACATGTTTTTTGATACTCTCCGTTCCATAAACACAGTTCGGCATATAAAGCGAAATATTCCGGCGTCATGTAGTCCCAGTAACGGTATGTACCGTCCTTTCCAACCATGGTGGGATCTACCCACTCTACCCATGAGAAGCTAAGTGTTCCGCCAATACCATAGACGCCCTCATCAAGCAATTGTTTGCACGAACGCACAATTGCATCGAGATTCTTCACTTCGTATTTCGACAGGTCTTTCAAACCCACCAACGGATCGTCAAACCAGACAGCTTCTCCGTATATCTTTCCAATGGTGAGGTACACCCAAGCCTTTACACGCAGCGTACTACTGATCAACGCATTGAAATGATTCACATCGATCGAAGCCGAGTGTTTCGCTCTGTAGGCAATCATCTTGTCGATGTAATCATTGCAGGCAATGATTACATCGTAGTATTCGGCCGGATCAGCGTATGAGTTGCCATACAGATCGGTATCGTAATTATACAAGCTCCGCAACTCACCGGGAGTGTTCGCTGTCGGTTCCAACAACTCTCCCCGGGTGTCCGTGATGTAGATAATCTTGTCACCGATGATCTGCATTTTGGTCATGATGCCAATGTATCCGGCATACATTTCATTGTCGGCTGCAATATAGTTTTTGTTATCCAGCACATTATCTGTCTGCACATTGAAGAAATCGTCGCAGGCAGTAAAGGTAGCCATGATACACAATAATGCAATTTTCAATATCTTTTTCATCGTCATTAGAATTTCAAATTAATACCCAGTTTCACACTCTTCGGCTGCGCCAACTTGGCATAGTCGATTCCTTGCATGGTGTCGCTGTACGAGTAAGAGAGTTCGGGATCCATTCCCAGATACTCAGTACTTGTCCACAGATTCTCGCCCGTCACATAGATGGTACCCGAACGGAAGAAGTTGAGCACCTTATTGTTGAAGCTGTAGCTCAGTGTAATGTTGCGCATACGCACGAACGAAGCGTCTTCGATCCAACGGGAAGAGAAGTCGTTGTTACCCATCGGGTCGTTCCATTGCGCACGGGGTATATCGGTGGTCTGGCCTTCGAGGTTCCAACGGTTCACCACAGCTATACTTTGATTACCAAAGGTAGAAACCGACTCCAATGCACGTCTTACCGCATTGTAAGCCATGTTGCCTTTCGAGTAAGAGAACTCTGCCGAAACGGAGAAATTCTTGTATCGAAGGTTGGTATAGAATCCACCGAAGAAGTCGGGGTCTGTACTGCCCAAGCAAACACGGTCCTTATCGTCGATGACACCATCTCCTTTACCATTTTCGCTACCCGCATCCTGGAAATGAACGTCGCCGGCAGCAAAACTTCTGCCCCCTTTGTTTTTCAGGTTGGCCTTGGTAGCTTCTGCCTGAGTAGAGAATACACCCAACGCTTGGTAACCGTAGAATTCGGACATGGAAGAACCTACCTTGGAGATCAGTTGTGAACCATCCGAGAAGGTGGTGATAATCTGATCTGTTCCCTCCAATGATTCGATAACACTCTTGTTCTTGGCTATGTTTCCACCCACGATCCATTCAAAATCATGCGTACGTACCAATGAAGCTTGCAAAGAAACTTCAACACCCTTGTTGGAGGTTTCACCACAATTGGCATAGTATTTACCTTTGCCGTAAACCGACGGAAGGTCCATCGCGAAAATCACGTCTTTGGTGATGCTATTGTAATAATCTACCGACAGGTTGATGCGGTTGCGCCACAAGGTCAGATCCAATCCCAGGTTGGCCTGCGCGTTCTGCTCCGGCTTCAACGATGTATTCGGAGTGTTGGCGCGTACGATACCGGAGATCGACTGGTAGGGCGCACTGGTATAGTAGTATTTAGCCAGGTTGGACGAATAACGGCTGTTACCTGTCAGTGAATACTCGGCCCGTACATTGAAACGGTTGACAAAAGTAGAGTTCGACAAAGCCATCAGGCTTTTGCCCATCCAGGTAAGACCTGCCGAAGGATAGTAGTAGAAGCGCGAAGCATCCACACCGGTCGACGAAGCACCGTCAATCGCCATATTCAGTGACGCTTTCCACATATCGTTGTATGTATAGTCGGCATGTGCGTAGACGTTCATCCAGTTCCATTTCTCCAGGTATCCCTTGAAATAACGTCCGATACCATCCACATTACCCAATGTCTGGTAGAAGTCGTTCGGCGTGTTACGTCCCACACCGGCATCGTATTCGTTCTGCGAAGTAAGCGCCTGAGCACCTGCCATCAGGTTCAATACATGCTTACCACCAAAAGACTTGTTATATCGGGCATTCAAGTTATAGTAATAATTCAACGTTTCGGCCACTCCGTT
Source organism: Bacteroides sp. (assembly GCA_031554635.1). GTDB lineage: Bacteria > Bacteroidota > Bacteroidia > Bacteroidales > Bacteroidaceae > Bacteroides. The sequence goes on from JAVBVD010000053.1 coordinate 23,897, forward strand.
CTTCACCGTGTTCTGAGCCAAACCATATTGGTCGTAGATGGGCAAAATGCAACTGGCATCCATACCCGGAATGAACAGGCGCTCGTTGCTGTAGTTATAGAACACCCCTACGGTTCCTGTCAGCGACAGGTTAGGAAGCATCTTATAGGTAAGACCGGCTTTGACATTCACATCGTACTGACGGTTACTGGCATCGAGTGTATTGACAATAGCCAACGGGTTGCTGGTGGCAAAGTCCATGTTCATACAAGTACCATAATAGTAGGTCGAATAATCGGGCAGATACAATCCGCTGGTTTCTTTCTTAAACGGGCTCAGCAGCGGCGAGCGCGTATAAGCAGCCAGCAACGGATTGGTTTCGTACGACATACCTTGTTCCTGGAAGTCGCCATTCATATACGCCAAACCTACAGTGGCAAACATTTCCACCTTCTTGCTGATCAGGATATTGGTATTCAACTGAGTGTGATAACGTTGCATCATGGTACTGTTCAGCACTCCGTTCTCCTGTGCATATCCCAGTGAAAGGTCGTACTTGGCAATAGCATCTCCACCTTCTACCCGGAACAGGTTATCGGTAGTGAATCCATTCTGGTAAATCTCGTCTTGCCAGTTGGTATTGTTGTTGTACAGGTAACCATATTTACCATCCGGATTGCTCAGGAATGGGAAGTTGTTAAAGAACGACTCCATGTTGCTGTAGTAACTCATACCGACATCCGACAGATACGATTTGTAGTTCATCCCTTCGAGCAAAGGTATCCGCTTGTTGTTCCAGCTAGAACCGAATTGTCCGTAGTAGCTGATCTTGGTTTCAAGGTCGTCCGAAGAAGCTCCGTCTGTTTCGATCAGAATCACCCCATTCGAACCCATCGAACCGTACAGAGAAGCCTCGGCGCCTTTCAACACCGTAATATTCTGTATATCGTTGATGTTGTAAGCCTGGAAGATGTCACGCGAAAGCCCGTTGATGAGTTGTGACTCGTGGCTATCCGGAAGATAAGGAACTCCATTGATAACAATAAGCGGCGCATTGGTAGCCGTCAGTGAACGAATACCACGCATGTTCATGTAGGTACCTTCGCCCGGCATACCACTTACCGGAGTTGTCTTCAAACCGGCTACCTGACCGATCAACGCCTGACCGATTTTCTGTCGGCCGAGCGTGAAGTCCTTCTTGGTAATGTTGGTCATCGCCGTATTTTCCGGATTCTGTTCTCCAGCCCGGAAAGGCAATACAGACGACTCATTGTATTTATACTGGTTCTCCGGTGTCATGAGGATCACCATGTGAGAGCGTCCCCGCAGGTTTTCGGTCACCGAATAATAACCTGCCGCCCAAACCGAAAGATGAGTGGCTTCTCCTTTGTATTCGATCTGAAAACTCCCATCATCGTTGCTTTTGACGCTTTCGGCTCCCTGCATGGAGATAACTGCCTCTTTGATAGGGGTATTCAGCGAAGATAGTATCTTACCGCTAATCTTGTGTTTTCCCTGTCCATACGCATTGATAGCAAACAGGAAAAGCAGTAATGTTGCAAATATATGTTTGATATTTTTCATCTTGTTTCCTTCCAATAATTAGTAACAGTTCGTTGTAGGCTTCAGACACCAGTGATGAAGAGTAGCTCTGCGGCTTCCTTCGGCATCGTAACTTTTGAACTTAAACGTAATCTTTACTTCAGCCGGAACGGTTCCCCCAATGGTTACTACCCCTGCCTTACCTCCGTCACGGTCGTAATTGGCTTTCTTGCTATTGGTAGCTTTGGTGGTATCGTATCCTTCGGGATAGCCCTGTCCATTACGGTCATAGTGATAAGTAGTCGTTGCGAGATTAGCAGCTGTAATGTTAGTCACCAGCACATCGTTAAAGTACACACCGATATCACATTTGATACTTTGTTTGAAACCCAGACAAAGATCGTATTCACCGGGTGGAACTTTGTAAGCAGCAACCGTGTATAAACCATTCCCGTGGTCCTTGAATTGGAACGGAGTGAACGCCAGTTCGCTGGTATCGATTGTTTGATCAGCGTGTTTGTATATCAACACGCGGTTGATGATATTCGGGAAATATCCCGGCCATCCCGACCACTCGGTCACATCGGTATTACACTTTTCGAAGATCAGATTAGTCTCCCCATAATACAGCGCTTTTTCTGCCTCGTTGAGTTTCTCGTAGTAGTGCAGGTAATCTTTCAGACGGAATATCAACACATTGGTCGGTATCTTCATCCATTTCACGTAGTAAGCTACACCATTACTCATCTCGACCGGATTGTCCAGGTCCGCTTGCTGAATGGTAGTTCTCCATTGCTTTTTGAAGATAGAGGTTAGATCCGTAGTGGCTTCAAAATCCTGTTTGGAATATTTCTTGTTAAAGAATGCTGCCTGGAATATCCAGTTCTCTATAATAGAGTCCACGCGTGTCATGCCCCAGCTATTCAAGTCGGCACGTGCCTTGGACAATGCTTCACTGACTACCGCATTGGAAGGTACCAATACGGTGGCATTCACTGATTCGGACATGATATCGAAACCTTGTGCTGCAAAGTACGGATTGGTAATCGTAAATATAGAATCGTACACCGTTCTTCCCGTATTGTCCACTCCCTTAGGGATACTGGCATTCTTGTCGAAAGTCTTTTGATTGCGCGACAAGATCATTTCACGGAACACCGAGTAGCTATCGTCCAATCCCGCAATAAACTCATACATTGATTTGGGAGCGTATGCGTATGCTTCCAACTCATAAATGAATCCGTTGATTGTTTTAATGATTTTCTTCACCTTTGTACCATTGAACGCAAAGGTAGTACCAGTCGTCGTTTCCGTTTTCTGCACCTCCAGGTATTTACCGTTCCACATCAGGACGCGTTGTCCGTTGATGAGGTTTGAGGGAGAAATGGCAATATCAGAGATATGTGTTTTTGCCAGGTAGTCTTTGTCGTCCTGATTGGTGGTAGCGCCATTAGGCACTACCAGAATCGTAAACAACTGATCTTTCTTGCTCATGGTTTCGATCACTCCTGCTTCGCTGAACAGGGTGTACATAGAGCTCAAAGAAGTTTCTGATTTCAGGAATTCAGTAGCCGTCATGGCAACAGACTGAATATTAGTTCCATCCACTACATCTTCCTTTGGGTTATAATGGTCGTCCCAAACATTGCTGCATGCACACAAGCAAGCAGTCAGAATCGTTGCCGATAATAATTTTATTGTTCTCATGGTATTAGTCGATTATGGGTTCAAATAACAAGTAATCAAAGTAGAGCCGGTAACTGCCATTTGTGCTGGCAGCAGGGTCCATTACTACGATCTTGAAATCGTGCGAGGTCGTAGTGGTAAATTCCAATTCTTCATACGCCACATACTGATACACATTCAGTGCACTGGATGGAATAGTGGTGTAAGGGGAAATGGTTATCGCATGTTCGCCATCGAAAGAGAATTTCATTTGTCCTCCGTTGCTTCCGTCAATCATAGTACGAATAAAATTCTGTGAAGTAGCATATCCGTATTGCAAAGTCACTTTGTATTTTCCTTTGATGATGGCCGGGGTCTTCATGGAGATAGAGCCCATATAACCAATGTTCAGGATCAACATATCGTGATACTTGGCATTGATCCAGTTACTACCCGCACTCTTTGCGGTAAAGTAGTCCACGTATCCATAGGTACCCAACGCTGCTCCGGGCCCTGATGCAGAAATGGTCACATTGTAACACGACAGATCTTTCACCATTGTACGATATTCGGCAGTAGCATGCATCTGGTATGTCTGTCCGGTAGTACCATTGGTTTGTATGTAACTACGCACTTCCGGATAGTCGCACACGTCGAAGAGTACGGTAGCAGGTTGGGGCTGCCATACCGGCATGTAATGATCGACAAAATGTACGATACCGTTCTTGGCAACGACATCTGTCGGTGCAACAAGCTGCAAACCGGTTTCTTCAAAGTTGACATAGAACTTTTTGTCTGCTTCCAAAGAAGTCTGTACCATTTCATTGGGTGCTTTGGTTGACCACAGTTTCTTGGAGGTTCCTGCTTCAAAGGAGTTCAAGTCCTGCATGTAATACGTACCTTCCAGAATGTGATACGCCACATAGCGGTTCAACGCATTATTGGGGTTAGTATAGTCATTATCAGCATTCAACAGCGATTTCAACGCGTCGAAACTGCCGATCCCATCTTTGGCATACGTGGCATCCGTCACCCCCAATACCGTATAACTACGCTTATAGATACGCTTGGCGCCTAATTCCAATTTGATTGTATCGGCAATGACCATCAAGCTGTCTTTCCAGCCGGTCACTTTCATAGCCTCCTCCATAATGCTGCACGGTTCACTATTCCCGGTAATACGTTCGAAAGCCGTTTCCACCAGGGGACTAAGCACGGCATCCATCACATACACGAATCCATTGGATACCCGGAGGGCTCTCTCCGTCACTCTGGCTTCATCGTTCACATACAGTGCGTTCAAACCACCCTCACCGAAGGCAACAGTCAGGTAGTCTTCCGACAGTGTTTTCGACTCCAGTTTTCCACCTACAATAAATTGTTCCAATGCGATGGAATCGCCAATAATGTGATATTGTGCCAGATTGCGGGCATAATCAAATCCCAATTCCTTGATGGAAGCAACTCCCTTCTTCTTATAGAAATCCTGCACCGCCTTATTATCAGGAACGAATACGGTAAAAACCTCCGTGGCCTGATTGATAGCATTGAACAGATCGGCATATTTCAAAATGGAAATCCATTCTGAAAACTCGTCAGAGCGGCTTTCAAGGTATGTTGAAGCCGGGTGCACATCATACACCTGATAGGTGGTGTTCTCATACGGATCGTCACAAGAGTAAAATACGATGAGGAACAAGAATAAAAATTTCTCTATGTGTTTCATAATAGATTATTTACTACTGTTTGAATAATAAGGATTCTGTTTCAAGAGCTTGTTCGATTGTAATTCATCATCATGCACGGGGAGATACCAAGCCCAGTCATTTTTCAACACGGATTTGATCCAGCTTGAGTTCGTTACATTATTGTTTAAAACGATTGCATCAATAAACTCATTTTTATATTTATAGTCCTTGCATTTCCCGAAGCGAACCAAGTCGTACCAGCGTTTGCCTTCGGCTGCCAGTTCCATGTCGCGTTCGTTCAATACATACTCTATCATTTTCAGTTCGTCTACCTCCGTAAAGTCAATCTCCAGATCGGGCAAGTTGGCGCGTAGGCGTATCTTATTCAGAATAGCCACCGCATCCGGCCAGGAAGCTTCGCCTTTCATCACCAACGATTCGGCTTTCATCAGCATCACATCTGCCATGCGGTAGATGATGTAGTTGGCATCTTTCTGGGTGCGCACCGCATTTCTGTCGGCCAATCCCTCACCCATATACTTAAACACATAGCCAAGTGTTCCGGTCATATAGTCATCTACCTCGCAGATGTAGGCTCCCCACAGGCTTCTTACCGGGTCCTTAGTGCTTACTACATCTATGGTTTCCTGCTTCAGGCGGGCCAACATGGGCATGCTATACCTATATTGAGGAATCGTAGTCGTAGTAGCCGGAACAGTGAAATAATTGGAAGGACTGTTACTCGTTTGATTGTAAGTAGCATAATCCCAGTTCAACTCAAAGATTGACTCATTACTGTTCCCCGGATTGAAGATTTCGAACCAGCGGGCCGACTCGGTAATAAATACCGGACGGAACGTTGCATCGGCTTCCAGCAGGAGGTTGGCGTAAATAATGCAATTGTCATAATCTTCCGACCAAAGGCATACATCGGCCATCAACGCGTACAACGCCCACTTGGTGGCACGACCTTTCGTTACCCAAGGTTCTCCGTCGAACGCTTCCTTGGCTGCTCCGGTAGCCAGGGCATCCTGGATATCCTTCTTGATTTGTGCAATGATTTCCGATTCCGACGATTTTGCCAACTCATAAGGAGCCGAGTCATCGACATACGGTCTGAGCGCCAAAGGAACTTCCCTAAAGTTGCGCACCAAATAGAAATACATCAAGGCACGCATAAAATAAGCCTCAGACAAATGAGAGTTCATGAGCGGTCCCAGATACGTGTCGTCTTCCGTCATGACACTGGGAGCATACGCGATGACCGAATTGGCCATGTTGATTGTCTGGTAAAAGACATCCCACTTGCAAAAATCCGAGTTGGCTTCCATCTGGAAAGATTGCAACTTGCTTCTTTTATCGATAACAGGAGTAATGACAGACGCCCCACGCAGTTCTCCCCAATCAATGATCAGCGGAGTAGCCTTGCGCATGTAGAAATACCCGGACGCAAGTACGGCCTCCACATCTTCCTTTGATTTCCAGAATTTGTCCGTTACCTGCTCATTCTTAGGCAACACATCGAGCCAATCGCTGCAACTGCTTGTCAGCACACCGGCTGCTATTAAAAATATATATATTATCTTTTTCATACTATATTCTCTTAGAAGTTCATGTTAATACCTGCTGCGAAACGGATGGAGCAAGGAGTAGTTGCTTTGTCCTGTGCATAGGCAGTAGCCTTGCTGGGAGGTGCCACTTCCGGGTCTTGTCCGGTATAGTTCGTCCAGGTATACAGGTCATATCCGGTTGCAAACACGCTTACACTGTTGAAACCCCATTGGCGAAGCATGGCTTTCGGCAAGCTGTACGAAACCGAGATCGATTTCAAACGCAGGTAAGAAGAGTTTTCCACGAAACGGTCGGAACCCAGGTAGTTGTAACCCAAGCCGTACAGTGCACGCGGGATGTCCGTATCGTCTCCTTCGTTTCTCCAGCGTTTCAATACGGAACGGCTCTGGTTGTTCTTATTGTACATGGATTCGTTGTTCATACGGGCCGTGTTCACCAGCTTCTGACCGAAACGGCCATGGAAGGTAACACTGGCAGTCACTTGTTTCCATCTGAGTGTAAGACCGGCACCTCCGGTAAGGATCGGATTGGAGTTACCCAGATACACGATGTCGTATTCATTGATTACACCGTCGTGGTTAATGTCTTCGTAAATGGCGTCACCCGGATATACAGGAGAGGTACCATTCTTCATCACAATCGGGCTTCCCTTGACATCGTTCATGATGTTTCCGTCCTTGTCACGGGCATACGTTGCGTCTTTGTTCTGGTAAACTCCCTTGTAGCGGTAACCGTAGAACGAACCGACCGGGCGTCCTTCTTCAATACGTATGGCGTAATTACCATTACCGAAGCTATAGTTCTCTTGTGCCATATTATCCGGCAACTTAGTCACCTCATTGAGGTTACGGCTCAAGTTGATGTAACCACTGAGCTTCCAGTCTTTTTTGTCTATCATCATAACATCGGTACGGAACTCCCAACCTTTGTTGGTCAGTTCACCGGAGTTGTAATACTTAATTGTAGCGTACCCGGTAGAGGCAGGAACATCCACATCCTTCTGCAACAGGTCTTTCACATATTTCTGATAATATTCGACGGTGAATTTCAGTCTGTGTCTGAAGAATGCCAAATCGAGACCGTAGTTGTACTCGGTAGAGGTTTCCCATTTCAGGTTGTCGAGCTGCATACGTACAGGCTGGATGGCCTTCATGTCCATATAATCGCCCAAAGAGCTGAACGCACCCAGATAGATAGAGGAACCACTCGGCGCATTACCGCTTTGTCCGACACTGAAACGGAACTTCAATTCGTCCAGCCATTCCACTTTCTCCATGAAAGGTTCGTTCTGTACGTTCCAGGAAAGACCTCCCGCGGGGAAATATCCCATACGTTTGGATTTACCCATGGCCGAGTTTCCTTCGGCATTCATAGATCCTTGAATGATGTAGCGATCCAGCAGGGTATAGTTTACCAAACCGATACCGGAGACGCTGCGTACTTCCGATTCACCGGAACCGATACCCTCCACCGAACTACCAATGATAGGATCGGAAAGTCCCGCGGAAGCATTACCGGAGGTAACACTCGAGTAGCTCGACTGTTGGGTCTGGGAAGTACGAATCAGTGCGTTGGCAATCAAGTTATGCTTGTTGTTCCAGTTCTTGGTAAATATCAACTTGTTTTCTGTTTGCAGCGACAACTTATCAGAAACCGCGTCAGTACTTTGATTGGCAAATTTATCGGTCCATACAACTCCTGTTGCCACCTGAGGCAAGAACTTACGGTTCTTGGTGGAACGCATGTTCATAGACGCCCATCCTTTGTAAGTCAAGCCCGGAATAATCTGGTAATCGGCACGGAACGTAATCTTTTCTTCCCGTTGGATAGTATTGTTTTTCCCCTCCTTCGCCATGGCTACCGGGTTGTAGTATTTCGACTTGTCGCCATCGCCTACGAAAGCGTTCTCGAAACCGGTTTGCCGTGAGAAGTATTGAGAAGTACGCTCGCCCGTTGTCGGGTCCATCCAATAGGGCGACTTATTGGGCATCTTGGTGAAAGCTTCGCTACGTACATTGGCCCAACTGCCGTCCGTATCTGTTTCCGAGTAAGAGAAGTCGGCACCGAATCTCAATTTCTTGGAGAATTGGTAGTCGATGGTCAATGATGTATTCAAACGGTTCATGTGCGTACCGATGGTAGTACCTCCGTCGGTCAGATAGCCCAATGAGAAACGATAGTTGGCCTTCTCACCACCTCCGTTCATGGAGAAGTTGTTGTCCCAGGTAAGACCTGTCTGACGTACTTCCTTCAACCAGTCGGTATTTTGATTGTACTCGTTAAAATACTGCCAGTCTGTATTATACCCGATTTCCGGTGTATCGAATAACAGAGACAGGTAAGAACTTGCTTTTTCCATACCTACGTAGTTGGCACTGTTCCAGATGGCTTCCTGCATTAAGGCTGTATATTCGTTACCACTCAGCATAGGAATGCTGGAAGGTTCAATCTTGGCGGTAAATTTGGATGAAAAGGAGAAGTTGGTTTTACCCGTAGCACCTCTCTTGGTGGTAATCATCAAAACACCATTGGCTCCTTTGGTACCCCAGATAGCGGTGGCAGAAGCATCTTTCAATACTTCGATCGTTTCAATATCGGTCGGAGCAATGTTCAACAAGGCTCCCAGATCTTCGTTATTAGCAGTCGAGAAGTCGAAATCTTCGTCAATGCTCGTTGAGTAAGGTACTCCGTCAATAACGATCAAAGGTTCGGAAGAGGCATTCAGTGAACTTGTACCACGAATATGTATAGTACTCTTGGCGCCCGGGTCACCACCACCGGTGATAACGTCCACACCACCCAATTGACCTTGCAGTGCTTCTTCTACCGTAAATACCGGTGTAGTTGCTATCAGGTCGTCCATTTTCACGCGTTGGGTAGCCGACACTTGTTCTTTCTGGCTGATTCCCATACTGTTGCGTTCAATTTTACGGGCTACAACCGAGACCTCGGAAAGCATTTCCGCATTCGATTCCAGAACGATGTTCAATGTTTTCTGGCCCGTATATTTCACTTTCTTGGTCTTCATACCGATGAAAGAGTACACAATGGTCAAGTCCTTCTCATTGGCGGGTATCTTGATGTTATAAACACCGGTCAGGTCCGAGATGGCACCTCCCAACGAACGATTCTGGTTATTGACGATGTTGACGTTCGCCCCCGTTATCGGTTCTTGCTTTCCACCTATATCTTCTGTCACTTTACCAGACAATATCGTCTGCGCAAACGCATCTCCTGTGCCCAAAAGAAGCATTGCAATAAGCATGTATTTTAATATTCTCATAATCGTATTTTTATCAAAGGGTTGCATCGATCAAATGGAAGCATCCGTCTTCAAAGGCAAACGGAAAACTGAAGTAATCTGAAATCGTAGTTCCTGTTGCAGTACGTCCATTCATCTGTACATTTAAACTAGTACCATTATCCGTGTACTTCAGGATTGGGAATGTTCCCGGGGTCATATATTCCCCGCTCTTCATCGGAGAGCCCAGATAAGGGTAAGTGGTAAGTACATTCAATTCGGAGGTTATAAAATAAGAGTTCAAATAACCCGCCAATACGTTTGCGTTGTAGGTACCAGTCAATGCACCACTTGCATCTACGCCGCCATTGGTAACACCCGGAATAGTTTTGTCGGCCAACGCTTTCTTAATAGCCTCATTAGTAGGGATAAAAGCGACAAAACGTCCGTTCAACATTTTGATGGAGTTCTCCGCCGTCACCTGACCGGCTTTTTTCAACAACTGAGAAAACAGATAGTAAGGATAGCGGCTATCGTTACAGATGGAAAGCGAGTACTTCAAACCATCGGAAGACTCAGAACGGAAGATGGTGCTGCCCTTGTATTCATACGAATGACCGTTGCTCCATGGAGTATCGTTAACGAGTTCTTTGAAAGTAACAAACGGACTTTCATGGTATTCCGGATTGATGTATTGGGTAAACTCGCCGCTACTTGTGATGGTACCGTCCTTGATAAACCAGTAGTTGAAGGGAATTTGAGTAGGGAATACCTGTGTGCCACTCGTTTTGAAAGCAGTCGCACTGTTGGAAACATGCATATTAACCACCCGTTGCATTTCCGAGCTGCTAATGTCGGCAAAGCCACCATCCTCACCCGTTTTTTGTAGTACCTTACCAGTGGTGTATGTTTTCAGGTGAATGTCTGCACTCTCCAACTGACTGTTCGACGGAACCAGCGTGATAAACTTGGTATCGGTTGAAACCAAGGAGAGTAACAGATCCGATCCATCCAGCATATACAGATAGTTACAGAAATCCTTGTATTGGAATGCCGGACCTACCACAGAAGCAAACAGGGCAGGTGTGATGAGTGAGTTAATACCGTAGAAGCTACCATTCACACACATCTTCTTATCGGTTACGCCTGCCGGATCGAACTCGATCTTAGCGTCATATCCATTCTTGATGCCTTTTTTGATTTCATCCGGAAATACAACCGATCCCGGATATACATATTGCATAAGAAGGTATTTCATTACCAACTGATCTACCTTATCCAAAGAAGCATATCCGCCCTTGCCCCAATATTGGGTAAAGAATCCGTTCAAAGCCGCATTAGAGGGAGCAAACACGCTGTATGAAGTATACGCCAGTGTATGAACCGCCCTATAATCAGATATCGGCCATTCCATGGCAATCGGCGGCAGATTGGTGTGCTTGTGTAAGAACAGCGAATCGGCTCCGATCGTGGAACCATAGTCTTTAGTCAACGTAGCATCGTACTCATACGCCTTGTATGAATCATACAAATTAAAGAATACCGAATAATTGTTTCTGCTCTTCAACTCCGTGTAAATAGTTTCCAACGGTTCCAATACCTGATCAACGGCATAAATGTACCCGTTATCGGCCATAATGCCGTATTCATCGACGGCTGCATTCGAAACATTGAAACCTGTATTTCCTTTCCAAGTTGTATTCGGATAGAAATATTCGTAATTAGTTTTGGCATCGATGCCTTTGGTTTGGAAGAATTTGTACGAGAATACCGGAATAAAACGTTCCAGATGGTACACAGTCACATCCCGGCCGGTTGCCGGATTGAGTTCTACGGATGGGGTGTTGCTACTCCGGGTACGGAATTTGTAGTACAAACCGGCTCTTGTTTCCTTTTGATCTTCGGTACTACCGTCGCCTTCCGGACGGAAGTTAATCATCATCCCCGTATTGTAGGAGTAATAAAGAAGATGAAAACCAATGAGCTTCTTCAGTTCACTGGCACTAAGGTCGCTGATGCTCGAGTGACCGGTTTTCTGTAAGTAACTTGCAAAAGCCGCATCGTTCGGAGCCATAACAGTAAGAATACTCTTACCTTCCAGGATGGGGCGATAACCGGCTTTTTCGGCTGCCTCCAGGAAAATCGTATAATCCTTCTTACTGTCTAATACTTCCCAGGCGCTTCCTTTCAGCCAATCGGGAACTTCGTAATGTTCTTTCATTTTATCTTCGCACGAAAGCATGAGAAGAGGCACGAATAACATCCAAAGCATTCTTTTAACAAATGAAATGTTCTTCATAATAATAATAAATAATTAATATTTTGTCAAGATCAAACTACATATATTCTCGCTACAGTCCACTACATAAAATAATAATTCCGTAAACAAGCAGACTCGTCTTTCTGCCTGAAACGCTATTTGTTTTGACATTAAATTATCTTGCCAGCTTTGTGTATTGATATACAAGCAATCACAGCCGCAAAGTTATTCGCATGTAGCATTCGGGATATGTACAAATCATCTGATTATATGTAAGAATCTTCTAATGATAATATATCCATCAAAAACGTACTGAATGAAACAATACCGGCAGTACTTATAGAAGTAAGAAAAAGGAGTAAAAATTGATTGGTCCATATATGAACAAAGAATGAGAGTTATGCTTGAGGTTCCTTTCTTCCTTCTTTTTGAAAGACAGAAGGAGACATTCCAAATTGGATCTTGAAACATTTACTAAAATACAACGGATCATTAAAGCCGACTCCATAAGCCACATCGGACACTGTCATGTCAGCCGTCAACAAAAGTTCGGCGGCTTTCTTCAAACGGACAATACGCAAATATTCCACAGGCGAGTAACCTGTCATGCCGCGTACTTTGGTATAAAATACAGTCTGGCTCAGCTTCATCAACTGGGCAAAATCCTTGATGGAGAAATCCGAACGATTCATGTTCTTTTCCAGCACAATGGTTAGCCGCTCAGCAAATTCTTTATCGCGGACAGTAGAACAGATGGCTTCGTGCACAATACCCGGTTCCCGGGAGAATTTCTCCCGCAGTTTCTCCCGTTGTTCTATCAACCGGAATACACGCATTAATAAGAACCTGAAACTAAAAGGTTTGGAGATATACGCATCTGCTCCGGCATCAAATCCCTCCATCTGCTTCTCTTGAGAACTAAGGGCAGTTAATAAGACAATAGGGATGTGACTGGTCGCAAAATCGGCCTTTAACCGCCTGGTGACTTCAAAGCCATTCATGCCCGGCATCAATACGTCACAAATAATCAGGTCTATATCGCTTACCTGGGCTTTTTCAAATCCTGAATTCCCATCAGGCGCAGTTTCCACTTCGAAGTAAGCACCGATTTCCTCTTCCAGCAAGACGCGGATATCCGGATCGTCTTCAATGATCAATACTTTCCTTTTATTCAGGGGCATCATTGTCGGGGATGCTTCCTGCAATCCTTCGGCTGGGTTTGACAAATAACCGATGAAATCGTCCGATTCTTCCAACAACACATTGCCGGATACCAAGAAATCACTCTCGGCATACACTGTTTTCTCTGTCGGAATGCAAACCGTAAAGATCGATCCGCCACCCTCTTGCTCCGCATACATGATTGTACCTTTGTGTACCGATACCAGTTCATGACTCAAATGCAGCCCTACACCAATGCTATCGCCCGAGAAGCTACTTTGCATGAAACGCTTGAAAAGTTCATTTTGCTTTTCTTTGGGAATACCGACTCCCGTATCAGATACCTGTATCTGCAACATCTTCCTGGATTCGTCCACTTGTACGGAGAAAATAACAGTTCCACGGGCAGGAGTATATTTAAAGGCATTCGACAACAAATTATAAATCACCTTGTCCAATTTTCCTTTGTCGATGAACATTTTATACGATTTAACCGACGGCAAGAAACGATAGGTCATATTCTTCTGCTCCGATACGTCGTCAAAACTCAGGAATATTTCCTGAAGAAAAGCAATCACATCCGTTTCCTCCAGGGAGAGCGCCAATTTGTTGTTTTGCATTTTCCTGAACTCCAGCAATTGGTTGATGAGCCTCAACATGCGTTGGGTGCTCTTATCCATGATATGCAACGGTTTCACCGCATCGCGGGGCATATTCTGGATACGCTGTATCTTTTCCAGGGTTCCCTGAATCAGTGTCAGCGGAGTACGGAACTCATGAGAGATATTGGTAAAGAAAACCAATTTATATTCGGTCAGCTGCTTCTCAATCATGATCCTGTTTCGCAGGGAGTTCATATTGCGGATCGTACGAAAAACCACATACAACAGAACAATAGCCAAAATGGTATAAATCAGGAAAGCCCAGGGAGTTTCCCAGAATGGAGGAGTGACCACAATTTCCAGCACAGCTTCCTGACTCCCCCACACACCGGCTGCGTTGCAGGCTTTGACGTGCAGGTAATACGTACCCGGAGAGAGATTTTTATAAGCGGCAAAGTTCAGCGTGGCAGGAAGACTCCACCCCTCTTCATAGTTCTCCAGTTTATAGCTGAACTTGGGAAGATCGAAATCAGAATAATCCAGGGTGGAAAATTCTACAGCAAAGGAGTTCTGGTAATGCTTCAGTTGCACGGCCTGAACATAGGCCAATGTCATCTGTAACGGAGAATCCTCATCTCCCGGACGTACGGAAATACCATTCAGTTTCAGGTCCGTGAAAGTAATAGAAGCCATATTCTGATTCTTTTTCACATTCTCCGGGTTGATAACGACCAACCCCTGACTGGTTCCGAAAGCCAAGCGTCCATCTTCCAGAATAACGGCGCAATTGTCACTATACACATTGTCCGGCATGAAATCCGAGAAGAAATAATTCTCAAATGTTCCGGCTTCCGGGTTAAAACGGCTGATGCCGTACTCGGTAGAGATCCAGATCATGCCCTGAGCATCTTCCGCGAAAGCCTGCACTTTACTGTTTACCAACCCATCACTGGTATCGTAGTGAGTAAAAGCCAGTTTCCCATAAGGCTGTCCGAGTGTACATATGCTGAAACCTGCTCCGGACTCGGCTACCCACACCCTTCCTTGGCTATCTTGCATAATGGATCGGATTTCGTCACTCCGCAAATGTCCGTCAGAAACATTGTAACTATAATAATTCCTGGAGTTCTCAATCAGGCTGTCCGGATGAAACACGAAAATTCCTCCGCTTGTACCAGCCCATATCCAGCCATTCCGGTCCTCTATCAGGGTACGAATCCAACGTTGCCCGTATTCGCCATTCAAGAAATGCCTGAATGTATATCCATCCTTCCCGGGAATGGCCCATTCGATTCCACTACCGAAAGTACCGATCCACATTCTCTTTTTCGTATCCTGCAAGATGGAGAAAATAATATCGTTAGAAAGTGATTCCGGATGAGACTGGGAATGTTCATACTGCCTACCGCCGACATAAAGCCCTTCGCCACGCGTTCCAACCCACATCTCTCCTTCCGCATCTTCAAATACGGCGCAAGTGGTGACATTGCTATGACGTCTCTCTTTCTGAACAGTCAGATCGGGGGTATATTGGAAAAGTCCGCCGTTACGGGTGCCTAGCCAGATGCTTCCGTCGGCTATCCGGGTAGCCATACGTACTGTGTTCAGACTGGTATTTTCAACGCTTTCGGGAAAAACCCGTATGGCTTCTTCATTGAGAATACTCAGGTGAGATACTCCGCTGAATTCGGAACTGACCCAGATACTTCCCGAACGATCTTCCATGATATAATGCAGGAAATTGGAACCGATGTAGGAGGAACGGTCTCTATCCGCCGTAAAATGTTGCAGCTGATCCGTTTGGGGATTATAGGCAAAAAGTCCGTTACCATAGGTGGTCATCCAAATAATATCACGCGAGTCGTGCAAGATGTGGTATTGTTCCCGGCGCATAAAGCCTGCGTTCCCTTCCTGCATGAGTGAGAACACCTTGGTTTTTCCGGATACGGAATTGACATAGTGAAGTTTTCCGGTCCGGTTGTGCACCCAGTAATTATCCCGGTTGTCTGTAATAACCACCCCATTAGGGATATCCAATGCAGGACCAGCCCGTTTTATCTGATGGTTTTTCAGGTCGAAAACATGGCACCCCGTCGTATGGAAAATATAGCATTCCGACCCGATATTCAGTATATCCGTCACAACCGGCTTGTACATAACCGATGATAATTCTCCTATTTTCCGGAAAACCTTATTGGCATCGTACGCCCATATCTCCCCGTTCTGAGAGAAAAAAGCATGAGAATCTTTATATGAGACAGACCTCATGAAAAACTTATCGGGGCAGAGGCACTTCAGCTCTCCTTTGTTCCAAAAAAACAGGCCTTGTTCAGTAGCTATATACACGCCACCTGTCTTATCTTCTTTAACGAAACGAATATTGTTTGTAGGGAGTTTTTTACTGCTTGTATTGAATGTCTCAGACGAGAAATGTCCATCATTGTAAGCAATCCGGATGCAGCCGTCGGTCTTTCCCCATAACCAGACCGCATCTTTCTGGATAAGAATATCTCTGTAATGCAAGGGGGATGATTCCGGTCCGGAGAAATCGACAAAATGATTGCTCTTCAAATCATAACAGCTGAACACATCGGCATAGGTATTGATCCACAAGAATCCATTCTTATCTTCCACCAGACTTCTGATGCGATGATCGACCAATGAGATTCCGGCATTGCCCCGGGGATAGAAGTTCACAAAGGAATTGCCGTCATAACGGCTCAGTCCGTTCAGTGTAGCCATCCATAGAAATCCCTTGTTGTCCTGGTAAATCTGGCGGACAGAGTTATCGGCCAGTCCATTGACAGTATTCAGCTGCCCCGAACGGATGTTCATGGAAGCCTGTGTCGGCAACGTTATGATTGCCAGCAATAACAATAGGACAAATCTAATTCTGTTTCTCATTTATCGTTTGCTTATTCGCATTTTCTCTAACTGGGTTCTTGGGCCAAACTTCCCATAGATGGTTTTGTTGGTGTGTTTCAAATCATCCTTAACACCGACAAAGATAAAACAAAGAAAGTAAGAAAAGCACAGAAACAAACAGTATATTTTATTCTTAACATTAGCTGCGCTTTTCAGCCAAGCAATCGTGAGTCCACATTACGGCATGGGAGTCAGTCCTTCCCAGCGTACATCCCAGTTTCCATCCTTCGGAAAGCCCGGATTCGTCTCCGTGCAACCATCCCAACCGGCACACATCAGGGCAATAGTGGTAAGCAGACCACCGTTACCCGGCAAGTAGCAACGCAGACGTGCATCCTGGTAATTGTGTCCGTTGGCCAGGTATGTATTCTTTTGTCTATCCATCAGCAAGGCGTCAACTGCTTTCTCCGGTTCTCCCAGCCGGGTGGCATTCATGGCGGTCATCGGGTAGTCCCATCCCCAGGTTTTGTCCCAGTTCCAGTTATCCCATACCCAGTGGAGGGTATTTTTCATATAGTCGGCACGTATCAGTTTATTCATGGGCAGGATACCGACGGAGCCCAGCACAGCCATGTGATCGCTGGTAAAACGGATATCCGTATAGGTATCCACCGCATCTTCCGAGGCCAGGTACAAGCAATCGTCGTTGTAGGCCAGCGGCGAGAGTTTGTCGATCAGTTCATCCCATTGCAGGTTGCGCTTCTCACCGGCACGTTCCCGCCATTTCTGTGCGGTCTGCATGATGTAATGCCAGTAGGACAGTTCGAACGGGGGGTTGATGGTGGTAGCGGCCCGTAAAGTCTCCTGAGCAGGAATGGCTCCTTGCAGGATGAAACGGCTATGAAACTCGTCGTAAGTAGCAAAAGAGTACATGAACTTGGCTGTTTCCTGTACCAGATGATTGTACTTGTTTATAATGCTGTCATTGGGATTGGCCCGGTAAAGAAGTTCTGCCAGGTAGATAAAGTGCGGCTGTTGCCAAATGAGGAAACTGCCGGTATTGGAGGGTGCCTCCATGCCGCTCGGATCGGTCATCTTCATCCAGCGCACACCGTCGAAGCCCTGGCGTTGGGCTATCTGACGGGCAGCGGGCTCTATCTCTCCATACCACCCCAATGTACGGGTCAGCAATTCGGGATGTCCCCAAAGCGCCTGCCAGGATTGGTGCCACCAGATCATTTCCAGGTGCATTTTTCCGTACCAGGAGTTATAAGTCAGTCCCGTTTCCTGCGGGGGTGTGCTCCCGGCACATTGAATGGCAAGCAGGTATTGGCTCAGCACCACGCGTCGTTCCAATTCTTTGGCGCGCGGGTCTTTGCAATGAGAAAAGTCCACCATTCCTCCCTTCTTCCAGAAGTTTGTCCAGTACGTTTCACTGGAGGAAGAAGCTTCCGCAAATGCAGACATCGCTTTAGCAGTCGCCGGTTCTTCGGCAGTAAACTCACAAGAAAATGCCAGTTTGTCTTCTTCCGGTTTCAGAACGAGGTAGTTCTTCGACTTCTCGGTCAGAGCAGCCTTGCCTTCCCAGCAAAGAGTCACGTAGTAGGTTGTTTCATCCAGGGTACGTTTCAGCACGGCACTTTGAGCATCCTGCCGGATCACTTCTGTTGAATGTTTGTCGTTGGCCTCCCAATTGCAGGCATCATCGGCATGACCACCTGTGGGATAAGGGAAACGGAGGTTGATACCTGCACGCGCAGCGCTGGCGATGCAGGCAGAGATCAAATCCCGGTTCGGATGGCAAACCGTTTGCACCTCGAATGTCTGGTTATTCAGATTGAAGCGACTGTTGATCTGTCCTTTCCAGAGATCGAGACTCTGCTTGATACCTGAAATATCCGTCGTCTTCACACTGTCGCCCAGTTCAAGCCCTATCACACCCAGATGCAAGCGATGCGGATTCACACGCAGCCAGTTACAGGCATCCTGCTTACGATCGCGTTCTTTGAACTGGCAGGAATATATTTCTTTATGTCCACGACCAAAGTCGAACTCTTTCCAGACCTCTTCCGGTTGGTAATCGTTGGGATTGTCAAAGCTGTGCCATCCCCACTGACTTTGGGTACCCAGAGGAACACCTTTCCTATATAGATTGGGAAAAGTCTGCAAACCGGTGGCATCTACTGTAAAGGCAAACTCCCCATTACCGACGGAGAGCGAAGCCAAGGTATCGAATGCAACATTCTGAGGATTGTTGCGGGCAAGCAATGCCTCACGGTCGATCGGAGCTTGTTTACCCGGATTGCAGGCCATCAGCGCTACAACGGGTAATATATAAAGTAGTTTATTCATATTTCTTTTGATTATTTGTCAAGTTGGGCATCCAGTGTAAAAATGTAATTCTCAATATTTGTATACCCATTGCCCGCTATTTTCATGGCATCCGAAGGGTCGTTCTTATCTAAACCATACTTGTCTTCAAACACATCGGGCATACCGTCATTGTCGCTGTCCGGCAGTTTTTGACCGGTCTTAATCTTACCGGGTCCTCCCAACGGGTATTGCCGGGTGTCTTGTTCGTTCTGTATGATGGTACCTTTACTTCCCAATGAAGTAAGTTCTTCTATCATGAAACGATCCACTTCATCGCGTACAGGCAGGCTGGCGCCACATTTCTGCACAATCCACTGATACGCCTCTTCGGCACCGGTTTGCTGTTTAATGGGTATAAACTTTTCGGGACATGCACCAAGAAAGGCCGGAGCGCCGTCGCAGTGTTCCTCCCAATTGGTTCCCGGAACGATTTCCACTCCATTCAGCGTGCCGTCCTTGTCGAAATCGTAGTAGTTTCGTTTGAAGTAAGTGCTGAACAACGCATTACCACCGACAAAAGGCTTCGAAGGCGACATGCGAACCTGCTCCACACGGATGCTTCCATCCTGCTGCCTCACATTCTGCCAGTTGTTCACCGGTCCTGTGATGAAATAATTATCCTCAATGGTCGTCAACGATTCTCCTTTGGAGTCACCGCCCATGTTGTACGCAGTGCCGTTTCCCCAGTTATAGACCACGTTGTTCACAAACTGATTCAGTCCTTTTACCTTCGGGTTGCGGGTCTTATTATCAATGTATAGATTGCGGAACAAGGTAATACCATTCTCCATTGAAGTCTGGATCAATCCCCCACAAGAGTGGTTTTGCAATCCTTGCCCCATGATAGAATTCTGTATGGTAATGTTGCGCGCAGTAGTGCTATTGATAGAGAAATTCTCATCGCGCCCCCACGACACCGATAAGTGGTCGAAGATCATATTATTTCCCGAAGATGCCCCGGCAGCATCTTTTCCCTCCGGGCCGTTGGTACCCATACGCACGCGCAGGTATCTACAAATAAGGTTATCCGCTCCGCTGAAAGAAACCCGTTCGCCATACAGCACCACACCGTCGCCCGGTGCCGTTTGCCCTGCAACAGTCAGGTTCGGCGAGAAGACAAGCACACTCTTCAACTCAATAATGCCCGCCACATCGAACACCACAATCCGATTGGGTTTGCTTACCGCATCGCGGAGAGAGCCTTTCCCGGAATCTTTGAGATTGGTTACATGGTAAACCTCTCCTCCCCGTCCGCCTGTAGCATGACGGCCGAAGCCCTCCGCTCCCGGAAAAGCCAATACTTCCCCGTAATTCACGAAAGCTTCTTTGCTTCCATTATCTTTTTCACTCTCTACTTGTATCTCCTCTTTGCACCCGTATCCGAATACGGCGGCAAATAACAATAATTTAAGAATCATAAAATATGTGTTTTAGTATGACGGACTTCCATTTCATCGGATCTGTCTGACAGAATCTTCTACGCATAAAAGTCTACTGCCGCAAAAATAGCTTCTTATCTCTTTGGTGGAATGCAAAAATCATCTGTTTACATGTACAAATCTTCGAATCATTGAAAAACAAAGCCTAAAAGGCTACTTTTTCCATATAAAAAAGTCCCCGCCCGAATGATTTCTCATTCAAGCGAGGATTCACTAACTGGTCTTGCCCACTGTCGGGAAAGAAAAAAGTACGGGGGTAATTATTCCTATACTTTTTTTCGAAATGAGATGGCTGATCCAGCATCTTTATGCCTCCT
Organism: Bacteroides sp.; assembly: GCA_031554635.1. GTDB lineage: Bacteria > Bacteroidota > Bacteroidia > Bacteroidales > Bacteroidaceae > Bacteroides. Next base: position 44,601 of record JAVBVD010000053.1, read on the forward strand.
GCCACCCATGGTTTAATGCCAATACTTTTATATTCTTTTCACAAGGTTTTACATGAGGTTTTCATTCAATCACCCTCAGTAACCCGTTCATAATTTACAACAGTTTGAATGCTATATGCAAATATAGTCAATTTTCAGAACTTTGCAATTATTCCCTGCAAAAATACAGTTCTTTTATAAAAAGAACACATAAAACGCCGATTAATAAAGGAAAAGATGAAAAAAAAACCATATTTTTCCTATTCTTTCTCTCCGAAAGCCAGATCACCGGCATCGCCCAAACCGGGAACAATATAGGAATGTTCATTGATCTCCGGATCGATGGCCGCACACCAGATAGTCGTTTTATCAGCCGGAAGTTTCCGTTGGACATAGTCCACCGCTTGCTGGCTGGCAATGATCGACACCACATGGATTTCGGCCGGCTGTCCTTTGGTGAGCATGGCCTGGTAACTCAGTTCCATACTGCTTCCGGTAGCCAGCATCGGATCGACAATGATCAGCGTCTTTCCATCGATGCACGGCGAGGCGATGTATTCAATAAAGATGTCGAATTTCAGTGTATCCTTATACTTCCGGTAAGCAGAAACAAACGCATTTTCGGCATTATCGAAATAATTCAGGAAACCCTGATGAAAAGGAAGTCCGGCACGAAGAATGGTACTCAGCACCAATTGATTATCCGGGGTGCTTACCGATGCAATACCCAATGGAGTCTGTATATCTTTTGCAGAATAAGACAACGACTTGCTTATTTCATAAGCCATAATTTCTCCAATCCGCTCAATATTGCGACGAAAACGCAGTTTGTCGTTTTGTATCTCCACATTCCTGATCTCCGATACGTATTGGTTCAGTATGGAGTTGCTTTTACTAAAGTCAATAATTTTCATCTACGTAGTACGTATTATGTATATTTGTCGATAAATCAAACTGGTACAAAGTAAAGGATAATATCTGGATTTGCAACATTCAGGTAGCAGATATTGTTATTGATTTATAAAAGAATTCGAATTATAGAAAATCTTCACCAAAGCGAGACACTTGTTTCCAAAGAAAGTATTACTTTTGTACTCGGTTTTCAGAAAGGGTGTTTCTTTAACCCCGCATTTTAATTACGAAGTGATACAATAAACTATAATATACCAATTTAAATTAATTCAAACGAAAATGGCAAATTTAGATTTAAGCAAGTACGGTATCAGCAATGACATTGCCGTTGTACACAATCCTACTTACGAACAGCTGTTTCAGGCTGAAATGGATCCTTCAAACCAAGGATATGAAAAAGGAGAACTGACTACAACAGGAGCTGTATCAGTGAAGACTGGTATCTTTACAGGACGTTCACCTAAAGACCGTTACATCGTAAAAGATTCTGTAACCGAAGACACCATCTGGTGGGACGGCACCATCAACAAGCCAGTTGAAACTGCAGTTTGGAACGACCTGAAAGCTTTGTCTCTCAAACAATTGAACACTGCCAAGAAGCTTTATGTAGTTGATACATTCTGCGGAACCAACCCGGATACTCGTATGAAAGTACGTTTCATCATGGAAGTTGCATGGCAAGCTCACTTCGTAACCAATATGTTCATCCGTCCGTCTTTGTTCGAACTTGAACACTTCGGCGAACCCGATTTCACTGTATTCAACTCTTCTAAGATCACTAACCCGAACTGGAAAGAACAAAAGTTGAACTCAGAAGTATTTGTTGTATTCAACCTTACTCAGAAAGAACAAATCATCGGCGGTACTTGGTACGGTGGTGAAATGAAGAAGGGTATGTTTGCTATGATGAACTACTACCTGCCTTTGAAGGGTATGGCTTCTATGCACTGCTCGGCTAACGTAGGCGACCAGGGTGA